>NZ_CAXOFU010000017.1:0-104254 GCF_964208575.1 Enterobacter soli | reverse complement strand
TAAGATTATCTTTTATGCAGGCAATGAAATCGCTGTAGTCACTCATCGCTCGATCGGTCCCCTCTCCCTGTGGGAGAGGGTTAGGGTGAGGGCACCAGCCCGCATTGCACCTGCATTTACGCCGCCCTATCGTCCCGATTCGCCAGCACCTGCGGCGTATGAACCTCGATCCAGTCCGCCAGCGCAGCCACCTTCTCGCTCACCTCAAACCCCAACGGCGTCAGGCTATACTCCACGTGTGGCGGCACCACCGGATACGACACGCGATCGACAAATCCGTCCTGCTCCAGCGCCTGTAGCGACTGGGCCAGCATTTTTTCGCTCACTCCGCCCATCTTGCGGCGCAGATCGCTGAAACGGTGCGTGCCCTCGCGTAACGCCACCAGAATCAACACGCCCCAGCGGCTGGTGACGTGCTTTAACACTTCGCGCGACGGGCACTGCTCGGCGAACAGGTTTCCGTCACGCAGCTGTTCGCTCAGGGTTGGGGTCGTTTTCATACTTACCTTTTTGTACGTACTTACTAAAAGTTAGTGATGGTGATAGTGTGCCACAACACCAGACAAACACGAAGGAGTTCTCTCATGATCGCGATTACCGGCGCCACCGGCCAGCTTGGCCAACTCGTTATCGAACAGCTGCTGAAAACCGTTGCGGCAGATAAGATCGTCGCCATTGTGCGTAACCCGGCAAAAGCCGCGGCGCTGAGCCAGCAGGGCATTGTCGTGCGTCAGGCGGACTACACCGACCAGGCGGCATTCACTCAGGCGCTGAACGGCGTGGACAAACTGCTGCTGATCTCGTCCAGCGAAGTGGGCCAGCGCGCCGTGCAGCACCAGAACGTCATTAACGCGGCGAAAGCGGCGGGCGTGAAATTCATCGCTTACACCAGCCTGCTGCACGCGGATACCTCCCCGCTCAGCCTGCACGTTGAGCACGTCGCCACCGAGAAGGCGCTGGCCGAGTCCGGCGTGCCCTACGCCCTGCTGCGCAACGGCTGGTACACCGAAAACTACCTGGCGAGCGCGCCGCCTGCGCTGGAGCACGGCGTGTTTATTGGCGCCGCCGGAGAAGGCAAAATTGCCTCCGCGACCCGCGCTGACTACGCGGCAGCCGCGGCGAAAGTGATTTCCGAAGACGGTCACGCAGGCAAGGTGTACGAGCTGGCGGGCGACAGCGCGTGGACGCTGAGCGAGCTGGCGGCCGAGCTGAGCAAGCAGAGCGGCAAAAACGTGACCTACCAGAACCTGAGCGAAGCCGACTTTGCCGCCGCGCTGAAGGGCGTGGGTCTGCCTGCCGGACTGGCAGATATGCTGGCCGACTCCGACACCGGCGCCGCGAAGGGCGGTCTGTTCGACGACAGCCGCACGCTGAGCGCGCTGATCGGTCGCCCGACCACAACGCTTGCCCAGAGCGTCAGCGCCATCCTGTAATTGTTAAAAATTGGTTATTTTTTGTGGCATCCCCCGGGGTCATCTCTGATAATGAAGCGATGACCCACGAGGAGGCTCACCGTGCAAGGCGTACCGGAACAGTTCATTGATGAGAGAGACAGCGCGCGCTTTCGCCACCTGGCGCAGGTGCCGGGCATCGAACTTTATCATGCGCATATCTCAGACTACGCCTTTGAGCCTCACACCCATGAAGCCTTCGGCATTGGCACGATAGAAACCGGTGCCGAGCGCTTTCGCTATCGCGGGACGCAGCACCTCGCCCCCGCACAGTCCGTTGTCACCATGAATCCCGACGAGATCCACACCGGTGAGTCCGCCACCGACGACGGCTGGCGCTACCGGATGGTCTATCTCGAACCCGCCCTGCTTGAAGAGGTCACCGGCCTTCGCCACTGGTGGTTTAGCGAGGTAACGCGCCACGACCCGCTGCGCTCGCAGCAAATCGGTCGGCTGATCTACGGCCTGTGGCACACGGACGATCCGCTGGCGCAAAAAGGGCTGCTGCTGGAGCTTATCGACACGTTCCAGCCCTTCGCCCGTCACGAGCCGGAGGTTCGGGAAGGGGCGCACCGCTTCGAGCGCGTGCGCGACTATCTGCACGACAACTATATGCACCCGGTCACCCTGGACGAACTGGCGAACGTGGTGTCGCTGAGCCCGTATCATTTTCAGCGCCAGTTTAAAGCCCACTTTCACGTGACCCCGCACCAGATGCTGATGGCGATCCGCCTGTGGCGCGCCAAAGCCTTTCTCACCCACGGCATGCCCGCCGCAGAGGTGGCGGCGGCGACCGGCCTGACGGATCAGTCCCACCTGACCCGCGCCTTTACTCACCGCTACGGCATTACCCCCGTGCGCTACCAGAAACAGGTGGCGAAGCGCTAATGCGCAACCTCATACAATACGCCCGCCCTCTCCCCACCTACACTGGACGCAGAGTGAATCAATAGGGATGGAAAGATGGTTAGCGGCGTGTTGTATGCCCTGCTTGCAGGCTTAATGTGGGGGCTGATTTTTGTCGGCCCTTTGATCGTTCCGGAATACCCGGCGATATTGCAGTCCACCGGGCGCTATCTGGCGCTCGGGCTGATTGCCCTTCCTCTGGCGTGGCTCGGGCGGGCGCGTTTGCGCCAGCTGAGCCGCAGGGACTGGGGAACCGCCCTGGCGCTGACCATGATGGGCAATCTCATCTATTACGTCTGCCTCGCCAGCGCCATTCAGCGTACCGGCGCGCCGGTGTCGACCATGATTATCGGCACGCTCCCGGTGGTGATCCCGGTCTTTGCCAACCTGCTTTACAGCCACCGCGACGGCAAGCTGGCGTGGTCGAAGATGGCCCCCGCGCTGGCGTGTATCGCCGTTGGGCTGGCGTGCGTGAACGTTGCCGAGCTAAGCCACGGCCCGGTGGATTTCGACCCGTGGCGTTACGGTACGGGCATTGTGCTGGCGTGCGTGTCGGTGGGGTGCTGGGCGTGGTATGCCCTGCGCAACGCCCGCTGGCTGCGGGAGAACCCGGATAAACACCCGATGATGTGGGCAACGGCGCAGGCGCTGGTGACGCTGCCGGTGTCGCTGGTGGGATACGCGGGCGCCTGCGCGTGGCTGGGCATACAGCAGCCGGCATTCGCCCTGCCGTTTGGCCCGCGTCCGTGGCTGTTTGTCGGGCTGATGGTGGCTATCGCGGTGCTGTGCTCGTGGGTAGGGGCGCTGTGCTGGAATATCGCCAGCCAGAAGCTGCCGACGGTGATCCTCGGACCGCTGATCGTCTTCGAAACTCTGGCCGGGCTGCTGTATACCTTCCTGATTCGCCAGAGCGTACCGCCGCTGCTGACGGCCTGCGGCATCGCGCTGCTGGTAGTGGGGGTGGTGATTGCGGTGAGAGCGAAGCCGGAAAAACCGAGCGTGGTTCCGGCTTCGGAGATGTGAGAATGCCCGGCGGCGCTGCGCTTGCAGGGCCTACAAGACCGTAGGCCCGGTAAGGCGCAGCCGCCACCGGGCGCGGTTTAGAAGGTTTCCCAGTTCGCTTCCGACATCGCCGCCGCCGGTTTTGCCGTGGGGACGAACGCCTTCGCGACCGGGGTCTTCACCGCCTGGTAACGGGTAATTTTAAACACCGCCACCGCCTCGTTCAGGCGCGCAGCCTGGTCTTCCAGCGCCGCCGCCGCTGCGGCAGACTCTTCCACCAGCGAGGCGTTTTGCTGCGTCACGCGATCCATCTCGGCCACCGCCTGCCCGACCTGGTCAATGCCGCGGCTCTGCTCGTCGGAGGCCGAGGCGATCTCGCCCATGATGTCGGTCACGCGGGTCACCGCATTCACAATCTCCGCCATCGTCGCGCCCGCCTCGTTCACCAGCTGAGAGCCCGCGCTCACGCGCTCGCCGGAATCGTCGATCAGCGCCTTGATCTCCTTCGCCGCCTGGGCGCTGCGCTGGGCAAGGGTACGCACTTCACCCGCCACCACCGCAAAACCGCGGCCCTGCTCGCCCGCGCGCGCCGCTTCCACCGCCGCGTTCAGCGCCAGAATGTTGGTCTGGAAGGCAATGCCGTCGATCACGTTGGTGATCTGCGCAATCTTGCTGGAGCTGGTGGCGATCTCGTCCATCGTGCGCACCACGCCCTCCACCACGTTGCCGCCCTTCTTCGCGGTGGACGAGGCGTCCAGCGCCAGACGGGAAGCCTGACGCGCGTTATCGGCGTTCTGCTTCACGGTGGCGGTCAGCTGTTCCATGCTGGCGGCGGTCTCTTCCAGAGAAGCGGCCTGCTGCTCGGTACGGGAAGAGAGATCGTTGCTGCCCGCGGAAATCTCACCCGCGCCGGTGTAGATGGTGTCCGCACCTTCGCGCACCACGCCGACGGTGTTCGCCAGAGAGGTTTGCATCTCCTGTACGTTGCGCGCCAGGATCGCCATTTCGTTTTTACCCTGCGCCTGAATCGGCTGGGTTAAATCCCCCGCCGCGATAGCGCGGATATGGTTGATCACCTCTTCCAGCGGCAGCAGCAGCACGCGGCGCATCGCGATCCAGCTGGAGATAATCACCGCCACGACGAGGATCATCACCGCGGAAAGGATCCACAGGATGCGCTTATAGTCGCTTTCATTATCCTGGATACCTTTATTGGTCAGCGCGGCCTGCGCCTCGCGCCACTCGCGATACACCTTTTGCATCGCGGTCTGCTTCTGCTCGGCGTTCTGCTTAAACATATCTTCCAGGTTGCCCTGGCCCAGCAGCACGTTCATTTGCGTCAGGGTCGCGGAATAGATGCGGTACTGCTCCTCCAGCCGGCTCGACAGCTTCTCGTCCAGCCCCGGGGTTTCCGGCAGCGCGTAGTATTTATCGTAATGGGCCTGGGCATCGGCCAGCAGGTTTTTCGCGGTATTAACCAGCTCGTTCAGCTGACCGCCGTTAATCTGCGAGGCCATGCTGCTTTGCAGGCGCAGCATGCCGCGGTTGAGGGTGACTCGCGCCTGGTTCAGGCTTATCCACGCGTCGGTAAATTCCGCCACGTTCTGGCTCGACACCTGCGACACGGTGAAATTGTCTTTATCGTTGTTGAGCGCATTAATGAAAATGCCCGCGGAGATCAGCTGCATGATGCCGAGCACCAGCAGCACCGAGACCAGAAGGGTAATGACTTTTATACGTTTAAACATGCGTTGCCTTTTTTATATGCAGGATATTGTCTGACCTGTATCTATCGGCAGGCAGGCCGGCTTATTTACGCTTTCTTCAGTTTCAAAACCTCTGTTTCGGTAATTTTTCGAATTCATTCAGCACGTTAAAGGGCAATAAATTTTGTGATCTCTTTCACATATTCAACCGTGCCCCTAAAGGGTTATAGCCACGCCGAAAAGATGCATTTAAAATGCATCTTATATTTTTGATGATGAGGTAACTGCTATGGCCTTCCGCGACCAACCCCTCGGCGAGCTGGCGCTCTCCATCCCCCGCGCGTCTGCGCTGTTTCGTAAATACGACATGGACTACTGCTGCGGCGGTAAGCAAACGCTGGCGCGCGCGGCCTCCCGCAAAGCGCTGGACGTCGACTCGATTGAGGCCGAGCTGGCTAAGCTTGCCGAGCAGCCGGTTGAAAAAGACTGGCGCAACGCCGCGCTGGCGGAAATCATCGACCACATCATCGTGCGTTACCACGACCGCCACCGCGAACAGCTGCCGGAGCTGATTTTACAGGCGACCAAGGTTGAGCGCGTTCACGCCGACAAACCCTCCGTTCCGCGCGGTCTGGCGAAGTACCTGACCATGCTGCACGAAGAGCTCTCCAGCCACATGATGAAAGAAGAGCAGATCCTCTTCCCGATGATCAAACAGGGCATGGGCAGCCAGGCGATGGGGCCCATCAGCGTGATGGAAAGCGAACACGACGACGCAGGCGAGCTGCTGGACGTCATCAAACATACCACCCACAACGTTACGCCGCCGCCGGAAGCCTGTACGACGTGGAAAGCGATGTACAACGGGATTAATGAACTGATCGACGATCTGATGGAACACATCAGTCTGGAGAATAACGTTCTTTTTCCGCGGGCATTAGCGGGGGAATAAAAAGGCCACCGAAGCCTGATGCCCTCACCCCGGCCCTCTCCCACGGGGAGAGGGGGCAAAAACTAAAAACGGCAACCGAAGTTGCCGTTTTGCTTTTACCTTACGCCAGCCATACGTTTCTTACCGATAAACAGCCAGCCCAGACCCAGCGCGATAAACCACAGCGGGGTCACGATCAGCGCCTGGCGGGTATCATCTTCCAGCGTCAGCAGCACGATGACGAACGCGAAGAACGCCATGCACACCCAGCACATCAGCTTGCCCAGCGGCATCTTGTAGATCGATTTCTCATGCAGGTGCGGACGCTGTTTGCGGTACACCAGGTACGAGCACAGGATGATGGTCCAGACGAACATGAACAGGATCGCCGACACCGTGGTGATCATGGTGAATGCGCCAATCACGCTCGGGTTAACGTAGAGCATCACCACGCCGCCCAGCAGGCACATGCAGGAGAAGGTCAGCCCTTTCGCCGGAACGGCACGCTTGGACAGCTTGGCAAACGCGCGCGGCGCCACGCCTTCCTGCGCCAGACCAAACAGCATACGGCTGGTGGAGAACACGCCGCTGTTGGCAGAGGACGCGGCAGAGGTCAGCACCACGAAGTTAATCAGGCTTGCGGCTGCAGGCAGCCCTACCAGGACGAACAGCTCAACGAACGGGCTCTTGCTTGGTACAACCGAGCTCCACGGCGTCACCGACATAATGATAATCAGCGCGAACACGTAGAACATAATGATACGCACCGGAATGGAGTTAATGGCGCGCGGCAGCGACTTCTCCGGATCTTTGGTTTCCGCCGCCGTGGTGCCCACTAGCTCGATCCCCACAAACGCGAACACCGCGATCTGGAAGCCAGCAAAGAACCCGCTGATGCCTTTCGGGAACCAGCCGCCGTCATTCCACAGATGGGTAAAGGACGCCTGGACGCCGGTTGGTGACTGGAAGTGGGTCAGAACCATCACCAGGCCGACAACAATCAGCCCCACGATGGCGACGATTTTGATCATCGCGAACCAAAACTCCATCTCACCGAACATTTTCACGGTGGCGAGGTTCAGGCTCAGCAGCAGGATAATCACCGCCAGCGAAGCCACCCAGTCCGACAGCCCGGGGAACCAGAACTGCGCGTAGGCGGTGATCGCCACGACGTCGGCCATGCCCGTCACTACCCAGCAGAACCAGTATGTCCAGCCGGTGAAATAACCCGCCCACGGCCCTAAAAGGTCGGAGGCAAAGTCGCTAAAGGATTTGTATTCGAGATTCGAGAGCAGCAATTCACCCATTGCGCGCATCACGAAGAACAGCATGAAGCCGATGATCATATAAACGAAGATGATCGACGGCCCGGCAAGACTGATGGTTTTACCCGACCCCATAAACAGCCCGGTGCCGATGGCACCGCCGATGGCGATAAGCTGGATATGACGGTTTGTGAGATTGCGCCGTAGCGACTGTTCAGACGGTGCCTCTTCATCGGCAACGACTTTTACCTGATCTACCATTTGATATTTTCCTGTTATGCCTGTCTGTGTTGTTAAGGCTCTTCTGGCCTTTAAATACGTCAACGAATGACTGTCCCCTGTAGGGGCTAATCGATATTAGGTAAGAATCGGCGGGATGAATACTATGATTTGGATATTATGTTAACAATATGTTGAAAGTGAGTGTCATATCACTCATACAGCGCGAAACAGCTCACAAAAATACACGCAACAGTTTCGTTTGCAAGATAAAATGTTGATTACGTCGTAACTATAGGTTTTATCACTATTTTCCTCTCCCCGGGCGGAGAGAGGAAATAAGCAAAGCCGATTACAGGATTTCCAGCAGCTCGACTTCAAACACCAGGGTGCTGAATGGCGGGATGGACGCACCAGCGCCGCGCTCGCCGTAGGCCAGGTTCTGCGGGATAGTCAGTTCCCATTTAGAGCCAACCGGCATCAGGGTCAGCGCTTCGATCCAGCCTGCGATAACGCCGTTGACCGGGAATTCAGCCGGTTCGCCGCGCGCCACGGAGCTGTCGAACACGGTGCCGTCGATCAGCTTACCGGTGTAGTGAACGCGAACGTGGTCAGTGCGCGCCGGGATTGGGCCATCGCCCTGGTTGATCACGCGGAACTGCAGGCCGGACTCGGTGCTGTTCACGCCTTCGCGCTCGCGGTTCTCTTCCAGGAACTTAACGCCTTCTGCCGCCATCTCTTCGAAGCGCGCGCGACGTACCGCGTCAGCACGTTCGTGGATTTCACGCAGCGCACGGTGAACAACGTCTACCGGAACCGCAGGCTGTTTGCCTTCCAGCGCGTCAGCGATACCCGCCACCAGTGCTTCCGGTAACAGACCTTCCAGGCCGGATTCGCTCAGTTGCTGTCCTACCTGCAAGCCGATACCGTAGCTTGCCTGCGCTTCGATAGTGTCAAAAGTCGGGGTGGTCATGGGTTTTCCTTCCATCACATTTAAAGTAGCGGGCAGCATAACAGTCACACCCCATCCGGTAAAACTTTGTCTTAAGTTAAGATGACAAATTGCGGGGAAACAGAAACAATAGAGTCAGTCAGGAATTTTCCCAAATATGTGTCACGGAAGGCCACTTTGTTACGCCCGTCAGGCAGTTAGCAAACTACACTTCTCAGGACAGGATAAAAAAGACGCGGAGCAGGAGGACAGCCATGCCCGGGCGATTTGAACTGAAACCTACCCTGGTGAAAATCTGGCACGCGCCAGATAACTTTCGCATTATGGATCCGCTGCCGCCCTTGCACCGCAGAGGCATCATTATCGCGGCGCTGCTGGTGATCGTTGGCTTCCTGCTTCCTTCCGGCGGCGATGATAGCGTGAGCGAGCCGGTTACCCGCAACGCCCAGCTGGATATCCAGTCTCAGGCGCAGCCGCAGCCTGACGCTCAGCCGATGCAGACGCAGCTGGTGGCACCAACAAACGATCCGGGCCAGGTCGCGCCGGTGGAGCCTGAGCCGATTCAGGACGAACAGCCGCAGGAGCAGACCGCCGCCCCTGAGCAGACCCAGGCGCAGCAGCCGACCGGTATCGAGCAGCAATGGCGTTCGTATCGCGTCGAACCAGGCAAAACTCTCGCACAGCTGTTCCGCGACCATAATCTGCCGCCGACCGACGTCTACTCAATGGCGCAGGTTGAAGGGGCGGGCAAACCGCTCAGCAATTTGCAGAACGGCCAGATGGTACAGATCCGCCAGAACGCCAGCGGCGTGGTGACCGGGCTGACGATTGACGCCGGGAACGGCCAGCAGGTGCTGTTCACCCGCCAGCCCGACGGCAGCTTTATCCGGGTTCGCTAACGTTTTCATGCCGGGCAAGCGCCAGCGCTGCCCGGCAATCACGCCTAAGCGCTACGCTTGTTCACCCACCAAATCCCGGAACACACCAGCACCAGCGCAATCGCGTACTTCACGTCGAGTATGTTTTCGCCGAGGAAAATGGCGGAAAGCACCGTGCCCGCCACGGGAACCACGAAGTTGAAAGGCGCGATCATACTGACGCGGTTCACCTTCAGCAGCACGCTCCACAGCGCAAAGGCCACGGACGAGAGCAAGGTCAGATAGCCGAGCACCGCCACCGCCGCCAGGCTGTGAACCTCCAGCGTTCCGCCCGTTCCGTAGCCTCCCGCCACCAGCACCGCACCGCCGATGGCAAGCTGCCATCCGGTCATCACCGTCGGGTCGACGGTCTGGGAGATGCGTTTTCCGTAAAGCGTCGCGGCGGAGAGAATAAAGGCCGCCAGCACCACGAAGCCGTCGCCGTTCCACACGAACCTGAACTCGCTCAGCCCGCTGTGGAAGTTCACCAGCATCACCCCGCCAAAGCCGAGAATACAGCCAAGCGCCTTGTTATAGCTGAGCCTGTCGTTGTGGTAGATGAAGTGCGCCAGCAGCACGCTGAAGAAGGTGCCGGTGGCGTTCATGATGGAGCCGTTGACGCCGGTGGTATAGGCCAGGCCGATATAAAAGAAGGTGTACTGGATTGAGGTCTGAGTCAGGCCAAGGATCGTGAGCTGGCCAAACTGTCCGGGCGTTAGCCGGGCAATCGGCTTGCGCTGGGCAAGGGCGAACAGCAGCAGGAGCAGGCCCGCGAAGAGAAAACGGTATCCGGCAAAGACAACTTTAGAGGGGATATCGTCCGTCGCAATATTAAACAGCTCATAGCCGCTTTTGATTGCCGGGTAAGAGCTACCCCACAGCAAGCAGCACAGCGTGGCGCAGGCATAAGCGACGTTTTTACGGGCGAAAATCGGTGCGGATAAGGGGGTGTCCATAGCAAATCTCAAAGATAAAATTGCGTTTCATTTTATTATCTGAGAATGCGCCAGGAATAGCTACCATACAAGATGAAAAGGCGGAATGGGGTCGCGCTAAAAAGCAAAACGCCGGCACAAGGCCGGCGCTTCGACGTGAGCAGAGTAAAAAATTACTCAGCTACAACGTTAACTACCAGTTTAGCGAACACTTCGCTGTGAACCTGGAAGTCCACTTCGTGCTCACCAGTGGTACGCAGAACGCCGTTCGGCAGACGAACTTCGCTCTTAGCAACGTTCACGCCAGCTGCAGTTACAGCGTCAGCGATGTCGCGAGTACCGATGGAACCGAACAGTTTACCTTCGTCGCCAGATTTGGAAGCGATGGTAACGGTACCCAGTGCGTTGATTGACTCAGCGCGAGCGTTAGCAGCCGCCAGAACGTCAGCCAGTTTGGCTTCCAGTTCAGCGCGACGTGCTTCGAAAAACTCTACGTTTTTCTTGGTAGCTGGAACAGCTTTACCCTGTGGAACCAGGAAGTTACGAGCGTAGCCCGCTTTAACGTTTACCTGATCACCCAGGCTGCCCAGGTTTGCTACTTTATCAAGCAGAATAACTTGCATTACCTTATCCTCTTAAAGTCGTATTAATGGACCGTGCCCGATTACTGATGACGATCAGTGTACGGCAGCAGAGACAGGTAGCGAGCGCGTTTGATAGCGCGAGCCAGCTGACGCTGGTATTTTGCACGAGTACCGGTGATACGGCTTGGGACAATCTTACCGCTTTCGGTGATGTAGTTTTTCAGCGTTGCGATATCTTTATAGTCGATCTCTTGAACGCCTTCCGCGGTGAAACGGCAGAACTTGCGACGACGGAAATAACGTGCCATATGGCTAGTCTCCAGAATCTATCAAATCAATCTGCTCGGCATGCAGAACCATTTTGCTCAGACCGTTCTTTGCCTTGTGGCAAGAGATGAACCCCTGAACGATTACTGCACTACCGACCGTTATACTGTGAGTAATGGCCTGGTTTTCGTGTCCGCTAATAATAACGGGCATTTGGCACCACGCCTGCCGGTGAAACCCGGCTTCCTCTTGCACAGAACGATGCTCAAGCACGAACTGGCAATGCGGAATTCCTGATGGACTGACCTTTCGAAGGGGGGTCCTGCACACTGTGCCTGACAACACCAGACGGTTGGTCATCAGAAATTACTCTTCAGAATCCCCAGCATCAGAATCATCTGCGGTTTCGTTTGCGAAATCATCGCGACGCTCACGGCGCTCGTCTTTCGCTTTAACCATCGGAGATGCTTCGGTAACTGCGTTTTTGGTACGCATAACCATGCTGCGGATAACGGCATCGTTGAAGCGGAAGGTAGTTTCCAGCTCATCGATCACTTCCTGCGGAGCTTCAACGTTCATCAGAACGTAGTGTGCTTTGTGCAGTTTGTTGATCGGGTAAGCCAGCTGACGGCGGCCCCAGTCTTCCAGACGGTGGATCGTACCTTCTGCACCAGTGATGGCAGCAGAGTAACGCTCGATCATACCCGGAACCTGTTCGCTCTGGTCAGGATGGACCATAAAAACGATTTCGTAATGACGCATCGAATTGCTCCTTACGGATTATTCAGCCTCCTGTCTGGGTCAGCCGAGGCCCGGGGAGGCAAGGAACGTGTTAAAGGTCGGCTGAAAAATTGACGCGTCATAATACTTGCGCGCCCCTGGAAACTCAAGCTGATTGCACAAATAATTCGCACAAAGCGTAAAGCTGGACTAAGTGGATGATTTAAAATTAATCACATTCGAAAGCGTTGTTTTTTTGAACAACAGCATCAGAAATGGTCACCAATCCCCATCAGAGAAGCGATTACACTTTAATCAGAGACCATCCAAAGGCAGAAGGAGAAGTATCAACCGTCACACAGCACGCAGTCGTGGAGCGCATATCATGAAAAAAATCGCAATTGCCATACTGGCTGCGCTTTTGCTTAGTGCAAACGCGATGGCAGCCATCAAAATAGACGGCCGACAGGCCAGAAACATGGATGATGTGCAAAGCTTGGGCGTAATCTACATCAATCATAATTTCGCCACAGAAAGTGAAGCAGATCAGGCACTCAATGAAGAAACCGATGCACAGGGCGCGACCTATTATCACGTGATGCTCACGCGCGAGCCCGGCAGCAACGGCAATATGCACGCCAGTGCGGATATCTACCGGTAACGCTTTAACGCTAGCACCAGGAAAGCCAACAAAGACAAATAGCCATAGTTTGATTTGCCCCCTGCCCGGGGGCATTTTTTTGGATGGCTCTGAAATACCCCCGGTTACAACATTTTGGTATTCCAGAGCACTTTTTCACTTCTGCCCGTAGTAGGCGTTCGGGCCATGCTTGCGCATGAAATGCTTGTTCATCAGGTAATCATCAATGCCCTGAAGCTGCGGGTTAATGCCGCGGGCAATCCACGCCATTCTCGCCACCTCTTCCATCACCACCGCGTTGTGTACGGCGTCGTGGGCATCTTTTCCCCAGGAGAACGGACCGTGCTGATACACCACAATCCCTGGCGTATGCAGCGGTTCACGTTCACCGAGCGTTTCCACGATCACATGCCCGGTGTTGAGCTCGTACTGCCCTTCCACTTCCGCCTGAGTGAGCGCTCGCGTGCAGGGAATATCACCGAAGAAATAGTCTGCGTGAGTGGTGCCCAGCGCCGGAATCGACAGCCCCGCCTGCGCCCAGGCCGTGGCATGGGTTGAGTGGGTATGCACTACGCCGCCGAGGGACGGATAACGCCGGTAAAGCGCCAGATGGGTCGCGGTATCCGAAGATGGACGCCATTTTCCCTCGACGACATTTCCCTCGAGATCCACGACAACCATATCGTCAGCCGTCATGGTGTCGTAAGCCACTCCGCTGGGCTTGATGACAACCCGTCCCTGCTCGCGATCGATAGCGCTGACGTTGCCCCAGGTGAACGTCACCAGGCCATAGCGCGGGAGATCCATGTTGGCTTCATAAACCTGCTGCTTAAGCTGCTTCATGTTTAGCCTCCAGCAAACCGGCCCGCACCATGCGTTCGCGCACCCAGTCTCGCGCCTTCGCCACCTCGCCCGCCGGATCGTCTGACGTTTCACTCCACATCTCAATCAGCCAGGGCCCGCAATAGCCAGCCTGCTTGAGGGTCTGGAAGCACCGTTCGAAATCCACCACCCCGGTGCCGAACGGAACATTTTTGAACACGCCAGGACGCGTATCCTTCACATGCACGGCGACGATATGGCCCATCCCGGCCTGTAGCTCCATCTGCACATCGTTATCCCATGCCGACAGGTTGCCGATATCAGGATAAAGCTGGAACCACGGGTTGTTCAGGTAGTGGGCGTAACCCAGCGCCTTGCTGATGGAGTTCATGAGCGGATAGTCCATGATCTCCATCGCCAGCGTGACCTGCGCACGGCTGGCCATCTCCACGCTCTCTTTCAGCCCATCGCGGAAGCGGCGGCGGGTTTCGTCGTTGGCTTCCTGATAGTAGACATCGTAGCCCGCCAGCTGGATAACGCGGATCCCCACGTCCTGCGCAAACTGAATCGCCTTGCGCATGATCTCCAGCCCCTGAGCGCGCACCGCATCATCTTCGCTCCCCAGCGGGAAACGGCGGTGGGCGCTCAGGCACATTGAAGGCACGCGCACGCCCGTCTCAGCCACTGCGCTTACCAGCGCCAGACGCTGCTCGCGGCTCCAGTCCAGGCGGGACAGGCGTTCGTCGGTTTCATCGACGGACATCTCGACAAAATCGAAGCCCAGCTGCTTCGCAAGCTGCAAGCGCTTTAACCAGCACTCCCCCGCGGGGAGCGCCTTTTCATAAATGCCAAGCGGGACCTGTTTCGACAACATACCCACTCCTTAGCCCCACAGCTGAGCGATAGAGCGTTTGAACTGGCGTGCTGCTTCTACTGGAGAAGCCGCGTCACGGATGCTGCGTCCGGCGATGAAGACGTGAACAGGGATGCCTTTGAACAGCGGCAAATCTTCCAGCGCCAGGCCACCGGTTACGGTCACTTTGAAGCCCATATCCGCCAGACGTTTGATGGCGCTGATATCCGCCTCGCCCCAGGCCACACCTGCGGCCTGCGCATCGCGGCTGCGGTGATAAACCACCTGCTGAATGCCCGCATCGCGCCACTCTTGCGCCTGCTCCCAGGTCCAGAAACCGGTCAGCTCAATCTGCACGTCGCCGTTGAACTCTTTCGCCACATCCAGCGCGCCTTTGGTGGTGTTGATATCCGCACAGCAGATCACGGTGACCCAGTCCGCGTTGGCTTCAAAGCACATGCGAGAGAGGATTTTCCCGGCGTCGGCAATTTTGGCGTCGGCCAGCACGATTTTGTGCGGATACAGCGCTTTCAGGTCGCGAACGGCGCGAACGCCTTCGGCAACGCAAAGAATGGTGCCCACTTCAATAATGTCCACTTCATCAGCAATCAGGCGCGTGGTTTCATAGGCAGAAGACATTGATTGGTTATCCAGCGCAACCTGCAACATGGGTAATGACATTTGAAATTCCTCTTAAACAGCCGCCGCAGTGGCGTTATCAATTAAATCCAGCACTTCCTGCTCGGTACGGCAGGCGCGTAAACGGTCGAAATTGGCTTCGTCATCAAACAGATTCACGATCTGCATGATGCCCACTTCCTGGTGGGTATTGGCGTCGACGGCAGCCATGGTGATCAGAATATCGACCGGGTCGTTATCTTCGTGGTTGAACACCAGCGGCTCTTTGAGCGTCACCAGCGCGAATCCCGTTTTCTTAACGCCCTCTTCCGGGCGGCCATGCGGCATCGCCAGCCCTGGCGCAATCACAAAGTAAGGACCATGTTCCGCCACGCCATCGAGGATGGCCTGGTAGTAGCGCGGCTCAACCACGTCAGCCTTAACCAGCAGGTCAACGCTCAGCTTTACCGCTTCCTGCCAGGTGCTGGCCTCGGCCTGCAGCAGAATCGAATTATTCTCGACCAGAGAATCACGTAGTTTCATGTGCCGTCCTTACTTCACGTCTTGTGGGAAGTGCGCTTTGATCACTTCCAGCAGCTTTGGACCGAAATCGGCAGGCGACAGCATATTGCGCACGCCCACGACGTGTTTGTTGCCTGATACGGTAATTTCACCGGCGATATGGGTAGAGGCGATGATGATGTCCGCGCCGTTCAGTTCACTTTTGTATTCCCCCACCGCGCAGCTGTTCACCGTGTGGTCGATGTTTGACTGGGTTAAAAACTGGTCCACTTTCATCTTCATGATCATGGAGCTACCTTGCCCATTGCCACACACAGCCAGGATACGTACGGTCATAATCGAAACTCCTTAGTGAGCAGACACTTCTGCTGTTTGTTTTTCCGCATCTTCTTCAGCCCGCAGCGAGCGACCAGCGAAGAACATATAAGCCAGAGCAATCAGGATGATGACGGCCATTGAGATCAGCCCGACAGAGAAGAAACCTTGCATCATCGGCGGTGCCAGAATTGACCAGTCAGCCATGCCCATCCAGGCGCTCATGCCGGTCAGCTTGACGGCCCATACGCAGCCGAAGATTTCAACCATGCCCATCACCAGACAAATCTTGAGCGCTGCTCGCCAGCCGCCAAAGTGGTTAGCGAATACGCCAATGGTGGCGTTAGAGAAGAACATCGGGATGAAGCCAGGGATGATAAGAATGGAGGAGCCGCAGCCGACCAGGATGCCGACGGCAATCAGCTGACCGATGGTGCCCCACATAAAGCCCCACACCACGGCGTTTGGCGCAAAGCTATAGATAGCCGCACAGTCGATTGCCAGCACCGCACCCGGAATTAATCGCTGGGAGATACCGTTGAAGGCTTCGGACAGCTCGGCCACGAACATACGCACGCCCTGAGTGATGATGAAAATCGCCACGGCGAACGAGAAGCCGGTTTGCAGGATGTAGATAGTCCAGTGGGTTTTACCCGCCATCGCCTGAACCACGTCGATACCGAAGGAGAGCAGGATGGCACCGAAGAAGATGGTCATGACAATCGCGGTAGAGACAATGTTGTCATGGAAGATGTTCAGCCAGCCCGGCAGCTTGAGATCTTCAACGCTCTCTTCTTTTTTACCTAGGAACGGGGCGACTTTATAGGCAATCCAGGAGGCAAACTGCTGCTGGTGACCGATGGAGAAACCGCAGCCGTCGGTCACTTCCTGGGTCGGCTTGTACATCATATTGGAGGTAATGCCCCAATAGAGCGACACCAGAATCGCCGTGCAGATAATGGTCGTCCACATCGGATAACCGAAGATAAAGAGGGAAACCGCAATCAGCCCGGCCTGCTGGAACATGATATGACCGGTGAGCATGATGGTGCGGATACCGGTGATACGGCGCAGCAGAACGTAAATAATGTTGAGCGCCAGGGCGAGCAGAACGGCATACCCGACCCAGCTGTAGGCATCACCCATGCGGTCGATAGTGGCCATCATGGAGGCGTAGGTGTCAGAGATGGCGCCGTTGATGCCGTACACTTCCGACATTTTGGCAACGACAGGCTTGAACGTGCCGGTCAGAATGCCAGACCCCGCCTGTAACAGCATGAAACCTATAATAGTTTTAATCGTGCCTTTAATTATCACACTCACGCTTTTACGTAACAGGATATAGCCCAGACACGTCACGATACCCAGCAAGAGCGGAGCATTTGTCATTACCTGGTTAAAGAAGACGGTAAAGACGCTGTAGAGAATTTCCATAACACTCTCCAGAAAGTGGATACACGAGGTAACCCCCGTGCGGTTGGTGTCATCACTCTAGTAATCACAAATAATCACCACAAGATTGCATTTGATTATTTGTGAGCCATCACGCAAATTATTTCCCCATACTTAATAGTGATTTTCATTTAGATACAAATCGCCAACATTATTTCTTTAAATTCATACAATTAATCATTTACAGGCTTTATCTGTGTACGCATACATCAAACCCATCCTGCGTCCACCTGGCAAATCAAAGCGAAAAAACAGCATTGCAATGTTGATTTAATGGTGACAACATAAATCACAACATGTCACCATGTGATTACATTTGATTTTTTAGAGGGAGTACGACGATGAGTAAAGTGAAAACCATCACCCGCGAATCATGGATTCTGAGCACCTTCCCTGAGTGGGGCAGCTGGCTGAATGAAGAGATTGAACAGGAACAGGTTGCGCCGGGCACATTCGCCATGTGGTGGCTTGGCTGTACCGGTATCTGGCTGAAATCAGAGGGCGGCGCCAACATTTGCGTCGATTTCTGGTGCGGCACGGGCAAACAGAGCCACGGCAACCCGCTGATGAAAAAAGGCCACCAGATGCAGCGCATGGCGGGCGTGGAAAAGCTTCAGCCAAACCTGCGTACCACGCCGTTTGTGCTCGATCCGTTCGCCATTCGCCAGATCGACGCGGTGCTTTCTACCCACGATCACAACGATCACATCGACGTGAACGTGGCGGCAGCGGTCATGCAGAACTGCGCTGACGACGTGCCGTTCATCGGGCCGCAGACCTGCGTCGATCTGTGGATCGGCTGGGGCGTACCGAAAGAGCGCTGCATCGTCATGAAACCAGGCGATGTGGTAAAAATTAAAGACGTTGAAATTCATGCTCTTGATGCATTTGACCGTACCGCGCTGATCACTCTCCCGGCGGATCAGAAAGCGGCAGGCGTGCTGCCTGACGGCATGGACGAGCGTGCGGTGAACTACCTGTTCAAAACCCCTGGCGGTTCGCTCTATCACAGCGGTGATTCCCACTATTCCAACTACTACGCGAAGCACGGTAACGAGCATCAGATCGACGTTGCGCTGGGTTCATACGGTGAAAACCCGCGCGGTATCACGGACAAAATGACCAGCGCCGACATGCTGCGCATGGCGGAAGCGCTGAACACCAAAGTGGTGATTCCGTTCCACCACGATATCTGGTCAAACTTCCAGGCCGATCCGCAGGAGATTCGCGTGCTGTGGGAGATGAAGAAAGACCGCCTGAAGTATGGCTTCAAGCCGTTCATCTGGCAGGTTGGCGGCAAGTTCACCTGGCCGCTGGATAAAGACAATCTTGAATACCACTATCCACGCGGTTTTGATGATTGCTTCACCATTGAACCCGATCTGCCGTTCAAATCGTTCCTGTAATTGCACGACCATCGCCAGACCCGCGTGTCTGGCGATTTTATATTTTGCTTAGTAATTTCAGGCTATTTCAAATATCATCTTTAAAAATCAATTCTCATCGGAATAGCTCATGACGGAAGCGCAACGGCATCAAATTTTACTGGAACTACTGGCGCAAACAGGGTTTGTCACCGTCGAACAAGTGATTGAGCGCTTAGGGATTTCCCCGGCAACCGCGCGGCGTGATATCAATAAACTGGATGAAAGCGGAAAGCTCAAAAAAGTCCGCAATGGCGCGGAAGCCATTAGCCAGCAGCGTCCACGCTGGACGCCGATGAATATCCATCAGGCGCAGAATCACGATGAGAAAGTCCGCATCGCCAGAGCCGCATCGCAGCTGGTGAACCCGGGCGAGAGCGTGGTCATCAACTGCGGCTCTACCGCGTTTCTGCTGGGTCGTGAGATGTGCGGAAAGCCGGTGCAGATCATTACCAACTACCTGCCGCTGGCGAACTACCTTATCGATCAGGAACACGAAAGCGTGGTGATCATGGGCGGGCAGTACAATAAGAGCCAGTCCATTACCTTAAGCCCGCAGGACAGTGAAAATACCCTTTATGCCGGGCACTGGATGTTCACCAGCGGCAAAGGCCTGACCGCCGACGGCCTGTATAAAACCGATATGCTGACGGCGATGGCCGAACAGAACATGCTGAACGTGGTGGGCAAGCTCGTGGTGCTGGTCGACAGCAGCAAAGTCGGCGAGCGCGCCGGGATGCTGTTCAGCCGTGCGGAGCAAATCTCGATGGTTATCACCGGCAAAAGCGCCGACCCCGTGATCCTCCAGAAGCTGGAAGATCAGGGCGTCACCGTTCTGCGCGTTTAAAGGTGTTGGCGGAAAAACGCCACCGTTGCATCCAGCGCCGCTGGCGTGATCCGATGGCGTACACCGGCTTCCCACAGGCAGGTGAGGTTTTTATCTAACCCTTCGCGGATCAGCGCCTGCTGCAGGCGGAAGGTTTCCCCCGCAGGCACAACGTCGTCGGCTTCGCCGTGCCACAGGAACAGAGGCCTGTTTGCCAGGTTTGGCAGCGCGTAGCTCACTTCCCACTCCGCCAGCGAGGCGATTACGGCTTCTGCATCATCCTGCGGGGGAAACAGCGTCTGCGCCAGCGAAGTGAAGTACCCCGAGCCCATCAGACAGGCCACGGATTTGACCTCCGGATGGCGCGTCATTATCCCCAGCGCCGTCATGCCTCCCATCGACGCCCCGGCCACCGCCAGGCGGTTGTCGGCCACCAGCCCGGCCTGATACAACGCATCGCGCAGCGCGGCGAACTCCACCAGGCTGCCGCGCAGAATCTGCCAGAACTGCCCGAGCCGCGCCTGCTCGTTACCCGTGAAGCGCGCGCCGTGATCGGGCGCATCCGGCATCACTACGCGAAAGCCGGCCTGCGCAAGCGCCACGGCAAAGTAGCTGTAAACCAACTTAGAGGAGGTAAACCCATGATAAAAAACCACAACGGGCAACGGCTGGTCGCCTTTTCCCGCCGGAAATGCGTGGAGAATTTCGTGCTCGCCGAGGCGCTGCGTTTGAAGTTCAATCATTGTCGATCCTGTGCAAATGAATGATTCATAATGTTGAGAACTGGGTTACGCTTTCACGATATTTTCATTCGAAATATACGCCCCAGATAACACTTCGGGAACATTCCCCCAAAACTAAATTTACAGACAACTACACTATGGCTATCAGGAAACGAGATATGGTTATGCGCAGGTTTGCTGCTTTATTGCTGGTATCACTGCTCTGTGGCTGTAGCGCGTTGCAAGGCACGCCGCAACCCGCTCCCCCGGCTACCGATCGTCCGCAGGAAATTCGTCGTAATCAGACGGAAGGATTACAGCGAATGGGAACGATCTCCGCGATGGTTCGCGGTTCCCCGGATGATGCCCAGGACGCCATCAGAGCGCAGGCCGCCGCAGCAAAAGCAGATTATTACGTCATCATTATGGTGGATGAAACCATCATTACGGGACAGTGGTATTCACAGGCGATTTTGTACCGTAAGTAATGGTCATCATTTGAACGACATTTACACTGCTTTGCGTCCATAGACATTTTCCTGTCCACAATAAACTCCATGCCCGCACCAATGGAAGTGAGTTTATTTGCGAAGGATTGCCCGGCGGATACCGGAGACATGTGAAATGGAGCTGACGATGAAACGAACCCTTGCTTTGACCTCTCTGTTGCTTTCTGCAGGCCTTGTAAGCACGACCGCTCAGTCAGCTGAATTTGCCAGCGCTGATTGTGTGACGGGCCTGAATGAAATCGGCCAGATCTCCGTCAATAATATTTCGGGGAGCCCGCAGGACGTTGAACGTGTAGTTGCATTAAAAGCAGATGAACAGGGCGCTTCCTGGTATCGCATCATCCAAATGCAGGAAGATAACCATGTCGATCAGTGGCGGGTACAGGCCATTCTCTATGCTTAATTGTCCATGATAAAAGCCACTCAGTTTTAGTGGCTTTTATTTTTTGCAAATCTTTTATCTCAAAACAAACCTCTCAAAAACAATTAAATAATATTTTGTTACATTAATTTGATAAATGTTATCCCCGCCCTGCCGTTGAAGAGCCATACCTTTTCAATAATGAGCAATTTATGATCAATTCTTTTCGCCGTGCGGGTCTGGGCACTAAGCTATCGCTGCTTACCGGCGTCAGTGTCGCAATGCTTTTTCTGTTCTTCACGTTTTTGCTGAGCCATAAAACCAGCCAGCAGCTGGAATCTCTGGCGGTGGAAGATCTGCATAACCAGTCCTCCGGGATGGTCGATATGGTGCAGATGTTTAACACCAGCCTGAGCGAAGAGGTTGAAAGCTACACCAGACTGTTCAGCACCTTCCTGCCGCAGCCTCTTAATATCGATACCAGCCAGAGCCGTACCATTAACGGTATGAATGTCCCGCTGTTGAAAGGCGGCGACAGCGAGCTTCATGAAAACAACACCTTCTCTGACGACTTCCTGAGCCGCACGGGGGCGATCTCGACCCTGTTTGTTCGCAGCGGGAACGACTTTATTCGCGTGGCCACCTCGCTGCGCAAAGAGAACGGCGACCGCGCGATGGGCACCGTGCTGGATGCTGCAAGCCCGGCCTTCGCCGCCGTGAGCAACGGCGAGGTTTACCGCGGCCTGGCGCTGCTGTTTGGCAAACGCTACATCACCCAGTATCAGCCGGTGAAAAATAGCGAGGGCCAGGTCATCGCGATCGTCTTTGTCGGCGTCGATATCACCCACTCCTGGAACGTGATGCGCGAGAAAATCCTTAACCGCCGCCTGGGCGAGAGCGGCCATTTCTTCGTGCTGGATCGCAGCAATGGCAAAACGCGCGGGCAGTACCTGTTCCACACCCGCGAAGAGGGGCAGCTGCCGAAGTGGGATAACGCCGTTCAGCAGCAGCTGCTGAGCGATAAATCCGGCACGCTGGAGCGCGTCAGCGACGACGGCCGCACGCTGAAAATGGCCTGGACGCCGCTGCCGGGCTGGAACTGGACCATCGTCGGCGAAGTGGATAAATCGGTGCTGCTGTCCAGCATCAACACGCTGCGCGACCGCTTCCTGCTGGCCGGGTTAGCGCTTTCGGCGCTCTTCGCGGGCCTGTTTGTCTTTATCATTCGCCGGATGCTGACCCGCCCGCTGCGCGACGTTATCCATCTCGCGCGCCAGTATGCCGACGGCGATCTTCGCGCCAACCTGCCCGTCACGCGCCAGGATGAGGTCGGTCAGCTGATCGTCGCGATCAACGGCATCGGCGGCGGATTGCAGAAAATCGTTCGCCAGGTGCGCGAGGCCGCAGGCGAGATCCACATGGGCACTAACGCGCTGGCATCGGACAGCGGGGAGATCTCCGAGCAGATCAACAAGCAGGCCAGCAGCGTGGAGGAGACCTCCGCCAGCATGGAGCAGCTGGCCGCCACCGTGCAGCAAAACGCGGCGAACATGGCGCAAACGCAGCAGCTTGTTGGGGAAACGTCCCGCGCGGTGCATCAGGGCGGTAAAACGGTGACCCACGCGGTCGCCACGATGGACGATATCCGCGATGCCTCGAAACGTATCGAAGACATCACCCGGGTGATTGAGTCGATTGCCTTCCAGACCAACATCCTGGCGCTGAACGCCGCGGTTGAGGCGGCGCGCGCAGGGGAGCATGGCAAAGGCTTTGCGGTAGTGGCTCAGGAAGTTCGCGCCCTGGCGGCACGCAGCGCCAATGCGGTGAAAGAGATTGAGCAGCTGATAGGCGATACGCTCAATAAAGTCAGCGAAGGCCACGCGCTGTCAGAGCAAACGCGGCTGGCGATGAACGACATCATCGTTCACATCGATAACATCAGCCAGCTGGTCACCGAGATTAACCACGCCTCGCACGAGCAATCGGCGGGTATTCACCAGGTTAACCTCGCCATGACGCACATCGGCGAAGCATCGCACATCAACGCCGACCGGGTTTCCCGCAGCGAACAAACGGCGCAAACGCTGCGCGAGAAGGGCTCCCACCTCACGCAACTGGTCAGCCTGTTCCAGCTGAAAGGCTAGCCCACTCTGCCCGTGGCGCGCAGCAGCAGGTCGTTTTGCACCTGCTCGCTGATAAGCGACCCGCCGCGGGCATCCAGCATCATGCGACACCACGCCTGCGCCACCGGCGGCGAGGCGTGTCGCAGCATTTGCCCGCCAGCGCCCAGTAAAAAGAGCTGATGCGTAATCTCCCTGCCCTGCGCCTCCTGGGGCCTACGCAGCTTTTGCTGAAGCTGGCGCCAGCTGCGGTCGAAATGCCTGTCCTGCCCCTTCACCTGGGCAAAATCGTCACTTAACAGCTCGAGAATCCCCGGCTGTTTCATCAGCACCCGCAGCACGTCCAGGCACATGATATTCCCGGAGCCTTCCCAGATGCTGTTCACCGGCATTTCCCGGTACAGCCGCGGGAGTTCGCTCTCTTCGCAATAGCCGGTGCCGCCGAGCACCTCCATCGCCTCCGCCACAAACGGGATGCCGGCTTTACAGACGCTGTACTTCGCCGCCGGGGTGAAAAGCCGGGCCCAGGCCGCTTCCTGCGCGTCTTCACGCTTATCCCAGGCGCGCGCAAGACGAAACAGCAGCGCGGTTTGCCCCTCCAGCACCAGCGCCATACGGCTCAAAACGTCGCGCATGAGCGGCTGATCGATAAGGTTTTTGCCGAACGTTTGCCGCTGATGGGCATGATAAAGCGCCACGGATAGCGCCCGGCGCATCAGCCCGTGGCTGCCCAGCGCGCAGTCGAAGCGCGTCAGGCCGCCCATTTTGAGGATTTGCCGGACGCCTTCCCCCTCTTCGCCCAGCAGCCAGCCGCTGGCGTCGAGAAACTCCGCTTCGCTGCTGGCGTTCGAGCGGTTGCCGAGCTTATCTTTCAGCCGCTCCAGGCGCACGCCGTTGCGCAGCCCGTCGGGCAAAAAGCGCGGCACGAAGAAGCAGGAGAGCCCTCCTTTCGCCTGCGCCAGCACCAGATGCGCATCGCTTTGCGGCACCGAGAAAAACCACTTGTGGCCCACCAGCCGATAGCTGCCGTCATCGCATTTTTCCGCCCGGGTGGTATTGCTTAGCACGTCGGAGCCGCCCTGTTTTTCGGTCATCCCCATGCCGATCAGCAGCCCGCGCTTTTGCCCGCCCGGCGCAAGATGCGGATCGTAGCGATCGCTCATCAGCGGCGTGAGCCAGTCCTGAAACGCTTTCGGAAGCGACTGCTGCAGCAGCGGCGTGGCGGCAAAGGTCATGGTCACCGGGCACAGGGTTCCGGCTTCGACCTGCGAATGGAGGATAAAACGGGCGGCTCGGGCCACAAACGATCCTTTGCGCGCCTCCTCCTCCCACGCCAGATTGTGGACCCGGTTGGCGCATAGCCCCTGCATTAACAGGTGCCACGCCGGGTGAAAACGCACGTCATCGAGGCGCTCGCCGGTGGCGTCGTAGCGCAGCAGCTCCGGGGGATTAACGTTCGCCAGCCTGCCCAGCTCCAGCGATTCCGCCGTACCCAGCTGCTGCCCGATGCTGGCGAGAAGCTCCATATCCCACTCGGCGCCTTCGCGGCTCACGGCGTCGCGCAGCGCGCAGTCAGAGAGGAAAAGATTGCTGTTAGTGAGCGGTG
This sequence comes from Enterobacter soli, assembly GCF_964208575.1. GTDB lineage: Bacteria > Pseudomonadota > Gammaproteobacteria > Enterobacterales > Enterobacteriaceae > Enterobacter > Enterobacter soli_A. The sequence goes on along the minus strand of NZ_CAXOFU010000017.1, from coordinate 79,609 downwards.
CAGGCTGATTAAAAACGGTATGCGTGTGCCAGCGCATGGTGTGTCCCTCCTTCAATGGCAATGAAGGTAAGTATGGACAGGGTGCGGAGGCGCTGCATGGGAGTGGGGTCACACGCTGGCGATCCCGCTGAAATCATTCGTGAATTAGCTCACAGAACATAAGAATAAACTATTTCACCCGCGATTATTTGTTGAATAATTTATTCAAACACTTTCAGTGAGGATCGCTATGCAACCTACAGCCGTGGCACCGGACGCACACAAACGCGCGCTCATCGCGGGCTCTATCGGGAATTTCATCGAATGGTATGAATTCGCGGTCTACGGTTTTCTGGCAACCGTGATTGCGAAGAATTTCTTCCAGCTTGAAGGGGAAGCGGGGCTGACCAGCCTGATCCTCACCTATGCGTCGTTTGCGATTGCCTTTTTCTTTCGCCCTCTGGGGGCGGTGGTGTTTGGCCGCATCGGGGACAAAATTGGCCGTAAGCCCACGCTGATCGTCGTGCTGGTGCTGATGACGCTCGCCACCGCCGCCATCGGCGTTGTGCCGGTGTATGCCAGCATCGGGATTGCCGCCCCGCTGATTATCACGCTGCTGCGCATATTGCAGGGGCTGTTCGCGGGCGGGGAATACGGCGGGGCCGTCTCGCTGATGACCGAATTTGCCCCGCGCGGCAAGCGCGGCCTGTACGGTGCCTGGCAATCCTTTACCGTGGCGCTGGGGCTGTTAGCGGGCGCGGGCATCGTGGCGCTGCTCTCCGCCCTGCTCACGCCCGAAGCGCTGCACGACTGGGGCTGGCGAATCCCCTTCTTCCTGGCCCTGCCGATGGGCGTGGTGGCCCTCTGGCTGCGCGTCAGCATGGAAGAGACGCCGAGCTTTGTGCATCAGCAGGAAAAGCCCGTCGTGGCGCAGGCGCAAACGGCTGCCACGCTAAAAGCCATCGTGATGGGGATCGGGCGAGTCATGGCGTGGTCCGCTGCGGGGTATACCTATCTGGTGATTATGCCGACCTATCTGCAGTCGGCGCTGCACACCGGGTTCAACCAGGCGCTGCTGATTGCGGTGATTTCCAACATCGGGTTTGCGCTGACGATCATTCCGTCCGGGATGCTGAGCGACAGGCTGGGCCGCCGCACCGTGATGCTTATCGCCACCGGGCTGCTGCTGATCCTCGCCCTGCCGCTGCTTAAAATATTGCAGGCCGAGTCCAGCACGCTGGCGATTAAGGCGATGGTCGTGCTGATCGCGGGCGGCCTGGTGGGAATGCTGGCAGGGCCGGGCCCGGCGATGCTGTCCGAAATGTTCCCGACCCGCGTGCGTTACACCGGTCTTGGGCTGGCCTATTCGTTGTCGAACGCGATTTTCTCGGGCTGTGCGGGGCTGATTATCACCGGGCTGATTAAAGAGACAGGCAATCTGGATATTCCGGCGTACTACGTGATGGCAACGGCGGCGGTGAGTATTGTGGCGCTGATGACGCTCAGAAAGGATGACCATTTGCGGTCGTTAGAGGAGTGAGTTTGTCACCGTCTGGTGCCCTCACCCCGGCCCTCTCCCACGGGGAGAGGGAGAAAACACTAAAGGCCGTCCTTTGGACGGCCTTGCTGTTTATTCTCCGCGCTGACGCACCGCTTCAAACAGGCAGATACCCGTTGCGACCGACACGTTCAGGGACGACACGCTGCCCGCCATCGGGATGCTAATCAGCTCGTCGCAGTGCTCGCGCGTCAGGCGGCGCATACCTTCACCTTCCGCCCCCATCACCAGCGCCAGGCGGCCGGTCATTTTGCTCTGGTAAAGGGTGTGATCCGCTTCACCCGCCGTCCCGACGATCCAGATGTTCTCTTCCTGCAGCAGACGCATGGTGCGCGCCAGGTTGGTCACGCGGATCAGCGGCACGTTTTCCGCTGCGCCGCAGGCCACTTTCTTGGCCGTTGCGTTCAGCTGCGCGGAGCGATCTTTCGGCACGATCACCGCATGGACGCCAGCGGCATCGGCGCTGCGCAGGCAGGCGCCCAGGTTATGCGGATCGGTGACGCCGTCCAGGATCAGGAAGAACGGATTATCCAGTTCGGCGATCAGATCCGGCAGATCGTTTTCCTGATACTGACGGCCCGGCTTCACGCGAGCGATGATGCCCTGGTGTACCGCGCCCTCACTTTTCTCATCCAGGAACTGGCGGTTTGCCAGCTGGATCACCACGCCCTGCGCTTCCAGCGCGTGGATCAGCGGCATCAGACGTTTATCTTCACGTCCTTTCAGAATAAACACTTCCTGAAAACGCTCAGGTGCGCGCTCCAGCAGGGCCTGCACCGCGTGGATGCCGTAAATCATTTCACTCATTGATGGTTCTCGTTATGACTGTACTTTTCCCTCTCCCCGCGGGGGAGAGGGTCAGGATGAGGGGAGAATTTACTCCGCCTGCTGTTTCTTTGCAGCACGCTTCGCTTTGGTCGCGGCGGCTATCTTTTGCGTTTTAGCGGAAGGTTTTTTCGCTGAACGCGCCTCTTTCTTCTCGGCCTTCGGCTTTTTCTTCTTCTCGCCGCGGAAGGCGCTGTCCGGCTCGAAGTTTACCTTCTTGCCCGCCTGACGACGTTTACCGCCGCCCGGTTTACCGTTACCGCCTTTTTTCGCTTTCTCACGCTCGGTTTTGCCGACGTTACGCGGGGCGCGCTCGCTGGAGATCAGGCTGAAGTCGATTTTACGCTCGTCCATGTTCACGGCTTCAACCTTCACTTCCACGCGGTCGCCCAGGCGGTAGGTCTGGCCGCCGGATTCGCCAATCAGGCGCTGCCCGACCTGGTCGAAGCGGTAGTAGTCGTTATCCAGGCTGGAGACATGCACCAGGCCGTCGATAAACAGCTCGTCCAGACGCACGAAGAAACCAAATCCGGTCACGCTGGCGATCACGCCTTTAAAGACGTTCCCAACCTGATCCAGCATAAAGTCGCATTTCAGCCAGTCGGAGACTTCGCGGGTCGCTTCATCGGCGCGACGCTCGGTCATGGAGCAGTGCTGGCCCAGCTGCAGCACCTCTTCCATCGAATAGTGATACCCGCCGGTTTCGGTGGTGTTGCCTTTGTGGCCCTGCTCTTGCGCCAGCAAATACTTAATCGCGCGGTGCAGGGAGAGATCCGGGTAACGGCGGATAGGCGAGGTGAAGTGCGCGTAGGACTGCAGCGCCAGGCCAAAGTGACCGCGGTTTTCCGGATCGTAAATCGCCTGCTTCATGGAGCGCAGCAGCATGGTTTGCAGCATTTCTGCGTCAGGACGATCGCTGATGGACTCCAGCAGCTCGGCGTAATCGCGCGGCTCCGGCTTGCTGCCACCCGGCAGTTCAAGACCCAGCTCGGCCAGAACGGAGCGGAAGGCGGTAATCGCTTCGGTGGTTGGTTTGTCGTGAATACGGAACAGCGCAGGCTCTTTCGCTTTTTCAACGAAGCGGGCGGCTGAGATGTTCGCCAGGATCATGCACTCTTCGATAAGCTTGTGCGCGTCGTTACGCTGGGTCTGCTCGATACGCTCAATGCGGCGTTCCGCGTTGAAGATAAACTTCGCTTCTTCGCTCTCAAACGAGATCCCGCCGCGCTCTTCGCGCGCCTGATCCAGGGTTTTATACAGGTTGTGCAGTTCTTCGATGTGCTTAACCAGCGGGGCGTACTGCTCGCGCAGATCCTGGTCGCCCTGGAGCATATGCCAGACTTTGGTATAGGTCAGACGCGCGTGAGAGCTCATCACCGCTTCGTAGAACTTATACCCGGTCAAACGCCCTTTGGTGGAGATGGTCATCTCACACACCATACACAGGCGGTCAACCTGCGGATTCAGGGAGCACAGGCCGTTAGAAAGCACTTCCGGCAGCATCGGCACCACCTGCGACGGGAAGTAGACCGACGTACCGCGGCTGCGCGCTTCGTTGTCCAGCGGCGTGTGCGGACGGACGTAATAGCTCACGTCGGCAATCGCCACCCACAGACGCCAGCCGCCACCGCGTTTCTTCTCGCAGTAAACGGCATCATCGAAGTCGCGGGCATCTTCGCCATCGATGGTGACCAGCGGCAAATCACGCAGATCCACGCGGCCCACCTTCGACTCTTCAGGCACCTCTTCGCGCAGGCCTTCGATTTGGTCTTCTACGGCTTTCGGCCACACGTAAGGGATTTCATGGGTGCGCAGGGCCATGTCGACGGCCATGCCGGTGCCCATGTTGTCGCCGAGCACTTCAACAATTTTACCCACGGCTTTGGTGCGGCGGGTCGGGCGCTGGGTCAGTTCAACGACCACCACAAAGCCCATGCGCGCGCCCATCACCTCTTCCGGTGGAATCAGGATGTCGAAGCTCAGGCGGCTGTCATCCGGGACGACAAAGCCAACGCCCGCATCGGTAAAGTAGCGGCCCACAATCTGGCTGGTTTTCGGCACCAGCACGCGAACGACGCGCGCTTCGCGGCGGCCCTTACGATCGGCCCCCAGCGGCTGCGCCAGGATCTGATCGCCATGAATACACATCTTCATCTGTTCAGATGAGAGATAGAGATCGTCTTTACGGCCTTCGACGCGCAGGAAGCCAAAGCCATCGCGGTGACCAATGACTATGCCTTTCACCAGGTCGAGGCGTTCTGGCAGCGCGTAGCACTGGCGGCGGGTAAAGACCAGCTGCCCGTCGCGCTCCATTGCGCGCAGGCGGCGGCGAAGGGCTTCAGTTTGCTCTTCACCTTCAATATTTAATTCAACGGCAAGTTCTTCACGATTGGCGGGTTTTTCGCGTTTGGTTAAGTGTTCAATGATGAACTCGCGGCTTGGGATGGGGTTCGCGTATTTTTCAGCTTCGCGTTCCTGGAAAGGATCGTGTGACATATCGGTTCCTCCGTTGTCAGCTCCGGTGGAAATTTTCTTCATTCCACCAGCAATAATTTATAAAGCGGTTGATTCTCTTCAACCAAATCGGCCAGCGTGTAGTTATCCAGTTCCTTGAGAAAACTTTGCACGGCCTTAGAAAGCGCCTGTTTCAGGCGGCAAGCGGGCGTAATGTGGCAGAACTCGCTGCTGCAATTCACCAGAGACAGCGGCTCCAGTTCACGTACCACATCCCCAACCCGGATACTCTGCGCCGGTTTCCCCAGGCGGATCCCACCATTTTTCCCGCGGACGGCAGCAACGTATCCGGCACGACTAAGTTGATTGATTATTTTGACCATATGATTACGGGACACACCGTAGACCTCTGTTACTTCAGAGATACTGGTCATCTTCCCATCGGGTAACGACGCCATGTAGATCAGCGCACGTAAGCCGTAATCGGTGAAACTTGTTAACTGCACATCAACCTCAGGAAAAAGGGAAATCGCGGACAAACCGCAGAGATATTCATTAATGATGATAAACCAGCCAGATAGTTAGCGGCTAATTTATTTGACAGACGGGGCGAAAAAGCGGAGATCCAGGAGCGGTCGCCGGATGGCGCTACGCTTATCCGGCCTACGGGTCTCCCCGCAGGCCAGCAGTCACGAAGATTATGCGTCGAACGGGTCGCGCAGGATCATCGTTTCAGTACGATCCGGGCCGGTAGAAATAATATCGATCGGCACTTCGGTCAGTTCTTCAATACGCTTGATGTAATCCAGCGCCGCCTGCGGCAGGCCGCTACGCTCTTTCACGCCGAAGGTGGTTTCGGACCAGCCCGGCATGGTTTCGTAGATTGGCTCAATGCCTTCCCAGTCGTCAGCTGCCAGCGGAGTGGTGGTCACTTCGCGGCCATCTGGCATACGGTAGCCTACGCAGATTTTCACTTCTTTCAGGCCGTCCAGCACGTCCAGCTTGGTCAGGCAGAAGCCGGACAGGGAGTTGATCTGCACTGCACGACGCACTGCAACCGCATCCAGCCAGCCGGTACGACGACGACGACCGGTGGTCGCGCCAAACTCGTTACCCTGCTTGCACAGGAACTCGCCGGTTTCATCAAACAGCTCGGTCGGGAATGGACCTGCACCCACGCGAGTGGAGTACGCTTTGATGATACCCAGAACGTAATCAACGTAACGTGGACCCAGGCCAGAGCCGGTCGCCACGCCACCTGCGGTGGTGTTGGAAGAGGTTACATACGGATAGGTACCGTGGTCGATATCCAGCAGCGTACCCTGCGCACCTTCAAACATGACGAAATCGCCACGCTTGCGCGCCTGGTCGAGCAGATCGGAAACATCAACAACCATACCGGTCAGGATGTCAGCAATCGCCATGACGTCATCCAGTACTTTCTGGTAGTCAACCGCGTCAGCTTTGTAGAAATTCACCAGCTGGAAGTTGTGATATTCCATCACTTCTTTCAGTTTTTCAGCGAAGGTCGCTTTATCAAACAGGTCGCCCACGCGCAGACCGCGACGTGCAACTTTGTCTTCGTAAGCCGGGCCGATACCACGACCGGTGGTGCCGATAGCTTTCGCGCCGCGTGCTTTTTCGCGCGCAACGTCCAGCGCCACGTGATAATCCAGGATCAGCGGGCAAGCTTCAGAGAGCAGCAGACGCTCACGAACAGGGATACCACGGTCTTCCAGACCTTTCATCTCTTTCATCAGTGCAGCAGGAGACAGCACAACACCGTTACCGATGATGCTGGTCACGTTTTCGCGAAGAATGCCTGATGGAATAAGATGGAGGACGGTTTTTTCACCGTTGATTACGAGAGTATGGCCTGCGTTGTGACCGCCCTGGTAGCGTACAACATATTTAGCCCGTTCAGTCAGAAGATCAACAATCTTCCCTTTACCTTCGTCACCCCATTGGGTGCCCAGTACGACGACGTTGTTACCCATTTTTTCAAAATCACCGTTTGCTTAAAAATGGATTCTACCATCGCTTTTTCAGATATACAGCACTTTTTGACCCTTAAATGTGCCAAATCCGACCACTTTTTGATCAGCCAATCGTTTTCCTCAACATGTAGTAGATAACGATACCGGCAACCACAAGTCCGCCACCGAAACGGCGCAAAATATTATCGGGAAGCTGGCTCATGGTGGCGATCATTCGACGCCAGGCACGCGGGTACAGCATCGGGCCTAACCCTTCCAGGACTAAAACCAGCGCCAATGCCAGCCAGATTGTTGAATTCATTTTTCACCCTTATGTAAGCCCAGCGGGATGCTGGCCATCTCTTATCTTTTCTCACTTCATAAACGCTTCACATTGTCAGTTAACATCGCCCTTCTATGAAATGACTTTGTGAAGTGGAATATGTAACCCATTGTTTCTTATCACTTCATAATGACATCAGCGCCAGCCCAATTATGAAGTAACCTCACGAAATAAAATTCATAATCAACTGTATTGAAAGAAATTATTAAAATTGCAAGTATGCCACCGCGTATCAAGCTGGATACGAATATAAGATAATTAGGATGATTATAATGAGAGTATTAACCGCAACTGAAATTGAAACGGTAAGTGGTGCTGGCTGGCTGAAAAACAACCTGGCCTCTCTGGGAAGCAAAATTGGCGCAGCGGTTTGGGCAAACAGCGGCAGCCTGTTTGACATCTCTCTGCCACTGGTTGGCACCGTTAGCCTGACCACTCTGGCACCAGATCTGGGCAAAACCATCGGCGAATCTATGGGTGCAAACCTGGGCGCTGACATCGAAAACACCCTGGCAAACGTGCCGGTGATCGGTGGCCTGCTGAACAAACTGCTGGGCAACTAATCCCGTCAAGATATAAAAAAGGCGCCCTGTGAGGCGCCTTTTTTTATTTCATCGTCAATCAACGCGTGGTCGTTTCCGGTGATTTCATGTAGCGGAAGAAATCGCTGTCCGGGCTCAGCACCATCACATCCTGATTGCTCTGGAAGCTGCTTTCATAGGCGCGCAGGCTACGGATAAAGGCGTAGAAGCCTGGATCCTGGCTGAATGCATCCGCAAACAGCTTAGCGGCTTCGGCATCGCCTTCACCACGAAGGATACGGCCCTGGCGCTCAGATTCAGCAAGCGTCTTGGTGACTTCGTAATCTGCCGCCGCGCGCAGTTTCTCAGCTTCTTCCTGACCCTGCGAACGGTGACGACGCGCTACCGCTTCACGCTCGGCGCGCATACGGTTGTAGATCGCTTCGGACACTTCCGCAGGCAGGTTGATCTGCTTGATACGCACATCGACAACTTCGATACCCAACGCCGCCATACTGTTCGGGTTGATTACCGGAACTTTACCGTTGGTTTCAGTCTGAACACGCTCAGCGGCTTTGGCGATAGCGTCATCCGCTGCCGGCGTAGCCACTTCGTCTTCCGTGCCCGCTGTACCGGAGTTCAGCGCGTCGCGCACTTCCAGGGTCAAACGACCGCGGGAGTCGGTCACGATGTCCTTCACGTCCAGACGACCAATCTCGGAACGCAGACGGTCAGAGAACTTACGTTTCAGCAGAACTTCTGCCTGAGAAACGTCACCACCGCCCGTTGCCAGGAAGTAGCGGCTGAAATCACTGATGCGCCATTTGATATAGGAATCGACGATCAGGTCTTTCTTCTCTTTGGTCACGAAGCGGTCAGCCTGGTTATCCATGGTCTGAATACGCGCGTCCAGCGTTTTCACGGACTGGATAAACGGCACCTTGAAGTGCAGACCCGGCTCATAAATCACCGGACGCTTGTCGCCGTCACGCACCACGCTGCTGAACTGGAACTTGATGCCGCGCTCGCCCTCTTTCACCACAAAGATAGAGGTATAAAGCACGACCAATACGATAACGATGATCGCAATAACTGACTTACGCATCCTTATTCCCCCTGACGCTGGTAGTCGTTACGCTGCGCGTTAGCACGGCGTTGGTCCATGATGTCACCATCGTTCGAAGAAGGCGTTGTTGTCGCGCTGGAGCTACCAGAGGACGCTGGCGGCAGACGCAGCAGGTTGTTTGCACCGCTGTTATCCGCCTTTGACGCAGGGGCAGAGCCGCCTTTCAGCATCTGATCAAGCGGAAGCACCATCAGGTTTCCACCTTTGCTGTCGTTAACCAGCACTTTACGCGTATGGCTCAGCACTTTTTCCATTGTCTCGATATACAGACGCTCGCGGGTAATTTCCGGAGCCGCTTTATATTCCGGCAGGATCCTCGCGAAGCGAGCCACTTCACCCTGAGCTTCCAGGATGGTCTGGGTCTTGTACGCGCGCGCTTCTTCAAGAATACGCTGCGCCTGACCGTTAGCACGTGGCTGAACTTCGTTGGTGTACGCTTCCGCTTCACGGATGTACTGCTGTTCGTTTTCACGCGCGGCAATCGCATCGTCAAACGCGGCTTTCACCTCTTCCGGCGGACGAGCGGCCTGGAAGTTGACGTCCAGCAGGGTGATACCCATGTTGTACGGGCGAATGGTCTCTTCCAGCTCGCGCTGGGTATCGCTACGAATAACGGTACGACCTTCGGTCAGAATACGGTCCATGGTGTATTTACCAATCACGCCGCGCAGGGCGCTATCGGTCGCCTGACGCAGGCTGTCATCGGCACTGGTCACGCTAAACAGATAACGTTCTGGATCGGTCACGCGGTACTGCACGTTCATCTCAACGCGCACGACGTTTTCGTCAGAAGTCAGCATCACGCCTGATGCCGCCAGCTCGCGAACGGATTCCACGTTGACGGCGGTGACGTCGTCAATGAAGGTCGGTTTCCAGTTCAGGCCCGGCTCAACCAGATGGCTGAACTTGCCGAAACGGGTTACCACGCCGCGTTCTGCTTCTTTAATGGTGTAGAATCCGCTGGCAGCCCAGATGATTACCACCGCCGCGGCAACGATGCCCACGATGCGGCCACCCATTTGCGGGCGCGGCCCCTGAGTGGAGTTTCCACCCGAGCCATTACCTTTTCCTCCGCCAAGGCCACCAAGCTTTTTGCTCAGCTTGCGGAAGATATCATCCAGATCCGGCGGCCCCTGCTCGCGACCACCTTTGTTGCCATTTCCCCCAGAGTTGCCGCCTTGATTATTGCTGCTTCCCCACGGGTCGCGGTCTTGTCCGTTGTTACCGGGCTGATTCCACGCCATGTATATGCTCCATATTTGTTATGCAAGGGCGAATTATTCAGGCATCCCCTTTCTGATCAGACGATATAGTCGACCAGCGCAGGTTCTTGTTTACAGAGGCGACGCCAGTCAACGATCGGCATACGCACCTGCATCCCCACGCTGCCGTCATCCTCCATCCACTCTTTTTCTATCGCCTGAAGCTGATAAAACCGGCTGCGCAGCCTGCCTTCCTGTGGCGGCAATCGCAGCGTGTGCTGGGCTACCTCACCGGAAAGACGTTCTGTCAAAGCCTGGAAAAGCAGTGGCACACCAACACCGGTCTGGGCAGAAAGCCAGACCCGAATCGGTTTGTTCTCTTCATCTCTGTCGATACGCGGTTCGAAATCGTCCAGCATATCGATCTTGTTCATCACCAACAGCGTTGGGATTTCGTGGGCGTCGATCTCTTCGAGCACCACATTTACGGCATCAATGTTGTCCTGCACACGCACGTCTGCGGCGTCTATCACGTGCAGCAGCAGCGTTGCCTGTCGCGTTTCCTGCAAGGTGGCCTTAAAGGCCGCCACCAGGTCATGCGGCAGATGGCGAATAAAGCCTACGGTATCCGCCAGAACGGTTTCACCGACGTCCGCTACGTCAATACGACGCAACGTTGGGTCCAGAGTCGCAAACAGCTGGTCTGCGGCATAAACCTGGGCCTCAGTAATCTGGTTAAACAGGGTGGATTTACCGGCGTTGGTATACCCCACCAGCGACACCGTCGGGATGTCGGCCTTCGTGCGCGAACGACGTCCCTGCTCACGCTGTTTCTCAACGCGTTCGAGGCGCGAGAGGATCTGGGTAATACGGCCACGCAGCAAACGGCGGTCGGTTTCGAGCTGGGTTTCACCCGGACCGCGCAAACCAATCCCGCCTTTTTGTCTTTCAAGGTGGGTCCAGCCACGCACGAGTCGCGTCGCCAGATGGCGCAGCTGCGCCAGTTCAACCTGCAACTTACCTTCGTGGGTACGCGCACGCTGAGCAAAAATATCTAAAATCAACCCCGTGCGATCGATAACACGGCATTCGCAAAGAGCTTCCAGGTTGCGTTCCTGGGCCGGAGACAGCGCATGATCAAACAACACGACTGATGCGCCGGTTGCTTTTACGGCATCCGCAATTTCAACTGCTTTACCTTCACCAACAAAATACTTTGGGTGCGGCGCTTTACGGCTACCGGTAATCACCTGCATTGCTTCGACACCGGCGGAAGAGACCAGAGCTTCAAACTCCTGGAGGTCTTCCATATCTTTGTCTTGCGAAAAATAGATGTGTACCAGCACCGCCTGCTCACCGGCATCATAACGGTCAAACAAGCGTAAACCTCTCTAAAAAGATCAGCGGGGAACGCAGGATCCCTGGCTCCCCGTGTGGATAACAGCCAGAGACCTTATTCGTTCTCTTCGCTGTCCTGCGCAGGAGCAGAAGAACCCTGCGCGTTGCTGCCGTGATGGTAGTTACTACCAGTGCCGCCGCCAGCGTTATTGCTGTGATGGGATACCGGACGGGACGGAACAACAGTAGAAATAGCGTGCTTGTAGACCATCTGGCTGACCGTGTTTTTCAACAGGATCACGAACTGATCGAAAGATTCAATCTGACCTTGCAGCTTAATACCATTCACCAAATAAATAGAAACTGGAACACGTTCCCGACGCAATGCGTTCAGGAACGGATCTTGTAAAGATTGCCCCTTAGCCATTCTATCTTTTCCTTATATGCTTGTTTTGTACTTAGAACCTTGCGATTCTGAAAAATTGCGCACGATACGGCTTAATTGTACACATTCAGTGAGCGATATCACCAACAACCTGAATGACTTCGTTTAGCGCTTGTTGTGGTTTTTCACTGTCTAACCAATGAACTCCTTCCCAACCGCGTAACCAGGTTATCTGGCGCTTCGCTAACTGCCTCGTGGCGCAAACACCTCGATAAACCATTTCATCGTATGAAATCTCACCTTCAAGATACGACCACATCTGGCGGTATCCCACACAACGAATGGAAGGCATGTCCGTATGCAAATCTCCACGGGCAAAAAGCGCCCGCACTTCTGCTTCAAAATCTGAAGCTAACATCTGATGAAAACGCTGCTCAATTCGCTGATGGAGCAGTTCACGGCTCGCCGGGGCGATGGCGAACTGATGCACCTGATACGGCAGAGCTTCTCCTGACGTTTGCGTCAGTTCCGTTAAAGTTTTACCCGAAATGAAAAAAACTTCCAGTGCCCGGGAAAGCCTTTGCGGATCATTTGGATGAATCCGTGCTGCGGCAACCGGGTCAATCTCCGCCAGTTGCTGATGCAAAACGTCCCAACCCTGCTCTGCTGCCTGCTGCTCAATTTTGGCTCTCACTTCCGGATCGGCTGATGGCAGAGGCGATAAACCCTCCAGCAGCGCCTTGAAGTAGAGCATTGTTCCGCCAACCAGTAGCGGTATGCGCCCCGCGGCGGTGATCTCGGCCATCTGTTCCAGCGCATCGCGGCGAAAATCTGCTGCTGAGTACGCCTGTGCCGGGTCGAGAATGTCCAGCAAGCGGTGCGGTGCCGCGCGCAGTTCCTCTGCGTCTGGCTTTGCCGTACCGATGTCCATCCCTCGATAGATGAGGGCAGAATCAACGCTAATCAACTCTACAGGCAAAACTTTACGTAACTCAATGGCTAACGCCGTTTTGCCGGAGGCCGTTGGCCCCATTAAAAAAATTGCCTTAGGCAGGCTCGCCTTGCTTACGTCAATCATGTTTTAGGGCGGTCATCGCCGTTTGTAAATCAACAGGTTGTAATAATCCACCCGGCGGCGCTTTTACCAGGTGCGGGCAAAGGCGTTCAACCTCAGCCAGCACGGTAATGGCCTGCGCCATACTCCACGGATTGTGCTCGCTCGCCAGATGGCGGGCGATCCACTGCGCGGTGTTAGCGGCATCAAACGTCGTTTGTTGCGCCAGGTAGCCTATCAGTTCAGGAATCAAGTTTTGTAAATTTTGTTGGCGTAAGGGTAAAGGCACTGCACGAATTGTCACATGTTGCGCCTCTAACACAAACTGAATGCCCATTTCAGCCAGCAGCGCCGTAGCCTGCTGTAATACAACCATTTCCTGTGGGGATATCTTCAGGCGAACCGGAATTAACAGCGGCTGCGCGCAGGCGGCATTGGCCCCAGGCGTAAGCTGCACCTGCTTAAGCCAGCGCTCCGCAACCGGCAGCGCCAGCAGCATCAGCTTGCCATCGCGTTCGAGCAGCGCCATGTCCGGGGCAATAATCGTCAACACCCGGCCAAAGCTCTGGCTGTGTCCATCCAGCGACGGGGCGGGCGCCACAACGGGCTCTTTGCGCTCCAGCGCTGGCGTATCCAGCAGCTTGCGGTACAGCGCCCCCTGCTGTTTTTGGTAGCCAGGCTGCGCGTTCGGGTAGTTCGCCCCGGTAGGACGTGGCGCGCTGCTGCCCGCCGCGGTATAACGCGGCGCGGCGGTTTCACGCGCCTCGGCAGGTTCGGCAAAATGGTTACGCCCCGCCGCGACGCGGTTTTCAGGGATCGGACGCGGCGCAGCGGGCTCGTTTTCCAGCGGCAGCGTCGGCTCGGTCTGCTGCTGCAGTACGCTCAGCACGCCCTGATAGATGAAATCATGCACCAGCCGCGACTGATGGAAGCGCACCTCGTGCTTGGCGGGATGCACGTTAACGTCAACCTGATGGGGATCGATTTCCAGATAGAGCACGAAAGCGGGCTGCTGATCGGCGCCCAGCTTGTCTTCGCAGGCCTGGCGGATCGCATGGTTTATCAGGCGATCGCGCATCATTCGGCCATTCACATAGCAGTACTGTATCTCGGTGAAGGCCGCGCTCGACACTTTCGGATCGGCCACCCAGCCGCGCAGGGCCAGATCGCCGTGCTGCCATTCGATAGCCAGCGCCTGTTCCAGAAACGGCGTTCCGCAGATAGCCCCTAAGCGGCGCTCCTTCTGACCGCCCTCCGCCACGGCGCGATACTGGCGTATCACTTTGCCGTTATGGCTGAGGTTGATAGTGACATCGAAACGGGCCAGCGCGATGCGGCGGATAATCTCATCGATATGACCAAACTCAGTCTTCTCGGTACGCATAAACTTGCGTCGGGCAGGCGTGTTGTAGAAGAGATCCAGCACTTCCAGCGTCGTCCCCACCGGGTGCGCGGCGGGTTTTACCGTCACGTCCATGTCGCGCCCTTCGGCGTAGGCCTGCCAGGCTTCCTGCTGTTCGGCGGTGCGGGAGGTGAGCGTCAGACGGGAGACAGAGCTGATACTGGCCAGCGCCTCGCCGCGAAACCCGAGGCTGATAATAGCTTCGAGGTCGTCAAGGGAGGCGATTTTACTGGTGGCATGACGCGCCAGCGCCAGCGCCAACTCGTCCTTTTTGATACCACAGCCGTTGTCGCGAATGCGGATAAGCTTTGCGCCACCGCGTTCGATATCAATATCGATGCGGGTTGCGCCCGCATCGAGGCTGTTTTCCACCAGCTCTTTCACTACCGACGCAGGGCGTTCCACCACCTCACCGGCGGCGATTTGGTTCGCGAGCTGCGGCGGTAGAACCTGAATCGGCATGACTTCTCCTTAATTTGTTGCGGTCATCTCGCCCGGCACGGCGGCGCTGGCCGTCTGAGCGGCGCCGCCCTGCGGTGCGGACTGCAACGGATGGGCGTCAAAGTATTGACGCAGGCCGTTATAAATCGCCTCGGCAATCTTCTGCTGATAGCTGTCGCTGCCCAGCAGGCGCTCTTCACCGTTGTTACTGATGAAGCCGGTTTCCACAAGAATGGACGGAATATCCGGTGAGCGCAGTACGCCCAGGCTGGCGTGTTCCGGACGGCGCTTATGCAGCACGCCCACGCTTTGCAGCTGGCTCAATACGTTAGTGGCGACATCATACCCGACCCGCTGCGAATGACCGAATTGTAAATCCAGCACCGCCTGGCTGAGATACGGGTCGGCCTGGCTATTGGCCAGCACGTCTCCGGCACCGCCCAGCAGTTCAGACTGTTTCTCGTGCTGCTCAAGCCAGCCGGCCATTTCGCTGTTCGCGCGGCGGTTGGAGAGCACCCAGACGGAAGCCCCGGTCGCATCGCGGTTCGGCGCGGCGTCCGCGTGGATCGACACCAGGAAGTTCGCGTTCTGCTTGCGCGCCACGTCGGAGCGCCCCATCACGGAGATAAAGTAATCGCCGTCGCGGGTCAGCACGCCTTTAAACATCGGGTCGTCGTTCAACAGCGCGCGAAGCTTGCGGGCGATGGCAATGGTGACATTTTTTTCCTGCGTGCCGCCCGGGCCGATGGCGCCAGGATCCTGCCCGCCGTGCCCGGCATCGATCGCGATAATGACCTTATCGCCGCTTACCGCACGCGCGGTCGCCGCAGGACGGGTTACCGTGTTGCTGCTGGTCACGCTGGTGATGCGGTCGCTGTCGGATTTAAACGGATTGCGCGCAGGTGCGGAGGGACGCGGTGTATAAACCGGTTCTTCGACGCGTTTCGCCACAACCGGAGGCGGCGGCGGTGGAGGCGGCGCGTCAGCGTTGATGGTAAAGACCACAGTATAATTGGCGCCATTCTGCTGCTTCACCGCCTGCGTCTTGCCCTTTTCGGTCAAATCGACCACCAGCCTTAACGACTGGTCGTCTTTTGGCGTCCCGGAGCGAATGCGTTTAACCAGGTTATTCCCGCTAAACTGGAGCGGTAGCCCCTGGATCACGCCGGACTGTTTGATATCCAGCGCGACGCTGTGGCTATCGACTTGTGAAAAAGCATACTCAGGATCGCCCATGAAGCTGAACGTGATCCGGGCCTGATTCTCCCCGTTCGACACCTGAATATCCGAGAGGCTTGCCGCACCGGCGTGCGCGCACAGCAGCACCGTTGCAGCCAGTAACCAACCTTTAACGCGATTAATCATCCCGTCATCCCTAAGCTTAACCGGCTAAACGAGCCAGTAAGGAATTACCTGATGAGGAAACAGCACTGATGCGTGCCTCACGCCCTTGTGCCTGGTAATCTAAGTGAATTTTGACATCCGGGTCAGGCAACACACCCGCACCTTGTTGCGGCCACTCCACCAGGCAGATGGCATCGTTGGCAAAGTAATCACGGATCCCCATAAATTCCAGCTCCTCCGGGTCCGCAAGGCGATATAAATCGAAGTGATACACCATTAAATTTTCGAGCGTATACGGCTCAACCAGGGTATAGGTCGGGCTTTTCACGTTCCCGCTATGGCCTAACGCCTGCAAGAAACCGCGGCTGAAGGTTGTTTTACCCGCGCCTAAATCACCGTACAGATAAATGACGGTTGCACCCTGACAGGCCTGCGCCACGCGCTTGCCGAGATCTAAAGTGGCTTGTTCATCAGGTAAAGGAATCGCTCGATTAGTCATTTTCTACGTCAATCACATCCGGGTTAACAACACGCCGCAGCGTGCAAAAAAGATCGGTGGCCAGCATGCCGCGCGTTCCGTACCGCGCCGCAAGCCTGTCTGCGGCGGCACCGTGAACCACGCAGCCCGCGCAGGCTGCATCATAAGGGGTAAGTTTCTGTCCGAGCAATGCGCCGATGATGCCGGAGAGCACATCGCCCATACCGCCGCTCGCCATGCCCGCATTCCCGGCATCGATGATCCCCATCGCGCCAGATTCACAGGCGACGACCGTTCCCGCCCCTTTCAGGACTGCAACACCCCCGTAACGTTTTACCAGACGCTGAGCAGAAAGTAAGCGATCGCTTTCAATTTCTGCGACGCTACAATTGAGCAATCGCGCGGCTTCGCCGGGGTGTGGCGTCAGGATGCGATTGTGACGCTTATCAGGGTTGATTGCCAGAAGGTTCAGCGCGTCGGCATCCCAGAGCATCGATTTACGAAAATTCTCGACCTTTTGCAGCGCCTGCTTGCCCCAGGCCTGCTGTCCCAGCCCCGGACCGATCGCCACCACATCCGCCCATTCGAGGCTCTCCTCCAGCGACTGCGGCGTGAGCTCATGCACCATCAGCTCCGGCCTGGCGGTAATAATCGGCGCAATATTTTCGCTGCGCGTGAGCACCCGCACCAGCCCGGCGCCGCTGCGCAGAGCGGCTTCTGCGGTCATCCGAATAGCCCCCGCCGTGCCGTGGTCGCCGCCGATAATCACCAGCTTGCCGTGATCGCCCTTATGGGACGTGGGGCGACGCGGCGGGAGCCACTGCGAAAGCTGCGAAGCATCAAACCGGGTGAGGCGGGTTTCCTGCCCGGCAAGCCAGCTCTCCAGCCCTAACGCGTTGTGGTGTAGCTCTCCCACCACATCCCGCGCTTTTCCGGTCAGCAGGCCGGGCTTGAGGGCAATAAAGGTCACCGTATGAGCAGCCTGGATCACCGCGCCCGGCGTCGCTCCGGTCTGAGCGATTAATCCCGAGGGAATATCCAGCGCTACCACCGGCGCAGGATGCGCGTTCGCGCGTTCAATCAGGGTGGCAGCCATGTCGCGCGGGGCGCTCTGGAGCCCGGTGCCGAGCAGGCCATCGACGATAAGGTCAATCTCGTCAGGCCAGATGATATCTGCGGCATGAATAACGCCGCCCGCGTTCAGCCAGGCCTCCCGCGCCTCACTGGCCTCTTCCGGCAAAGGTTTATCGCTTTCAAGCGCCAGCAGGGTGACGCCTATCCCCGCCGCTACCGCCAGACGCGCCACCACGTAGCCATCGCCGCCGTTATTGCCGTGGCCGCATAGGATAAGCCAGTGCGTCGAATCGGGATACGCGCCGCGGGCAGCGGTGAAAGCCGCCTCGCCTGCGCGGAGCATCAGTTCATAAAGGGTTATGCCGAGAGCGTCAGCGGCCTCTTTTTCAGCGCGCCGGAGGTCATCCGCATCCCAGATGGAATGTGGTATACTTGCGGGGTTTTTCTTCACAGTATGGTCCGTCATGTCACAGCCCCTCGATCTCAATCAGTTAGCGCAAAATATCAAACAGTGGGGCGCTGAGCTTGGCTTCCAGAAAGTCGGCATTACGGACACCGACCTTTCCGCCAGCGAGCCGAAACTGCAGGCCTGGCTGGACAAACAATACCACGGCGAAATGGAGTGGATGGCGCGTCATGGCATGATGCGTGCGCGTCCACACGAGCTTCTGCCGGGCACGTTGCGCGTCATTAGCGTGCGGATGAACTACCTGCCAGCTAACGCGGCCTTTGCCCGCACGCTGAAAAATCCCTCGCTGGGTTACGTCAGCCGTTACGCCCTGGGGCGTGATTACCATAAGCTTCTGCGTAACCGCTTAAAAAAACTCGGGGAAATGATTCAGCAGCACTGTGTTTCGCTGAATTTTAGACCCTTTGTGGATTCTGCGCCTATTCTTGAGCGCCCGATCGCTGAAAAAGCCGGGCTTGGCTGGACAGGTAAGCACTCACTTATCTTGAGCCGCGATGCCGGGTCATTCTTCTTTCTGGGCGAGCTGCTCATTGATTTACCGCTGCCGATTGACGGCCCGGTAGAAGAAGGCTGCGGGCGCTGCGTGGCCTGCATGACCATCTGTCCAACGGGCGCTATCGTCGAGCCTTACACCGTTGACGCACGCCGCTGCATCTCGTATCTCACCATTGAGCTGGAAGGGGCGATCCCGGAAGAATTTCGCCCGCTGATCGGCAACCGTATCTACGGCTGCGACGACTGCCAGCTGATCTGCCCGTGGAACCGCTATTCGCAGCTCACTGATGAAGAAGATTTCAGCCCGCGTAAGGCGCTGCACGCCCCGCCGCTCATCGAGCTGTTCGCCTGGACCGAAGCCTGGTTCCTGAAGGTGACGGAAGGCTCTGCTATCCGCCGTATCGGGCACCTGCGCTGGCTGCGAAACGTGGCCGTCGCGCTGGGCAACGCCCCCTGGGATGAAGCCAACATTCAGGCGCTCGAAAGCCGCAGAGGTGAGCACCCACTTCTCGACGAACACATTGAGTGGGCGATTGCGCAGCAAATTGAGAAGCGAAATGCCTGCGTCGTGGAAGTGCAGTTGCCGAAAAAACAGCGTCTGGTGAGGGTGATTGAAAAAGGTCTTACGCGGGATGCCTGATATATTCACAGCCTGTGTATAAAAATACAAACTCAGCTGCCATCAGGCTTTGCAAACAGATCAAGTGATCTCAATAACATTTTGAAATCAAATTTTAGCCAATAAATTCAAATTGTTATGAAGATACTATTCACCCTGCGAAGTTTTCATGCCTTTCAGAAAAACCGCGCCATCTGTGGATAAGTCTGTTTAAAAGAGTATTTCAGATGAAATAGAAAACGTCCCCAACGAGTGATTTCGCTGTGGATAATTTAGAGAGTGAGAAGAATTTGGAGCGGGAAACGAGACTCGAACTCGCGACCCCGACCTTGGCAAGGTCGTGCTCTACCAACTGAGCTATTCCCGCTTAATCTGTGTCTTTCAAGCTGCCACTGCGTTGGCTGCCTTCACTCACCTTAGTCACTTACTTAAGTAAGCTCCCAAGGATTCGTTCAGTTGCCGCCTTGTTGCAACTCGAAATCCCACGATTTGGTGGTCTGTATCTTGCGATACTTTCAAATTTTGGAGCGGGAAACGAGACTCGAACTCGCGACCCCGACCTTGGCAAGGTCGTGCTCTACCAACTGAGCTATTCCCGCTTAATCTTCGTCTTTCAAGCTGCCACTGCGTTGGCTGCCTTCACTCACCTTAGTCACTTACTTAAGTAAGCTCCCAAGGATTCGTTCAGTTGCCGCCTTGTTGCAACTCGAAATACTGCGATTGGGTGGTACTGCATGTATCTTGCGATACTTTCCAAATTTTGGAGCGGGAAACGAGACTCGAACTCGCGACCCCGACCTTGGCAAGGTCGTGCTCTACCAACTGAGCTATTCCCGCAAATCTGTACTTATTTTGTTGCTGTCGTAACGTGTAATTCTCTGTCGTTACGGGAGGCGCATTATACGAGAATTCCTTTTGCCTGCAACCCCCCTTAAAGCGATTTTTTTGAAATTCAGTTCAAATGCTTATTAAATCGGCAAGCTGCACAATTTAACGGCAAAAACCCGGCCACGCAAGGCGCCGGATCGCAAAATCACAGCTTAATAAAGTTTTCGCGGTAGTAGGAAAGCTCCGCCACGGACTCACGAATATCGTCCATCGCCTGATGCGTGCCCTGCTTTTTGAAGCCATCGAGGATTTCAGGCTTCCAGCGGCGCGCCAGCTCTTTCAGCGTGCTCACGTCCAGGTAGCGATAGTGGAAGTAAGATTCCAGTTCAGGCATGTACTTAAACAGGAAACGGCGATCCTGTCCGATGCTGTTGCCGCAAATCGGTGATTTCCCGGCGGGAACCCACTGCTTCAGAAATTCAATGGTCGCCAGCTCGGCTTCGCGGTCGCCCTGGGTGCTGGCCTTCACGCGCTCAACCAGCCCGCTGCCGGTGTGGGTACGCACGTTCCACTCATCCATCAGCGCCAGTTGTTCATCGGATTGATGAACCGCAATGGTCGGCCCTTCTGCCAGAATATTCAGGTTAGCATCGGTCACCAGCGTGGCAATCTCAATAATGCGATCGCGCTCGGGATCCAGCCCGGTCATTTCAAGATCAATCCAAATCAGGTTGTTTTCATCTGCGCTCATGTTATTTTCCACCCTTCTCGCATAACCGGCAGTAGCAGGTTAACTAGTATTAATTAGAGTGTATCATAGAGGTTTTGCCCATTACGGGCGACCAGGAGCCAGTGCGATTGAGTAAAAATAAACTCTCCAAAGGGCAGCAGCGCCGCGTAAAAGCCAACCACCAGCGCCGTTTAAAAACCACTTCGGAGAAGGTCGATTACGACGACAACCTGTTTGGCGAACCAACCGAAGGCGTGGTAATCAGCCGCTTCGGTATGCACGCCGATGTGGAATCCGCTGAGGGTGGCGTTCACCGCTGCAACATCCGTCGAACGATTCGCTCGCTGGTCACCGGTGACCGCGTCGTCTGGCGTCCGGGCAAAGAGGCCGCAGAAGGCGTAACGGTTAAAGGCATCGTTGAGGCCGTCCATGAACGTACCTCCGTCCTGACCCGCCCCGATTTCTACGACGGCATCAAGCCAATTGCCGCCAACATCGACCAAATCGTGATTGTTTCCGCGATCTTGCCGGAGCTGTCGCTCAACATCATCGACCGCTACCTTGTTGCCTGCGAAACCCTGCAAGTTGAGCCGATTATCGTCCTGAACAAAATCGATCTGCTGGATGACGACGGCATGGCCTTTGTAAACGAGCAGATGGATATCTACCGTAACATCGGTTATCGCGTGCTGATGGTGTCCAGCCACACCAAAGATGGCCTGAAGCCGCTTGAAGAGGCGCTCACGGATCGCATCAGCATCTTTGCGGGCCAGTCCGGCGTGGGCAAATCCAGCCTGCTGAACAACCTGCTGGGCCTGCAAAAAGAGATCCTGACCAACGATGTCTCGGACGTATCGGGTCTGGGCCAGCACACCACCACCGCCTCGCGTCTGTACCACTTCCCGCACGGCGGCGATGTGATCGACTCCCCTGGCGTGCGGGAATTTGGCCTGTGGCATCTCGAACCGGAACAAATCTTCAACGGTTTTGTCGAATTCCATGACTATTTAGGCGCGTGTAAATATCGCGACTGCAAACACGATAACGACCCGGGTTGCGCTATTCGCGAAGCGGTTGAGAACGGGGAAATTGCAGAGACTCGCTTTGAAAATTACCACCGCATTCTGGAAAGCATGGAAGACGTAAAAACGCGTAAAAACTTTTCTGATTCTGATAACTGACAACTAAGCTAAGCATCGCTAAAATCGTCCCCTTTTTTCAGGTTCCGGCTCGTTGAAGCCGGATCAGGAACGACAAAACAATGGCCTGGAGGCTACCTTGTTAAACTCATTTAAACTTTCGCTTCAATACATTCTGCCAAAACTGTGGCTCACTCGCCTGGCGGGCTGGGGCGCGAGCAAACGAGCTGGTTGGCTGACCAAACTGGTCATCGACCTGTTCGTGAAATACTACAAGGTCGACATGAAAGAGGCGCAGAAGCCGGACACCGCCAGCTATCGCACCTTCAATGAATTCTTTGTGCGCCCACTGCGTGATGAAGTTCGCCCGCTGAACACCGATCCGAACGTGCTGGTCATGCCTGCCGACGGCGTTATCAGCCAGCTGGGTAAAATCGACAACGACAAAATTCTGCAGGCCAAAGGCCACAACTACAGCCTGGAAGCGCTGCTGGCGGGTAACTACCTGATGGCGGATCTGTTCCGCAACGGTTCTTTCGCTACCACCTACCTGTCGCCGCGCGACTATCACCGCGTCCACATGCCGTGCAACGGTATCCTGCGCGAGATGATTTACGTGCCGGGCGACCTGTTCTCCGTGAACCACCTGACGGCGCAGAACGTCCCGAACCTGTTTGCCCGTAACGAGCGCGTCATCTGCCTGTTTGATACTGAATTTGGCCCAATGGCGCAGATTCTGGTGGGCGCGACCATTGTAGGCAGCATCGAAACCGTCTGGGCGGGCACCATCACTCCGCCGCGCGAAGGCGTGATCAAGCGCTGGACGTGGCCTGCGGGCGAAGCGGAAGGCTCTGTGGCGCTGCTGAAAGGCCAGGAGATGGGCCGCTTCAAGCTGGGCTCCACCGTTATCAACCTTTTTGCGCCGGGCAAAGTTAACCTGGTTGAACAGCTCGAAAGCCTGTCCGTGACCAAGCTTGGCCAGCCGCTGGCGGTCTCTGCCGAAACCTTCACCGCCCCGGACGCAGCGCCTGCGCCGCTGGCAGAAGAAGAGATCAAAGCCGAGCACGATGCCAGCCCGCTGGTTGACGACAAGAAAGACGAAGGCTAACTACAGAAGGATCGCTGACGTGCGCCCGATTATCGTTCTACTGATGGCCTGGTGCCTCAGCATGGGGGCGTACGCAGCGACAGCCCCCGACGCCAAACAGATAACCCAGGAACTGGAGCAGGCAAAAGCGGCGAAACCCGCTCAGCCGGATACCGTTGAGATACTCCAGGCCGCGCTGAACGCGCTTGAGGAGCGAAAAGGCTCTCTTGAGCGCGCCCAGCAGTATCAGCAGGTTATCGATAACTTCCCCAAACTCTCGCAAACCCTGCGCACGCAGCTCACTAACCTGCGCGACGAACCCCGCGACGTGCCTGCGGGCATGACGTCCGATGCGCTGAACCAGGAGATCCTCCAGGTCAGCAGCCAGCTGGTGGAAAAAAGCCGCCAGGCGCAGCAGGAACAGGAGCGCGCCCGCGAAATTGCCGACTCGCTCAGCCAGCTTCCGCAGCAGCAAACCGACGCCCGCCGCCAGCTCAACGAAGTGGAGCGCCGCGCCGGAACAGTTTCAGGCAATACCGCGCAAAATCAGGCGCAGAATCTCAACATTCAGGCGGAATCCGCCCGGCTCAAGGCGCTGGTCGATGAGCTGGAGCTGGCGCAGCTTTCTGCCAACAACCGCCAGGAGCTGGCGCGCATGCGCTCCGAGCTGGCGCAAAAGCAGAGCCAGCAGCTCGACGCCTACCTGCAGGCCTTACGCAATCAGCTGAACAGCCAGCGCCAGCGTGAAGCCGAGCGCGCCTTAGAAAGCACCGAACTGCTGGCCGAAAACAGCGATAACCTGCCGGTGGGGATCGTCGATCAGTTCAAGGTTAACCGCGAACTGTCCGCCGCCCTGAACCAGCAGGCGCAGCGTATGGATTTAGTGGCGTCCCAGCAGCGCCAGGCCACCAATCAAACCCTTCAGGTTCGTCAGGCGCTCAACACCCTGCGCGAACAGTCCCAGTGGCTGGGCTCCTCTAACCTGCTTGGTGAGGCGCTACGCGCGCAGGTGGCGCGTCTGCCGGAGATGCCAAAGCCGCAGCAGCTTGATACGGAGATGGCGCAGCTTCGCGTTCAGCGCCTGCACTTTGAAGATCTCCTCAACAAACAGTCGCAAATCCGCCAGATCCGTCAGGCCGACGGGCAACCGCTCACCAGCGAGCAGAACCGCATTCTGGACGCCCAGATGCGCACCCAGCGCGAGCTGCTGAACTCCCTGCTGCAGGGCGGCGATACGCTCATTCTGGAACTCACTAAGCTGAAAGTGTCCAACAGCCAGCTTGAAGACGCGCTGAAAGAGGTCAACGAGGCGACGCACCGCTACCTCTTCTGGACGTCCGACGTGCGCCCGATGACCTTCGCCTGGCCGATTGAGCTGGTGCAGGATCTGCGCCGTCTGATCTCACTGGATACCTTCAGCCAGCTGGGACAGGCCAGCGTGATGATGCTCACCAGTAAAGAGACCATCTTCCCGCTGCTGGCCGCGCTGATTCTGGTGGGCTTTAGCATTTATTCGCGCAGGCACTTCACCCGTTTCCTGGAGCGTTCAAGCGCGCGCGTCGGCAAGGTGACTCAGGATCACTTCTGGCTCACGCTGCGCACCGTGTTCTGGTCAATTCTGGTGGCCTCGCCGCTGCCAGTGCTGTGGATGACGCTGGGCTACGGCCTGCGCGAGGCCTGGCCTTATCCGCTTGCGGTGGCGATTGGCGACGGCGTGACCGCCACCGTGCCGCTGCTGTGGGTGGTAATGATCTGCGCCACCTTTGCCCGTCCGAATGGCCTGTTCATCGCCCACTTTGGCTGGCCGCGTAACCGGGTGGCGCGGGCGATGCGTTATTATCTGATGAGCATCGGGCTTATCGTGCCGCTGATTATGGCGCTGATCATGTTCGATAACCTCAACGACCGGGAGTTCTCCGGCTCGCTGGGCCGCCTCTGCTTTATGCTGATTTGCGGCGCGCTGGCGATTGTCACGCTCAGCCTGAAACGCGCGGGGATCCCGCTGTACCTCGATAAGACGGGCAGCGGCGATAACATGTTTAACCGCCTGCTGTGGAACCTGCTGCTTAGCGCCCCGCTGGCGGCGATCCTGGCTGCGGCGGTCGGCTATCTGGCGACGTCGCAGGCGCTGCTGGCGCGTCTTGAAACCTCGGTGGCGATCTGGTTCCTGCTCCTGGTGGTGTATCACGTGATTCGCCGCTGGATGCTCATTCAGCGCCGCCGACTGGCCTTCGACCGCGCCAAGCACCGACGGGCGGAAATCCTGGCCCAGCGCGCGCGCGGCGAGGAAGAGCCTAACCATATCAACAGCACCGAAGGCACCGCAGAGGCGGATGAAGTCGAGCTGGATCTGGACGCCATCAGTACCCAGTCCCTGCGTCTGGTGCGCTCGATTTTGATGCTGATTGCCCTGCTCTCGGTCATTGTCCTGTGGTCGGAAATTCACTCCGCGTTTGGCTTCCTGGAGAACATCTCGCTGTGGGATGTGACCTCTACGGTGCAGGGAGTAGAAAGCCTTGAGCCGATTACGCTGGGCGCGGTGCTGATTGCGATACTGGTGTTTATCATCACCACGCAGCTGATACGTAACTTCCCTGCGCTTCTGGAGCTGGCGCTGCTGCAGCATCTGGATCTGACTCCGGGAACGGGCTATGCGATCACCACCATCACCAAGTATCTGATCATGCTGCTTGGCGGGCTGGTTGGCTTCTCGATGATTGGTATTGAGTGGTCCAAGCTGCAGTGGCTGGTCGCCGCGCTCGGCGTGGGGTTAGGCTTTGGCCTGCAGGAGATTTTCGCCAACTTTATTTCGGGCCTGATCATCCTGTTTGAAAAACCGATCCGCATCGGCGATACGGTGACGATCCGCGATCTGACCGGCAGCATCACGAAGATCAACACCCGCGCCACGACGATCAGCGACTGGGATCGCAAAGAGATCATCGTGCCGAACAAGGCGTTTATTACCGAGCAGTTTATCAACTGGTCGCTGTCCGACTCCGTCACCCGCGTGGTGCTGACCGTACCGGCTCCGTCGGATGCCAACAGCGAAGAGGTGACGCAGATCCTTTACACCGCCGCGGAGCGCTGCTCGCTGGTTATCGACAACCCGCCGCCGGAAGTGTTCCTCGTGGACCTGCAGCAGGGGATTCAGATTTTCGAGCTGCGTATTTACGCCGCCGAAATGGGACACCGTATGCCGCTGCGCCATGAGATCCACCAGCTAATTCTGGCGGGCTTCCGCGAGCACGGCATCGATATGCCGTTCCCACCGTTCCAGATGCGTCTGGAAAGCCTGGACGGTCGTAAGACGGGAAGAACGCTAACGTCAGCGGCGCGAAAACGCCCGGCGGGAAGTTTGTAGCCAACAAAAACCGGTCATCTAACGTGACCGGTTTTTTTCGACGGCGATTACCACAGGCAGAGCTGATAGCGGATAAAGAACTGCCATAGCCAGTACCCGCTAATCAAAAGAGTGATCAAATAGACAAACCAGTACCGTGTTCTTTTAATAAGGATGGCATAAATTGCGGGGAAAAATACAGGTAGAGAAAAGAAAACCCTAACATCACGTGAATCATCATTCTCGATGTATTTCATGAGATCACAAATATTTTTTATCTCCCCCTGTCCTATCCACCACTCTTTATCCTGAATTGAACAAAACACAATCCAAAACAGGGATGTGATGCACCATAAAAAACCTAAAGTGAAAACTTTCCAGGTCATTATCTTCCCTCCAGTATTTTCATTATTGTCTCTTTCTTTTTTAGAATCTGACGTCCGTACTCGCTGTACTCACGCGAAGATGAACCTATCGGGGCATAAATAGAATTAATAATATCAGCAGCGTTTCTTTGTATTCCACGGTTGTAACGAGAACCAGCCAATATAAATTGTTCATCTGTTATTTTAGACGTATCAATGCCGGGATTGTCATACAAAATTAAGTCTCGCAGATGAAAAGCTACTACCCGAATATTGAAGCTATTATCTAATAAGCACTGAGCAAGCCTGAATTGCTGGAAATGGTCGAGCGTATCAGGATCGATGCCCAGCGTTTGTGCCGCGACTCCAAGCTGGATGGCGATAGAACCAACAGAGGTAGTATTAGAGTATTTATTATTTTCGTCCAGAATTTCATCTATAACCTGCTTTGCCTGTAAAACCCCTAGCCCCTTAAATCGTTCAGGCATTCCCCCTACTTCAGATACAGCAACCCCAGCCAATAAAAGCTCAGGAATTCCAGCTTCTTTTGCATACTGCCTAATCATATCTCTGTGATATATAAACCAAGCGCTTTTATAAAGCCATAGATATGCATCACCGGTCATAAATTCCCAACTTGTGGGAAGAATGTACCAACGAAAAGCATCGAAACCATCCCAATGAGGGAAACCATACTCATCAATTTTGCAATAAATGAAGTCTTTCATTATCATTTTGCATCCTAATTAAAGTTTGCAAAATATCATTGCTACACATTTAAAATGTGACGATCGCAACAAAAAAATAATGAGATAAGTCGTTTTCCATACCCTTTATAAATTGCATGCAATCTATAAAGGGTATGGATATAAAATAGTTGTATTCGCTAAATCAGGCGCGATCGACCGTAAACGCTATCACGTCGCCCAGCTGTTCTGCGCCCAGCGCCAGCATGACCAGACGATCCACGCCCAGCGCCACGCCGGAGCAATCCGGCAGACCGGCTTTTAACGCTTCCAGCAGGTTGGTATCAATCGGCTGCTGCGGCAGGCCGCGGGCGGCACGCTTGCGGTTGTCCTGCTCGAAGCGCTGCTGCTGTTCGCGCGCGTCGGTCAGCTCGTGGAAGCCGTTCGCCAGCTCGATGCCCTTGTAATACACCTCAAAACGCTCCGCCACGCGGTGATCTTCGGTGCTGATCAGCGCCAGAGAAGCCTGGCTCGCCGGGAAATGATAGACAAACGCCGGGCGATCTTTGCCAATTTGCGGCTCAACGCCAAAGGTGAACAGCAGCTGCAGCAGCGTGTCGCGATCTTCTTCGGTATCGGCGACGTTGCTGAGACCCAGCTTTGCCGCCACTTCGCGCAGCTGCGCTTTGTCGGCGGACAGCGGGTCAATTTCCAGATAGCGCTGGAATGCCTGCTGGTAGGAGAGCGTCTCGGCTTCGGCGCAGTCCAGCACCTGCTGCAGCAGATCGTCCACCTCGTTCATCAGGCGGTACATATCGTAGTGCGGGCGATACCACTCCAGCATGGTGAATTCAGGGTTGTGATGACGCCCCATCTCTTCATTGCGGAAGCTGCGGCACAGCTGATAGACCGGGCCACATCCTGCGGCCAGCAGGCGCTTCATGTGGTATTCCGGGCTGGTCATCAGATACAAATTCATGCCCTGAGAGTGGCCTGGGCCAACAAAACGGGTTTCGAACGGGACCAGATGAATATCGGTTACCGTTGCCTGGCTCATGCACGGCGTTTCCACCTCAAGGACTCCGCGATCGGCAAAGAAACGGCGAATTTCCGTCATGATGGCCGCGCGTTTTAACAAATTAGGGATGGACGCGCTCGGCTGCCAGGTGGCCGTTTCGCTCATGGGTTTTTCTCCGATTTCAAACAAGGGCACGAAGTCTACTCGTTAGCCGGGGCAGAGACAAATTTTGCGCAGCAAATGGGTCGTTTTCATTCACTGTTATAATTTCGTGACGCAATTCATCAATCACAGTGATAAAACCGCCGAACAGAACAGCAAAAAAATCGAACACGTCAAATTTCCCTGATTTACACGCGGTTATACTGTTTTACCCATAAAGGAGCAGTGGATACGCTTTCGCGATAGCCCATCCGGGCAGGTGAACTACCTTTAGGTCATCGCATTGCGAAATAACAAAAATCTGGAGGAATGTCGTGCAAACTTTTCAAGCCGATCTTGCCGTAATAGGCGCTGGCGGAGCTGGATTACGCGCTGCGATTGCCGCAGCACAAGCTAATCCAAACGCTAAAATCGCTCTGATTTCAAAAGTCTATCCGATGCGCAGCCACACGGTTGCCGCAGAGGGAGGATCCGCCGCCGTTGCGCAGGATCATGACAGCTTCGAATACCATTTCCACGACACGGTTGCAGGAGGCGACTGGCTGTGCGAACAGGATGTGGTCGACTACTTCGTGCATCATTGCCCGACGGAAATGACCCAGCTCGAACAGTGGGGATGCCCGTGGAGCCGCCGTCCGGACGGCAGCGTGAACGTTCGACGCTTCGGCGGAATGAAAATCGAACGAACCTGGTTCGCCGCCGACAAAACCGGCTTCCACATGCTGCATACCCTCTTCCAGACCTCTCTCCAGTTCCCACAAATTCAGCGCTTTGACGAACATTTCGTTCTCGACATCCTGGTGGATGACGGCGAAGCCCGTGGCCTGGTGGCGATGAACATGATGGAAGGCACGCTGGTGCAGATCCGCGCGAAAGCGGTGGTGATGGCAACGGGCGGTGCGGGCCGTGTTTATCGCTATAACACTAACGGCGGCATCGTGACCGGCGACGGTATGGGCATGGCGCTCAGCCACGGCGTTCCGCTGCGCGATATGGAGTTCGTGCAGTATCACCCGACCGGTCTGCCGGGCTCCGGCATTCTGATGACGGAAGGCTGCCGCGGTGAAGGCGGTATCCTGGTCAACAAAAACGGCTATCGCTACTTGCAGGATTACGGCATGGGCCCGGAAACCCCGCTCGGCGAGCCGAAGAACAAATATATGGAACTCGGCCCGCGCGACAAAGTGTCCCAGGCGTTCTGGCACGAGTGGCGCAAGGGCAACACCATTTCGACCCCGCGCGGCGATGTGGTCTATCTCGACCTGCGTCATCTGGGCGAGAAGAAGCTGCTGGAACGTCTGCCGTTCATCTGCGAACTGGCGAAAGCCTACGTTGGCGTCGATCCGGTCAAAGAGCCGATCCCGGTGCGTCCAACCGCGCACTACACCATGGGCGGTATCGAAACCGATCAGCAGTGTGAAACCCGCATTAAAGGGCTGTTCGCCGTCGGCGAATGTTCTTCCGTTGGCCTGCACGGCGCTAACCGTCTTGGCTCTAACTCGCTGGCAGAGCTGGTGGTGTTTGGCCGCATGGCGGGCGAGCGCGCCATGGAGCGTGCGTCAACGGCAGGCGAAGCCAACGGCGCCGCGCTGGATGCCCAGGTGGCTGACGTTGAAAAACGCCTCAAAGACCTGGTGAACCAGGAAGGCACCGAGAACTGGTCGAAAATTCGCGATGAAATGGGCCTGTCGATGGAAGAGGGCTGCGGTATCTACCGTACCCCTGAGCTGATGCAAAAAACCGTCGACAAGCTGGCGGAACTGCAGGAGCGCTTCAAGCGCGTTCGCATCACCGACACCTCCAGCGTCTTCAATACCGACCTGCTCTATACCATCGAATTGGGCCACGGCCTGAACGTGGCGGAATGTATGGCGCACTCCGCGCTGGCGCGTAAAGAGTCACGCGGCGCGCACCAGCGTCTGGATGAAGGTTGCACCGAACGTGATGACGTCAATTTCCTGAAACACACCCTCGCCTGGCGCGATGCGGATGGCACCACGCGTCTGGACTACAGCGACGTGAAGATCACCACCCTGCCGCCAGCTAAACGTGTATACGGTGCAGAAGCAGAAGCCGCCGAGAAGAAGGAGAAGGCGAATGGCTGAGATGCAAAAACTGAAAGTTGAAGTGGTGCGCTACAACCCGGAAGTGGACACCGCACCGCACAGCGCTTTCTATGAAGTCCCTTACGACGAGCAAACCTCTCTACTGGATGCGCTCGGCTACATTAAAGATAACCTGGCGCCGGACCTGAGCTACCGCTGGTCCTGCCGCATGGCGATTTGCGGCTCCTGCGGCATGATGGTGAACAAGGTGCCGAAGCTGGCCTGTAAAACCTTCCTGCGCGATTACACCAAAGGCATCAAGGTTGAAGCTCTGGGTAACTTCCCGATCGAGCGCGATTTGGTGGTCGATATGACCCACTTTATCGAGAGCCTGGAAGCCATTAAGCCGTACATCATCGGCAATCCGCGCACGCCGGATCAGGGGCCAAACACCCAGACCCCGGCACAGATGGCGAAGTACCACCAGTTCTCCGGCTGCATCAACTGCGGCCTGTGCTATGCCGCCTGCCCGCAGTTTGGCCTGAACCCGGAGTTCATTGGCCCGGCCGCGATTACGCTCGCGCACCGCTATAACGAAGACAGCCGCGACCACGGCAAAAAGGAACGTATGGCGCAGCTCAACAGCCAGAACGGCGTATGGAGCTGTACGTTTGTGGGTTACTGCTCCGAAGTGTGTCCGAAGCATGTCGATCCGGCCGCCGCTATTCAGCAGGGGAAAGTGGAAAGCTCGAAAGACTTTCTTATCGCTACCCTGAAACCACGCTAAGGAGTGCATGATGACGACTAAACGCAAAGCCTACGTGCGGCCAGTGCCGTCCACCTGGTGGAAAAATCTGCCGTTTTATCGCTTCTATATGCTGCGTGAAGGCACCGCTGTTCCTGCGGTCTGGTTCAGCATTGAACTGATGTACGGCGTGTTCGCCCTGAAGCACGGTCCGGAAACCTGGATGAGTTTTGTGGGCTTCCTGCAAAACCCGATCGTGGTGATCCTGAACCTCATCGTGCTGGCAGCGGCTCTGCTTCATACCAAAACCTGGTTTGAACTGGCGCCAAAAGCGGCGAACATCATCGTAAAAGGCGAGAAAATGGGGCCAGAGCCGGTTATCAAAGGGCTTTGGGCAGTGACGGCGCTCGTCACTGTTGTCATCCTGTTTGTCGCGCTGTTCTGGTAAGGAGACTACCGTGATCAATCCAAATCCTAAACGTTCCGACGAGCCGGTCTTCTGGGGTCTGTTTGGCGCAGGCGGTATGTGGAGCGCCATTATCGCGCCGGTCATCATCCTGCTGGTGGGCATTATGCTGCCGCTGGGGCTGTTCCCGGGCGATGCCCTGAGCTATGAGCGCGTTCTGGCCTTCGCGAGCAGCTTTATCGGCCGCGTGTTCATCTTCCTGATGATCGTCCTGCCGCTGTGGTGTGGCCTGCACCGTATTCACCACGCCATGCACGACCTGAAAATCCACGTGCCGAGCGGCAAATGGGTGTTCTACGGTCTGGCGACCATCCTGACCGTGGTGACGCTGATAGCGGTCGTCACCATTTGAGTATTCAGGCCCGCCGTTCGGTGGGCCTTTTATTTTTCCGCGTTATCCAACACACTCTCCTCTTCTGATGGGCCGGACATCCCTTGCCCCGCAATTACGGAAGATGACTCATGAAAAAATCCCTTTGCAGCCTGCTGCTGCTCACCGCCTCCTGCTCTGCTTTGGCCGGAACGATGTCGGACAAACAGCTGGCTGACGTCGTGGAACGCACCGTTACCCCGCTGATGAAGCAGCAGGCTATCCCCGGTATGGCAGTGGCGGTCATTTATCAGGGTAAACCCCACTTCTTTACCTTCGGTAAGGCCGATATCGCAGCCGATAAGCCCGTCACTCAGCAGACGCTGTTCGAGCTCGGCTCCATCAGCAAAACCTTCACCGGGGTGTTGGGCGGCGATGCGATAGCGCGCGGTGAGATTTCACTGAACGATCCGGCGACCAAATACTGGCCCGAGCTGACGGGCAAGCAGTGGCAGGGCATCCGCCTGCTGGATCTGGCGACCTATACCGCAGGCGGGCTGCCGTTGCAGGTGCCGGATGCGGTAACCGACAGCGCCTCGCTGCTGAACTTCTACCAGACCTGGCAGCCGCAGTGGAAGCCCGGCACCACCCGCCTTTATGCCAACGCCAGCATCGGCCTGTTTGGCATGCTGGCGGTGAAGCCTTCCGGGCTGAGCTTCGAACAGGCGATGACCCAGCGCGTATTTAAGCCGCTGCAACTCTCCCATACCTGGATTAACGTGCCGAAGTCAGAAGAGCAGCACTACGCCTGGGGCTATCGCGACGGGAAGGCGGTTCACGTATCGCCGGGAATGCTGGACGCCGAAGCCTACGGCGTGAAAACCAACATCGGCGATATGGCAGGCTGGGTGATGGCAAACATGCAGCCGGACAGCGTTAAGGACGCCTCGCTGAAGAAAGGCATTGCGCTGGCGCAGTCCCGCTACTGGCACGTGGGCTCGATGTATCAGGGGCTGGGCTGGGAGATGCTGAACTGGCCGGTTGACGCTAAAACCGTCGTGGACGGCAGCGACAACAAGGTCGCGCTGGCGCCGTTGCCTGCAGCGGAAGTGGTACCGCCTGCGCCGTCAATGAAGGCATCCTGGGTGCATAAAACCGGCTCTACCGGCGGTTTCGGCGGCTACGTGGCCTTTATCCCGGAAAAGAACCTCGGGATCGTGATGCTGGCGAATAAGAGCTACCCGAACACGGCGCGGGTCGAGGCGGCCTACCGTATTCTGGAAACGCTGCAATAAGACGCTGCCGGGCGCAGCGCCGCCCGGCAAAACCTCCCGCACAAAACCCGCATTTTTCCTGCTGTCATCTACACTTAACAAAAAACCAGTAAGGAAACACCTATGCGCATTTTGCCTGTTATTGCCGCAGTAACAGCCGCGTTTTTAGTGGTTGCCTGCAGTTCTCCTACCCCGCCTCCCGGCGTCACCGTCGTCAGCAACTTTGATGTTCAACGCTTCCTTGGAACATGGTATGAAATCGCCCGTATGGACCATCGGTTCGAACGGGGATTAGAGAAAGTCACCGCGAATTACAGCGCGATGGATGACGGGGGGATCCAGGTCGTCAACCGGGGCTATAACCCCGATCGCGAAATGTGGCAGCAGTCGATCGGCAAAGCCTACTTTACCGGCAGCCCGACCCGCGCCGCGCTGAAAGTCTCATTTATCGGCCCCTTCTACGGCGGCTATAATGTGATTGCCCTCGACAGAGAGTACCGGCACGCGCTGGTCTGCGGGCCGGATCGCGACTACCTGTGGATACTCTCGCGCACGCCAACGATATCCGATGAAATGAAACAGCAGATGCTGAACGTCGCGACCCGGCAGGGGTTTGATGTAGCGAAGCTAATCTGGGTTAACCAGCCCCGTTAATGGGCGCTGAGCTTTAAGCCGATAATTCCGGCCACAATCAACGCGAGGCTGGCGATACGCGCCAGGCTCGCGGATTCACCCAGCAGTAAAATCCCCGTAATCGCCGCGCCAACGGCGCCGATCCCCGTCCAGACCGCATAGGCCGTGCCAACGGGCAGCGTCCGCATGGCCCACGACAGCAGCGCAATGCTGACCACCATCGCCGTAACCGTAATCAGGCTGGGCATCAGGCGGGTAAAACCGTGGGTGTATTTCAGGCCAATGGCCCATACCACTTCGAGCAAACCGGCGATAACAAGAATAATCCAGGACATATCAGGCTCCTTAACTTAACTGAAAGTTGGGGCCGTCCCCGGTGAAAGAGGCGCTTACGGGTCGTCCCGTAAGGCAGAGATTAGGCGTCATATTTTGGTTAACGGATGATTTTTTTTCAATACCTTTGTATGGCTGAAGTTAAGGCGAGAAATAGCCTCAGTATGGCGCGGAGTTCACGCTTTTAGCACTCATCCGACTTCTCTATGATGGTGTGCTTTCTGATGGCAGGAAGCCAAACCACCAGCCGACTGCGAATAAAACATGTTCAAAATTTTATTGATTGACCGTTGTCACTTCACCCGCGCAGGGTTTGAAGCATGGCTCAATCATTCAGGCCTGTTTCCGGGTCACTACGTCGTAACCGGACTCAATAACCTTTTCCTCGCCAGAGAGCATATCCTGCAGTGGAAGCCCACGCTGGTCATCGCTGACCTGCACGGCTTCAGGCAGGACACGCACCCCTTCCAGCAAATCAACGCGCTGATGAAGGCCTGCGCCACACAGCCCTTTATCCTGCTGCAGTCGGACGACGCGCCAGAGATGAAAGAGCATCTGGCACCGTACCCGATATGGTCATCGCTGCTGAAAAATACCGGGCTTGAACAGCTGGCAACCGTCATTAACGATGCCCTTGCCGCCTGCGCCAGCGTCGAAATACCGCAAATCGCCGCGCCGCTCTTAACCCGCCAGGAAGAGAAAGTGCTGAATATGTGGATGGATGGCGCCAGCAACCAGAAAATCGCCAGCTATTTGAGCATCAACGGGAAAACGGTTTATACCTATAAGCGAAATATCCGCATGAAGCTTCACATGGATACGCGCTTCTCGCCGTTTCTCTCTCTACAGGGTGCAGAAAATTGACGGTACGATAACGTACCGTCTTTGCTTCGTTAGTTCTGAGCTTTTGTCGCAGCACCGGAAATGGCGTTACCACCGTCGGAGATATCTTCCCCTACGCCGCGGGTGGTATTACATGCGGTCAGTACTGAAGAAAGCACCAGGACAGAAAAGATCGCTGCAATTGTTTTCTTAACCATAATATCTTCCTTTTATAGCCAAAGTTATTTTGTGTATAGCAACTTAAGGATAGACAAGATCCCGACGTTTGACGGAAAAGGAAGCATTTTTAGGAGAATTGGAAGCAGTCAGCTGGCAGCGTGAGAAATCACGTGACCCAGATCTTTGATGTCTTCACCTACGCCGCGCGCGGTGTTACAGCCGGAAAGGAAGGTGCTGGCGAGCACAAACAGAAGCAGAATTTTAACGGTACGTTTCATCATCCCTGCCTGAGTCAATCAGGCGCAGCGGGCGCTGCGCCTCAAATCATTCACATGAATTACTTCACGCGTGATACGTATTCGCCGGAGCGGGTATCAACTTTGATCACTTCGCCAGTCTGAACGAACAGTGGCACTTTAACCACTGCACCGGTAGACAGCTTAGCCGGCTTGCCGCCAGTACCCGCGGTGTCACCTTTCAGACCTGGATCGGTTTCAACGATTTCCAGTTCAACGAAGTTTGGTGGCGTCACAGCGATAGGCTGGCCGTTCCACAGGGTCACGATGCACTCTGCCTGATCCAGCAGCCATTTAGCGCTATCACCTACTGCTTTCTCATCAGCTGACAGCTGTTCGAAAGTAGAGTTGTTCATGAAGTGATAGAATTCACCGTCGTTGTACAGGTAGGTCAGGTTCATATCAACTACGTCTGCGCCTTCTGCAGAGTCGGTTGATTTGAAGGTTTTCTCTACGCGAGTACCGGTCAGCAGGCGGCGCAGCTTAACGCGCGCGAATGCCTGGCCTTTGCCTGGTTTAACGAATTCGCTGGCTTCAACCGCGTACGGTTCGCCGTCCATCATGATTTTAAGACCAGCACGAAAATCGTTGCTATAGTAAGTCGCCATAAGGCCCTCTGAAAATTGTTAACTGGTAGCTAAGCCACAAAATGGCGCATATTGTAACCCTAAATACCCCGTCCAGAGAAGATTGGTTATCGCAACTTGCCGATGTAATCACCAGTCCTGATGAATTGCTGCATCTTTTAGACCTGGATAAGCACGAAAATTTACTCGCTGGCCGTGAGGCGAAACGCCTCTTCCCCCTGCGCGTTCCCCGCGCGTTTGTCGCCCGCATGGAGAAAGGTAATCCTGACGATCCGCTGCTAAAACAGACGCTTACCCTACAGGATGAGTTTGTTACCGCGCCGGGTTTCAGCACCGATCCGCTGGAAGAACAGAACAGCGTGGTGCCGGGTCTGCTGCACAAATACATGAACCGCGCGCTGCTGCTGGTGAAAGGCGGCTGTGCGGTAAATTGTCGCTACTGCTTCCGCCGCCA
The DNA here is from genome assembly GCF_964208575.1 of Enterobacter soli. Lineage (GTDB taxonomy): Bacteria > Pseudomonadota > Gammaproteobacteria > Enterobacterales > Enterobacteriaceae > Enterobacter > Enterobacter soli_A. The sequence goes on along the minus strand of NZ_CAXOFU010000017.1, from coordinate 43,023 downwards.
CTTCCCGTATGCCGATAATCAGGGCAATAAGCGTAACTGGCAGGCGGCGCTGGACTACATTGCGGCGCACCCCGAGCTGGATGAGATTATCTTTTCCGGCGGCGATCCACTGATGGCGAAAGATCGCGAGCTCGACTGGCTGATCGACCAGCTTGAGGCCATCCCGCACATCAAACGCCTGCGCATTCACAGCCGTTTACCGATCGTCATCCCGGCGCGCATTACCGACGCCCTGGTTGCCCGCTTCGAACGCGCGTCGCTGCAAATTCTGCTGGTAAACCATATCAATCATGCCAACGAGATTGACGATGCGTTTCGTCAGGCAATGAGCAAGCTGCGCAGGGCGGGCGTTACGCTGTTGAACCAGAGCGTGTTACTGCGCGGCGTTAACGACAATGCGCAGGTTCTCGCCAACCTCAGCAACGCGCTGTTTGACGCCGGCGTGATGCCTTACTACCTGCACGTTCTGGATAAAGTGCAGGGCGCCGCGCATTTCATGGTATCGGACGATCAGGCCCGGGCGATTGTGCGCGAGCTTTTGACGCTGGTCTCCGGCTATATGGTGCCGAAGCTGGCGCGCGAGATTGGCGGTGAGCCAAGCAAAACGCCGCTGGATTTGAAGCTGAAGCAGGGTGAATAAAACTTGTCTGGCCGATTGCCAGACAAGTTAACACCGCGTTCAGACGCCACGATAAAAGAGAGATTTCACATCAGGAGGAGTTTTTATCTATTTTCTTAAGTAACTCCCAATAAGCGAAAAGAGTTCGACCAACGTGAAGAATATGAAAAGCGAAATGAACCACTTCGGTATTTTTAGCTCAACTCGGGGCATTCCCAGCGACGAGTCCTTTTTCCGGGTTTGCACGAGTGAGCGAGAGAATTCAGGTAATGCAGGATGTTGAATCTTAGAAACGACGTGGGATGCAGGGGCAGAGTGGCGAACATTACTATCATCTAAAATTTCAACGCGCGTTCCTGACGACAAAATGAAACCTTTACTACGCACCGTCACCACGATGTCAGAGCTCAGACCAGATTTTTTAAGTGACTTACGTAAAAGGGAAATATTTTGGTAGAACGTATTTTGCGAAACAACAATGCCTCTGGCCTGCCAGACCTCTTCAAGGAAATTATCTCTGGAAACAACTTCCCCTCTTTTTTCCAGCAACAGCTGTAAACATCGTGCGGTCGGTGAATTAAGCGTTATAATCTCCCCGTGATCATCCAGTGGCCTTAATTCACAAGAATTCACATCAAAAATTATTTCGCCATTGATCATAAATAAATTCATTGACATGGTTCGAGAGCCTTCCTTGTAGGTTGAATTTAGTCAATAGATAACCGCCCATCCCGGACTACTTTAAGTTGGCATTAGAAACAAACGAAAGTGAAATCACCTATTCACAGTATTTATCTCACATGACCCGGGCATCCTACCATAATATCCAAGATATAATAAAGGTTTTAAAAGCTTTAAATATAATATGCGAGGCTTTCATCCAATCATATGTTAAACGGATAATTAAATATCGCTAGCCGCTAATATCACGTCTGCAAACCTAACAGAACCGTGACATAGCCACACATGCGGGCATAAAAGTTATAACAATTTGCACTCATATTACCCAATAAACCCAGAATAGATAAAAACCAAAGAAACCAAGAACATGTAGCTTATCCCATCCAATCACCCGCTGAAAGCGGCGGGTTTTTAGCAAATTCCAGTGGTTTTAAAGCTTAACTCATAATCACAACAAATACTTTCAATCAAACCATATTAAATTTTAATGCATGAAATGCTAAATTAAATATTTCAGGCATTTTACCTTTCCACCTAATCAAACTTCAGAAAAAAGATTCAACATTATTCACAAGCCATCGGAATTAAAACGCTTTACCTTATATTCCACTTCGCCCCGACGCGCCAATGTATTTATTTATATGCGACAACCGCAGTGGTAATTACGTCAGCCGAGAAAGCGAAGTAAAGAAAACAGGTAAAGCTGGCAAAGCCTTCGTGAGATTAAATGCGATCGCATCGTCATGCTACAGGAACCGCTAATTAATTTTAGTCAAATGGATCAAGTAAATGAAAAAAAATATTCTCGCCGCAATCATTACCGCTACCGTTGTTCTGAGCTCACAGGCTTTTGCAGCGAATACCGCTCAGCTGGTTATTCACGGTACCGTAACTGACACCGATAACACCTGTAACGTCACGCCATCTGGTGCCATCACTGGCGGTACCGTTGTGCTGGATGATATTAAAGTTTCTGCCCTGGAAGCGCTGGCAGTTAACAGCCCATCTCTGGCCTCTGCCAAAGACGTGACCTACAAAGTAGAAGACTGTAAGAAAGACGGTAAAGATTACGACGGTAATCTGAACGTTAGCGTAGCGGGTGACTATATTTCCGGCTCCCCAGATATTCTGACCAACCAGGCGGCTTCTCCGGCTAAAAACGCCGCTCTGGCGCTGATGAACAGCAACGATTCTTCCCGCGTTAAATTCGACGGCTCTACTGCTCAGACCGTTGCTTATACTGCGGGCACGCCAGCCACGCTGAAATATAAAGCAGCCTACGTGAAAACCGCTGCCGGTGTAGAAGCGGGTGACGTTAAAGGTGTTGCCACCTTTACTATCACTTACTAATGCACGAAAGAGCCTGCTCAATGCAGGCTCTGTTTTACTTTCAGGGATTGAATTATGCGAATGTCATTATCAAAGCTGGTGGCGGTTATTACGTTAGCCGTGAGCGGCGTAGCGCACGGCGGCGTGGTTATCGAATCCACGCGCTATTTGTTAAAAGAAGGCTCGCGCGAAATTAGCGCGCAGATGGAAAATAAAGACGACGCGCCTTTTTTAATGAAATCCTGGGTTGAGCCCGCCGAGGGCAGCAAAACCTCTTATTTCATGGTCACGCCCCCGCTTTTCCGCCTTGAGGCCAGGCAGCGTAATACCGTGCGTATTTTCCCGAATGCTGACATTGTTCACGCGCCAAAAGACCGGGACAGCGTCTATTACTTTAACGTGATGTCGATTCCCCCTACGAATAATGACATTGAAAGTGAGAACAAGCTGCAGCTCGCCGTGCGCCACAGAATGCGCCTGGTATATCGCCCCGCCGCCATCCAAAGCCTGTCGCTGGATAAAGAAGCACAAAAGCTGGAATGGAATAAATCCGGCAGTGCGGTGACGTTGAAAAACCCGACGCCGTTTTTTCTCTATTTCAAGTCGGTCCAGATCGGTGGGAAAGAGCTGAAAGAAACCATTTCCACAATAGAAGCCTATTCAACAAAGCGCTTTGAATTACCTGCGAATATCAATGGCCGTGAGATTTCCTGGAAGGTTGCAACAGAAGTTGGGGGCAGTGGCTCACTACATACCTCATCCATTTAACAATGACAACCACTGGCTATCCTGGTAAAAAACATGGCTGCATTTAACAAAAAATGGAATCATTTATTTCTTAAACGATATTCGCAGTGTGTCGCACTCGCGCCCGCGCTCTTACTCGGTTTAAATAGCGGTGCGCTTGCGCGTGATTTTTTTGACCCGGCATTTATGAAGTCCGTTGGGCAAAGCGATCCCTCTTCCGTTCCTGATTTATCCATTTACTCCAGCAAAGATGCGCAGTCACCCGGCGATTATCGTGTCGAAGTATTATTAAATAACGACTATCAGGAAACTGCCACGATCCGCTTCGTTGAAGCGAAAAGCGCTATCCCGGGTGAAGAGAATAATACGGTCCTGGCGCCCTGCTTAAGCCTGGACAGGCTGGCCAGCTATGGGCTGCGCCTTAACGCCTTTCCCTATCTGAAAGAGAACGCCGACGGCTGCGCCAACACCGAAATCATTCCTGACTTTGCCGCGGAATTTAACTTCAACACCCAGCAGCTGTTTGTCTCTATTCCCCAGGCGGCGCTCACCAGCGTTGCCCAGGGGTTTATTCCAGAATCTGATTTCGACGACGGCATTAATACCCTGCTGGCGAACTACCAGTTTAACGCCAGCAAAGATTTTGAATCAGAAAACGAGAGCTACGGCCTTAACCTCCAGTCTGGCCTGAACCTTGGCCCGTGGCGCCTGCGTAATCTCGGCAGCTGGAACAAAGAGGCCGGGAATAGCGGCAGCTGGGAATCGGTCTATCTGTACGCCCAGCGCAATATTATTCCGCTGAAAAGTACGCTGGTTGTCGGCGAAAGCTCCTCGCTTTCGAGCATTTTTGATAGCGTCCCTTTTACCGGCGTTCAGCTCGCCAGCGATATCGATATGCTGCCCGAAAGCCTGCGCGGCTATGCGCCTATCGTGCGCGGCATCGCGAAGACCAACGCCCGCGTGGTGGTCAAACAGAACGGCTATCAGATTTACCAGGCCTTTGTTGCGCCCGGTGCCTTTGAAATTAAGGACATGTATGCCACGGGCGGTAACGGCGATCTGTACGTTACCGTGGAGGAGGCCGACGGCTCGCAGCAAAACTTCATCGTGCCCTTCGCCTCCCTGCCGCTCATGCTGCGCGAAGGCCAGGTGGAGTATGAAATCACCTCCGGTAAATACCGCCCCTACGATGGCGATATCGATGAAACGCCCTTTACCCAGGCAACGGTGACCTACGGCGCGTTTAGTAACACCACGCTCTATACCGGTATGCAGGCCGCCGCGAACTATCAGGCTCTGGCCTTCGGCGTGGGGCATAACCTCGGTTACCTGGGGGCGGTATCGGCGGACGTTACCCAGGCCTGGTCGACGCTAAAGGATGAAGACAAAACCACCGGGCAGTCCTGGCGCGTGCGTTACGGCAAGAACATTCTTGATACCGGCACCAACGTCACCATTGCGGGCTATCGCTACTCTACCGAAGGCTACCGCACGCTCTCTGAGGTACTTAACACCTACAGCAACAGCGAGGGCATCAGCACCTATCGGCTGGTGAGAAACAGAACCAACCTGACGGTTAACCAGAGTTTGGGGCAAGGTCTGGGCAGCATTTCCGTTACCGGACTTTTAGAAGACTACTGGGACAGCAAGCGCCGAAACAGCTCCCTCAGCCTTGGCTACAACGGCGGCTGGAACCGGGTGAACTTCTATCTTGGCTACAGCTACAGCCGTTACACCTGGCAGGACAGCAACTACACCCGCGAGAAAGAGGACGATCATCTCTTCTCGTTAACCGTCTCGGTGCCAATCGGCGAGTGGCTGCCGAACGCGTATGTCTCTTACCAGATGACCAACAGCAATCCGGGCTCAACGGATCAGTATGTCTCCCTCTCCGGCGTGGCGATGGAGAACAACAATCTGGACTGGAGCGTGCAGGAAGGTTACAGCAACCGGGAGAGCACCAGCGGCGGCGTGTACGGCACTTACCGCGGCTCTCAGGGCACGGTCAACGGCAGCTACAACTACAACCAGCACAGCAAGCAGATTAACTACGGCGCCAGCGGCGGCATACTGCTGCACGCGAACGGCCTGACCCTGGGCCAGGAGATGTCTGATACGGCAGCGCTGATCAAGGCGCCGGGGCTGAGTGGCGTGCGTCTTGAAACCGACCCGACCATCAAAACGGATTATCGCGGTTATGCCATCGTTCCGTACCTGAGCCCCTACCGGCGCACCAGTATCACGCTGGACAGTACCACCCTTGCAGGAAATATGGAGCTGCCGAACGCCACCCAAAAAGTGGTGCCGACGCGCGGGGCGATCGTGCGCGCCGACTTCGAGGGCAATATCGGCCATCGGGCATTCCTGATCCTTAAGCAACCCAACGGGCGCTACGTGCCGTTTGGCGCCACGGCCACGCCGCTGGCAGGCAAAGGAACCCAGGCCAGTATCGTCGGGGATAACGGCATGGTGTATCTGTCAGGCCTGAAAGAGGCGGGCGAGATCCTTGCCAAATGGGGCCCTGATTCCGGCCAGTCCTGCAAAGCTGACTATAACCTTCCGGCCACAAATGAAGGGGTTGTTCAGGCGACCGTCATTTGCCGTCAATAAGAAGCGAGCAACATTATGAAAAAGCGTCTTTTCCTCATCGCGCTACTCTTTCTCTTTCAACACACAGCCTCGTTGGCCTGCAGCTACACCGGCTCGGAACAAAAGATTAACTTCAACTTCAAAGGCGTCAAGCTGCTCTCCGACGACAGCCTGCCGGTCGGCAGCGTGCTCGCCGTGAAAAAAGTCGGCGGCAACGTCGCGAACATGAAAAGGTTCGCCAACTGCTCGGCAGGCGACGTGTACGCCGTCCTCGCCTCTGCCGGCCTGACGGAAGCGCCGGGCGTGAGGGGCGTGCAGGGCGGAATTGTGTACGAAACCGGGATCCCGGGCATCGGTTTTCAGATATCCGACGCCATCAGCGGGACAAACCTGCGTCCCGTTCCGGCCGTCTTCCAGACCGTGTCTGCCCAGGGGCTAAGCAGCGGCAGCGTCGAGCAAATTACCGTCTGGCTGGTGAAGACCCGTGACAAGATCGATCCCAGCGAAACCGGCAATAACGCCACCGTGTCGTTTAAAGCCGGGCCGGCAAATCAGATCCAGCGCAGTGAATACCTGCTATTGCAGATTAACCTGGCGTTTGGCCCGTTCACCTACAAAAAGACCTCCTGCAACGTTACGCCTCGAGGCGGCGGGACGGTAACCCTACCGAAGATAGAAGCGAAAGTGCTGCGTAATAAAGCCGCTGGCGCAACGACGGACAGTAAGCAAGATATCAATCTGGATATCAGCTGCCCGGCCGACTCGGTGGGGACAAAGTATATCTACTGGTTTAACCCCATCACCGCGAACTCCACCACCAGCAACGGCGTTCTGCTGAATAACATCAGCTCTGCTGCCGGCGGGGCGAAGAATGTCGGCGTTATCATCAAAAAGGATGGCACCGCCATCAGGTTTTACGACTACAGCGCTTACGGATTCTCTAAAATCAAAAGCAACGAGGTGATCTCCCTGACGGCTGATTATTATAAAACGGCCTCACCCCTCGAGCCCGGACAGGTGCAGGCAATTTTTGAAGTGATACTTCAGGAGGAATAATCGCGCCAAATCAAAACCTGAGCAAATATAAACAAACACCATCATCACGCAAATTTATAAATACCGCGCAAAATATCTTCTCATGCGTATTCCTCCCAATGTGAACTCTCATTTGATGCGAGTTCACATTGTCTTTTTTACGTTAAAAACGCCGCTTTCAGGCGCTGTACCCCACCGCCTGCCAGAACGGCAGTTCTCCGCTATAACATTATGACTTTCAGCGTGTTAAGATGTCCTCCATTCTAAAGCGCGCTTCCCGCCCTGGCCGGACATAATATGAAATTCAACGACGTATTTCATTAATACATCATGCAGGTAAATAATTTTTCATTTTAGATATGAAATATTTTGTTCATCATTAATATCCGTGACGTTTGCCATTATACTCAGCGACGAATTTTATACAGAAGCCCATCCTGTCTGTTAATATTCACGCATTAAAATCATCACTGATTATTATATAATTTTCAGATCACCTCTCTGTTTGAAAATTATCTTATATATAAGGAAAGTATATAATGAAAGAACTTACATTAGTTGAAATGAACGATGTCACCGGCGCCGGGATTCAGGACATCCTGGCGGGTAACTTCTCTGGTTTTGGCGGCTTCATGAGCGAAGTCGCTGACGCTCTGATGGGCGGCATTCTGGGCGCAGTCTCCTTCTCCTCTATCGGCGGCCTGCAGGGCGTGACTTCCGGTGCAAGCAAAGGCGGCGGCCTGCTTGGTTTCGGCGTGATCACCATGGCGGTAGGGTCCATCTGGGGCGCCATCGAAGGCGGCATCTGGGGGGCTATCGCCGGCGCTTACAATGGCGCTGATTGGGCGAACACCACCATGCAAACCTTGATTGACAGCGTCATCAACGGGACTGGCGGCGGCTATAAGATCTAAGCCCGACAACTGAAAATTATGCAGAAAACATGCAGGTTTTTACCTGCAGGTTTTCTTATTGTTTTTGCCATCCACCAACAAGTGAAAATACATGAGAAACAGTCTTTATCGCAGGGAAGCGATTGAATATAAAAAGAACCACTGGAAGGGAAAAGCATTACTCCTGGCCGGGATGCCCGCCTGGCTCATTAGCCTGCTCGCCTTTGTTTTTATGCTTATTTTGGTCTCATCACTGACCTTTTGCAGCTATACGCAGCGTATCGATATGCGGGGAGAAGTGATTACGCTGCCCCACTCAATTAACGTTTTTGCGCCTCAACAGGGCTTTGTGGTCAAAAAGCATGTCGAAACGGGCGATATTGTCAGCAAAGGCACGCCGTTATATGAACTGGATGTTTCACGTAATACCGTAAGCGGTAACGTGACCGACGCGCTCAACGCGGTGATTAGCGCCAAAATTTCCAACGCCGAAGAGATCATCGAGAAAATCCATAAAAACAAAGCCGAAACGCTGGAGGCTCTGGATACGCAGGTCAAGCAGTATGAAAGCTCGCTGCGCGAAACCAACGCCATGCTGGCGAACGCCGATGCGGGCTTAAAGAAAATGAAAAGCAACCTGGCCAGCTACGACTCGTATCTGAAGCAGGGGCTTATTACCAAAGATCAGTACAACTATCAGCACTCGCTCTATTTCCAGCAGCAAAGCACCTATCAGTCTCTGGTCAGCCAAAAAATGCAGCTCGATTCCCAGCTCACGCAGCTCAAAAGCGACCGGGTGATTAAAGCGGCCGATTTCGATAACCAGATTTCCAGCCAGAAAAATCAGATCAACGATTATAAAAATCAGGAAGTGGAATCTAACGCCAACGGCAACGCGGTGATAAAAGCGACGGCGGCGGGCAAAATTGAATCTGTTGCCGTGACCGTCGGGCAAATGGTCGATAAGGGCAGCAGCCTTGCGCAAATAAAACCCACCGGGAATATTGAATATTACCTGATCCTCTGGCTGCCCAATAACAGCATTCCCTACGTAAAGGCGGGCGATATTGTCAACATTCGCTACGACGCCTTCCCGTCGGATAAGTTTGGTCAATTCCCCGGGGAAGTGGTGTCTATTTCCTCGGTTCCGGCATCGCGTCAGGAAATGGCGGAATACACCAACGTTGCCTCTGGCCCCAGCCAGCAGGAGCTGGCGCTGTATAAAGCCATCGTGAAAATCAAACATAAAACCTTTCACTACAACGGAAAAACCCTTGAACTTTCTAATGGATTAAAAGCCCAGGCGATTGTTTTTCTGGAAGAGCGCCCGCTTTATATGTGGATGTTCACTCCGGTGTATAAAATTACCCAGAGCGTGAGTGGCCCAATCCATGAATAAAACCCTCTTTAACTCCATCACGGAAAAACTGAATTTTTCATTACGGAAAACCACGCCGGTTATTTTGCAGTCTGAAGCCAATGAGTGCGGTATTGCCTGCCTGGCGATGATCGCCGGTTTTTACGGCCTGGCGATCGACCTGTTCAACTTCCGCCAGCGCTTTGGCAGCCCTTCGCAGGGCGCGTCCCTGCTCTCGCTCAGCCATACCGCCCAGCGCGCCGGTTTACAGAACCGCGCGCTGTCGCTGGATCTGGATGAGATCAAGCAGCTCAAGCTGCCCTGCGTGCTGCACTGGGGCATGAACCACTACGTGGTCCTGACCAAAGTGAAGAAATCGAGCTTTATCGTTCACGATCCGGCGCTCGGCAAACGCGTGATCGGCATGCAGGAGATGTCGAACTTCTTCACCGGCGTGGCGCTGGAGCTGTGGCCAGACCAAAGCTTCAGGCAGGAAAAAGCCAAGTCGCGGCTGCGCCTGCTCGATTTAATGCGCAATATCGTTGGGCTGAAAGGCACCCTCATCAAGATATTCGCCTTCTCGGTGGTTATCGAGGCCATCGGACTGCTGTTGCCGATTGGTACGCAGCTGGTCACCGACCACGTGATTATGGCCCACGACCAGAGCCTGCTCTCGGTTATCTGTATCGGCCTGGTGTCGTTTACCCTGTTCCGCACCTTCATCAGCATGCTGCGGGCGTGGACGTCGCTGACGCTCAACACGCTCACCAACATCCAGTGGAAAACCACGCTCTTCGATCACCTCACCAGCCTGCCGCTGTCGTTTTTTGAAAAGCGTCACCTGGGAGATATTCAGTCGCGCTTCTCCTCGCTGGACACCATCCGCTCGACCTTCACCAACAGCATTGTGTCGGGGGTGATTGACTCGATCATGACGGTGGGGCTGCTGATCATGCTGACCCTGTACGGCGGCTGGCTGGTGTGGGTGGTGGTCGGCTTCACCGCCTGCTACGCCATCATGCGTTTAGCCACCTACCGCTTCTACCGCCGGGTGTCGGAGGAGCAGGTGATCAAAGGCGCGCGCTCCAGCTCGCACTTTATGGAATCGCTCTACGGCATCGCCACCGTGAAAGCGCTGAACCTGAAAGAGCGCCGCTCTAAGCACTGGCTGAACATCAACATTGACGCCTGCAACGCCGGGATCAAGCAGACCCGCTTCGACATGATGTTCAGCGGCATCAATACCTTTATCTCGTCTATCGATCAGGTGGTGATTCTGTGGCTTGGGGCGCTGATGGTTATCGACAACAACATGACGCTCGGGATGTTCATGGCGTTCAACGCCTATCGCGGCCAGTTCTCCCAGCGCGCGTCGAGCCTGATCGACCTTGTGATGCAGGTGCGGATGCTCTCGCTGCATAACGAACGTCTGTCAGAGATCGCCTTCAGCGAGCCCGAAGCGGAAATGCCGGTTCGCCGCATTTTTGAAGAGAACACGGGGGTAAAGCTGGAGCTGAAAAACCTGAGCTATCAGTACGATCCGTTCTCGCAGCCGATCTTCTCGAATCTGGATCTCACCGTCACGCCGGGGGAATCGCTGGCGCTGGTTGGCCCTTCCGGGGTGGGTAAAACCACGCTGCTGAAGGTGATGTGCGGCCTGCTGGCCCCGACCAGCGGCGACGTGATGGCCAACAATCTGGACATCAACAAAATCGGCCTCAACAACTACCGCCTGAGCACCGCCTGCGTGCTGCAGGAAGATCGCCTGTTCTCCGGCTCTATCGCGGAAAACATCAGCGGGTTTGAAGACAACGCCGACCAGGCGTTTATTGAAGCCTGCGCGCGCAACAGCAACATTCACGATGAAATCATGAAAATGCCGATGGGCTATGAAACGCTGATTGGCGAGCTGGGGCTGGGGATTTCCGGTGGCCAGAAGCAGCGCCTGCTGATCGCCCGCGCCCTGTACCGTAAGCCGAGCATTCTGTTTATGGACGAGGCCACCAGCCATCTCGATTTAAATAACGAATCATGCATTAACCAGGCGATTTCAAACCTGAGCATTACCCGCGTGATCGTCGCGCACCGTCCGTCGACCATTGCGTCCGCCGACCGTGTTATCGATCTATCCGCATACAGCACTCAACGCCACGCCCACTGACAGGAAAGGGAAATCTACGATTATGGCAATTAAAGGCATCAACACCGCACCGATTAAAAAAGACAATCGCCTGCACGTCATGACCTTCAAAATTCGCGACGAGCACAGTCAGGATCGCATTATCTATATGCAGTTAACCACGCTGGTGGACTTCCTGATTATTCTGCGCAGCCGCACGGTAAAGCTCGCGCAGCGTCTGGAGAATAACGACGAAGCGTGCAAAGCAGAGCTGATGGCGGCGGCAGAGGCGTTGGTCGCGAATATCCCGCAGGTGATTGAGTCCGAAGTGATGCAGCCGGACGCGGGCAATCTGGTGATGACGTTTGCGCCGAAAATGAAAGAGGACGGCTTCTCTCTCATTATGAGCATGCAGAATGAGCAGGTGGTGATGATTGATATTGAAGACGCGCAGGTCGAATTTATCATCATGGCGATTCGCCGGGCCATTGAGGTGATTGAAGATAAAGAGAGCATGAATATTATCGCCGCGCTGCTCGATTTTATTCTGCTCTATTTCGCGGACATGTCTTCGATGGACAACCTGAACTACCGCGAAGTGGCTCATGAAGCCTGGAAACAGGCGCTATTCAGCGATCACTATGCGGTCTTATATTGCTTCGATACCGAGCAGGGCAAGAAAATCCTCGGCGGAACGATGATGAAATGCAGCGCGCAGCCGGGCTCAGAGGAGCTGGACAGCGTGGTGAAACGGATTGCGGTGTTGACGCCGGGGCTCCAGGCGCTGCAGCAAAAGAATAAGATCTGCCAGACCTTTATGCGCAAAATTCCGACCGAGCCGGGCCAGATATTAACGAAAGAGTTTTGTCTTAAGACGCTGCACGATTTCTGCCTCGAGACGCAGGCGAGCCTGAGCGCATAACCGATTTGGGATCCTACAAGGACGTAGAAGCAACGGTGATCCTCTCCCACCGTTGTCCCGGGTTCCCCTCTCCTTCGGGAGAGGGTTAACCCGCGCTCACATCAGTTCGGGCACTTATACACCTGGCCGTTCATCTGGCTGGCCGTTGGAACAAAGCTCGACAGCATCCCCTGCGTTGGGCTGCTCACGCCATAAATCACGTTACCGCCCATTGCCGCAGCCTGGTTACGCAGTGCGTTCGCCGCGCCGCGCATAGAGCCGCCCTCTTCACCGTGCTGGCCTGACATCCAGTTGCTCTGCTCACCCGTTGCGGTGCCTAACAGCTGGCATTCACTGCCCGGCTTATCTTCCACAAAGCGAACACCCTGGCCCGCTGCCGTCAGCTCGTTGCTGGAGCTACAACCCGCCAGCAGCAATGCTGCCCCTACGATCCCTGCACAGACTTTTACGCGCATGTTATTCCTCGTTTTCAATAAGCTGGACAGTAGTTGTCCGTGTGTAAACCTTATACCTAAAAGATGACCAAAAGAAAAACCCCCAGACATTTCTGCCCGGGGGTTTTTCAATTCTGGGAGGTACGCCCTGAACACGCCAGGGCGCAGGGCAATTACATCATGCCGCCCATTCCACCCATGCCGCCCATGCCAGCAGCACCTAAGTCAGGCGCGTCGCCTTTTGGCAGGTCGGTTACCATGCATTCGGTAGTGATCATCAGACCCGCTACAGATGCCGCGTACTGCAGAGCAGAACGGGTAACTTTCGTTGGGTCCAGGATACCGAAGTCGATCATGTTGCCGTATTCTTCAGTTGCCGCGTTGTAACCGTAGTTACCTTCGCCCGCTTTCACGTTGTTCGCAACAACAGATGGCTCTTCGCCGGCGTTAGAAACGATCTGACGCAGAGGCGCTTCCATTGCGCGCAGCGCAACTTTGATACCCACGTTCTGATCTTCGTTCTGCGCGGTCAGGCCAGACAGTTTCGCCGCAACGCGAACCAGCGCAACGCCACCGCCTGCAACAACGCCTTCTTCAACCGCAGCACGGGTCGCGTGCAGGGCATCGTCAACGCGTGCTTTTTTCTCTTTCATTTCAACTTCGGTAGCAGCACCAACTTTGATTACCGCAACGCCGCCTGCCAGTTTCGCTACGCGCTCCTGCAGTTTTTCACGGTCGTAATCAGAGGTGGCTTCTTCGATCTGCTTACGGATCTGACCCACGCGGCCCTGAATTGCGGATTCTTCACCCACGCCATCGATGATGGTGGTGGTGTCTTTGTTGATCACAACGCGTTTCGCCTGACCCAGGTCTTCCAGAGTTGCTTTTTCCAGCTCCATACCGATCTCTTCAGAGATAACGGTACCGCCGGTCAGGGTAGCGATATCCTGCAGCATCGCTTTACGACGGTCGCCGAAGCCAGGTGCTTTAACCGCAGCCACTTTCACGATGCCGCGCATGGTGTTAACCACCAGCGTTGCCAGCGCTTCGCCTTCAACGTCTTCAGCGATGATAACCAGCGGTTTGCCTGCTTTCGCAACGGCTTCCAGCACTGGCAGCATTTCGCGGATGTTGGAGATTTTCTTGTCAGCCAGCAGGATGAACGGGCTTTCCAGCTCAACAGCGCCAGTCTCTGGCTTGTTGATGAAGTATGGGGACAGGTAGCCGCGGTCGAACTGCATACCTTCAACCACGTCCAGTTCGTCTTCCAGACCGGTACCGTCTTCAACGGTGATCACGCCTTCTTTACCGACTTTGTCCATCGCTTCCGCGATCAGTTTACCTACGGTTTCGTCGGAGTTAGCGGAGATAGTACCAACCTGAGCGATAGCTTTAGAGTCAGAGCACGGTACGGACAGGGTTTTCAGCTCTTCAACGGCAGCAGCGACAGCTTTGTCGATACCACGTTTCAGATCCATTGGGTTCATGCCCGCAGCAACGGCTTTCAGACCTTCGGTGATGATTGCCTGCGCCAGTACGGTCGCGGTGGTGGTACCGTCGCCTGCAGCGTCGTTCGCTTTAGAGGCAACTTCTTTCACCATCTGCGCGCCCATGTTTTCGAATTTGTCTTCCAGTTCGATTTCACGTGCTACAGAAACACCATCTTTCGTGATGGTTGGCGCGCCGAAGGATTTATCCAGCACTACGTTACGGCCTTTCGGGCCCAGGGTTACTTTAACTGCGTCTGCCAGTACGTTTACGCCGCGGAGCATTTTGACACGAGCGTCGTTACCGAATTTTACGTCTTTAGCTGCCATGTTCTTATTTCCTCAAATTCGTACAGTTTCGTGCGTAATTACGCTTCAACAATTGCCAGGATGTCGCTTTCGGACATGATCAACACTTCTTCATTGTCGATCTTCTCGGATTTCACGCCGTAGCCATCGTTGAAAATGACGATGTCACCAACTTTAACGTCCAGTGGCTGCACAGTTCCGTTTTCCAGGATGCGGCCCTTACCGACAGCGATGATTTCGCCACGCGTTGATTTTGCTGCCGCAGAACCGGTCAGAACGATGCCGCCAGCAGATTTGGTTTCAACTTCTTTACGTTTGACGATCACACGATCATGTAACGGACGAATACTCATTGATAGCTCTCCTTTGAGAAAGTCATTATCAGTTATGGATGACGCCGGTCCGTACACGGTTTTCCGGCTAGTGCCCTGAGAGATGGGGATAGGTTTTTACCCCTTCAAGGGGTAGTCGAAAAAAAATTTGTGAAAGTGTTACCATCGCCCCTCTTTGAACGGTGGCAGGACGATGTAAATGAGTGGACTCAGGCAGGAATTGGGGCTGGCACAGGGGGTTGGATTACTTTCAACGTCGCTGCTCGGCACGGGCGTTTTTGCGGTACCCGCACTGGCGGCGCTGGTGGCCGGAGACAACAGCCTGTGGGCGTGGCCGGTTCTGATTGTGCTGGTGTTTCCGGTGGCGATTGTGTTTGCGGTTCTCGGGCGACACTTCCCGAGCGCGGGCGGCGTGGCGCACTTTGTCGGCATGGCCTTTGGCCCGCGTCTGGAGCGCGTCACCGGCTGGCTGTTTCTCTCGGTGATCCCCGTTGGCCTGCCAGCCGCGTTGCATATCGCCACCGGCTTCGGTCAGGCGCTGTTTGGCTGGCATGACGAACAGCTGCTGTTTGCCGAGCTGGGAACGCTGGCGATTGTCTGGTGGGTGGGCTCGCGCGGGGCCAGCTCCAGCGCCAACCTGCAAACCCTGGTGGCGGTGCTTATCGTCGCGCTGATTGTCGCCATCTGGTGGGCAGGCAATATTACCGTGGCAGAAATTCCCTTCCCGGCCGTTACCGATGTCGATCGTTCGCAGCTTTTCGCCGCGCTTTCGGTGATGTTCTGGTGCTTTGTCGGCCTGGAGGCCTTCGCGCACCTGGCGTCCGAGTTTAAGCAGCCGGAGCGCGATTTCCCCCGCGCGCTGATGATCGGCCTGCTGCTGGCGGGCTCCGTGTACTGGGCCTGTACCGTGCTGGTGCTGCACTTCAACGCCTTCGGGGAAGATAAAGCCGCCGCCGCGTCGCTGCCGGGGATCGTGGTGCAGCTGTTCGGGGTAAAAGCGCTGTGGGTGGCCTGCGTGATTGGCTATCTCGCCTGCTTTGCGAGCCTCAATATCTACATTCAGAGCTTTGCCCGCCTGGTGTGGTCGCAGGCGCAGTACAAGCCTGAAAGCCCGCTCGCCCGCCTGTCAAAACGTCAATTGCCGCTCAATGCGCTGAACGCGGTGCTGGGCTGCTGCGTCGTGAGCACCCTGTGCATCTACTGGCTGGAGATCAATCTCGACGCGCTGATTGTGTACGCCAACGGCATTTTCATCATGATCTACCTGCTGTGCATGCTGGCGGGGTGTCGTCTGCTTAAAGGGCGCTTTAAAGCGCTGGCGGTTATCGGCGGGGTGCTCTGTTTACTGCTGCTGGCGATGGTTGGCTGTAAGAGCCTGTACGCCATTGTGATGCTGGCGGGGCTGTGGATGCTGCTGCCGAAGCGCAGCGTCGTCTAGTTGCCGGATGGCGCTGCGCTGTTCCGGCCTGCAAACGCCGTAGGCCCGGCAGGCGCAGCGCCACCGGGCAAAGAGAATCAACGATCGTCTTTATGGTCTAATCGGTCGTGCTGGTCGTCCTTACGCTGATATTCCCCGTCGAAGGTATCGCCCGGCCCGGTGCTGAACCCGCCGCCCGGCATGCGGCTAAAGCGCAGGTGCGGCATCAGCTTCAGCGTCAGGAGCTTTTGCACGGGCGGAACGAGCAGCAACAGGCCCAGGAAGTCGGTAAAGAAGCCTGGAATAATCAGCAAAATACCGCCGATAATCAGCGATACGCTTTTGATCATCTCGGCCGCCGGGCTTTCGCCTGCTGCCATCTTCTGCTGCATTATCAGGAAATTTTTGAAACCCTGATTACGCACCAGCGACATACCAATCACCGACGTGAAGATCACCAGAATCAGGGTCAGCAGGACGCCAAGCACGTGGGCGACCTGAATAAAAATCGAAATCTCAATGTAGACATAGAGAAAAATGGCAATAAACGGTATCCAGCGCACTGGCATCTCCTGTGTGGCAGAGGCGCGCGCCCCTGTCTGAATGTGTTCGCAACTCGCGTAAAGGTGAGATGGGGGTGGATAGCCAAAATTCAATCAGTTTGCACGGATATTTTTTTTGGAAATATTAAAGCGGTGACTCATTTCACAGATTAATAATTATCATGTAACGGGCTCGATAATAAGTGATCCAGATTACGGCAATTCGCTATCATCAGCATATGATCTCGAGCATCTGGCTGATTGAGGGAATAATCGTCGGTCAGCAAATAGTGAAAACCACATATCTACTGTGTGTTTAGTACAATCCATCGGCAGCTTTAAAAGAAGGTTCACATGTTAAACAACATTCGTATCGAAGAAGATTTGTTGGGTACCAGGGAAGTTCCAGCGGATGCCTACTATGGTGTTCACACTCTGAGAGCGATTGAAAACTTCTACATCAGCAACAGCAAAATCAGCGACATCCCTGAGTTTGTCCGTGGCATGGTGATGGTGAAGAAAGCCGCAGCGCTGGCAAACAAAGAGCTGCAAACCATTCCGAAAAGCGCCGCTAATGCGATTATCGCCGCGTGCGATGAAGTGCTGAACAACGGCAAATGCATGGATCAGTTCCCGGTTGACGTCTATCAGGGCGGCGCGGGCACCTCCGTCAACATGAACACCAACGAAGTGCTGGCAAACATCGGCCTGGAGCTGATGGGTCACCAGAAAGGTGAATACCAGTACCTCAACCCGAACGACCACGTAAACAAGTGCCAGTCCACCAACGACGCTTACCCAACCGGCTTCCGCATCGCGGTTTACGCCTCCGTGGTGAAGCTGGTCGACGCGATTAACCAGCTGGGCGATGGCTTCCAGCGCAAAGCCGTTGAGTTCCAGGACATCCTGAAGATGGGTCGTACCCAGCTGCAGGACGCGGTGCCGATGACCCTCGGCCAGGAATTCCACGCGTTCAACGTGCTGCTCAACGAAGAGACCAAAAACCTGCTGCGCACCTCCGAGCTTCTGCTGGAAGTGAACCTGGGCGCAACGGCAATCGGTACGCGTCTGAACACCCCGGACGGCTACCAGCAGCTGGCGGTTCAGAAGCTGGCGGAAGTGTCTAACCTGCCGGTTGTGCCTGCGGAAGACCTGATTGAAGCCACGTCAGACTGCGGCGCCTACGTCATGGTACACAGCGCCCTGAAGCGTCTGGCGGTGAAACTGTCCAAGATTTGTAACGACCTGCGCCTGCTCTCCTCCGGCCCGCGCGCTGGCCTGAACGAAATCAACCTGCCAGAGCTGCAGGCGGGTTCTTCCATCATGCCGGCGAAAGTGAACCCGGTGGTGCCAGAAGTGGTGAACCAGGTGTGCTTCAAGGTCATCGGTAACGACACCACCGTGACCATGGCGTCTGAAGCGGGTCAGCTGCAGCTGAACGTGATGGAGCCGGTCATTGGCCAGGCGATGTTCGAGTCAATCCACATCCTGACCAACGCCTGCTACAACCTGCTGGAAAAATGCATCAACGGCATCACCGCTAACAAAGAGGTGTGTGAAGGTTACGTCTACAACTCCATCGGGATTGTGACCTACCTGAACCCGTTCATCGGCCACCACAACGGCGATATCGTCGGTAAGATTTGTGCCGAAACCGGTAAGAGCGTGCGTGAAGTGGTCCTGGAGCGCGGTCTGTTGACCGAAGCCGAACTAGACGATATCTTCTCGGCGCAAAACCTGATGCACCCGGCCTATAAAGCGAAACGATATACCGATGAAAGCGAACAGTAGCAGTACAGGCTAAGCTTCCGAAAGGCACGTCACTTGTGACGTGCCTTTTTTCTTTTTAAGCATTACCAATTACACAACAATTTAATATCAACTTGTTAATAAACAAGGAAGGCACTTATGTTTGGAGCAGAACTCGTCATCGTCTTGCTGGCGATATATTTGGGGGCACGACTCGGGGGTATTGGCATTGGTTTCGCCGGTGGTCTTGGGGTGCTCGTTCTTACCCTACTCTTTCAGATTAAACCCGGCGCAATCCCGTTTGACGTTATCGAAATCATCATGGCGGTTATCGCTGCCATCGCCGCCATGCAGGTGGCGGGCGGTATGGACTACCTGGTGAGCCTGGCGGAGCGTATGCTGCGCCGTCATCCAAAATACATTACCTTCCTTGCTCCGCTGGTGACCTGGTTTATGACCATCCTCGCCGGTACGGGCCACACGGCGTTCTCTACGCTGCCGGTTATCACCGAAGTGGCAAAAGAGCAGGGGATTCGCCCTTCTCGTCCGCTTTCCATTGCCGTGGTGGCCTCGCAGATTGCGATTACCGCCTCGCCAATTTCCGCGGCGGTGGTCTTCTTCGCCGGGATCCTTGAGCCAATGGGCGTGAGCTACCTGACGCTGCTGGCCATCTGTATTCCGGTCACCCTGATTGCGGTGATGATTACTGCCGTGCTGTGTAACTTCCTCGGCGCCGAGCTGAAAGACGATCCGGTTTACCAGGAGCGTCTGGCAAAAGGCGAAGTGAAGCTGCGCGGCAGCCAGGTCTTCGAGCTGAAACCTCACGCAAAACGCTCGGTGCTGCTGTTCCTGATCGGTATCGTCGCGGTGATGTTCTACGCCACCGCCATCAGCGATACCGTGGGCCTGATCCAGAACCCGGTGCTGCCGCGTAACGAAGCGATTGTTGTCTTCATGCTGACCATCGCTACGCTTATCAGCATCACCTGTAAAATCGACACCAGCGAAGTGCTGAACGCCAGCACCTTTAAATCCGGCATGAGCGCCTGCGTGTGCGTGCTGGGCGTGGCATGGCTTGGCGATACCTTCGTGAAAGCGCACATCTCTGACATTCAGACCGTTGCGGGCGATCTGCTGCACAACTACCCGTGGCTGCTGGCGGTGGTGCTGTTCTTCGCGGCGACCCTGCTTTACTCCCAGGCGGCGACCACCAAAGCGCTGATGCCTGCGGCGCTGATGCTGGGCGTGACCCCGCTGACGGCGATTGCCTCCTTCGCGGCGGTGTCTGCGCTGTTCGTTCTGCCTACCTACCCAACCCTGCTGGCGGCGGTAGAGATGGACGATACCGGCTCGACCCGTATCGGTAAGTACGTGTTTAACCATGCGTTCCTGATCCCGGGCGTGGTGGCGATTTCGCTGTGCGTCGTCCTCGGCTTTATCATCGGCGGCGTGGTGCTGTAAATCCTTACGGGTTGTAAAAATAGTTAAAATCGGGCCGCTCAGCGGCCCGATTCATTAATGAGCAGCGGCCCCGCGTGATATAGTGGCTTTTTTCGCGATAACGAGGTCGACCTGTGAATACGCCAGACGCTGTTGTTGTGCTTTGTACCGCTCCTGATGAAGCTTCCGCCCAGGACCTCGCCGCCAAAGTGCTGGCAGAAAAGCTGGCCGCGTGCGTCACGATCCTCCCCGGCGCCACCTCCCTCTACTACTGGGAAGGCAAGCTGGAGCAGGAGTACGAAGTGCAAATGCTGCTGAAAACCAACGGGGCGAATCAGCAGGCGCTCCTCGATTGTCTCAAGTCACACCATCCTTACCAAACCCCGGAACTGCTGGTTCTGCCAGTCGTCCACGGCGATAACGATTATCTCTCATGGCTCAACGCGTCCTTACGCTGATCCTGCTGCTGTGCAGCACGTCAGTTTTTGCCGGGTTATTTGATGCACCCGGCCGCTCGAACTTTATTCCCGCCGACCAGGCGTTCGTCTTCGACTTCCAGCAAAACCAGCACGATCTTAACCTCACCTGGCAGGTGAAAGATGGCTATTACCTCTACCGCAAGCAGGTGAGCATTACGCCTGCACAGGCGAAGGTCGGCCAGCCGCAGCTGCCGAACGGCGAGTGGCACGAAGACGAGTTCTACGGCAAAAGCGAGATTTACCGTCACCAGCTGAGCGTGCCCGTGACCGTGGAGCAGGCCGACAAAGGCGCGACGCTGACCGTCACCTACCAGGGCTGCGCCGACGCGGGGTTCTGCTATCCGCCGGAGACCAAAGTCGTCCCGCTTAGCGAAGTGAAAGCCGCTGCCGCCGTTTCCGCACCTCCCGCCGAGAAGCGCGCGATTCCTGAGGGTAAAGCCGGTGCAGCGCTGCCTTTCTCCGCCCTCTGGGCGCTGCTGATCGGTATCGGCATCGCCTTTACGCCGTGCGTGCTGCCGATGTATCCGCTGATCTCCGGCATCGTGCTGGGCGGTAAACAGCGCCTGTCCACCGCCCGCGCGCTGCTGCTGGCCTTTATCTACGTGCAGGGCATGGCGCTGACCTACACGGCGCTCGGCCTCGTGGTCGCTGCCGCCGGGCTGCAGTTCCAGGCGGCGCTGCAGCATCCTTACGTGCTTATCGGGCTGTCCGCAGTGTTTACCCTGCTGGCGCTGTCGATGTTTGGCCTGTTCACCCTGCAGCTGCCCTCTTCCCTGCAAACCCGCCTGACGCTGATGAGCAATCGCCAGCAGGGCGGCTCGGCGGGCGGCGTGTTTGCAATGGGCGCAATCGCCGGGCTGATTTGCTCGCCGTGCACCACCGCGCCGCTGAGCGCCATCCTGCTGTACATCGCCCAGAGCGGTAACATGTGGCTGGGCGGCGGCACGCTGTACCTTTACGCGCTGGGCATGGGCCTGCCGCTGATCCTCGTGACCGTATTTGGCAACCGCCTGCTGCCGAAGAGCGGCCCGTGGATGGAAACGGTGAAAACGGCGTTCGGCTTTGTGATCCTGGCGCTGCCGATTTTCCTGCTCGAACGCGTTATCGGCGACGTGTGGGGGCTACGCCTGTGGGCGATGCTCGGCGTGGCCTTCTTCGGCTGGGCGTTTATCGTCAGCCTTGGCGCGAAAAGGCCGTGGATGCGGCTGGTGCAAATCCTGCTCCTCGCCGCCGCGCTGGTGAGCGTTCGCCCGCTGCAGGACTGGGCGTTTAGCGCCCCGGCCGCGCAGAGCCAGGCGCACCTGAACTTCACGCAGATTGCCAGCGTCGACGAGCTTAACCACGCGCTGGCGCAGGCAAACGGCAAGCCGGTGATGCTCGACCTGTACGCCGACTGGTGCGTGGCGTGCAAAGAGTTTGAAAAATACACCTTTAGCGATCCGCAGGTGCAAAACGCCCTGAAAGATACCGTGCTGCTGCAGGCCAACGTGACCGCCAATAACGCGCAGGACAAGGCGCTGCTGCAACAGCTGAACGTGCTCGGCCTGCCGACCATTCTGTTCTTCAACGAACGGGGCGAGGAGCAGCCCGCCGCGCGGGTGACCGGGTTTATGGATGCGGCGGCCTTCAGCGCGCATTTGCGCGATCGCCAACCGTAAACGACACTTTAGACGGGAGAAACCGTTGGGACTAACGGAGGAGAGAACCGTGCAACGCGAAGACGTACTGGGGCAAGCCCTGCAATTGCTTGAGATTCAAGGGATCGCCAGCACCACGCTTGAGATGGTAGCCGACCGTATCGATTATCCTCTCGACGATCTCAGGCGTTTCTGGCCTGACAAAGAGGCGCTGCTTTACGACGCCCTGCGCTATCTCAGCCAGCAGGTTGATATCTGGCGCAGACAGCTGATGCTGAACGAAGAGCTGACGGCTGAGCAAAAGCTGCTGGCGCGCTATACCGCCCTCACCGACTGCGTGAGCAACAACCGCTATCCGGGCTGCCTGTTTATCGCGGCCTGTACCTATTTTCCGGATCCGGGGCATCCTATCCACCAGCTGGCGGATCAGCAGAAGCGGGCGGCGCATGATTTTACGCATGAGCTGCTCACCCGGCTTGAAGTGGACGACCCGGCGATGGTCGCGAAGCAGATGGAGCTGGTGCTCGAAGGGTGCCTGAGCCGTATGCTGGTCAACCGCAGCCAGGCAGACGTCGATACCGCGCACCGCCTGGCGGAAGATATTTTGCGTTTCGCGCAGTGCCGCTCGGGCGGGGCATTAACCTAAGCCAGCATTCCGGCCCAGGCTGAAATGAACAGACACAGCGCCATCAGGCGCTGAAAGCGCACCATAGCCACGGTGGTGCGAAAGACTCTGTTAACCGCCTTCCCCAGCCACGCCCAGCACAGCAGGCACGCAATCGAAATCACCAGAAAGCAGAACGCCATCAGCGCAATATCCCGCATCGGGTGGCTGCTCGCGGGCGCGAACAGGCTGACCACCGCCAGCGCCAGCATCCAGGTTTTCGGGTTCACTATCTGCAATAGCGCCGCGGCCCGCGGGGTAAACCGGCTATGGCTTTTCACCGATACATTCGCGGCGGGCGCGCTGAACAGCTGCCAGCTCATCCAGCTTAGCCACAGCATTCCGACCCAGCTCATCACCTGACGGATCAGCGGATAGTGGCGCAGCATTTCTCCCGCCCCGGCACCGGAGATCAGCACGATCAGGCTCGCCGCCAGGCAGCCGCTGAGAATCGCGGGAACGGTATTTTTCACGCCAAAATGCTGGCTGTTGGAAAGAACCAGAATGTTGGTCGGCCCCGGGGTAATCGAGGCGACAAAGGCGAACAGCAGGAAGGGGATCAGGCTCACAGGTGGCTCCTTTATTATTAGAGCCATGAATGTGCCGCTATTTTCTGGAAACGTCTGGAAGGTTTGTGCACAACCGACGGTAATGCGCGGGCGAGATGCGGTAAGCCCGCTGGAACCAGCGCCCAAGATGGCTCTGATCGGCAAAGCCCAGCGCCGCCGCGACGTCGACCGGCGGCTCTCCCCGCGCCAGCCGCTGCCGCGCTTTTGCCAGCCGCAGCTGGATCAGCCAGGCGTGCGGCGCAAGATGGAACTCGCGCTTGAAGCAGCGCGTCGGGGTGAAGCGGTCGGTGCCGGTTTCACGCGCCAGGTCGGACAGGCCGATATTGTCGCCGATATGGGCGTACAGATAGTCCCGCGCCCGGTGCGCCACCGCCGCGCTCTGAATCTGCGAGGGTAGCCTTTTGCGCCAGTGGCAGTGCGAGGTGATCTGCGCCAGCAGGCCGTCCATCGTGCTCTGCTGGACAATCTTCATCTCGTCGTTGTGCAGCGCGGCAAACGTCTCGTTAATCGACCGCACCAGCTGCGGCTCGCGCGTCAGCGTCTGCGCAAAGTGCAGCGAGTAGCT
Source organism: Enterobacter soli (assembly GCF_964208575.1). GTDB lineage: Bacteria > Pseudomonadota > Gammaproteobacteria > Enterobacterales > Enterobacteriaceae > Enterobacter > Enterobacter soli_A. The sequence goes on along the minus strand of NZ_CAXOFU010000017.1, from coordinate 19,108 downwards.
GCCGGGGGTGGATTCATACAGCCTGTGCAGGGTTTTCGTCAGCCACTGCTCGTCGAGGTAAAACGTCAGATACGTAAAACCGCCCTCCACGGGGGCATCGCCGTCGTGGATCTCGCCCGGCTCCAGTAAAAACGCGTCCCCCGGACGGCTGTGATGGCGCTCACGACGGCAGTGAAACTGCTGCGTGCCGGAAAGGGTGATCCCCACCAGATAGCTGTCGTGCCAGTGCGGATCGAAGGCATGGCCTTCAAAATGCGCTTTGATGGTTTCAATACCCGTGTCTGAATGCTGACGCAGCTCAAGCCAGTCGTTTGCCATACTGCCCTCCTCTCAGCTCCAGCATTGCCACAACGCCCCCGCCCGGTCTGGAAGATTTGTGCAATTTCGACGAGCAAACCGACAGATTGCCGCAAAGTTAAGCAGTTGAACAGCTTTTCCCGAAATAGTGTTGACGACCGTGCGCGATTGCGGTTTAATGCGCCCCGTTGCCCGGATAGCTCAGTCGGTAGAGCAGGGGATTGAAAATCCCCGTGTCCTTGGTTCGATTCCGAGTCCGGGCACCACTATTTAGAAAACCCAGCCTATGGCTGGGTTTTTGCTTTTGGGGGTTTCGGCAGAGTTCTGACCTCCCTGTCAACCTGCGTCGTTATCTCAAACCTTTTCCAGCCCACCGATATACATCAACCATCGATACTGGATATCACCACGCGCAAAAACAGATCCCGTCATTATAAACGGGGTAATAAGCCGCGAAAAGGCGGCTTTCATTCCGCTTTCCACCATTCCACTATTCGCTCCGAAGAAATTTATCCTCTGCCCTCAACACACCCTTCCACCGCCACATCCCCCGGAATAATTTTCGGGCCGCCAAAATGCGGCCGTCGATTCAGCAGGGAAGTATCAAGCACGGCGCGACCGCGGGCGACGTACTCGCGCAGGCTGCCAAGCCAGTAGCGGTGTTCAGATCCGACGTCGGCAGCGTTAATCCCGATAGCCTGGACGCGGTTTTGTCGGGCGAGATAAATGGCTCGCTGATTCTGAAACGCCTGAGAAATAATCGTGACTTCGCTCTGGCCAAACACATCCCTGGCTCTCAGCACGGTATCCAGCGTGGTAAATCCGGCGTAGTCGCAGTAAATGGCGCTGGCGGGAACACCTTTCTTAACCAGCGCCTTTTGCATCTCGAGCGGCTCGTTGTAATTCTCCCGGCGGTTATCCCCGCTGACGATTAACCATTTCACTTTCCCCGCGTGATACAGCGCTGCGGCCATTTCAATGCGGTTGGCGAAATAGAAGCCGGAAGGTTTTGTTCCCGGGACGACGCCCACGGCCTTAAACGGCACGCTTTCGGTTGAAGAGTAAAGCCAGGGGCTGGCGGTATCGACAACCGTCTTGTTTGAGTACGCCAGAAAACACCACGCCGCTAACGCCGCCGCGCAAATCACGCACAGCAGGCGTATTACCGTTTTTCGACTGATGAGCATGGCTACCGTCCCTTTCACTTATTGCTCCAGCTTGTATTCCAGATCCCGCCACAGCGCTGCCGCGCTCGCCTGATACCCTTCGGCCGTGAGATGAATCAAATCAGGCCGTGCCATTCCCTGCTGCGCCAGGCGCTCAATGGAACAGTCGCCGCCCATCCACGCAAACCAGTCCCAGAACAGGGTCTGCTCTGACCTGGCGACCTGCTTTTGCACCTCGATAATCGGCTTGAGCAGCGCGGGCTGTCGTTTCTCACAGCTCGCCGCGCCCTTGTGCATAATGCTGCTGCCCGGGCCGATCAGCATAATAGCCGCCCCGGGCTCCGCTTTGCGTATTTTCTTTATCTGCCGCACCAGCGTCTGGCGGTATTCGCTGAGGGATAAATCAGTATTGAACGCCTCATTTGTCCCGTAGGCCAGAATCACCAGATCGGGGTTCAGCATGCTGAGCGTGCCGGGCCAGTCGTCCTGCCATTTATCCAGCATCGAAATCTGGGCGCCGTTGATGCCCAGCGCGCTGACGATAACGCCCTTTGGCTGCGCGGCGGTGAGCCACAGCCCGGCAAGCTCGGTTTCATTTTCACCCGAGACGGAAACGGAGAACGAGAGCGGCACCCGCGCCGCCTCCGAAAGCTCCCAGCGCCCCTGGCTGTCGGCAAGCGGGATGGCGCGCCCCTGAAGCTGTAATGTCGCGCCGCCCAGCGAGCGATACAGCGCCTGCGCGTTGATGCTGGACTCGCCTTCCAGCGCCGTCACGCGCGTTTCGCTGTCCCAGGAAAGCGGTGTGGCGATATTTCCGCCCAGCGTGAAGCGAGGATTGCTCTGCCGACGGCTGTTCACCGCCTGCCAGCCCTTCGTGCGGCTGAACTTCACGTTGCTGTAGCGATTGCCGGGCACGGCCAGCGGGCTGATAAAACCGATGCCGCCGTTGCCGTACCTGTGCTGAAACTGCCGACGAAGCTGGCCCGAGAGAAAATCGGCCGCCGTGTGCGAATCGCCGATCACCACGATGTGGGTCAGCTTGCGGCGGCTGTTGTGCAGCCTGGCGGAGAGCGCCTGCATGCCCTTCTCGCCGTAATCGGTCAGATAACCCCGCGTCTGCACGCTGGGTGACGACGGTTGCGCCTGCACGGGCTGCGTTTTCTTGCAGGAGGTTAAGGCCAGGCCGGACAGGGCCAACAGCATCAGGCCGGAGATCAGAACGCGTTTATTCATCCAGCGCCTCTTCCGGGGCCAGCGGCATAACATGAATATTTTCCATAATGGCGTTGGCAATCACGCTGATACCTGCACCGGAGTAGTGAATGCCGTCGCTGGCCCGGACGTTGATCTGCTTGCCATCAATCAGCGCTTTCGCTGAATAAGCCGTTTCCTGATAGCCGAACAGCGTATTCACGGACAGCGCAATCCCGCCTGCCGCCTTGACCTCAGACTCGTAGAGCCCGCTCAGCACCGCCATTCGCTGGTTCAGCTTCTCTTTACGCATATTCGGCGGCAGCACCCAGATCACCGGGATGGAATACTTCTCAGCAAGGGCGAGGATCTGGCGGATACGGGCGCGGTACTCCTCCTGCCACTCGTCGCTGCCAAACGTCAGATACGGCTGGCCTTTCGCCACGGGCATATCCCAGGGATCGTTCGGCCCGAGGAACACGACCAGCAGGCCAATATCTTTATGCGCCTCCAGCGCTTTGGCGGTGGCGTCCGGCCAGTTAAAGAAGCCCGGATAGGCAAGCCCGGTGCTGCGCTTGCTGAGGTTAATGCCACGCACCTGATGCTCATCTTTCAGCAGCGCGATCGCGCGCGGCGCCACGCCTTCCATCATCGAGTCGCCGATAAACAGCACCTGCTTATCCGCCGCCAGCAGCGCAGAGCCTTGCTCGTCGTACAGCGCCTCAGAGGGCTGCAGCTCGGGCTGCATATTGTCCGCGTCGCGCTGCGCCGTTAGCCAGCGGCTGAGCTGATGGGCATCCTTCGGGTGTTCAGAGGCGACAACCGCCTCTTTCTTAAACACGGGATTTTCTTTCAGAACCGGCAGCGGTTTAATCTCCGGCTCGACCGGAGCCGGTGGCGCATCAGACAGGCTGGCAACAAAGGCCTCTTTCGCCGCCTCGGCCGCGTTCATCACCTTCGCACCCTGTTTCCAGGCCGGAGAAGTGATGTCTCCCCACGGGCTTTCCCGGTGGAAATGCTGCACCCAGTACTGCTCCAGCGACTGCTGGTTGAGCCATACCAACCCCAGCAGGCAGGTCAGGATCAGGCATGACGCTTTGCCTATTTTAATAATGACTTTTGAATACTTAGAAGTTTGCATAAATAAACCCAGGCACGCCGGACGGTGCGAAGAAAAAAGCAAAGGTGAGAACAGGAACAATAATAAAGGGGATGGCGTACCACCTGATGACGCTGACCATTTCTACCGCGCGGAGGCGTAAATTAACCAGCCGCGGATAAAACACCACCAGCAGAATAAAGGCCGCGATGCTCCACATTTGAGCAGAGGTTAAGGTGAGCAGACTGCAGCTCTGAATATTATGCAAAAGCACCCACGCATCCTCGACGCTCTCGGCGCGGAAGAATATCCACGCCAGGCAGACGTAGTGGAATGTAAGCAGTCTCGCCAGAGTTTCAGGTAGCGGACGCGGACGCCAGGCGCGCCAGAGATTATAAATAATCAGCCCGACGCCATGAATCGCGCCCCACAGCATAAAATTCACCCCCGCCCCGTGCCAAAGCCCGGAAATCACCATCGCCAGCAGGACGTTGATCTGCGTGCGGGACATGCCCTTTCGGCTGCCGCCCAGCGGGAAGTAAATATAATCCCGTATAAAGTTCGACAGGCTGATATGCCAACGGTGCCAGAACGCCTGGAGCGACGCGGCTGCGTACGGATGGGCAAAGTTTTTCGGCAGCCGATAGCCGAGCAGCATGCCCAGCCCCGTCACCAGGTTGGTATAGCCGGAGAAGTTTAAATAGATATTCCACGCCCAGCCGTAGACGCCAATCACCGTCTCCCAGCCGCTATGTTCCGCAGGCTGGTTGAAGACCGGATTTACCAGCGTGTCGCACAGCCAGGTGCTGAGCAGGAAAAGCTTTATCAGCGCCAGCGCGATGAGGCAAAAAGCGGTTTTGAGATCGAGCACGTGGCGTCGGGCGGCGCGAATTTGCGGCATCAGATCCACCGCGCGGTTCACCGGCCCTGCCACTAACGTCGGGATAAAGCTAACGTAGAGCAGCACGCTGAGCAGATCCGGCGGGGCGATCTCCCTTTTCGCCACCGAGCGAACCAGGCTCAGGGAGTTAAAGAGGTAGAACGACAGCCCAAGCGGTAACAGAATCTCGACGACAGGCAGCGGCCAGGAGGCATTGAGGCTCTCGAGAACTCCTCGCAGCCAGTCCGCCAGCGGCATCCAGTATTTAAAGGCGATAAAATAGCCCAGCATCAGCAGCACGAGGAGAGCGGTAGCCGCGGATCCGCATTTTCTTTTCTGCGCCAGCTTCACCAGCAGCCAGACGCACAGGCTCCAGGATAATAAAATCAGCAGCGAATACGCGCTTATATGATAGACAAAATAATATCCGCCGAGCAGCAGCAGGCCATTCTGAACCTTTGGCAGCGGCGCCACCAGCCAGTACAGAATAAAGAACATCCAGAATCCGAATAAAAACTCAATAGTAAACAAGACCGCCATCCGCTAAAGTCCTTTTCCCCTGCCTGCGAGACCCGAGATAATATTGCACCCGATACGGGTTTATCAAATATTCCGCGCACCAGGATAACTTGAGGAATACCTTATATTTTCTTAAAGCTGGATTATTCACTTATCATTTCGAACCAAAATTGCAAATTATAAGCTGGTTTTAGAACGGACATATAAATCATAAGAATAAATATTGACAAACAGCGCTGAAAATAAGCAATAAAAAATCAGAAAATAAATTCATACCAGACAATTATAAAATTAAGGGTAAATATATAACCCGTTTATGTTCCTGCCCAATGCCGAAGATCGCGACCGGCTAACTTGCTATACTTCCTGAAAATCCTTTCCCGTTGCAGGCCTTATCATGACCACACAACGTCTTTCCCATGACTGGCGCCTCCCCACCGCGGGGCTGATGCTGCTGGCCGTTCTGGCTGCAGGGTTTACGCTGCACAGCCACTGGAACGCCTTTATTCAGTGGTGCCTCGCGACCCAAATCACGCTGCATCGCTATCTGGTGATGTATCTGCTGCAGCTCAATAATCACCAGTACAGCGGCGGGCTGTGGCTGCTGACCGGCGCGTTCTTTTACGGCGTGCTTCACGCCATCGGCCCGGGGCACGGCAAATTCATCGTCACCACCTACCTCAGCACCAACAAAGAGAGCCAGCTTGCCGCCCGCGTAGTGCCGTTTCTCGGCAGCCTGATGCAGGGCGTCAGCGCCATTTTGTTCGTCTTTATTCTCGCCGTCGGGTTTAACCTGGCCTCGGGCGATCTCAGCGCCAGCCGCTGGTATGTGGAGAAAATCAGCGCCGTGCTAATCGGCGCATTCGGGGCCTTTGTCATTTACCAGGCGCTGAAAAGCCTGCGTCCGCGAAAAATGGCGATTACGGCCATCGGGCCACTGCATCAGCACGATGAGCACTGCGGCTGCGGCCATCATGGCGTGGGGGCGGATCTCACCAGGGGCGACTGGAAAACGCGTCTGGGGGTGATTCTGGCGATTGGCGCGCGTCCGTGCAGCGGGGCGATCATGATCTTACTGTTCTCCAACGCGCTGGGCATTGTGACCTGGGGAATTGCCGCCGTGATGACCATGTCGCTCGGCACGGCGCTGTCGATCATGGGGCTTTCGCTGGCGGTGCGCTACGCCCGCGAGCGCACGGTGGCGTATTTCGGCGGCGGTTCCTCCCTGAGCTGGCTGCTGCCGGCCGTCAAAATCGCGGGCGGGATTGTGCTGATCCTCTTTGCCACGGTGCTGTTCCTGACGGTCATCCCCATCAGCGCGAACGGCGATTACATCGCGGCGGGGTGCTAACTGTTCAGCTGGGCTTAACGACTGCTTAAGCCCATATAATCATTAAATTATTTCACGATGGATAATTTCAACTGTCATAATTAGTTAACAATGCATTTCTATACTCCGCGCCGGTTTACCTTCACTGACAAGGAGTTATGTTTTGAAATCATCCCTGAGCCCTCTGGCGGCACTCGTTATGATGTCCTGCTTCAGCGCCCACGCTGCAGACGCGGTGCTGAATACCCCCCACCTTTCCGGTATGGATAACTTTCGCGATATCGCCGGCCTGATCTCTGCCTATACCACAACTCATAACGGCGTGATGCGGCCCGGCGTGTTTTATCGCTCCAACGCCCTGACCCCAACGGGCGACGATCTGTCTACCCTTGAAAAGCTGAACGTCACCACCGTGGTGGATCTGCGAACCCCTGCGGAAATCGCCGCGCAGGCGGATACGCTTCCGGCGGGCAGCCGCTACACGGCAGTCGATTTGATCGGCAATAACGGCGCCTTTGTTATCGACCTCAGCAAAATGAGCGTCACCGACGTGGACGCCATGATGGAGGACGGCGAGCGCAGCTTTGTCACCAGCGATTACGCCCGTCGGGGGCTGAGCCAGGTCTTTCGCGAGCTGGCGGCTGCGGATGATGCCGCCCTGTTCCACTGCACCGCCGGGAAAGACCGCACCGGCTGGGTGAGCGCCGTTTTGCAGACCATCGCGGGCGTCAGCGACGAGAACATCATGGAGAACTATCTGGCGACCAACGACTACACCGCCGCGCGCATCAATGCCACGCTGCCCTACCTGCCCGAGTCGATGCGCGATACCTACGGCGCCCTGATGGGCGTACGCGCCGGCTGGCTGCAGGCCGGGCTGGATCAGGTGGTGGCGAGCTACGGCTCGATGGACAACTACCTGACGGAGGGGCTGGGGCTGGATCGGGCGACGATTTACGTCCTGCGCGGCAAGATGGTGCGCTACGCCACTCTGCCGGGAGAAAGCGCGCTCAGAGGCAACGCGGCGGAGGGCGCCGCGGTGCTGAACGCCTTACAGGATTCGCCGCTGTCGGGCAAATACACCGCCTATAACTATTATCTGCAAAATGCCATCGACCAGGGCACGCTGGGCGGAGTGGAGCGTCAGGTTGGCGGCCAGGTCTTTGCCGACGCCAGCAGCTATCTGCTGCGCCAGCCGTCGCGCCTGTACGATGCCCTTGCGCCCGTCACCACCGGACGCGGCATGCAGGATGAACAGTCCCAGGTGTGGCTGCAGGGGCTGGCGGGTTACATGGGAACAGAAAGCAGCAGTGACGCCCGCTCAAGCAGCGAACACAGCTGGGGATCGATGGTCGGCGTCACGCACCGCTTCAACGCGCGCAGCGCGGCAAACGGGGCGATTGGCTACGGCTACGGATCGGTTTCGGCGGCGGGCGGTAACGTCAAAACGCATACGCCCACGCTGTCGCTCGGCGCTCGCTACGGCTTTCGCTCGCTGGAAAGCGGCCCCTGGGTCGGCTTGCAGGGCAGCGCGGGCGCGATTGATTACGAGAGCGAACGCCACCTCGGCGGCGGCTTAGGGACGGCAACGGGCGACTCGCGCGGGCAACTCTACAGCGCGCGGGGCTCTCTGGGCTGGGTGAATACCGTTTCAGGCTTAACGCTGGACCCGGTTCTTGGCGTGCAGGTCGCGCACCTCAGCCTGGATGGTTTTCGCGAGCGCGGCAGCGAGCTGGCGCTGAACGTCGACAGCGTCAGCGAAACGCAAACCAGCCTGACGGCGGATCTGGGGATCGGTATTACGCCGCAGCAGGCCGGAAGCTGGACGCTGCAGCCCGGGATTGCCCTGGGCTATGAGCGCCTGCTCAACGACGCGAACACCGCCAGTCACGCCAGCCTGTATACGGTGGGCGTTGACCAGACCTCGGCGTTTGGCAGCAAAGATCTGTACAAAGCGGGCGTCCAGCTGCGTGCGGGCTATCAAAACGTCACCGTCGGTACGCGCGTGGACTACCTGACGGCGGACACCCGCTCCGATGGCGTATCGGCCCAGCTCAACGTGGCGGTCGCGTTCTGATAAAAAAAGGGGTGCTATAGAAGCACCCCTTTTCGGTTCAACCGGCAGGATTATTCGTTAATGCGCGGGTGTTGATCCACCAGGCGAGAACGTTTTTTCTGCAGCTCTTCGATTTCAACGTCGATGTCTTCAATCTTCTGCTCTACGTTGTCGTAGTGCTCGCGCAAAATCTCTTTTGCTTCCTGGATATCGGACGCCGCCGGGGTTGCCCCTTTCAGCGGACGGTTTGCCGTTTCCTTCATCGTCAGGCCGGTTGCCAGACCCACTACCGCGATAACCATCAGGTAATACGCTGGCATCATCAGGTTCTGCGTGCTTTCAACCAGCGACGCCGCAAGCGTTGGGGTCAGACCCGCAATCAGTACCGAGATGTTAAAGGCCGCCGCCAGCGCGCTGTAGCGAATGTGCGTCGGGAACATGGCCGGAAGCGTTGAGGCCATCACCCCGATGAAGCAGTTCAGGATCACCGCCAGCATCAGCAGACCGGCAAAAATCAGCCCCAGCACGTTACTGTTGATCAGCACGAACGCCGGAATGGACAGTGCAAACAGCGCCACGCTGCCCAGGATGATGAACGGTCGACGGCCAAAGCGGTCGCTCAGCAGCCCCATAATCGGCTGGACAAACAGCATCCCGACCATGATGGCGATAATAATCAGCACGCCGTGATCTTCCGAGTAGTGCAGGTTATGCGACAGATAGCTCGGCATGTAGGTCAGCAGCATGTAGTAGGTGACGTTGGTGGAGATAACCAGACCAATACAGGTCAGCAGGCTGCGCCAGTGCTTGGTGGCAATCTCTTTGAACGACACTTTCGGGCCTTCCTGCAGGCCTTCACGATCGCCCTGCTCCAGCTTATCAACGTGCTGCTGGAAGGCAGGCGTCTCTTCAAGCGCATGACGCAGATACAGGCCAATCACGCCCAGCGGCAGTGCCATGAAGAACGGAATACGCCAGCCCCAGTCGAGGAAGTTTTCTTCACCGACGACGGTTGAGATCAGCACGACGACGCCCGCACCCAGCACGAACCCGGCAATAGAGCCGAAGTCCAGCCAGCTTCCCATAAACCCGCGCTTACGGTCCGGGGAGTACTCCGCGACGAAGATCGACGCGCCGGTATACTCACCGCCGACGGAGAAGCCCTGCGCCATCTTACACAGCAGCAGCAGGATAGGTGCCCAAATGCCGATGGTGGCATAGGACGGTATCAAACCAATACAGAACGTACTGATCGACATAATCACAATGGTGATAGCGAGTATCTTCTGGCGACCGTATTTGTCGCCGAGCATGCCGAAGAACAGGCCACCCAAAGGACGGATCAGGAAGGGAACGGAGAACGTACCGAGTGCAGCAATCATCTGTAAGCTGGGGTCGGCACCGGGGAAAAATACTTTACCTAACGCATAGGCGACAAAGCCGTAGACACCAAAATCGAACCATTCCATCGCGTTGCCGAGCGAGGCGGCGGTGATGGCTTTACGCAGTTTCGCGTCGTCAATAATGGTGACATCGCGAAGGGTGATGGGTTTAACCTTTTTCCTTTTAAGCATTGCTATCCTCGTAGACTTAGCCCTGTCCTAACCACAGAAATTTTGGCGGTCTGTGGACCTGGTGAGCGCTTCGTGCGCATCCCCATATTCAAGCGTAGCAGGTTTACTTACATTGACGTTTTACGTCTATACAACCGAACCTGTTGACGCCTGTGTGGGCAGTTAATGACCTCTTTACCCTACCAGTGTTTATATTTGTGATCAACTTCACACCAAATATGAGCGTGCGTCAGTTGGCTTCAGGTTTTGTCAATTTTGTCGCATCAGGACTTTCTCAAGCCCGCTCCTGAAAATACGCTTTCGCCCGTCACTATTCCTCTGCGAATAAAATAAACCCACGGTTTTTCACATCGAATTTACACAAATTTTAATTCTCAACGCGCGCCGGGAATGTTTACACAAAATATGTGATTCAGATAACTAAAACGCTGTTTTATTTTCATTGAATCATCATTCCGATGATCGCATGATAAGTCCGCACACCACTTTCTGAGTACTTTCCGCTGACGGTTAACGGAGAGAACTTATTTAAATTTATTGCATGGATAACGAATTATCGGCCAGAAAACGCTCTCAATTCGTTGAATTTATTGATTTATTTAATTCACCCTTTTCGCCAATCACGCAGGGTGAGATGTGAGGACTCGACATGAAAATTAAAGCCACCATTGAGCGCATCCCTGGCGGGATGATGCTGGTTCCGCTGGTGCTTGGCGCCATCTTAAATACCCTTGCTCCGAACACCGGCGCTTATTTCGGCGGGTTCACAAAAGGGATGATCACCGGAACCGTTCCGATTCTGGCGGTGTGGTTCTTCTGTATTGGGGCTTCAATTAATTTACGCGCAACCGGCACGGTGCTGCGTAAATCCGGGACCCTGGTTATCACCAAAATTGCCGTTGCGTGGGTAGTGGCAATGGTCTGCGCCCTGTTTATTCCGGAGAACGGCGTACAGACCGGGTTCTTCGCCGGATTATCCGTGCTGGCCATCGTGTCGGCGATGGATATGACCAACGGCGGGCTGTATGCCAGCCTGATGAATCAGTACGGCACCAAAGAAGAGTCCGGCGCGTTCGTGCTGATGTCTCTGGAATCCGGCCCGCTGATGACCATGCTGATCCTCGGCTCTGCCGGACTGGCAACCTTCGAGCCGCACCACTTTATCGGCGCCGTGCTGCCGTTCCTGATTGGCTTTGCGCTGGGCAACCTCGACCATGATCTGCGTGATTTCTTCAGTAAAGCCACCCCGGTGCTGATCCCGTTCTTCGGCTTCGCGCTGGGTAACACCATCAACCTGAACGTGATCCTCGAAACCGGTCTGCTGGGCATTGTGCTGGGCGTGGCGGTGATTGTGATCACCGGTATTCCGCTGATTATTGCCGACCGCGTGATTGGGGGAGGAAACGGAACCGCAGGCGTTGCCGCGTCGTCCGCCGCCGGTGCCGCCGTGGCTAACCCGATGATTATCGCCCAGATTAACCCGGCGTTCGAACCGGTTGCCGCATCGGCTACGGCGCTGGTTGCCGCCAGCGTGATTGTGACCGCGATTCTGGTGCCGATTATTACGGCGCTGTACGCAAAACGGTTTGGGAAGGTGCCGGAGGTGCAGGGGGAAGTGAAGACGGTAGAGATGCATCACTAATCCTGATGACGAGCGGTCGAAGCGATGAAAAGAGGTTCATTGAGGTAAAGGCGTTACCGCGACACCCTGTTCCGGCCGAAAATCGCCGAAGCGTTTCCGTAAGGCCGGGGCGAGGCGCAGGGACGCGCCGAGAGGGCATAGCCTGCAGGGATGCAGGCTGGTGCCCGACCCGATAGCCTGGAGGAATAAGCTGAGGACAAAATTGCCGGGAGCAATTTTGGACAGCGCTTGCGCTGGCCCCGAAGGGGTGAGTCCCATGGATGGGACGAACAATCCGCGAAGCGACGATTTTCTTGCCGGGAGCCAGGGTGGTCAGGGAGGCGGCGGCGAGCCTCCCTGACACGTTCACAGGTCGTGTGGTAACAGAGAAGCAGGGAACGTAAGGTGAACGGAACGACTACCAGAGCCGTATGTTCCCCCTCACCCCTGCCCTCTCCCAAGGGGAGAGGGAGTCGTCTGTGCGAACATGATTTTGTGAGGACCCCGCAGCCCGGGCGAGTATGAAACATCACCCCTACCCAAAAATCTCCTCCACCATCCCATCCACCAGCCGTTTTGCGGAACACAGCCTCGGCATCCCCAGCGCTACGGTCTGCCAGTTCTGCGTCACAGACCAGCTCACCGGGTGCTTATCGGCCTGACACCAGTCCCCCAGCCACCCCAGCATATCCTTATGATCCACCAGCCCCGGCGACGCGGGGGTGGTCAGCCACTGGTGGTAAAAATGGCGGGTCGTGGGCGACGCGTTAATCCCCTGGGCGAGGTAGTTCGCCGCCATGCTGCGCAGGTTGTCTTTCAGCATCCCGGAAACATCGTCATTTGCCAGACGACACGCATCGCCAAACGCGCCCCAGCGCAGCTCTTCCAGCACAATGTAGCAGCGCCCGGCCAGCGACCAGCCGTCGTAGTGCCCGGCGCGCCAGCGGGTAAAAATCTGCTCGCTATGCTCACCGGCCTGCACCGTCAGGCCGCGCTGGGTTAAGGCTTTCTCTTTATACGCGGCGCGCTGCTGAAAATGCGCGGAGAGTTCGTCGTACTGCTGCATCAGCCCCGGCGACTGCGGGGAGCGAGGGTTAGCCTGCAAACGCAGCGCCGTCAGCCTGTCGGTCATGCGGGTCAACGCCAGATGCCCCGGGTCGAGCATGCCGGCCAGTTTTTCCGCCAGCCCCAGGCGCAATGCCGCATTTTCGTTGAGCATTCCCGCCATCGCCCACGGCCTCAGCCGGGTGTGCGTTACGATCTCCTGCGTCAAACGCTCACGAAACTGCAGCTGCTGCGGCCCCAGAGGGGCATGACGCACCGCGTCCACCCCCTGAACCAGATCGACCATAAATTTTGGATGAATACACTCCAGCGTCCGCCCGGGACCGTCCAGTAGCTGTGTTGTCATGGTTGCTCTGCCGCGAATAGGGTTTGAATATCATCGCGTAACAGTCGGGTATCTTCCTGAATCCACGTCGCGGTGGTAATGCTCTGCTTCAGCAGCTGGCTGAGCGATCGGGTCGAATGCTCATTCTGCTGGCGCACCGCGAGGCTATCACGCAAGCTTTCCTGTAACCCGGTCAGGCATAGCGAAAATTCAGCAAAGAACGTCGCCATACCTGCCGTAACAGAGACATCGACCTGCGCCGCCAAAGCTTTACGGATTTGTTCACAAAACTCATCAATATGGTGTTTAAACTTCCCGTGCAGCTGCGCCACATCAATCACGTACCGGGTGCGGGTCACCACGCAATCATCCCAGCCCCAGCCCGGATTATTCAGCCAGCGGGACACGGTTTCCCGCACGCTTCCCGCGGCGGAAGGCTGCCCGGCGGGGCGATTGTCCGTGGCGATAGCGTCCGTGAACAGCGCGCGGGTGTTGAAGTTCAGCTGATTGGGCTGAAAGGCCGGGAAGCTAATCCGCGCCCGGAACCCGGCGTGGCTGAGCTGCTCCTTGATGCGGTTTTCGATAGGACGCATCGCCTCGTTGAGCGAACGCGCCAGCGTCGACTCCAGCTGATCGAAGCGCAGCGCCAGCTCGCGGCTGATTTTGCTCTGGGCGTCCAGCATGATCAGCTCGCAGGAGGAGCGGATCTTGCTCAGCACGATCTGCGCCTGCCCTTCGTCTTCCAGTACCAGTTGCTTAAAGTCACTCTGCTCGCCGGCGCGCAGGTTCAGCGGCGGGATCCCCGCCAGATCCAGAATATGGCCCTGGCCAAAGACGCGATCGATCGCCGTTTGCAGCTCCACCTTTTGCTCGGCAATAAAGAAATCCGTCGCGCACAGCGCCTGCTCGACCTCGTGCTGCACCTCGTCACTCACCGCGCCCTGACGGGTCTGGAGCAGGGTCATGTCCTCCTCCAGGCGGGCGATATTCAGCTCCAGCGCCTCAAAGGCTATCGTCAGCCCCTGATAGCGAAAATCGAGGTACTCTCTGGCGTTCTGCGCGTAGTTCAGCAGCTTGTGCGACGCCGAACGCAGGGCGAACAGCGACGCGTTGGCATACGCGGCGTAGATAAGCTTGCGGATCGGCTGCTCAAAGAGCGAGTCTTCCCACAGCAGGTCGGCGGCGTGGCGAATATGGTCGATATCGTCCAGATCCGCCGTGCGCCAGCGGCGTCCAAGCGCCGCTTCGGCAAAATCCTGCACCCAGCGCTGCTCCTGGTGATTGGGCAGGCAACCGTTGGTGGCCAGCTCATAGCGCGCGCGGTTGGCTAAATAGGCCCACATCGACGAGACCGGATAGATCTGCCCCGGCGAAATATTGCCCTTCATGAGGGTGCCGGAAATCATCGCCCGAACCTGTTCTTCATCGTCGCTGTTGCGGTCTTTTTGATCGAACTTATTCACCAGCGCGTACAGAGGCACGGATTTCCCGACGGCGGAAATCGCCTGGCGCACCTCTTCATCAGAAATCGATTTCAGCTGGGTATAGTCCATCACCGCCAGCACCGCGGAGGCGCGCGCGAGCTGCTCGCTGAGCATTTTTTGCAGATGGGGCTGCCCGGCCTCGTTTGGCCCCGGCGTGTCCAGCAGGGTCAGCTGTCCGAGATGCGCGTCGAGCCCCGCAAGATGCACAAACTCCACTTCAATGACCGGAATATGTTCGATAGCCGCATATTCGGTAAACGGAAAATCGACGCCCAGCGCCAGGGATAAGCGCACTAAATCGTTCAGGCTTTTTAAGCAGTGGAATATCGGCTCGGCGCCCAGGTGGTGTTTTTCAAACGCCTCGCCTTTCTCAATGCGCCCTAACAGCGCGTTCATGTCTTTATCAATTTCCAGGCGGCGCGTCAGCTTGCCGCGGTCGTAGTTGCACAGCCTTTGCTGAAGCTGCTGCAGCAGGGCGTCAATCGGCGACACGTGGGTAAAATGCAGCACCGGCTCTTTCTGGCCGGGAGTATGGCGGATAAGCGTCGGCAGCGCGGTCATCGGCCGATTGCGGTTCGGTAAGACCTCGGTGCCCACAATCGCGTTAATGGTGGTGGATTTACCCGCTTTCATGGTGCCGACAATCGCCAGAACCATTTCAAGCCGCGTTATTTTACGTAATTCATTATTCAGCATCGCCTGCTGGGCGTCGACACCGCGCGCGCTGAAATGCAAAGGCAGGACGTTGTTATTCACACCAGCAATAGCTGCAGTGGTACTGTCCAGCATCGCCGTGGGCATTGATTTTAATGTATCGAGATTCTGTAACGCGAGCTGAAGCAAACGCTCAGCTTCCTGGCTTAATTCGAAAATGGTCTGTGTGTGCATGATAAAAGCCTTTCCTTAACGCAAATTTATTACTTTTATTAAGCCACTTCGTTTTTATTATGGTGTTTCGGCTTATATGATCACGTGTGGAAAACATGTTCACATAAATATAACTCTATGAAGATAATCAAAATTATATTTAATGTCGCGGTATAACGTGTAAAGCCCCCTCCTGGCCGGAAAACCAAAAGATAAAAAGCGTAGCGCATTTTTGGGAAACTTCAGGATATATCATCATTATTTACCCACCTAAAAAGAGAGGTAATTTACCGCCGCCAAATGCGGTATGGCGGGAGAGGTTGTGGGTTAATAACGATATACCGCTTCACCTTATCCGAAATGGACAAGGGTAGCAATTTGATGCAATAAAATAATTGATATAATTAGCATCAATGTTTTCCACCGCCTAATTGCACTCAGCATCGCTTATCTGACTGACAGGAAGTGTCATTCCAGAGACAAATGTTGCTCTGTTTTATATAGCGAATATCACCGACAAGATTGTGGATTTACGCTATACTTGCCGCCTTTTTCGGCACCATGCCGTCATTTAGCTGGCACTTTCCAGCCTGTTAAGCACTTTTTTGAGGATACCGACATGCAACTCCCACACTGCCCGAAATGCAATTCTGAATATACCTACGAAGATAATGGCATGTTCATCTGCCCGGAATGCGCCCATGAATGGAACGATGCAGAGCCGTCCCAGGACAGCGATGCGCTGATCGTAAAAGACGCGAACGGCAACCTGCTGGCCGACGGCGACAGCGTGACCGTGGTGAAAGATCTGAAGGTCAAAGGCAGCTCTTCCATGCTGAAAATTGGCACCAAAGTGAAGAACATCCGTCTGGTGGAAGGCGATCACAACATCGACTGCAAAATTGACGGCTTCGGCCCGATGAAACTCAAATCTGAGTTCGTGAAAAAGAACTGATTTCTGTTTTTTGTCGGCCGGATAAGCGCAGCGCATCCGGCAAAAGCGCCCGGTGGCGCTTCGCTTACCGGGCCGACAACAACTAAACTTAACGGGCTTCTCTTACCTGAGGTAATGATTATGCCGTTAAGTCCCTACATCTCATTCGCCGGCAACTGTGCAGAGGCAAGCGCCTTTTACCAGCAGGCCGTCGGCGCAGAACTCCTCTACAAAATCACCTTCGGCGAAATGCCCAAAGACGATAGCAGCGAAGAAGGCTGCCCGTCCGGCATGCAGTTCCCGGATTCCGCCATCGCCCACTCCAACGTCCGCATCGCGGGCAGCGATATCATGATGAGCGACGGCCTGCCGCCGGGCAGCAGCGCCCAGTATGCGGGCTTTACCCTGGTGCTCGACACGCAGGACGTGGAAGAAGGCAAACGCTGGTTCGACAACCTGGCGGCGGGCGGTAACGTGGAAATGGCCTGGCAGGAGACCTTCTGGGCGCACGGATTCGGTAAGGTCACCGATAAATACGGCGTGCCGTGGATGATTAACGTCGTGAAACAGCAGTAGCCGTCCGGCGGTGGGCGGTCCGCCCCCGCCTGTCATCAAACTCCCCTCAACTCTTCAAATTCCCGCAACCCACACTTAACCCAAATGTCATATTGATGCGCCAGCATGAGGCCACATTTATCGTGAGGCCCCGCACATGCAAACTGTCATCCGCGTCGAAAAGCTCAGCAAGACCTTTCACCACAACAGGGCGCTGCATGCCGTTGATCTGACCGTCCAGCAGGGCGAAATGGTGGCGCTGCTGGGGCCGTCCGGTTCAGGTAAATCCACCCTTCTGCGCCACTTAAGCGGGCTTATCACCTGCGATAAAACGGCGGAAAGCC
Source organism: Enterobacter soli (assembly GCF_964208575.1). GTDB lineage: Bacteria > Pseudomonadota > Gammaproteobacteria > Enterobacterales > Enterobacteriaceae > Enterobacter > Enterobacter soli_A. Next base: position 1,801 of record NZ_CAXOFU010000017.1, on the reverse strand, counting down.
ACGTTGAGCTGCTGGGCAATACCGTGCAGCACGCGGGGCGACTGGCGCGCGATATCCGCAAAAGCCGCGCCCAGACGGGCTACATCTTCCAGCAGTTCAACCTGGTGAACCGCCTGACGGTGCTCGAGAACGTGCTGATTGGCGCGCTCGGCAGCACCCCGTTCTGGCGCACCTGCCTGCGCTGGTTCTCCCCCTCTCAGAAGCAAGAGGCGCTCCAGGCGCTGACCCGCGTCGGCATGGCGCACTTCGCCCACCAGCGCGTGTCCACCCTCTCCGGCGGACAGCAGCAGCGCGTGGCGATTGCCCGGGCGCTGATGCAAAAAGCCAAAATCATTCTGGCCGACGAGCCTATCGCGTCGCTGGATCCGGAATCCGCCCGCATCGTCATGGAAACCCTGCGCGACATTAACCAGAACGACGGCATCACCGTGGTGGTGACGCTGCATCAGGTGGATTACGCCCTGCGCTACTGCGAACGCATCGTCGCGCTGCGCCAGGGGCACGTATTCTTCGACGGCGCGAGCCACCAGTTTGATAACGAACGTTTTGACCATCTCTACCGCAGCGTTAACCGCGTCGAAGAGCGCGCGCAGGCTGCTTAACGCCCCCACTACGAGGAATGGAAATGAGCTATAAAACGGTTGCCGCGCTGGCCTTCACCAGCCTGTTCAGCATCAGCACCCTGTTAAGCCCGGCGTTTGCACAAGAACAGGAAAAAGCGCTGAACTTCGGCATTATTTCGACGGAATCACAGCAGAACCTGAAGCCTCAGTGGGAACCGTTCCTGAAAGATATGGAAACCAAACTGGGGATTAAGGTGAACGCCTTCTTCGCCCCGGACTACGCGGGCATCATCCAGGGGATGCGCTTCAACAAGGTGGATATCGCCTGGTACGGCAACCTCTCGGCAATGGAAGCCGTCGACCGCGCCAACGGGCAGGTCTTCGCCCAGACCGTGGCGGCAGACGGTTCGCCGGGCTACTGGAGCGTGCTGATCGTCAATAAAGACAGCCCGATCAACAACCTCAGCGACCTGCTCGCCAAACGCAAAGATCTGACCTTTGGTAACGGCGATCCGAACTCCACCTCCGGCTTCCTCGTCCCTGGCTATTACGTCTTTGCCAAAAACAACGCCTCCGCCAGCGACTTCAAGCGCACCGTCAACGCCAGCCACGAAACCAACGCTCTGGCCGTGGCGAACGGGCAGGTGGACGTGGCCACCAACAACACCGAAAACCTCGACAAGCTGAAGACCTCCGCGCCGGACAAGCTGAAAGAGATCAAGGTTATCTGGAAATCGCCGCTGATCCCGGGCGACCCGATTGTGTGGCGTAAAAACCTCTCCGAAAGCACCAAGGACAAGGTGTACGACTTCTTTATGACCTACGGCAAAACGCCGGAGGAGAAAGCGGTTCTGGAACGTCTGGGCTGGGCGCCGTTCCGCGCCTCCAGCGACCTGCAGCTGGTGCCGATTCGCCAGCTGGCGCTGTTCAAGCAGATGCAGGGCGTGAAGGACAACAAGGGGCTTAAGGAGGAGGAGAAGACCAGCAAAGTGTCTGAGATTCAGGCGCAGCTGGACGATCTCGATCGCCTGACCGCCGCGCTGGGTGCGATGACCAGCGTGAATAAAGCGGTGCAGTAAGGCCTTTCTTCCCCTCACCCTGCCCTCTCCCCAAAGGGGAGAGGGTGTTCAAGTTCCCTCTCCCTTGAGGGAGAGGGTTAGGGTGAGGGGGAAATGCACGCGCTGATGCCCTCACCCCGGCCCTCTCCCACAGGGAGAGGGGGTTCAACTTCCCTCTCC
>NZ_CAXOFU010000016.1:0-119087 GCF_964208575.1 Enterobacter soli | reverse complement strand
AGGGAGAGGGGATAAAAGCATTACTTAGTAATACGACCCTGAGCATCTTTCAGCGCGGCATCGACGGTCTGACGACCGCTGGCTGCGTTGATGACCGCGGTACGCGTTGCATACCAGAACGCCGCCATTTGTGGGATGTTCGGCATGATTTCGCCTTTCTGGGCGTTATCCATGGTGGCCGCGATACGCGGATCTTTCGCTAACTGATCCTGGAAGGATTTCAGCGCTACGGCGCCCAGCGGTTTGTCCTTGTTCACTTCATCCAGACCCTGATCGGTCAGCAGGTAGTTTTCCAGGAACTCTTTCGCCAGCTCTTTGTTCGGGCTCGCCGCGTTGATACCGGCGCTCAGCACGCCAACGAACGGTTTAGACGGCTTGCCTTTGAAGGTTGGCAGCAGCGTCACGCCGTAGTTGATTTTGCTCTTGTCGATGTTGCTCCAGGCCCACGGACCGTTGATGGTCATCGCGGTTTCGCCTTTGTTGAACGCCGCTTCCGCGATGGAGTAGTCGGTATCCGCGTTCATGTGCTTGTTCTTGATGAGGTCAACCAGGAAGGTCAGACCCGCCTTCGCGCCAGCGCTATCTACGCCCACGTCTTTCACGTCATATTTGCCGTTTTCAAATTTGAACGCGTAACCGCCGTCGGCAGCAATCAGCGGCCAGGTGAAGTACGGCTCTTGCAGGTTGAACATCAGCGCAGATTTACCCTTCGCCTTCAGATCTTTATCCAGTGCAGGGATCTCTTCCCAGGTTTTCGGTGGGTTTGGCACCAGGTCTTTGTTGTAAATCAGGGAGAGGGCTTCAACCGCAACCGGGTAAGCAATCAGCTTGCCGTTATAACGCACCGCATCCCAGGTGAACGGGAACAGTTTGTCCTGGAACGCTTTGTCCGGGGTGACTTCAGCCAGCAGGCCAGACTGTGCGTAGCCGCCGAAGCGGTCATGCGCCCAGAAGATGATGTCCGGGCCGTCGCCGGTCGCCGCTACCTGCGGGAATTTCTCTTCCAGCTTGTCCGGGTGTTCAACGGTGACTTTGATACCGGTGTCTTTCTCGAATTTTTTACCCACTTCGGCCAGGCCGTTATAGCCTTTGTCGCCGTTAATCCAGATAACCAGCTTACCTTCTTCAATTTTGGCGAGAGCCGGTGCGGAAATCATCATTGCTGCCAGGGCGGACAATGCGAAAACGCGTGCGCCAGTCTTGATCTTCATATCTGCCATCCTTTTTGGTGATGTGCTCGTGGATACATGAGGTGGTTCAACGTCACTCAGTCTCCTTATTTGACATCCTCTTTCCATCCTCCTGACTCCTACGCCCCACCCCCGCTTTGTGTGATCTCCGTTGCATAAATTTAAGTTATGAGTGCTGGCGCACATAAAAACGCGCTGATTTTTGCAGGCGGCTTCACGATTTTCGCCTAAGCCCCCCAGCCGCGGTCGCAGAGCCTGCTCTCTCATCCTCCCGCCTCCTCCCCCATAAAAAAGCCGGGGGGTGGAGGATTCACGTAAGTAATGGATACCCCATAGTGAACTTATCTTGAATGTTTCTGTCGGCGACAGGTTGTAACGAAGGGAGAAGGGCATGGCGAGCGTACAGCTGCGTAATGTAACGAAAGCCTGGGGCGAAGTGGTGGTGTCGAAAGACATCAATCTCGATATCCACGAAGGCGAATTCGTGGTGTTTGTTGGCCCATCTGGCTGCGGTAAATCAACTCTGCTGCGTATGATTGCCGGTCTTGAAACCATCACCAGCGGCGATTTGTTTATTGGTGATACCCGTATGAACGACATCCCGCCCGCCGAACGCGGCGTGGGCATGGTGTTCCAGTCTTATGCACTCTATCCACACCTTTCCGTTGCTGAAAACATGTCCTTTGGCCTGAAGCTGGCCGGGGCGAAGAAAGAGGTGATTAACCAGCGCGTCACGCAGGTGGCGGAAGTTCTCCAGCTCGCGCACCTGCTGGAGCGTAAGCCAAAAGCGCTCTCAGGCGGCCAGCGCCAGCGCGTGGCGATCGGTCGTACCCTGGTGGCGGAGCCGCGCGTATTCCTGCTTGATGAACCGCTTTCTAACCTGGATGCCGCCCTGCGCGTCCAGATGCGTATCGAAATCTCCCGTCTGCACAAGCGCCTGGGGCGCACGATGATTTACGTCACCCACGATCAGGTCGAAGCGATGACCCTGGCCGACAAGATTGTGGTGCTCGACGCAGGCCGCGTGGCGCAGGTGGGTAAACCGCTGGAGCTTTATCACTACCCGGCAGACCGCTTTGTTGCGGGCTTTATTGGCTCGCCAAAGATGAACTTCCTGCCCGTCAAGGTGACCGCGACAGCTATCGAACAGGTACAGGTGGAGCTGCCAAACCGTCAGCAGGTATGGCTGCCGGTCGACAGCACCAACGTACAGGTCGGGGCAAACATGTCCCTGGGTATTCGTCCTGAACACTTACTGCCAAGCCACGTCGCCGATGTGACGCTGGAAGGCGTGGTTCAGGTCGTCGAACAGCTTGGTCACGAAACACAGATTCATATCCAGATCCCCGCCATCCGTCAGAACCTGGTCTACCGCCAGAATGACGTGGTGTTGGTAGAAGAGGGTGCCACATTCGCTATCGGCTTGCCGCCAGAGCGTTGCCATCTGTTCCGTGAGGATGGCACAGCATGTCGTCGGCTGCACAAAGAGCCAGGCGTTTAAGCAATCCCAATAAAAAGCACGAAACCGACAGGTGAAGTGTTCAAAGAAAAGCAATGATCTCAGGAGATAGAATGATGATTACTCTGCGCAAACTTCCACTGGCAGTTGCCGTTGCAGCAGGCGTTATGTCTGCTCAGGCGCTGGCTGTAGATTTTCATGGTTATGCTCGTTCCGGCATTGGCTGGACCGGGAGTGGCGGCGAACAACAGTGTTTCCAGGCAACCGGTGCTCAAAGTAAATACCGTCTTGGTAACGAATGTGAAACCTACGCTGAGCTGAAACTGGGCCAGGAAGTGTGGAAAGAGGGCGATAAGAGCTTCTACTTCGACACCAACGTAGCGTACTCCGTCGCACAGCAGAACGACTGGGAAGCCACTGACCCGGCATTCCGTGAAGCAAACGTGCAGGGTAAAAACCTGATTGAATGGCTGCCAGGCTCCACCATCTGGGCCGGTAAGCGCTTCTATCAGCGTCATGACGTTCACATGATCGACTTCTACTACTGGGATATCTCCGGTCCTGGTGCGGGTATTGAAAACGTCGATCTGGGCTTCGGTAAGCTCTCTCTGGCAGCGACCCGTTCTCAGGAAGCGGGCGGCTCTTACATCTTCACCAGCAACGATATCTACAGCAAATACAAAGACACCGCCAACGACGTGTTTGACGTGCGTTTAGCGCAGATGGAAATCAACCCAGGCGGCACGCTGGAGCTGGGCGTTGACTACGGTCGTGCAAACAAAACTGACGGTTATAGCTTTGCAGACGGCGCGTCTAAAGATGGCTGGATGTTCACGGCTGAACACACTCAGAGCATGCTGAAAGGCTATAACAAGTTCGTTGTTCAGTACGCAACTGATGCTATGACCACGCAGGGTAAAGGTATTCCACAGGGTTCCTACACCGGCAACAGCTACGATAACGACGCTGAAATTGGCGCAGTAGACAACAAGATCAACAACAATGGTTCCCTGGTTCGTATCCTCGACCACGGTGCAATCTCCCTGGGCGATAGCTGGGATCTGATGTACGTCGGTATGTATCAGGATATCGATCGTGACGACAACAACGGCACCACCTGGTACACCGTGGGCGTGCGCCCAATGTACAAATGGACGCCAATCATGAGCACCCTGCTGGAAGTTGGCTACGACAACGTTAAATCTCAGAAAACTGACGAAACTAACAACCAGTACAAAATCACCCTGGCACAGCAATGGCAGGCAGGCGACAGCATCTGGTCTCGCCCGGCTATCCGTGTCTTCGCAACCTACGCCAAGTGGGATGAAAAATGGGGCTATGACAACGGCATCGCGAAAAACGATACCAAAACTGCTACCTACAGCCGCGGCGACAACGATGAGTGGTCCTTCGGCGCCCAGATGGAAATCTGGTGGTAATACCGTCTTAATCTGACGTAATGACCAAACAGGGGGGCGAAAGCCCCCCAATCCTTCGGGACGGCGCGCTATTGCCTGGCTACCGCTGAACCAGTGTTTTTTGAGGTGATAACAATGAAAATGAACAAAACTCTCCTTGCCCTTTGCTTATCCGCAGGGCTGCTGGCGAGCGTGCCTGCCGTCACGTTTGCCAATGTGAATTTCGTCCCGCAAAACACAACCGCTGCGCCAGCTATTCCGGCAGCGGCGCTGCAGCAGCTGGTCTGGGCGCCGGTCGATCAGTCTAAAGCGCAAACGACCCAGCTCTCAACGGGCGGGCAAACCCTGAACGTGCCCGGCATCAGCGGCCCGGTGGTGGCCTACAGCGTGCCCGCGAATATTGGTGAACTGACGCTGACGCTGTCGAGCGAAGTGAATAAGCAGACCAGCGTCTATGCACCGAACGTGCTCATTCTTGATCAGAACATGACGCCATCTGCGTTCTTCCCAAGCGAATATTTTACCTACCAGGAGCCTGGCGTCATGAGCGCCGACCGCCTGGAAGGGGTGATGCGCCTGACGCCTGCGCTGGGCCAGCAGAAGATCTACGTGCTGGTATTCACCACCGAGAAAGATTTACAGCAAACCACAACGCTTCTCGATCCGGCGAAAGCCTACGCCAAAGGCGTGGGTAACGCCGTGCCGGATATCCCTGACCCGATTGCCCGTCACACCACCGATGGCGTTGTGAAGCTGAAAGTGTCTACCAGCAGCGCCTCCAGCGTACTGGTTGGCCCGCTGTTTGGTTCCTCTGGCACCGGTCCCGTGACCGTCGGCAATACCGCTGCCCCTGCGTATGCCGCACCGGTTGCCGCTGCGCCAGCTGCCGCCCCGGCCCCGGCGAAAAAATCCGAGCCGGTGCTGAACGACACCGAAACCTACTTCAATAATGCTATCAAGCAGGCGGTTAAGAGCGGCGATGTCGACAAAGCCCTGAAGCTGCTTGATGAAGCCGAGCGTTTAGGTTCAACCACTGCCCGTTCCACCTTTATCAGCAGTGTAAAAGGCAAGGGGTGACGGTCGTCCCCCACAGTGCTGATTTGTCCGTTTTAGTGCGCCTGAGTGGGCGCACTTTTTTTTCAGCCGCTGGCTCTGTTGCAACACTGTTGCGATATTGATCGCTAATTAGCGTTTGCCCGCCCTCAATCCGCTTTTCTGCGATACAATGCCTTTACGTTATGTATCGGAGAGTCTGGCATGTCACACCCCGCGCTAACGCAACTGCGTGCGCTGCGCTATTTTGACCAAATACCCGCGCTTGACCCGGAGCAACTCGACTGGTTGCTGCTGGAAGATTCCATGACGAAACGTTTTGAGCAGCAGGGCAAAACGGTCACCGTGACGCTGATTCAGGAAGGGTTTGTCACCGCTGAGGACATCGCCGGCGAACTGCCGCTGCTGCCGCAGGAAAATCGCTACTGGCTGCGTGAAATTTTGCTCTGCGCCGACGGCGAGCCGTGGCTTGCCGGGCGCACGGTCGTGCCGGAATCCACCCTTACGGGGCCGGAGCTGGCGCTGCAAAACCTGGGGAAAACCCCGCTTGGGCGCTATCTTTTCACCTCGTCCGAGCTCACCCGTGATTTTATTGAAATTGGTCGCGATGCCGATCTGTGGGGGCGTCGTTCCCGCCTTCGCCTGAGCGGTAAACCGTTAATGCTGACGGAGCTATTTTTACCGGCGTCGCCGTTGTACTAAGAGGAAGAAAAAATGGAGTGGAGCCTGACGCAGAACAAGCTGCTGGCCTATCACCGCTTAATGCGAACTGATAAACCCATCGGCGCGCTGCTGCTGCTGTGGCCAACCTTATGGGCGCTGTGGGTGGCAACCCCCGGCCTGCCGCCGCTGTGGATCCTGGCGGTGTTTGTCGCGGGCGTGTGGCTGATGCGCGCGGCGGGATGCGTGGTGAATGACTATGCCGACCGCAAGTTTGACGGCCACGTTAAGCGTACCGCCAATCGTCCTCTGCCGAGCGGCCAGGTCACGGAGAAAGAGGCCCGCACGCTGTTTGTGGTGCTGGTGCTGCTCTCGTTCCTGCTGGTGTTAACGCTCAACACCATGACCATCCTGCTCTCCGTCGCCGCGCTGGCGCTGGCGTGGGTATATCCGTTTATGAAGCGCTACACCCATCTGCCGCAGGTGGTGCTGGGCGCCGCGTTTGGCTGGTCGATACCGATGGCCTTCGCTGCGGTGAGCGAGTCCGTGCCGCTGAGCTGCTGGCTGATGTTCCTCGCCAACATCCTCTGGGCGGTGGCTTACGATACGCAGTACGCGATGGTCGACCGGGACGATGACCTGAAGATTGGCATCAAATCCACGGCGATTCTGTTTGGTCGTCACGACAAGCTGATCATCGGGATTTTGCAGGTGGCGGTGCTGGCGCTGATGGTGGCAATCGGTCGCCTGAACGGGCTGAACTGGGAGTTCTACTGGTCAGTGCTTGTCGCGGGGCTGCTGTTCGCCTACCAGCAGAAGCTGATTGCGAAGCGCGAACGTGAAGCCTGCTTTAAAGCGTTTTTGAACAATAACTACGTCGGTCTGGTGCTGTTCCTGGGCCTGGCGATGAGCTACTTTGGCTAAAAAAGAAGCCCGGTGGCGCTAGCGCTGACCGGGCTTACATGTCATGCAGGATCGTAGGCCGGGTAAGCGCTAGCGCCACCCGGCTTTTTTACATCACTCGTCCTGCGTCGCGCTTTCAATCGTTAAACGCACGTCCGAGGTAATCAGGTCTGCCAGCATCTGGTAAACCTTCAGCGTTTCTGCTGGCTCTGCATCACCGGTATCGCTGATAAAGCCTTCATCGCGCAGCGTCAGCACCAGGGAGCTGAACACCGCCTTGTCGAAGAACTCCGGCGCGTTAATGCCGTGCAGAACGGACAGACGCTGCGCCAGCGTGCGGCTCTCTTTTTCCAGCGTGCCGCGGTTGATGGACGGATTTGCGCTCAGCAGCCAGAAGGTAATGGCGTAACGCTGCAGCGTTTCACGCGCGCCGGCCGCCAGCAGCTGCAGGGTGCGGGAGCGAGACGGGTTGATGTGCAGTTCGTCGTTGGTGACCGTTATCAGCCCCTGACGACGCAGCTCTTCCGTCAGCTTATCCAGCTCTGCCGCCAGCTCATCTTTACTCCAGCGCAGGAACAGCTCCGCTTTCAGCATCGGGTACAGCGCGTCGACATGGCGCAGCAGCTCCTGACGGGAAATACGGCGATGCTGGGTAATAATGGCGGCCATCAGCGACGGCAGCATCAGCATGTGCGCAATGTTGTTGCGATAGTACGTCATCAGCACCGCCTGCTCGCGCGGCAGAATAATGATGTCGCCAATCGTGTCTTTCTCGACTTCAAACTTGTTCATCTGCAACGCATGCTCGATGAGTTCGTTTGCCGTCGCGGTCGGAACGGTGGAATCGACGGAATAGGGCACATTACGCATAATGTCCAGATAGCAATCGAGCTGTTCGGTGAGCTGTTCGCGGGTCAGCGAACGCTGGCGCGACGCCAGCAGTGCGGTACAGCACAGGTTCATGGCGTTGGCTGCACCCGCGTTGTTGATACGCACCATCAGCTCGGCGGCGATACCGTTCACCGTTGGCGTCAGCCAGGCCGGACGCACCGCTTCGATGGGATCGATAGACTCGCGCCACTCCGGAACATGGTGGTTCAGGTAGTTCATCAGCGGCATCGGCTCGCCAAAGTTCACGTAGCCCTGACCGAGGTTGCGCAGCTTACTCAGGCCGCGCAGCATCTGCGGCAGGCTCTCTTTCTCTTTGGTCGCCCCGCGCAGCTCTTTCGCGTAGGTGCCCACTTCCATCACGTGTTCGTAACCGATGTAGATCGGCACCAGCGTAATCGGACGGGTGCCGCCGCGCAGCATGGCCTGAATAGTCATCGACAGCGTGCCGGTCTTCGGATCGAGCAGTCGCCCGGTACGGGAACGTCCGCCTTCGACGAAGTACTCAACGGAATAGCCGCGGCTGAACAGCTCGCCGAGATATTCACGGAACACGGTGGAGTAAAGCTTGTTGCCTTTAAAGGTACGACGAATAAAGAACGCACCCAGACGGCGGAAAATTGGCCCTGCTGGCCAGAAGTTCAGGTTAATACCGGCGGCGATATGCGGCGGTACCAGGCCCTGATGATAGAGCACGTAAGAGAGCAGCAGGTAGTCCATGTGGCTGCGGTGGCACGGCACATAGACAATTTCGTGACCGTCGTGCGCCAGCTGGCGAACGCGCTCGGCGTTGTGAACGTTAATCCCCTGATAGAGGCGGTTCCACGTGAAGCCGAGAATACGATCAGAAAGGCGAATCATCTCGTAGGAGAAGTTCGCGGCAATCTCTTCCATCAGCGCGATGGCGTTCTGCTGCGCTTTCTCATGCGAAATCTTCTTGCTGCGCGCTTCGTCTTCAACGGCGCGGGCAATGGCTTTGGAGGCCAGAAGCTTGTTGAAGAGATCCTGACGCGCAGGCAGACGCGGCCCTACGGCAGCCAGACGCTGGCGGGCAAAGTGCATACGCGCAACGCGCGCCAGCTTTTGCGCGATGATTTTATCCGTGCCGTGTTCGTCCGCCATGCGGCGCAGGGAAACGGAAGGAGAGAAACGCACAAAGCTATCGCGACCCAGCCAGGATACCGCGAAGAACTTCTGAATGCCGTTAAGCATACGCAGCGGCGGATTCTCTTCGCCTTTTTCACGGCCCGGACGGCGACCAAACATCACCGATACCGGCACCATCTGCACATCCAGATTGGGATTGCTGCGGTGCAGGTCGAGGTAGTCATGAAACAGCTTGATAGACTCTTCTTTCGGCGTGTAATAGGTAAACACGCGTGGCCCGCCGTGGATAAACACATAGCGCGGCAGCAACGTTCCGTCGATTTCGAGCGGTTCAAGCGGGTCAGGAAGCTCATGCGCCAGACATTGGGCGCGAAGCGTCAGCAAGTCTGCCTTCGAGTTATAAGGCAAAACGTACATAATAGGGCGAGAAGTATCGAGCCCTAATTCCAGCGCGGGTTCTGCTGGGATAGACTTGCTTTTTACCAGGACGCTTAATGGTAAATTAAGTAATTTGTAGTAAATTCGTGGCCAGCCGGACATAAACGATGTAAAGCCTCTGGTTAATAATGCAAATGCGGCGCAAGGATAACAGAAAGCGCGCAAAATTTCTGTTGTTACCCGTCATACTTCAGGCAGCAGCGAAACGCGCAGCCGCTATAGTTACTGACGCTTTTTCTCATAAAAGGTTCTTTTAATGGCCAATAATACCACTGGGTTAACCCGAATCATCAAAGCTGCCGGTTATTCATGGAAAGGTTTCCGTGCCGCGTGGGTCAATGAAGCCGCGTTTCGTCAGGAAGCCGTTGCCGCCATTGTCGCGGTGATTATCGCCTCTTTCCTTGATGTAGACGCCATCACCCGCGTGCTTCTGATTGGTTCTGTGCTGTTGGTGATGATAGTGGAAATTCTCAATAGCGCTATTGAGGCCGTCGTTGACCGTATTGGCTCCGACTTCCACGAGCTTTCTGGTCGTGCAAAAGACATGGGATCCGCCGCCGTGCTGCTGGCGATTATTACCGCATTAATCACCTGGGGCACGCTCCTCTGGTCACATTTCCGATAAGCCTTCAGGAATCGATAACTCCCTGGTTTTTTGTGCAGTTTTTGATTCCAAAATCGCCTTTGACTGTATATACTCACAGCATAACTGTATATACACCCAGGGGGCGGAATGAAAGCGTTAACGACTAGGCAGCAAGAGGTGTTTGATCTCATTCGGGATCACATCGGCCAGACGGGTATGCCACCTACGCGTGCGGAAATCGCGCAGCGTCTGGGGTTCCGTTCTCCAAATGCTGCCGAAGAGCACCTCAAAGCGCTGGCGCGTAAAGGCGTTATTGAGATTGTGTCCGGAGCATCACGCGGCATTCGTTTGCTGGTGGAAGAAGAGACGGGTATTCCACTGATTGGCCGTGTGGCGGCAGGTGAACCTCTCCTCGCACAGCAGCACATTGAAGGCCATTATCAGGTTGATCCTGGTATGTTCAAACCCAGTGCCGATTTCCTGCTGCGCGTCAGCGGTATGTCCATGAAAGACATCGGTATTCTCGACGGCGACTTGCTCGCAGTTCACAAAACCCAGGAAGTGCGCAACGGCCAGGTTGTGGTCGCGCGTATTGACGACGAAGTGACCGTTAAGCGCCTGAAAAAGCAGGGCAACACCGTGCAACTGCTGCCGGAGAACAACGAGTTCTCTCCAATCGTGGTGGATTTGCGCGAGCAGAGCTTCTCCATTGAAGGGCTGGCCGTCGGCGTCATCCGCAACGGCGAATGGCTCTAATCTCTTCCTGACAGGCTGCGCTTTCCGCGCGGCCTGACTTATTTTCCTGCCCCGGTATGTTTTCATGTCATTGCTGACTGCTTCTGATAAGGCGTTGTGGCGTCTTGCGTTGCCGATGATTTTTTCCAATATCACCGTTCCGCTGCTGGGACTGGTTGATACCGCCGTGATTGGTCATCTGGACTCGCCGGTCTATCTGGGGGGCGTTGCCATTGGCGCAACGGCTACCAGCTTCCTCTTTATGCTGCTGCTCTTTTTGCGCATGAGCACCACGGGCCTCACGGCACAGGCGTATGGCGCAAAAGATCCGCTGCGTCTGGCGCGCGCACTGGTGCAGCCGCTTATTATGGCCCTGGGCGCAGGCATGCTTATCGTGCTGCTCCGCACGCCTCTGATCGACCTGGCGCTGCACGTCGTGGGCGGCAGCGAAGCGGTGCTGGAGCAGGCAAGACGCTTCCTCGAAATTCGCTGGCTCAGCGCACCGGCATCGCTTGCCAACCTGGTGCTGCTCGGCTGGCTGCTGGGGGTTCAGTACGCCCGCGCGCCGGTGATCCTGCTGGTGGTGGGCAACGTCCTCAACATTGTGCTCGACCTGTGGCTGGTGATGGGGCTGCACATGAACGTGCGGGGCGCGGCGCTGGCTACGGCGATTGCGGAATACGGCACGCTGATCATCGGGCTGTGGATGGTCTGGCGGGTTCTGAAGATGCGCGGGATATCGCTGTCCCTGCTTAAGGATGCCTGGCGTGGCAATATCCGTAAGCTGCTGGCGCTCAATCGCGACATCATGCTGCGCTCGCTGCTGCTCCAGCTCTGTTTTGGCGCGCTGACGGTCTTTGGCGCGCGTCTTGGCCCTGAGATCGTGGCAGTTAACGCGGTGCTGATGACGCTGCTCACCTTCACCGCCTACGCGCTGGACGGCTTTGCCTATGCCGTCGAAGCCCACTCCGGGCAGGCTTTTGGCGCGCGTGAAAGCGGCCAGCTGCGCGAGGTCTGGCGCGCGGCCTGCCGTCAGTCGGGGCTGGTGGCGCTGGTGTTTGCCGTTATTTATGCCTTTTTCGGCGAGCATATTATTGCGCTGCTTACCTCACTGCCCGAGCTGCGGGAGCTGGCGAGCCACTACATCGTCTGGCAGGTGATTCTGCCGGTGGTGGGCGTCTGGTGCTATCTGCTGGACGGGATGTTCATCGGCGCAACGCGCGGGGCGGAGATGCGTAACAGCATGGCGGTTGCGGCCGCCGGTTTTGGCCTTACGCTGCTGACGCTGCCCTATCTGGGGAATCACGGACTGTGGCTGGCGCTGGCGGTATTCCTCTCCCTGCGCGGCCTGTCGCTGGCGTTTATCTGGCGCCGTCACTGGCGGCATAACACCTGGTTTCCGTCCCAGCGCGATCTGTCGTAATGGTTAAAGATTCTGAATATGAAAATGGCTGCCGAATCCTTAACTACAATAATTATCACGTCCAGCAGAAAAGAACGTCACGGACGCTACGACATTACGCTTAACAGAGGACACGATGATGAACAAAGACGAAATCAGCGGCAACTGGAAGCAGTTCAAAGGTAAAGCGAAAGAACAGTGGGGTAAACTCACCGATGACGATATGACCGTTATCGAAGGTAAGCGCGACCAGCTGGTCGGTAAGATCCAGGAACGTTACGGTTACGAGAAGGATAAAGCGGAAAGCGAAGTGAAAGACTGGGAAACCCGTAACGACTATCGCTGGTAATACAGTACTACCCGTGCGTATAAGGATGTACTCCCCGAGGGCGGCCATGAGCCGCCTTTTCTTTTGCCCCTAGCGCGGCTTTTTCTTCACGAGGATAGAGTGATCGTGCTGGCAATCGTCGTGATGGCTGCAGGCTTCTACCTCAACGCACGCGGAACAGAGGCCGTGTGCTTCAATCACGTTGTGACGCAAAGCGAAGCCCATCCTGGCCGCCAGCGTGTGCATAATGTCTTCAACACCTTCCGCACCCTCTTCCTTCACCACGCCGCAGCGGTCGCAGATAAACATCGCTGACGTGTGGGTCGGCTGGTCAAACAGATGGCACAGCACGTAGCTGTTTGTTGACTCCACCTTATGCACAAAGCCCTGCTCGAGCAGGAAATCCAGCGCACGGTAAACGGTAGGCGGTTTAGCCTGGGGCTCGCTTTCGCGCAGCAGGTCGAGCAGATCGTATGCGCTGATAGCCCCTTGCTGCAGGCTCATCAGACGCAATACCTCAAGGCGCTGCGGGGTCAGGCGCACATTGCGTTGCGCGCACAGCTTTTCAGCTTGCGCCAGCAGCTCTTGCGTTGTGGTCTTATCCATTTAGCACCTCGAATGAATTAGGATGGAAAACCCTCACTTTATCATGTTCTGTTAAAAACACCGAGAACCGCCAGGTGTGCTATACCTGACCCATCACAATCCGGGGAATAAACCATGAAAAGACCTGACTGTATTCGACACTGGCGCGACGTAGAAGGCGCCGATGATTCCACCTATCCAGACAGCCCTGAGCTATTTTCCATCGGCGCGCCGCTGGCGCGAACGCTGGGGCTGGGGCGCATCGGGATCCATCACGAGCGCCTGCCGCCCGGGCGCCGCACGTCGTACCCTCATGCCGAGAGCGACGAAGAGGAGTTTATCTACGTGCTGGAAGGCTATCCAGAAGCCTGGATTAACGGCTATCTGTGGAAGCTGGAGCCGGGGGATAGCGTCGGTTTTCCGGCCGGAACGGGTGTCTGCCATACCTTTATCAACAACACCGATGAAGAGGTGCGTTTACTGGTGGTGGGTGAGGCCAACAAGAAGCAAAACCGCATCTATTATCCGCTGAATCCGGACTATGCCGCCACGCGTGAAGACCGCTGGGTAGACCATCCGCCGCAGTTTTTTGGCCCGCACGATGGAAAACCTGGGCGAAAATAATTTCCTCTTCTATAAATATTGAGGGCCGTCACAAATAACAACAGGCCCGGTGGCGATTTAACTTAAGGAAATAGCGGGTCTTTTTGTACTTATTCACAGCAATAGTTCGTTCCTGTTTGGGTGATAACAGACAGGGGTTATTTCATAACAGACTATAAGACGAGCATACTGTGAAAAAACATTTTAAATTTTCGGTGGTTAGCATTGCTGTCTCCATGTTTATGGCAAATCAGGCGGGAGCAGCCAATACCTGGACAGAATCGCGTAGCGACGCCATGGGAGGAACGGGCGTGGCATCAGGCAGCTACGGCAGCGGGGCGCTTATCAACCCGGCGCTGCTGGCAAAAGCCAAGCCTGACGATGACGTGACGGTGATTTTGCCGTCGGTCGGGGCGCAAATTACGGACAAAGATAATCTTCAGGACGAAATCGACACCATTAACGACAAAATCAATCACTATCAGAACGTGATTGACGATTTGACGCCTGCGGAGATCATTACGAATCCGCTAGGCTCTATCAACCAGTTCCAGGGCGCGGCGAAAGATCTCGCCGACGAACTGGACTACCTTAAGGGTAAAACCGCACGCGCGACGGCCGGTGCGGGTATCGCCGTCAGTATTCCAAACGACGTGCTTTCCGTCGCCTTTATGGCGAAAGGCTACGCCCACGGGCGCGTCAGTTCTTCTATCGATCAGCAGGATATCGACTACCTGCGCGGCATCCAAAAGAGCGATGCCGTGGCGGCAGGCGTCGCGCTGGATGCAGCGTTGAACGGCACCGACCAAATCACCAAAAACCTCAACTCCACGGCGTCTGGCCGGGCAGCGATTGTTTCTGACTACGGTATTGCGGTTGCCCGTCAGTTCGATCTCGGCGGCGTGCCGGTGTCCCTCGGGGTCACGCCAAAGCTGCAAAAAACCTGGGTCTACAACTACACCACCTCTATTTACGACTACGACAGCAATAAGTGGAACGACAGCCGCTACCGTACCGACGACACCGGTTTCAACGTTGATGCGGGTATTGCCGCCGATTTCGGTGAAAACTGGACGGTGGGCCTGAGCGGGCAAAACCTGATGTCGCGCGATATCGATACCAAAGACGTTCGCATCCGCAACGGGCGCACCGGTGAGGTGGTGAGCTATAAAGATACTTACCAAATCCGTCCGCTGGTCACCGCGGGTGCCGCGTGGCACAACGATCTGGTGACCCTGACCGCCGATGGCGATCTGACGGAAACCAAAGGCTTTAAGAGCGAAGACACCTCGCAGTACGCTGGCGTAGGTGCCGAAATCACCCCGCTGAGCTGGCTCGCCGTTCGCGCCGGTTTCCGCGCTGATATGAAAGGCAACGACAGCAATGTCTTTACCGGCGGTCTGGGCTTCGCGCCGTTTAGCACGGTGCATGTTGACCTGATGGGCCTGTACGGGGAAGACGAAACCTGGGGTGCCGGGGCACAGCTGAGTATGACGTTTTAAAGAGAACCGGAGGCGCTGCGCCTCCGGCTTTTCTTTGTGCTATAGTAGCGCCCCATTTCCACCAGATGCTTAAAAATTCGCCATGTCGTCAGAACTTCAGACCGCTTTCGCCGCACACCGTTTCTCCATCGCCCCGATGCTCGACTGGACGGACAGACACTGCCGCTACTTCCTGCGTCAGCTCTCCCGCCACACGTTGCTGTACACCGAAATGGTGACCACCGGCGCGATTATCCACGGAAAGGGTGACTATCTGGCTTACAGCGAAGAAGAGCATCCGGTTGCATTACAGCTCGGCGGCAGCGATCCGGCGGCGCTTGCGCACTGCGCGAAGCTGGCGGAGGCGCGCGGGTATGACGAGATCAACCTTAACGTCGGCTGTCCTTCCGATCGCGTGCAAAACGGCATGTTCGGCGCCTGCCTGATGGGCAACGCGCAGCTCGTGGCGGACTGCATTAAAGCGATGCGCGATGTAGTGTCTATTCCGGTCACGGTGAAAACCCGCATCGGCATCGACGATCAGGATAGCTACGAATTCCTGTGCGATTTCATTAATACGGTAGCCGGAAAGGGCGAGTGCGAGATGTTTATCATCCACGCGCGTAAAGCCTGGCTATCGGGTCTGAGCCCAAAAGAGAACCGCGAAATTCCACCGCTGGACTACCCGCGCGTGTACCAGCTCAAGCGCGATTTCCCGCACCTGACCATGTCGATTAACGGCGGAATAAAATCCCTCGACGAGGCCAAAGCGCATCTCGAACATATGGACGGCGTGATGGTGGGGCGCGAGGCGTATCAAAATCCGGGTATTCTGGCGACGGTCGACCGTGAAATCTTCGGCGTGGAAGGCGCGGATACCGATCCGGTTGCCGTGGTGCGCGCCATGTACCCGTACATCGAGCGCGAGCTGAGCAACGGCACCTATCTGGGCCACATTACCCGCCACATGCTCGGCCTTTTCCAGGGCATTCCGGGGGCGCGCCAGTGGCGTCGTTACCTCAGCGAAAACGCGCATAAAGCGGGTGCGGATATCGAGGTGCTGGAACACGCGCTGCGTCTGGTTGTCGATAAGCGGTAAAATTCCAAAATTATCAGCGCAATAACCGCGCGGGTTACTCAGGTATTGAGGGGTTCGTCACATACCTGCAACTTTTCCGGCAGCATTGCTTAGAACGGAATAGGATTTACTTATCGAATCTGTCACTATGGCTGCCGCTAAAGAATTCATCGAGCTGTACCCTACATACAGCCGAACTAAAAAAAGAAAGGGCTTCCTACGGGAAGCCCAATTTCTTTTTAGGGGATCAGCAGGCTCGAGCCCTGCGTCGCCCGGCTCTCCAGCACCTCGTGCGCGCGCTGCGCATCGGTAAGCGCATATTTCTGCGAATCCGCCACGTCCACCTTAATCACGCCGCTCGCGATAAGCGAAAACAGCTCGTTGCTGGCTTCCTCAAGCTCTTCCCGGTTGGTGATGTAACCCTGCAAAGACGGGCGCGTCACGTACAGCGAGCCTTTCTGGTTAAGGATGCCGAGATTCACGCCCGTGACGGCGCCGGAGGCGTTACCAAAGCTCACCATCAGCCCGCGACGCTGCAAACAATCCAGCGACGCTTCCCAGGTGTCTTTGCCCACCGAGTCGTAAACCACGCGCACCTTTTTGCCGCCGGTGATCTCTTTTAACCGCTCAACGATGCTCTCTTCCCGGTAGTTGATGACCTGCCACGCGCCCGCGTCGAGCGCCCGCTGGGCCTTCTGTGCGCTGCCCACGGTGCCGATCAGCTTCGCGCCCAGGGCTTTCGCCCACTGGCAGGCAATCAGCCCCACGCCACCTGCGGCCGCATGGAACAGGAACTGCTCGTCGGGTTTGATCTCGTAGGTTTTGCGCAGCAGGTAGTAAACCGTTAACCCTTTCAGGAACGAGGCCGCGGCCTGCTCGAAGGAGATGGCATTGGGGAGCAGGGCGGCTTTGTCGGCAGGGACGTTATGAACCGTGCTGTACGCCCCGAGCGGCGACTGCGCATAGACCACGCGATCGCCCTCTTTAATATGCTTAACGGCGCTCCCGACTTTGATGACCACGCCTGCCGCCTCGGTTCCCAGGCCGCTTGGCATTGACGGAGGTGGATAAAGGCCGCCGCGGATGTAGGTGTCGATGTAGTTAATCCCGATGGCTTTGTTTTCAACCTGGATCTCGTTTTCACCAGGCGCAGCGGGGGAAAACTCCACTGCTTTGAGTACGTCAGGGCCACCATGCTTGTGAAATTCAATACGCGTTGCCATGCTTCCTCCATAAGAAAATGTGGTAATCTTTCGACCCACTCTTTATCTCGGTAACTCCATTCACTATGGCAGGAAACAAACCCTTCAACAAACAGACTGAACCCCGCGAACGTGATTATCAGGTAGCCGGGTTAAAAGTCCCGCCGCACTCGATTGAAGCGGAACAGTCGGTGTTGGGCGGTTTAATGCTGGACAACGAACGCTGGGACGACGTCGCCGAGCGCGTGGTGGCCGAAGATTTCTACACCCGCCCGCACCGCCATATCTTTACCGAAATGGCGCGTTTGCAGGAGTCCGGCAGCCCGATTGACCTCATCACGCTCGCGGAATCGCTGGAGCGCCTGGGGCAGCTGGACAGCGTCGGCGGGTTTGCCTATCTGGCAGAGTTATCAAAAAATACGCCAAGTGCGGCGAACATCAGCGCTTACGCCGACATCGTGCGCGAACGCGCCGTTGTGCGCGAGATGATCTCCGTTGCGAACGAGATCGCTGAAGCCGGCTTCGATCCGCAGGGGCGCACCAGCGAAGACCTGCTCGACCTCGCCGAATCCCGCGTGTTTAAAATCGCCGAAAGCCGCGCGAATAAAGACGAAGGCCCGAAAAACATCGCCGACGTGCTCGACGCCACCGTCGCGCGTATTGAACAGCTTTTCCAGCAGCCGCACGACGGCGTGACGGGTGTGAACACCGGCTATGACGATCTCAACAAGAAAACCGCGGGCCTGCAGCCGTCTGACCTGATTATCGTCGCGGCGCGTCCGTCGATGGGTAAAACGACATTTGCGATGAACCTCGTCGAAAACGCGGCGATGTTGCAGGATAAGCCGGTATTGATTTTCAGTCTTGAGATGCCCTCCGAGCAGATCATGATGCGTTCTCTGGCGTCGCTCTCCCGCGTGGATCAGACCCGCATCCGTACCGGCCAGCTTGATGACGAAGACTGGGCGCGGATCTCCGGCACCATGGGCATTCTGCTGGAAAAACGTAACATCTATATCGACGACTCCTCTGGCCTGACGCCAACGGAAGTGCGCTCCCGCGCGCGCCGTATTGCCCGCGAACACGGCGGCATCGGCCTGATCATGATCGACTACCTCCAGCTGATGCGCGTGCCGTCGCTTTCCGACAACCGTACCCTGGAAATCGCCGAAATTTCCCGCTCGCTCAAGGCGTTAGCCAAAGAGCTGCACGTGCCGGTGGTGGCGCTGTCCCAGCTTAACCGCTCCCTGGAACAGCGTGCGGACAAACGCCCGGTCAACTCCGACCTGCGTGAGTCCGGCTCCATCGAGCAGGATGCTGACTTAATCATGTTCATCTACCGTGATGAGGTTTATCACGAGAACAGCGATCTGAAAGGGATCGCCGAAATCATTATCGGTAAGCAACGTAACGGCCCCATCGGTACGGTGCGTCTGACCTTTAACGGACAATGGTCGCGCTTTGATAACTACGCGGGACCGCAGTATGACGACGAATAAGGAATTCCCATGCAAGCGGCAACTGTAGTCATTAACCGCCGCGCTCTGCGACACAACCTGCAACGTCTGCGTGAACTGGCGCCCGCCAGCAAGCTCGTTGCAGTCGTGAAAGCGAACGCTTACGGACACGGTCTTCTCGAGACCGCGCGAACGCTCCCCGATGCCGACGCCTTTGGCGTCGCCCGTCTTGAAGAAGCGCTGCACCTTCGCGCTGGCGGCATTACGCAGCCCATTTTGTTACTCGAAGGATTTTTCGAAGCCGCCGATCTGCCGACCATCGCTGACCAGCACCTTCATACCGCGGTGCATAACGAAGAGCAGCTTGCGGCACTCGAAACCGCCGACCTGAGCGAGCCGGTCACCGTCTGGATGAAGCTCGATACCGGAATGCACCGTCTGGGCGTGCGTCCGGAGAAGGCCGAGGCGTTCTATCAGCGTCTGTGCCGGTGCAAAAACGTGCGCCAGCCGGTGAACATCGTCAGCCATTTTGCTCGCGCCGACGAGCCCGAGTGCGGCGCAACCGAGCAGCAGCTCGATATTTTCAATACCTTCTGCGAAGGCAAGCCGGGGATGCGCTCTATCGCGGCCTCCGGCGGCATTTTGCTCTGGCCGCAGTCGCACTTCGACTGGGCGCGTCCGGGCATTATCCTGTACGGCGTATCGCCGCTGGAAAACAAACCCTGGGGGCCGGATTTTGGCTTCCAGCCGGTGATGTCCCTGGTGTCTAACCTGATTGCCGTGCGCGAGCACAGGGCGGGCGAGCCTGTGGGCTACGGCGGCACCTGGGTCAGCGAGCGCGATACCCGCCTGGGCGTGGTGGCGATGGGCTACGGCGACGGCTATCCGCGCGCGGCGCCGTCCGGCACGCCGGTGCTGGTCAACGGGCGCGAAGTGAAGATTGTTGGTCGCGTGGCGATGGACATGATTTGCGTTGACCTGGGGCCAGAGGCGCAGGACAAAGCGGGTGACGACGTGGTGATGTGGGGCGAAGGTTTACCCGTTGAGCGCATCGCGGAGATCACAAAAGTAAGTGCTTACGAACTTATTACGCGCCTGACCTCGCGGGTAGCGATGAAGTACGTCGACTGACCCTTTTCTGGAGTGAGATCGTGATTCTCACTCCAGTTCATTAACATCCCTCGATCTTCTCCCACATCCGGTTTATTGTTGAATTCCCTGCCTCATCGATATCCGGAGAACCATCGCGTGTTTCAGAAAGTTGACGCCTACGCCGGCGACCCCATTCTCTCCTTAATGGAGCGTTTCAAAGAAGATCCCCGCAGCGACAAAGTGAACCTGAGCATTGGCCTTTATTACAATGAGGACGGCATCATTCCTCAGCTGCAGGCCGTTGCCGAAGCCGAAGCACGCCTGAACGCGGCGCCGCACGGTGCTTCACTTTATTTGCCGATGGAAGGGTTAAACACCTACCGCAACACCATCGCGCCGCTGCTGTTTGGCGCCGATCACGCGGTGCTCGCGCAAAAACGCGTGGCAACCATCCAGACGCTGGGCGGTTCGGGCGCGCTGAAGGTGGGCGCAGATTTCCTGAAAAAATACTTCCCGGATTCCGGCGTGTGGGTCAGCGATCCGACGTGGGAAAACCACGTTGCCATCTTTGAAGGCGCGGGATTTAAGGTGTCGACCTACCCGTGGTTCGACAATGAAACGAACGGCGTGCGCGTTGACGCGCTGCTGGAAAAACTGAACACCCTGCCGGAGCGCAGCATCGTGCTGCTGCACCCTTGCTGCCATAACCCAACCGGCGCAGACCTGACCCATTCTCAGTGGGACGCGGTTATCGAGGTGCTGAAAGCGCGCAATCTGATCCCGTTCCTCGACATCGCCTATCAGGGCTTTGGTGCAGGCATGGAAGACGACGCTTACGCCATCCGCGCGATTGCGAGCGCCGGGCTGCCCGCGCTGGTGAGCAACTCCTTCTCTAAAATCTTCTCGCTGTACGGCGAGCGCGTAGGCGGCCTGTCCGTGGTGTGCGAAGACGCAGAAGCCGCCAGCCGCGTGCTGGGCCAGCTGAAAGCCACGGTTCGCCGCATTTACTCCAGCCCGCCGGCGTTTGGTGCGCAGGTGGTGGCAACGGTTCTCGGTGATGACGCGCTGAAGGCCACCTGGCTTGCGGAAGTGGAAGCCATGCGTAAGCGTATTCTGTCGATGCGCCAGGCGCTGGTGAACGTGCTGAAAGAGGCGGTGCCGGGGCATAACTTTGACTATCTCCTCAAGCAGCGCGGGATGTTCAGCTACACCGGGCTGAGCGCGGCGCAGGTCGATCGTCTGCGTGAAGAGTTCGGCGTTTACCTGATTGCCAGCGGACGTATGTGTGTGGCAGGCCTGAACGCCAGTAACGTTCAGCGCGTGGCGCAGGCGTTTGCAGCGGTGATGTAAGTGCTTGCTTACTGATGATTCCCTCTCCCCTATGGGGAGAGGGCCAGGGTGAGGGGAATATACGGCTGTGGTGGTCGTTCCGTTCACCTTACGTTCCCTGCTTCTCTGTTACCACACGACCTGTGAACGTGTCAGGGAGGCTCGCCGCCGCCTCCCTGACCACCCAGGCTCCCGGCAAGAAAATCGTCGCTTCGCGATTCCCTCAGCTTATTCCTTCAGGCTTTCGGGTCGGGCACCAGCCTGCATCCATGCAGGCTATGCCCTCTCGGCGCGTCCCTGCGCCTCGCCCCGGCCTTACGGAAACGCTTCGGCGATTTTCGGCCGGACAGAGTGTCGCTGTAAGAGGTTTATTTTCATGTCAAATTCTCATCGCTTTAGGGTAACAATATCACCGGGCCTCCCTCTCCTTGTGGGAGAGGGGCGGGGTGAGGGCATCAGGCGGCGTGGTGTAATGCCTTTTACCGCCCCTAAAACCCCCTCCACGCTTTGTGATCTTCTTCTTTTTATTCAAATCCATAAGTAAAAACTCCTTTCATTCGAACCCCTCAGGGGGTATGGTCGGGTAGTTTTTTGACCATTTGTTAAAAATAAAACGATAACAAACTGAATATTCAGGGGAAAATATGCGCAAGATCACACTGGCGCTCAGCGCCGCCTGCTTATTGTTCTCGCTTAACAGCGCCGTCGTTGCGCGCGCCTCCGCGCCCACGCCGCTGTATACCGGCACCACCGCCGCCATTCTCGCCGAGCAAGCCCCCATTCACTGGGTTTCCGTGGCACAAATCGAAAACAGCCTGATGGGCCGCCCGCCAATGGCGGTAGGCTTTGATATCGACGACACCGTGCTGTTCTCCAGCCCCGGCTTCTGGCGCGGCAAAAAAACCTATTCGCCGGACAGCGAAGCCTATCTGAAGAACCCGGAATTCTGGGAGAAAATGAACAACGGCTGGGACGAGTTCAGCATCCCGAAAGAGGTGGCCCGCTCGCTCATTGCCATGCACGTTAAGCGCGGCGACAGCATCTACTTCGTGACCGGGCGCAGCCAGACCAAAACCGAAACGGTCTCTAAAACCCTGCAGGATGATTTTTTAATTCCGGCGACCAGCATGAACCCGGTGATTTTCGCGGGTGACGAGCCCGGGCAGAACACCAAAACCCAATGGCTTGAACAGAAAAATATCAAAGTGTTCTACGGCGATTCGGATAACGATATCACCGCAGCCCGTGACGTCGGCGCCCGGGGGATCAGGGTGTTACGCGCCTCGAATTCGACCTATCGACCGCTGCCAATGGCCGGGGCGTTTGGCGAAGAGGTGATTGTGAATTCTGAATACTGAGGTATGCTGATTTTTTGAACAAATCAGGCCTGCCGGGTTTACCTTTTGTCGTCTTGCTGCACACTTAAAGGGGCAGGCACTCAGTTAGCATTAAACCCATCCAAGGGGAGCAAAGATGACAATCTCGGAGATACTTCAATACTGCATGAGTAAACCTGGCGCAGAGCAAAGCGTCCACAGCGACTGGAAAGCCACCCAGATTAAGGTCGGGGACGTGCTGTTTGCGATGGTTAAAGAGGTGGAAGGTCGCCCGGCGGCGTCGCTGAAAACCAGCCCGGAACTGGCGGAGCTGTTACGCCAGCAGCATGATGACGTTCGCCCAAGCCAGCATCTCAATAAGGCGCACTGGAGCACCGTCTGGCTCGACGGTTCGCTGCCCGGTTCGCAAATTTACTATCTGGTGGATGCGTCTTATCAGCAGGCGGTTGAGCTGCTGCCTGAAACGACCCGACAGCAGCTCTCCGTGTGAGCCTTACAGCAACGGTTTGAGGAAGCGCGCGGTGTGCGACGCTTCGCACTCTGCAACGGTCTCTGGCGTGCCGGAAACGAGAATTTCACCGCCGCCGCTACCGCCTTCCGGGCCGAGATCCACAATCCAGTCCGCGGTTTTAATCACGTCGAGGTTGTGCTCAATCACCACGATGGTGTTGCCCTGATCGCGCAGCTGATGCAGAACCTCCAGCAACTGCTGAATATCCGCAAAGTGCAGACCGGTGGTCGGCTCGTCGAGGATGTACAGCGTCTGGCCGGTGCCGCGTTTGGACAGCTCGCGCGCCAGCTTCACGCGCTGGGCTTCACCGCCGGACAGCGTGGTGGCTGACTGGCCCAGACGGATGTAGGTCAAACCCACGTCCATCAGCGTTTGCAGCTTACGCGCCAGCGCAGGAACGGCATCAAAGAACTCACGCGCTTCTTCGATGGTCATATCCAGCACTTCGTGGATGGTCTTGCCCTTGTATTTGATCTCCAGCGTTTCGCGGTTATAGCGTTTGCCTTTGCACTGGTCGCACGGCACGTAGATATCCGGCAGGAAGTGCATTTCAACCTTGATCACGCCATCGCCCTGACAGGCTTCGCAGCGACCGCCGCGCACGTTAAAGCTGAAACGTCCAGGGGTATATCCGCGCGAGCGCGATTCCGGTACGCCAGCAAAGAGTTCACGCACGGGCGTGAATACGCCGGTATAGGTCGCCGGGTTGGAGCGCGGAGTCCGTCCAATCGGGCTTTGGTCGATATCGATAACCTTGTCGAAATGCTCCAGGCCCTGAATATCGCGGTACGGCGCCGGTTCGGCAAGCGTTGCACCGTTAAGCGCGGTCTGCGCAATCGGGAACAGCGTGTCGTTAATCAGCGTGGATTTACCGGAACCGGAAACCCCCGTCACGCAGGTGAACAGGCCGACAGGCAGCGTCAGGGTCACGTCTTTCAGGTTGTTGCCGCGCGCCCCGGTCAGCTTGAGCACTTTTTCCGGGTTCGCCGCCACGCGCTGTTTTGGCACGTCAATTTTGCGCTTGCCGCTCATGAACTGCCCGGTGAGGGACTCCGGCACCGCCATAATGTCTTTCAGCGTACCTTCCGCCACCACCTGACCGCCGTGAACGCCCGCGCCCGGCCCGATGTCGATCACGTGGTCTGCCGCGCGAATCGCGTCTTCGTCGTGCTCAACCACAATCACGGTGTTACCGAGGTTGCGCAGGTGGATCAGCGTGCCGAGCAGGCGCTCGTTATCGCGCTGGTGCAGGCCGATGGACGGCTCATCCAGCACGTACATCACGCCCACTAACCCGGCGCCGATCTGGCTTGCCAGACGGATACGCTGGGCTTCACCGCCGGAAAGCGTTTCAGCCGAGCGGGAAAGGGTCAGGTAGTTCAGGCCGACGTTCACGAGGAACTTCAGGCGATCGCCAATCTCTTTCAGCACTTTCTCAGCGATTTTGGCGCGCTGGCCGGACAGCTTCAGGTTGTTGAAGAAGTCCATCGCGTGACCAATGCTCATGTCTGAGATGGTCGGCAGCGCCGTGTTTTCAACAAACACGTGGCGCGCTTCGCGGCGCAGGCGGGTGCCTTCGCAGGTGGCGCAGGAGCGGTTGCTGATAAACTTCGCCAGCTCTTCGCGTACCGCGCTGGATTCGGTCTCTTTGTAGCGGCGCTCCATGTTGTGCAGAACGCCTTCGAACGGATGGCGGCGCACGGAGGTATCGCCACGATCGTTCATGTATTTGAACTCGATGTTCTCTTTGCCGGAACCGAACAGGATCACTTTATGGACGTTTGCGCTCAGGCTTGCCCACGGCGCTTCAACGTCGAACTTGTAGTGCTCTGCCAGCGATTTCAGCATCTGGAAGTAGTAGAAGTTACGCTTGTCCCAGCCGCGAATGGCGCCGCCGGCCAGCGACAGCTCCGGGTTTTGGATCACGCGATCCGGGTCGAAATACTGCTGCACGCCAAGGCCGTCGCAGGTTGGACACGCGCCGGCCGGGTTGTTGAACGAGAACAGGCGCGGTTCCAGCTCGCGCATGCTGTAGCCGCAAATCGGGCAGGCGAAGTTGGCGGAGAAGAGCAGCTCTTCCGCTTTCGGGTCGTCCATATCGGACACCACCGCCGTACCGCCAGACAGCTCCAGCGCGGTTTCAAAGGATTCCGCCAGACGCGTGGCGAGATCGTCACGCACCTTGAAGCGGTCAATCACCACTTCGATGGTGTGTTTCTTTTGCAGCTCAAGCTTGGGCGGATCCGACAGGTCGCACACTTCGCCGTCAATACGGGCGCGGATATACCCCTGGCTTGCCAGGTTTTCCAGCGTTTTGGTGTGCTCGCCCTTACGCTCTTTAATGATGGGCGCAAGGAGCATCAGGCGCTTGCCTTCCGGCTGCGACAGCACGTTATCGACCATCTGGCTCACGGTTTGCGCCGCCAGCGGGACGTCGTGGTCCGGGCAGCGCGGCTCGCCCACGCGGGCATACAGCAGACGCAGGTAGTCATGAATTTCGGTAATAGTACCGACCGTTGAGCGCGGGTTGTGCGAGGTGGATTTCTGCTCAATGGAGATTGCAGGTGACAACCCTTCGATGTGGTCGACATCCGGTTTTTCCATCAGCGACAGGAATTGACGCGCGTACGCGGAGAGCGATTCAACGTAACGACGCTGTCCTTCGGCATACAAAGTGTCGAAAGCCAGTGAGGATTTGCCAGAACCCGAAAGCCCGGTCACGACAATGAGCTTGTCGCGAGGGATTATGAGGTTGATATTCTTGAGATTGTGGGTGCGGGCGCCCCGAACTTCGATCTTATCCATTCACCTTTCCCGGTTGGAACACGGATTGCCTGGTTTGTTTGAAGGACAAACGGCTGTCAGAAACGGCTAATTATGACACAATTTGACCTGTTTGAATATACAGTATTGGAATGCATTTTCTGATTCACTGTGTAACAATGTCGAGTCCGCGAGAGATTTCTGAACCAGCCACGCAACTATGCAAATTGCCGCGTGGAAATGGTACACTCGCGCGTTTACACTATTAAGAAACGTATTCAGGAGACACGAACATGGCCAGCAGAGGCGTAAACAAGGTGATTCTCGTCGGTAATCTGGGCCAGGACCCGGAAGTACGCTACATGCCGAGTGGTGGCGCAGTTGCCAACATTACGCTGGCTACTTCCGAATCCTGGCGTGATAAAGCGACCGGCGAAATGAAAGAGCAGACTGAATGGCACCGCGTTGTGCTGTTCGGCAAACTGGCGGAAGTGGCCGGTGAGTATCTGCGTAAAGGTTCTCAGGTCTATATCGAAGGCCAGCTGCGTACCCGCAAATGGACCGATCAGTCCGGCGCTGAGAAATACACCACTGAGGTTGTGGTAAACGTCGGCGGCACCATGCAGATGCTGGGTGGCCGTGCAGGCGGTGGCGCACCAGCAGGTGGCGGCCAACAGCAGCAGCAGGGCGGTTGGGGTCAGCCTCAGCAGCCTCATGGCGGCAACCAGTTCAGCGGCGGCGCGCAGTCTCGTCCGCAGCAGCAGTCTGCTCCGGCGCCATCTAACGAGCCGCCAATGGACTTTGACGACGATATCCCGTTCTAAGCCCTGTCGCGACAGACCTAAAAAAAGCCCCTTTCGGGGCTTTTTGTTTTTTCAGCGTGGGTAGCGCTGAATAAATCCGGTGAATTCGCTAAAGCAGAGCGGCTTCGAGAAAAAATACCCCTGCAGGCAGTCAATGTGATTCTCTCTCAGGTACTCAACCTGATAGCCATGCTCAACCCCTTCCGCGGTGGTGAGGATGTTCATCCGCCTGGCCATATCAATCACGCAGTCAATGAGCGGCGTAGAGGCGTTCTCTGCGATCTGGCGAACAAACATGCGGTCGATCTTGATGCTGTCGGGGCTCAGGTTGCTGATAAACGCCAGATTAGAAAAGCCGGTTCCAAAATCATCCAGCGCAATCTTGATCCCCCTGCGTTTGATGTGCGCGATTTTCTCAACGATATCGTCGTTAATATCGATGTTATCGCGCTCGGTGAACTCAAAGACCAGGGTGATCTCCAGGGCATCAAAGACCAGCGCCCAGTAATCCACAAACTGCGAAAAACTGTCGTCCACCACGTGAGCATGGCTGATATTCAGGTTGAGCTTAAACCCCGGCGGAAAAGAGGCAATGCCCTGCTGCAGGTCGTGTACTACCTGCTCAAGAAGGCTTTCCGTCAGATTGATGATAAGCCCGGTGCTTTCGGCCACCGGAATAAACACGTCCGGCGGCACAAAGCCCAGCTCGTCGTGCTGCCAGCGCGCCAGCACCTCCGCGCCGGATACGGTGTTGCTCTGCGCGCAGATCAAAGGCTGGTAGTGAGGGTGGATCTTATGCTGGCGAATGGCGCGCGCCAGCTGGGAGTAGAGGGAGTGCCGACGGGCGGTGAGCAGCCAGGTGAGGGCGGCGGCGGCCAATGGGACGAGCAAAACCATGCTTACGCCCATCGCTAACGAGACCCGGGAAAGCGCGCTGGCGCTCATGTGCCGCAGCTCCCAGACCAGCGACGAGGTCACAAGCAACGCCAGCATAAACGCAAACCCTGCTGCGAGGATCCGGTTCTTCTTTTTCCGCAGGAGGTGTTTGCGGTACATAGTCATTAAGCCTTATGCGCGTTCTGGCTGCAGATACTGCTGGTGGAAGGCCTCTTTACTGACCGGACGCGAAAACAGGAACCCCTGCCCGTACTGCACGCCGTGGCGGAGCATGGTCGAAACGTGGGTATAGTTTTCAATCCCTTCGATGATGACGTCGATATCCCACTGTTTCAGGTGTTCAAGCATCGCGAAGGTGTGTTCAAGCCTGTCGGACGCGAGACAGGCTCTGTCCAGCTTCACGTAGTCGGGCATGTAGAGCGCCAGCCGGGACTGGAGCTTCTCCAGGCAGTCGATGCCGTCCCAGGCGATATTGATCCCCGCATCGCTCAGCGCGCTCAGATTCTGGCTGACCACGTCGTCGGGCAGATCGCTGTCGGTGACCTCAAACACGATATGCCGCGGCGTGAGGGCAAAGTTCGCGAGCAGGGCTAACGCGCGGGCGGCGAAACCGGGATCCTGAAGCTGCACCCAGGAGATATTAAAGGTGAAAAGCTGCGTCACGCGGGCTTCCGGCGTCTGGCTGGCGATGTAGCGAAAAGCCTGCGCGAGGATGTAGTCGCCCATCGAGACTATTCCGCCGTTCTTTTCCAGCTCGCCGATAAAGAAGTGGGGCGGCACCACGTGGCGGCGATGGGTTCCGCGCACCAGCACTTCGCCGCCGATGCAGACGAATCGCGAGAGATCGAAAATAGGTTGAATGACAAAATCGATGCCCGCATCGAGTTTATTTTTTTCGACACACTGCACCACAAAATGTGTACTTTTTTCCATGCCCGCCTCGTAGCCAGAACCCTAAAACCTAAAACGACACAAACGCCGCCCGGCTTAAGCGGGCGGCAGAAATGAGTGCATTGCACTCAGCTGGCGATAACCTTGTTTTTTCCGCTTTTTTTCGCCTGATATAAGAGCTTGTCCGCCCGGGCAATCACTTCAGGCAGAGCGGCGCCCCCCATTCTGGACAGCCCCGCGCTGAAGGACACCTTCAGCTTGTTTTCGCGGAAGTTTCGGGTGTTCACCGTTATTCGCCACTTTTCGAGATAGCTTTGCGCTTTTTCAGGTGAAATGCCGTCAAAGAGCACGGCAAGCTCTTCGCCGCCGTAGCGGTAGAGGGTGATGTTTTCCAACCCGCGCAGGCGTAGCCCTAAGTCGGCGATGGTTTTCAGCACCACGTCGCCAACGGGATGGCCCCAGGTATCGTTAATCGTTTTGAAATCATCGATATCAATCATGGCGAGCCAGGTATTGGGCTTACCGTTGAACCGCGCGGCGTCGGCATCAAACGCGCGCCGGTTTTTCAGCCCCGTCAGGCCATCGGTGAGCGCCTCATGGGCGATTTTTTCCTGGCGCTGCTGCGAGCTGTGGATCTCTTCGAAAATCAGCTCCTCGACGGCGGCCGGCTTAACGGTTCCGGCCCGGATGCTGGTGGCGATACGCATGAAAATGGTGTTCAGCGCCGCGCGGGTGGCCCACCAGCAGAAAAACAGCACCACCAGGGTAAAGAGCATTCCCCAAAAAATGTTGATGCATTGCGCCCAGACCAGGTTGTTGAGCTCCTTTTCTTCCACCTCATGCACCACCAGCCAGGACTGCGAGGCGATCGAGCGGTAGGCGTAATAGTGTGAATCCAGAGAAAAATTACCCCGGTACTCCCGCGCCAGCTGGGCGAGCGCCTTCAGCTTTACCGGCTCAATGGGGTAGCCCGGGTTCAGCACCATTTCGCCTTCGCGGGTCATGACGAAAGTCCGGCTTTTCATGGGCGGGAACGCATTGTTCAGGATGTCGATGCTTTTATCGATATCCAGATTCAGCGCCAGCACGCCGCTGTTAGATCCGTCCGAGCTGTTAATGATGGGCAGGGAGAGGGTAATCACCTGCTCATCGTTGGCAAAAACGTCTTTGGTAATGCTGAGATGGGCTTCATCGGAGTCTTCAATGGAGATGGTGAACCAGGGCTCTTTACGGGGATCCCACCGGGCGGCACCCTCGACGTAGGGCAGGCGAATGAAATTCCCGTGATGATCGGCATGAACGATGGAGATCCCGTCCGGCATGATGCGCAGGCGCTCGATCAACCAGTTTCTTAACGAGCGATCGCGCTCGGTGGCCACGTCAAATTTATGCTGGTCGGCAGCAATACGCGCCATTTCCCTTACGCTGTTCTCATATCCGTGCAGGTATTTATCCAGCGAGGAGGCCACATTATTGATATAGAGGCGATTCTGTTTTTTATAGATATCCTCGGTTTGCGTCCATTGCGAATGGACTATCAGAACACCCAACAAAAGAAATGTTACGGCCAGTACCGCGAAACATATGTTGAGCGGTCTTCTGAAGTTGAAACTTTCGATCACAGACGACTCCGAAACTCTCAGCGTATATCACCCGAGAGGTAATCAATAATGTGTAGATGGATGAAATGTTAAAAATGAAATTAGCCAGCGCAGTAACGGTGATAATTATGCTTTTAGACAGGAAGGTGCCTTGCTAAATAATAGTCTATCGTCACCCATTTTGATTGTCAAAGTCGATCGAATAATAGTTATTGATCGCTAAAACCAATATCAGGAAATACCAGGACAAACGCCTTGTTATATCGATCAATACGTTGATATTGATTGGCGAAAACGATCTGTTAGTAAAATTGAAGATAAAAAATACATTTAAAACAGTAGATTAATGGATTTGACATGAAAGGGCGCGTTAGCG
The DNA here is from genome assembly GCF_964208575.1 of Enterobacter soli. Taxonomy (GTDB): domain Bacteria; phylum Pseudomonadota; class Gammaproteobacteria; order Enterobacterales; family Enterobacteriaceae; genus Enterobacter; species Enterobacter soli_A. The sequence goes on along the minus strand of NZ_CAXOFU010000016.1, from coordinate 88,914 downwards.
TTTAGGACGATATTTACGAAGGAAAATAAGATGGTGAAGATTCGCTGGCGAGGGAAATAGTATTTCCTGTTGATAACGGAAGTCTTATTTCCCGTCGCGGAAAATAAGGTTCACTTATTCATTTTTTAAATCGTATCCAATGAGCGTCCAGTTAACCGGATAGCCATTTTGCCACGGCAGCGGTTCGCCTTTTTTAACGTTGACGACATGTTTAATCGCCGGATGGGTCATCTGCCAGTAGCCGCTTTGCGGGCTAATACACCCGCTGTTGCGCCTGATCCCTAATGGACGGCGGGTTGATTCAGCCTGTGAAATATCCGCCGACGCGGTGATGACGGTAAGATTGCTGGTATCAATTTTCATACTCACACTTCCAATTTCATTACATTCCTTTTCTTATTTGCGACAAAATTAAAAATTAACTTAACAAATTAACATCATTATTTTCTGATTAACGCTATGTTTAATGTTTATATTGCATTGAATGTTTTCATTCGCCACAATAGCCGCCCATTTGGATGAAAGTTGAACAAAATGACGTCTCGTATTTTTAGTAGCTTGTTTTTACTGGTGTTATTTTTCAGCGGTAGCGCTTTTGCGGTGAATTGCCAGCGGGCGGTAACGCCTCTGGAAAATACCATCTGCAATAACGACAACCTGCACTGGCTGGATAGCACGCTGATCGTGGTGTATCACCAGGCGCTCCAGAATGACGGCGTGGAAGGCAGTAACAAAAAATACGACGAATGGGAAAAGCTGCTGGAGAAGTGCACCTCCGATACCTGCATCGAACGCGCTTACTATGCGGGGATCAGCGCGCTGTCTGACACCAACCGCGATTTCAAATGGGAAGGTAAATGGTGGAACATGCTGGCGCCGAATATGAGCGGCGGGGTGATCCAGTTCAGCCGTAACGCCCAGTGGAGCGCGACGCTCGACATCCGCGCCTGGGCCGGCCTGAACCGGGACGAATTTACCGCCGAAGCGCGCAGGTACTATGGAATGCTGGTGGTGGATAACGTTTCTGAAACCAGTAACTGCAAGCTGCTGATGATCCCAAAAAATGACGGCTCGTTGCAGGTCTACAGCAACTCGGACTGGGGCTGCCGGTTATCCATGCCTGCGGGGGTATTTCTGGATGGCGCTTATAAGCGCTCTGAAACCGACCCGCGCCCGAAGCCGACGCTGCTGTCGCTGGGGATATTCCCGGACGCGGCGCTGGATGACAAATTCCGTCAGCTGGTGGGCGACGACTACCAGAGCTTCGTGAACAGCGCGAACGTTTATATCTACCAGAACGATATCGATAATATCGGGGCGCGCGTGCTGTCCATGTGGGTACAGGGCGCCGCGAACAGCAGAACGGCCATCATCATGTACACGCCAAAAGGTGAAATCTGGGCGGGAAGGATCTCCCCGGCGAAAGGCGGCGGGCTGGAGCTGCACTACTACAGCACCGACGGCAGCGACCAGCGCAAAATGCCGCGCACGCTGGCCGCCTGGAAATTACGGTTCCTGGATAACTGATCCCGCTGGCGCTACGCCAGCGTTCCCACAATGGTTAAATCGCTGTCGTCCGGCACTTCGTTGTACGACAGCACGTGCAGGTTGCTGGCAAACAGTCGACCATAGCGCGAAATCAGCGGCCTGAGCTGCGGCGTGACCAGCAGCAGCGGCGGCATCCCTTTCGCTTTCATCTGCTCCTGAATCACCGGCATGGTATTTTGCAGCTGGGTCAGGATGTTCGGATCGACGGCAAAGCTGTCCAGCGCCACTTTCCCTGCCTGCTGCGACTGATTGAGCGCGGCGAGCAGAATATTCTCCAGCGCGTTATCAATGGTGTAGGCCGCCAGCTTTTGCCTGTCGCCATTGATGGCGTGGATGATTGCCCGACGCAGGGCGTAGCGCACGTCCGCGGTCAGCAGAATCGGATCCTTGGTGACCGCAGAGCTTTCCAGCAGCGTGGAGGCGATGGTCACGATATCCTTCAGCGACACCTGCTCCAGCAAAAGCTGGCGGTAAACCCGCAGCAGCAGGCTGAAGTTCAGGGCGTTGGTTAAATCCTCCGCCAGCTTAGGCGCCTGGGACGCCAGTCGGGCGTGCAGATGGGTGATGTCGTCGTAATTAAACAGCTCCGGCAGGTGCTCGCGGGCCACTTTATTAACGTGCGTGGCGACCACGCTGGCGCAGTCCACCACCTGATACCCCAGATTCAGCGCTTTCGCTTTTTGCTCCTGGTCGATCCAGACGATCGCCATGCCGTAGGCGGGATCGGTATCCAGCACGCCGTCGATTTCGCCGTACAGCTCCGCGCCCGGTATCGCCATCAATTTCTCGGCGTACACTTCGCCAAGCGCGGTGCGTATGCCGTTGATGTAGATCGCGTACTGGGCCGGTTTCAGGCGGAAGTTTTCCCGGATGCGGATTTCAGGCAGCAGCACGCCGCACTGCTCCGACACCACCTGCCTCACCCCGCGGATGCGCTGCGAGAGCGGGCTGCCTTTCGCCGTATCAATCAGCGTCACCAGCTTGTACCCCAGATTAAGCCCAATTGGCTCCACCAGCGGGATGCTTTCCCAGTTGATGCCCGGCGTCGCCTCCGGTGACAGCGCCTCGCTGATGGCGTCGAAATCCGTTTCTTCCTCCGCGGGTTTTACCACCTTGCTCTGACGCCAGGCGGCAAACAGCAGCAGCGCGGTGAAGCACAGGAAGGCGATGTGCGGCATACCCGGCACAATCGCCAGAATAAACATCACGAACGCGGCGGTGTACAGCACCTGCGGCTTCGCCAGCAGCTGGGTTTTGATCTCGTCGCTGACGTCATCGCCGTCGCTGACGCGGGTCACGATAATCGCCGCCGCGGTCGCCAGCAGCAGGGACGGGATTTGCGCGGCCAGGCCGTCACCGATGGTCAGCAGCACGTACTGCTGGAAGGCGTGGCTGGCGTCGAGATTGTATTTGAAGATACCAATACAGATCCCGCCGATAACGTTAATGACCAGCACCATGATCCCGGCGATGGCATCCCCGCGCACAAACTTCGAGGCACCGTCCATCGCGCCGTAGAAATCAGCCTCTTTGCTGACCTCTTTACGGCGGTTTCTCGCCTGGTTCTGGTTGATAAGCCCGGCGTTCAGATCGGCGTCAATCGCCATCTGTTTACCCGGCAGCGCATCCAGCGTAAAGCGGGCGGACACCTCGGAGATACGCTCGGCACCCTTGGTGACCACCACAAAGTTGATGATCATCAGGATGATAAAGACCACGAAGCCGACGACGAAATCACCGCCGATCACCACCTGGCCGAACGCCTCGATAACCTTACCCGCCGCGCCTTCACCTTCATGACCGTGCAGCAACACCACGCGGGTGGAGGCGACGTTCAGGGTGAGTCGCATCAGCGTGGTGATCAGCAGCAGCGTCGGGAAGACGGCAAAATCCAGCGGACGCTGCATGTTCACCGCGACGAGCAATACCACCACCGCCAGCACAATGTTGAAGGTAAATAGGATATCCAGCATCAGCGGCGACAGTGGCAACATCACCATCGCCAGCACGCTCAGGAGCAATATCGGAACGCCTACGTGTCCTTTACGGAGTATGGCAAGCGTCTGCTGTAACTTACTGTTCGCCATCGGCTTTTAAGACCTCTTTCGGAATGGTTATCTGCCTGTTCAGGCTGGGTTTCTGTTCAAGCTGGCCGGTGCGCCAGGATTTAAGCTGCATGACGTAGGTCAGCACATGCGCAATGGCGCGAAAAAGCTGGGCGGGAATTTGCTGATTCACGCGGGTGGTGTGATACACCGCGCGCGCCAGCGGCGGAAATTCCACGATTTCAATCTGGTGGTGCCTTGCCACGTCGCGAATGTGCAGGGCGATATCGTCCATGCCTTTGGCGACGATATAGGGCGCTTCGGCCTTTTTCGGGTCGTATTTCAGCGCCACGGCGTAGTGGGTCGGGTTGGTGATGATCACGTCCGCGTCAGGCACCGTGCGGCTGATTTGCCCCATCGCCATCTGGCGCTGAAGCTGGCGAATACGCCCCTTAATCTGAGGGTTCCCGTCGTTATTTTTGTACTCGTCTTTCACCTCCTGCTTGGTCATACGCATTTTTTTGGTGAACATGAATTTGGCGAGCGGCACGTCCAGCAGGGCGAAAATAACGATAACGGCAATGAAATAGACCAGCACGTGATGCAGAATGCCAAACCCCTGGTGGATGGCCTGGTTCAGGTTCAGGCGCTGTAGGTGCAGCAGCGGGTTCAGCGAGCTGTGAACCATGCTGTAGAGCACCGCCAGAATGATGCCGCACTTGAGCATCATTTTGCCGACATCAACATAGTGGCTGCTGGAGAACATCCGCTTTACGCCGCTGATGGGGCTCAGCTTTTTGAAGTCCGGCTTGAGCTTGGAAACGGTAAAAATCCAGCCGCCGGGGATCAGGCTCGCCACCACGCAGGCGAGGGGGATCGGTGCCAGCGTGGCGATAAAGCGGATAAGGATCCACACGTTGAGCATCATAAACTGGCTCAGGGCGCCGTTGTCGTCCAGGCGTCCGGCCATCATGGACACCGACTCAAACGACTCGCCCACCAGCTGCCGGTAGTAGGGAAAAAAGCTGCCAATGGTGATGAACGACGCCAGCAGCCCCACGGCCATCGTGAGGTCTTTGGATCGCGGTAAATCACCCTTTTCGCGCGCCTTGCGCAGCTTTTGCGCCGTGGGTTTTTCGCTTTTATCGCCACCGGAGGAGGACATCAGCGGCTCCTTACGGCTTCAAGCCTGGCGAGGATCTCGTTGGTCAGGTTGAGATAGTGATCGGGAATGTTGGTTATCATCATTGAGATACAAAGCAGGCCAAAGAGCATGCTGATGGGAAAGCCCAGTGAGAACAGGTTCAGGGTCGGGGAGACGCGGTTGAGCAGTCCAAAACCGCCCTGCACAATCATCATCACAAAGGTGGTCGGGATGGCGATAAGCGTGGCGGAGGACATGATCCACCCCAGGCTTTGCACAATCAGCAGCAGGGTCGGTTGGTTAATGGCCTGGCCGATGGGCCACCAGACAAAGCCCTTGTAGAGAATGGTGACCACCAGCAGATGCCCGTCCATAACAAAAAAGAGCAGTCCGCAGAAGGTGTAGATCATCTGGGAAATCACCGTCGTCGAGGTGCCGTTCACCGGGTCGTTCATCATCGCCATGCCGAGACCCATATTCATCGACAGTATGTGTCCCGCCGTTTGCAGGGCGACAAACACCAGCTGCATCGCCATGCCGAACAGCATTCCCCACAGCAGCTGTTCCCCGATGAGCAGCACGGTGCGCATCGACATCAGCCCGTCCGGCAGCACCTTTTCAGGCAGCATCGGCGTGATGATGACGGCCAGCGCCAGCGCCAGCACGGTTTTGATCCGTCGGCTGAAGGCGCGGTTATCCAGCACCGGACAAAAGTGCAGAAACGCCAGAATGCGAAAGAACGGGAAGACTAACGCCAGCAGCGGGTTAATCAGCGCGTGAATGTCGATACCCATCGCCCGCTAGCCCACCAGCGCCGCCGCCTGCTGGAAAATATTGACGGTGAAATCCACCAGCTGGGTAAGCATCCACTTACCGCCAATAATTAACACTGCCAGCGTCACCAGAAGGCGGGGCAGAAAGCTCAGCGTTTGTTCGTTAATTTGCGTCGTGGCCTGGAAGATACTCACGCACAGGCCGACGATCAGGCTCGGCACAATCGCAACGGCAGAGATCACCAGCACCAGCTTGATGCCGGTGGCCATGATGTCCCCGGCGATATCCATCGTCACCATGGCTATAGCCCCTGCACGCTGGAGGTCAGCGTACCGACGATCAGCGTCCAGCCGTCGCACAGCACAAACAGCATCAGCTTAAACGGCAGCGAGACAATCAGCGGTGACAGCATCATCATCCCCATCGCCATAAGGATACTGGCGACAATCAGGTCGATGACCAGGAACGGAATGTAGATCATAAAGCCTATCTGGAACGCGGTTTTCAGCTCGCTCAGCAGGTACGCCGGGGTCACAACGGTTAAGTCCTGCTCTTTCGGCTCACCGGTTACGCCCGCAATGGTCATCATCTGCGACATCGCCTTATTGCTGGTTTGCGCCAGCATGAAGTGCTTCAGCGGCACTTCGGCTTTGCCAAAGGCCTCTTTCATCGTGATTTCGTCATTCTGAAACGGCACGATGGCGTCCTGGTAGATGGTGGTCCACACCGGGCGCATCACCAGCAGGGTAAGCGCCAGGGCGATACCCGTCAGGATTTTGTTGGGCGGGCTTTGCTGGAGGCCCAGCGCCTGGCGCAAAATCGCCAGCACGATGATGAAGCGCGTAAAGCAGGTCATCATCATCAGCATCACCGGCAGCAGGCCCAGCAGGGTCATCAGGATCAGGATTTCAATTTTGACGTTGTAATCCTGACCGCCGTCGGTGGTGGCCGAGCTGAACAGCGTGATGTCGCCGTTGGCAGCCAGCAGCTGCGGGGAGAAAAGCAAACCGCCCAGCAGAAGCCAGGGCAGCGCGGTACGCAGGCGGGAGATCATGGCGTCAGCTCGCCCAGCTCTTTGCTGTTGAACTCCAGAATGCGCAGGCCGTACTTGTCGTTAAGCACCACGGCTTCCGCCTTGCCAAACAGGATGCCGTTCACCTTGATGTCCAGCGGCTCGCCCGCCATCTTGTCGAGCTCAATCACCGAGTCGTGTCCGACGTTAAGCAGATCCGCAAGCGAGACCTCAACGGAGGCCACTTCCAGCGTAAGAGTGACCGGAATGCGGCTAAACAGCGCCATTTTGCGCAGGTCGTCAATGCCGGAAGCGGACTCGGGTTCCGCCTGCAAATCGAGACGGATATTGCCCTCTACGGTCTCTTCACGCGGCATCTCGCCGAGATTAAGGTCGCCAAAATCCAGGGACTGGCTCAGGTCTTGTTGCTGATCACTCATAATGCTTCTCGATGGTTCTGTCATTAAATTCACAGAGTAATAACTTGCCGCGATCTTCAGCGATTTTGGCGTCAAAAATCTGTTCTTTACCGATATAAACCGGAATGGTTTCGTTAATCTTTACCGGGATAATGTCGCCGGGCCTGATCTTCGCGAGCTGGGCCACGGTCAGATTGAGGCTGGTCACATGGCCGTTGAACTTCAGCGGCATGCTGTAAAACAGGCGTTCAATCTGGGACTTCGTGGGCGACGTCTGCGGGCTGCCGGGCTGCCCGCGTTCGGGTGAGCGCAAGGCCGCCAGCATCAGGTCGACGTGGGCGTTATCAAAGAGCAGGGTAAAGCTGCCCTCGTCATATCCCTCAAGCGTGAAGGTGACGCACCACGCCCACTGGTTAATCACCGTGGTGTTATCGCTTTTAATCTCAATGTCCTGACCGAAAATCTCGTTATCAATCAGCAGACGGGTCAGATCCAGACCGATTTTATTTTTCAGGCGGTCTTCGGTTTTCGTGACCGGCTGATTCACATCCAGCGACTTATTACGGCTCTCTTTTCCCAGGCCGTAATAATCGTGGAGGATCTGTAAAAGTAATTCTCGCTCAATGCTGAACGCAATTGAGCCGAAGGGCGTGGTAAACAGTTGCGTATTTTTATAATTCTGGTCGATGGCAAAGCTCATCGATTTCAAAGCAACGTTAACCCGCAGTTTTTTAATAAAATAAATGCTCAGACGCGCGTCGAATATATCGAAGCTGTCATTCATTAACTTCGGCAATTTATGCCAGGGACGCCCAAGCTTGCTCACGTCGAGCTTTACCATATCGGGGAGCGCCTGACGCTGGTAGATTTTTATTCTCTGAGGAGCTGCTGACATAGGGTCTTCCGCATAACGATAGCCGTCAGCAAATTTCACCATTGAGAAGAAATTTGCACACCGGCAAAAAAATATTTAAGTTTTGTTTAACCGTGTCGCTTTGCAAGTGAGTTGGTTTACCTGTTCATAAATCCCTGGCGCGGAGGGTTTTATTAGGGATAGGAATTAGACGCTGTTTAACGCGCGTAATCAAGACGCTGAGTATTATTAATTCGTTATTTCAGGACGATTAATAACCATTAATATTTTTCATAACTCATTGAAATATATGGGTTAAGATTTTAATACCCATTAAAAACAAGACAATTCTTAACGCCTCGCTATAATGCGCGAAAGTCATGAATTCCTGTGTTATTAAAACACGCGGTTAATTCGCATTGTCCATATCGAATACTTGCCTTTATACATGCGCCAGCAATGGCGTGTCGGGCCCGTATGCGCTTCAGCTAACAATTAGCTTAAATGTTGGTGAGTTGTTATGAGTATTGTTATTGAACATGAAGTCCGTAATGAAAATGGATTTGTGGCCAGCGCGCCTGAAAGCGTAAATGTATTTTCATTAGCACGCCGTGTTGCTAAATATAATGTATCGGTACTTATTACAGGTGAGACAGGTACAGGCAAAGAGTGTGTTTCGCGTTACATCCACGAAAACGCACTGGGCAGCGATGCACCCTACGTTGGGGTGAATTGCGCCGCCATTCCTGAAAGTATGCTCGAGGCTATTTTATTCGGCTACGAAAAAGGCGCATTTACGGGGGCGGTAACCGGCGTTGCCGGTAAATTCGAACAGGCTAACGGCGGCACGCTGCTGCTGGATGAAATTGGCGATATGCCGCTGGCGCTGCAGGCGAAATTATTGCGCGTGTTGCAGGAGCAGGAAGTCGAGCGTCTGGGCAGCCATAAAAAAATCCCGCTGGATATTCGTCTGGTGGCCTCAACCAATAAAGATTTACAGCAGGAAATTGCCGAAGGGCGTTTCCGTCAGGATCTCTTTTATCGTATTTCCGTGGTGCCGATCCATATTACTCCACTGCGCGAGCGCCGCCCGGACATTATTCCGATGGCGTTACGCTTTATCGCGAAATATAAGGCGTTCCACAAAGGCAATATCCGCTTAAGCGACGACGCCCGCCGCGCGCTGCTGGCCTACGACTGGCCGGGCAACGTGCGCGAGCTGGAGAACGTTATCCAGCGCGGCATGATTTTGAGCAACGGGGAAGAGATCGCCGCGAAGGACTTCGGTCTGCCCGTCACGCCCGCGCAGCCCCCGGTTTCGGCGGTCGATCTGATGCCCGCCTACCGCGAAAACCAGGCGGCACCCGCTGCGATAGACAACGTTAAACACCACGGCCGGATGGCTGAGTATCAGTACATCATTGAGCTACTTAAGCGCCACCACGGCAATAAGTCCAAAACGGCCGCTTTCCTGGGGATCACACCGCGTGCTTTACGCTACCGACTCGCCTCCATGCGCGAGGAAGGTATCGATATCGAATGCTACTCGTAACGCACGTCAGAGAATAACGCTATGGACAAAATTACCGCCATTGGGATGCAGGCCAGCCAGCAGGCCATGCTGGACAAAATGCATAACGCGGCCGCCGTTGCCGCTTCAGGCTCGCTACAGTCGACCGCAGTGATTGCGCCGGGAAGCGCGCTTCCCGGCGTCACCGGGGCGAACCAACCCTCCTTTTCGCAGGTTCTGAATAGCGCTATCGACAACGTCGATGCCATGCAGCACGCCGCAGGAGCAAAACAACGCGCCATTGAGCTGGGTCAGAGCGACGACCTGGCCGGCGCCATGATCGAATCGCAAAAAGCCAGCGTGGCGTTTTCCGCCATGGTGCAGGTGCGTAACAAACTCACCACTGCGCTCGACGAAGTGATGAATACTCCGCTGTAAGGTTTCCCTCGTGCTGACAAAGTTAAAAGATAAGTTTTCCGCCTTGCCTCTCCCGCAAAGCCGCCTGAAACCGCAGTGGCTGATTGCGGCGGGCGCCGTGCTGCTGACGGGGGCCATCGTATTTTCCCTCTGGCGCAGCAACCAGGGCTACGTGGCGCTGTACGGTAGCCAGGAAAAGCTGCCGGTGGCGCAGGTGGTTGAGGTGCTGGGCGCCGAGTCCATCGCCTACCGCATCAACCCTGACAACGGCCAGATCCTCATCCCGGAGGACAAATTACCCCGGGCGCGCATGGCGCTGGCGGCGAAAGGCATCACCGCCGTGATGCCGGACGGCTACGAGCTGATGGACAAAGAAGAGATGCTCGGCAGCAGCCAGTTTGTGCAGAACGTCCGCTACAAGCGCAGCCTGGAAGGCGAGCTGGCGCGCAGCATTATGGCGCTGGATCCGGTTGAGAACGCCCGCGTTCACCTCGGCCTGAGCGAGTCCAGCTCCTTTGTGATGACCAACAAGCCGCAGAGCAGCGCCTCGGTCATGCTGCAGCTCAACTATGGCAAACACCTGGACGAACAGCAGGTGGCGGCCATCGTCCAGCTGGTGGCGGGTAGCGTGCCGGGTATGGATGCGGCCAGCGTGCGGGTGGTGGATCAGGCCGGGAATTTGCTGTCGGACAACGGGCAGCAGAACGGCATCAACATGGCGAGCATCCGTCAGGGACGCGACGTCATCGAGCGCATCAAGCATGAAACCATCAACAACATTGCCGGGCTGCTGACGCCGCTCTTTGGCAGCGAGAATTTCCGCATTAGCGTCACGCCAAGCGTGGACATGAGCAGCGTGGAAGAGACCCAGGAGCGCCTGGGCAAAGAGCCGCAAATCAGCGATGAAAATATCTCGCGGGAAAATACCACCAACGAACTGGCGATCGGGATCCCCGGCTCCCTGAGCAACCGTCCCGTCAACCAGCCCGCGCAGCCGGTGACCCCGCCGATGGCGGCGAACCAGGCGACGACCCAGACGCAAACCAGCAATCCGTCTTCGCTCTCCAGCCGCAGCCAGGAGCAGCGTAAATACGCCTTCGATCGCGATATCCGCCATATCCGCCATCCGGGCTACAAGCTCGAAAAACTGCGCGTGGCGGTAGCGTTGAACCAGGCCGCGCCGATGCTGGCCAGCATGACCCCCGAGCAGCTCACCGCCCTGACCCGTCTGGTGGAAGATGCCGCCGGGATCGAAAAAGCGCGCGGCGACTCGCTGACCCTCGACAGGCTGGCCTTTGTTGAAAGAACGGTGGACGGCCTGCCGGAGCTGAAGTGGTGGCAAGACCCGAATATTCAGTACTGGGGGCAAAACGGCGGCATCGGCATGCTGATTCTGCTCACCCTGCTGTTCGGTCTGCGCCCGCTGGCCCAGCGCTACGGTCGTCGCGATCCGGTGGAGCTTGTCGCCCTGGAGGATAACGACGCGGCAGAGAGCAATCTGGTCACCACCGAAGCCGGCCTGACCGGGCTGCCGGGGCCTGGATTCAATCAGGATACCGAGCTGCCGCCGCAAAGTTCCGGCCTGGAAACCAAGGTGGAATACCTGCAAATGCTGGCCGAAAACGAAACTGAACGTATGGCCGAAGTACTGAAACAATGGATCAACAGCAATGAGCGAACTGACAGCAAATCATAGCGGTAAAGGTAACGTGAAAACGGGGCGCAGCCGGCTGGAGCAGGCAGCCATTCTGTTGCTCAGCGTCGGCGAAGAGGCCGCGGCGAAAGTGATGCAGAAGATGAACCGCGACGAGGTGATCCTGCTCAGCGACACCATGGCGCGTCTGCACGGCGTGAAGGTTGACCAGGCGCGCCACGCGATGAACAACTTCTTCGACGATTACCGCGAGCAGAGCGGGATCAACGGCGCGTCGCGCAGCTACCTTCGCGGCATTCTGGAGAAAGCGCTGGGGGGCGAAATCGCCAGCAGCGTGATTAACGGTATCTACGGGGACGAAATCCGCCACCGCATGGCGCGCCTGCAGTGGGTGGACGTGCCGCAGCTGGCGGCCCTGATCGAGCAGGAGCACCTCCAGCTTCAGGCCGTGTTCCTCGCCTTCCTGCCGCCCGACGTGGCCGCGGGCGTGCTCAGCGCGCTCTCCCAGGAGCGGCAGGACGAGATCGTCTGGCGCATCGCGCGTCTGGATGACGTTAACCGCGACGTGATTGATGAACTGGACCGCCTGATTGAGCGCGGCGTGGCGGTGCTGTCCGAGCACGGCTCGAAGGTGGTCGGCATTAAGCATGCCGCCAACATCGTTAACCGTATTCCGGGCAACCAGCAGCAGCTGCTGGAGCAGCTTCGCGAGCGCGATGCGGACGTGGTGGACGAGCTGGAACAAGAGATGTACGAATTCTTCATCCTCAGCCGTCAGACGCCTGCCACCCTGCAGCGTCTGATGGAGGAAATCTCCATCGAAGAGTGGGCGATTGCGCTTAAGGGCACCGAGCCGGTGCTGCGCCAGGCTATCTTCAACGTCATGCCAAAACGTCAGGTGACCCTGCTGCAATCCACCACCACGCGCCTCGGCCCTGTGCCGGTGAGCCGCATTGAGCACGTGCGCAAAGAGATTATGGCGACGGTGCGTCAGCTGGCGGAGGAGGGCGAAATTCAGGTTCAGCTCTTTGCCGAGCAGACCATGGAGTAACCCATGTACAAAAAACAGAGCTTACCCTTAAGCGCGCTGACCTCCAGCCGTCAGGCGGTCATCAAACCCCGCCTGCATAAGTTCCCGCCGCTGCGCAAGCGCCATCAGGCGCAGCATCGGCCGGATGAACAGCATCCGGTGATGGACGACGCGGCGCTACAGGCGCAGTTTCAGCAGGGCTTTCAGGACGGGCTGAACAGCGGTTTTGCGCAGGGGCTGGAAGAGGGCAAAAGCGAAGGCTACCAGGAAGGGCTGCGGCTCGGCTTTGACGAGGGCGTGCGCAAAGGGCGCTCCGAGGGCAAAGTGCAGGCGCGCCAGCAGTTTCTGGAAGCCGCGCATCCGCTGGACAGCATTATCGCGTCGATGGAAACCTTCATGGCGAACTACGAGCAGCGCCGCCGCGAAGAGCTTTTACAGCTGGTTGAGAAGGTCACCCGCCAGGTGATCCGCTGCGAGCTTACCCTGCATCCAACGCAGATCCTGACCCTGGTGGAAGAGGCGCTCAGCGCGCTGCCGCAGCAGCCGGAGCAGGTTAAAGTGATGCTGAACAGCGATGAACACCGCCGCATTAGCGAAGCGGAGCCGGAAAAGGTGTCGCTCTGGGGGCTGACCGCCGATCCGGATCTTCCGCCCGGCGAGTGCCGCGTGATCACCAACACCACCGAAATGGACGTGGGCTGTCAGCACCGGCTCGATCAGTGTATGGACGCGCTAAAAGCGAACCTTCTGCCGGAATCTCACGATGAGTGATACCGATTTCGAGCAGGTCTTACGCTCGCTGGAAAACATTAACCTCGCGCGGGTGGCGGGCCGACTGGTGCGCGTGACGGGGATTCTGCTGGAGTGCGTGGGCTGTCGCCTGGCCGTGGGGCAGCTTTGCCAGGTCGAAGGGGGCGAGGGCGAACTGATTGAGGCCCAGGTCGTGGGGTTCGATCGCGATGTGACCTTTTTAATGCCCTTCAAGCAGCCTGCCGGACTGATGGCGGGGGCGCGCGTTTTCCCGGTAGATAAGCAGAGCGGCGTGCTGATTGGCGACCAGTGGCTGGGCCGCGTGGTGAACGGGCTGGGTGAGCCGATTGACGATAAAGGCAAGCTCAGCGGCGACACGGTGCTGCCGCAGCAGCTGCCGCAGGTTCACCCACTCAAGCGCCAGCCCGTTGAAGCGCCGCTCGACGTTGGCGTCAGGGCGATTAACGGCCTGCTCACCATCGGCAAAGGCCAGCGCGTGGGGCTGATGGCGGGAAGCGGCGTGGGGAAAAGCGTGCTGCTCGGCATGATCACCCGCTACACCCAGGCCGAAGTGGTGGTGGTGGGGCTGATCGGCGAGCGCGGGCGCGAAGTGAAAGAGTTTATCGACCATTCGCTGGGCGAGGCCGGACGCCGCAAATCGGTGATTGTCGCCGCCCCGGCGGATGAATCGCCGCTGATGCGCATTAAGGCGACGGAGCTTTGCCACACCATCGCCAGCTACTACCGCGACAAAGGCAAAGACGTGCTGCTGCTGGTGGACTCGCTGACGCGTTACGCCATGGCGCAGCGTGAAATCGCCCTGTCGCTGGGTGAACCGCCCGCCACCAAAGGCTATCCGCCCTCGGCGTTTGGGCTGATCCCTAAGCTTGTGGAGAGCGCGGGCAACAGCGAAAGCTGCGGCTCGATGACCGCCATTTATACCGTGCTGGCAGAGGGCGACGACCAGCAGGATCCGATCGTGGACTGCGCCCGTGCGGTGCTGGACGGGCATATCGTCCTGTCGCGCCACCTGGCGGAGGCCGGGCACTATCCGGCCATCGATATCGGGCAGTCCATCAGCCGCTGCATGAGCCAGGTGACCCAGCGCGACCATCAGCGCTCTGCCCGCACCCTTAAGCAGCTCTATGCGGAATATCAAAGCATTAAGCCGCTGATCCCGCTGGGAGGCTACGTGGCGGGTGCCGATCCGCTCGCGGACAAGGCGGTCAACCTCTCTCCGGCGATAACCCGCTTTTTGCAGCAGGAAGTGCAGGACGCGGCGCCCCTCGATAAGACCATTGCCGATCTGAACGTACTGGCTCAGGCAGGATGATGAACCATGAAAAAAATCATTACCACGCTCGAACAACTTCACCAGATGCGCAACCGCGCGGTAACGGATCTCAGCGCCCGGCTGGCTTCCCAGCAGCAGCTGTGCCAGCGGCTGGAAAAGAATATCCACGCCCTGAGCAGCCTGGTTACCGGCCCGGCGGAGACCTTTTCCGGCGGCGCGACCCTGCTCTGCAATCAGTCGGTCTATAAGCGCCAGATCCAGCGCGTGATCGACTGGCAAAAGCAGGAGCAGGCGCTGGCGAACGTCGAGGCGCAGAAGCTGCGGGGAAACCTGCTGGCGGAGTCCCGCAAGGAGAAAAGCCTGGAGCTGGTGCTGGCGGAGCGCCGGGACGCGCAGCGCCTGGCGAACGAGCGTCGCGATCAAAAAAATACGGATGCGATGTCGGCCCAGTGCTGGCTTCGCCAGCAGCAGGCCCAGCGGCAGCGATAAGACCATGACGAATCTGATGCAGACCCTGCTGAAGCGCCAGCAGCAGAAAAAAGCGCACGCCACGCCGTTTGTCAGCGTGGTGTGCCCCACCTGGAACCGCCGGGCGTTTTTGCCCTATCTGCTCTACATCTTCCAGTATCAGGACTATCCGGCCGACAAGCGCGAGCTGATCATTCTGGATGACTCTGAAACCAGCAACGAAGACGTGATCGCGATGATGGTCGATCCGGCGGTGTGTACGGTGCGCTACGTCCACAGCCCGGAGCGTCTGGATCTGGGCAAAAAGCGCAACATGCTCAACGAGATGGCGAAGGGGGAGTACATCATCTGCTTCGATGATGACGATTACTATTCGCCGAATAAAATCAGTATGCAGGTGGCGGCGATGCAGGAAAGCAACGCCCTGTTTTCCGGCAGCGATACCATTTATATCTGGTACAGCCATCTCGATAAAATCTACCAGACCCACGCCTTCGGTGAACGCCACGCGCTGAACGGCACGTTCGGCTACCATCGCAACTTCCTCAAAAACCATCGCTATGAAGACGCGGCGACGCTGGCCGAGGAGCAGGCGTTTCTGAATAACTTTACCGCGCCCGTCCGCCAGATCGATCCCCGTCAGGCGATCCTCTGTATCTCCCACAGCGCCAATACCTACGATAAAGATTTCGTGCTCGGCTCCTCTACTCCCGTCGATCTGACGCTGGAGGATTTCGTGAGCGACCGTAGCCTGCTGAACCACTACCGCCGCCTGAGCCAGGCGCCGCTGAGCACCTCCGTTGAGTGGCAGGCGTTTGACAAGGTGGCGGTGCTTTACGACCCGCACCACGCCGACGCGCTCAGCGCGCAGATGCAGGCGCTGACGGCGCTGGGTATGCGCCAGGAACAGCTGGTGCCCTGTGCGGTCGACCCGCAGCACGGCGAGCTTGAACGCCACTGCCGGGTGCTGGAGCAGGCGCAGCGCGAGCGGTGGAAAAGCGTGCTGCTGCTGGACGCGTCGGTGAAGTATGTGCGCAAAGAGATCTCCCTCAAAACCGTCAACCGGCTGCTGACCCGCCTGCCGCATATCGACTGGCAGGTGGTTCTGCTGGGCGCGCGTTACAACAGCATCGCTCCTCTTAACTCGCTGCCCGGCGTGGTGCGCGTGCTGGACGGGGGATGCGGCTGCGCCTACGCGGTGAACGGGGCCTATATTCCCACGCTGCTGGAACACTACCGCCAGGCGCAAAGCCTTGACGCCTGCTGGCCCGCGCAAATGCAGGCCCACTGCTGGCTGGGCCTGCAGCCGAGCTTCGCCTTTTTACCCGAGATACAAGACCCCGCCAGTGGCAAAGCCATCGATTGCACCCACTGGTTTTTCCGTAAAAATTTTCAACGATGAACGCCGCCACTGCAGCGGCTGGAGCAGGTGTATGGAAATGATTGAACATTATCAACCTGAATACGTGATGCGCTTTAACGCGCGTGAAGAGGCCTGTGACTGCCCCGCCTGCCAGGAGGCGTCGGACGGCTGGCCGAAAACCCAGGCGACCCTCGGCAATCAGCAGCGCGACAGCCTGAACGCCGCCTGCGCCAGCGCGGCGCGCGAAATTCTGCTCAACCCGCAGGCGTTTGTGCTGCACGCCGGGGAAGCGGAGTCGGCCGCCGGGCGCGGAGCCGACCTGTGGAACGAAACCCTGAACCAGCAGTGCATCAATATGGCGGTTCATCCGGCGCTGACCCTGCAAAGCAGCCTGTATGCCATCGGCGTGTTGCTCAGCAAAGCCCAGCGCTACGTGGATGAAAAGCAGTGCGAGCCTCAGGAGCTTGTCACTATGGGCGAACAGCTTTCACTGCTCGCCGAGGGCGGGGTGCTGAACGAACAGTTCACCATGCTGCCGCCGATCGAAGTGAACCGCGTGGAGGCCCTGGGCGAGATGGGGGCGATGCGCCTGAATCTGAACCTGCCGCCGATGCAGAAGATGATGTTCATGCTCAAACTCAGCGAACTGGCGGTGATGGAGCCTGCAAGACTCCAGGATCGCCTGCGCGAGCTGGAGGCGAAACCCATCCTGCTACTGGAGGAACAGCCGCACATCCTGCGCAATCTGCTGATCTACCGCCTGTACGGCGAGTTCTTCCCCGGCAGCGCCTTTGCCCACTACGGTGAAGCGCTGAAGTCCCTCACGCGTCAGTTCTTCCAGCTGAAAATGCTGTGCGCGATGTGGCTGGAGGATAACGCGGCGCTGAGGGAGGACGATTTTATCAGCCTGTTCAGCGCGTGGTATGGCTGGCAGCAGCAGGCGGTACAGGGGGATCGTCGGGAGGATACCGCCGACTACACCCTGCTGTGCGGACTGTCGTTAATCTGACGAAAGGCGGCCCGGGCCGCCTTTTTTAATATCTAGCGTATCTTGATGGTTTCGATAATGGACGTGGTGGAAATGGTGGGCGTTCGGGTGAGATAAACCACCTCGCACAGCGGGGCAAGGTGGTCAAACTTTCCTCTCCAGTCATCGCCCATCACCAGCGTCTGCGCGTTGAACTGCCGGATATAGTCGGCCTTAAGCTCCAGCGACTCTTCGACGAAAACCTCATCCACGCACCGTAACGCCTCAATTATTTCCATGCGCTCATTCTGAAGATAGACCGGGAGGCGCGCCTTTTTCTTCATATTCAGCGCGTCTGAGGAGATGCCGACAACCAGCCGGTCTCCCAGCATTTTAGCGCGCCGCAATATATTGAGATGGCCGACGTGAAAGACGTCAAACGTGCCAAAGGTAATTATCGTTTTCATTATTTTTTCTGCTATCAGAATCAGGCCGACAGTGCCGACGTTGCCTCATCAATAATATCCGCGGCGCGTTTACCGGCGTTCCCGTCGTTAAAGGCATCGCAATATTCCGTTCTGATGTAATCCAGTTCAGCGGCCTTTTCATGCCACGGGTATTCTCCGGAAAGGAACAGGCGAAGATCGGCCATATCCCGCGCGTCAGGAAGGAGTTTTCGGATCTGCTGCTCGGGGCTTTCAAGGGTGCTGAACGACCGGTTTTTTATCAGCAGATCGTCCATCGCGTCCCAGCGCAGCAAAATAACGCGCTTTTCCGCATTAATCGCATCGAAAATAAAACCGCTGTTGTCGCTTATTACGTAGTCAGCGCGGTCAAGAAGCGCGAAGGTTGACGCATTATCCGTAACGATATTCTTTAAATGGCGTCGGGCGGCTTTCAGGCCTGGCTGCTCTTCTTTTCTGTACAGCGTGCCGTGATGTAACTTGCAGATAATGTTGTATTCGTTGCTCAGCCGACCGAGCTTTTCTGCCCAGTGGGGCAAAGAGCTTAGCTCGCCGTAGGTGGGGGCATAGAGCAGGGTCGGTTTTTCCGGGTCGAGCGCGATGTGGGACGGTAATTCACGCGGCCAGGTTTTGCTGTGCCAGGCGTCGAAGCGAGGGTTTCCCACCACCTTAACGCGCGAAGCCAGGTTCAGCGCGTTTGCCGTGTAATGGCTGTAGCACAAAATGTAATCGTATTTCGTATTCCACGCCGCATGGTTCCATTCATTTTTCGCCAGACCGTAGACCGTGCGGACATGAATAGAGGCAATCTTCTCAGCGTAGGGAAGGTAGTAGGGCGTCACCAGGCAGCTATACACTTTTCCATGTTTGACGACGGAAGACAGCAGCATAAAGCGCAGCCCAGGAACGTTAACCGTTCCCAGGAAATCCATCATATTGTTGACATATTCCGCTTCAATGACGTCATTGATAATGATGTCGCACGGAATATCTCGGTGAAGAAGTGAAGTGATAATGTTGATATAAACTTCGTAGTGAAAAGAGGTCTCCATTAGGAAACCGATACAGCGCGTTTGATTGCTCATTTTTAAAGACCCGTCACTTCATTTCCTAAGCCGCACACCTGCTTAACTTTGCTCATAAAGCCAGTTTTCCGGCTCGCTAATATTCAACAGGTTTTGCAGGATCTCCTGCTGCATCGTCAGAACGGCAATATTGCTGTCGTTGAGGGCGTTACATTCTGCCGCCACCTGTTCAAGGGACGTCCAGAGCGCGTTGAGCTGGCTCTGATGCTGAGCCGGAAGGCGGGAAAAGAGGGTGCGCAGGCCAGCAGATCCGACAGGGATACCCAGACGGGTCAGCAGCTGATAGCGCTGCTTGCTGTTGTGGGAGAGCTTCTCGTAATGCGCCATCAGCTGCGGGTTGACCACGTCAAGCTGCGCGGCATCGCGCGCGATCAGCCACTGACGCTGGTCGGCAAGGAGGGTCTTCAGACTGGTGTAGGTGTCGCGATCTTCCACCATGCCCTGAACCAGCATTTTTACGCACTGTGCGGCGTTACTCATTGTTACCTCTGATAATATTTCTCGATTGCGCCGGCCAGCGAATCGATATCGATGCTGATTTTGCCCTGCGCAATGGCTTCTTTCATGCTGTTGACGCGGGCCATATCCACCTCTGGCAGCGCGGCCAGCTGAGTCTGGGCATCGCCAAGAACGGGGTCGATGGCGGCGGTTCGGGTGGTTTTCATCTCATCAGCATCTGCGACGCGCGTCGGGGTCGTGGCGCTGGCCTGATTCACTGCGCTGGTCATTGCATACTGGGTGGATGTCACTTTCATCGCGCTACTCCATCTTCGGTTTTTTATTGATCGTTTTCGCCAGGACGTTCACAGCGGAAATCGCCTTTCCTGACGCCTTACCGGGGTAAAGCGGCGCGTTAGCGCGAAAACTTAAGCGGTACGCCATATTTTTATCGGGCGGAGACATAGCCGGTTCTGACCACGCCCATATCCACCACCCTCGCGGTGACCTCGCGTTCGCTGCTTTCGTTTTTGACCTTAATCATCTCGCCTTTGCGCCCCTTTTTGCTGGCGATGCCCATGGTGCGCGCCTCTACGCCATCCTGCACGGCAACCATCAGCACGCGCTGGCCGCGCTCGACCATCACCGGGGAATCAAGCTGGCTCTGGCTGATGGGCTGAAGCTCGCGGACGCGGCGCTTTACGGTGAGCCCCACCGCGTCGTCCGGGCGGGTGAGGTATCCGCCGCGCAGATTGCTGATATTGAACTTCCGGCGCGTGAGATCGCCTGCCGCCAGCACGTGTCCGCGCTCCAGGGTCTGTTTCGCCATCAGCACCTGCAAATAGATATCGGGTTTCACCGTGACCGCAACGTCCCAGCCGCTTCCGCTCTCGCAGCGCACGTCAAAGCGCAGTCGCCGCAAATCCAGGTGCTCGCCGCCCGGCATACTCACGCTGAGCGGCGTGGTGCAGGGGGCGTACTGCGAAATCTCTGAGGGAATAAACAGGTTCAGCTTCGCCTGGTAGTCCTCCCAGCGGTTGCGTTCCGCCTCCTGGCGAATGGCGTCGGCGGCCTGCTGTTGAACGCGGGCGTAAACCTGTTTGCGCGCGGTGGTGGGGGCCGGCTGGGCGAGGGCCGGTAAGGCACACGCGGCAAGCAGCAGCGGCGGAATGACCGTGCGGAAAAAACCTTTCCCTTTCCGGCGCGACATTAATGAAAAGCTTATGAAATTCATGATGTTATAAACCTGGCACGATAGTTGCTTTAAATGCTGTAGCAACACGGACTATCGCAGGTGTCCATCATCAGAAAGGAGTGAGCTGTGAGTATTACTTTTGATAAGGCATTGGGCGTTCATCCGCAGGCTGTAGCACTTCGACTTTCCAGGGCGGAACTGCTTTCAGCAAATCTGGCTAACGTCGATACCCCCAATTTCCAGGCTAAAGATATTGATTTTGCCGCGGAGATGCAACGTTCGCAGCGGGATTTCTTTCCCGGCTCTGCGCCGCAGGAGATGTATCGCGTGCCTTACCAACCCTCATCGGACGGCAACACCGTCGCGCTGGATGTGGAGCAGGCGGAGTTTTCAAAAAACGTGCAGGACTACCAGATGAGCCTGGCGTTTTTAAATATGAAATTCACCGGCCTGAAAAAAGCAATTGAAGGTAAGTAATTGAATCAGGTGAATAAAAATGGCTTTTAGCGATATTTATCGCGTATCGGGTTCAGCGATGACGGCGCAAACCGTCCGTCTGAACACCATCGCCAGTAACCTCGCCAATGCCGAAACCCCGGCGGTGGACGAGGGGAATGTTTACAAAGCGCGCCGTCCGGTTTTTGCCGCGGTGTACCAGAACGACCAGCTCATGAGCGACAAAGCGCTGAGCGGTGCCCGCGTACAGGTGCTGGACGTGGTCTCTACGGGGAGTGCGGTTCAGCGCTATGAGCCACACCACCCGATGGCAAACGCCGACGGCTACGTCTGGTATCCGGACGTCAACGTGGTGGAGGAGATGGCCGACATGATGTCCGCGTCGCGCAACTTCGAAACCAACGTGGACGTTCTTAACAATGTAAAAAGCATGCAGCAAAGCCTGCTGCGTCTTGGAGAGGCGTAATTCATGAGTGTGAATGGAGTTTCCACCCAGTCCGGCACGACCACCTACGACAGCGGCAGCGTATCGGCCAATGACAACACCGCGGCGGGCATGAACAACCTGTTTATGCAGCTTCTGGTGGCGCAGATCCAGAACCAGGATCCGCTCAACCCGACCGACGGCACGGAGTACGTCAGCCAGCTCGCGCAGCTGACCCAGGTGCAGTCGATGGAGACCATGTCCCAGCTGATGGCGAACAACGCCGTGCTGATGGACAACCTCCAGACCCTCTCCACGGGCAACCTGGTGGGACAAAAAGTGATGGTGCAGACCGACACGGTAGAAACCGATGGCGCCACCAGCATTGACGGACGCCTGACGCTGGATCACGCCGCCAACACCGTCACCGTTGTGGTGAAGGATGAAAGCGGTAACGAGACCAAAATCGAACTCGGCAAGCAGGAAAAAGGGACGGTGGATTTCACCATCGATCCGGAAGCGCTGGGCTTAAAAGAGGGTAAATACACCCTGTCCGTGGTCACCGACGTTGAGGACAGCAGCGTGCCGATTGAAGTGGGCGGCGTGGTGAACAACGTGCGTATTCCTCTCGACGGCAGCTCGACGGTGCTGAACATCAACGGCATTGGTGAAGTGGCTTACAACAATATTACGCAGTTTGGGCAGTCGAGTGACAAAACCCCAAAGGGACTAATGAGTTAATCAGGAACAACTATGAGCTTTGATATTGCAATCTCGGGCTTGAATGCCATTAACCAGCAGCTGGGCGCGATTTCCAACAACATTGCCAACTCCGGCACCGTGGGCTTCAAGTCTGGCCGCGCAGAGTTTGCCTCTATGTATGCGGAAGGCCAGCCGCTGGGCGTAGGCGTCACCGGCGTCGCCCAGAGTATTTCCAAAAGCGGAAGCATCTTTTCCTCTGCCAACAGCCTCGATCTGGCGATCAACGGCGACGGCTTTTTCGTCATGCGCGACAGCGCGGGCGCCACGGCGTATACCCGCGCGGGCTACATGCGTACCGACAGCCTCGGCAACCTGATTAACAATCAGGGCATGTATCTCCAGGGCTATCCGGTCGGCGCTAACGGCGCGATCCAGACCGGTACGGTGGGTAACCTGACCATCAGCAGTGGCTCTATCCCGGCGAAAGCGACCAGCACCCTGGACTTTGCGGCAAACCTGAACGCGAACGAAGAGCTGCCAAAAACCACCACCTTCGATCCGGCGGACGAGTCCTCCTACAACCACACCGACGCCACCCAGGTGTATGACTCGCTGGGCCGTGAACACACCCTGAAGCAGTACTTCGTGAAGACCGGGGATAACGCGTGGGAAGTTCATTACTACATGGACGATCAAAAGCTGGATACCACCCAGACGCTGACCTTCACCGAGCAGGGCGTGTTGCAGTCGCCTAACGGCGCGATCAACATCTCCGCGGACGTCACGGGCGCAAACACGATTGATATCGCGTTGAACTACAACGGCACCACCCAGTTTGGCTCCGATTTCGCGGTCAGTAAGAAAAACGGCAATGGCTATGCCTCCGGCGAACGCACCGGCCAGACTATCGACAAAGACGGCAGCGTTTACGCCACCTTCTCTAACGGTGAACGACTGCTCCAGGGGCAGGTGGTTCTCGCGACCTTCGCGAACCCGAACGGCCTCTCGTCTGAAAACGGCACCACCTGGACGCAAACCGCCAGCTCGGGCGCACCGCTGACCGGCACGCCGGGCACGGGCCTGCTGGGGGCGCTGAGCTCCAACACCCTGGAAGGCTCTAACGTTGACCTGACCGCCGAGCTGGTTGGGCTGATGACGGCGCAGCGTAACTACCAGGCGAACACCAAAGTGATCAGCACCAACGACAGCATGATGACCGCGCTGTTCCAGGCGGTGTAATGGATCACCTGATTTATACCGCCGTGAGCGGCGCGTCGCGCAGCCTCTCCCAGCAGCAGATCCACGCCAATAACCTGGCAAACGTGAACACCCAGGGGTTCCGTCACGATCTGGATAACGCCATGTCGCAGCAGATCGCGGGGGAGGGTTATGCCTCCCGCTTCCTGGTGCAGCAGCAGCAGGGCGGCGTGGACTTAACCCCCGGCGCCACGCGCGATACCGGACGCGATCTGGACGTTGCCATCAAAGGCAGCGGTCTGATTACGCTGGAGAGTGGCAACCGCGAGGTTTACACCCGCAACGGCCAGATTGAGGTCGGCCCGGACGGGGATTTGACCATCGACGGGTTGCCCGTGTCGGGCGATAACGGCCCCATCGTGCTGCCGCCGTTTTCGGCAATCACCATTGCCGATGACGGGGTGATCTCCATCGTCCCGGACGACGGCAACGTGGCGGCGCCGATGGAGGTCGATCGCATCAAGCTGGTGGACATTCCCGCCTCCCAGCTCAGCAAAAACAGCGCCGGGTTTTTGGTCACCAACGCGCCCAACAACCCGCGCACGGAAGAGGTCGAGCTGGTGTCGGGGCATCTTGAAAGCTCCAACGTCTCCGCCATCAACGAGATGGTGTCGAGCATTGCGCTGAACCGGCAGTTTGAGGCGCAAATCAAGA
This sequence comes from Enterobacter soli, assembly GCF_964208575.1. Lineage (GTDB taxonomy): Bacteria > Pseudomonadota > Gammaproteobacteria > Enterobacterales > Enterobacteriaceae > Enterobacter > Enterobacter soli_A. Next base: position 64,991 of record NZ_CAXOFU010000016.1, on the reverse strand, counting down.
TGATGAAAGCCGCGGAAGACCTGGCCACGGCGGGCAACCGTTTGTTGCGTAATACCTGATTGAGTAAGGAATAACGATGAATCCCGCTTTATGGATCAGTAAAACCGGCCTTGCCGCGCAAGACGCGAAGATGAGCGCCATCTCCAACAACCTGGCGAACGTCAATACCACCGGGTTTAAGCGCGATCGCGTGATGTTCGCCGATCTGTTCTATCAGAATCAGCGCACGCCGGGCGGTCAGCTTGACCAGAACAACATCTCGCCGACCGGCATTCAGTTTGGTACCGGGGTGAAGATTGTCGGCACCCAGAAAGAGTTCTCTACCGGCAATATTCAGAACACCGGGCAGAAGCTGGACGTGGCGATTACCGGGCAGGGCTTCTTCCAGGTGGAAACCACCGACGGGGATATCGCCTATACCCGCGCCGGGAATTTCCAGAAGAACCCGGACGGTCTGCTGACCAACGCGCAGGGGCTGCCGCTGGTGCCGCAGATTGAGCTGCCGGATAACGTCAAAGACATCCAGATTGGCAAAGACGGCACCGTGACCGCCACCGTCGCCGGTGAAACCGAACCGGTTGAGCTGGGGCAGATCACCCTGGTCAATTTCGTCAATCCGGCCGGCCTTGAGGCCATTGGCGGCAACCTGTACCGCGAAACCGCCGCCAGCGGCGAAGCGGTGGAAGGCGTCGCCGGTGAAGAGGCCTTCGGTCAGCTTGAGCAGGGGTCGCTTGAAGGCTCCAACGTTCAGGTGGTGGAAGAGATGGTCGATATGATTACCGTCCAGCGCGCCTATGAGATGAACGCCAAAATGGTCTCAGCCGCGGACGACATGATGAAGTTTGTCACGCAGCAGATGTAACGCGTGAAGTGAAGTGAACGAAAAATGAAAAAGCAGTGTGTTATCGGCTTTTTTGTACTGCTGCTGGCCGGGTGTGAAAGCCCGGCTCTGCTGGTACATAAAGACGACGCGGCCTATGCGCCGCCGGAAGATTTTGCCATGCCGCCAGCGGAAACGAAGGGCGGCGGTCTTTACAACGCCAACTACAACTGGTCGCTGACGCAGGATCGTCGCGCCTACCGGGTGGGCGATATCCTGACCATCAAGCTGGACGAGTCCACGCAGGCCAGCAAGCAGGCGCGAACCAATTTCGGCAAGAAAAACGATGTCTCTATCGGCATTCCGGAGGCCTTTGGTCACTCGGTGGACAAGCTGGCGGGCTCGATAGACGGCAACCGCAACTTCAACGGTAATGCCACCTCGCAGCAGCAAAACAGCCTGCGTGGTGCCATCACCGTTGCGGTCTATAAGGTGTTGCCGAACGGCGTGCTGGCCGTGCGCGGCGAGAAGTGGCTGACCCTCAACCAGGGGGATGAGTACATGCGCGTTACCGGGCTGGTGCGTGCCGAAGATATCGAGCGTGACAACTCCATCTCTTCCCAGCGGATTGCCAACGCGCGTATCTCCTACGCCGGACGCGGCGCGCTCAGCGATGCCAACTCCGCAGGCTGGCTGACCCGCTTCTTTAACCACCCGCTGTTCCCAATCTAACGGAGTCCGTCATGCGAAAAATCATGCTTTTTCTGATGCTGCTGTGGACGACCGGCGCGATGGCGGAACGCCTGGGTAACGTCGTGGATATCCAGGGGGTGCGCGGCAACCAGCTCGTGGGCTACAGCCTCGTGGTGGGCCTCGACGGAACGGGCGATAAAAACCAGGTGAAGTTCACCAGCCAGTCGGTGACCAACATGCTGCGCCAGTTTGGCGTGCAGCTGCCGACCAAAATTGATCCGAAGGTGAAAAACGTGGCCGCCGTGGCGATCAGCGCCACGCTGCCGCCGGGCTACGCGCGGGGTCAGGCTATCGACGTCACCGTGTCGTCCATTGGCGATGCGAAAAGCCTGCGCGGCGGAACGTTGCTGCTGACCCAGCTGCGCGGGGCGGATGGCGAAGTCTATGCCCTGGCGCAGGGTAACGTGGTGGTGGGCGGCATGAAGGCCGAAGGCAACAGCGGCTCCAGCATCACCATCAACACCCCGACCGTGGGGCGCGTGCCGAACGGCGGCTCGGTTGAGCGGGAGATCCCTTCCGACTTCCAGCAGAACAGCCAGGTGATTTTGAACCTCAAGCGTCCGAGCTTTAAAACCTCGAACAGCGTGGCGATGGCGCTGAACAACGCGTTTGGCTCCGGCACCGCCACGGCGCAAAGCGCCACCAACGTGGTGGTCAACGCCCCGCAGTCGGCGGGGGAGCGCGTGGCGTTTATGTCGATGCTGGAAGACGTGCAGATCAACGCCGGCAAGCAGCCGCCGCGCGTGGTGTTTAACGCCCGTACCGGCACGGTGGTGATTGGCGATGGCGTTGTCGTTCATGCGGCGGCGGTCTCCCACGGCAACCTGACGGTGACCATTCGCGAGTCGTCCAACGTCAGCCAGCCGGGGGCATTTAGTCCGGGTCAGACCGTGGTCACTCCGGAAAGCGACGTCAGCGTTAACCGCGGCCGCGGGCAGATGGTGACGGTCGCGGCCGGAACCAGCCTGCGCAGCATCGTGAACACCCTCAACAGCCTCGGCGCGTCGCCTGACGACACCATGGCGATCCTGCAGGCACTGCACGAAGCCGGCGCGCTGGATGCCGAGCTGGTGGTGATTTAAGGAGCCGAAATGTTAAACGCCATTTCTCGGGATATGACCACCTTGCCTGGCGACATGACCGGGCAGGTCAAACCGCAAAATCTGGAGCAGGCCGCCGAGCAGTTCGAAGCCCTGTTCCTGCGCTCGCTGATGAAACAGATGCGTAAAGCCTCCCAGGCGCTGGTGGACGATAACCCGTTCGACAGCAAGCAGCAGCGCATGATGCAGGAGTTTTACGACGACAAACTCGCCTCGCAGCTGGCCTCGCAGCAGAGCACGGGGATTGCCCGGATGATTATCACCCAGCTTGGCCCGCAGGAGAGCGCCGGGCTTAAGAACGGGGCGGAAAGGGTCGCTTTACAGGAACATCCTCAGCAATTAACACCCCCCGTCGTACCGGTAATGCGCCGTGGGCAGGAGTAACCGATGAATATGATCAACATTGCCTGGAGCGGCCTGCAGGCGGCCCAGTTCGGGATGAGCGTCACCTCCATGAACATCTCGAACGTTCTGACGCCGGGTTACAGCCGCCAGGGCATTATTCAAAGCTCGGTGGTGACAATGGGCGAGGGCGGCCTGTCCGCCGGTGCGGGGGTACAGGTCGACAGCATTCGCCGCATTTCCGACCAGTACCTGACCAACCAGGTGTGGCAGAGCAACAGCAAAGCCAACTACTACGGCATCAATAACCAGTACCTCGGCTCGCTGGAGAAGGTGATCGGCACCGACTCAACCAGCCTGGGAACCGGGCTGGATGATTTCTTTGCGGCGCTGAGCGCCCTGACGGAAAAGCCGGAAAACGAAGCCCAGCGCCAGCAGCTGCTGAACCAGGCGGACTCTCTGGCCACCCGCTTCAATAACATGAACGACTTCATCAACAGCCAGAAAAGCTCGATTGCCAACCAGCGCGACACCATGGTCGGGCAGATCAACAGCCTGACGTCCGGCATTGCCGACTACAACAAAAAGATCATGGAGATGGACTCCACGGGCGGTAACAGCAACGTGCTGCGCGACCAGCGTGATGAGCTGGTCAAGCAGCTCAGCGCCTATACCGACGTCAAAGTGACCGAGGACAGCAGCGGCAGCTACTCCGTTTCCATGAAAAACGGGCAGCCGCTGGTGAGCGGTAAAGTGGCCGGGGAGTTGAAAAGCAGCCTGGATGGCGAAGGCAATCCGGTGCTCAGCCTGAACTTCTCCAACACCACCTTCTCACTGAACCCGTCTACGGGCGGGCAGCTTGGCGCGCTGTACGATTATGAAACCGGGGATCTGGCCGACATGCAGGCCTCCGTGCAGGGGATGGCGGAAGCCGTCGCCACGCTGTTCAACGACCAGCTGGCGCAGGGCTTTGATAAGAACGGCAACCCGGGCAAGCCGCTGTTTACCTTCGATTTGACCAACCCGAAGGGCATTTTACAGGTTAACGATCTCAAGCCGGATGACCTGGCGCTGTCGGGCTCGCCTGACGAGCAGGGGAACGGCGACAACCTGCAGGCGCTGATCGCGCTGAAAAACACCAAGGTCGATATCGGTGGAATGGGCAACATGAGCCTCAACGAAGGCGCGGCGGCAATCATTTCTAACGTCGGTATCGCCAGCAAAAAAGCCCAGAGCGAGCTGGAAGCCGCGCAGGGAGTTTATGACCAGGCGCAGCTTCAGCGGAACAATCTCAGCGCGGTAAACCAGGACGAAGAGGCGATTAACCTGCAGGTCTACATGCAGGCGTATCAGTCCAACGTCAAGGTCATTGCCACCGGAAACCAAATTTTCAACGACCTGTTAGGCCTGTTTTAACCGGCGTTAAGGAACTTACCTATGCGAATCAGCAGTCTTTATAATTCCGATGCCATGATGGCGCAGCTTGGCGCGAACGGTACGCGCATCAGCAAGCTGATGGAGCAAATGGCCACCCAGAAGCGGATCAACGTCCCGTCTGACGATCCCGTTGCCGCCACCCGTCTGGTGCAGCTGAACCGCGAGCAGTCGGCGATCAAGCAGTACCAGAGCAATATCACCGGGCTGAGCGGCTCGCTTTCCGGTCAGGAGGCGCACGTTACCGCCATGAGCAACCAGCTTCTGTCTCTCAACGACAAGCTGCTGTCGGCGGCAAACGGTGGGGTGCTGAGCGATCAGGACATGGACGGCTTTGGCGCCGAGCTGTCGTCAATGCTCGACTCGCTGGTGGCCTCGATGAACGCCCAGAACGAAAGCGGGGGCTATCTTTTCTCCGGCACCAAAACCGACACCAAACCGGTGGTCTGGGACGAGGCGCAGGGTAAATATGTCTACCAGGGCAACAGCGGCACGCGCGAAACCACGGTGGCGAACGGCGTGAGCGTCACGGAAAACACCAACGTGGTCGGGGCGTTTTCCGGCAGCGGTGACGATCTGGAGATGCTGAACAAGCTCAAAGCCCTGAGCGACAAAATGCAGGACCCTTCGCTGACCGTGAATGACTACAAGGACGATATCGACGAGATGCTGGCGCTCTCCGGCAAGGCGCGCGATAACGTCGGCGGGCTGTTGACCGATCTGGGCGGGCGTCAGAATCGCCTGACGATGCTCGGCGATGCGCATACCGACGTCAGCACCGCGAACGAGCAGGTGGTGCGCGACCTGTCGGATACCGACTGGGCGACGACCAGCATTAACCTTCAGCTCTACACCAACTCGGTGCAGATCACCAACAAAGCGTACAGCATGATCAGCCAGCTCTCGCTCTTCAGCATGTTGTAATCGCTATGCAAGTCGGTTTAAAGACAAACTCGTTAACCACGACGCCCTCCCCGGTCAGAACCACGCCGGGGGCGGCCACCGCCGTCGCGCGTGCGGAGTCGCCTGAACAGGTACGCCGAAGCGCGGCGGTATTCCCGGAATCTGCGCTCCTCTCCCGCCGCCCGCTGCGCTACAACGTTCAGCTGAACCAGCAGCTTACCGCGGTGCAGAAGGCCGAGAATTACCTCTCCGAAACGGAAAACCAGCTGCTGGTGCTGCGCCATCAGGCGATGCGCGGAAGCACCGAGCGTCCGGCGGCGGCGGTCAACGCCCTGCTGCAGCAGCGCAATACGCTGTCCGGCGGGACGGTCGACCGCAACTTCAACGTGACGTTACAGCAAAAGAGCAAGGTGAGCTTTACGCTGCCCGGCATAGAAAACCTGCTGGAACAGACGCCGGGTGAAACCCTGGTGTTTGCGCTCGGGGGCAGCAAGCGGGAGCTGGCGGCGGTAGCCATTCCGGCGCAGGCGACGCCGCGGCAGGCGCTGATGCACCTCAACGTCGGGCTGGGTCGGCTGGGCATTCACGCGTCGTTAGGCGATGACGGGAGTGCGGTTTTTCAGGTTGATGAGTCCCGCTGGGCGCAGGTCAGCCAGCACCTGAGCGTGCGCGGCGAAGGGCAGCAGTTCCCGGCGGACGCCTTTACGCTGCTGGCGCCAAAGGCGGAGGCGAGCCGCGAAGACGATATCAGCCAGCTGAGCAGCCAGTGGGAGCGCGGGGCGAGCGGAAAACTGCAGCAGACGCTGGAGCAAATCACCCGCGAGCGGAGCAAGCTGCACCAGCATCAGGAGCGCGTGTCGGCGCGCATTCAGGATATGTCTACCGCCTATAATCCGCGTGAAGCGCTGGAAACGTCCCGCGCCCTCGGGGATGCGCTGGCAAACAGCGGCAGGCAGTACGGCCTGCTGTCGCAGGCCCTGGCGGCGCAGGGGAATATCTCCCTGACGACGGTGAAGAATTTGCTGGGATAAGATCTCGCCCGCGCCTGTCCGGCGGGCGATAAACCCTCAGTTACGCAGCGGGTAAAGGAAAATGGCCCCGCTTTGCCCGACAACCAACGGCTGGTTACCGACGTAAACGGGCTGCATCCAGAAATCCACGTGCATCAGCATATCCACCAGGCCATCAATCATCAGCCCTTTCTGCGCCGTGCTGTAGTAGATAGGCGTATAGGTGAAGAAGCGCTTGCTGTTTTGCTCGTTGATTTCGCTAAACTTCCCCTTCAGCACGAACCGGTTATCGTTCGGGTTGGTGATGGTCGTCAAAATGGCGTTGTTGACGGTTTGCATGTGCGAATCGTAAATCTCTTTTCGCCGTGACATCAGATCGTAAAACCCGAGCTGCAGGAAGCCTTCCACATCCGTTTGCTGCTTTGCGGCTGGGGTAAGTAACCGGACGCCGGAAAAGACGGTGGCGGCAACCAGCAGGTATGACAACAGCCATTTCCAGTTAAGAACAAACTTCCATCTCACTGATTTTCCTCCTCGTTTCTCGCAGTATCAGGTTGTTCAACTGTGTCGGGTTAATGCGCCAGTGGTAAATCGCCATGACCAGCTGCTTTTTGGCACATTTGCTTCTCAGGGCGAAGGTGTAATTCAGCGTCTGATCGACGCTCTGGTAATACACCGTCATGGTGGTGGACTGGGATTTGATCTGCTGATTCACGGCGTACAGCGTATCTTTGATCTTGCTGTAGAAATCCTCTTTGTTCATCGCCAGCCGGTTCGCTTCTGAGATTTCGTAGATGCGGATATTGCTGTAAACCCCCGCCTCCTGCTCGGTAGCCACCAGCCTTGACCCCTGCGAGTTCGCGTAATGCCAGCCTGCAATCGCGCTGGCAATCACCACGGCGATCAGCGCCAGCAGGCCAATCAGCCGCTGCGGAAACGGCGGACGGGCGGGCGGCACGACCCGGACGTCGGGAATAACGCAGGCTTCCGGCTCGGGCTGTTCCGCTGGCGGCAGCTCCACAGGGAGCGTCGTTTCCTCTGCTTTCTCTTCTTCTTCCTCGGGGAGGGCTGCTCGGGCGGCGGGATCCAGCTCATCGCTTTCGTGCTCCACGCAGCGGCACCAGGCTTGCTCCAGCAGGTAGCCCTTTTTCGGGATCGTTTTGATTATTTTCTGTTTTTTACCATCGTCTTCCAGCGCGGTGCGCAGGGCATGGATGGCGTTAGGCAGGCTATTATTGCCTATCACCCGGCGTTCCCAGACAAGGGTCGTCAATTCTTCGCGGGTGAGTATTTGTCCGGCATTTGCCGCCAGGACTTCAAGTAATTTTAATTGGTACTCGCCGAGTCGCTTACGTTCACCGGAAACAAGGCTGATGATCGAGCCTGAGGGTAAATCAATTAACCAGTTATTTACCGCATAATAAATTTTATTCATGGCAAGTGATGGTTGCTACCCACTCCTGAAGAATTTAATTTGCCCGGCACTGCGCATTAAATGCACGAAATGCTTAACGTAAATTAATGATTAAATCCGTTTAAAATTCACTGAGAATTGCCGCTTGCCTGCGGAAGTTGTGCAAAGAAAAGGAAATTCCGGGGGATGAAACGCAAAAAACCGTCTGTATGCAGAGGAAGTTTTACCCGGCAAACCAGGCCTTTTCTTAGGCGTGTTTAGGAAGTTTCGCTTCCGTGGCACATTTTTACGCGATAAAAGTGTGATATGCAACAAATTATTAAACGAATAATTTGGAAGAGTATTAATGTTCATCAGCAAAAGTTAAATGGCGTAGCGCATTGATCGATTTATTAACAATTAACGCTGGCATGTAAATAATATGTTTTCTGGCGAATCCTCTGGAATCCGTTTTTTTCCATTACTGAAATAAAAAACGTAAGAAAATGTAATGTACATTTAAGTATCGCTTCGTCTGTGTCGCTTTATATTCCCTTCTTTTTTTAATGTTATTTCGCATCCTCTTATGGGAATGAGAAATATTTCGGCTATGTACCCGTTTAGAGAAGAAAAATAATTTTTTTTCGATCGTCGATTTAATTCCTGGCGAGGGTGTGTCGTTTTACCTGAGTACCAGAGAGAAGAACCTGACAGACAGGTTCATAAGGAGAATTCTAAAATGGCACTTTCAATTTTTACTAACGCCTCTTCCATGGCTTCCGTTAACGCCCTGAACAAATCTAACAGCATGTTATCCACTGCGATGGAACGTCTGGGTACCGGTAAACGCATCAACTCTGCGGCTGACGATGCGGCTGGCCTGCAGATTGCAACCCGTCTTCAGGGTCAGACCAACGGTATGGCCGTTGCTCAGCGCAACATCTCTGACGCGACTGCACTGCTGCAGACTGCGGAAGGCGCGTTCGACGAAGTGAGCAACATCATGTACCGCATGAAAGACCTCGCCACTCAGGCAGCGAACGACACCAACGGTACTGAAGATCGTGCAGCGCTGCAGTCTGAAATGGACGAGCTGAACAGCGAACTGAACAACATCATGGGTAACACCAAATACGCGGGTGAGAGCCTGTTCGCAAGCGGCGGTAAATTCACTAAAGAGATGAACTTCCAGATCGGTGCATCTGAAGGTGAAAGCCTGACTCTGAACGTCAGTGCAGACCTGACTGCGGTTCAGGGCGCAAGCGGCCTGGGTGCGCTGACTGCTTCCGGCGCGCTGACCACCGTTTCCGGTGCGCAGAGCATGATCACCAGCATCGAAGGCGCAATTTCTCAGGTTGGTACGCTGCGCTCCAAGCTGGGTGCGAACATCAACCGTCTGGGCCACACCGCGGCTAACCTGGCGAACATGAAAGACAACACCGACCTGGCGCTGGGCAACATCCGCGATGCTGACTTCGCGTCTGAAGCGTCAAGCATGACCCGTAACCAGATGCTGGCACAAACCAGCATGTCCATGCTGAAACAGTCCAACAGCATGTCCGGTATGGTGATGTCCCTGCTGGGCTAATCCACCGCACCGTTAATAAAACACCGCTGTAAGGCGGTGTTTTTGTTTGCGGCTTTTCCCCTTCCTGTATTTCCCCTTCAGGGGAAGGCTGCCTTCCTTCACTAATCTAACCTGTTGATTTTAAATCATATAAAACTTGGCACGCAGTTTGCTTAATACAGTCATGGTTTAGCGACAGGGCGAACGGAGAACAACACGATGGCCGATTTTAGCAGTATCGATCCGCAGACTCTGGCTCAGCAGCTGGCGACGTATGACATTGCCTCTTTGCAAAACCAGCTGAAGACCAAAACAACAACGATGAATGCGCAAAAGAGCGCGCTCGATGCGCTGAAAACGGCGCTGACCGATTTCCGCACGGCGATGAGCGGGCTGAATAAAACCAACGAAGGCATGCTGAAAAATCTCGTCAGCATGAACCGGGAAGGGATCGCCAACGTTACCGCCAACTCCAGCGCGCTGAAAGGGACTTACAACATCGAGGTCGATTCGCTGGCGTCCGCCCACCAGATTGGCTACGGCCAGATGACGGATGACGCGATCAAAAATGCGTCCGGCACGATGGACATCACCCTCGGCTCGGGCGCAGACGCTAAGACCATCAGCGTCGACGTGACCGATCTGGAAAGCCTGAGCGATCTGACAAAAGCGATTAACGGGAATGAAGATAACCCGGGCGTGACGGCATCGCTGATCCGCACCGACGGTGAAGTGACCCTGATGCTGAGCAGCGACGAGAGCGGGCTGAAAAACACCATCTCGGTGACCAGCCCGAACGGGTTAGATCTCTCAAATCCGCAGACTATCTCAGAGGCGTCGGACTCGGTGATCAGAATGGGTCAAATGACCTTCACCAACAGTTCGAACACGCTGGATAAGCTCATCGACGGGGTGACCATCGAGCTGACGTCGGTGACGGAAAAAGACAAACCGCTGACCATTTCGGTGGGAACGGACAGCTCGGGAACCAAAGAGCAGCTGCAAACCTTCGTCGACGCCTACAACACCTTGCAGGACACCCTGACCAAGCTGACCAAGAGCGGTAACGGGGACGATGAGAGCCGCGGCGCGCTGGCCGGCGATTCCACCATGTCGTCGCTGGATCGCGAGCTGAATGACGTCATGCGTCAGATGTTTGGCGACAAGCGGATGTCCGATTTCGGCATCACCGCCGACCGCGAAGGCAAGCTGCAAATTGACAGCAAAAAGCTCGACGAGGCGATCAAAGCCGATCCGCAGAAGCTGAACGATCTGTTTAACGGCAAGGAGGGGATGCTGACGGCGATGGACAAGTCCCTCGACCGTTATCTCAACTCCAGCAATGGCTTACTGAAAGGCCGTCAGGACATCCTGACCCGCCAGCAGAACGACATCGACACCAAAACCGATGCAATGAATACGCGCTATGAGGCCTCTTACAACCGCTATCTGAAGCAGTTTACCCAGCTGCAGCAGGCGCTGGCGCAGATGAACAACACCATGAGTATGTTTGGTTTAGCTTAAGGAAATCACCGCTTTTATGTACGGGAACGAACAGCAGGGCTACGGCCACTATCAGCAATCCGACCTGGCTATCCAGGCCGCCGCCGCCAATCCGCATCAGCTGGTGCTGATGTTGTTTAACGGCCTGATGGATGAACTGGTGCGCGCAAAGAGCCATATCGCGGCGCGTCGTTACGATCGCAAAGTCCAGAGCATCAACAAGTGCATCGATATCCTGAACGCGCTGACCAGCTCGCTGGACTTTGAAAAGGGCGGCGAACTGGCGCTGAGCCTCGCCAATCTCTACGACTACTGCGTTTATCGTCTTTACGATGCCAGCCATAAGCTCTCCGTCACCAGCGTGGAAGAGGTGGAAGTGGTTCTGCGTAACCTGCAGGACGGCTGGGAGAAGATGGGGCAGCAGAATGGATGATATTCAGGTTATGCGTTTTCTGGCGCGTTCCCTGGAGCACTCGGCCAGTCAGCACGACTGGCCGGCCGTGCAGGACGTTGATGCCCGGATCGCCGCACTGCTGACCTCGCTAAAGGGACAAACGCTGACGGCAGAAAAACGCGACGCCCTTGAGGCGCTGCGCCAGGCGCACGCCCGGGTAAGCGAATACTGCCAGACGCAAAGCGACGAGCTGGAAAAGCAGATTGCACGCACCCGCCGCAACCAGGAAGGGGCTACGGCGTATGCCCAGTTTGCCGGGGCAGAGGACATGGGCCAATGAATCTGCTGCTTTCTCAACTGACCTCGCTGCCGGTTGCCCCTGGCGCCGATGACGCGCCACTGGCTCAGCCTGCGGCAGGCGACGTGCCGCAGGTGCTGGACACCGGCACGCAGGCGCAGCCCGCCTTTAACGATGCGCTGCTTGGCATCATCAACGCCCTGATGGGCGGCGAACAGCAGCGCGATACCGCAATGGTGCTGGCGGACGTCAAGGCCGCCGCGGACGACGACGAGCATAAAACGCACCAGCGTAACGCCAGCCCGCGCGTTGAAGACCTGATTGGCTCTCCCCAGCAGCTGCTGGACGCGCTGCTCGCGGCAAGCCAGATGCCGGTCAAAACGCTTAATGCCACCTCAGCCAGCACCCCGCGAGGGGGCGACGCCCTGACGCTACAGAACATGACGGTGGGGCAGCCGGTAAACGCGACGCCGCTCGGCGTGCAGGCCCAGCCAGCCGTGGCGAACGTGACGCCAGAGCCCATCGCTGACGCGGTGAAACCGACGGTGCCGGATCTGGCAAAGCCGGTGATGTCGCTCATTCCGGTAGCCGGACAGACCGCCGCCGGGCAGACCTTTACCCACGCGGTAGAAAAACAGGCGGTTAACCTGCCGCCGATAAAAATGGACGCCGACGAGGCGAAGTGGGCGCAGCAGCTGCACGGCGCGCTCAACGACCGCCTGCAGCTTCAGGTCAGAAATCAGGTTCAGCACGCGACCATCCGCCTGGACCCGCCGGAGATGGGCAAAGTGGACATCTCGCTGCAAATCGAAAACGGCAGGATGCAGGTGCATATCAGCGCCAGCAACGGCGAAACCTACCGCGCGCTGCAGCAAATAAGCAATGAGCTTCGCCAGAGCCTGACGGAGCAGAACTTTGTTCAGGTGAACGTGCAGGTCTCTTCCCAGTCGGGGCAATCGCAGCAGGGGCACAAAGAGCAGCAGATGCTTGCCGCGCAGGAGAGCCCGGCCGCAGGCGCAGAGATTGCCGCCGAGGAGACTCAGGCAACCTTTACCAAAGACGATTCAGTATTACTTACGGTGTAAACAGACCCACTATGACCATTAAGACATTTTCATTAGGGCTGGTAATTGCCCTTATCGCCGCCATTGTTGCCGCCGCGCTGACCGTTTTTGGCACGCATATGCTGAGTCAGGACGAGGGAAAGCGCTTAGCCTTCAGCAGCCTGTTTTCATCTTCAGAAGAGAGCTCAGTGGAGTTTGTGGAGATCAAGAACGTCGTTATTACGCTGAAGAGCCATCGCGATGCCGAACGTTACCTGCTGCTGGAGCTGGCGCTGGCCGCTAATTCTGCCAGCGATGCCCAGCGTGCGGAGGAGATGTCCCCGGCCATTCGCGGCGCGACGGTCAACCTGCTGTCGTCGATGGAGTACGACGCGGTGCGCGACATGAGCGTGGAGTTGCTGCGCGACAAGCTGATGGAGGCTTACGCCCAGCGCTTCGAGAGCCTCAACACGCGGATGCCGTTTAAAGACGTGATTATCAGCAAAATGGTCTTCCAGTAAGTCGCGGCAGTAGATGGACATGATGGATTTTATTGCTGACGACTCCCTGACCCCGGCGGATGAAGCGCGCTATATCAACGCGTATCTGCCGCTGGTGCATCGGATCGTGAAACAGCTTGCGTGGCAAACGAGCAGCGTGATGGGAAAAGAGGACATGGAGCAGATTGCTCTGATGGGGCTTTTAACCTCTCTGCGCCGCTACGGTCATCCCGACGAGCAGTTTGGCGCCTATGCCGCGCAGCGTATTCGCGGCGCGGTGTTAGACGAGCTGCGGGAGCTGGACTGGCGCCCGCGTCGGCTGCGCCAGAAAAGCCACAAAATTAACGACGCGATCCGGGAGCTGACGCGCAGGCTGGGCAAAACGCCAGACTTTGACGAGCTCAGCAAGCACCTTTCCATCACCGCCGAGGAGTACCACGAGTATTTACTGCTGGACTGCGCGAAGACGCTGGAAAGCCTTGATGATTTGTTGGGCGGAGATGCCCTGAACGGCACCCTGAATACCCGCTCGCTGGAGGACGAAATGGTCACCAGCGGCACGTTAAGGGCTGCGCTGGCAAGCCTTGATGAGCGTGAAAAGATGATTCTCACGCTCTATTACCAGCAGGAAATGAGTTTAAAAGAGATTGCGTTAGTCCTCGATCTTACCGAGGCGCGCGTCTGTCAGCTCAATAAAAAGATCGCTCAGAAGATCCAGTGTTTTTTCCAGAAGTGAAAGGTATATGCAAAAGTTTCTCGGTATTTTCATTATTTTCGCCTGCGTGGTAGGCGGTTTTCTTATGTCCGGTGGGCGTCTGGCTTCGTTCTGGCAGCCCGGTGAGATCGTGATTATTCTCGGGGCGGGCCTGGGCGCGATGGTGCTTGCCAACCCTAAACCGGTGCTGGCGGAAATGTACCGTCAGTTTTGCGGCATTATGCGTAAAAACGAATATACCGACGAGTACCAGCGCCAGCTGCTGATGCTGCTGTATGAACTGCTTGAGCTGGTTCAGGACGGTGGTCTGAAGGTGCTGGACGAGCATATCGAAGTTCCGGAAAGCAGCCCGCTTTTCCAGAAGTACCCGTTAATCCTGCAAAACAAAGCCATCATCACCTTTATCGCGGATAACTTCCGTCTGATGGCGATGGGCAAAATCAACGAGCACGAGCTGGAAGGTATCCTGGAGCAGGAGCTGGTGGCGATGGAAGAGAACCTTCTTCAGCCTTCCCGCTCGCTGCAGCGTACGGCGGAAGCGATGCCGGGCTTTGGCATCTGTGCGGCGGTACTCGGGATCATCATCACCATGCAATCCATCGACGGCTCCATTGCGGTGATCGGCGTTAAGGTTGCGGCGGCGCTGGTGGGGACGTTCCTCGGCGTGTTCTTCTGCTATTGCCTGATGGATCCGGTGGCGAACGCCATGGAGCAGCGCACCAAAAAGCTGATGGCGGTCATCGAGTGCGTGCGTACCGTGCTGGTGAACCACGTTGCCGGAAAACCGACGCTGCTGGCGGTGGACGCCGGGCGCAAAATGCTGCCGCTGGATTCGAAGCCAACCTTCGCCACCCTCGACGGCTGGGTTAACCAGATGACGGGTGAATCCTGATGCGGGGCAGTCGCGCAAAAGAACATACCACGATCATCAAACGCTCCTCGCGCAAAAGCCATGATGCCTTTCACGGCGGCGCGTGGAAGGTGGCGTTCGCCGACTTTACGCTGGCGATGATGGCGCTGTTTATGGTGCTGTGGATCATGGGGTCGGTAACGGAAGAGGAGCGTAAAGAGATTGTCTCCCAGCTCAACGGCCAGTCGATCTTTGACGGGCAAACGCTGTCACCCATCACCCAGCCTCACGGCGTGGGCGGCAAGATCGCCGTGACGGAGAAGCGTGATACCGACGCCGCGAAAAAGGCGCAGCAGAAAGCCTCTGTGAACGCCGAGGCGCTGGCGAAGGGCGAGAGTCTGGACGACGTGACGTCGCGCTCGCAGAACGAAATTGAAGATCTTGCCCGCATCATCATGAAGATCACCTCAGCCTATGATGCACAGTCAAACCTGAAAATTGAGATTGTGCCGCAAGGGTTGCGCATTCTGATCACCGACGATCAAAAGCGAGAGATGTTCCAGCGCAGCAGCGCGATCCTGACGCCGTTTTTCAAGCGGCTGTTAACGGAGTTCGCGCCCGCCCTGAATAAGATCGACAACAAGATCATCATCACCGGGCACACGGATTCGACGCGTTTTCGCGATCAGGATCTCTACAACAACTGGAACCTGTCGGGGGAGCGAGCCATGCAGGCGCGCAGGGTGCTCACCAACGCCGGGCTGGATCAAAACAAAGTGCTGCAGGTCAGCGGGATGGCGGATCAGATGCTTATCGATCCCGAGCATCCGCTGAGCTCCTCGAATCGCCGCATTGAGATCATGGTGCTCACGCAGTCGGCCAGCGAATCGTTGTATCAGTTCTTTGGTCAGCACGGTGAAAAGGTGATTAAGCCGATAGCCGACAGACTCTCCCGGAATCAATAAACGGTTTTTCGATGTTCACTTTTATCCATTTTCAGAAACTGGCCTGCCTGGCGCTGCTCGTCGGCCTGACGCTGGGGGCGAGCGCCCCCGCTGAGGCGGCGCCCCGCAGCCAGACCAAAACCGAAGCGGAAAAGGCAAAGGCGGCAAAGGCCAGGATGCGCAACAAGGCGCTGCTGCTGAAGAAAACCCAGACGCGCGTGAGCGTGGTCGCCCCGACCCCGGAACAGAAGCGCCGCGAAAGTGAAAAACGTCGCCTGGAGCGGGAGGAAAACCGCGAATGGCTGGCTATGCACAAGCGCTGGCAGCCGGGGCGGCTGTCGACCGACATGATCTGGGAGCCGCTGCCGGGAGAGAAGCTCAGCCCGCGCGTGCAGGCCTCGTTGAAGCAGGTGATCGTCCAGCTGAAACGGCAGCTCGGCAAACCTTACGTCTGGGGCGGACAAACCCCCGAGCAGGGGTTCGACTGCAGCGGTCTGGTTTTTTACGCCTTTAACCCGGTGCTGAGCCGCAACCTGCCGCGCACCGCCAACGGCATGTTCCACGACCGAACGCTGCGCCCCGTGCGCCAGGAAAAATTACGCCGCGGCGACCTGGTGTTTTTCAACATTAACCAGCGCCCGGGTGCCGACCACGTGGGCGTGTACATCGGTGACGGTGAGTTTATCGAAGCGCCGCGTACCGGGCTGAATATCCGCGTCAGCCAGCTTTCTGACGCCTTCTGGCAGGACCACTACCTGGGTGCCCGCCGGATATTAACTGAAGAGGCCGTGCTCTAACGGCCTGACGCTGAATACCCCCTCAAGGTATGCGCCGCCAGGGATGGCCCCTTAATTCAAGATTGACTGAGAAACTTTTCATGAACCAGATGCGTAGAAAATTCGCCATTGACGATGGCTCCACCAACGTAAAAATCAGCTGGATTGAGAACGGCACGCTGAAAACCGTCGTGTCCCCGAACTCCTTCCGCAAAGACTGGAAGAGCGCCGCCCTGCTGCGCGGCCAGGCGGTGCATAACTACACCATCGGCACCACCAAATACACCTACGATGCCACCTCCGATAAGGCGCTCTCCACTACCCATATCGACTATCAATACGACGATTTAAACCTGCTGGCGGTACACCATGCGCTGCTGCAAACCGGCGTCGCCCCCTGCGACGTGGAAGTGATCGTCACCTTGCCGATCACCCAGTTCTACAACCCGGATGACTGCCAGCGTAACGAAGAGCGTATTGAAGCCAAGCGCAAAAACCTGATGCGCGATATTACGCTCAACAAAGGCGAGCTGTTCCGCATTGTGGATGTGCAGGTGATGCCGGAAAGCCTTCCGGCGGCGCTTTCGCACCTGCTCAACTCGAACGTCAACGAATTCACCAAATCGCTGGTGATTGACTGCGGCGGAACAACCCTGGATATGGGCGTGATTGTCGGCGAGTTCGACGATGTTTCGGCCATTTACGGCAACAACGAAATCGGCGTGGCGATGGTTACCGATGCCACGCGCAAGCTGCTGGCTGCGGCGGACAGCGACTCGAGCTACCTGGTGGCGAACGAGCTGATCAAGCGCCGTCACGATCTCGATTTCGTTAAGAGCGTGATCAACGACGAGTCGCGGATCGAGGAGATCCTGGAAAAAATCGCGATCAAGATCCAGGAGCTGGGCGATCAGGTGGCATACGAAGCGAAGAAATTCGCCAAAAACCCGAACCGCGTCTACCTGGTCGGCGGGGGAGCGCACCTGATTGAAGGGGCGATCCGCGAGGTTTACGCGACCCTCGGGGATCGCGTGGTGAGCATTGATAACCCGCAAAGCGCCCTGTCCCGCGAAATCTGCCTCTACCACTCCGACGCCGGGGCGGAAAACGTGGCAGAGCCCGTAATGGCTGAGGTGGGCGAGGATGCGTAAGGGGCAGATCCGCCGGGTTAATCTGTCTCTTCATCTGACGCCGGAGCAGTCGCACGCGGATTTGCGTGCGATGCAGCAGCTGCAGAAGTGGCACCAGTCGGTGGGGCAATCTGCCAGCGTGGATGATTCGAATATGGAGATCCGCGCGTTTCACCGCGACGTTTACCTGGCGGGGCTTCAGCTGTTTATGCTGGATCCGGCGCGCTGTCGCCACGTGGCGGAGTCTCTTGGGCGGGAAAACGTCACCCTGGAAACGCTGCTGGCCGAGCTTCAGCCGCAGCCGCAGGCGCCGTCTGATGAGCCATCAGCGGAGCTGGCGGCGCTGCAAAATATACGCGAAGAGATCGCCGCGCTCCGGCCGCTGATGGAGCAGCAAAAGCTTGCCCTGCAGCAGCTGCGCATGACGGCGAAAAGCACCAGCGCGGCTGCGCCAGAGCGGGATAATGTCGAAGTGAGTCAGGTCGATGCGCCGGTGGAGAAAATGCAAAAAGTCCGGCAAAAAGGGATTTTCTGAGGCCGTGTCGCCAGCCGGGTCAGGCGTTGCCGCCACCCGGCTCGCTGCGGCAGGGCTAATCAGGTAATCACCATCGGCCAGTCTGGCGGAGTATGGCTCATGGCTTCCACCATCACCACCTTCAGGTTTTCCCAGACGGCGGCCATATCCAGCAGGGTAATGCCAAGCAGGCCCATGGCGAACCAACACGCTGCGCCAAGCCCCAGAAGGGTGCTGATCACCGCCAGGCCGGCGTAGTCGGATTTACGAAATTGAATATTCAGCGTGCTGGCTAAGAACATCAACACCGCGCTCAATAACGGCCAGCGCAGGAGAACCATGCTGGTAGTAATGGTTGCCATAAAAAACCTATCCTCGAAAAAGCAGACGAACTGCAATGAAACAGTGTTTTGCGTTACAGAATATGTGTGAACTATATCACACTTGTTCTTTTATTAGCCAGCGTCAGGTTGATGAAAAAGAGGGGAAATATAGGTGCGGGAAATGCTTCTGAGTTCTGGGCGAAAATATATCTTTGCAGGCTAAGGCGCGCTTTTTACGCTCCGTTTTCAGCAAATTCATTGAGATAGCTAAACCTCTGCAATATTTCTGAAGTTGTATAACATTTACAGTATAAAACCTATGGATTATGCTTGAGTGGACAAATAAATGTACTCGCAGCGAATAATTCAGGTTTTTGAATTTTCTGGTTTTTTTTCGATAATTGTATCGATTTAATTACACACGCTCTGTTATTTAATTAAACTGAATTTTTATTCAGTTATTCTTAACTCCTGAATGCAAATACGCGCTGCGGTCGGTTTATCATTTAATACTCTGCGAAAAAAATGATGAAAGAAAAACGACGCGAGATTGTCAACGACAGTATGCAGGCGCTTCACGCTCTGGCTAAGCTCATCCCACAGCTGAATTCCCGAAGTTCGTTATCAGAAATGCTGGAAACCATTAATAAGGCGCTGGGCGCCTCCCTCGCCTGGGTCAGCGTTGATGACAATGACGGCCTCCAGCGCGTGGTGTGCGCAGGGGACGTCGCCTGCCACGCGTTTGAAGTGACGGATTTCCTTGCCAGTACCCTGCTGGCGCGACACCACCGGTCGTGGCGGGTGGTCTACTGGAAGGAGCACATTGGCCGTACGCTGTTTCCGCCTCAGCATCCCGGCCACGCGCAGCTGCAAAGCGGGGTGCTATGCAAACTCTCCTCCCGCGACTGGCGCTGCAGCGGGTATTTCTTTTTAGCCTTTGATGAACGGCTTCACGCCCTGCCGATCCTCAAGAATATCGTGGTGGTGCTGGTTGAGAGGCTGAAAGACTATTTCGAAGAGATCGTCACCCGGGAAAAAACGGCGCACGAGATGCAGCGGGTGGTCACGCAGTATAAGACCCTGTTTGAACGCGCCCCGGTGCTGATGAACTCGTTCGATAAACACAACCGCTGCGTGCTGTGGAATGCGGAATGCGAAAAGGTGTTCGGCTGGAGCATGGCGGAAATCATTGCCCATTCCGATCCGCTGATGCTGTTCTACCCGGACCCCGAGGAGCGCCGACGGGTGCGGGAGTCGGTGCATATTTCGCCGCTCAAGGACATGTACGAATGGCATCCGCTGCGCAAAGACGGCACGCAGCTCACCATCCTGTGGTCAAACATCCTGCTGCCGGACGGCTCGATCCTGAATATCGGGCTGGACATCACCGAGCGTAAAAAGGCGGAACAGCAGCTGGCGGTGAAGGCCACGACGGACGATCTCACCGGCTGCCTTAACCGCTCGGCAATATTGCAGCGGCTCAAAACGGCGCTGGCGGCCAGCTCGCGGCAGGATGCCGACAGCCACTTCTGCGTCCTGATGTTCGACCTGGACTATTTCAAGCAGATCAACGACGAGTGGGGGCATCAGACGGGCGATGCCGCCCTGGTCCATTTCTGCGACCGGATCCGGGAGGTCAGCCCGGAGCACGCCGCGCTCGGGCGGGTCGGGGGCGAGGAGTTTTTACTGCTGCTGGCGCGCGCCGACGGCGAAGCCGCCACGCGGCTAGCTACCCGGCTGCGCCAGGCCCTGAAGGCGAAACCGCTGGTGGTGGGCGATAAAAAGCTGGAGCTGGCGTTTAGCGCGGGGGCGGTGGAAGTGTGCCGGGGCCAGCGCGATACCTCGGCGTTACTGACCCGCGCCGATAAAGCTTTATATGACGCGAAACGTACCGGAAGAGGAAAAACCGTTCTGGCTTCTGATTATTTATAAATCAATTGAGAATGTACTCATTAGCAAGCGGCATGAAATTTCATGACCCTGTTGTACTTTTTTCATGCTGCCAATAGTTTGGCTTAATCACCGATCCGCTGTTGTGTTATCTTAAAACCTCCCCGCCTGGCTAGATAATTATTTTCCTTAATTGAAACGGAACGAATACTTTCAGTTTAGCTTACGGGAGAATATTATCGTCATAACGAAAATTAGGATTTTTAATACCAAAAGTCAGTTGCTAACTTCGCATGATTCATGCAACGTAATCACCTGTTTATCAAAGCATCCGGCCTTCATTACTACAGGCGTACAAAATGCAGGGATATAGGGCGGGAAATGAATCGTAGCGCGCAGCGCAAGATGCTGAGGGTGGTAGGGATCATCATGGTAGTTTTGCTGCCGGTGATGCTTGCGCTATGGTTTGCCCAGTTAAGAGCCGTCAGTGAAACAAGTGCCCAGCTACGCACCTTTGCTGAACTGGCGTTAGATAAAACAGAGCTTGTAATTCAACAAGTTGATTTAGCGCGCGACGCCGCTGAAAAGTACCAGGGCGAGCTCTGCACCCCGGCGCATCGTCAATATATGTTGAACGTAATGCGCGGGCGTCTGTTCGTTGCCGATTTAATTTACGCGCAGGGCCAGCAATTTCTCTGCTCAACGGTTTTTACCCCGGAACAGCCTTACTTAATTCCGCCTGCCAATTACAAACGCAAGCCTGACGTTGCTATCTATTATTATCGCGATACGCCATTTTTTACCGGCTATAAAATGACGTATATGCAGCGTGGAAATTATGTCGTGGTGGTTAATCCACTGTCATACAGTGAGGTTATGTCGGCAGATCATTCCCTGGCCTGGGGTGTATATGACACCGTGACCAATGCCTTTTTTTCCGTCAGCGCTCAGGCCAATGTTTCCTTATTAAATTCGATGATTCGACATAAGGAATCGACATTTCAAAAAGATGATCGTTTTTATACGATTGTGAATTCTGATAAACGTCCTATTGCCGCTATCGTCTCCACCTCAAATAAACGTTTCTACGAAACGCTTTATCACCAGGCGACCCTGACCCTGCCGCTGGGCATGATTTGCAGCATTATTATTCTGCTGGTCTGGTCACGCACCCACCGGGAATTTAACTCGCCGGGACGGCTGCTGCATCGCGCGCTCAACAAGCGGCAGCTGTGCGTTCACTATCAGCCGATTATCGATATTAAGAACAACCGGTGCGTAGGGGCAGAGGCGCTGTTGCGCTGGCCGGGGTTCAACGGGCAGCAGGTGATGAGCCCGGTGGAGTTTATCCCGCTGGCGGAAAAAGAGGGAATGATCGAGCGCATCACCGATTACGTGGTGGAGGAGGTGTTCAACGATCTGGGCGTTTTCCTCGCGGCGCATCCGCATCTCTATATTTCGATTAACCTGTCGGCAGCGGATTTCCACTCGTCGCGCCTGATTGCGCTGATCTCCGACAAGGCTCGCTTCCACTCGGTGCGCGCCCAGCAGATCAAAATTGAAGTCACGGAGCGCGGGTTCATCGACGTGCCGAAAACCACGCCGGTGATTCAGGCGTTCCGCCAGGCCGGCTATGAAGTGGCCATCGACGACTTTGGAACCGGGTATTCCAACCTGCACAACCTTTACTCCCTGAACGTGGATATCCTGAAAATCGATAAATCCTTTATCGACACCTTAACCACCAACAGCACCAGCCACCTGATTGCGGAACACATCATTGAGATGGCGCAAAGCCTGCGGTTGAAAACCATTGCCGAAGGGGTTGAAACGGCAGAGCAGGTCAGCTGGCTGCTAAAGCGCGGCGTGGAATACTGTCAGGGATGGCACTTCGCCAAAGCGATGCCGCCCCAGGAGTTTATGACCTGGCAGCAGCAACCTTTGCAAAATACACACTAGTTTAGCTGGTGGCGGTAATCGCTTGGGGTGCGATCGAACTCGCGGCGGAACACGCGGGAGAAGGTCTGCTGCGACACATAGCCCAGATCCATGGCGATATCAAAAATGGGCCGCTGCGTGGAGCGTAGCGCCTGCGCCGCCAGCAGCAGCCTGCGCTGGCGAATGTAATCCCCGAGCGTCTGATGCATGACGGTGCGGAACATTCTCTGTAAATACCATTTCGAATAGCCCGACTTCTTAGCGACCACATCAATGTTCAACGGTTGGTCGATATGTTCATCAATCCATTCAATAAGCGTCTGAATAATTTGCTGATGCGACATAAGGTTGCCCCTCTGTAGATACAACTATCTCTGTTGATTCGTCGTTTTCTCTGCGGGGGAGTATAATTCCTCAAGTTAACTTGAGGTAAAGAGGTTTTATGGAAAAGAGATTGCCGCGAATAAAAGCGCTGTTAACCCCCGGTGAAGTGGCGAAGCGAAGCGGCGTGGCGGTATCCGCGCTCCACTTCTATGAAAGCAAAGGGTTAATTAAAAGCATCCGTAACGGCGGAAACCAACGTCGCTACACGCGCGACGTGCTCCGCTACGTGGCGATTATCAAAATTGCGCAACGAATCGGAATCCCCCTGGCCACCATCGGCGATGCGTTCGGGGTTTTACCCGAGGGGCATACCCTGAGCGCGAAAGAGTGGAAGCAGCTCTCCTCCCAGTGGCGGGATGAGTTAGACCGCCGTATTCATACCCTGGTGGCGCTGCGCGACGAGCTGGACGGCTGTATCGGCTGCGGCTGTTTGTCGCGCAGCGATTGCCCGCTGCGTAACCCGGGCGACAGGCTCGGCGAGCAGGGGACGGGGGCGCGGCTGCTGGAGGAGGATTGAGTATGTGCGGCCGGTTTGCCGGGTGGCGGCTGCGCCTTACCCGGCCTACAAAACCGAGAACGTAGGCCGGGTAAGCGAAGCGTCACCCAATAAAAAGCATAATAAAGAACTAAAGCGCCACGAAGGGCGCTTTAGTTTTTCCCGGTCTTTGTCTTTCTCTCTATCCCGCTGGTTCACAGGAGGGTTTCCCCCGACATCAGCACCCCTCGTGTCGAGCATGTTGGGGAGGTTCCGGATTGTGCTGACACTTTAATTCTATGCAAGGGCGCATTTTTCGCCAGCGCAGACGCAGGGTTTTTCGCCAAATTTTTTTCGCGATGTTGTTCGATTTTCTATAGTTAGAAAGTATGAATAACAGGAGAAAACCATGATCGTCCTTCACCACCTGAACCAGTCGCGCTCGCATCGCGTGATTTGGGCGCTGGAAGAGCTAGCCCTGCCCTATGAGATTGTTCGCTACCAGCGCGAGAAGACCATGCTTGCTCCTGAGTCTCTCAAAAAAGTGCATCCGCTTGGCAAATCCCCGGTAATTGAAGACAACGGGCTGATTCTTGCCGAATCGGGGGCGATTCTGGAATACCTTCAGGAAACCTACGACGGCGAATCGCAGCTTAAGCCGCTGGACCCGGCCCACAAGGTGCAATACCGCTTCTGGCTGCACTATGCCGAAGGCTCGCTGATGCCGCTGCTGCTGATGAAGCTGGTGTTTAGCAGCTTGGGTAAACCTCCCGTCCCCTTTGGTATGCGCACCCTGGGCAAGGCCATCGGGCAGGGGGTGCAAAAAGCCTATCTCAACCGCCAGCTGGAAACCCACGCGCGCTTTATTGAATCGCACCTTGCGCAAAACAGCTGGTTCGCCGGGGAATCCCTCAGCATGGCCGATATCCAGATGAGCTTCCCGATTTTTGCCCTGCTGGCGCGCGGCGGCATCGATAATCTGCCGCATACCCAGGCGTGGAAGAAAAGGGTGGAGAACCGTTCCGCCTGGCAAAGAACCCTGGAACAGGGTGGACCGCTGACGATCCCGGGCGAGGGGTAAAATGTTACCAAATTGCGCACAGACGATAACGTTTGCGCATCCTCTGGTTATTTCTTCATCGTCATAAGCGAATTTTAGCGATAAACGATAAAGTTCAGTTGAAAAGGGCGGCGATTAGGCTAGATAATCGTTTGCCTTAAATTGACCACCCGTTTTGTAAGCGCGGAGCTAAACGTTTGCTTTTTTTGTGACGCCCCTATTCGTCGCAAACGCAGCACAGGGATATGACGTTTCGCTGGCAGTGGAGTCTCCACCACGTCTTACAAAAACGCTCTATAAAAAATTCTCAGGGGATGTTTTCTATGTCTACGCCATCTGCGCGTAATGGCGGTTCACTCGACGCCATGTTTAAAATTTCTGCTCGCGGCAGCACCGTGCGTCAGGAAGTGGTTGCCGGTCTGACAACGTTTCTGGCGATGGTTTACTCCGTCATCGTGGTGCCGGGCATGTTGGGCAAAGCGGGCTTCCCGCCTGCGGCCGTCTTCGTGGCGACCTGTCTGGTTGCCGGCGTCGGCTCCATCGTTATGGGCCTGTGGGCGAACCTGCCGCTGGCTATCGGCTGCGCCATTTCGCTTACCGCGTTTACTGCATTCAGCCTGGTGCTGGGTCAGCAGATCAGCGTGCCGGTTGCGCTCGGCGCGGTGTTCCTGATGGGCGTGCTGTTTACCATTATTTCCGCTACCGGCATTCGTAGCTGGATTTTACGCAACCTGCCGCAGGGCGTGGCGCACGGCACGGGCATCGGTATCGGCCTGTTCCTGCTGCTGATCGCCGCGAACGGCGTGGGTCTGGTTATCAAGAACCCGCTGGACGGCCTGCCGGTTGCGCTGGGCCACTTCGCCAGCTTCCCGGTGATTATGTCGCTGATTGGTCTGGCGGTGATTATCGGTCTGGAAAAACTGAAGGTACCGGGCGGCATTCTGCTGACCATCATCGGTATTTCGATTGTCGGCCTGATTTTCGATCCGAACGTTCACTTCTCCGGCATCTTCGCCATGCCATCCTTGAGCGATGACAAAGGCAACTCCCTGATTGGCAGCCTGGACATCGTGGGCGCGCTGAACCCGATTGTGCTGCCAAGCGTGCTGGCGCTGGTGATGACGGCGGTGTTTGATGCCACCGGCACCATCCGTGCGGTCGCCGGACAGGCGAACCTGCTGGATAAAGACGGCCAGATTATCGACGGCGGCAAAGCGCTGACCACCGACTCCCTGAGCAGCGTCTTCTCTGGCCTGGTGGGTGCAGCGCCGGCGGCGGTGTACATTGAATCCGCCGCGGGTACGGCGGCAGGCGGTAAAACCGGTCTGACGGCCATTACCGTGGGCGTGCTGTTCCTGCTGATCCTGTTCCTTTCTCCGCTTTCGTACCTTGTACCGGTGTACGCGACGGCGCCTGCGCTGATGTACGTCGGCCTGCTGATGCTGAGCAACGTGGCGAAAATCGACTTCGCGGACTTCGTTGACGCCATGTCAGGCCTGATCACCGCGGTGTTCATCGTGCTGACCTGCAACATCGTAACCGGCATCATGATTGGCTTCGCCTCTCTGGTGATTGGCCGCGTGGTCTCCGGCGAATGGCGCAAGCTGAACATCGGCACGGTGGTGATTGCCGTGGCGCTGGTCGCCTTCTACGCGGGCGGCTGGGCAATTTAAATTGTCGATTGATGCGAAAACGGGTGGCTAAATGCCGCCCGTTTTTATTTTCAGAACACAAGCCGTTGTCATTTGCGTTACTCTCATGGGGCTAGAATTAAGGCACGACGCCTTCCGTTGTACACAAGAATCATTGCAAACAGGGAACGCATGGAAATCTTTTTCACAATACTCATCATGACCTTAGTGGTCTCGCTGTCCGGGGTAGTCACTCGCGTGCTGCCCTTTCAGTTACCCCTGCCATTAATGCAAATTGCCATCGGTGCGCTGCTGGCCTGGCCGACGTTTGGTTTGCACGTCGAGTTCGACCCGGAGCTGTTCCTTGTCCTCTTCATTCCGCCGCTGCTGTTCGCTGACGGCTGGAAAACCCCGACCCGCGAATTCCTCGAACACGGGCGAGAGATCTTCGGCCTCGCGCTGGCGCTGGTGGTGGTGACGGTGGTCGGGATTGGCTTCCTGATCTACTGGACGGTGCCGGGCATTCCGCTCATTCCGGCCTTTGCGCTGGCGGCGGTACTGTCGCCGACCGATGCCGTGGCGCTGTCCGGCATTGTGGGAGAAGGGCGCATTCCGAAGAAAATTATGGGCATCCTGCAAGGCGAGGCGCTGATGAACGACGCCTCCGGCCTGGTGGCCCTGAAGTTCGCCGTCGCGGTGGCGATGGGGACGATGGTCTTTACCGTGGGCGGCGCGACCTTTGAGTTCTTCAAGGTGGCGATTGGCGGCATCCTGGCGGGCTTTGTGGTCAGCTGGCTGTACGGCCGCTCGCTGGGCTTCCTAAGCCGCTGGGGCGGCGATGAGCCCGCCACGCAGATCGTGTTGCTGTTCCTGCTGCCGTTCGCGTCCTACCTGATTGCCGAACACATTGGCGTGTCGGGCATCCTCGCGGCGGTAGCGGCAGGGATGACCATC
The DNA here is from genome assembly GCF_964208575.1 of Enterobacter soli. Lineage (GTDB taxonomy): Bacteria > Pseudomonadota > Gammaproteobacteria > Enterobacterales > Enterobacteriaceae > Enterobacter > Enterobacter soli_A. Next base: position 38,347 of record NZ_CAXOFU010000016.1, on the reverse strand, counting down.
ACCCGCGCGGGCGTAATGCGCCGCGCGCCGCTGGCGATGCGTCTGCGCGCCAACAGCACCTGGGCGATGCTTGAATTCGTGTTTAACGGCATGGTCTTCCTGCTGTTGGGCCTGCAGCTGCCGGGCATTCTGGAGTCTTCCCTGGTGGCGGCAGAAGCCGACCCGAACGTGGAAACCTGGATGCTGTTCACCGATATCGTGCTGATTTATATCGCGCTGATGCTGGTGCGTTTCGGCTGGCTGTGGACGATGAAGAAATTCAGCAAGCGCTTCCTGACCAAAAAGCCGATGGAGTTTGGCTCCTGGACCACGCGCGAGCTGCTGATTGCCTCCTTCGCCGGGGTTCGCGGGGCGATCACCCTCGCCGGTGTGCTCTCGATTCCGCTGCTGCTGCCGACCGGAGACGTCTTCCCGGCGCGCTACGAGCTGGTGTTCCTGGCCGCGGGCGTGATCCTGTTCTCGCTGTTCGTGGGCGTGGTGATGCTGCCAATCCTGCTCCAGCACATCGATATGGGCGACTCTTCCCAGCAGCATAAAGAGGAGCGTATTGCCCGTGCGGCGACGGCAGAAGTGGCGATTGTGGCGATCCAGAAAATGGAGGAACGCCTTGCCGCCGACGCCGAAGAGAACATCGACAACCAGCTGCTGACGGAGGTCAGTTCCCGCGTTATCGGTAATTTACGCCGCCGCGCGGACGGGCGTAACGACGTGGAAAGCTCATTGCAGGAAGAGAACCTGGAGCGCCGCTTCCGCCTGGCGGCGCTGCGCTCGGAGCGTGCGGAGCTGTACCATCTGCGCGCCACGCGTCAAATCAGCAACGAAACGCTGCAAAAGCTGCTGCATGATCTGGATCTGCTGGAAGCGTTGTTAATCGAGAATCAGTAGTGGGCTTTTGCCCCTCACCCTCGCCCTCTCCCCCTAGGGGAGAGGGAACCGATCGAGCCCCTCGCCCCTAGTCTTGTAGGCCGGGTAAGGCAAAGCCGCCACCCGGCTATTCAGACTAGACCCAAAACCCCTCACAACACTGCAACCACGCCTGCGCGCTGTGCGACAGATAGACCCCTTCGCGCCAAATCATCCCAAGCTGCCAGTGCAAATCGCTCTCCAGCGGGATCCAGCGCAGCGTGTTCTTATCCAGACGCTCGCAGATCGGCTGCGGCAAAATCGCAATCCCGACGCCCGCCTGCACCATCGCCGCGAGAAAATCCCACTGGCCGCTGCGCACCGCGATGCGCGGCTTGACGCTGTGCTGATTGAACAGCGCCATCAGCTGGCGGCTCAGGGCAAAATCCTCGTTATAGATAAGCAGCGGGTGCTCGCCGAGCAGCTCTGGCCTGATTGAATCGATGCGCAGCCAGTCGCCGGAGCGCGGCACCAGCACGTACAGCGGATGGCTAAACAGCGGCAGCGTGGCCAGCCCGCTCTCTTCCTCCACCGGCAGGGCGGTCATCGCCACGTCCAGCTCGCCGTTCATCACCGCCTGCTGCACGGTTAAACCGCCGAATTCGGAAATCTTCAGCTCCACGCCGGGGTAACGCTGACGGAACAGGCTGATGGGCCCGGCCATCATCATGCCCACCATCGGCGGAATGCCGAGGCGCAGGATGCCTTTATTCAGATGGTTAATGTCTCCAAGCTCGGCTTCGAGCTGGCGGAACTCCGCAAGAATGGCCAGCCCGCGCTCGAACACCACGCGTCCGGTATCGGTCAAAAGCAGCTTGCGTCCGTCGCGGATTAGCAGGGTGCAGTTCAGCTCATCTTCGAGGTTTTTCAGCATCTTGCTGATGGTAGGTTGGGTCACAAACAACTTTTCCGCTGCGCGGGTAAAACTCTGCTGACGAACCACTTCGACAAAATAGCGCAGCGTTCTTATGTCCATGATTATTCCTCGAAACTATGCATTCGATGATTTTAATTCATTTCAGTCCATTACGTGCGGTCACTATACTGGCGCTCCATCTCATTTTTGAGGAAATCCTCATGGCCGTGGCGTTAAGCCGTGTTACGCCTGTCGTTGTGCAACGGCTTCAGGTACCGGTTCAGGTACTGCTCTATGCCGCTCTTTTTGTTTTCGCGGAATACCTTGTCGGCTGGCTCCACCTGCCGCTGCCCGCCAACCTGGTGGGGATGGTTCTGATGCTGACGCTCATTCTTTGCCGGATTATCCCGCTGAGCTGGGTACGCGCGGGCGCGCGCTGGCTGCTGGCGGAAATGCTGCTGTTCTTCGTTCCGGCGGTGGTGGCGGTGGTGAACTACGCGCAGCTGCTGATGGTGGACGGCTGGCGCATCTTTGCCGTTATCGCCCTCAGCACGCTGATGGTGCTGGGCGCCACCGCCTGGGTGGTGGATAAAGTCTATCGCTTTGAAATCAGCAGGCAGAAGCATGACTAACTTTCAGATCAGCGTGCTGTGCCTGATCGCCACGCTGGCTATCTACTTCGCCAACAAACGCCTGTACCGCCGCTTCCACGCGCTGCCGCTCATGCCGCTGGTGTTCACGCCGATCCTGCTGGTGCTGATGCTGGTCTTCGGGCATATCTCCTGGCAGAACTACATCGGCGAATCCCACTGGCTGCTGTGGCTGCTCGGCCCGGCGACCATCGCCTTTGCCGTGCCGGTGTACGACAACCTCGCGATCATCAAACGCCACTGGATGTCGCTGAGCGCGGGCGTAGTGACCGCCACGGTGGTGGCGGTGTGCAGCTCCGTCTGGCTGGCGCGGCTGTTTACCCTGTCGGACGAAATTCAGCGCAGCCTTGCCGTGCGCTCGGTCACCACGCCGTTCGCGCTGGCGGCGGCAAAACCCCTCGGCGGGCAGCCGGATCTGGTGGCGCTGTTCGTGGTCGTCACCGGGGTATTTGGCATGGCGGTGGGGGATATGCTGTTCCTGCGCCTGTCTATCCGCGAAGGGATGGCAAAGGGCGCCGGGTTTGGTGCGGCCTCGCACGGGGCGGGAACCGCGCGCTCCTACGAGCTCGGCCAGCAGGAAGGCGTTGTCGCAAGCCTGGTGATGATGCTCTCTGGTGTAGTGATGGTATTGATTGCGCCGCTGGTGGCGCGGGTGATGTTCTGAACTCCCCGGCCAGACGACCGGGGAGAAGTGCAGGTTAGTGCGCGCGGCCCTGCTCTACGCCGAGGCCGGTTTGTGAACGGATAAACTGGGCGCGGAATTTCTCGCGTTCCAGGTTGCCTTCCGGCGAGTTGTCGGTGGCCGAGAAGACCCAGATACCGATAAACGCCACGGCGATAGAGAACAGCGCCGGGTACTCATACGGGAAGATGGCGCTTTCGTGACCGAGGATCTGCACCCAGATGGTCGGGCCGAGGATCATCAGAATCACCGCCGTCAGCAGGCCGAGCCAGCCGCCAATCATTGCGCCGCGGGTGGTCAGCTTAGACCAGTACATCGACAGCAGGATGATCGGGAAGTTACAGCTCGCGGCAATCGAGAACGCCAGCCCTACCATGAAGGCGATGTTCTGCTTCTCGAACAGAATGCCGAGCAGGATCGCCACCACGCCCAGCACCAGCACGGTGATTTTCGACACTTTCAGCTCATCGCGCTCGGTCGCCCCTTTGCGGAACACGTTGGCGTACAGGTCGTGCGATACCGCAGAGGCCCCCGCCAGGGTCAGTCCGGCTACTACCGCAAGAATGGTCGCGAAGGCCACGGCGGAGATAAAGCCGAGGAACAGGTTGCCGCCCACCGCGTCAGCCAGATGCACCGCCGCCATGTTATTACCGCCAATCAGCGCGCCCGCGGCATCCTTAAACGCCGGGTTCGCCCCCACCAGCATGATCGCGCCAAAGCCGATGATAAAGGTCAGGATGTAGAAATAACCCATAAAGCCGGTGGCGTAGAAAACGCTCTTACGCGCTTCACGCGCATCGCTGACGGTGAAGAAACGCATCAGGATGTGCGGCAGGCCCGCTGTACCAAACATCAGGCCCAGCCCCAGGGAGAGCGCGGATATCGGGTCTTTCACCAGCCCGCCCGGGCTCATGATCGCTTCCCCTTTCGGGTGAACCGCCATCGCTTCGGTGAACAGGTTGTTGAAGCTGAAGCCCACGTGTTTCATGACCATAAAGGCCATGAAGCTTGCGCCGAACAGCAGCAGTACCGCCTTGATGATTTGCACCCAGGTGGTGGCGAGCATCCCGCCAAACAGCACGTACATCACCATCAGCACGCCGACCAGCACCACCGCAACGTGGTAGTTCAGGCCAAACAGCAGCTCGATAAGCTTGCCCGCGCCGACCATCTGCGCAATCAGATACAGCGCCACCACCACCAGCGAACCGCAGGCGGAGAGGATACGAATAGGCCCCTGCTTCAGGCGGTAGGACGCCACGTCGGCGAAGGTGAAGCGCCCGAGGTTGCGCAAGCGCTCGGCAATCAGGAACAGGATGATCGGCCAGCCGACCAGGAAGCCGAGGGAATAAATCAGGCCGTCGTAGCCGGAGGTATACACCAGCGCAGAAATCCCGAGGAATGACGCCGCCGACATAAAGTCGCCCGCAATCGCCAGGCCGTTCTGGAAGCCGGTAATGTTGCCGCCCGCTGTATAGTAATCACTGCGTGAACGCACGCGCTTCGACGCCCAGTAGGTGATGTACAGCGTCAGCAGCACGAAAATCAGGAACATAACGATCGCCTGCCAGTTGGTTGGCTGGCGCTGCACCTCGCCGGTAATGGCGTCGGCAGCGTGGGCGGCAAAGGGAAGTGTGGCGGCAAGCGCCGTCAGGACTCGCTTCATGATGCTTTTACCTCACGCAGAACCGCTTTGTTAAGACGATCGAATTCACCGTTGGCGCGCCAGACGTAGACGCCCGTCAGCAGGAACGAAATCACGATCACGCCGATACCAATCGGAATGCCGCGGGTTACGCTGGTGCCCGCGTGCAGGGGCGTGCCGAGCCAGTGCGGGGCAAAGGCGATCAGCAGAATAAAGCCGACGTAGATAATCAGCATGATGATGGAAAGTAAGAAGGCAAACCGTTGCCGTTTTTCGACGAGCTCCCTGTAGTGCGCACTATTCTCAATCTGCTGACAAATATCGTTATTCATCACAGAGTTCTCCAGAGGTCCCCTTCGTCTTTCACGCCGCAGGTGCGTTGGCCGCACTCGACCACCCCAGTCACATAGTTAACTATGCTCCTGGGGATGTTCTCGCTTGCCGCCTTCCTGCAACGCGAAATCCTTTGGGGAGGGTTGTTTTTATTCCCTCTCCCATATTGGGAGAGGGGTAGGGTGAGGGAATTACGATGGCATCGCGATGGCCTGCTTCTCTTCGAGCAGTTTTTCCACCACGCCAGGATCGGCGAGCGTTGAGGTATCGCCGAGGTTGCTGGTGTCGCCTGCCGCGATTTTGCGCAGGATGCGGCGCATAATCTTGCCGGAACGGGTTTTCGGCAGGGAGTCGGTCCAGTGCAGCACGTCCGGCGTGGCCAGCGGGCCAATCTCTTTACGCACCCAGTTGCGCACGTCGGCGTACAGCTCTGGCGAAGGCTCCTCGCCGTGGTTCAGCGTGACGTAAGCGTAAATCGCCTGGCCTTTGATGTTGTGCGGGATCCCCACCACGGCCGCTTCGGCAATCTTCGGATGCGACACCAGCGCGGACTCAATCTCCGCCGTGCCCAGACGGTGGCCGGACACGTTGAGCACGTCGTCCACGCGCCCTGTTATCCAGTAATAGCCGTCTTCGTCGCGACGCGCGCCGTCACCGCTGAAATACATGTTTTTGAAGGTGGAGAAATAGGTCTGCTCGAAGCGCTCATGATCGCCAAACAGCGTGCGCGCCTGACCCGGCCAGGAGTCGACGATCACCAGGTTGCCCTCGGTCGCGCCGTCCAGCGGATTGCCTTCGTTATCCACCAGCGCAGGCTGCACGCCGAAGAACGGACGCGTAGCCGATCCGGCTTTCAGCTGGGTCGCGCCCGGCATTGGGGTGATCATGAAGCCGCCGGTTTCGGTCTGCCACCAGGTATCCATCACCGGGCATTTTTCGTTGCCGATCTTCTTCCAGTACCACTCCCAGGCTTCCGGGTTAATCGGCTCGCCGACGGAGCCAAGAATACGCAGGGACGAACGGTCGGTGCCTTCAATCGCCTTGTCGCCTTCCGCCATCAGGGCGCGGATTGCCGTTGGCGCGGTATAGAGAATATTTACCTTGTGCTTATCCACTACCTGACACATGCGCGCAGGGGTTGGCCAGTTTGGAACGCCCTCGAACATCAGCGTGGTGGCGCCGCAGGCCAGCGGCCCGTAGAGCAGGTAGCTGTGTCCGGTGACCCAGCCCACGTCGGCGGTACACCAGTAGATATCGCCCGGGTGGTAGTCGAAGACGTACTTAAAGGTGGTCGCCGCGTACACCAGATAGCCGCCGGTGGTGTGCAGCACCCCTTTTGGCTTGCCGGTGGAGCCGGAGGTGTAGAGGATAAACAGCGGATCTTCCGCGTTCATCTCTTCCGGCTGGTGCTGGTCGCTGGCGTTTTCAATCAGGTCGCTCCACCACAGGTCGCGCCCTTCGTTCCAGTCGATCTTGCCGCCGGTACGCTTCAGGACGATGACGCTGGTGATGGTTTTCACGTTCGGGTTTTTCAGCGCGTCGTCGACGTTTTTCTTCAGCGGAATACCGCGCCCGGCGCGCACGCCTTCGTCAGCGGTGATCACCAGCTTAGAGTTAGAATCGACAATACGCCCGGCCACCGCTTCCGGTGAGAAGCCGCCGAAGATAACGGAGTGGATAGCCCCGATGCGCGCGCAGGCCAGCATCGCCACCGCCGCTTCCGGCACCATCGGCATATAAATCGCCACGACGTCGCCTTTCTTGATGCCCTGTTCCAGCAGGACGTTGGCGAAGCGGCACACGTCGCGGTGCAGCGCTTTATAGGTGATGCGTTTGCTCTGCGAGGCGTCATCGCCTTCCCAGATAATCGCCGTTTCATCGCCGCGCTCGGCCAGATGGCGGTCCAGACAGTTTGCCGCCAGGTTCAGGGTGCCGTCTTCATACCATTTGATAGAGACATTGCCCGGGGCGAAGGAGGTGTTCTTGACCTTCTGATAGGGTTTGATCCAGTCAAGGATATGGCCCTGCTCGCCCCAGAAGGCGTCAGGGCTGGAAATGGATTGCTGATACTTCTCGCTGTACTGCTCCGGGGTGATCAGGCAACGTTCCGCAATATTTGCGGGAATATCATGTTTGTGTATTTGGCTCATGGCTTTTTTTCTCCTTGTAAGATGTTAATAATATGTCGCAAAAACGTTAATAGTAGGGGCTTTACAAGCTTTGTTTATTATTTGGGCGGCAGATCACGCATTGTCTGAACAGGTTGAAAAATGAGCGAATGAAACTTTGAAGGGAAATAATTTAGCCAGCGGATCATTCACATTTATGTGGAAAAAAGCGTTTTTATAACAAAAGGTTATTTATAAGAATTATTACAAACTCGCGTCATAACCCCTTTTTGCAGTTAAAGGCCCCGTTCTTTAAGGCTTGCGCAGTATGCCGTGCAAATGATACTCATACGCCGCGTTAAAAAATCCCATAAACCGACGCAACACAATTCATACCCTTTCAGTATGTCTTCATATTCATGCAGTTCAGGTGAAATGAGGGCTTCATTGAGGAAGTCAGTTTCTATGAAAAACATTAAAATCAGCCTGGCCTGGCAAATCCTGCTGGCTCTGGTGCTGGGTATCCTGCTGGGAAGCTATCTCCACTATCACAGCGACGACCGCGAGTGGCTGATCGCCAATCTGCTCTCCCCGGCGGGTGACATCTTTATTCATCTGATCAAGATGATTGTGGTCCCGATTGTTATCTCCACGCTGGTGGTCGGTATTGCCGGCGTTGGCGATGCCAAGCAGCTCGGCCGTATTGGCGCGAAGACCATCATCTATTTCGAAGTGATCACGACGATTGCCATTATCCTGGGCATCACCATGGCGAACGTGTTCCAGCCGGGGGCGGGCATCGACATGTCCCAGCTGGCGACCGTGGATATTTCGAAATACCAAAGCACAACCGCTGACGTACAAAGCCATGCGCACGGCCTGATGGGTACCATCCTGTCGCTGGTGCCGACGAACATCGTGGCGTCGATGGCGAAAGGCGAAATGCTGCCAATCATCTTCTTCTCGGTACTGTTTGGTCTGGGGCTCTCTTCCCTGCCGGCCACGCACCGTGAACCGCTGGTGACCGTGTTCCGCTCTATCTCTGAAACCATGTTCAAAGTGACCCACATGGTGATGCGCTACGCTCCGGTGGGTGTGTTTGCGCTGATCGCCGTGACCGTGGCGAACTTTGGTTTTGCCTCCCTGTGGCCGCTGGCGAAGCTGGTTATTCTGGTTCACTTCGCGATCCTGTTCTTCGCGCTGGTGGTACTGGGCATCGTGGCGCGCCTCTGCGGGCTGAGTATCTGGATTTTGATCCGCATCCTGAAGGACGAGCTGATTCTGGCGTACTCCACCGCAAGCTCCGAGAGCGTGCTGCCGCGTATTATCGAGAAAATGGAGGCCTACGGCGCACCGGCTTCGATTACCAGCTTTGTGGTGCCGACCGGTTACTCCTTTAACCTCGATGGCTCGACGCTGTACCAGAGTATTGCGGCGATCTTTATCGCGCAGCTCTACGGTATCGACCTGTCGCTGTGGCAGGAAATCGTACTGGTTCTGACGCTGATGGTGACGTCAAAAGGTATCGCGGGCGTGCCGGGCGTCTCCTTTGTGGTACTGCTGGCGACGCTGGGCAGCGTGGGTATTCCGCTGGAAGGGCTGGCGTTTATTGCCGGCGTTGACCGTATCCTCGACATGGCGCGTACCGCGCTGAACGTGGTGGGTAACGCGCTGGCGGTGCTGGTTATCGCGAAGTGGGAGCACCAGTTCGACCGCAAAAAAGCGCTGGCGTATGAACGCGAAGTGCTGGGTCGCTTCGATAAGACGGCTGACCAGTAACATCCTAAGCCCGGTGGCGCTGCGCTTACCGGGCCTACGGGTTTTGTAGGCCGGGTAAGGCGAAGCCGCCACCCGGCACGTTATTCTCCGCTCAACGCATCAAACTCCTCGCATCCCGTATCAAACCCTTCGGTACAGCTCAGATTTAACCAGTACAGCGCCTTCTGTTTATTTGGCGTGATGAAGCCTTTCTCACCCTGCTGGAACAGCATGCCCGCCCAGTATTCGGCATAGCCGGTGCGCGAAATCGATGAACTGCGCTTAAACCACGAGGCGGCCTGGGCATCGTCCTGCGGGATCTCCACGCCGTTGGCGTAAATCAGACCCAGCAGCATCTGGGCGTCCACCGCCGAGTCGCTGTCGATGTCTTCGGTTGCCGTTTGCAGCAGCCTGATGGCCTGCGGGTAGTCGGTCTTCCCCGCCTGGGTGTTAACCAGCACGCGGGCCAGCATAATCGCGCCGCGCTTGCTGCCGGCAATCGTCGCCTGCTGAGCCAGCGCCTTGGCCCGGGCGTAGTCGCCCTGGGTAAACTGGATCTGTGACAGCAGCGCCACCGCGTCGATATCGCCGCCTTTTGCCGCTTTCTCGGCCCACAGGGTGGCCTGCTTGCTGTCGCCGGAGCTGAAATACGTATCGGCAAGATAATACTGGGCGTGGGCATCACCCGCTTCTGCCTGCTCTTTATATTGACTGCCAATCTCATCAGCCCTGGCGAGCGCAGTAAAAAGGAACAACAACAGGAAAATAGGTTTCATGGATTCTTATCATCTGGGTACATGCCGCGCAGTATAATCGCGGTGACAGCAGAAAAAAATGGGTGCATTAAGACCTCAGCATCCTGCAAGCCGGGCGGAGCAGATGCTCCGCCCGATGAGGTTAGCCTGCCAGGCAGGCCAGTTTAGCCGCCACCTCATGATTTCCACTCTTTATTGTGAACTCGCAGAGTCTGCCGCGATTAATAAAGGTGAAGATCACTATGGTCAGGCAAATAATAAAGACAATGCCTAACGCAGTTTTTAATGGCGTCATGCCTTTTACTCCTTGTGTAAAAAAGAATAAGAGGCTACTCTCAGCTTGTTGGGTTTTTGAGAGAGTAGCCTCGGGTAAATGAAAATTCCCCGGGGCTTTTCACTTTCTGTCTCTCAATAATGCTTAAGACAGAAAGTCTTAAGCACCCGCCGCACATCTTATCTCTATGAATTAAAATGCAAAGATGTAATTCTTTTTCTCGCGAATTACATTATTTTTGCGAGGCGTCTTCCGTAATATTTATCGGTTTTATTAATGGCTAAGTCGCAAATAAAAATGGGGTGAATATCTCACCCCATTTATTCAGCGTTTAATTAACAGCTTCAGCCCATTGCGCTTTCACGCAGTCGGGCCTTCAGCTTGTTATATTCGTCGATCACGTACTGCTCGGCAGCATATTGATCGGCGATAGGCTCCACGCGCACGGCGCAATATTTATATTCCGGCGTTTTGGTTATCGGGCTTAAGTTCTCCGTCACCAGCTCGTTACAGGCGCCAATCCACCACTGGTAGGTCATATAGACCGCCCCTTTGTTGGGCCTGTCGCTGACCTGCGCCCGGGTGATGATCCGGCCTTTGCGTGAGTTCACCCACACCAGCGCTTCATCCTCAATGCCGAGGCGCTGAGCGTCGGCGGTGTTGATTTGCGCATAGCCCGGCTCATCCGCCAGCGCTGCCAGCGCCGCGCAGTTGCCGGTCATCGAACGACAGGAGTAGTGGCCCACTTCACGCACGGTGGAAAGCACCATCGGATACTCATCGGTGAGCTTATCGATAGGGGCGACCCAGTCGCAGGTGAAGAACTGCGCCAGCCCGTTCGGGGTGTCGAACTTCTCTTTGAAGAGATACGACGTCCCCTGGTCGGCCTCTGACTCGTCGCGGCACGGCCACTGGATATACCCCAGCTCGCCCATTTTTTCATAGGTCGCGCCGAAGAAGTCAGGGCACAAGCCGCGCAGCTCGTCCCAGATCTCCTGGGTGTTGTTGTAGTGCATCGGGTAGCCCATGCGGGTGGCGATTTCGCTGATAATCTGCCAGTCCGTTTTCAGATCCCACTTCGGCTCTACCGCCTTAAAGAAGCGCTGGAAGCCGCGGTCTGCCGCCGTATAAACACCCTCATGCTCGCCCCATGACGTTGACGGTAAAATCACATCCGCCGCCGCCGCGGTTTTGGTCATAAAGATATCCTGGACAATCACCAGCTCCAGATCCTCAAAGCCTTTACGCACCGCAGACAGCTCGGCGTCGGTTTGCAGCGGATCTTCACCCATGATGTACGCCGCGCGCACTTCGCCATGCGCCGCACGGTGCGGCAGCTCGCTGATGCGATAGCCGGTATGTTCCGGCAGGCTCTCAACACCCCAGGCCTTCGCGAACTTGGCGCGGTTTTCCGGGAACTTAACGTACTGGTAGCCCGGATAGGTATCCGGCAGCGCGCCCATGTCGCACGCGCCCTGCACGTTGTTCTGGCCACGCACCGGGTTCACGCCGACGTGCGCTTTGCCAAGGTTGCCCGTCAGCATCGCCAGACTCGTCAGGGAACGCACGGTTTCTACGCCCTGATAGAACTGGGTCACGCCCATGCCCCACAGAATGGCGGCGGTCTTCGCCCCCGCGTACATCCGCGCGGCCTGGCGGATCTCCTGCGCGCTCACGCCGGTGATCGCTTCAACCGACTCCGGCGTATAGCCTTCGACGATTTTCTTATACTCTTCAAAGCCTTCCGTGCGCGTGGCGACAAAGGCGCTGTCGTAGAGGTTTTCCTCAATAATGACGTGGCCCATCGCGTTCAACAGCGCGATATTCGAGCCGTTTTTCAGCGCGATGTGCATATCCGCAATGCGCGCGGTTTCGATTTTACGGGGATCGCAGACGATGATTTTCGCCCCGTTCTGTTTGGCACGAATCACGTGATTCGCGACGATAGGGTGAGAATCCGCCGGGTTATAGCCGAAAATAAACACCAGATCGGTGTTATCAATCTCGTTAATCGCGTTACTCATTGCGCCGTTACCGACCGACTGGTGCAGACCTGCAACCGATGGGCCGTGTCAAACGCGAGCGCAGCAGTCGACGTTATTGGTTCCAATAACGGCGCGCGCGAATTTTTGCATGATGTAGTTGGTTTCGTTACCCGTACCGCGTGAGGAGCCGGTAGTTTGGATCGCATCCGGGCCATACTTGGCCTTGATGGCGCTCAGGCGCGTGGCGACGTAGTCCAGCGCCTCGTCCCAGGAAACGGATTCCAGTTTGCCACCGCGCTCGCGGCGGATCATCGGGGTTTTCAGACGCGGGGTCAGGATTTGGGTATCGTTAATAAAATCCCAGCCGTAGTAACCCTTCAGGCACAGCGTGCCCTGGTTGGTTTTCCCCTGCGCGGCTTCCGCCCGGACGATTTTGCCGTTATCGACCACCAGGTTGATCTTGCAACCCGAGGCACAATAAGGGCAGACCGTGACGACTTTTTTCATCGCTTTCGCTCCAGTTAATCAGTTTTTCACACCCATTATGCAGCTTCTATGCCATGTTTTTATTGTGGGTATGCCCAGACTTTACGGTCTATATGCCCGCAAAACCCTGACGAAAAGCAGGCAATCGTCAAAATTGACGTGTCGACGAGGCAGGGGATGTGACCTGCATTGAAATTCCGTCACGAATAAATGGAATTGGCTGGAGCCGTTTGCAGAATGGATCAGACTTACTGTGACTCCTCTGATGGACGATGCGATGAAACCGGCGATTCTGGTGGTTGATGACGATACCGCAGTCTGCGAACTGCTCCAGGATGTGCTCAACGAGCACGTCTTTACGGTATGGGTCTGCCACAACGGCCAGGACGCGCTGCGGCTGGTGCAGCAGGAACCCCACATCGCGCTGGTGCTGCTGGACATGATGCTGCCGGATATCAACGGGCTACAGGTGCTGTTGCAGGTGCAAAAGCAGCGCCCCGAGCTGCCGGTGGTGATGCTGACCGGGCTGGGCAGCGAGTCCGACGTGGTGGTCGGGCTGGAGATGGGCGCTGACGATTACATCGGCAAGCCGTTCAACCCTCGCGTGGTGGTGGCCCGGGTGAAGGCCGTGCTGCGCCGAACCGGGGTGCTGGCGACGGAGGCCGCCGCGCCGCGCGTGCCGGGCATTGCCTTTAACGGCTGGACGCTGGACACCACCCGCTGTGAACTGACCGATCCCCAGCGCAACGCCGTGCCGCTAACCCAGGGCGAATATGGCCTGCTGCTGGCGCTGACGCAAAACGCCCGTCGGGTGCTGAGCCGGGAGCAGCTGCTTGAGCTGACCCACAGCGAAAGCGCCGAGGTGTTTGACCGCACCATCGACGTACTGATCATGCGGCTGCGGCGTAAAATCGAGGCCAACCCGCACCAGCCGATGCTTATCAAAACCATTCGCGGGCTGGGCTACGTCTTTGCCACCGACGTCTCCCACAGCGAAAAAGCCGCCTAGGTATTCTCTTTAATAAACCGCTGCAGCTCGTCCAGCGTTTTTGCGCCGTCGATGGCGTTCGCCGCCAGCAGGCTTGCCCGGGCGCAGGCGTGCGCCAGGTAGATGCTGTCGGAAAGCGGCAGAGACTCGTGGCAGCCGTACAAAAAGCCCGCGCAGAAGGCATCCCCCGCGCCCACGCTGCCGATAATGTCGCCTTGCTCCAGCATCCACGACGGGATCCAGCGCCCGGCGTCCCCCGGCGTGACGCCCCACGCGCCTTCCGGACAGTGGATCACCACGCGCTGCCGGACGCCCGCCGCCAGCAGCTGCGACGCGGCGTCGGCGATATTGGCGACGTGCGGCGCGTCATGCTCGTCGCGCATCGCCAGCCCGCTGAACTCGCCGGCCTCCAGCTCGTTAATCACCAGATAATCCAGATGGCGCAGGGCAGGGAGCACCAGCGGCTGATAGCGCGGGTCGCCCTTGCGGGAGACCAGATCCAGAGAGGTTTCATATCCCTGCTCGCGCATCTGCGCCAGCAGCCGGGCGCTGCGGGTGCCGAATTCCTCGTCCGGCATGTCCAGGCTGTCGAGCAGCAGCAGATAGCCCAGATGAAAAATTTTGAGTGAGCCGTCGAGGCGGTCAAAGGCCGGGAGATCCAGCAGCCGGTTCGCCCCCGGCGAGTGGAAGAAGGTGCGCTGCCCGCTCGGATCGGTCATCACCTGCGACATGGAGGTGGGGGCAAAGCTGGTGCGCTGCACGCGCTGGCGGTTGACGTGGTACTGGTCGAGCATCGCCAGAATGTAATCCCCGTCGCCGTCTTCGCCAATCAGCCCCACCGCCTGCAGCGGCAGGCCAACGTGCATTTTTGCCAGCGTCAGCAGCACGTTGAGCGGCGCTCCGCCCGTGGAGCGCTCGCTCTGGGTGATTTCCGCCAGCCAGCCGCGCTCCGGCCACTGGACTATCTGGTGAACGTGATCCACCAGCATATTGCCTGCGGCGACGATCCCTTTGCGTTCCATTATGCCTGCCCCGCGCTGCCGAAGATGCGCATCTGCCCGGCAACCGTGTCGGTAATCGCCTCTTCGATGCCCAGCAGCAGCTCGGCAAACTCATCGTACAGCGGCTGACGATGCGCCATTCGCTGCTCGACGGCGGCCAGCGCCGCCTGGGACATCCCGGTGTAGAAGTTGATTTTGTGAATGCCCAGCTCGATGGCGCGGCGGAAATCGGCATCGCTAATGCCGGAGCCGCCGTGCAGCACCAGCGGCAGCCCGGTCTGCTGGCGAATGGCGTCCAGGCGCGGGAAGTCGAGCTTCGGCTCGCCTTTGTATTTGCCGTGGGCATTGCCTATCGCCACGGCCAGCGCGTCGATCCCGGTTAAGTCGACAAACTCCCGGGCCAGCCGCGGGTCGGTAAAGAAGGCTTCATCGGCGTGACCGTACAGCGCGCCGCCCTCGTCACCGCCTACCGCGCCCAGCTCGGCCTCAACGGACACGCCCGCCGCGTGGCACATCTTGACCACTTCCCGCGTCTGGCGGATGTTTTCCTCGTAGCTCAGCGTCGAGCCGTCGAACATCACCGAGCTAAAGCCCAGGCGCAGGGCGCGCACCACGGCCTCGAAGTGCAGCCCGTGATCGAGGTTCAGCACCACCGGAATAGCGTGCCGGGCAGCTTCGAATTTAACGGCTTCGACCAGGGAATCGAGCGACACGTACTTAAAGTGCACTTCGGCGATGTTGATGATAAACGGCGAACGCTCCTGCTTCGCGGCGGCAAACAGCGCGCGCAGGAAGTGGGAGTCGAGCACGTTAAACGCCCCCAGCGCGTAGCGGTGTTCCCGGGCGTGCTCAAGACCCTCGGCAAGAGAAATCAATGGCATCATTCACTCCTTATATCCGAAACAGGTTGTACTCGTTGCACAGCACCAGCACCGCCGGTTCGTCTTCTTCGATGTTGTTATAGCGGGCAACGGGCTGCAAAAAGTGGTTGTCGTGCTCGTCGTCATTCACCGATGACACTTCCCCCACCAGCACGTCGCCAAAGCCGCGCTCGCCCCAGAAGCTGTGGTACAGGCCGGGCGTCAGGCAGATGCTCTCCCCGGGTGACAGGCGCAGCTGGCTGCCGGGGGCGTGGGTTTGTCGGCAGCCGTCAACGGTGACGGTCACATCGGTGTTTTCGGTCTCTTCGTGCGCCCCCGCGTTCCACAGCTCAATAATCAGGTTCCCGCCGCCGCGGTTGATAATGTCTTCGCGCTTGCGCCAGTGGAAATGCATCGGCGTGACCTGCCCGTCGCGCACGTGCATGATTTTCTCGGCGTAGCACTTCTCATAGGGCACGCCGTTGGGGGAGCCGTTGCGCAGGGTAAACAGGGTTAGCCCCTGTTCGGCGAAATGATTGCCGCCAAACGC
Source organism: Enterobacter soli (assembly GCF_964208575.1). Lineage (GTDB taxonomy): Bacteria > Pseudomonadota > Gammaproteobacteria > Enterobacterales > Enterobacteriaceae > Enterobacter > Enterobacter soli_A. Next base: position 22,513 of record NZ_CAXOFU010000016.1, on the reverse strand, counting down.
CGTCACGTCCCAGCCGAGCTTGAGGTCAAACACCTCCTGCCACGCCGCCCGGTCTAGCTGCTGCCATGTTGTCGGCGGGAAGCTGGCAAACGGCGGCAGGTGAACGTCGTGCATGGAGAAGAACTGCCGGGTATGGCCGAGGATTTCGTTGATGTCGGAGCGTTTCATGGGGACTCCTTCGATTATTTTGCCACCCCCCCCTCACCCCGGCCCTCTCCCTCAAGGGAGAGGGGGAATAAGTTCCCTCTCCCCGTGGGAGAGGGTTAGGGTGAGGGCATCAGGCCGCACAACCGTTACTTAACCGTCCACCCCTTATAGGTCCCGACGTTCTTTTTATCGATCATCGTCACCGGGATCAGCACGGGCGCTTTCGGGGCCGGCTTGCCCTGCAAAATGTCATAGCCGATTTCCACCGCTTTTGCCGCCATCACCTGCGGATCCTGCGCCGGGGTCGCCACAAACAGGGAGTTTTCACGCTTCAGGGCCTCCTCGCCGTCCGGCGAGCCGTCCACGCCGACGATAAAGAACTCGTTGCGCTGTGCCTGTTTCGCCGCCAGATCGGCGCCGATCGCCGTCGGATCGTTAATCGCGAACACGCCGTCGATCTTCGGATTGGCCGCCAGCAGCGAGGTCATCACCTCCAGCCCGCCTTCGCGGCTGCCTTTGGCGTTCTGGTTGTCAGAGAGCACCTTGATATCCGGGTGGCGCTTGAACTCGGTCTGACAGCCCTCGACGCGGTTTTGCACCGCAGAGACCGGCGGCCCGTTGATGATCACCACGTTGCCTTTGCCTTTCAGGCGGTCGGTTATGTACTTACAGGCCATCTCTCCCGCCTGGGTGTTATCGGAGGTGATGGTCGCATCGGCGCCTTCTGCCGCCACGTCAACCGCCACCACCACGATCCCCGCCTCTTTCGCGCGTTTTACCGCCGGGCCGATCCCTTTGGAGTCCGCGGCGTTGAGGATGATCATGTCCACCTTCGCAGCGATAAAGTTGTCAATCTGCGCCACCTGCTGGCCCAGATCGTAACCGCTGGAGACCAGCGTCACCTTGACGCTATCGCCCGCCAGCTTGCGCGCCTCCAGCTCGGCACCTTTGGTTATCTGCACGAAGAACGGGTTCGCCAGGTCACCCACCGTCACGCCGATGGATTTCAGATCTTTCGCCTGCGCAAACGGCGTTGCGGCAAGCAGCGCGCCAGCACAGAGCGCGGTCACTAAGGGTTTAAAACGCATCTTGTCTTCCTCACTCGTAGGGTATTGTTGTTATGCACTTTGATGGTGTCGGGTACGGTATTTGTCGATCAGCACCGCAATGATGATCACCGCCCCTTTGATCACCAGCTGCCAGAAGTAGGACACGCCCATCAGGGTCATGCCGTTGTTGAGGGTGGCGATGATCAGCGCGCCGACCAGCGTGCCGGTGATCGTGCCGATCCCGCCGACAAAGCTGGTGCCGCCGAGGATCACCGCCGCAATGGCATCCAGCTCGTAGCCCATGCCGAGGTTGCCGTTGGCGCTGTAAAGCCGCGAGGCGCTCATCACCCCGCCCAGCCCGGAGAGCAGCCCGCTCATGCCGTAGACGAACAGCAGCACCAGCCACACTTTGATGCCCGTTAAGCGCGCCGCCTGCATGTTGCCGCCCACCGCGTAGATGTGAACCCCTAGCGTGGTGCGGCGCAGGATGAACCAGCACACCGCAATCACCGCCAGGGCGATCACCACCAGCCACGGCACCGGGCCGAGGTAGTTGTTGCCGATCCACTCGAAGCTGATGTTGGAGTTAATCACCGTGGTGCCGTCTGCCAGCAGGTAGGCCGCGCCGCGCAGGGCGGTGTAGGTGCCGAGCGTAACGATAAACGGCGGCAGCCCGGCAAAGGCCACCAGCGCGCCGTTGAACAGCCCGAGCACCAGGCCGAGCATCAGCGCCGCCGGGATCGACAGCATGGCGAACTCCGGAATGAGCGACACCACCATCGCCGCCACCGCCGTGGTGCCCAGAATCGAGCCCACCGAGAGGTCGATGCCCCCGGTTAAAATGATGAAGGTCATCCCCGCCGCCAGCACGATGTTGATCGACGCCTGGCGGGTAATGTTGAGCAGATTGCTTTCGGTGAAGAAGTTCGGCGCGATAAAGCCAAATACCGCCACAATCAGGATTAAAATCGGCAAAATACCGACCGTTTGCATCAGATCGCTCATCAGCATTTTTTTCGCGGAGGCGGATTTCGCCACCTGCTGCGGATGGGTTGGAGTTGTCATGGTTACACCGCCTGATGATGTGAGTCGTTCACGCCGGTTGCCAGCGTCATAATGTTTTCCTGGGTGATATCGCACCCGAGCAGTTCCCCCGCGATGCTGCCTTCGCGCATCACGTACACCCGGTCGCTCATCCCCACCACTTCCGGCAGCTCGCTGGAGATCATCAGAATCGCCACCCCCTTGCGCGCCATCTGGTTCATGATGCGGTAGATCTCGCTTTTCGCGCCCACGTCCACGCCGCGCGTCGGTTCGTCCAGGATCAGAATGCGCGGGCCAATCGCCACCCAGCGGGAGATCAGCAGCTTCTGCTGATTGCCGCCGGAGAGCCCGCCCGCGCGCACCTGGGAGTGGGGCACGCGGATATTGAGCAGGGCGATGGCGTCGTCGGAAATCGACTGCGCCTTTTTGCGGTTCAACATGCCGAAGGTGGCGTCGCGCTCAAGCGTCGCCATGGTGATGTTCTCCTGCGCCGCCAGCTCTAAAAACAGCCCCTGCTCCTTGCGGTTCTCGGTGAGAAACCCGATGCCGTTATCGATGGCGGCGCGCGGGGAGTGGATCACCACCGGCTCGCCGTCCACTTCGATCATCCCGCCCGTGGCCTTGCGCACGCCGAAGATCAGCTGCGCCAGCTCGGAGCGCCCGGCGCCCACCAGACCCGCCAGCCCGACGATTTCGCCGGAGCGCACCTGCAGGCTGCAGGGCAGCACTTTTTTGCCGTCGGTGAGGTGATGGACGTTGAGGCGCGGGCTGCCGAGGGGGATGTCGCGCTCTTTGTTGAACAGGTCGCTGAGCGGGCGGCCCACCATCATCCTGACCAGTTCGGAGGCGTTCAGCCTGTCGCGGGTCAGGCTGCCGACGTACTGCCCGTCGCGCAGGACGCTGACGCGGTCGGAGAGTTCATACACTTCCGCCATGCGGTGGCTGATGTAGATAATCGCCATCCCCTCGTCGCGCAGGCGCAAAATCAGCTCGAACAGGCGGTGGGTTTCCCGGGAGGAGAGGGCGGCGGTGGGTTCGTCCATCACCAGAATGCGGCTGTTGCGGTGCAGCGCGCGGGCAATCTCAACCTGCTGCTGCTCGGCGATGGTCAGCTTCATCACCCGATCGGTGGCGGTGAAGTGGGCGCCAAGCCGGTCGATCACCGCCTGGGCCTGGGCCGCCATCTCTTTACGCTGCACCAGCCCGCTGCGCGACAGCTCGCTGCCGAGAAAGATGTTCTCTGCGACGGTCAGGTTCGGGGCAAGCTGCATCTCCTGATAAATCAGGGTAATGCCCGCCGCCAGCGCGTCTTTCGGCCCTCTGATGTGAAACGGCTGGCCGTCAATCAGGATCTCGCCGCTGGTGGCGGTATAGGCCCCCGCGAGGATCTTCATCAGTGTGCTTTTCCCCGCGCCGTTTTCCCCCATCAGCGCGTGGATCTCACCGGGGAAGACCGTCAAATTCACGCCCTTGAGCGCGTGGAAATTGCCAAAGGTTTTGGCAATGCTGCGCATCTCTAAAACCGGGGTGCTGCTCATGGCGGATCTCCTGTGAATGTCGATATCCGCACTTCATCACAGCTTCGTAAATGCAAAATGTCAGAAGCCGTTCATATTTGTCATAGTTATAAATAGCTAACCGTCGTCACATTTCCCCGCTTTTATTCCCTCTCCCCTTTGGGGAGAGGGTTAGGGTGAGGGGACATAAAAAACCGCACAGGAGCGACAGTCATGCCATCACGTCCGCCCTTCTTCGCCAGCGCCCGCGGTCGCCTGCTGATCTTCAATCTGCTGGTGGTGGCGGTGACGTTAATGGTCAGCGGCGTGGCGGTGCTCGGCTTTCGCCACGCCAGCCGGATCCAGGAGCAGGTGCAGCAGCAGACCCTGAACGACATGACCGGCAGCATGAACCTCGCGCGCGACACCGCGAACGTCGCCACGGCGGCGGTGCGGCTCTCCCAGGTGGTGGGGGCGCTGGAGTACAAAGGCGAGGCCGAGCGGCTCAAGCAAACCCAGACGGCGCTGCGCCAGTCCCTCGAACGGCTGGCCGATGCCCCGCTGGCGCAGCAGGAGCCCGCGCTGGTGGCGCGGATCATTCGTCGCAGCAATGAGCTACAGCAGAGCGTGACGGGAATGCTGGAGCGCGGTCAGCAACGCCATCTGGAGCGCAACGCGCTGCTCAGCGCGCTCTACCAGAGCCAGAGCTATCTTCGGCATTTGCAGGACATCAACCGCCGCTACGGCAGCAACGTGCCGGACGCGCGGCAGCTAACGGAAATGGACCGGCTGATCGCCGCCGCCATCGACACCCCGTCGCCGCGCGCCACGGTGCAGCAGCTCGATGCGGTGACGGCGGCCTTGCCCCGCAGCGCCACCCAGCCGGTGGTGGACGTCGTGCTGCCGGACTTTAGCGCCGAGCTGCGCAAGCTCGCCCCGCTGTCGAAGCGGCTGGAGGAGAGCGACCTGTCCATCAGCTGGTATATGTTCCACATCAAGGCGCTGGTGGCGATTCTGAACAGCGACATCAATCAGTACGTGGCGCAGGTGGCGCAGGCCTCCACCCTGCGCACCGCCCAGAGCCACCAGGAGCTGCGCTCGATAAGCGTGTTTATCAGCGTGTTCGCGCTGCTGGCGCTGATCATCACCGGCTGCGCCTGCTGGTATATCTACCGCAATCTCGGCTCCAACCTGACGGCCATCTCCCGGGCGATGTCGCGCCTCGCCCACGGCGAGCAGGATGTCTCCGTGCCCGCCCTGCAGCGGCGCGACGAGCTGGGCGAGCTGGCGCGCGCCTTTAACGTTTTTGCCCGCAATACCGCGTCGCTGGAGCACACCACCCGCCTGCTGAAACAAAAAACCTCGCAGATGGAGATCGACCGCATCGAGCGGCAGGGGCTGGAGGAGGCGCTGCTGCACAGCCAGAAGATGAAGGCCGTGGGGCAATTGACCGGCGGGCTGGCCCATGATTTTAACAACCTGCTGGCGGTGATTATCGGCAGCCTGGAGCTCACCGAGTCCGCCTCGAAGGACGCGCCCCGCATCACCCGGGCGCTGAAGGCCGCCGAACGCGGAGCCTTGCTGACCCAGCGGCTGCTGGCGTTTTCCCGCAAGCAGTCCCTGAACCCGCACGCCGTCGAGATGAAGCCGCTGCTGGAAAACCTCGGCGAGCTGATGTGCCACTCCCTGCCCGCCACCATTACGCTGGAGATCGAAGCCCAGTCCCCGGCGTGGCCCGCGTGGATCGACGTAAGCCAGCTGGAGAACGCCATTATCAACCTGGTGATGAACGCCCGTGACGCGATGGAGGGGCAGAGCGGGGTGATTAAAATCCGCACCTGGAACCAGCGCGTCACCCGCAGCGACGGGCGCAGGCAGGATATGGTCGCCCTGGAGGTGATTGATCGCGGCGGCGGGATGTCTCAGGAGGTGAAGTCCCGGGTCTTTGAGCCGTTCTTCACCACCAAGCAGACCGGGAGCGGCAGCGGGTTAGGGCTGTCGATGGTCTACGGCTTTGTGCGCCAGTCCGGCGGGCGCGTGGAGGTAGAAAGCGCGCCGGGGCAGGGAACCACCGTGCGCCTGCAGCTGCCGCGCTCGACCCAGGCCCCGGTTTCCAGGCCGGAAACCGACGCCCCCGACGATGCCGCCCAGAGCGAGCGGCTGGTGCTGGTGCTGGAGGACGAGGCCGACGTGCGGCAGACCCTGTGCGAGCAGCTGCACCAGCTTGGCTACCTGACCCTTGAGGCCGAAAGCGGCGAGCAGGCGCTGAACATGCTCGACGCCTCGCCGGATATCGGTATGCTGATCAGCGACTTAATGCTGCCGGGCAGCTTAAGCGGCGCGGAGGTGATTAACCACGTGCGCACCCGCTACCCGCAGCTTCCGGTGCTGCTGGTGAGCGGGCAGGATCTGCGTCCGGCGCACAACCCGCAGCTGCCGGACGTCCCGCTCCTGCGCAAGCCGTTCAGCCGTGTACAGCTGGCGCAGGCGCTACGGAAGGTGATGACATAAACTGCCGGCGGGCCAGCGCCGCCGCGCCCTGCGCCCCGTTAAAGGACGACGACGATGCGGCGATAAAGCGCACCGCGTCATAGGGCAGCGGACGGCGAAGATGCTGTTTAATCTGCGCGATCAGCGCGTCGCGCGGAAAATCGGGCATATCCATAACCCCGCCGCCGAGAATGACCGCATCCGGGTCGAAGAGGTTGACGCTGGTGGCGATGGCGCGCGCGGCATGGGCGAGCAGGTGCTGCACAAAGGGTTCGTCGCGGGCGGCGGTAAAGATGTCGCCCATCGCGTAATCCCGCGGCCGCTGCTCATACCACTGCTTGAGGGCGATGCCGGAGCAGACGGTTTCCAGACATCCGGCGTTGCCGCACCCGCAGCGAAGAGACATCTCCCCCTGCGGAATATGCCCCAGCTCCCCCGCCACGCCGTGCGCCCCGGTCCAGGGCGCGCCGTTCAGCCAGATGGCAAAGCCCATTCCCGTGCCCAGATAGGCCGCCAGCACCTGCTGCTGCTGAAGATGCTGCTGCACCACGTCAAACGAGAGCTGCAGGTTAACGTCGCGGGAAAACTCCACCGGGCAGCTCAGGGCGGCCTCCAGACGATCTGCCAGACCGCACAGCGCGCTGGCCTGAAGCGGCAGGTTGGGCGTCGAGATAATGGTGCGCTTGTCTTTGCCCACCAGCGCCGGAAAGCCCATCACCAGCCCGCGACAACGCACCTGAAAGCGCCGAAGCTGGTCGTTAATCAGCGCCGCCACGCCCTGCACCACGCCGGGCGCAATCACGTCTGCCGTGCGCTGTTTTTCGCAGTGCAGCACGGTGCCGTCTTCGCGTTGCAGGCAGAAGCGAATATGGGTCGCCCCCATATCCACTCCGGCGACCACGTCAGGCTGTTTTTGCATGGGGCATTACCTCGTCTCTGGCCGACAGGATCTGCCGCGCCATCTGCTGCCACGCCTCGTCGATATTCTCTGCGTTATTGAACAGGCCAGAGGTGCCGACGATAAATACGTCTGCCCCTGCGGCCATCAGCTTACGATAGGTGGCCTGATTGCAGGAGCCGTCGATCTCAATTTCATAGCTCAGCCCTTCGCGCTCGCGCCAGGCCTTCAGCTCAGCAATTTTATCCAGCATTTCCGGAATGAACGGCTGCCCGGCAAAGCCCGGATCAACGGTCATAACGGTAATTTTGTCGGCTTTGTGAATATAGTATTTCATCGCCTCAACCGGGGTTTCCGGGTTGAGGATCAGGCCGACCTTCATGCCGTGGCGGCGGATTTCTTCAATCAGCCGGAACGCCTGGCCGTTGATGGTTTCCGGGTGCAGGGTGATGAAATCGGCCCCCGCCTGCGCCAGCTGGCTGATGTAATCCTGCGGGCGGGTCACCATCAGGTGGCAGTCCAGCGGCTTGGTCGCCAGCTTTTTCACCTGGCCGACAAAAAACGGCGACAGCGTCAGGTTCGGGACAAAGTGGCCATCCATGATGTCGATATGGAAGTAGTCCGCGTGCTGGTCAATGAATTCGATCTGTTCTTTGAATTTCAGCAGATCCATACACATCAAAGAGGGAGAGATTTTCATGGTGAATTCCTTACTTACTGATCAGTCTATCGAGGGCGACAGCGGCGATAATCAACCCGCCCATCACCACCAGCTGGTAATAGGTCTGAACCTGGAGAATGTTAAGTCCGTTATTGATGGTGCCGATAATTAACCCGCCAATGACGACCGAGAAGATGCGGCCCTTGCCGCCGAAGAAGCTGGTGCCGCCGATAATGGCGCTGGCGATGGCGTAGGTTTCAAAGCCCATTCCGGCGAGCGGCTCCGCCGCCCCCAGACGCGCGGTAGAGACCACGCCCGCCAGTCCGGCACATACGCCGGAGATGATAAACACCACCAGAATGTGGAACTTCACGTCGATACCGGAGTAGAACGCCGAGTTCTTGTTGCCGCCGAGGGCGTAGATATTGCGCCCGAGCCGCATCCGGGTGGTGAGGAACCACAGGATCACCGCCACAATCAGCGAGAAGATCACCGGCACGGGGACGCCCAACACGCTCGCGGCAAAGAAGTTCACAAACTCGAACGAGAAGCCGTACACCGAGTTGGCGTCGGAGATCACCAGCGTAATCCCGCGGAAAATAGCGTTGGTGCCGAGAGTAATAATGAACGGGTGCAGCCCTGTCCAGTTCACCAGGCAGCCGTTGATGGCCCCGAGCGCGCCGCCCACCAGCACGCCGCCAATCAGCGCCGCGAGGAAGGGATCGACGCCCGCCAGCATCAGCTTGGCGGTCACCATGCCGGAGAGGGCAAGGATCGCGCCAACGGAGAGGTCAATGCCCGCCACCAGAATCGCAAAAAATTCGCCCATCCCGATTAACACCGTCACCGAGCTTTGCACAAAAATCTGGGTGATATTGTTGGTGGTCAGGAAATATTCAGACGACAGCGTGCCGAAGATGGCCACGATGATCGCGAGGATGAAAAAGGTGCCGTACTTGTCCCAGAACAGCGCGAAGTTAAACGGCTTCTTCTCGGCCATATCGCCTTTCACTCTTGTGGTAATGCCCATGCCATGATCTCCTCTTCGCTCATGTTGTCGCGATTGGTCAGGATTTGCGTGAGTCGCCCTTCGCAGAACACGGCAATGCGGTCGCAGACGGCGATAATTTCAGGAAGTTCGGATGACACCATCAGGATGACCTTGCCCTCGTCGGCAAGACCGCGCATCACCTTGTAGATTTCGGCTTTGGCGCCGACGTCGATGCCGCGGGTGGGCTCATCAAAAATGATGACCTCCGGGTTACAACACAGCCATTTGGAAATCAGCACCTTTTGCTGATTGCCGCCGGAAAGCTCGGTGATGTTTTGCTCGACGCTATGGCATTTCAGCGCCAGAAGCTGCCGCTGGGCTTCGGCGGTTTTGCGCTCCTCGCTTTCCCGGAACAGCCCCATCGCCCCTTTGTAGCCGCCGTTTTTCAGACTCTGGCTGACCGCCATGTTCTGGGCGATAGAGAAGTTCGGGAAAAAGCCGTTTTCCCGGCGGCTCTCGGTGATGTAGGCCATGCCCTTTTTCAGCGCATCCAGCGGCGAGCGCGGGGAGATGGTTTTGCCGTTAAGACGGATTTCACCGCTGCTGCGTTTATCCACGCCGAACAGGCAGTCCATCAGCTCGGTACGGCCAGAGCCCACCAGCCCGGCGAAGCCGAGGATTTCACCCCGGTTCACGCTGAATGAAATATCGCGGACCTTTTTCTTGTCCCGGCTGGTGACGTTTTTCACCTCAAACACCGTGTCGCGCTCGACGTTACCGGTGCTCTCTTTCATGGCGTTAAAGCGGTTTTGCAGCTCGCGGCCCACCATCAGGCGCACAATGTCGTCGTTTGAGACGTCACTCACCATGCCGCTGCACACGCTGCTGCCGTCTTTCATGACCGTGTAGCGGTCGCAGATGCGGCGAATCTCCGCAAGCTTATGAGAGATATAGACAATCGCTGTTCCCTCTTTGCGCAGCTGGTTCATGATCAGGAACAGGTAATCCACCTCTTTATTGGTGAGGGAGGAGGTGGGTTCATCCATGATGATCACTTTGGCGTCGAGCATCAGGGTTTTGGCTATTTCGAGCATCTGTTTGTGGCTGATAGATAAATTTGCCACTTTTTCATCTAAATCCACTTTCAGGCCGATGCGCAATAACATCATCGCTGCGCGAATACGCATCTCTTTCCAGTCGATAATATTGACGCCGAACGCTTTTTTCGTCAGGTGGCGGCCAATATAGAGATTCTCCAGCACGGTTAATTCATCAATTACGCTGAGTTCCTGATAAATAATGCCAATGCCGAGCTGGGCCGCCAGTTTATGATCGAGTTTGTCGTATTTTGTTTCTTTAATAGTAATGGTGCCTTTGGTCGGTTCATGTATTCCCGACAATACTTTCATTAAGGTTGATTTACCGGCACCATTTTCCCCTAATAAAGCGTGGATCTCGTGGGGATATATAGTTAAATCAACCGATTTTAATGCGTGAACCGGACCAAAGGATTTGCCGATCCCCGCCATTGATATATATGGCGTGACCATGTTAACTCCTTATTAATACTCCCTCTCCCCGTGGGAGAGGGCCGGGGTGAGGGCATCAGGCCGCACCGAGCCAAACCCGTGGGAGAGGGCTGGGGTGAGGGCACCAGGCCGCACCGAGTCGGTATTATTTCGTCACCAGAATCGAATCCACCAGCTTGAATTCCGGTGCTTTTTCCAGCGGGATCACCTTCCCGGTTTTCGCCGCATCCACCATCAGCTTCAGGCCCGTCGCGCCAATATCCGCCGGGTTCTGCGCTACCGTGGCGGTCATCTGCCCGGCTTCGACCATCTTGCGCGCCTCCGGAATACCGTCGGTGCCCACCACCAGCACTTTGCCGAGCTTGCCCGCATTGGCCACCGCCTGCGCTACGCCCATTGCCATCGTATCGTTGGCGCAGTAGAAGGCCTTCAGGTTCGGGTTACGTTGCAATACGTTCGTTGCCACATCCAGCGCCTTAATGCGATCCCAGTCGGCCGGCTGGCTGGCAACCAGCTTGATGTGGCTGGCCTTTTTGAAGGCTTCCGTCGCACCGTTACGGCGGGCTTCACCGGATGCGTTCCCGGCTTTGCCTTCGATAATCGCCACTTCACCGCCTTCGGCACCGAGCTTATCGATAATAAAATCCGCCCCTTTAGCGCCTACGGCGACGTTATCCGTGGTCACAAATCCTTCCACGTTGCCGCCCGCTTTTTTCAGGTTATCCATATCGATTTTTTCATCGAGGTTGACGAGGTAAATCCCCTTTTGCCAGGCGCGCGCGACGGGCATGACCAGGTTGACGGAGGAGAGCGGGGCAAACGCGATGCCCTTATATTTTTTATTACTCAAATCTTCGAAAAGCTGTAATTGCGACTGGAAATCCCCTTCGGACGGTGAGGCAAAAATATCTACGCTCACGCCGAGCGTTTTCGCTTCATCTTCAATCCCTTTCTTCATATCCACCCAGAATGGATTCGAGAGCGTTTTTAATACGACTGCATATTCCGCTGCAGCAAACGCACTGGTGGATAACATTAAGCCCATAGCGGCGCCGCTGAAATATTTCAGATATTTATTCATAGCAGTGTTCTCAATGTAGGGTACATTTTGTTGATCCCACGAATGTGGGATCAACCTTTTATTTTTACTTCAGTGCGCCAGGGGAGAAGAAATCCACAATAGCGCCGGTTTTTTGCATATTTAATGTGGCCTGTTCAATATTCTGCTGGGCCACGGAAACAAATAAAGCATCTAATAATGTTAATTGTAATATACGCGCGGAGGCGTTTCTCCCTAATAAGGGAGTCTCTGGTGCTGGCGAACAAATAATATAATCAGCCAGTTTGGCAATAGGCGAATGGTAGCTATGGGTAATACAGATAATTTTTGCACCGTTCTTTTTTGCCAGCTCAACGGCCGATTTAACATCGCTGGTGCGCCCGGAATGCGAGACCACCAGCACCACATCGCCCTCTTTCAGCAGCGATGCAGACATCATCATAATGTGCGCGTCCTGATAGGACTGGCAGCGCACGCCGATGCGCAAAAACTTGTGCTGGATATCGGCACAAATGGCGTTCGATCCCCCCACGCCGTACAGGTCGCGCTGATTCGCCTGGGCGAAAAAGCGTGCCGCACGGTGAATTTCATCGACGTTCACAATCGACTGGCCTTCCATAATGGTGCGCAGCGTAATGTTAAACACCTTGTTGACCACGTCCTGTGGCGCTTCATCGAAAGCAAGTTCGGCAGGCAGTACCTGTTCAGACTGGGAAAAATAGTCCACCAGCGCGGCGCGCAGATTGCGAAAGCCGCTGAATCCCAGCAGTTTCGCAACTTTGACAATCATCGCCTCTGAAACCGTCAGCGCCTCGGCCACGTCTTTGATCGCCGGGGTGCCGCGCAGATTGCCCGGCTGAAGCAGCCAGTCGACGATGCGGCTTTCGTTGTCGGTCATCCCCTCCTGCTTCATGCGCAGGTACGGCGCCAGGCCGATGCCGTTAGGCAGCTCTTTTTCAAATTCTGACTGGCTCATCGCTCTCTTTTGTCCATAAAAATGAAGACGACACTATATCACCACATTCATCCTGGGAAATATGCTGGCAACTTCACAATAATTATAAATTCATAAAGTTTTTGGTGTTGTGAAGTTTTGCGTTGGGGTTTATTTTAAATATCACTATAAATCAAGTGATTATCATATGTTACTCTTTGTGGGCTTTGCGTGAAGCGGGACGATTTTCCTAATGATGCGCTTGAAAAGGGAAAAGCACGGGTGTAGAACACGCACAGAACTCGATAGTTTTGTGGTTTTATTGCACAACAAACCGGTCTTAAATCACAACTCTCATCGAGTTCGTAAAGTTAACCCACTGAGAGGCATATATGAGAAGGATTGCGTTTGGCTGCGACCACGTTGGTTTTATCCTGAAAGAGGACATTCTGGCGCACCTGCGCGCCCGGGGAATTGAGGTGGTGGATAAAGGCACCTGGTCGCCAGAGCGAACCGATTACCCGCATTTCGCCAGCGCGGTGGCGCAGGCCGTTATCGCGGGAGAAGCGGAGAGCGGCATTTTGATCTGCGGCACGGGGGTGGGGATCTCCATCACCGCCAACAAATTTCCCGGCATTCGCGCGGTCGTCTGTAGCGAACCTTACTCGGCGCAGCTTTCCCGCCAGCACAATGACACCAACATACTGGCCTTTGGCTCGCGCGTGGTCGGTCTGGAGCTGGCAAAAATGATCGTTGATGCGTGGCTGGATGCGGCGTTTGAAGGGGGACGGCACCAGACGCGGGTGGAGGCGATAGGGGCGATTGAACACGCCAGAATTTGAGATTCCTCCGCTACTCCTCCCCCCGCCCGTTAATTACCGTAAAGCCAGCTCACCTGCGAGACTGGCTCTATGAAACGTTACTCTACCGCGCTGTTATTTTGCCTGCTGTCCTTAACCAGCCAGCTGGCGCATGCCGATATTATTGATGATGCCATTGGTAACATTCAGCAGGCGATCAACGACGCCTATAACCCCGGCAGCACTAGCCGAAATAACGATGATGACGATCGCTACAACGATAATCGCCGCACGGACAGCCGTCAGTACGACGAGCGGCGCAGACAGCTTGACGACAGGCGTCAGCGGTTGGACGAGCGTCAGCGCCAGCTTGATGAGGACCGGCGTCAGCTGGAAGATGACGAGCGCCGGTTAGAGGATGATTACGACCGAGGTTAAGTGCGGCCTGTTGCCCTCAGCCCTTCCAAAGGGAGAGGGCGAAAACTAATCCAGCACCAGCACCATCCCGTCGTAGCCTGCCTCAATCCCCTTCGGCAGCGGGTTATCCATCATCCACACGTCAAACTGGTGGCTGATGTGGGTCAGAATCACCTGCGGGCAGCCAATCACCGCGTTTAACGCAACTACCGTGTTCAAATCGCAGTGATTGCGCGGCGTTTCGTCGCGCGGGGGATGGCTACAGTCGATGACCATCACCTGCGGGTGATTGTTGAGCAAAAACGTTACGGTTTTGTCCGGCAGCCCGGCGGTATCAGACAGCCACGCCACGCGGCTGTGGGCGCTCTCCAGCAGATAACCGAAGGTCAGCTTTGAGTGGTTTAGCGGCAGCGGCGTCACCCGCAGTCCCTGAAGCTCAAACATCACAAACGGCTCGACCGTATGGCTGAAATCCAGAATGCCGGGATGTTTGAAAAGGTCGTCGCAGCCTGCCTCGTCCGGCGGGCCGTAGACCGGGATGGTCGCTCCCACGCCCCAGCGCAGCGGGAACAGGCCCTGGACGTGATCCATATGGTAGTGGGTGAGTAAAAACTGCCGGAAGCTGCCCGCCGCCCAGTCGTCGACCAGGCGCGGGCTGCCCGCGTCCAGCAGCGTCACCGCGTCGTTGAATTTCACTACCCCACCGCAGGGGCGGCGGCGATGCGTCTCCTGCAAACGCGCCCGGCGACAGGCGGCGCAGTCGCAGCCAAACACCGGCACCAGCTGGGCGCCCCCGGTTCCCGTCAGCGTGATAGTCAGACTCATAGCGCACCTCTACAGCGGTTTGGTGAATCGGAAATGGCTCTGCGTATACCCTTCACGAACGTAAAAACGGTGCGCGTCGACGCGCTTTACGCTGGTGGACAGCTCCGTCAGCTCTGCACCCGCCTGGCGGGCGATATCCTCTGCCCAGGCCAGCAGCCGGCTGCCAATTTTCAGCCCGCGCGCCTGGGGCATTACCACCAGCTCCTGGATCTCACCGATCCAGCGGGCGTGATGCAGATGAAACTGCATGTGCAGGCCAATCATACCGATTGCCTGGCCGTCCAGCTCCGCGAGCTGGTAGCGCATATTATGATCCTGCAAATTGGCAAGGTATCCGGCGTGAAACGCCTGAGGATCGAATTCTGCCTGCTTAAGCTCGCAGATCAGGGCGTAGACGGCCTGCGCGTCATCGGCGGTGGCGGGGCGAAGCTGGCAGTCAGGCATGCTGTTTCTCCTTCTGGCGGATAAGCGATAAAAAGTTATCGACTGACTGTAGCAAACTTCCGTCATTGTTGAGGACGTGGCACGCCGAAGGGGTATAGCGCGCGGCGCGCGCCAGCCGCTGCTCGATCTCAACGGCGTTTTCCCGTCCCCGGCTTTGCAGGCGGCTGCGCAGCACCTCGGGGGAGACCTGCAAACAGACCGGCAGCAGCGCCGATGCATACCGCGCCTGCGCCTGCGCCAGATGGGCGCGGGAGCCGTTAACCAGCACGTCAAAACCGGCGTGCAGCCACAGGTCTATCTCAATGCCCACGCCGTAGTAAAAGCCGTTCGCGTGCCAGCTGAGCGCCAGCAGGTTCTGCCCGGCGCGGGTGAAAAACTCCTGCTCGCTGAGGGCAATATGGTTCTCGCTGCCGGCGTTCGCCGGGCGGGTAATATAGCGATGCGCCACCAGCAGCTGCGCGTGTTCCCGCTGGCGCAGCGCCGACAGCAGGCTGTCTTTACCGGAGCCCGAAGGCCCCATTAACCAGATCACTCGTCCCATCAGAACACCCGTTTTCCCTGTCGCCACACGTGGTCAATATGAACATGCGCGCCTTTGCGATGCGCCAGCACCAGGTCCGCCCGCTTCCCTTCGGCAATCACCCCGCGATCCGCCAGGCGCAGCGCATCCGCCGGGTTCTTCGTCACCAGGCGAATCGCCGGCGCGAGGGTGAAATCGTTGCCCTCGTCGTCCGCTACGCGAAACGCCGCATCCAGCAGGCTGGCGGGGTAATAATCGGACGAGAGAATATCCAGCAGGCCCAGAGAGGCCAGTTTGCTCGCCGCCACGTTGCCGGAGTGGGAGCCGCCGCGCACGATGTTGGGCGCACCCATCAGCACGCTCATGCCGTGACGTCGCGAGGCTTCCGCCGCTTCAAACGTGGTGGGAAATTCGGCGATCGCGCTGCCAAGCTGGTGCGATTCCCGCACGTGGTCGTGCGTGGCGTCGTCGTGGCTGGCGAGGGCGATCCTGCGGTCCCGGCACATCGCCGCGATGGCGAGGCGGTTCGGCTGCGACCATCGCGCCGCCAGCGCCAGCTGCTCCTCTTCGTAGCGCGCCATCTCGTCGTGGGTGAGGGAATATTTGCCCTGATAGTATTCGCGATACTTCTCGATATTGGCGAACTGGCGCTGCCCCGGCGAGTGATCCATCAGCGACACCAGGGTGACCGGCTCGCGCCCGACCAGCTTTTCAAACAGCGGCAGGGTAGTGTGGTGGGGCAGCTCGCAGCGCAGGTGAAGGCGGTGCTCGGCGCGGTTCAGCCCGCGTTTTTGCGTGTCCTCCACGGCGTTGATCATCTTCTCCAGATTCTCTAAGCGGTCGCCGCCGTCGCGCACGTCTCCAATCGCCACCGCGTCCAGCACCGTGGTAATGCCGCTGGCGACCATCAGCGCGTCGTGGCTGCTCATCGCGGAATGGGCGGGCCAGTCGACCTTCGGGCGCGGGGTGAAGAATTTATCCAGGTTATCGGTGTGCAGCTCGATCAGCCCCGGCAGCAGCCAGCCGCCTTCGCCGTCCATCGCTTCTGGGGAGCGGCTCTGGGTTTCGGCATAGGCGCGGATCGTTCCATCCTGAATCTCAATCGAGCCGCCAACCACTTCGTTTTCCAGCACCAGCTTTACGTTATTGACGATCATGCGTGTGTCCCCATTGAATGCAGTCTGTCCGCCACGCGGCTGCGCACGGTTTCGTCGTGGAAGATCCCCACGATCGCCGCGCCGCGGGCTTTGGCCTGTTCGATCAGCTCAACCACCGCGGCGCTGTTTTTGCTGTCCAGCGAGGCGGTGGGCTCGTCGAGCAGTAAGATCGGGTAATCGACGATAAAGCCGCGGGCGATGTTCACGCGCTGCTGCTCGCCGCCGGAAAAGGTGGACGGCGCAAGGTGCCACAGGCGCTCCGGCACGTTCAGGCGCGTCAGCAGGCTGGCGGCTTTGGCGGCGCAGGTTTGACGCGGCACGCCGAGATCCAGCAGCGGCTGCATCACCACGTCCAGGGCGGATACCCGCGGGATCACCCGCAGAAACTGGCTGACCCAGCCGATGGTCGAGCGGCGAACGTCCAGCACTTTGCGCGCCGGCGCCTGCAACAGATCGACCCATTCGTCGCGGTGGCGGATGTGGATGTGGCCTTCGTCCGGCAGGTAGTTGGCGTAGAGGGACCGCAGCAGGGTGGATTTTCCGCTGCCGGAATGCCCGTGAAGCACCACGCATTCGCCGCTGTCGACCTCGAGAGAGGCGTTTTGCAGCACCGGCAGCCTTACGCCGTTTTGCTGGTGGAGCACAAAGGTTTTACTGACGTTTTGTACGCGGATCATGTTGGCCTCGTGGCGTTTTCTTGCCGGGTGGCGGCGTTGCCTTACCCGGCCTACAGGGTGCGTTGTTCGTTTTACCGGGTGGCGGCCCGACATAAAGATGCGGCGTTCGTAGGCCGGGTAAGCGCAGCGCCACCCGGCACCGGCCACCTCAGTTCTGCAATACGGACGACACCAGCAGTTGGGTGTAGGGATGATGCGGATCGTCGAGCACCCGGTCGGTCAGCCCACTTTCCACCACCTCGCCGCTCTTCATCACCAGCAGACGATCCGCCAGCAGGCGCGCGACGCCCAGATCGTGGGTGACAATCACCACCGCCAGGTTCAGCTCCACCACCAGGCCGCGCAGCAGGTCGAGCAGGCGCGCCTGCACCGACACGTCCAGCCCCCCGGTCGGCTCGTCCATAAACACCAGCTTCGGATGGGTCACCAGATTGCGGGCGATTTGCAGACGCTGCTGCATCCCGCCGGAGAAGGTGGTGGGCAGGTCGTCGATGCGTGAGGCGGGGATTTCCACCTCTTCCAGCCAGCGCTGCGCCGTGGCGCGGATGCTGCCGTAGTGGCGCGCTCCGGTGGCCATCAGCCGTTCGCCGATGTTCCCGCCCGCCGACACCTGGCGGCGCAGGCCGTCCATCGGATGCTGATGCACCACGCCCCACTCGGTGCGCAGCAGGCGGCGGCGCTCGGCCTCGCTCATGGCGTACAGCGACTGGTCTTCGTAGCGGATCTCGCCGTTTTGCGGCGCAAGGCGCGCCGAAATGGACTTCAGCAGGGTGGTTTTGCCGGAGCCGGACTCGCCGACAATCCCGAGCACTTCCCCCGGCCACAGCTCGAACGACACGTCGCTAAAGCCTTTGCCCGGCGCATAAAGGTGGGTCAGGTTATTAACCGAAAGCAGCGGTTTCATTGGCTTTTCGCCTCGCTCTGTTGGCGGCAGAAGTCGGTATCGGAGCAGACAAACATCCGTTTGCCCGAATCATCCAGCACCACTTCGTCCAGATAGCTGTGTCTGGAGCCGCAGATGGCGCACGGCTCGTCCCACTCCTGCACCGTAAACGGGTGATCGTCGAAATCCAGGCTTTCGACGCGCGTGTACGGCGGCACCGAGTAGATGCGCTTCTCGCGCCCGGCGCCGAACAGCTGAAGCGCGGGCATCATGTCCATTTTCGGGTTATCGAATTTCGGGATGGGGGAAGGATCCATCACGTAGCGCCCGTTGACTTTCACCGGGTAGGCGTAGGTGGTGGCGATATGGCCGAAGCGGGCGATATCTTCATACAGCTTCACCTGCATGATGCCGTACTCCTCCAGGGCGTGCAGGGTGCGGGTCTCGGTTTCGCGCGGCTCGATAAAGCGCAGCGGCTCCGGGATCGGCACCTGGAAAATCAAAATCTGATCTTCGGCGAGCGGCGTTTCAGGGATGCGGTGGCGGGTCTGGATCAGCGTCGCATCTTCGGTTTTTTCAGTGGTGTTGACGCCCGTCACGCGCTTAAAGAAGTTGCGGATAGAGACCGCGTTGGTGGTGTCGTCCGCGCCCTGGTCGATTACCTTCAGCACGTCGGACTCGCCGATAACGCTGGCGGTGATCTGGATCCCGCCGGTGCCCCAGCCGTAGGGCATCGGCATCTCGCGGCCGCCGAACGGCACCTGATAGCCCGGTATCGCCACCGCTTTCAGGATCGCGCGGCGGATCATGCGTTTGGTCTGCTCGTCCAGATAGGCAAAGTTGTAGCCGCTTAAGTTAGCCATTTTCGCGCTCCCGTTGCAGGCGTTTCAGCAGTTCCAGTTCGGCCTGGAAATCGACGTAGTGCGGCAGCTTGAGGTGCGAGACAAAGCCCGCGGCCTCCACGTTATCCGCGTGGGCCAGCACGAACTCTTCGTCCTGCGCCGGGCCGGCGATGTGCTCGCCGTAGTCCGGGGCCTGCAATGCGCGGTCGACCAGCGCCATCGCCATCGCCTTGCGCTCGCTCATGCCAAATGTCAGGCCGTATCCGCGGGTAAAGTGCGGAGCGTCATTTTCCGGGGCAACGAAGCCGTTGACCATTTCGCACTCGGTTACGAGGAGTTCCCCGACGTTGACCGCAAAACCCAGCTCTTCCGGCACAATTTCCACCTCGATATAGCCGCTGCGGATCTCCGCCGCAAAGGGATGGTTGCGCCCGTAGCCGCGCTGGGTGGAGTAGGCCAGCGCCAGCAGATAGCCCTCGTCGCCGCGGATCAGCTGCTGTAAACGGGAGGAGCGGGAGCAGGGGTAGACCGGCGGCGTGCGGGTGATGTCGTCCGGCGCGCGTCCGGCGTCCTCTTCGGCTTTCGCCAGCCCCTGATTCGCCAGCAGGCTAAAGACGTGGGGGGCGGCCTCCTGCGGGGCGTCGGACGTCGCAAGGGGCGGGGTTTCGCCGTTCGCCAGCAGGGTGAAATCCAGCAGGCGGTGGGTGTAATCGTAGGTCGGGCCAAGCAGCTGGCCGCCGGGGATATCCTTGTAGACCGCGGAAATGCGGCGCTCCAGGCGCATCTCTGCGGTATTGAGCGGCTCGCTCACCGCCAGCTTCGCGAGGGTGGTGCGGTAGGCGCGCAGCAGGAAGATGGCCTCGACGTTATCCCCGCTGGCCTGCCGGAGCGCCAGCGCCGCCAGCTCGCGGTCGGCCACGCCGCCCTCGGTCATCACCCGGTCGACGGCCAGGCTCAGCTGCTGTTCAATCTGGGCAACGCTCAGCTCGGGAAGCTGCGCATCGCCCCGTCGTCTGTGCTCCTGAAGGGCATGGGCGGCGGCAATCGCCTTTTCGCCCCCTTTTACGGCTACGTACATCAGCACACCTCCACGTGGGTGGTTCGCGGGATGGCAAGCAGGCGCTCGCCGCAGGTGAGGATCAGATCGATGCCGAGCGGGAACGGGTGCGGGCGCTCGGTCAACTCGTGAATGATGCACTCCGGCAGCCGGGGCGCGACCATGCGCTCGTCGGCAATACCCGCCCCCGTGAGGCGCAGCATGCGGCCCCCGCTCAGGCTGGAAACCTGCACAATCAGCGTGGCGCTGGTCTCCGGGGCGACGGCGGTGCCTTCGCTCAGGGCGTTAAGCTGCTCCAGGCTGATGTTTTCGTCCGCCACTGCAAACACTGCCTGCTGCGGCTGCTCGACCAGCGGGGCGCTGGTGTGAAAGCGCAGGTTCTGACGGGCAATGTCGTTTGCCAGCGCGGCGGAGAGCCACACCGGGGTGTCGGTGTCGGCAAGGGTCAGCAGCACGCTGGTGGTCGCCAGGTTGAGCGGCAGCCAGCCCTGCGGAAGCTGGTGCAGCGAGACAATCACGCCCGGCTCGCTCATCGCCTTCAGCAGGCGACGAAAACTGTGCTGGGCATCCTGGACGGCCAGGGGAAAAGCGGGTTGAAGCGTCATGCGTTATCTCCGCGAACGAGCGTAAAGAAGTCGACCCGGCTGGTGTTTACCTCAGCCTGACGCGCGGCAATGCGTGCGGCGCGGTCGGCTTCCAGCGGGGCAATCAGGGTTTCCATTAGTGACTGGAAGTGAGGCTGTTCCTGCAACAGGGCGTCGATTGCCGCGCAGCGTTCGGCGTGGGCTTTATCGCGCCCCAGTACGTAGCCGTAGCCGAGCGTGCCGCTGGCTAAGCGGACAACCGCGCGGGTGAGGGTGGCATCGCCCGCGAAGAAGCGTTCGCCCGTGCCGCCCATGCGCGCCTGAAGCTGAACCAGACCAATCTCCGGGGCGCGGATGGCCTCGTACTCTGGCGCCAGGCTGAGCGCCGCCATGCGTCCGCGCAGGGCGTCGGGCTGGCTGTGGGCAAGCACGCGCATCCAGCGCTGGCGGGTGGAGGTATCGAAGTGCATTCAGTGCTCCATGGTGAATTCAATCATGTCGGCGCGGGTCAGGCTGACGGAGTACTCCGTTGCGTTGATCTCGCCGTCACGGTGGTTAAGGGTGCGCACGCAGAGCAGCGGCGCCATGTTGGGGATTTCCAGCACCTTGCTCTCTTTGGCCTGCGCGCGGCGGGCGCTGATGCGCGTCTGGGTACGCTTAAGCGCGATCCCGGTGGCGGCGAACAAAAAGTCGTGCAGCGAGCCGCTGGCGAAGTTTTGCAGCACCGGCCAGAGGTTCAGGTCGGCGAAGTAGTGGTCTATCTGGCATACCGCCACGCCGTTGACCCGGCGCAGGGTGCGCAGGTGCACCACGTTATCGCCCTCCTGCACGCCCAGCGCGTCCGCCACGTGGCCGGAGGCCGGGCGCAGCACCGACAGCAGCTTTTCGCTGGTCGGGTGGCTGCCCTGGTCGAGCAGGTTCTGGCTAAAGCGCGCCTGGGCGTTGAGCGGGTAGTCGAACGGGCGCATCAGCACCAGCACGCCCACGCCCTGACGGCGCTGCACCCAGCCGCGCTCGACCAGCTGATCGATGGCGCGGCGCAGGGTGTGGCGGTTCACTTCATAGCGGTCGGCAAGTTGCTGCTCGGCGGGCAGGTAATCGCCGCAGCGGTAGTGCGTGCGCAGCTCCACTTCGAGCTTTGCCGCAATCTCCTGCCAGCGGGTCGGGTAACTGGTCGGATGTCTGGATAAGTGCATATCAATCAAAGCCTCGCTTCTCAGATGAAGTGCTTACGCAAGCGTTGAGAGAGGAAATCCAGCAGGCTCACGGTGATGATAATCAGCACCATCAATGCGCAGGTTTGCTGGAACTGGAAGCCGCGAATCGCTTCCCACAGGGTGACGCCGATGCCGCCCGCGCCGACCATGCCGACCACCGTCGCGGAGCGGACGTTGGACTCAAAGCGGTACAGGGAGTAGGAGATTAAAAGCGGCATCACCTGGGGTAGCACGCCGTAGAGGATCTCTTCGATTTTGTTGGCCCCGGTTGCGCGAATGCCTTCCACCGGGCCGGGCTCGATGGCTTCTACCGCCTCGGAGAGCAGCTTGGAGAGTACGCCGGTGGTGTGGATGAACAGCGCCATCACCCCCGCGAACGGCCCGAGACCGACCGCCACCACGAACAGCATGGCGAAGACCATTTCGTTGATGGCGCGGCAGGCGTCCATCAGGCGGCGCATCGGCTGATAGACCCACCACGGCACGATGTTTTCGGCGCTCATCAGGCCAAAGGGAATGGAGAGAATGACGGCCAGCGCGGTGCCCCAGACGGCGATTTGCAGGGTGATCGCCATTTCGCCGAGGTAGTCCTGCCACTGGCTGAAGTCCGGCGGGAAGAAGTCGGCGGCGAAGGTCGCCATGTTGCCGGAGTCTTTGAAGAGCAGCAGCGGATCCATTTCCGCGCCCTTCCAGGAGATAACAAGCACCGCCAGCAGGATGGCCCAGCTTATGAGCGAGAACCAGCTGCGTTTCGGCGGTGGGATGGTGATGGTTTGCATGTTTGCTCCTTT
>NZ_CAXOFU010000015.1:0-119164 GCF_964208575.1 Enterobacter soli | reverse complement strand
CCGCCCTCGCCGCGCATCCATGCGCGTCGCCCCGGCCTTCCGTAAACGCTTCGGCGATTTTCAGCCGGAACAGGACGTCGCTTTAAGCTTTCCTTCTTTACCCGCAACGGCATCGCTGTACTTCCTAAAAGCTCGATCGGTTCCCTCTCCCCGTGGGAGAGGGTTAGGGTGAGGGCATCAGACCGCACAGAGCCAAACAAGCCCGGTGGCGCAACATCAAAGCTCGATCTGTCCCCTCTCCCCCTGGGAGAGGGCCAGGTTGAGGGCATCACTCCGCCTTCACCCTCACCCCCATCAGCACAATAACCATTGCCGTGACCAGCAGCAGTCCGCTTCCGGCGAACACGCCGCTGGCACCGTTGAGGTCAAACACCGCGCCGCCGCCTGCCGCACCGGCGCTGATCGCCAGCTGGATAGAGGCCACCAGCAGCCCGCCCGCGCTTTCGGCTTCATCCGGGACGGTTGTCGCAAGCCAGGTTGACCAGCCCACCGGCACCAGGCCAAACGCAAAGCCCCACAGCGCCACCAGCAGGCCGTCGAGCATCGCCAGATGCCCAAACGCAACCATCGTCAGCGCCAGAACGCCCATCGCAAACGGCACCAGCGCCAGCGTCAGGCGCAGGTTCCGCGCCAGCAGATGCCCGGCGATGGATGTCCCGACAAAGTTCGCCACGCCAAAGCCGAGCAGGATCAGGGAGATACTCTCCACGCTCACCTGCCCCACCGTTTCAAGGAACGGGCGCAGGTAAGTGAAGAACGCGAAATGCCCGCTGAAGATCAGAATGGTCGCCAGCATTCCCCCCACCATCCCCGGACGGCGCAGCACGCGGAACAGCGTTCCCAGGCTGCCGCTGCTTTCCGGCTTCATGGAGGGCAGAACCCACAGCTGCCACAGCAGCGCCAGCATGCTCGGCACGGTGCAGAGGATAAACACGTTGCGCCAGCCAATCAGACTGCCGAGATAGCTCCCGAGCGGCGCGGCAACCACCGTGGCGATAGAAACGCTTGAGAAGATCACCGCCAGCGCCTTCGGCACTTTATCGGCAGGCACCAGACGCATCGCCGTGGCGGTCGACATCGCCCAGAAGCCGCCGATGGCGATCCCCAGCAGCAGGCGCCCCATCAGCAGCACGTGCAGCGTGGGCGCGAAGGCCACCAGCAGGCTGGAGATAATTTGCAGCACCGAGAAAAACATCAGCACCCAGCGTCTGTCGATACTTTTGGTGGCTGAGGCGATCAGCAGCCCGGTCACCAGCGCCACCAGCGCCGTGGCCGTCACCGCCTGCCCGGCCATCCCCTCTGTGACGCCGAGGCTCGCCGCCATGGGCGTCAGCAAACTGGCAGGTAAAAACTCTGCCGTGATCAGGCCAAACACCCCCAGTCCCAGTGAATAGACGGCTCGCCAGGCGGGCTTTGCGGGGGCCATCGCCTCTCTCGCCGCGACACATGAATTCATCTGTTGATCTCCCGTTATAAAATTGTGACAACTGTCGCAAAAGCATAGAGAGTTCCCGATGGACGATCTATGACATATAATCTCTGATTATTGATAATTCGTCCGGAAGTGAAGAGATGACCACCCACAATCCCGATTTGATCAGCGAGCTTCTTCGCGGGATGCGCCTTTCCGGCGTGAAGTATCGCCGGATCGAAGCCAGCAGCCCCTTTGGCGTGGCGTTTCATCACGCCCCCGGCAAAGCCCAGTTTCACTTCGTCAGCCACGGCTCCGCCCTGCTGCGCATGGAGAGCGGCGCGACCTTCACGCTAAGCGGCGGCGACGCGCTGTTCATCCCCAACGGCAACGCCCACGCCCTGCTCTCTGACGAACGCGCCGACATCACCCCGGTGAGCGCGTTTCCAAGCGAGCCGATTTGCAGCTCGGTGTGCGCCATCACCTGCGAGCCGTGCCCGGACAGCGAAAACACGATCATCTTCAGCGGGTGTATGGACTTCGAGCTTGGCGGGATGCAGCCGCTGATCAAGGCGATGCCGGAGGTGATGATGGTCAGCCGCCTGATGTCCACCTGGCCGGAGATCCACCCGCTGCTTGCGGCGATGGAGCGCGAGTCCATGACCCGCCAGGTCGGTTTCGCCGGGATCCTCGCGCGGCTGGCGGACGTGGTCGCGGCGCTGATCGTGCGCGGCTGGGTAGAAGCGGGCTGCGGGAAAGCCACCGGATGGGTGCAGGTACTGCGCGACCCGCGCCTGAGCCGCGCCATTTACGCCATGCACCAGCAGCCGGGCCAGAACTGGAACGTGGCGGATCTCGCCAAAGAGGCCGGCACCTCGCGCTCGGTCTTTGCGGAGCGATTTCTTTCGGCGACCGGCACCACGCCCGCCAAATACCTGTCTGAGCTGAGAATGCGCCTGGCGGTGCAGTATATTCGTCACGAAAATCAGCCGCTCGAAACGGTGGCGCTGCGTCTGGGGTATGGATCGCTCGCCGCGTTTAGCCGGGCGTTTAAGCGGATTGTCGGCCACGCGCCGGGCGCGCTGCGGGAAATGAGCCAGACGCCGGAAGAGGTCTGACCGAGTAGCGCCATCGAGCCGCTCTTCGTGAATATGAACGCGCGTCAACTCACCGGTAATACGCGGGTATTACCGGGCAAATCCCCCCAAAATAATATTTTTCGCGAATTCAGCTTTATTTATTACCTCGTCCCTCAGGCGATAAAACGAAATGGAGGTCGCGATGAATAAATAACATCGACCGGAAACGTCAGTCCGCGTTCTCGGCCGTATTCCACTCTCCGGGCCCTCCTCGCACTGCTCCCACCAAAGGCCGCCACGCTCGGGCAAGGAAAGTGTTTATTGCCCTTTCCGCCCGCGTTCTTTCTATTATTTATTTCGCAAGCGATTTCAGCGGCCAATATTTCTGGCGTCCGGCAACAATGATCGGCGCAACGGTAAATTATCTGGTTGTGTGAAAAATGGGATATTCGGCACGCGAAGTTATCAATATTCGTCTAAGGTTTTCAGGTGGTTGACGACAGCGGGCACGCTGCTCAGAGAATAAAGGAGAGAACCCATGATAAGACCTCAGATGCGCCACCCTACACGTTTGCAGCTTGCCCTCGGCGGCGTACTGCTCGGCATCACGTCCCTTGCGCTGGCGGATGAGCCCGCCGCCGGACAGCCGGCCTCCCCGGACATTTTGCTCGGCCCGCTTTTTAACGATGTGCAGAGCGCCAAACTTTTCCCTGACCAGAAAACCTTTGCCGATGCGGTGCCCAAAAGCGACCCGCTGATGATTCTGGCCGATTACCGGATGCAGCACACCCAGTCCGGTTTCGACCTGCGCCACTTTGTCGAAATGAACTTTACCCTGCCGACGGAAGGCGAAAAGTATGTTCCTCCGGCAGGACAAAGCTTACGCGAGCACATCGACGGGCTGTGGCCGGTGCTGACGCGCGCCACCGATAAAGCCGGTAAATGGGATTCGCTGCTGCCGCTGCCGAAACCCTACGTAGTGCCCGGCGGGCGTTTTCGCGAGGTCTATTACTGGGACAGCTACTTCACCATGCTCGGGCTGGCGGAGAGCGGGCACTGGGACAAAATCAGCGATATGGTGGACAACTTCGCCTATGAAATCGACACCTGGGGGCATATCCCGAACGGCAACCGCAGCTACTATCTGAGCCGCTCCCAGCCGCCGTTCTTCTCGCTGATGGTGGAGCTGTTGGCTACCCACGACGGCGACGCGCTGAAGAAATACCGTCCGCAGATGGAAAAAGAGTACGCCTACTGGATGGACGGCGCCGACGCGCTCCAGCCCGGTCAGGCCAACAAGCGGGCGGTGAAGCTCGACGATGGCGCGATCCTCAACCGCTACTGGGACGACCGGGACACCCCGCGCCCGGAGTCCTGGCTGGATGATGTCACCACCGCCAAAAGCAACCCGAACCGCCCGGCGACGGAGATCTACCGCGATCTGCGCTCCGCTGCCGCCTCCGGCTGGGACTTTAGCTCCCGCTGGATGGACGATCCGCAAAAGCTCGGCACGATCCGCACCACCAGCATCGTGCCCGTCGATCTTAACGCCCTGATGTTTAAGATGGAAAAGCTGCTGGCAAAAGCCAGCCAGGACGCGGGCGATGCCGCCAGCGCCAGCAAATATGACGCGCTGGCCGCCGCCCGCCAGAAGGCGATTGAGGGCCATTTGTGGAATGAAAAAGAGGGCTGGTACGCGGATTACGATCTTAAGAGCAAAAAGGTGCGAAATCAGCTGACCGCCGCCGCCCTCTTCCCGCTGTACGTGAAGGCAGCGGCGCAGGATCGCGCGGATAAAGTGGCAGCCGCTACCTCGTCGCGCCTGTTAAAACCGGGCGGCATTGCCACCACCACCGTCAACAGCGGCCAGCAGTGGGATGCGCCGAACGGTTGGGCGCCGCTGCAGTGGGTCGCCACCGAAGGCCTGCAGAACTACGGGCAGGACAACGTGGCGATGAACGTCACCTGGCGGTTCCTGAAAAACGTTCAGCACACCTACGACCGAGAGCAGAAGCTGGTTGAAAAGTACGACGTGTCGAGCACCGGAACGGGCGGCGGCGGCGGTGAGTATCCGCTGCAGGACGGATTCGGCTGGAGCAACGGCGTGACGCTCAAAATGCTGGATCTGGTCTGTCCGAAGGAGAAACCGTGCGACAGCGTGCCGGAGAATCAGCCTGCGGCGAACGATGCGGCTGCGCCGCAGCTGCAGAAGAGCGCGGCCCAGTAGCGTACAAAAAAACGGCTCTCGCCTGAGAGCCGTTTATGCTGTTCTTAGGTTCTTCTGAGTAACCGAAAAATGCCCAGCACCAGAATTGCGCCGACCACGGCGACGAGGAAGCTGTGCAGATCAAAACCGCTGATGTTACCTCCGAGGCCAAACATCGTTGCCAGCCAGCCGCCAACAACCGCACCAACGACTCCGAGGACACAGGTCAGAATGAAGCCGCCGCCATCACGTCCCGGCATGATGAGTTTGGCGATAGCGCCGGCGATAAGACCAAAAATAATCCAGGCGATGATACCCATAGCAATGCCCTCTTGCAGGTTTAACGCGTGCGCGAAAACCCTTCCGCGCAGGTAACTTAAGTATAGGTCATGGCCGGAAAAGCGGTTTCTTATCACCGACGTAAATTGCTGGCGTGGTTAAAAAAACTCACCGGTTTGTATTAAGTTTCATATCAGGCTGCCGATAACTCCTGGACAGTCTGTCACACATCGAGGAGCCATCTGGCGTGAGTAATTACAGTGAGCAGTTCCTGAAACAAAATCCGCTGGCTGTATTAGGGGTATTGCGCGATCTGCAAAAAGGCGAAGTGCCGCTGCGCATCAGCTGGTCGACTAACCAGTTCATCAGCAAAATCCTTGAGGCCTCGCCGGAACGCCTGGTCATCGATCTGGGCAGCCAGGAGCATGAAAACCGCGCGGCGCTGCGGGCGCAAAATCTCTCGGTGATGGCTGAAACCCAGGGCGCAAAAGTGGAGTTTGTGATGCCTGCGCTGACGCAGGGTGAATATCAGGGTCTGCCCGCCTTTATTGCCCCGCTGCCCACTAACCTGTGGTTTGTGCAGCGCCGGGAATATTTCCGCATCAGCGCCCCGCTGCACCCGGCCTATTTCTGCAAGGCCAAAATGCCGGATAAAAAAGAGATCCGCTTCCGCCTGTTTGACCTCTCTCTCGGCGGGATGGGCGCGCTGATGGACACGGTTAAACCCGAAGGGCTGGTCGAGGGAATGCGTTTCTCGCAGGTGGAGCTGGATATGGGCGGCTGGGGGCGGTTCTATTTTGATGCCCAGCTGATTGCCATCAGCGAGCGCAAGGTGGTCGACAGCAAAAACGAAACCATTACCACCCCGCGGCTGAGCTTCCGCTTTCTGAACGTCGGGCCGGGCGCCGAGCGCGAACTACAGCGCATTATTTTCTCGCTGGAGCGAGAAGCGCGGGAACGAGCGAATAAAGTGCTTTAACGGAGGTCGGGCAGCATCACCTGCCGCCCGACGGCGGGATTACATGGCATCCATCGCTTTCTGAACTTTCCAGATGTAGCGCGGAGCCTGCGGTGCCGGATGGTTTTTCACCACGTGGTCGAAGAACTCGTCCTTGTCCATGCCGTTGATCTCTTCAATCGCCTCTTTGCGATCCGAGGAGAAGGTTCTGAGCAGCGCGCCCGCGCCGTTAACGTAAGAGACCACCAGCGCGTACTGCATCACCTCAGGATCTTCAATGCCTTTCAGAATGCCGTGTTCCAGAATGCTCAGATACGCGGTGCCCATGGAGATGTTGCGCTCCGGGTTTTTCAGCTCGCTGGTGGACGGCTGCCCGCTCCAGCCCATATAGCGGTAAACCTCTTTCCCTGCGGTGGAGGCTTTCAGCTGCATCAGGCCCACCGCGTTAGATTTACTGACCAGCGTCGGGTTACCGCCCGACTCCACCGCAATGATCGCCGTCACCAGACGCGGGCTGACGCCCCAGGCTTTACCGGCTTGCTCACTTATCGGCATCCACTGCATCGCCCGCTTCACGGGCACTTCAGGGTTCCACGGCGGATTTTGATAGTCATGTTTTGAACTACAGCCAGCGAGCAACACAATCAAAAAAGCAAACCATCTCAATTTCACGTCATCTATCCTTATAGCCGATCGTCGCGGTGACTCTGCCCCTTGAAGCGGGACACGTACAGGCGGCATGATATAGGCATTTAGTTTCTCATTCAGCAAGGAATTGCCATGTCTCAGTTTCATCTCATCGCGCCGTCGGGCTACTGCATTAATCAGGACGCCGCCGCACGGGGAATTCAGCGCTTACTGGAATCGGGTCATCGGGTAGAAAATCAGACGATTGTACCCCGCCGGTCGCAGCGTTTTGCCGGAACGGAGACGCAAAGGCTGAGCGATATCAACGGGCTGGTGAACCTGAAGGGTGAGAACACCATCGTGCTGGCGGTGCGCGGCGGCTACGGCGCCAGCCGCCTGCTGGAGAGCATTGACTGGGCGGGGCTGGCGACGCGTCAGCAGCAGGATCCGCTGCTGATCTGCGGGCACAGCGATTTTACGGCGATCCAGCTTGGTCTGCTGGCCCTGCATAACGTCATCACCTTTAGCGGGCCGATGCTGGCGGGCAATTTCGGCGCCCCGGAGCTGGACGCCTTTACGCAGGAGCACTTCTGGCGCGCCCTGCAAAACCCGACGTTCAGCGTTGAATGGCAGGGCAACGGGCCGCACTGGGAGTGTGAGGGGCAGCTGTGGGGCGGTAACCTGGCGATGCTGGTGTCGCTTATCGGCACGCCGTGGCTGCCGCAAATCGAGGACGGCATCCTGGTGCTGGAAGATATCAACGAGCATCCGTTCCGCGTCGAGCGAATGCTGCTCCAGCTTTATCACGCGGGCATTCTAGGCCGCCAGTCGGCGATCGTGCTGGGCAGCTTTAGCGGCTCTGCGCCCAATGATTACGACGCGGGCTATACGCTGGAGACGATGATCGATTTCATTCGCTCCCGGCTGGATATTCCGGTGATTTCCGGGCTGGATTTTGGTCACGAACAGCAAACCGTCACCCTGCCGCTGGGCGCGCAGGCGGCCCTGATCCACAATAATTCGGGCACCCGGTTAACAATCAGCGGTCATCCGGTCATAAAGGCATAAAAAAGCCGTTAAACCGCCTTAATAAAACGCTGTTTCTGTCGTTAATATGTTAGGGTTTTTAATAACAGATTCAGCTTAAGGTGGGAGTAAGACAACATTGGATGCCGCAGCGATAATCAGCCTGTTCATTTTGGGTTCCGTACTTGTAACCAGCAGTATTTTATTAAGTTCATTCTCATCGCGTCTTGGCATACCCATTCTGGTCATTTTCCTTGCCATCGGCATGTTAGCCGGGATTGACGGCATCGGCGGTATTCCCTTCGATAACTACCCTTTCGCCTACATGATCAGTAACCTCGCGCTGGCGGTCATTCTGCTCGACGGCGGAATGCGCACCCAGGCGAGCTCGTTCCGCGTGGCCCTGGGCCCGGCGCTGTCGCTGGCGACCGTGGGCGTGCTGATCACCTCCGGGCTGACGGGGATGATGGCGGCCTGGCTGTTCCACCTGAATATCATGGAGGGGCTGCTGATCGGCGCCATCGTCGGCTCAACGGATGCCGCGGCGGTCTTCTCCCTGCTCGGCGGAAAGGGGCTGAACGAGCGCGTGGGCTCGACCCTTGAAATTGAATCCGGCAGTAACGATCCGATGGCGGTGTTCCTGACCATCACCCTGATTGAGATGATCCAGCAGCACGAAAGCGGCCTGAGCTGGATGTTCGCCTGGCATATCCTGCAGCAGTTCGGCCTCGGGATTATCATCGGCCTCGGCGGGGGCTATCTGCTTCAGCAGATGATCAACCGCATCTCCCTGCCAGCGGGCCTGTACCCGCTGCTCGCCCTGAGCGGCGGGATTTTGATTTTCGCCGTCACCACCGCGCTGGACGGCAGCGGCATTCTGGCGGTCTACCTGTGCGGCTTCCTGCTCGGCAACCGCCCGATCCGCAACCGCCACGCCATTTTGCAGAACTTTGACGGACTGGCCTGGCTGGCGCAAATCGGCATGTTCCTGGTATTGGGCCTGCTGGTGACGCCGTCCGACCTGCTGCCTATCGCCATTCCGGCGCTGATCCTCTCGGGCTGGATGATTTTCTTCGCCCGCCCGCTGTCGGTCTTTGCCGGGCTGCTGCCGTTTCGCGGGTTCAACCTGCGCGAGCGCGTATTTATTAGCTGGGTGGGGCTGCGCGGCGCGGTGCCGATCATCCTTGCGGTCTTCCCGATGATGGCGGGGCTGGACAACGCCCGACTGTTCTTTAACGTTGCGTTCTTCGTGGTGCTGGTGTCGCTGCTCTTCCAGGGAACCTCCCTCGGCTGGGCGGCGAAAAAGGCCAAAGTGGTCGTTCCTCCGGTCGGCTGGCCTGTCTCCCGCGTGGGGCTGGACATTCACCCGGAAAACCCGTGGGAGCAGTTCGTCTACCAGCTGAGCGCCGACAAATGGTGCGTGGGCGCGTCGCTGCGCGACCTGCATATGCCTGCCGAAACCCGCATCGCCGCCCTGTTCCGCGACAATGTTCTGCTCCACCCGACGGGCAGCACCCGCCTGCGCGAAGGGGATATTCTGTGCGTGATTGGCCGCGAGCGCGATTTGCCCGCCCTCGGCAAGCTGTTCAGCCAGTCACCGCCCGTGGCGCTTGACCAGCGCTTCTTCGGTGATTTTATTCTGGAAGCCAACGCCAAGTTTGCCGACGTGGCGCTGATTTACGGTCTGGACGAGGGGCTGGAGTATCGCGACAAGCAGCAAACGCTGGGCGAGATTATCCAGCAGCTGCTCGGCGCCGCACCGGTCGTGGGTGACCAGGTGGAGTTTGCCGGGATGATCTGGACGGTTGCCGAGAAGGAAGATAACGCGGTGCGTAAGGTCGGCGTCAGGCCGATGGAAGAGGAATCCGAGTAGCGAAGTTTTGCCGGGCGGCGTTCGCGCCGCCCGGCCAGCTAACGTTACACCGTCACAACCGGCACTCTCGGTGCCAGCGCGCACATCAGCTCATACCCCACCGTACCCGCCGCAGCGGCCACGTCGTCGATTTTCACCTCGTTGCCCCACAGCTCCACCGGGGAACCAATGCCCGCCTGCGGGCACGGGGTTAAATCTACCGCCAGCATGTCCATTGAGATGGTGCCCACCGTCCCGGTGCGCACGCCGTCCACCCACACCGGGGTTCCCGTCGGCGCGACGCGCGGATAGCCGTCGGCATAGCCGCCCGCCACAATCCCGATGCGCTGTTCGCCCGCGGCGCGGTAGCGGCTGCCGTAGCCGACCGTGTCCCCCGCTTTGAGCGTCTGAACGCCGAGGATCTCGCTGCGCAGGGTCATGACCGGCTTCAGGCCGCTGTTGGCAACGTCCTGCCACTGCCCGGACGGGGACGCGCCGTACAAAACGATCCCCGGACGCACCCAGTCAAAGTGCGCCTCCGGGTGCCAGAGCGTCGCCGCGGAGTTAGACAGCGAGCGCGGGCAGTTCAGCCCTTCCGCCGCCTGCTCTACGCGCACCATCGCCTCGTCAATGCCGTCCGGTTTTTCCGCATCGGCAAAGTGCGCCATCAGCGTCATTTCGCCGACGTTTTTCAGCGCCCGAAGCTGCTGCCAGACGGTATGCACGCGCTCGGGCTGGAAGCCCAGGCGGTTCATCCCGCTGTTCATCTTGAGATAAATATCGAGCGGCGCGTGCAGCTTCGCGTCCTGCACCGCCTTGATTTGCCAGTTGCTGTGGATGCTGGTGGTCAGTCGGTACTTATCGAGCAGCGGCAGGTCGTCGGCGTGGAAGAAGCCTTCCAGCAGCAGGATCGGCCCTTTCCAGCCGCGCTCGCGCAGCAGAATCGCCTCTTCCAGATTCAGCAGGGCAAAGCCGTCGGTCGCCCCCAGCGCGCTCCAGACGCGGTCGATGCCGTGACCGTAGGCGTTGGCTTTTACCACTGACCATACGCGTGAGCCTGGCGCAGCCCGGCGGACAATCTGAAGGTTATCCTTCAGAGCCTGAAGATCCAGCTGGGCCAGAATAGGACGGGACATAACAGCTCCTTAATTATGCGCGCCGTGCAGGTGCTGGACGCGGGACGGGGTAAACCCCGATTGATAGCGCGCGGCACTTAAATCGTCAAACGGAATGGCAGGCGTGCGCCCGGAAATCAGGTCGCTCAGCAGCTGGCCGGAGCCGCAGGCCATCGTCCAGCCGAGGGTGCCGTGCCCGGTGTTGGTCCACAGGTTTTTATACGGCGTGCGGCCAACAATCGGCGTGCCGTCCGGCGTCATCGGGCGCAGGCCGGTCCAGAACGTCGCCTGCTCGACAAAGCCGCCGCGCGGGAAGAGATCGCCCACCACCATCTCCAGCGTTTCGCGACGCGGCTGCAGCAGCTCGGTGTTAAAGCCAACGATCTCCGCCATGCCGCCGACGCGGATGCGGTTATCGAAACGGGTAATGGCGATCTTGTAGGTTTCATCCAGAATGGTGGAAACCGGCGCGCCGCTCTCCTCTTTGACCGGGATGGTCAGCGAGTAGCCTTTCAGCGGGTAAACCGGGATATCGAGAATGCCTTTCAGCATGGCGGTGGAGTAAGACCCGAAGGCCATCACGTAGGCATCAGCTTTGATCACCTCTTCGCCGCACTTCACGCCGTAAATCTTTTCCCCTTCCGACAGCAGCTTGTCGACGGAGGTGTTGTAGCGGAATTTTACCCCCGCCTGCTCGCACATGGCCGCCAGACGCTGGGTAAACAGCTGGCAGTCGCCGGTTTCGTCGTTCGGCAAGCGTAAGCCGCCCGTCAGCTTGTGCGCCACTTCCGCCAGCGCCGGTTCAACCTGCGCCAGCTGGCTGGCTTCCAGCAGCTGATACGGCACGCCAGCGTCTTCCAGCACGGCGATATCGCGGGTGGCGTTTTCATACTGCTGCGCGGTGCGGAACAGCTGTAAGGTGCCGCCCTGACGCCCTTCGTACTCAATCCCGGTCGAGGCGCGCAGCGCTTTCAGGCAGTCGCGGCTGTATTCGGCCAGGCGCACCATGCGGCCTTTGTTTTGCATGTAGTGGCGGGTGTCGCAGTTGCGCAGCATCTGCCACATCCATTTGAGCTGGAACTGCGTGCCGTCGAGGCTGATCGCCAGCGGCGCGTGGCGCTGGAACATCCATTTGATGGCCTTTAACGGCACGCCCGGCGCCGCCCACGGTGCCGCGTAGCCCGGCGAGATCTGTCCGGCGTTCGCCGCACTGGTTTCCAGTGCCGGGCCGGGCTCCCTGTCGATGACGGTCACCTCGTGTCCCGCCTGACTTAAATACCAGGCGCTGGTCACGCCAACGACGCCACTTCCCAGTATGACAACACGCATAGCCACTCCATAATGTGCAAAAGAACAATCTTCTAATTACAGATTGATAACCTAGTTGAAAATATTATTCAACATACGACTTTTTTATGGTGACTTGCCTCACATCTTCCGCGGCCTGCGGGGATGGGGCTTATTTGGGATCTCCTGCTGCGCGTTATTTTTAACCAGTATAAAGTTCTGAGAAGGCGCCCTTTTTTACGGGATCAAAAACGCGAAATCGCAAAGAAAAAATTTCTGCGCCAGCACGCTTTTGAATGCGGTGTTCTATGCTTGAAAAGAGGCTCTCCAGACAGAGAGAGCACCAACAACGAGGGCGCGCTAATGGCTACTATTGATTCCATGTCTAAGGACAGCACCCGTCTGAGCGATGGACCCGACTGGACCTTCGAGCTGCTGGATGTCTACCTGGCCGAGATCGACCGGGTGGCGAAACTGTATCGCCTGGACACCTATCCTCATCAAATTGAAGTCATTACGTCCGAACAGATGATGGACGCCTACTCCAGCGTCGGGATGCCGATTAACTACCCCCACTGGTCGTTCGGGAAAAAATTCATCGAAACCGAGCGGCTGTACAAACACGG
Organism: Enterobacter soli; assembly: GCF_964208575.1. Taxonomy (GTDB): domain Bacteria; phylum Pseudomonadota; class Gammaproteobacteria; order Enterobacterales; family Enterobacteriaceae; genus Enterobacter; species Enterobacter soli_A. Next base: position 106,698 of record NZ_CAXOFU010000015.1, on the reverse strand, counting down.
TCAGCAGGGTCTGGCGTATGAAATCGTCATTAACTCCAACCCGTGTATCGCCTATCTGATGGAAGAGAACACCATTACCATGCAGGCGCTGGTGATGGCCCACGCCTGCTACGGGCATAACTCGTTTTTCAAGAACAACTACCTGTTCCGCAGCTGGACGGACGCCAGCTCCATCGTCGATTACCTGATCTTCGCCCGCAAATACATTACCGACTGCGAAGAGCGCTACGGCGTGGACGAGGTGGAGAAACTGCTCGACTCCTGCCACGCGCTGATGAACTACGGCGTTGACCGCTATAAGCGTCCGCAGAAGATCTCGTTGCAGGAGGAGAAAGCGCGGCAGAAAAGCCGCGAGGAGTATCTGCAAAGCCAGGTGAATATGCTGTGGCGCACCCTGCCGAAGCGGGAAGAGGAGAAAACCGTGGCGGAGGCGCGTCGCTATCCGTCCGAGCCGCAGGAAAACCTGCTCTACTTTATGGAGAAAAACGCCCCGCTGCTGGAGCCGTGGCAGCGTGAGATCCTGCGCATCGTGCGCAAGGTGAGCCAGTATTTCTATCCGCAAAAGCAGACCCAGGTGATGAACGAAGGCTGGGCGACGTTCTGGCACTACACCATCCTTAACCATCTGTATGACGAAGGGAAAGTCAGCGAGCGGTTTATGATGGAGTTCCTGCACAGCCACACCAACGTGGTGTTCCAGCCCGCCTACAACAGCCCGTGGTACAGCGGCATTAACCCCTACGCCCTCGGGTTTGCCATGTTCCAGGACATTAAGCGCATCTGCCAGTCGCCGACGGAAGAGGATAAGTACTGGTTCCCGGACATCGCCGGTTCCGACTGGCTGGAAACGCTGCATTTCGCGATGCGCGACTTTAAGGACGAGAGCTTTATCAGCCAGTTTATGTCGCCGAAAATCATGCGCGACTTCCGCTTCTTCACGGTGCTGGATGACGATCGCAATAACTTCCTGGAGATTTCAGCGATTCACAACGAAGAGGGCTACCGGGAGATCCGCTCTCGCCTCTCGTCCCAGTACAACCTGAGCAATCTTGAGCCAAATATTCAGGTCTGGAACGTGGATCTGCGCGGCGACCGTTCGCTGACGCTGCGCTACATTCCGCACAACCGCGCGCCGCTGGATAAGGGGCGTAAAGAGGTGCTGAAGCACGTGCACCGTCTGTGGGGCTTTGACGTGCTGCTGGAGCAGCAGAACGAAGACGGCAGCGTGGAGCTGCTGGAGCGCTGCCCGGCGCGGCTGAATACGCTGTAGCGCCACCGGGCCTACAAGACACGTAGGTCTGGCCGCCACCCGACGAAAAAAAACCTCTCACATGAGAGGTTTTTCTTTTAGCGGCTCTGAATCGCTAAATCACCCGGCAGCGTTTTCTGCATCCGGTGCCAGATTTCACCGGAGTCGCGCCCGTAGCGGCGCACGGTGTCATACACCTGGTCGTGCTGGCCGGAAGAACAGACTTCGCTCAGCTTGTGATAGAACCCCAGCGCGAGGCTGCGCGCTTCCGGGTTGGCAAAGTAGTGGCGACCAATGCGGGTATACAGCCCTTTCATGCCGTTCAGGATCAGGCCGTAGATCGGGTTGCCGGAGGCAAACGCCAGGCCGCGGAACACGTTGTAATCGAGGGTGGCAAACGCATCTGCGTGATCTTCCACCTCGTTCGCTGTAGCCAGCACCGCAAGGGCGTCTTCCGGATGCTGACGGAACGCGGTGCGGATAAAGATGGTGGCGATGTTGGTACGCACGGACAGCAGGTTGTCGATAAGCTGCGGAACGCTTTCGTGATCCAGACGCGCGAGGGTTTCCAGAATGTTCAGCCCGGAAGTTTCCCAGAAGTTGTTCACCTTGGTCGGCTTGCCGTGCTGAATCGTCAACCAGCCGTCACGCGCCAGGCGCTGTAAAACTTCTCTCAGCGTGGTACGAGTGACGCCAATCAGTTCAGAGAGTTCGCGTTCAGCTGGCAGAATGGATCCAGGAGGGAAACGATTATTCCAGATACTTTCAATGATGTACTCTTCCGCGAAACCCGCCGGGCTCTGCGCCTTAATGACCATAGTGAGATTTCCATTACACAGCTTTAGCAAATGGCACTCATCATACCAGAGGCACGGAAAGGCAGATAGCGCGGCAGCGAGAGAAAAAGGGATCGCCGTTTCATTTTTGTGAAATTTACAAATCCGCCTTGTTACCTCTTGCTGAACAATTTTTGCGTATACTCTGTGTCTGGTTTAATTGACGGTGAAGGACGTCTGTCGTGGAAATATCATTTGGGCGCGCGCTGTGGCGCAATTTTTTAGGTCAATCACCGGACTGGTACAAACTCACTCTGCTGGTCTTTCTGGTCGTTAACCCCGTCGTTTTTCTTCTGAGCCCGTTTACCGCCGGCTGGCTGCTGGTGGTGGAGTTTATCTTTACCCTCGCCATGGCGCTGAAATGCTACCCGCTTCTGCCGGGCGGCCTGCTGGCCATCGAGGCGGTGGTTATCGGGATGACCAGCGCCGAACACGTAAAAGCAGAGCTGGCCTCGAATCTGGAAGTGCTTATGCTGCTGATGTTTATGGTGGCGGGCATCTACTTTATGAAGCAGCTGCTGCTGTTTATTTTCACCCGGCTGCTGCTGAGCATTCCTTCTAAAATCGCGCTGTCGCTGGCGTTTTGCCTCGCAGCCGCGTTTCTTTCCGCCTTTCTGGACGCCCTGACGGTCGTGGCGGTGGTGATCAGCGTCGCCGTGGGGTTTTACGGGATTTATCACCGCGTGGCCTCGTCGCGCCAGGATGACGATTTGCAGGATGACAGCCACGTGGATCGTCACCACCGCGAGGTGCTGGAGCAGTTCCGCGCGTTTCTGCGCAGCCTGATGATGCACGCGGGCGTGGGCACGGCGCTAGGCGGCGTGATGACGATGGTGGGCGAGCCGCAGAACCTGATTATCGCCAAAGCGGCGGGCTGGAATTTTACCGAGTTTTTCCTGCGCATGGCGCCCGTCAGCGTGCCGGTTTTCGTCTGCGGCCTGCTGACCTGCTTCCTGGTTGAGCGGTTTAAAATCTTTGGCTACGGCGCAACGCTGCCCGAACCGGTGCGCCAGGAGCTGCATAAATTTGACCAGCAAAGCCGCAGCCAGCGCACCCGACAAGATACCCTGCGGCTGCTGGCGCAAGGCGTTATCGGCATCTGGCTGATCGCTGCCCTGGCGTTTCACCTGGCCGAGGTCGGGCTCATCGGGCTCTCGGTGATCGTTCTGGCCACCTCGTTCTCCGGCGTGACGGATGAACACGCCATCGGCAAAGCCTTTACCGAAGCGCTGCCGTTTACCGCGCTGCTGGCGGTGTTTTTCGCGGTCGTGGCGGTGATTATCGATCGGCAGCTCTTTTCCCCGATTATAGCGTTCGTCCTGCAGGCGGCGCCCGACGCCCAGCTCTCCCTCTTCTATCTGTTTAACGGCCTGCTGTCGTCGATTTCCGATAACGTGTTTGTCGGGACGGTGTACATCAACGAGGCGAAAGCGGCAATGGAGCATGGCGCCATCAGCGCCGGTCAGTTCGAGCTTTTGGCGGTGGCAATTAATACCGGCACCAACCTGCCGTCGGTCGCCACGCCTAACGGACAGGCCGCGTTCCTGTTCCTGCTGACCTCTGCCCTCGCCCCACTTATACGACTTTCTTATGGAAGAATGGTGTGGATGGCGCTGCCCTACACCCTGGTGTTAACCCTGACAGGATTGCTGTGCGTCAAAATTACCCTCATTCCTTATACGCAGTGGTTGATACAAGCAGGTATACTTGCGGCGCAGTAAGGCAGAGATATCGGGCAGTTAGCTGCCCGTTTGCGTTTTCGCATGATAAACATCCGATTACGCTTTATTTCGCAAGGCACAGGTGGCGCAGGAAACGAATTCGTTTACACTGCGCTTTCTAAGCATGTTCCAGGGAAATGATTATGTTGAGATTTTTAAACCAGTGCTCGCGCGGTCGCGGAGCGTGGTTGTTGATGGCCCTGACCGCCTTTGCGCTGGAAATGGTCGCTCTGTGGTTCCAGCACGTGATGGGTCTTAAGCCTTGCGTACTGTGCATCTACGAGCGCTGCGCGCTGTTCGGCATCATGGGCGCGGGCCTGGTTGGCGCGATTGCGCCAAAAACCCCGCTTCGCTACGCCGGGATCGCTATCTGGATCTACAGTGCCTGGAAAGGCATTGAGTTGTCCTGGCAGCACACCATGATGCAGCTGCATCCGTCACCGTTCATGACCTGCGATTTTGCCGCCCGCTTCCCGAGCTGGCTGCCGCTGGACAAATGGCTGCCGCAGGTGTTCGTGGCGTCCGGCGACTGCTCCGTGCGCCAGTGGGAATTCCTGACGCTGGAGATGCCGCAGTGGCTGGTGGGCATTTTCGCGGCGTACTTCGCGGTCGCGCTGCTGGTGCTGATTGCCCAACCGTTCAAGCCGAAGAAACGCGATTTGTTTGGTAGGTAAAAGCATAACGGCAACCGAGGTTGCCGTTTTTTGTGTTTGCGCCCTCTCCCGTGGGAGAGGGTTGGGGTGAGGGCATCAGGCCGCACAAACAAAATTAAAACCCGCCTCGGCGGGTTTTTTACTGTCAGCGGTTAGGGTGATTCATGATGTGATCTTCCCAGTCCCGCACCTCGGACTCTTTCACCGCGATGTGGCGCACGGAGATGCGCTCGCCGTGCATCGCCGCTTTGGAGCCGGTCAGCAGCGGATGCCACTCCGGCAGCCCTTTCCCTTCCGCCAGCAGGCGATAGGCGCAGGTGTGCGGCAGCCATTCAAAGGTCGGCAAATTATCGCGGGTTAATTTGATGCAGTCCGGCTCAAACTCGAAGCGGCGCTCGTAGTTGCGGCACTGGCAGGTTTTAATGTTCAGCTGTTTGCAGGCCACGTTGGTGAAATAGATTTCGTCCGTGTCTTCATCCATCAGCTTGTGCAGGCAGCACTGCCCGCAACCGTCGCACAACGACTCCCACTCTACGTCGGTCATTTCATCGAGCGTCTTGCTTTGCCAGAAAGGGATTTCGTTCATCAGGATGTCCACACGTCAAAAGAAAGCGCACCTTATAACGAGTCTGGCACGTTGATGCAAGTTTTGCCGCCTTTCGCAGGCGGCAAGATGCTTTTACAGCACGCGGGTTTTCAGCGACTGGCCGTCAAAGCTGACGTCCAGCTCGTCGCCGCTGTTAAGGGGGCCAACGCCTTCCGGCGTGCCGGTGAGGATCACGTCACCCGGCTTGAGGGTAAAGAAGCGGCTCATGTAGGCAATCAGCGGCAGGATCTTGTGGATCATGTCGGCGGTGCTGCCCTGCTGGCGGATCTCGCCGTTAACCTTCAGGGCAAGCTGCGTGTCCTGCGGATTTCCGGAAAACTCGCTCACCGGGATAAAGCCCGAAATCGGACAGGAATTATCAAAGCCTTTCGCTTTTTCCCACGGCTGCCCGGCTTTTTTCATTTTGCCCTGCACGTCACGCAGGGTGAGATCCAGCGCCACGCCGTATCCGGCAATGGCTTTTTGCACGTGCTCTTCAGAGGCCTGGCGCAGGGTGGCGCCAATCAGCACGGCAAGCTCTACTTCGTGATGAACGGAGCCGAGACCCTGCGGCAGCGCCAGCGGCTGGCGGATATCGCAAAGGGCTGTCTCGGGTTTAATAAACAGAACCGGCTCTTCTGGCGTGGCGCTGCCCATCTCCTGAATATGCTTTGCATAATTGCTGCCCACGCAGACAACTTTGCTGACGGGATAATCCAGTAATGCACCTTGCCAGTTATGATGTTGATACATTTACGACCCCTGAACGGTTGATGTGTTGTTCCCGAGCGCACCCGGGGTTATTTCGCTCCGTTACCCTCAAGATGCTGTTTTAATAAATTCTCGGGTGGTGGCGGAAGCTGTAAATAATAGCCTTGTTCAGATAATGCTGATTTAACTTTTTCGAGATCGGCATTCACCAGTTTCTTACGCCCGTCCAGCGGCAGCAGCATCGCCAGCTGTGGACGACCGAAGCTTTTCATTAATTCTTCAGGCAAGCGGGAAAAATCGTCTTTCTTTTCGACATAAAGGTAGGTCTGGTCGCGGCTTGTACTTCTATAGATCACACAAAACATGTTTTTACTCTGAAATAATGGGTGGTTGCTTGCCTCAATATACTCCTGACTATAACATGCCTGGTACTCTTCGGAATATCGCAACGACCGCGTTGTGGTTAATAGCAAATTGAGTAAGGCCAGGATGTCAAACACGCCCATCGAGCTTAAAGGCAGTAGCTTCACCTTATCAGTGGTTCATTTGCATGATGCAAAACCCGAGGTTATTCGTCAGGCGTTAGAAGACAAAATCGCGCAGGCTCCCGCTTTTCTGAAGCACGCCCCCGTCGTGGTCAACGTTGCAGGTCTTGATGCCCCGGTGAACTGGAAACTTCTCCAGCAGGCGGTGACATCTACCGGGCTGCGCATTGTCGGCATCAGTGGCTGTAAAGACGCTGAGCTTAAGGCCGAAATTGACCGCGCCGGTCTGCCGATCTTAACGGAAGGTAAAGAAAAAGCCCCGCGTCCGGCACCCGTTGCCGCCGTCGCGCCCCCTCCTCCGGTGCAAAACGTTACCCCCGTCACAAAAACGCGATTGATTGATGTGCCGGTTCGTTCCGGTCAGCGAATTTATGCACCAAACTGTGATCTGATTGTTACAAGCCACGTCAGCGCTGGCGCTGAACTCATTGCAGACGGCAATATTCACGTTTACGGTATGATGCGTGGACGCGCACTCGCGGGCGCAAGTGGCGATCGGGAAGCACAAATATTTTGTAGTCACCTGACGGCGGAACTGGTTTCCATCGCAGGTGAATATTGGCTGAGCGATAAAATCCCAGCCGAATTTTATGGCAAAGCGGCTCGTCTGCGACTGGCAGACGACGCGTTGACCGTTCAACCGTTGAATTGATCCCTTTTTAACAAGGAATTTCTATGGCACGCATTATTGTTGTTACTTCGGGTAAAGGAGGCGTTGGCAAGACCACCTCCAGCGCGGCCATCGCTACTGGTTTGGCCCAGAAGGGAAAGAAAACCGTCGTTATCGATTTCGATATCGGCCTGCGTAACCTGGACCTGATCATGGGCTGTGAGCGTCGTGTGGTGTATGACTTCGTGAACGTCATTCAGGGCGATGCCACGCTTAACCAGGCGCTGATTAAAGACAAGCGCACTGAGAACCTCTACATTCTCCCGGCTTCCCAGACGCGTGATAAAGACGCCCTGACCCGCGAAGGCGTGGAAAAGGTGCTCGACGATCTGAAGAAAATGGAGTTCGACTTCGTGGTCTGCGACTCCCCTGCCGGTATCGAAACCGGCGCGCTGATGGCGCTCTACTTCGCCGATGAAGCGATCATCACCACCAACCCTGAAGTTTCGTCCGTGCGTGACTCTGACCGAATTCTCGGTATCCTCGCCTCCAAATCCCGCCGCGCGGAAAATGGCGAAGAACCGATCAAAGAGCACCTGCTGCTGACCCGCTACAACCCGGGTCGCGTGAATAAAGGTGACATGCTAAGCATGGAAGACGTACTGGAGATCCTGCGCATCAAACTGGTTGGCGTTATCCCGGAAGATCAGTCCGTGTTGCGCGCATCAAACCAGGGCGAGCCGGTTATCCTGGATGCAACGGCAGATGCAGGTAAAGCTTACGCCGATACCGTTGATCGTCTGCTGGGAGAAGAACGTCCTTTCCGCTTCATTGAAGAAGAGAAGAAAGGTTTCCTCAAACGCCTGTTCGGAGGATAAGTTATGGCATTACTGGACTTTTTTCTCTCGCGGAAAAAAAGCACCGCCAACATCGCAAAAGAACGCCTGCAAATCATCGTCGCGGAGCGTCGTCGTAGCGACGCCGAGCCTCACTACCTGCCGCAGCTGCGTAAGGACATCCTGGAAGTGATCTGTAAGTACGTGCAGATTGACCCGGAGATGGTCACCGTGCAGTTGGAGCAAAAAGACGGGGATATTTCGATTCTGGAGCTGAACGTGACGCTGCCAGAAGCGGAAGAGTCGCGTTAATCCGTTTGTAGTTTTAGGCCGGACAAGCATCGCGCCGCCCGGCAATCCCCCCGGTGGCGCTACGCTTACCGGGGGGACAATGCTTTAGCGTGGATACCCTTCCAGCAGCTTATTCAGGCGATCGGCCATCAATTCTCCGCGCCAGCCCGCCACCATTTCCGGCAGTCCATTCTGCGGCTTCAGCTTCCAGTGCCAGTTCAGCAGCTGATTAATCTGGCGACGCGACGCCAGCAGTTCAGCCCCGAGCTTGCTTTCTGCCGCCACGTCCTGCACCAGCGCTTTGATATCTTTAAACGCCTTGCGGTAACCCGGCATGTCCATCAGGTTCAGCAGCGGCTCAGGCAGCGCCTCATCCGGCGTTTGCTGGGCTTTTTCCACCAGCGCCAGCAGCGTTTTACCGTGGAAGCGGATCTCGCTGCCGGACAGGCCGATGCTGTCCAGCTCGCCCATGCTGCCCGGCATATAGCGCGCCACGGCCCACAGGTGCTCTTCGCGTACCACAAAGTTAACCGCCAGGTCGCGCTCGCGGGCTTTACGCAGGCGCCAGTCGGCCAGCAGCTGTAAGCAGGCCAGCTGACGGGTGCGCAGCTGCCAGGCGTTGCTGATTTCGCGCCAGGCGTCTTTCGGGTCGAGGATCTCCTGACGACGCTGCTGCGTCATGCGGCATTCGTCGAGCGCCGCAGACAGCCAGCCGGACGCCTCGGCTTCCTGCATCAGCTTCCCGGCAATCGGCAGCAGATAGAACACGTCCGCCGCCGCGTATTCCAGCTGACGTTCGGTCAGCGGACGCGCCAGCCAGTCGGTGCGGGATTCGCTCTTATCCAGCGCGATGCCGGTGTACTCCTCCACCATCGCCGCAAAGCCCCAGGAGAGCGGACGATTGCTGAACGCCGCCAGGATCTGAGTATCAATCAGCGGCTGCGGCATGATGCCAAAGGTGTTAAGAAACACTTCCAGATCTTCACTGCCCGCGTGCAGGTACTTGGTGACGCGGGTGTCGAGCAGCAGCTCGCGCATTGGCGACCAGTCGGTGATGCCGAGCGGGTCGATCAGCGATACATGTTTTCCGTCGTACATCTGGATCAGACCTAGCTGCGGGTAGTACGTCCGGGTGCGGACAAACTCGGTATCCAGGGCGATGGCAGGAAAGTCGCGCGTAACCTCGCACAGCGAAGCCAGCTCGTCGTTGGTGGTGATCATCTGGTAATTCAAAACGGTTTCTCTTTTGTTTGCGCCCATAAAAAACGCCGGCTAAACCGGCGTCAGGGCGATTAGCATGAAGCTTATGCCTTATTGTCTACTTTGGCACGGGCTTCGTCACGTAATTCTCGTCGTAATATCTTCCCGACGTTGGATTTCGGCAGCTCGTCGCGGAACTCCACCAGCTTCGGCACCTTGTACCCGGTCAGCTGGCGACGACAGAAGGTTATCAGCTCTTCTTCGGTCAGGGAGGAATCTTTTTTGACGACAAAAATCTTCACCGCCTCGCCGCTGCTGCCGGAAGGCACGCCAACCGCCGCCACTTCCTGCACGCCGTTGTGCTGCATCACCACGTCTTCAATCTCGTTAGGATAGACGTTGAAGCCGGACACCAGGATCATGTCTTTTTTGCGGTCGACGATGCGCAGGAAACCTTCGTCGTCCATCACGGCGATATCCCCGGTATGCAGCCAGCCGTCTTTGATGATTTCATCGGTAGCGTCCGGGCGCTGCCAGTAGCCGAGCATCACCTGCGGGCCTTTCACGCACAGCTCGCCCGGCTCGCCCGGCGGCACTTCGTTGTCGTCGTCGTCCACCAGCCTGGCTTCCGTCGACGGCACCGGCAGGCCGATGCTGCCGCTGTGATAGTCGATATCGTGCGGGTTGACGCTCACCAGCGGCGCGCACTCCGTCAGGCCGTAGCCCTCCAGCAGATATTGCCCGGTCAGCTTCACCCAGCGCTCCGCCACCGCCTGCTGCACCGGCATACCGCCGCCCGCAGAGAGATGCAGCGTGGAGAAATCAAGCTGCTGGAACTCTTTGTTGTTCAGCAGCGCGTTGAACAGGGTATTTACCCCGGTCATGGCGGTGAACGGGTATTTCGCCAGCTCTTTGACCAGCCCCGGAATATCGCGCGGGTTGGTGATCAGCACGTTCTGCCCGCCCAGCTCGATGAACAGCAGGCAGTTCATGGTCAGGGCGAAGATGTGATACAGCGGCAGCGCGGTGATCACCAGCTCTTTGCCCGGATGCAGCAGCGGCCCGTAGGTCGCATTCACCTGCTCAAGGTTCGCGAGCATGTTGCGGTGGGTCAGCATTGCCCCCTTCGCCACGCCCGTGGTTCCGCCGGTGTACTGCAGGAACGCGAGATCCTCTGCCACCACTTTCGGCTTAACGTACTGCATCCGGTAGCCCGCATGAAGCGCGCGGCGGAAGGAGATGGCGTCCGGCAGATGGTATTTCGGCACCAGGCGCTTGACGTATTTCACCACGAAGTTAACCAGCGTCCCTTTCGCGGTGGAGAGCTGATCGCCCATGCGCGTCAGGATGACGTGTTTAACCTGGGTTCTGTCGACGACTTTTTCCAGCGTGTGGGCAAAGTTCGAGACAATCACAATCGCCGCGGCACCGCTGTCGTTCAGCTGGTGCTCCAGCTCGCGCGGGGTGTAGAGCGGGTTAACGTTGACGACAATCATTCCCGCTCTCAGGATCCCAAACAGCGCCACCGGGTATTGCAGCAGGTTTGGCATCATCAGCGCGACGCGGTCGCCCTTCTGCAGCCCCAGGCCTTCCTGGAGATAGGCCGCAAATGCCCGGCTGCGCTCCTCCAGCTTGCGGAAGGTCATGACTTCGCCCATGTTCACAAACGCGGGCTGGTCAGCGTAGCGCCGCACCGAGTGCTCAAATAATTCCACCAGGGATTGATAACGGTCAGGATTGATCTCCGCAGGCACATCTGCGGGATAACGGTTAAGCCAAACCTTCTTCAATGCATCACCTCTGAAATGAGTATTCGTCGTCATCACAGCCCCGATAATAAACAGTTTGTTAACATTATATTAACTCAGCGTACCAGTTTATTAATTGTTCGGATTTAAGGTTGCGAAGCGCGTCACTCTTTTTTTCTGCTTTGTCCGTAAAAAAACAGAGACAGCGGCTGGGCCGCTGTCTCTTTCCTACTAATAACAGTAACTTATTCTGTTACGATGGTTTGAACCTGCGCGGGACCCGGGTTGTACCAGCCCCAGCCGGGGTAGCCATAGCGGTAAGGATGCGGACCCCACATCCACGGATCGATAGGCTGCGGCGGCATAATAACCTGCTGCGCAAGGTGCCAGCGCTTGTATCCGTTCACCTGCATGGTCATGAATTTATACGGCGTGTTGCCGATTTTGCCCTGCGCCGTGCCGGTGATCGGGCCGACCACCGTGACCAGCTGACCGCGGAAATCGACCGGGTCAAGGAAGCCGCTGACGTCGGCATAGATACGTCCGCGCGACGCTTCACCCAGCATCGGACGCGCGCCGTCGTCCAGCGTCACGGTGGCGATTTCCAGACGGGTTTTGCCCTGCTGGTTAACCACCTCAACCACTTTGCCGCCAAAACGCGCTTCCTGGCCGACGTACAGCTCAGGCGCATTCATCACGCGCACCAGATCCTGCTGAGGCGTTGGGCTCGATCCCTTAATCGCATCAGGAACGGTAACGCACCCGCTCAGTGCTACAGCAACAGCCCCCGCCAGTAAAAGGCGTACTACCTTCGTTTGAACCGCCATGGTGCGACTCCTTTTTCTCAGTTCCTGTTACTGAGATTCACTCGCGGCCCGGAAGTTTCTTCCACGCGACGGTGTTTCGCAAATAAACTGGCTCAGCCTGTTCAACTGCAACGGTTTTTCCGGCGGCGAACAGCTGGCAGGCAAGCGGCAGCATGTCTTCTGCGGCGGGCAGCAGGATCTCGCCGTCAACGAGCGTAATCCCGGTATCCTTCGCCATTTCCGGCCAGGCAGGCCAGCCGGTGCCGACGGTTGCCCATTCCCCTGACAGATTTTTCAGACGTTCGGTGACCGCTTCCGGTTTGAGCACGGCTTCGGTCTCTTCCCCGTGCCAGACGCCCTGCTCGTCGCGGGTATATTCCGCCCAGTAGACTTCGCCCATGCGCGCGTCGATAGCCGCCAGCACGCGGGTTGCGCCGGTTTTGCGCCATGCGCCCTGGGCCATTGTCGCGAGGGTAGAAACGCCGATCATCGGCAGTTCGGCGCCAAGGGCCAGTCCCTGCGCGATGCCGATTCCGATACGCACGCCCGTAAAGCTGCCCGGGCCGCGGCCATAGGCCAGCGCATCAAGGTCGGTTAAGGCGGTATTGCCCCGGGTGAGGATCTCTTTTACCAGGGGCAGAATTCGTTGGGTGTGTTCCCGTGGGCACTCTTCGAAATGAGCACACATAGCACCGTCGTTCCACAGGGCTGCTGAGCAGGCCTCTGTGGCGGTATCGATAGCCAGAATTCGCATGAGTCGTCGCGCTCTCGCAGTGGTCAGTCACAAAATGGCGCGCATCTTAGCACACTCCGGGGAAAATTACTCCGCCGTTGGGTTCGCGAGGAAGCGAACCGCGCGTTTAATATCCCGGGTGCGCGGCGCCGGAGGCAAGCTCGCGAGGAAGGTCGCGCCGTAAGGACGCATCACCAGACGGTTGTCGCAAATCACCAGCACGCCCCGGTCGTCCACGTCGCGAATGAGTCGCCCTACCCCCTGCTTGAGCGTAATCACCGCGTCGGGAAGCTGCACTTCGTCAAAGGGATCGCCGCCGCGCAGACGGCAGTCTTCCATTCGCGCCTTGAGCAGGGGGTCGTCCGGAGAGGTAAACGGCAGCTTGTCGATGATCACCAGCGACAGCGCATCTCCGCGCACGTCCACCCCTTCCCAGAAGCTGCTTGTCGCCACCAGCAGCGCGTTGCCGGCGCTGACGAACTGCTGCAAAAGCTGCCCCTTGCTGGTTTCCCCCTGAAGCAGGACGGGAAGCGTCATGGTGGCGCGGAACTGCTCGGCCAGGTCGCGCATCATGGCGTGGGAGGTGCAGAGCATAAAGCAGCGGCCGTTGTTGGCCTCGATCATCGGCTTCAGCATCGCCGCCAGATGCCGCGCCGCGCCGGGCTGGTTGGGCAGCGGCAGGTTGCGCGGAACGCAGAGCAGCGCCTGCTTTTGGTAGTCAAACGGGCTCGGCAGCAGCAGGGACTCGGCATGCTCGATGCCCAGGCGCTCGGTAAAGTGGTGCAGATCGTCGTTCACCGACAGGGTCGCCGAGGTGAAGATCCAGCTTCCCGGCTTCTCTGCCATCACCTCTTTGAACTTATCCGCCACGCTCAGCGGCGTCAGCGCCAGCGTGAAGTGTCGCGAGGTGCATTCGTACCAGTAGCTGAACCCCGGCTGGTTGATCTCTTTGAGCCGCTTGAGACGCCCGCGATAGACCGCCGCGCGCTCAAAGGCGGCATCCAGCAGCGCGGAACGCCCGAGGGACAGTTTTGCCACGTCGTAGCACAGCTCCAGGGCGTCATCGAGCAGCAGCAGCGCCCGCTGGATGTTTTTATCCGCCAGCAGCTCCCGCAGGTTGCCGCGATAGCCCGGCTCCCCAAGCTGCAGGCGGAAGTCCTGCGCGCTTTGCGCCAGGCGGTCGGCGCATTTTTGCAGCTGCTGGGTGTCTTTTAACTCCGTGCGGTAGGCGATGGTGAAATCTTTGGCTAAGTCCAGCAGCTGGCGGCTGGAGATCGACTGGCCGAAATACTGGCTGGCGATATCCGGCAGCTGGTGCGCTTCATCGAAGATCATCACGTCGGCTTCGGGAATCAGCTCGCCAAAGCCGCTGTCTTTTACCACCATATCAGCGAGGAACAGATGGTGGTTTACCACCACAACATCGGCCTCCATCGCGGTTTTACGCGCCTTCACCACAAAGCAGTCTTTATACAGCGGGCAGTCGCTGCCGAGGCAGTTGTCGTTGGTGCTGGTGACCAGCGGCCAGGCCTGGGAATCTTCCGCCACGCTCGCGCAGGTGCTGATATCACCGTCTTCGGTCTGATTGGCCCAGGCGCGCAGCACGATCACGTCGCTCAGGGTTTGCACCGGGAGATCGCCCCCGGCCAGCGCCTGCTGCTCAAGCCGTTCCAGGCAGAGATAGTTCGAGCGCCCTTTCAGCAGCGCCAGGCGGCCTTTGTACTTCAGCGCCTTCGCCACCGTCGGCAGGTCGCGGCTGTAGAGCTGGTCCTGCAGCGCTTTCGAGCCCGTAGAGACGATCACTTTCTTTTTTGCCCGCAGCGCAGGGGCGAGATACGCGTAGGTTTTGCCCGTACCGGTGCCCGCCTCAACCACCAGCGGCTGCGCGTTTTCGATAGCGCGCGCAACGGCGTGCGCCATATTGCGCTGCGGCTCACGCGGCTTAAAGCCGGGGATTGCCTGCGCTAACTGACCCTCTAAGGAAAAATCGTCTGCCACGGTGCTCTCTCACTGTATTTTTGCACAGGGATTATGTCAGTCCGCCCTCGCCAGTGCCACCCCAAATAGTGACGAGGGAAGAACAATATGGCAGTCTTGCCGCCTGAAACGAAAAATAACGAGGAAACGTTTATGACAATCGTGCGCATTGATGCCGAAGCCCGCTGGTCAGATGTGGTCATCCATAACCAGACGCTCTACTACACCGGCGTGCCTGCAAACCTGGACGCGGATGCCTTCGAGCAGACCGCTAACACCCTGGCACAGATTGACGCGGTGCTGGAAAAACAGGGCAGCGATAAATCCAGGATTCTGGATGCGACCATTTTCCTGGCCAATAAAGAAGATTTTGCGGCGATGAACAAAGCCTGGGACGCGTGGGTCGTGGCGGGTCACGCGCCTGTACGCTGTACCGTACAGGCCACGCTGATGAAGCCAGAATATAAGGTTGAGATTAAGATTATCGCAGCCGTCTAAGGCTACTCTTCGTCTTCATCTTCAAAACGCGCCACGATCCGCTCGCCGGTATGGGTGGCGCGCAGTTCATCGGCAACCTGGGCGATTGCCTGGCCGCTGCTCATGCCCTGGGACATCAGCTCCTGAATTCGCTCAACCGCTTTCTGCTGCTGGTCGTGGCTCAGAGAAGGTAAACCTGCAAACATCGTCAACTCCTGCTAAATTATTCGCGCTAATTATTTCACGCTGCCCGGTAGTATGCCACACATGAACATGCGCTCCCCCACTGTTATTACCTTACCCTGGCGCTCTGACGCCGCCGAGTTCTGGTTTGCCCGTCTGAGCCACCTGCCTTTTGCGATGCTTTTGCACTCCGGTCACGCGGATCATCCCTACAGCCGCTTTGATATTCTGGTTGCCGACCCGGTGCAGACGATAACCACCGACGGCCTGTCGGCAGCGGACGATCCGCTGGCGCGGCTTCAGCAGGCGGTCGATGCGCTGGGTCTCACCGCGACGCCGAATCCCGATCTGCCGTTCCAGGGTGGCGCGCTCGGCGTGTTTGGCTACGATCTGGGGCGTCGCTTTGAAAAGCTGCCTGACATCGCCCAGGACGATATCCCGCTGCCGGACATGGCCGTGGGGCTGTACGACTGGGCGCTGATTGTGGATCACCATAAACAAACGGTGTCTCTGCTCAGCCATCGCGATGCTCATGCGCGCCTGGCGTGGCTCGAGGTGCAGGCGCCCGCCGCCGCGCCTGATTTCAGCCTGACCTCTGCGTGGCGCTCGAACATGAGCGCGCAGGAGTACGCGGATAAATTCGCCCGCGTTCAGGCCTATTTGCAGAGCGGCGACTGCTATCAGGTGAACCTCGCCCAGCGTTTTCAGGCGACGTATCGGGGCGACGAGTGGCAGGCGTTTACCCGCCTCAACGCCAGCAACCGCGCGCCGTTCAGCGCCTTCGTGCGCCTTGAGCACGGCGCGATCCTGAGCCTGTCGCCGGAGCGGTTTATCCATCTGGCCGAGGGGACGATTCAGACGCGCCCGATCAAAGGCACCCTGCCGCGGCTGGCGGATCCGCAGGCCGACCGCCGGCAGGCCGAAACGCTCGCCGCGTCGCCGAAAGACCGGGCGGAGAATCTGATGATTGTCGATCTGATGCGTAACGACATTGGCCGCGTTGCCGAGCCGAGCAGCGTGCGCGTTCCCGAGCTGTTCGTGGTGGAGCCCTTCCCGGCGGTGCATCATCTGGTGAGCACCATTACCGCCCGCCTTCCGGCGGCGCGTACCGCCTGCGATCTGCTGCGCGCCGCGTTTCCGGGCGGCTCCATCACCGGCGCCCCCAAGGTGCGGGCGATGGCGATTATCGACGAGCTTGAGCCGCACCGTCGCAACGCCTGGTGCGGCAGCATCGGCTACCTGAGCCTGTGCGGCACCATGGATACCAGCATTACCATCCGCACCCTGACCGCCTGCGGGGGAAATATCTACTGCTCGGCGGGCGGCGGCATTGTTGCCGACAGCCAGGTCGATGCGGAATATCAGGAAACCTTTGATAAAGTTAACCGGATCCTGAAACAACTGGAGAAATAACGGGTGGAGAAAGACAACCTCACGCTGGATGATTTCCTGTCGCGCTTTCAGCTTTTACGTCCGCAGGTGAACCGGGAAACGCTGAACCAGCGCCAGGCGGCGGTGCTGATCCCGGTGGTGCGCCGCGAACAGCCGGGCCTGCTGCTGACCCAGCGCTCGGCGAATCTGCGCAAGCACGCCGGACAGGTGGCCTTCCCCGGCGGCGCGGTAGACAGTACCGACGCCTCCTTAATCGCCGCCGCCCTGCGGGAAGCCCAGGAGGAAGTGGCGATCCCGCCCGACGCGGTGGAGGTTATCGGCGTACTGCCGCCGGTAGACAGCGTGACCGGTTTTCAGGTGACGCCGGTGGTCGGCATTATTCCCCCCAACCTGCAATACCATGCCAGCGTGGATGAGGTCTCTGCGGTGTTTGAAATGCCGCTGGAAGAAGCCCTGCGTCTGGGCCGCTATCACCCGCTGGATATTCATCGTCGCGGGCACGATCATCGGGTGTGGCTTTCCTGGTATCAGCATTATTTTGTCTGGGGCATGACGGCGGGGATCATTCGTGAGCTGGCGCTGCAAATCGGCCTGAAGCCTTGACTATACTTTACATTTGACCCGCATCGACCCGATTTGCGATCCCTGTCGCGCTATTAGCAAAACAGGTGTTAAGCATTAGTTTAATTCATGTGAATAGTTAAGCCGAGGTCGGTGTTCCCTCTTACACTATGCGCAGTTATAACATCGTTACTGGAACCCCGGTAACCCTGTCAGGAGTGTGAAAGTGATTAGTATATTCGACATGTTCAAAGTGGGAATTGGCCCGTCTTCTTCCCACACTGTAGGCCCAATGAAGGCCGGTAAACAGTTCGTCGATGATCTGGTCGAAAAAGGATTACTGGAAAGCGTTACCCGTGTTGCCGTGGACGTCTACGGCTCCCTGTCCTTAACGGGTAAAGGCCACCACACCGATATCGCCATTATTATGGGTCTGGCAGGCAACATGCCGGACACTGTTGATATTGATGCCATTCCGGCATTTATCCGCGACGTTGAAACCCGCGGTCGCCTGCTGCTGGCTAACGGCAAGCACGAAGTGGATTTCCCGCAGGATGACGGGATGCGTTTTCGCAGCGACAACCTGTCCCTGCACGAAAACGGCATGACCATCCACGCCTTTAGCGGCGATAACGAGATTTACCGCAAAACCTACTACTCCATCGGCGGCGGCTTTATCGTTGACGAAGAGCATTTCGGCAAAGACAGCGTGGGCGATGTGTCCGTGCCGTATCCGTTCAAATCCGCGGCCGAAATGCTGGGGTACTGCAAAGAGACTGGCCTGTCGCTTTCCGGCATGGTGATGCAGAACGAGCTGGCGCTGCACAGCAAAAAAGAGATCGAAGACTATTTTGCCAACGTGTGGCAGGCCATGCGCGCCTGTATCGATCGTGGTATGAACACCGAAGGCGTGCTGCCTGGCCCGCTGCGCGTGCCGCGCCGCGCCTCTGCCCTGCGCCGTATGCTGGTGACGACCGATAAGTTCTCCAACGATCCGATGAACGTAGTGGACTGGGTGAACATGTTTGCCCTGGCCGTGAACGAAGAAAACGCCGCGGGCGGTCGCGTGGTGACTGCGCCAACCAACGGCGCGTGCGGGATCGTCCCTGCGGTGCTGGCCTATTACGACCACTTCATTGAGCCCGTGACGCCGGATATCTATATCCGCTATTTCCTCGCGGCGGGCGCGATTGGCGCGCTGTACAAAATGAACGCGTCTATCTCCGGCGCGGAAGTTGGCTGCCAGGGCGAAGTGGGCGTGGCCTGTTCTATGGCGGCGGCGGGTCTGGCCGAGCTGCTGGGCGCGAGCCCGGAGCAGGTATGCGTGGCGGCGGAAATCGGCATGGAGCACAACCTCGGTCTGACCTGCGACCCGGTTGCCGGTCAGGTTCAGGTGCCGTGCATCGAGCGTAACGCGATTGCCTCCGTTAAGGCGATCAACGCCTCTCGTATGGCGATGCGCCGCACCAGCGAGCCGCGCGTTTCGCTGGATAAGGTTATCGAAACCATGTACGAAACCGGTAAAGACATGAACGCCAAGTACCGCGAAACCTCGCGCGGCGGCCTTGCCATCAAGGTGCAGTGCGACTAACGCTCTCCTCCTCGCCCATCCGCAGCGGATGGGCGAATTTATTTCTGCCCTCTCGTCGCGGTTCCATTTCCCCACTACACTTTCTCTGTTGCTTCCGGCTTTGGGTGCTGGTGGCGTATCAGGCGATTGTTCATGCAAACTGCGCAGACGATCATAAAAAACTACCGCCGAAAACGCGTTATCGTCTGTGTCACGGTCGCGCTTCTTACGCTCATCCTCACGCTGGGCATTCGCTTTATTTCACAGCGTAATTTAAATCAGGAACAGATCCTCAGCTTTACCCGCCACACGGTGCACTCCCTTGATAAGGTAATGCTTTCCCTCGAAACCCGTCGCGAAGCGCTGGTGTCGCTGGTGGGCCAGCCCTGCGCGCAGGCGCATCTTGAGCTGCGAAAGCAGGCCGCCATTTTGCAAACCATCCGCGCTATAGCCCTGGTCAAAGACGGCGTGCTGTACTGCTCAAGTATTTTCGGCAGCCGGGACGTGCTGGTGCGCCAGGTTCAGCCCCGCCTGCCCGCCAGCGAGCCGCAGCTGTTTTTGTCCACCGACCATATGCTGCTTAAGGGCAGCCCGATCCTTATCCAGTGGTATCCCATATCGCCAGGCGGTGAAGACGGGGTGATGGAGATCGTGAATATCGACCTGATTACCCAAATGATGCTCGAGCCGCAGCGCCCGCTGATCACCGACGTGGTGCTGACGGTGGGCGATCGTTCCCTGCGCTACGGGCAGAAGGTGACCGATACCGCGAACGCCGGCGAGGGCGACGCGCTGCTGAGTAAAACCTCGGCGCGCTTCCCCTTTAGCGTCACGGTGAGCGGCCCGGGGCCGGGCAGCCTGGCGCTGAAACATCTGCCGACCCAGCTCCCGCTGGCGCTGATGCTAAGCCTGCTGCTGGGGTACGTCGCGTGGCTTGCCACCGCCCGGCGCATGAGCTTCACCTGGGAAATCAACATGGGGCTGGCGGCGCGGGAGTTTGAGCTGTTCTGCCAGCCGCTGGTAAATGCCCGCACGCAGGACTGCGTGGGGGTAGAAATTTTACTGCGCTGGAATAATCCGCGTCAGGGCTGGATCTCCCCGGAAGTGTTTATCCCGCTCGCCGAGGAGCACAACCTGATCGTGCCGCTCACCCGCTACGTGATTGCTGAAACGGTGCGCCAGATCGGCTATTTCCCCGCGTCGCCCGGCTTTCATATCGGCATCAACGTGGCGGCCAGCCATTTCCGCCGCGCCACGCTTTTGCAGGATCTCAACCGGGGCTGGTTCAGCGCTCACCCGGTTCAGCAGTTGATTGTCGAGCTGACCGAGCGCGACGTGCTGACCGACGTGGACTACCGCATCGTGCGGGAGCTGCACCGTAAAGGGGTCAAGCTGGCTATCGACGATTTCGGCACCGGCAACAGCTCGCTCTCGTGGCTGGAAAAGCTGCATCCGGATGTGCTGAAAATCGATAAGTCATTCACGACGGCTATCGGCACCGACGCGGTGAACTCAACGGTGACGGATATCATTATCGCGCTGGGGCAGCGGCTGAACATCGAGCTGGTGGCGGAAGGGGTAGAAACCGAGGAGCAGGCGCGGTATTTGCGGCGCCACGGGGTGCATATCCTGCAGGGATTTTTCTATGCGCGGCCGATGCCGCTGCGGGAGTTTCCGAAGTGGCTGGCGGAGAGTAGCCCTCCGCCAGCGCATCATAACGGGCACATCGTGCCCCTGATGCCGTTACGCTAGAGCGCGTTATTCTTCTTCATCGTGCGCGGATTGCTCTTTAACAATACGCACCAAATCAACGCGATAGTCGTTGGCTTCAACGATCGTAATGTGCAGCGGCGGCAGTTCAATCACGTCGCCCACGCGCGGAATTTGACCGTTAACGGAGATAACCAGACCCGCCACGGTGGCAATGTCTTCTTCGTCGTTAACGACGTTTTCCACGCCCAGCGTGTGGGACAGCGCGTGAAGGTCGGTCGCCCCTTTGACCAGCCAGCCGTCGCCGTCGGCAACGATTTCCGGCGTTTCGTCCGCGTCCGGGAATTCACCGGCGATGGCTTCCAGCACGTCCAGCGGCGTAACCAGCCCCTGCACCACGCCAAACTCGTTGGTCACGATCACGAAGCTGCCGCGGGCACGACGCAGCACGCCCAGCAGGTTGATAGGATCCAGCGTTTCCGGCACCACAATCGCAGGCGAGGCTGCGGCGATGGCTTCGACGTTACCGCCCTCTTCCAGCGCGACCAGCATCTCTTTCGCACGCACAACGCCGACAATCTCGTCCAGCTCGCCGCGGCAGACCGGGAACAGGCTGTGCGGAGAAGAGAGCAGCTGCTGGCGAATTTCCGCTACGCTCAGATTGGCATCCACCCAGCTGATTTCGCCGCGCGGCGTCATGATGCCGCGCAGGGAGCGGGAGGCCAGCGAAAGCACGCCGTTGATCATATAGCGTTCTTCTTCAACAAATGCCCCTTCCGGCACCGGCACGTGGCTACGGTTTTCCGAATCCGGCTGAACGTTAACCTGACGGCGACCGCCCATCAGACGCAAAATGGCGTCGGCGGTACGGGCGCGCAGCGGTTGGGTCGACTGCTGCTTAATAAAGTTACGACGCGCAATCTGGTTAAACAGCTCGATAAGAATCGAGAAGCCGATCGCCGCGTACAGGTAACCTTTCGGAATATGGAAGCCAAACCCTTCTGCGACCAGGCTCAGGCCGATCATCAGCAGGAAGCTCAGACAGAGTACAACGACCGTCGGGTGCTGGTTGACGAAACGCGTCAGTGGCTTAGACGCCAGCAGCATTACCGCCATCGCAATCACAACGGCAGCCATCATCACCGGCAGGTGGTTCACCATGCCGACCGCGGTAATTACCGCATCCAGCGAGAAGACCGCATCAAGCACCACGATTTGCAGGACAACGACCCAGAAGCTGGCATAGCCTTTCCCGTGCCCGTCATCGTGCTGGCGGTTTTCGAGCCGTTCATGCAGCTCGGTTGTCGCCTTGAAGAGCAAGAATATCCCCCCCACCAGCATGATCAGGTCACGGCCGGAGAAGGTGTAATCCATCACGGAGAACAGCGGTTTGGTGAGCGTGACCATCCACGAGATCACGGACAGCAGCGCCAGTCGCATAATCAGCGCCAGCGACAGGCCGATCAGACGCGCTTTATCACGCTGCTTCGGCGGCAGTTTGTCCGCAAGAATGGCGATAAACACCAGGTTGTCGATGCCGAGAACGATCTCCAGCACCACCAGCGTGAGTAATCCCACCCAGATTGACGGGTCCATTAAGAATTCCATGACAAGCTCCTGCTAAAGGAATGACGAAACGGTGCCCCAGACAAAGTGGGCAAATCAATAGTAGACAGAATCGATGCGTGGCGAGAATCGCCGGTGAATGAGGCTCGAGATGGCCTGAAAGGTGACTGACGTCGGTGACGGTCCATACGGTGGGCTAGGCCCTATACTCCTGATCGGTTAAACGGAGGCTAAACATATCAGAGGCAATGAGATTTTGGCAAAGATTTACTTTCCTTTGCAAACATCTGTAACACAAGTGCATTACCGTACAGAAAAATCTGTAATGCGTGGCTAAATTACGGATCTTCATCACATAAATTATTTTTTCACTATCTAAAATAAATCGCGGAAGTCTTAGTTAATTTAACTCGAACCCTTATCTGAATCGATTCGGTTAGCCAAATACGATTCTCAGTACGACTGCCTGGCAGACGTATAAATGATAATAAAAGGAGGTAGCAAGTGACCATTGCTATTGTCATAGGCACACATGGTTGGGCTGCAGAACAGTTACTCAAAACGGCAGAAATGCTGTTGGGCGAGCAGGAAAACGTCGGCTGGATCGATTTCGTTCCCGGTGAAAACGCCGAAACGCTGATTGTGAAATACAACGCTCAGCTTGAGAAGCTGGATACCAGCAAAGGCGTGTTATTTCTCGTCGATACATGGGGCGGCAGCCCGTTCAACGCTGCAAGCCGCATTGTCGTCGATAAAGAACATTACGAAGTCGTCGCCGGGGTGAATATCCCCATGCTGGTGGAAACCTTCATGGCGCGTGACGATAACCCAAGTTTTGATGAGCTGGTGGCTCTGGCTGTTGAAACCGGTCGCGAAGGCGTGAAAGCGCTGAAAGCGCAGCCGGTGGTAAAAGCCGCCCCTGCTGCTGCCGCACCAAAAGCCGCGGCGCCAGCGAAGCCAATGGGCCCGAACGATTACATGGTCATTGGCCTGGCGCGTATCGATGACCGTCTGATCCACGGACAGGTTGCCACACGCTGGACCAAAGAAACCAACGTTCAGCGCATTATCGTGGTCAGCGACGAAGTTGCCGCTGATACCGTTCGCAGCACCCTTCTGACCCAGGTTGCACCGCCGGGCGTAACCGCGCACGTGGTGGATGTCGCCAAGATGATCCGCGTTTACAACAACCCGAAATATGCCGGTGAACGCGTGATGCTCCTGTTTACTAACCCGACAGACGTCGAGCGCATTGTTGAAGGCGGCGTGAAAATCACCTCCGTTAACATTGGTGGTATGGCTTTCCGTCAGGGTAAAACCCAGGTGAACAACGCGATTTCAGTCGATGCGAAAGATATCGAGGCATTCAACAAGCTGAATGCGCGCGGTATTGAGCTGGAAGCCCGTAAGGTTTCCACAGACCAGAAACTGAAAATGATGGATTTGATCGGCAAAGTAGGGAAATAAGCCCGCGCCGGTTTTTCACATAATGTTTATGTAATAGGAGAAGTACAATGGAGATTACCACTCTTCAGATTGTGCTGGTGTTCATCGTCGCGTGTATTGCGGGTATGGAATCCGTACTTGATGAATTTCAGTTCCACCGCCCGCTGGTGGCCTGTACGCTGATTGGTGCCGTTCTCGGTGATATGAAAACCGGTATCATCATCGGTGGTACGCTGGAAATGATCGCCCTCGGCTGGATGAACATCGGTGCGGCGGTTGCGCCTGACGCCGCGCTGGCATCCATTATTTCTACCGTTCTGGTTATCGCCGGTCACCAAAGCATCGGTGCAGGTATCGCCCTGGCCATCCCGCTGGCGGCCGCAGGTCAGGTTCTGACCATCATCGTGCGTACTATCACCGTTGCGTTCCAGCACGCGGCAGATAAGGCGGCGGAAAACGGCAACCTGACGGCGCTGTCCTGGATCCACGTTTCCTCCCTGTTCCTGCAGGCCATGCGTATCGCTATCCCGGCGGTCATCGTGGCTATCTCTGTCGGTACCAGCGAAGTTCAGGGTCTGCTGAACGCCATCCCTGAAGTCGTGACCAGCGGTCTGAACATCGCCGGTGGCATGATCGTGGTGGTAGGTTATGCGATGGTTATCAACATGATGCGCGCAGGCTACCTGATGCCATTCTTCTACCTTGGCTTCGTTACCGCTGCCTTCACCAACTTCAACCTGGTTGCGCTGGGTGTGATTGGTGCGGTCATGGCTATCCTGTACATCCAGCTCAGCCCGAAATATAACCGCACTGCGGGCGGCCCGGTACAGGCAGCAGCGAATAACGATCTCGATAACGAACTGGACTAGCAGGTGAGCGAAATGGTTGATATGACAAAAACTACCACTGAGAAAAAACTCACTCCGGGTGATATTCGTGGCGTGTTCATTCGTTCAAACCTGTTCCAGGGTTCATGGAACTTCGAACGTATGCAGGCGCTGGGCTTCTGCTTCTCGATGGTGCCGGCGATCAAACGTCTGTATCCGGAAAACAACGAAGCACGTCGTCAGGCGATTAAGCGTCACCTGGAATTCTTCAACACCCATCCCTACGTTGCAGCCCCGGTTCTGGGCGTAACCCTGGCGATGGAAGAGCAGCGCGCTAACGGCGCAGAGATCGACGATGGTGCCATTAACGGTATCAAAGTGGGTCTGATGGGGCCGCTGGCAGGCGTGGGCGACCCAATCTTCTGGGGTACCGTTCGTCCGGTCTTCGCGGCACTCGGCGCGGGTATCGCGATGAGCGGCAGCCTGCTGGGCCCGCTGCTGTTCTTCATCCTGTTCAACGCCGTGCGTCTGCTGACCCGTTACTACGGCGTGGCATACGGCTACCGTAAAGGCGTGGACATCGTTAAGGACATGGGCGGCGGCTTCCTGCAAAAACTGACCGAGGGGGCGTCAATTCTCGGCCTGTTTGTGATGGGGGCCCTGGTAAACAAGTGGACGCACGTGAACATCCCGCTGGTGGTATCGACCATCACCGGTCAGGATGGCCAAACTCGCGTCACCACCGTGCAGACCATCCTGGACCAGCTGATGCCGGGCCTGGTGCCGCTGCTGTTGACCTTCGCCTGTATGTGGCTGCTGCGTAAGAAAGTTAACCCGCTGTGGATTATCGTTGGCTTCTTCGTCATCGGTATCGCGGGCTACGCTGTCGGCCTGCTGGGTCTGTAAGACATTGCGTGTCATGCCGGGGGCTTCTGCCCCCGGTTTTTTTATCTGGAGGATGAATGATTGCCACGGACATCGTACTGGTTCTGTTTATAGCCGCCCTTCTCGCTTACGCCATTTATGATGAGTTCATCATGCCCCGTCGCCACGGTGAAACACTGCTCACCATCCCTCTTCTGCGCCGTAATCGTATTGATGCCGTTATCTTTGCCGGTTTACTGCTCATTCTGATTTACAACAACGTCATGAGCCACGGTGCTTTATTAACCACATGGTTATTATGTGCACTGGTATTAATGGCGGTCTATTTGTTCTGGGTGCGCGCGCCGAAGATAATCTTTAAAAGTCAGGGATTCTTCTTTTCTAATGTGTGGATAGAATATAACCGTATTAAAGAGATGAATTTATCTGAGGATGGGGTGCTGGTGATGCAATTAGAACAACGCCGCCTGCTCATCCGCGTTAAGAATATTGACGACCTGGAAAGAATATACAAATTACTCGTTAAAACTCAATGAGTTGAATTTATAGCAGTGGCTATATATTGCGTTAATTTCGCGCAATCAATATAGCCTTAGCTATATTAAACGCGGCAATATACTTATATTTATTAACGTTAAGTTTACGCTTAAATCTAAATGAAAATCGTTATCAACAACGATCGGGAAATAATACCCGCGCATTGTTGTTTTATATTCTAAAAATATGTTAAGGTTGCGCCCGTCGTTGGGGAGTAGCCGATTTCCTGTCTGCCAGGAAATGTACGTGTCAACATACTCGTTGAAAAACGTGGCACGTACGGATCGTTTCTGCACGCTGGCTGTGTACGAAATGTTCAGGCGAGACCATAGATACATTAACTGCTGTTTACTGGGGGCAGTGATGTGTCATATGGATATTTCCCGGTCTGGACGCTCTTATGAATATCTCAGCAACAATTCTTCTCGCCTTCGGCATGTCGATGGATGCATTCGCAGCATCTATAGGTAAAGGCGCCACGCTGCACAAACCAAAATTCTCAGAAGCACTCCGCACGGGCTTAATATTTGGCGCCATTGAAACGCTGACCCCGCTGCTTGGCTGGGGCCTTGGCATGCTGGCAAGCCAGTTCGTTCTGGAGTGGAACCACTGGATCGCGTTTGTGCTGCTGGTTTTCCTCGGCGGTCGAATGGTCATCGAAGGTTTTCGCGGCAACGGCGACGAAGACGAAGAGCCGCAGCACCGCCACGGCTTCTGGCTGCTGGTCACCACAGCTATCGCAACCAGCCTCGACGCCATGGCGGTTGGGGTAGGTTTAGCCTTCCTTCAGGTCAATATCATCGCCACTGCGCTGGCCATCGGCTGCGCCACGCTGATCATGTCCACGCTGGGTATGATGGTCGGTCGTTTTATCGGCCCGCTGCTGGGCAAACGCGCCGAGATCTTAGGGGGTATCGTGCTGATTGGCATTGGTGCCCAAATCCTGTGGGCACACTTCGCCGGCTAAACCTCGCGCTGCCAGCAGTGGATGCTGAAATCCGTCTGGCAGCGAAACATCTCCTGCTCCGCTAACGTTTCCCACACTTCAGGCTTTGCGCGCCAGGCGAATGGCGTCATTTGCAGCAGCGCGACCGCTTCGTCCCCTTTCAGGTTCATCTCGTACGCAACCGCATGCTCCTGCTCCAGGCTAAAGCCCGGCAGTTGCTCCGAGTGCGGAGCGTGCAGGCGCACCTCGTCGTAAATCAGCCCTTTCAGCTCCATCAGATGCCGCGGTCCCGGCGTGACGGTCACAACCCAACCGCCAGGCTTCACCACGCGCGCCAGCTCTTCGGCCTTGCACGGGGCATAAATGCGGACAATCGCGTCCATGCTGGCGTCGTCAAACGGCAGACGGTGGCTGGATGCCACGCAGAACGTCACGGCAGAATAGCGTTTTGCCGCCGCCCGGATCGCCACTTTAGAGACATCCAGCCCAAAGGTTTCAGCACCTTTCGCGCGCACCACCTCTGCAAACGTCGCCGTGTAGTAACCCTCACCGCAGCCGATATCCAGCATTGCCGTCGGGTTTGCCGTCAGGCTTTCCGCCAGTATCTGTGCCACCTTGTCCCGCAGGGGCTGGTAATGACCGGCGTCCAGAAACGCGCGGCGCGCCTGCATCATCTCCGCGCTGTCGCCCGGATCCCGGGAGCGCTTGTGCTGCACCGGGAGAAGATTCACATACCCCTCTTTCGCCATATCAAACTGATGTCCCTGCGGACAGGTAAAGCTTTTATCAGAACGCGACAACCGCGCGTGGCAAAGTGGACAACTGAAGGACATGGACGCTCCGGGGCAATCATAAAGGGCGAAAGTGTACCGCTATTCGCCGGGGTTATAAACGCCTGGCTTAACGCATGACGATCAGGTGGTCAGAATCCGGCGCTAAACCATCCGGTTTGACGTTCTCAAGGCGGAGCACGTTGCCCATGATTTCGCTGAAAACGGGTGCCGACACCGCGCCGCCGTAATAATCGCCGTTTTGCGGATCGTTAATCACCACCACCAGCGCGAAGCGAGGATTGCTGGCGGGTGCCACGCCTGCGGTGTAGGCCACGTATTTATCGACATATTTACCGTCGTCACCGATTTTCTTCGCGGTGCCGGTTTTCACCGCCACGCGGTAGTCGCGCACGGCGGCCTTGATCCCGCCGCCGCCGGGCAGCGCGACGCTCTCCATCATATGTTCAACTTCGTGGGCAATCTCCTCGGACATCACCCGGTGGCCGATCACCGGCGGGTCGATGCGGGTTATCGACAGCGGACGCTCAAGGCCGAAGCTGCCGATGGTGGCGTAAACGTGGGCAAGCTGCAAAGGCGTGACCATCAGGCCGTAGCCAAACGCGAAGGTGGCGCGATCGAGCTGGCTCCAGTATTTGCGCTGGGGCAGCAGGCCGGCGCTTTCTCCGGTCAGGCCAAGCCCGGTGTTGGTGCCAAAACCGAAGTTTTTATAGGTGTCGAGCAGCCGCTGAATCGGCATCGCCAGCGACAGGCGCGACACGCCCGTATCGCTCGATTTTTGCAGGATCCCGGTCATGGTCAGTTCCGGGTAATAACCCACATCCCGGATCCGGTGCCCGTCCAGCGTGTACGGATGGGTATCTATCACGCTGTCTGGCTGAACGAGCCCCTGCTGCAGGGCGGTCATCAGCACCAGCGGCTTAACGGTGGAGCCGGGCTCGAAGGTGTCGCTGATGGCGCGGTTGCGGAAATCATTCAGCGTTGCGCCATCGCGGTTGTTGGGGTTGAAGTCCGGGAAGCTCGCCATCGAGAGGATTTCTCCCGTCTGCACGTCAATCAGCACCGACGCGCCTGATTCGGCTTTGTTCCACGCGACGGCGTTGTCCAGCGCGTCCTCGGTGATGGTTTGCAGGCGCTCGTCGATGCTCAGCTGAATGTTGTGCGCAGGCACCGCCGCCACTTCGGTGAGATTCTCAACAACGCGTCCGTAGCGGTCTTCCCTCACCTGCCGCACGCCGGGTTTCCCCTGCAGTTGGGCGTTAAAACTCTTCTCCACGCCCTCAATGCCCTGACCGTCGATATTGGTAAACCCAATGAGGTTGGCGGCGACGTGCCCGGCGGGATAAAAGCGTCGCGATTCGTCGCGTAAATTGATACCGGGAAGATGAAGCTTATCGATCCACTGCGCCTGTGAAGGATCAACCTGGCGCGCCAGATAGATAAAGCGCCCCTGAGGATTGCTGTTTATGCGCGCAGAAAGCGTGCCGAGAGAGAGATGCAGCGCACTGGCCAACGCCTGCCAGCGATCGTCATAGCCCACGCCCCCTTTCGCCAGCACCGTTTTGGGATCGGCCCACACGGCTCTGACCGGCACGCTGACCGCCAGGGGGCGATTTTCCCTGTCAACAATCATCCCGCGGGGCGCGTCAATCGCCACCTCGCGCAGCGAACGCATATCTTCCTGCTTGACGAGATTATCGGGTTTGATGATTTGCAGCCAGGCAACGCGGCCCAGCAGGAAAGCCAGACTACAAAAAATAGCGAGACAAAGCAGAGCAAAACGCGCCGGGGTAAAGTTACCGGCAGTCGTTATCGTTTTCTTTTTCACCAGAACCCCAGGTCCGTTAAATAACGCCCTGATTTAACGGGAAAAGGCAGGCTGACGTAGCGAAAACAATGCTAATAACCTCGCAGCTTTGCAACAAGTTACTAACGAGGCGCACATTCGTAATATTTTGAAAGATAAGGCAATAAAAAAGCCCCGCACAGGCGAGGCTTTATATCTGAGATCGAAGCGCATACGCACTTCAGTCAGCAGTGGTTCGATCAGATAGCAGTTACGTTAACTGCAGCTGGGCCTTTCTGGCCGTCCTGAATTTCGAACTCAACGTTCTGGCCTTCAGCCAGAGTTTTGAAGCCGTTACCCTGGATTGCAGAGAAGTGTACGAACACGTCTTTGCTGCCGTCAGCAGGAGTAATGAAACCAAAACCTTTAGACTCGTTGAACCACTTAACTTGACCTTTAATCTTTGCCATTTGCAAAATTCCTTAGAGTGTTTTCTTAGCCCGCAGGCATTGACTTAGATAAAACTGAGACATTACTGCTTGAGGCACTAATATAAGGTTCGGCAGAGAAGCGGTATTCAACGACAACGTGTTTACTCAGGACTTCTTTACTGAAAATGCCACACATAAACAGAACTGTACCTCGTTTGACCCAAAACGTGTTATCACATACAACGTTAATTATGGCAAGCCATTTTTAAACGTGTCTCGATCCGCCGCACAAATTCAGGCATGGCCCTGCTACTCTCTGCACAATTATGCGCAGGGCTAGCAAGACACAATGCCGGACCTCACTGCCACAGCGCTGCATCCGCAACCGCTGTAATCTAAGACTTTTTTACCATAGCTCATACATTTGAGATCGTCCAGTTTTGGCAAAACTTTCCTCAGCGTAATGATTGAGTTAGAACAATTTGTGAAAAGTTATGCTTAAATCATTGCAACGCAACAGCGCAGGTTTAATCAAAAAACATGTTAATAAGTTCTTTCTGACTGTATTAAATTTCGCCATTTAATAAATAACGTTATGCACCAAAATAATGAAATTTTTATGACTCTGCCTCAAAAGAAGGCAAGAAAAACGTTTCGATAAAAATAGAACTCTTGTTGAGACTTTAAAATACAGAATATATGTAGCGAAGCGGCATTCCGTTTAAAAGGATAAATATTCGCCAATTTTCAGTATCCTGAATGAATGATTAACTGGTGCTAAATTATCAAGGGCGATAGTTAACTCCTGCACAGGTTCTTCGAGCGATTCGTCCCCCAGTTCAAACACGCCCCAGTGGATAGGAAACGCCAGCGGAGCCCCCAGCTGTTGCCACAGTGCCACCGCGGATTGCGGATCCATATGATGGACGGACATGAACCAGCGTGGTGCATACGCCCCGACGGGTAGCGCCGCGGCGTCAATATTGCCGAGCCTTTCCGGAATGGTGAGAAGCTCCGGGGTGTACCCCGTATCGCCGCTAAACCAGAAGCGATGGCGTCGACTTTCAAAAACCCATCCGCACCACAGGGAGCGATTGCGATCCCACGGGGTGCGCATACTCCAGTGCTGCGCGGGAACCGCGGTGACGGTCATGCCCTGCCAGCTTAAGCTCTGCCACCAGTCGAGCTCGACCACCTGCTTTGCGCCACGACGGCGAAACCAGCTGCCGAGGCCTAACGGGACAAAGAGGTTCAGATCGGGAAAGCGGCGCAGAAGCTGCCGGACGGTGGCGGCATCAAGGTGATCGTAATGGTTATGCGAAATAACCAGGGCGTCCAGCCGTGGGAGGCCGTCGACGGTTATCGCAGGCGGCGTTTTACGCTCCGGTCCCGCAAAACGCAGCGGCGAGGCACGGCGGGAAAAGACCGGGTCAATCAGGAGATAGTTACCGTCCATGCGCAGCAGCGTGCTGGCATGACCGAGCCACCAGACGCCGTCTTCATTCAGGGTATTTATTTCGGCAGGCTGCCACCACTGGCGGATAAACGCGTCGTAGCCGAGTGCAGGCGGTTTGGGTAAGCCGGCCAGCTTACGTTCGTTACGCCAGCGCTCGACGTCGCCTTTTTGATGGCCTGCGGGGAGGGTATTGCGAAAACCAGAGGAGGTGTGATGCTTCAGGGAGGGGTCATACCAGGGATTTTTCCAGACCACAGCCACCTCCCGTGAATGACGCTTTAGCGTTCCGCCACCAGGCGAATAAAATCGTCTTCTTCTTTCTCTTCAACGGCCGCCGCTTTTGGCGCGTCTTTTTCTTCTGGTTCGTTTGCTTCACACAGACGACGCAGGAGCGCAGTCTGACGTTTCTGCTGATCGAGCAATGCTTCCAGTAATTCGATCTGCTCGTTGGTGCGTGAGCTGGCGCGATTAACGAAGAACCACAGAACCAAACCCACAACCAGCACGACCAACGACATCACCAGGGACGCCAGACTCAGCAGCCCTGAACTCAGTAACTCACCCATTTCACCACCTCAATAAAAACGTCCATTTTACCACTGGCGCGAAGGAAGGAAATCACCTTGAGAAAAAATGCGTCTTACCACGGAATAAATTTATTGATCGCACAAACGCCACTGAAAAACTGTACATCCTGATCGCACATCACATTTATCGTCTGCGTCCACAAGACCACGCACGCTATCAATACGACGACCAGAATTACCCAGCGTATTTTTTTCACTCCACACTCCGTCTTATGACCTGATGTAACCAGGTTATCACGGTTATCTTAAACAGCGGCTAACTGTACCGTCATCAGCGGCTTTTAGGAATTCTGCACTTGTTACAAATAGCAAACCGTTTACGCTTACTGTATGACAACTAAGAAAAAGAGGCGATGATGCGTTTAATCATTCGTACTATTATTGCGCTGGCCATTGTCTGGATTGGTCTTTTATTAACGGGTTATGGCGTGCTTGTGGGAAGCACCGAAAATGCCGCAGGTTTAGGTATCCAGTGTAAGTATTTAACCGCCCAGGGAATGAGTACAGCACAGTACATTCATTCCGACAGCGGTATTATTGGGCTAACGAACTGCCCGGTACTGCGTAAAACCGCCGTAGTGATTGATAACGGCTAACCTCAGAAACGTGAACCATAAAAAACGCCGCGCAAGACGCGGCGTTTTTACGTTATCAGGCATTAAAACGGATAGTCGTTATAGCCCATCTGCTCGGAGATTTTACGCGCTGCGGTGTGCAGCATCGCAACGTACTCGTGCAGACGCTCCTCAGAGAAACGCAGCGTCGGGAAGGAGATACTCAGCCCGGCGATAACCACGCCGAAGCGGTCAAACACGGGTACGCCGATGCAGCGCAAGCCTTCTTCCTGCTCTTCGTTATCTTCACCGTAACCCTGCTCACGCACTTTATCGAGAACCGTTAACAGCTCGTCCGTGGTGGTGATGGTGCGCTCGGTGCTGCGTTTGTACTCAACGCCTTCGAGGATCTGCTCGACTTCTTCGCGATCGCGCCAGGCCAGCAGCACTTTACCAATGGCGGTGCTGTAGAGCGGGTTGCGGCGACCGATGCGAGAATACATGCGCAGGTTGTACATGGAGTCGATTTTGTGGATATAGACAATGCTGTCTTCGTCCAGCGCGCCCAGGTGTACGGTCTCTTTCGTCAGGCGGGAAAGCTCGCGCATCTGAATATCCGCGCTGCGAATCAGATCGACGTTTTGTAACGCGCGGGCACCCAGTTCGAACAGCTTCAGGGTCAGAGAATACTTCTCAGATTCGCCTTCCTGCGCGACGTAACCTAAGGACTTCATGGTTTGCAAAAAGCGATAAACGGTGCTTTTCGACATCATCACGCGCTGCGATAACTCTGTAATACCAATTTCACGCTCTTCTCCGAGCGCCTGCAAGATGCCAAACACCTTCAGCACGGAAGAAACAGAATCTGGCTGCTTATCCAAATCTGCGATTGCCATTTATCACCTCATGGAGAGTGTTTTATAAAAATCAGAACCTGTTTTTATTATAAATTCCCGTCATGCTACCTGCAATCAATCCTCGTTTACTTCGTTACAAATCTGCGACATAAACCGAAATAACAATGCTAAAATAGTTACTCTGAGAATAATTTCACCTTGAGCTTTTCATTTTCCATGGAAAAAAATCCTTCTGATGGACTGCCCCTACCCCAGCGGTACGGCGCCATTGCGACCATTATTATTGGTATTTCGATGGCCGTTCTGGACGGTGCCATCGCCAACGTTGCTCTGCCAACCATTGCCAGCGACCTCCACGCATCACCCGCCAGTTCAATCTGGATCGTGAATGCCTATCAGATTGCGATTGTCGTTTCCCTTCTTTCGCTCTCGTTTCTGGGCGATATGTTTGGCTATCGCCGGGTCTACCAGTGCGGCCTGGTGGTCTTCACCCTGACCTCCCTGTTCTGCGCCCTCTCTGATTCGCTGCATATGCTTACCGTCGCGCGTATCGCGCAGGGCTTCGGCGGCGCCGCGCTGATGAGCGTGAACACCGCGCTGATCCGCCTTATCTACCCGCAGCGCCACCTCGGGCGCGGGATGGGGATCAACTCGTTTATTGTGGCGGTTTCGTCAGCCGCCGGGCCGACCATCGCGGCGGCGATATTGTCCGTCGCGTCGTGGCAGTGGCTGTTCGCGATTAACGTCCCGCTGGGCATTATCGCGATTATTTTTGCCCTGCGTTATCTCCCGGCCAACGGCCCGAAAAGCGCCATGCCGAAATTTGACCTGCCAAGCGCGGTCATGAACGCGCTGACCTTTGGTCTGCTGATCACCGCCCTCAGCGGCTTCGCTCAGGGGCAGTCGCTGACCCTGATTGCTGCGGAAATTGCCGCCATGCTGGTTATCGGCTTCTTCTTCGTGCGCCGCCAGCTGTCCCTGCCGGTGCCGCTGCTGCCGGTCGATCTGCTGCGCATCCCGCTGTTTTCCCTCTCTATCTGCACCTCAATTTGCTCCTTCTGCGCGCAGATGCTGGCGCTGGTCTCCCTGCCCTTCTTTTTACAGAGCGTGATTGGACGAACGGAGGTAGAAACCGGGCTGCTGCTGACGCCGTGGCCGCTGGCAACGATGGTGATGGCCCCGCTGGCGGGCTATCTGATTGAGCGGGTCCATGCCGGGCTGCTGGGCGCGCTCGGTCTGCTGGTGATGGCGGCCGGGCTTTTCGCCCTGGCGCTGCTGCCGTCTTCCCCTTCCGATCTGGATATTATCTGGCGCATGATCCTCTGCGGCGCCGGTTTTGGCCTCTTCCAGTCGCCTAACAACCACACCATTATCACCGCCGCGCCGCGCCACCGCAGCGGGGGCGCCAGCGGAATGCTCGGCACGGCGCGCCTGCTTGGGCAAAGCACCGGCGCCGCGCTGGTGGCGCTGATGTTTAACCTTGCCGGGCAAAACGGCACCCACATTGCGCTGTTTACCGCAGGCACCCTGGCGACAATCGCCGCGATTGTCAGCGGGCTTCGCGTGATCCAGCCCCGCGTGCAGGCATAAAAAAAGCCGGGCGGATTTTCGTCCGCCCGGCTTCTGTTCACTTTTCGTATTACTTCAGATATGCACCACTGCGCAGCGCTTCGATACGTTTATCCAGCGGCGGGTGGGACATGAAGAGTTCGCTCAGCGATTTCGATTTACCGTTGATGCAGAACGCCATCATGCTGTTCGCTTCCTGCGGCTCATAGCTGGTTTTCAGACGCTGCAGCGCGGCAATCATCTTCTCACGACCGACCAGCTTCGCAGAGCCTGCATCCGCATGGAATTCACGGTGACGCGAGAACCACATGGTGATGATGCTTGCCAGAATACCGAACACCAGCTCCAGCACCATAGACACCGCGAAGTAAATTAACGGGTTACCGTTGCTCTCTTCGCCTTCGTCGCGGTTACCGCCCATAAAGCCGGCGGCAATCTGCGCCAGAATGCGCGAGATAAAGATAACGAAGGTGTTCACCACGCCCTGAATCAGGGTCATGGTCACCATGTCGCCGTTGGCGATGTGGCTGATTTCGTGAGCGATGACCGCTTCAGCTTCGTCACGGCTCATGTTTTGCAGCAGACCGGTGCTGACCGCAACCAGGGACGCATCGCGTCGCGCGCCGGTGGCGAACGCGTTGATGTCCGGCGCGTGGTAAATCGCAACCTGCGGCATTGCGATGCCCGCCTGCTGCGACTGCTGCGCCACGGTGTTCATCAGCCAGCGTTCCATATCGTTACGCGGCTGCTCGATAACTTCACCACCCACAGATTTCAGCGCCATCCACTTAGACATCAGCAGAGACACGAAGGAGCCACCAAAACCAAACAGCAGCGCCATAATCAACAGGCCCTGAACGCTGCTCGACTGAATTCCCGTCAGGCTTAGCACCAGCCCGAATACCACCATAACCGCCAGGTTGGTGACCAGGAAAAGCGCGATTCGCATCATAATTTTCTTTTAACCTCAGTTTAACAAAACGCACTATGCGATTACCCACATCGTATGGGTATTGCGGCTATTTTCAAGGATTCAGAGGGCGTAAGTCACCAGAAAGACACAACTTTACACAATTGAAAAGGAGGTTGACGGGAGGATGCAGAACTAAAAAGAACAGGCACAATTGCTTGTGCCTGTTGGGAGATTATTTTGCCGGAGCGGGTTGCACGGCAGGCCTGTCTTTTTCCAGATTCGCCAGGTCGAGCGCTATATGCACAGTCTCGTCAAGGTACGGATCCGGCTCCTGGTAATCTTTAGGCAGATCGTCCAGTTTCTTAAGCAGAGGCTTACCTTCGCGCTTGAAGCGATCGTTGATACGCGCAAGACGGGTTGCATCATCCTCGTTGTTCTCTTTCTCACGCTGGGCGTAGTTCAGAGACACAATGTTCCGTTTTTCTTTCATGGCATTGAAACGCGCAATGTCCTTCATGATGTACTGGAACTCAGGATCTTTCGCGATGCGATCGTTATGGTCTTTTAACAGCTGCGGACCAAACTGCGTCATATCACCGGATTTCACAAACGTAGCGGCGTTAATGCTATCCCACGGCAGCGCGTTATCTTCAAACTTCTCGCCAGTCTCGGTCTCTTCGGTGCCTGTCGGCATCATGATGTCCGGCGTGACGCCTTTACGCTGCGTACTGCCGCCGTTCACGCGGTAGAACTTCTGGATGGTGTACTGGACTGAACCCAGCGCAGGCCATTCAGGACGCAGCATCTGATCGTAAATACGGTTCAGAGAACGATATTGCTGAACCGTACCTTTACCGAAGGTGGGTTCACCCACAATCAGCGCGCGACCGTAGTCCTGCATCGCAGCCGCGAAGATTTCAGACGCGGAGGCGCTGAAGCGGTCAACCAGAACCACCAGCGGGCCTTTATAGTAAACCACGCCATCGGTATCGGCATCTTCACGCACTTTACCGTTGTTATCACGCACCTGCACCACCGGGCCAGACGGGATAAACAGACCGGACAGCGAAACCGCTTCGGTCAGTGCCCCACCGCCGTTGCTGCGCAGATCGATGATAATGCTGCTGACGTTTTGCTTGTCCAGTTTCTGCAACTGCACTTTCACATCGTCAGTCAGGCCAACGTAGAAGCCAGGGATATCCAGCACGCCCACCTTCTGTTTACCCACGGTTTTCACCGACATTTTCACCGCGCGGTCTTCCAGACGGATACGCTCGCGGGTCAGGGTAACGATACGGGTTTTAGTGCCTTTACCGGCAGGCAGGATTTCCAGACGGACTTTGCTGCCTTTCGGGCCCTTGATCAGGGCGACGACGTCATCCAGACGCCAGCCGATCACATCAACCATGTTCTGCCCGGTCTGGCCAACGCCCACAATGCGATCGCCTACGCTAATCGCTTTGCTTTTCGATGCAGGGCCACCCGCCACCATGGAGTTGATCACGGTGTAATCGTCGTCCATTTGCAGCACCGCGCCGATACCTTCCAGAGACAGGCTCATTTCGGTATTGAACTGTTCGGTGTTACGCGGGGAGAGATAGTTGGTGTGCGGGTCGATTTCGTGAGCAAACGCGGTCATCGCCAGTGAGAAAACATCTTCACTGTTGGTTTGCGCCAGACGGCGAATGGCGAATTTATAGCGACGCGTCAGCGTTTCACGAATCTCTTTTTCGTCTTTGCCAGCCAGCTTAAGGCTCAGCTCGTCGTATTTGACTTTTCCGTCCCACAGCGCGTTCAGCTCGGCTTCATCTTTCGGCCAGGGCGCTTTGCTGCGATCCAGATTAAAGGTGTCAGTACCGGTGAAGTCCATTGGACGTTCCAGCACTTTCAGAGCGTATTGATAACGCTCGAAGCGGCGCTTCTGGGCCTGGTTATACAGGTCGTAGAACAGATCCAGCTTACCGGAGCGCAGCTCGTCGCCCACGTCGGTTTTACGTTTTGCGAACTGTTCTACGTCGCTGGCCAGCAGCACGTTATGGCTGTAGTCCAGCAGGTTCAGATAGCGGTCGAAGATTTTGGCCGAAAAGGCCTGATCGAGATCGAACTGACGATAGTGCGAACGAGTAAAACGCGACGTCACACGCTCACTCACCGTCGCGTGTTGAGTCTCTTCCTTTAACACCGGAATTTGATCAACACGCGTAATATCGTCCACAGCGAAGGCGTGACCTGTTATGGCAAACAGGCCCGCCAGCGCGGTGAGCTTAAAAAAAGTGTTCATGCCAGGCTTGGCCTCCGTTTCAGAACAACAAGTGTTCTGCGCGTACAATCATTGACATACCAGAAGTCAGCTGTACACGAACGCCATCTTTGGTGATTTCCAGTACGGTGGCGTCCATCGCATTGTTACCCGCTTTCACCTTCAGCGCCTGACCGACGCTCAGGGCGTTGATGTCAGAAACTGGCGTGTGCTGCTGCTCTTCGCGAGGCGCACGCGGGGCTTTTGCGGCTGCTGGTTTGTCAGTACGCGGTTTGCGATCGTTATTATCGTTGCGGCGTGGTGCAGGACGCGGCTTGCGCTCACGGCGTGGCGCTTCTTCCTGACCGTTTGCCGCTGCGGCTTCGCGTTTTTTCGCTTGCTGCTCTGCGCGCTGTGCCTGAACACGCGCTTTGGCTTCTTCAAGCTGCTTGCGAGCGTGCTCTACGTGCTGCTCGTCCAGCTCACCACACGGGTTGCCGTCGAGGTCGACACGGGTCGCGCCCGGCTTGATACCGTACAGGTAACGCCAGCTCGAAGTATAAAGACGTAAGGCAGAACGCAGCTGAGTTTTGCTGAGATTCATCTCACCTTCAACGCGTGCTACCAAATCCTGAAAAATACCGACTTTCAGGGGACGAGCTTCGCCTTCAGCGCTGAAGCACTGTGGGAAACGCTCGGCCAGAAATGCGATAACTTCTTTACTGCTATTCAACTTAGGTTGATTTTCCATGAAATTTCCTGATTACAACGGACGTTGCCAACAAGCGCAGGCATGAACAGGCGACATTATAATGACGCCATCAGTAATTGCTACGTTATCCGTTGATTATCCTGCGACGCTCGCAAAGAATTTTTGATAATCGGTGGCTGACAGCACCTCTTGCAGATGAGCAACCAGCTCGCGCAGCCCCTGCTCGTCCTCCGCCGTAAAGCGGCTGAAGACCGTACTGTCGATGTCCAGAACGCCAATAATCTGATTTTTGACGACCAGCGGAAGGACGATTTCTGAATTGCTGGCAGCATCGCACGCAATGTGGCCGTCAAAGGCGTGGACGTCTTCGACACGCTGAACCTCATTTTTTGCAACGGCTGTCCCGCACACGCCACGCCCCACAGGAATACGCACGCAGGCGATTTTCCCCTGGAATGGCCCGAGCACCAGCGTTTCACCTTCCAGAAGATAGAAACCTGCCCAGTTCACGTCAGAGAGACGCTCGAACAGTAATGCGCTTGTATTTGCCAGAGTCGCTAAGAAGCTGGTTTCACCCGCCATCAATGCCTGAAAGTCGCGGTTCAGATCCGCGTAGAATTCTGTTTTGTTCATTATTCAATCACTTGGTTGTCTTACAAAATTACCGCATAGCCTATTAAAATAAGCATTAAATGCGCTCATGCTCAAGATGAATCAATTCATGAGTTAATATAAGCTTCAACAATACTTATTCTGTGCGCGACTGATGGCCTTAAAAACACCCAAAATTACGCTGGCAAGAAAGATAACAGTCCATGCGGTGAGCGATGCGCTGCCTCGAGCACATTATCAGCGTTGCCCTCAGTGCGATACGCTTTTTATGTTGCCGAAGATGAAATCGCACCAAAGTGCGTTTTGCCCTCGCTGCGATGCAAAAATTCGCAGCGGGCGCGACTGGTCTTTGACGCGCCTCGCCGCGATGGCGGTAACCATGCTGCTGCTGATGCCCTTCGCCTGGAGCGAGCCGCTGCTCAAGCTCTACCTGCTTGGCGTGCGCATCGACGCCAATGTGCTTCAGGGGATCTGGCAAATGACGCGTCAGGGCGACCCGCTGACGGCCGCCATGGTGCTGTTTTGCACCATTGGCGCGCCGCTGATCCTGGTCGCCGCCATCGCCTATCTTTGGTTTGGCAACATACTGGGCATGAACCTCCGCCCCGTGCTGCTGATGCTGGAAAAGCTGAAAGAGTGGGTGATGCTCGACATCTACCTGGTCGGCGTGGGCGTGGCCTCGATTAAGGTTCAGGACTACGCCTTTCTCCAGCCGGGTATTGGCCTGGTGGCATTTATCGCCCTGGTGCTGCTGAGCATCCTGACTATGATTCATCTGAACGTTGAACAGCTCTGGGAGCGGTTTTATCCCCAGCGCCCGGCGACTCGCCCGGATGAGAATCTGCGCGTGTGCCTGGGCTGCCACTATACGGGGCTGCCGGACGCCCGCGGGCGGTGCAGACGCTGCCATATTCCGCTGCGCTATCGGCGCAATAACAGCCTGCAAAAATGCTGGGCGGCGCTGATTGCCTCGCTAGTGTTCCTGATCCCTGCGAACATGCTTCCAATTTCAGTGATCTACGTTAACGGTGGCAGGCA
Source organism: Enterobacter soli (assembly GCF_964208575.1). Taxonomy (GTDB): domain Bacteria; phylum Pseudomonadota; class Gammaproteobacteria; order Enterobacterales; family Enterobacteriaceae; genus Enterobacter; species Enterobacter soli_A. The sequence continues at coordinate 66,551 of NZ_CAXOFU010000015.1, read as the reverse complement.
GGAAGATACTATTCTCTCCGGCATTATCTCGCTCGGTCACAGCAACATTGGCGTTGCGGCTATCGTTTTCATCGCCAGTATTCTGGTGCCCTTCACCAAAGTGGTGGTGATGTTCACGCTGCTGATCAGCATCCACTTTAAGTGTGAGCAGGGGCTGCGCACGCGCATATTGCTCCTGCGGTTTGTGACCTGGATTGGCCGCTGGTCAATGTTGGATCTGTTCGTGATTTCATTGATGATGTCGCTTATCAATCGCGATCAGTTACTTGCTTTTACAATGGGACCCGCGGCTTTTTATTTCGGCTCTGCGGTGATATTGACTATTCTTGCAGTGGAATGGCTGGACAGCCGCTTACTTTGGGACGCACATGAGTCAGGAAACGCCCGCTTCGCCGACTGAAGCGAGAATTAAAACAAAACGCCGCATTTCGCCATTCTGGTTACTGCCCGTCATCGCACTGATGATTGCGGGCTGGCTCGTCTGGACCAGCTATCAGGATCGCGGCAGTACCATCACCATTGATTTCCAGTCTGCGGACGGCATCGTCGCCGGGCGAACCCCCGTTCGCTTCCAGGGGGTCGAGGTCGGTACGGTTCAGGATATTACGCTGGGCAAGGGGCTGAATAAAATTCAGGTTCGCGCCAGCATTAAATCCGACATGCAGGATGCGCTGCGCAATGAAACGCAGTTCTGGCTGGTCACGCCGAAAGCCTCTCTGGCCGGCGTTTCCGGGCTGGATGCGCTGGTGGGCGGTAACTACATCGGCATGATGCCGGGCAAAGGCGAACCGCAGGATCATTTCGTCGCGCTGGATACGCAGCCGAAGTATCGCCTTAACAACGGCGATTTGATGATTCACCTGCAGGCGCCCGATCTGGGCTCGCTGAACAGCGGCTCGCTGGTCTATTTCCGTAAAATTCCGGTCGGGCGCGTCTACGACTACGCAATTAACCCCAACAAGCAGGGCGTGACGATTGACGTCCTGATTGAGCGTCGGTTTACCAACCTGGTCAAAAAAGGCAGCCGCTTCTGGAACGTTTCCGGCGTCGATGCCGATCTCAGCCTGAGCGGGGCTAAGGTGAAGCTCGAAAGCCTGGCCGCGCTGGTTAACGGCGCAATCGCCTTCGACTCGCCGGAAAACTCAAACGCTGCAACCGCGGACGATACCTTCGGCCTGTACGCTGACCTCGCGCACAGCCAGCGCGGCGTGATCGTGAAGCTGGTTCTGCCGGACGGCAAGGGCCTTAAGGCCGGCTCTACCCCGCTGCTGTACCAGGGGTTAGAGGTCGGTCAGCTGACCAAAATGACGCTTAACCCGGGCGGCTCCGTCACCGGGGAGATGACCGTCGACCCAAGCGTTGTCGACCTTCTGCGCGAGAAAACGCGCATTGAGATGCGCAGCCCGAAACTGTCTCTTAACGATACCAGCCTCAGCAGCCTGTTGACCGGCAATACCTTCGAGCTGATCCCCGGCGAAGGCGCGCCGAAGAATGATTTTGTGATTGCGCCAGCGGATAAAGCCCTGCTGCAAAAGCCGGGCGTGGTCACCGTGACGCTCAACGCCCCGGAAAGCTACGGTATTGAAGCCGGCCAGCCGCTGATTCTGCACGGCGTACAGGTCGGCCAGGTGCTAGACCGCAAGCTGACGGAAAAAGGGGTCACCTTCTCCGCGGCGGTCGATCCGCAGTACAGCGACCTGGTGCGCGGCGACAGCAAGTTCGTGGTGAACAGCCGCGTTGACGTTAAGGTCGGGCTGGACGGCGTGGAGTTTCTCGGCGCCAGCGCCAGCGAATGGGTAAACGGCGGCATTCGTATTCTGCCTGGGAGTAAAGGCCCGCTGCGCGACAGCTATCCGCTTTACGCCAATCTGGATAAGGCTATCGAAAACAGCCTGAGCGACATGCCAACTACCACGCTGACGCTTAGCGCGGAAACGCTGCCGGACGTGCAGGCCGGTTCCGTAGTGCTTTACCGTAAGTTTGAGGTCGGGGAAGTGATCACCGTTCGCCCGCGCGCGGACGCATTTGATATCGAACTGCACATCAAACCGGAGTACCGCAAGCTGCTCACGCCAAACAGCGTGTTCTGGGCAGAAGGCGGAGCGAAAGTGCAGCTGAACGGCAGCGGGTTGACCGTTCAGGCCTCCCCGCTCTCCCGCGCCCTGCGCGGAGCCATCAGCTTCGATAACCTCAGCGGTGCGGGCGCCAACCTGCGTAAAGGCGATAAGCGTATTCTCTTCCCGTCTGAAACCGCGGCGCGCGCCGTTGGCGGCCAGATTACGCTCCACGCCTTCGATGCGGGCAAGCTCGCAGAGGGGATGCCGATCCGCTATCTGGGCATCGATATCGGGCAGATCCAGAAGCTGACGCTGATCACCGCGCGAAACGAAGTGCAGGCCACCGCCGTGCTGTACCCGGAATACGTGCAGACCTTCGCCAGAACGGGCAGCCGATTCTCCGTGGTAACGCCGCAGATCTCCGCCGCGGGCGTTGAGCATCTGGACACCATCCTGCAGCCCTATATCAACGTCGAGCCGGGCCGCGGCAACGCGCGCCGTGATTTCGAGCTGCAGGAGGCAACCATCACCGACTCCCGCTATCTCGACGGCCTGAGCATCGTGGTTGAAGTGCCGGAAGCGGGCTCGCTGAACATCGGTACGCCGGTGCTGTTCCGCGGGATTGAGGTAGGTACGGTGACCGGGCTGACGCTTGGCACGCTGTCCGACCGCGTGATGGTGGCGCTGCGGATCAGCGAACGCTATCAGCACCTGGTGCGCAATAACTCGGTCTTCTGGCTGGCATCCGGCTATTCGCTCGACTTTGGCCTGACGGGCGGCGTGGTGAAAACCGGCACGTTCAATCAGTTCATTCGCGGCGGTATCGCCTTTGCGACCCCGCCGGGTACGCCGCTGGCGCCGAAGGCCCAGCCGGGCAAACACTTCCTGCTGCTGGAAAGCGAACCTAAAGAGTGGCGCGAATGGGGCACCGCCCTGCCGCGCTAATCTGACGGCTCCGGTGTCAACGCACCGGAGCCTTTATGGTACACTGCGCGCCTGAATGATTCCCTGTGGTGTGCCCGTGGCTCAAAACTCCGTTTATCTCCCTGAACAATTCCTGGCGCAAATGCGCGAGGCTCTCCCTTCTCACCTGTCCCTGGACGATTTTATCGCCGCCTGCCAGCGCCCTTTGCGCCGCAGCATTCGCGTGAATACGCTCAAAATCAGCGTGGCCGATTTTCTGGCGCTGGTGTCGACCTACGGCTGGAAGCTGACGCCGGTTCCCTGGTGCGAAGAAGGATTCTGGATCGAGCGCGATGACGAAGAAGCCCTGCCCCTGGGAAGCACGGCCGAGCACCTGAGCGGCCTGTTCTATATTCAGGAAGCCAGCTCAATGCTGCCGGTTGCCGCTCTGTTTGCCGACGGCAATGCGCCCGAGCGCGTTATGGACGTCGCCGCCGCGCCGGGCTCAAAAACCACGCAGATTGCGGCGCGTATGGGCAATCAGGGCGCGATCCTCGCCAACGAATTCTCCGCCAGCCGCGTTAAGGTGCTTCACGCCAACATCAGCCGCTGCGGTATTCACAACGTTGCCCTGACGCATTTCGACGGCCGCGTATTCGGTGCGGCGTTGCCCGAAGCCTTCGACGCCATCCTGCTGGACGCCCCTTGTTCCGGCGAAGGCGTGGTGCGTAAAGATCCGGACGCGCTGAAAAACTGGTCGGTTGAAAGCAATCTGGAGATCGCCGCCACCCAGCGTGAGCTGATCGACAGCGCGTTTCACGCCCTGCGCCCCGGCGGCACGCTGGTGTATTCCACCTGCACGCTTAACCGCGACGAGAACGAAGCGGTCTGCCTGTGGCTTAAGGCGCAATACCCGGACGCCGTGGAATTCCTGCCGCTGGATACGCTGTTCGACACCGCCAAAGCGGCGTTAACGCCCGAGGGCTTCCTGCACGTTTTCCCACAGATTTATGACTGCGAAGGCTTCTTCGTCGCCCGCCTGCGCAAAACCCAGGCCGTTGACCCGCTGCCCGCGCCAAAATTTAAGGTGGGCAACTTCCCCTTCGCCCCGCTTAAAGGCCGCGAAGCCGCGCAGGCCGAAGAGGCAGCCCGCAGGGTCGGGCTTTCGTGGGGTGACAACCAGCGCCTGTGGATGCGCGATAAGGAGATTTGGCTGTTCCCGACCCACATTGAGCCGCTGATCGGCAAAGTGCGTTTTTCCCGTATCGGGATCCGCCTTGCCGAAGTGCATAACAAAGGCTATCGCTGGCAGCACGAAGCCGTTATCGCCCTGGCGGGTGACGCGAATACTTTTGCGCTGACCCATCAGGAGGCCGAAGAGTGGTATCGCGGACGGGATGTTTATCCGCAGAATTCACCGTCAAATGATGAAGTGATAGTGACCTATCAGGGCTACCCGCTGGGACTGGCGAAGAAAGTCGGGTCGCGCCTGAAAAACAGCTACCCGCGCGAGCTGGTGCGGGACGGACGTCTGTTTACCGGTAACGATCTCACCGCCTAAAAAAAGCGCACTTTTTTACTGGCGATTTTGCTCTCCTTGACTAGGCTAAAAAATGGGTGACCTACTGGTCATACCAGATTTTTTTGGCGGAAAACCGGAGAGCAATATGACTAAAACCAGCGTGCGTATCGGCGCTTTTGAAATCGACGACGCAGAATTGCGCGGCGAAACGCAGGGCGAGCGAACGTTAAGTATCCCCTGCAAATCCGACCCGGATTTATGTATGCAACTGGATGCCTGGGATGCAGACACCAGCGTCCCGGCACTACTTGATGGAGAACATTCAGTCCTTTACCGCGAGCATTATGACAGTAAAACCGATGCCTGGGTCTTGCGCCTTGCCTGACCTAAAGAGAACCCGCCCGAAGGCGGGTTATTTATTACTGCAGCTGTGCCAGCGTGAAGTACCCGTCAAAAACCGCCCCGGTATCGATATAGTGCAGGTTGTTAAAATCATAGCGTTTATCCAGCGGCGTATGCCCGAACCAGAAGTGATCCGCGCCAGCAATTCCCTGCCCTTTGCCCACCATAAACCCCATGAGTCGGTCGCGATCCCACAGCACGCGATGGACGCTAACCGGTTTGTTCCACGCGTAGTCGTCTGAGGGGTAGTCCGCATGGGCGATAACGTTCAGTCCGTTTGCGCAGCGTATTTCAATAATCAGCGGTAAGGCCCGGCACGCGTCCAGCAGGTCCAGCGCCTGCTTTTGTTCCGCACGTTCGAGTCGGGAAAACCAGATCCCGCCGTTCATCGTCCACAGCGCGAAATCATTGCCGTCGAGGCCGTCGAGCGCCATCTGCTCGTGGTTTCCGCGCACCGCCCGGAACCATTTTTCGCGCGTCAGGGCGAGGCACTTCACGCTGTCCGGGCCGCGATCGATAAGATCCCCTACTGAAATCAGCAGATCCTCATCAGGGTTAAAATGGCGACACTTAAGCTCGTCCATCAGCCGCTGATAGCAGCCGTGAATATCGCTGACCACCCAGATATGGCGCCATTGCGCACCGTCTATTCGTTGATACATAACGCCTCCTCTCTGGAGTATAGCCTTCGCCCAAGACCCGGGAGGGACGGCGACGCGCTGCCGCTTTGCCAGGAAGCTAAACAAACAGTAAACTAGTGCAAAATAAATTTCTCACCAGTATTAATCCACTTTTGCATGCCCCCTAAACTATGCAATGCATAAAATCTGAGGTTTTCACGTGTCCAATTCGCGCCTGCAAAACGATGTCGCACATTCGCATCGCACAACTATTATTTCCGATCTGGTGAAAGGTAAACGCGTTCCAGGCCCTATCTGGCAAAAGCGCGAGTATCGTCTTAAGTTTCTGCTGCGTTCCCTTTTGTTCTGGTCGTCAACCAACCGGATGCTGCAAACGCTGTCCCGCCGCAACGATTTCGATCAGCTGCTGGCGTCGCAAATCACCCTTCCGAGCAAAACCCATCGCCAGTATCTGATGCGCGGCATGAACGCAAACGATCGTGCCGAAGCCATCGTCAGCCACTATGAGTGGATTGATTCCCTGAAAGATGCGGGGCTGATCGCCGCCCTAACCGGGTCGCAGGAGCAATCCATCGTTGAGTTTCACGCCAAAGATGGCGTGAGCTACCGCGTCAATGCCATGAACGCCAGCAAAGCGGAGCGCGAAGGCGAATGTACGCTGTGGCTGCGCGACAACGAAAACACCCTCCTCGCGAGCGTGACGTTTTGCGTGGCCCGCGAAAACGGAGAATACGTGCTGGTGATTGGCGGTCTTCAGGGCCCGCGCCGCAGCGTATCCCGCGATGTGATCAAGCAGGCAACCCGCGCCTGCCACGGTCTGTTCCCGAAGCGCGTATTGATGGAAGTGCTTTTCCAGATCGCAACGCTTTCCGGCATTAAAGCCATTTACGCGGTCAGCGACGAAGGGCATATCTTCCGCGCGCTGCGCTATCGTCTGAGCAAAGGCCGCCATTTCCACGCCAGCTACGATGAGTTTTGGGCGTCAATCGACGGTAAAAAGCGCTCAACCTTCAGCTGGCAGCTGCCGCTGCAGATGGAGCGTAAATCCCTGGAAGAGATCGCCAGTAAAAAACGCGCCGAGTACCGCCGTCGCTTTGAACTGCTGGATGAGATTGAAGCGGCGATCAAATCGCGGTTCTAAGCCCGCAGTGAAAATGCGGTTGTCCAAAGAGCGCTCGAAACGGTGTTAAAAAATGACCGAAAAGTGCTTGGATGTCAGACCGAAAGTGTTTACATTGTTGTAACAGGCGCTGAGAACCGAGGCTGTACAGATATAGGTTTAGGTGCCGTGCTTGATACTGCAATGCAGGATAAAGCACATAAAAAGAGACCGAATACGATTCCTGTATTCGGTCCAGGGAAATGGCTCTTGGGAGAGAGCCGTGCGCTAAAAGTTGGCATTAATGCAGGCTAAGTCGCCTGACCCTTTAAGAATAGATGACCGCGCCAGGTTTTCCAGTCCACAGCAAAAGTGGTCGGAAAAAAAGCGTGAGAACATCATAAAAACTGAAAAACCGCAGGGCTTACGCAAGCGACTGCGGTTTTTTATTATTGGAAACCAGAAGGCTAGCAGAGCTTCTCGGCTCGCTCGATAAAGGGGGCCAGGCTCATTTTCTGCCCCGGGTTGGCCGGGTCGTCAATCTGGATCACGCTGATAGGCTTGCCGCTGCTTTTGCCGCTGGCGACCTGCTGTTCGGCAATATCGTTAAGCGGGTATTGCACCAGCGTGCTGGGGTTAATAGCGTACAGCGCGTGGCCTGGACGGCAGGTCAGCATCACCTCTTCGCGGTCGAAGGCCCATTTCTCTTTACCCACTTCAAACCGGCTGACCGTAATAACCTGCGGCGCCGCCAGGGCGCTTCCCGTACAGGCCAGCAGTAAAAGCGAAAGTAGTGTCTTTTTCATATGTTTTAACCTTGTCAGAAGGGTTCCCAGGTCGCGAACAGGCTGACCGTGGCCAGCACCAGCGCGCCCAGCACAACCTCTGCCTGCGTCATCCTGATAAAAATCTGCTGCTCCCGTCCGGCGTTCGCACGAAAGCGTGGCACCAGAAAATACCGATTCATCAGCGCAATTGCCACCATCATTGCCACCAGCGCACATTTGATCAACAGCAGCTGCCCATATTCTGTCCGCCAGGGGGCGTTGAACCCAAGAATAAACAGCGCGTTGACTATCCCGGTGAGGATCACTCCCGCCACCGCGTAATGCCCCACGCGCGAAAAGCGCATCATGGTGTAAATCGCGGCCACGTTCCAGCGCCCCTTCGCCAGCTGCATACAGTAGAGCAGCGGCAGCAGGCCGCCGATCCAGGTCGCGGCGCAGAGCAGATGAACCGCGTGGTTGATGCGCTGCACTCCCCCCGCCGCGCCTTCGTTCATGGCGGCATGACCAACGCCCGCCAGCAGAAGAAACTGCCCCATCGCCAGCAGCAGCAAGCGCCGCGCGCCCTTCTGCGGCGCAATCCAGGCGGCTGCAGCGGTAATCAGCGCAAGGACGATCTGCCACAGCCAGACGCTTCCAAACTGCGTTCCGGCCACCGTGCGCCAGATATCCGGGCGCAGCACATCGCCCCAGCCGTTGCCCATCTGGCCGCCCTGGAGGGCAAACATCAGCAGCGCGGTGACCAGGCCGATCGTCGCCGCGATTTTTTGCTGCCGCTGAAACCGCCGCGTCATCAGACGCTGTAGGGAAAAAGGGGCAAGCCAGGCGCTGTAGAGGGCGTTACCGAAGATCAGCATCAGCGCCGCGAAGTGCAAAAACCGCAGAACAACGTAGCTTAACGCCAGCATCTTATTTCACGCTGAAACGGTAGCTGCCCTTCGTTTTGTGGCCATCAACCGACACCACATGCCACTCTACCCGGTATGTCCCTGCGCTCAGCGCCTGATCAAGCGGAACGGTGAGCTGCGTTTTGTCTTTGTCATCAAGGCTAATCGCGCCCGTTTTGATGGTTTGCTTATCCTCGCTGGTCACGGTCACGCCGCTAAAGGCGGGTTCGATACCTTCAGAGAATTGCAGCGTCAGCGCCTGAGGCGCGACCGCCACCTGTGAATCCGCCGCGGGGGATTGCTGTTTAAGGTGCGCGTGAGCCAAAGCGGAAGGCGCTACTGCTGATGAAAGCAGAAAAGCCAGCGCGCACGCCGTGCGAGTCGAGGAAAAAGCCATCAGAATCATTCCTTTTTGTTATGTCTATTTAGCAGAGGATAACTCTGTATAATAAATGAGTCGAGGATCATCCTGCGCCCGCTTGTCATCGCCCGGCAATCGCGGTAACGTTGCCGCCGCAAAAAAAGGAGAAGGAAATGAAGATCAATCTGGCCGCCCTTCCTCAGGACGAGATGGACAAAGTGAACGTCGATCTCGCCGCCGCGGGCGTTGCGTTTAAAGAGCGTTACAACATGCCGGTGGTTGCCGAAGTGGTAGAACGGGAACAGCCCGCGCACCTTCGCGACTGGTTTCGCGAACGCCTTATCGCGCACCGTCTGACCTCGGTCAATCTTTCGCGCTTACCCTACGAGCCTAAAGTTAAGTAACCTTAAGGACGTGTTACATTTCCTTACAACCATTGTGGCAATATAAGAATTCCCTTAGAAGTATGGGTGTATTCTTTAAACCCTGCGACTCTGTGTATAAGGATGTCACGATGTCTCGATGGAATATTGCTGCTGCCCAGTACGTCCGCCAGGACGATTGCGTGGATTCCCACGTTGCGCACCATTTACGGTTCATTGCCGAAGCCGCACGCCACCAGTGCGATTTGCTGGTCTTCCCTGAACTTTCCCTTACGGGCCCTGGCGATACAACCCTCCCTCCCCCTCCCGGCGATCGGCAGCTGGAACCTATTCTGAACGCCACTCGCCAGCACCGCATTACCGTGATTGCCGGAATAACCGTCGATAAGCTCGGTCAGCGTCAGAAAGGCCTGGCGCTGTTCAGCCCGTGCAGCGATACCATTCATCGCTATCCGCAGGGAAGCGGCGCGAGTCTGATCCCGGGCGAGAAACAGCTCACGATTATTGATACCGACGCCGACGCGCCGAACCTCGATCCGCTGGCAACGCTGTTTGCCAGCAGCCAGGACGTGGGGGATAACCGCTGGCGTCAGTCCATCAACGCCCTGCAGCGCTTTGCGCATAAATACGCCATCGCGGTTCTGATGGCTAACGCGCGCAGCGGGAGCGCGCTGTGGGATGAAAAAGGACAGCTCATCGTTCGGGCGGACAAAGGCGAGCTGCTGTTGACCGGCTCGCGGGACAGACGGGGTTGGCAAGGCGATATCATTCCATTAGGCTAAACGTTTTAGGGTCAGGAGCGATCAATGCTGCGCGTAATCGATACCGAAACTTGCGATCTTCAGGGCGGGATAGTGGAAGTGGCCTCTGTGGACGTGGTGGACGGTAAAATCGTCAACCCCATGAGTCACCTGGTGCGCCCGGATCGTCCAATCAGCCCGCAGGCGATGGCCATTCACCGCATCACTGAGTCCATGGTGGCGGACAAACCCTGGATTGAAGAGGTGATCCCGCACTATTACGGCAGCACCTGGTACGTGGCGCACAACGCCAGCTTTGACCGCCGCGTGCTGCCGGAGATGCCCGGCGAGTGGATCTGCACCATGAAGCTGGCGCGCCGCCTGTGGCCGGGGATCAAATACAGCAACATGGCGCTGTATAAATCCCGCAAGCTCAGCGTGAAAACGCCGGAAGGACTACATCATCACCGCGCCCTGTATGACTGCTATATCACCGCCGCGCTGCTGATCGATATCATGAATATCTCAGGCTGGACGCCCGATGACATGGCCAACATCACCGGGCGACCGGCGCTGCTGACCACCTTTACGTTTGGCAAATACCGCGGCAAAGCGGTGTCGGAAATCGCCGACAAAGATCCGGGCTATCTGCGCTGGCTGTACAACAACCTCGACAGAATGAGCCCGGAGCTGCGCCTAACGCTCAAACATTATCTCGGCGAAGCCTGACGTTCCGCCTGGCCTGGCAGCGTATTCTGCGCCAGGCCAATCAAAAAGGCGTACTCCAGCGCCACCCCTTCGTACGATTTAAACCGCCCTGATTTCCCCCCGTGCCCGGAATCCATGTCGGTGCAGAGCAGCAGCAGATTATCGTCGGTTTTCAGCTCGCGCAGCCTGGCGACCCACTTGGCGGGCTCCCAGTACTGCACCTGGGAGTCATGCAGCCCGGTGGTGACCAGCAGGTGCGGATAGGCTTTCGCTTCAACGTTGTCGTAGGGGCTGTACTCTTTCATATAGCGATAGTAGGTTTCGTCCTGCGGATTCCCCCACTCCTCGAACTCCCCCGTGGTCAGCGGGATAGACTCGTCCAGCATCGTGGTGAGCACATCGACAAACGGCACCTGCGCCACGACGCCTTTGAACAGGTCAGGACGCTGGTTGATCGCCACCCCCATAAGCATTCCCCCCGCGCTGCCGCCCATGCCAAAGCAGAGCGACGGATCGCCATAGCCCTGGGCAATCAGCGCATCGCAGACGTCGAGGTAATCGTTAAAGGTGTTTTTCTTGCGCAGAAACTTGCCGTCTTCGTACCAGTGATGGCCAAGCTCGCCGCCGCCGCGCACGTGAGCGATGGCAAAGACAAAGCCGCGATCGAGCAGGCTGAGCCTGCTGCTGCTGAAGTCGGCGTCCATGCTGGAGCCGTATGAGCCGTAGCCGTAGACCAGCAGCGGATTTTTGCCCTTGCGGAAAGCGTCGCGGCGATAGACCAGCGAGACCGGGACTTCGACGCCGTCCCGCGCCTTCACCCACAGGTGTTCGCTGCGATAATGTTCAGATTCAAACCCGCTGACCGCCGCCTGCTTCAGCACCTGCCGCTGCCCGGTATCCATGTCCAGCTCAAACAGCGTGTCCGGGGTGGTCATTGAGGAGTAGCCGTAGCGCAGGCGGGACGACTCCGGCTCCGGGTTAAAGCCTATCCACGTCACGTAGGCCGGATCGTCAAAGGCAATCCCCACCACTTCGCGGGTTTTACGGTTGATTTGCCGCAGGCTGGTCAGCCCGCGCTGGCGCTCCTCCACCACCAGCCAGTCGGTAAACAGGGTGAACCCTTCGAGCATCACCTGATCCCGGGCGGGGATCAGCACTTCCCATTTGCGTTCGTCGCGGACCTTGGTCTTATACAGGCCGAAGTTTTTCCCTTCGCGGTTGGAGCGCAGGTAAAAGCTGTGCTGGAAGTGATCCAGGCTGTACTCGTGATCTTTGCGGCGCGGCAGGAAGCAGAGCGGCTGGGCGTCCGGCAGTTCGGCATCCAGCAGCAGCACTTCAGAGGTGGTCGCGCTGGCGAGGAAGATAATCACGTAGTGCCGGGAGGTGGTTTTATGCAGGCTGACGTAAAAGGTTTCGTCTTTCTCCTCGTAGACCAGCTCGTCGTGCGCGGACGATGTCCCGACGGTGTGGCGCCAAACCTGATACGGCAGCAGCGTCGAGGCGTGTTTTTTAACGTAGTAAACCGTTTCCGAATCATTGGCCCAGACGAAGTCCGGCGAGACATTGTCCAGCATCTCCGGATACCAGTTCCCGGTATCAAGATTGCGGAAGCGCAGGCCGTACTGGCGGCGCGAAAGGTAGTCCTCCGCCAGCGCCATGATCGCGTTATCCGGGGAGATGGACATGCCTCCGAGCGTGTAAAACTCGCTATGGGCGGCGCGCTGGTTGGCATCCAGCAAAATGTCCCAGTCGTCCCATTCGGCGCTCAGCGCGGACTGGCGCTGATAAATGGGATATTCATTGCCCGGCTCATAGATGTGGCGATACCGGTAGCCATTTTTGGTCCAGGGCGCGGAAATATCGCGCTGGGGGATGCGCTCCACCATCTCTGCCAGAAGCTGATCCTGGAGCGCCTGCTGGCTGGACATGACCTTTCGGCCATAGTCATTTTCCTGATGAAGATAATCGAGCACCTCTGGCCGGGAACGCGAGTCGTCCCGCAGCCAGTAGTAGTTATCTATGCGCGTATCGCCATGCGTGGTGATGGCATACGGCTTGCGTTGGGCTTTTGGCGACATGTTCGTTATTCGTTTTGGTTTTACACCTTATAAGGTTGGCAAAACACACGCATGATGCAAGCGAAACATGGCCACCATTCAGAATCATTACCCCTTTAGCGCCTGTTTTTGCTGCTTTATGTCCTGCTCAATGCCTTCCCGCACCTCCTGCGGAATGTTAAGCGCGTCGCCCAGCGCATTCAGATAGCTGCGCTCCATAAAGTGATCGATATCCACCGCGGCGCAGCTCAGGAAATAGAGCTCCAGCGCCTCCTCTTCGTTTTTCACGCTCTGCGCCAGGCGCTGCGGGTCGAGCGGCTGTTCGATGGCCTGCGCCACCAGCGCTCTCCCCTGCTCCTCAACGCCCGCCTCCTGGAGCTGGTGCTCAATCGCCGAGCGCTCTTTGTCGTCAATATGACCATCGCTTTTTGCCGCAAAAACCAGGGCGAGGATCAGCCGCTCGGTGCGGATGTCCATCGGCGAGGTGTGTTCGCCGTAGTGCGGCTCATCCTGATGCGCGGCGCGAACCTTATCCTTGTATTTGTTCCACAGCACCGTCCCGGCAATCGCGCCACCGCCGGCCAGCAGCGCGCCCGTACCGTATTTGGCGAGCAGCTTGCGCGAGGATTTATTGGCGACCAGCAGACCCGCCAGCCCGCCCAGCGCCCCCGGCACCAGCAGCTTGCCGAGCCCCTGCTCGCCGGAAGACGCCCCTTTTTGACCTAACATGGATTGCAATTGATTCAGCCAGCCTGACATGATTTTCCTCACTTAACCGTGGATATGCCTCTCAGACTAAGCGAGCGGGCGTCAGGAAATGTCTGTTCGTGCTAAAGAAGCGCAAATTCTTACCCTCCTCGTCCTGGCGCAGACAAGACAGACGCAAACGTTTTCGTTTATACTGCGCGCAACTTTTTCAGGGGGATTGTTATGACTCGTTTAGGAACTGCGCTGCGTCCGGCAGCCACTCGCGTAATGCTGCTGGGCTCGGGGGAGCTGGGGAAAGAGGTTGCCATTGAGTGCCAGCGTTTGGGCGTGGAGACGATTGCGGTTGACCGCTATCCGGATGCCCCGGCCATGCACGTTGCCCATCGCGCGCACGTCATTAACATGCTGGACGGCGACGCCCTGCGCGCGCTGATCGCACAAGAAAAACCGGATTTCGTGGTGCCTGAAATCGAAGCCATCGCCACCGATACGCTGGTTGCCCTTGAGCAGGAAGGCCAGCAGGTTGTGCCGTGCGCCCGCGCCGCGAAGCTCACCATGAACCGCGAAGGCATTCGCCGTCTGGCGGCGGAAGAGCTGGCGCTCCCGACGTCAAGCTACCGTTTCGCCGACAGCAAAGAGGCCTTTCTTCGCGCCGTGGAGGAGATTGGCTACCCGTGCATCATTAAGCCGGTGATGAGCTCCTCCGGCAAAGGCCAGAGCTTTATTCGCGACGCCGCCACGCTCGACAGCGCCTGGGACTATGCCCAGCAGGGCGGTCGCGCGGGCGCGGGCCGCGTCATCGTGGAAGGCGTGGTGAAGTTTGACTTCGAAATTACTCTGCTGACCGTCAGCGCCGTCGACGGCGTGCATTTCTGCGACGCCATCGGGCATCGTCAGGAAGACGGTGATTACCGTGAATCCTGGCAGCCGCAGCAGATGAGCGCCCTGGCGCTGGAGCGCGCGCAGGAGATTGCCCGCAAGGTTGTGCTGGCGCTGGGCGGCTACGGCCTGTTTGGGGTTGAGCTGTTTGTCTGCGGCGACGAGGTGGTGTTCAGCGAAGTCTCCCCTCGCCCGCACGACACCGGAATGGTGACGCTGATTTCTCAGGATCTCTCCGAGTTCGCCCTGCACGTTCGCGCCTTCCTCGGCCTGCCGGTGGGCGGGATCCGCCAGTACGGCCCGGCGGCATCGGCGGTGATCCTCCCGCAGCTGACCAGCCAGAACGTGACGTTCGACAACGTCCAGGGGGCGGTTGGCGCCGGGTTGCAGGTGCGCCTGTTCGGTAAGCCGGAGATTGACGGCACGCGTCGCCTTGGCGTGGCGCTGGCAACCGGGAACGACATCGATGAGGCCGTGGCGAGAGCCAAAAGCGCGGCCGCGGCGGTTAAGGTCGCAGGATAAAAAAAACGGGCCATTCGGCCCGTTTTTCATATTGCCCTGAGGCAAAAAGCTTACTGCTTCGCGCCTTCAACCGCTTCGCGAGCCAGCTTAGTGATGCGATCCCAGTCGCCCGCTTCCAGCGCATCCGCCGGAACCAGCCATGAACCGCCGATGCACAGCACGCTTTTCAGTGCCAGGTAGTCACGGTAGTTCGCCGGAGAGATCCCGCCGGTTGGGCAGAAACGTACCTGAGAGAAGGGACCCGCAATCGCCTGCAGCGCTTTGGTGCCGCCGTTGGCTTCGGCCGGGAAGAATTTGAACTCTTTCAGACCGTAGTCCAGACCCAGCATCAGTTCAGATACGGTGCTGATACCCGGGATCAGCGGGATAGTCCCTTCGGTTGCCGCTTTCAGCAGAGGCTCAGTAAGGCCAGGGCTGATGGCGAACTGTGCGCCCGCTTCGGTCACTTCTGCCAGCTGCTGTGGGTTCAGTACGGTGCCCGCACCGATAATCGCTTCAGGCACTTCTTTAGCGATGGCGCGGATAGCGTCCATTGCACATGCGGTGCGCAGGGTCACTTCCAGAACGCGAACGCCGCCGGCAACCAGCGCTTTCGCCATTGGCACAGCGTGTTCCAGCTTGTTCACTACGATCACCGGCACGACAGGGCCAGTTTTCAGGATTGCTTCTGCACTTGTTTTCCAGTTTTTCATCAGAGTTTTCTCTCGCCAGATCGATAATTCAGTTCGTCTTAAAACGTAATACAGGTCGCGCCCTGCTCCGCGCCGGAGAGCTTTTCGCGCAGCGCGCTGAACATTTCGCGCCCGGTGCCGACACGGGACGCGCGCAGGTCAGGAATATGTGGCTGACGGGCAGCAAGTTCGGCCTCATCCACCAGCAGGGTTAACTCACCTGTCTGGCCGTTAACGCGAATCATGTCGCCATCGCGTACTTTCGCCAGCAGTCCACCGTCGTAGGCTTCCGGGGTGACGTGGATGGCAGAAGGCACTTTACCTGATGCGCCGGAGAGTCGTCCATCCGTAACCAACGCAATTTTGAAACGGCGGTCCAATAATACACCAAGCGGCGGCATAAGTTTATGTAATTCTGGCATTCCGTTCGCTTTTGGCCCCTGATGACGAACCACAACCACGCAATCCTTATCGAGCAGACCCGCGTCGAAGGCCGGTAATACGTCGTGCTGGCTTTCGAAGACCACCGCCGGCGCCTCGATAACCTGGTTCTCTTCCGGCACCGCGGAGGTTTTCATTACCGCGCGTCCTAAGTTGCCGCTCAGCACTTTGGTGCCGCCGTGGTGGGAGAATGGCTGCTCAATGGTGGCGATAACCTGCGGATCCAGAGAGCCTGCCGCGCCGTCGCGCCAGTCCAGCTCGCCGTTGTTCAGCCACGGCTCCAGGGTGTAGCGCTGCAGGCCAAAGCCCGCCACGGTGTTGACGTCTTCATGCAGCAGACCGCCTTTAAGCAGTTCGCGCATCAGCAC
The DNA here is from genome assembly GCF_964208575.1 of Enterobacter soli. Classification (GTDB taxonomy): domain Bacteria; phylum Pseudomonadota; class Gammaproteobacteria; order Enterobacterales; family Enterobacteriaceae; genus Enterobacter; species Enterobacter soli_A. Next base: position 50,417 of record NZ_CAXOFU010000015.1, on the reverse strand, counting down.
CGGAACGCCGCCCGCCGCCTGGAAGTGGTTGATGTCTGCCGGGCCGTTCGGATACAGGCGCGCCATCAGCGGCACCACGGACGAGATATCGGAGAAATCATCCCAGTTGATCAGAATGCCCGCCGCGCGCGCCATCGCCACCAGGTGCATGGTGTGGTTGGTTGAACCCCCGGTCGCCAGCAGCGCAACGATGCCGTTGACGATCACTTTTTCGTCAACCATTTTGCCCATCGGCATCCACTCGTTGCCGTTACCGGTGAGACGGGTCACCTGGCGAGCGGCCGCTTCGGTCAACGCCTGGCGCAACGGTGCGTCCGGCTGAATGAAGGAAGAGCCCGGCAGCTGCATCCCCATAAATTCCACCACCATCTGGTTGGTGTTGGCGGTGCCGTAGAAGGTGCAGGTGCCCGGCGCATGGTAAGAGGCCGCTTCGGCTTCCAGCAGCGCCTGACGGTCAGCCTTGCCTTCGGCATACAGCTGGCGGATACGCACTTTCTCTTTGTTCGGCAGGCCGCTTGCCATCGGGCCAGACGGCACGAAGATCGCAGGCAGATGCCCGAAGGAGAGCGCCGCCATCACCAGGCCCGGGACAATCTTGTCGCACACGCCCAGGTACAGCGCGCCGTCGAACATGTTGTGGGACAAACCAACCGCCGCAGACATGGCAATCACTTCGCGGCTCAGAAGGGAAAGTTCCATCCCGTCCTGACCCTGCGTCACCCCGTCGCACATGGCCGGTACGCCACCCGCCACCTGCCCTACGGCGTTGGCTTTGTGCAGCGCTTTACGGATGATTTCCGGGTAGTGCTCGTACGGCTGGTGGGCGGAGAGCATGTCGTTGTAGGAGGTGATGATCGCGATATTGTTACGCAACATGCTTTTCAGCGAGGCTTTGTCATCAGGCTGGCAGGCGGCAAAACCGTGGGCCAGGTTTCCGCACGCAAGCTGGGAACGGTGAACGGTGTCGCTTTTGGCCTGTTCGATACGGGCGAGGTAGGCGGTACGGGTCTCTTTCGAGCGCTCGATGATGCGCTGTGTTACGCGTAACAATGTCGGATTCATAAAAGCTCCTCAAATTTATCTGTCCGGGCTCGGGAGTTTACAAAGTGTACGGCAGTCGTTAACAACGCTGAAACGCTTGGTGTCCGGAGCTCAGGGGCAAAATCACTTCCGGCAGTGTAATAAAAAAAGCTCCGTGGGTGAATCCACACGGAGCTTAAATTAAGAAAATAATGTCACTGTCTGTGCCAGATCATGTTACCGGTAAAATAACACCTCCGGGTTACAGGATAATCTTACTCAAACTCGTTCCAGGAGCGGCCATCGCGGGTGATCATCGCAACCGATGCGACAGGTCCCCACGTGCCCGCCTGATACGGTTTTGGCGCATCCTGATCGGCAGCCCAGGCTTCGGTGATGGAGTCGACCCATTTCCACGCCTCTTCCACTTCGTCGCGACGCACGAACAGCGCCTGGATACCGCGCATGGTTTCCAGCAGCAGACGCTCGTAGGCATCGGCCAGGTGCGTTTCGTTGAAGGTTTCGGAGTAGCTCAGGTCAAGCTTGGTGGTTTGCAGGTTGTGCTTGTGATCCAGACCCGGCACTTTGTTGAGGATCTGGATATCCACGCCCTCGTCCGGCTGCAGACGAATGGTCAGCTTGTTCTGCGGCAGCTCCTGCCAGGACTCTTTGAACAGGTTTAGCTCTGGATTTTTGAAGTACACCACCACTTCTGAACACTTGGTTGGCAGACGCTTACCGGTACGCAGGTAGAACGGCACGCCGGCCCAGCGCCAGTTATCGATATCCACGCGGATTGCCACGAAGGTCTCGGTGTTGCTGGACTTGTTCGCGCCCTCTTCTTCCAGGTAGCCAGGGACTTTTTTACCCTGCGCAAAACCGGAGGTGTACTGACCGCGCACGGTTTTTTCACGCACATTTGAGCGATCGATACGACGCAGGGACTTCAGCACTTTTACCTTTTCGTCGCGGATGCTGTCGGCGGTCAGGTCCGACGGCGGTGACATGGCGATCATGCACAGGATTTGCAGCAGGTGGTTCTGGATCATATCGCGCATCTGGCCGGCCTGGTCGAAGTAACCCCAGCGGCCCTCAATGCCCACCTCTTCCGCCACGGTAATTTCCACGTGGTCGATAGTGCGGTTATCCCAGTTGTTCACAAACAGGGAGTTGGCAAAGCGCAGCGCCAGCAGGTTCAGCACGGTCTCTTTACCGAGATAGTGGTCGATACGGTACACCTGGCACTCTTCGAAGTACTCACCCACCCGATCGTTGATTTCGCGGGAGGTGGCGAGTGAAGTGCCCAGCGGTTTTTCCATGACCACGCGCGCAGGCTTCGCGTTCAGCTTCGCTTCGCCCAGCCCTTTGCAGATGGCGCCGAAGGTGCTTGGCGGCATGGCGAAGTAGTTAATGGTGACGCGATTTTTTTGGTCTAACATCTCACCCAGACGGGTAAACGCGCTAACGTCGTTCACGTCCAGGTTGCAGAAATCGAGGCGTCCGCTCAGCGTGTCCCACAAACTTTCATCGATCTTCTCTTTCATGAAAGTTTCGAGCGCTTCACGCACGACTTTGGTATAAGCGTCCTTGTCCCAGTCGGCGCGCCCAACACCCAGGATACGGGTATCCGGATGAAGCTGGCCCGCTTTCTCCAGTTGATACAGGGAAGGCAGCAATTTACGGCGTGCAAGATCGCCTTTCGCGCCGAAAATGACCAGGTCACATGCCTGGGCTGTTTGCGTTACCGCCATGTCATTCTCCTCAGTTGGATAACCTGGTACTTCTGCCAGGTATCGTTGTAATTTTATTACAATGCACTGTACTGCTTTTACGTCATTCCCGAAACCATTAGCGCTTAACGTAGCGTGCGAAACCGTGATTTTTCGCCTGCTTACGGCTTATGATTCGCAAACTGCATCAGAACCGTTGAATCTTTGTACGCCCGGGTCACTGCAAAACCCGACAGCGATCAAGTAATGAAAAAAAACAACAACATTTCTTGTCGTACATTACCCTTTAGAGAGACCCGAGGGGTAATATCGGCTAAATCGAATCAGGATTTCATCTCTCGGTGAAATCGTTTCCCCCATGAGCGCCTTGTTAACAATGAACATGCTGGAAAAAATCCAGTTTCAACTGGAACACCTTAGCAAATCCGAGCGAAAAGTGGCTGAAGTTATTCTCGCCTCGCCCGCTCAGGCAATTCATTCGAGCATCGCTGCGCTGGCGCAGGAGTCGGGTGTCAGCGAACCGACCGTGAACCGATTCTGCAGAAGCCTGGAAACCCGCGGCTTCCCCGATTTTAAACTGCATCTGGCACAAAGTCTGGCAAACGGCACGCCGTATGTTAATCGCAATGTGGATGAAGACGACAGCGTTGATGCCTATACCGCCAAAATTTTTGAATCCGCGATGGCCACGCTCGACCACGTGCGTCAGTCGCTGGATATGACGTCGGTTAACCGCGCGGTGGATTTACTCACTCAGGCCAAAAAGATTGCCTTCTTCGGCCTGGGGTCGTCCGCGGCGGTCGCCCACGACGCCATGAACAAATTTTTCCGCTTCAACGTTCCGGTGATTTACTCCGATGACATTGTCCTGCAACGCATGAGCTGTATGAACTGTAGCGAAGGCGATGTTGTGGTGCTCATCTCCCACACCGGGCGAACGAAAAGCCAGGTTGAGCTGGCACAGCTGGCGCGGGAAAACGACGCAATGGTGATTGCGCTCACTACCGCCGGCACGCCGCTGGCCAGAGAAGCGACGCTTGCCATCACCCTCGACGTGCCGGAAGACACCGACATGTATATGCCGATGGTGTCGCGCCTGGCGCAGCTTACGGTGATTGACGTGCTGGCGACCGGCTTTACCCTGCGGCGCGGCGCAAAATTCAGAGATAACTTGAAGCGGGTCAAGGAAGCGCTCAAGGAATCGCGTTTTGATAAAGAATTGCTTATAAAGAGCGATGTTCCCTAATAACTACGATGTTCGATTTACGGCATTCGGTCCTCTCTCTTCGGCCTTGCCCTTGATGAAGTCCGATTCTATCTTCACGCAACACCAAAGTTGTTTCAGTCAACGGAGTATTACATGTCCAGAAGGCTTCGCAGAACCAAGATCGTAACCACCTTAGGCCCGGCTACCGATCGCGATAATAACCTCGAAAAAATTATCGCCGCAGGCGCCAACGTGGTGCGTATGAACTTCTCTCACGGTACGCCAGAAGACCATAAATTACGTGCAGACAAGGTCCGTGAGATCGCGGCAAAACTGGGTCGCCACGTGGCTATCCTCGGCGACCTTCAGGGGCCTAAAATCCGCGTATCGACCTTTAAAGAAGGCAAAGTGTTCCTCAACGTTGGCGACAAGTTCCTGCTCGATGCCAACCTGAGCAAAGGTGAAGGCGATAAAGAGAAAGTGGGTATCGACTACAAAGGTCTGCCTGCTGACGTGGTGACCGGCGACATCCTGCTGCTCGACGACGGTCGCGTTCAGCTGAAAGTGCTCGAAGTCCAGGGGATGAAGGTCTTCACCGAAGTCACCGTCGGCGGCCCGCTCTCTAACAACAAAGGCATCAACAAGCTCGGCGGCGGCCTCTCAGCGGAAGCGCTGACCGAAAAAGACAAAGCCGACATCGTCACCGCGGCGCAGATTGGCGTCGATTACCTGGCCGTCTCCTTCCCGCGCTGCGGTGAAGATCTGAACTACGCCCGCCGTCTGGCGCGTGACGCAGGCTGCGACGCGAAAATCGTTGCCAAGGTTGAACGTGCCGAAGCGGTTTGCGATCAGGATGCGATGGACGACGTTATCCTGGCGTCGGACGTGGTGATGGTAGCCCGTGGCGACCTGGGTGTTGAAATCGGCGATCCGGAACTTGTCGGGATCCAGAAAGCGCTGATCCGTCGCGCGCGTCAGCTGAACCGCGCGGTGATCACCGCCACGCAGATGATGGAATCGATGATCACTAACCCAATGCCAACCCGTGCGGAAGTGATGGACGTGGCAAACGCCGTGCTGGATGGTACCGATGCGGTAATGCTGTCTGCGGAAACCGCCGCAGGCCAGTACCCGGCGGAAACCGTGGCGGCAATGGCGCGCGTTTGCCTGGGCGCGGAGAAGATCCCAAGCATCAACGTGTCTAAACACCGTCTGGACGTGCAGTTCGACAACGTGGAAGAAGCGATTGCGATGTCGGCAATGTACGCCGCTAACCACCTGAAAGGCGTGACGGCGATCATCACCATGACCGAGTCAGGCCGTACCGCGCTGATGACGTCCCGTATCAGCTCTGGTCTGCCAATCTTCGCGATGTCCCGCCACGAGCGCACGCTGAACCTGACCGCGCTGTACCGCGGCGTAACGCCGGTTTACTTCGACAGCAACAGCGACGGCGTTGCCGCCGCGAACGATGCCGTGAACCTGCTGCGCGACAAAGGCTACCTGGTGTCTGGCGATATCGTTATCGTGACCCAGGGTGACGTAATGAGCACCATCGGCTCGACCAACACCACGCGCGTGATGACCGTCGAGTAATCCGCGCAGTGTGAAAAAGCCCTCTCCGTTAAGAGAGGGCTTTTTTTATTTCTTCGGGAAAAGCTCTTTGCGTTTGTACGGCTCTTTTTCGCCGGGCTTGCGCGTTTTAAGCAGCTTGAGGATCCAGGTGTACTGCTCCGTATGCGGCCCCACCAGCAGCTCCACCTCTTCGTTCATTCGGCGGGCGATGGTGTTGTCGTCTGCGGTCAGCAGGTCGTCCATCGGCGGGCGCACTTCAATGCTCAGGCGATGCGTTTTGCCGTCGTAGACCGGAAACAGCGGGATAACGCGCGCGCGACAGACCTTCATCAGGCGGCCAATCGCGGGCAGCGTGGCTTTGTAGGTCGCGAAGAAATCCACAAACTCGCTGTGCTCCGGGCCATGATCCTGGTCCGGCAGATAATAGCCCCAGTAACCCTGGCGCACGGACTGAATAAAGGGCTTGATGCCGTCATTGCGCGCGTGGAGGCGGCCGCCAAAGCGACGGCGAACGGTATTCCACACGTAATCAAAGATTTTATTGCCCTGATTGTGGAACATCGCCGCCATTTTTTGCCCCTGTGAGGCCATCAGCATCGCCGGGATATCTACGCCCCAGCCGTGCGGCACCAGGAAGATCACTTTCTCGTCGTTGCGACGCATCTCTTCAATGATTTCCAGCCCTTTCCAGTCCACGCGGTCGAGCAGCTTTTCCGGCCCGCGCAGCGCCAGCTCCGCCATCATCGCCATGGCCTGCGGCGCGGTGGTGTACATGGCGTCAATGATCGCTTCACGCTCGGCGTCGCTTTTTTCCGGGAAACAGTAATAGAGGTTAATTTGCGCACGACGGCGGGCGCTTTTGCCCATGCGTCCGGCCAGACGGCCTATCTTGCCGAGAATAGGGTCGCGCACGGAAGCAGGCAGCAGCGCGATACCGGCAAAGGCATAAACGCCCAGCCAGGCGCCCCAGTTGCGCGGGTGGCGAAACGACGGCTCAAACTCAGGAATGTACTCACTGTTATTTTTTTTTGTTTCCATGCTGGTTCCAGGAAAGTGACGCGAAAAAAGAATAATGCCGATAGTGTAGCGAGGCTGGCGCTCTGGCACAAAAGAAAAAGCCGGCGCACAGGGGCGCCGGCTTGTTGATTAACAGGACATTAGTCGAAGCGCAGCTGCGGCATCACTTCTTTTACCTGCGCCAGGTAGTCAGTACGATCTTTCCCGGTCAGGCCTTCGGTGCGCGGCAGTTTCGCCGTCAGCGGGTTGACCGCCTGCTGGTTGATCCACACTTCATAGTGCAGGTGCGGGCCGGTTGAACGCCCGGTATTGCCGGAGAGCGCAATACGGTCGCCGCGTTTCACTTTCTGACCCGGCTGCACCAGCAGCTTGCGCAGGTGCATGTAACGGGTGGTGTAGGTGCGGCCGTGGCGCACGGCAACGTAGTAGCCTGCTGCCCCGCTGCGTTTCGCCATCACCACTTCACCGTCACCGACCGCCAGCACAGGCGTACCCTGCGGCATGGCGAAGTCCACGCCGCGGTGCGGCGCAACGCGACCGGTCACCGGGTTCAGACGGCGCGGATTAAAGTTGGATGAAACGCGGAACTGCTTCGCCGTCGGGAAGCGCAGGAAGCCTTTCGCCAGGCCCGTGCCGTTACGGTCGTAGAACTTGCCGTCTTCGGCGCGGATTGCGTAATAGTCTTTGCCGTCAGAGCGCAGGCGAACGCCGAGAAGCTGGCTCTGTTCGCGCTTGCCGTCCAGCATTTCGCGGGACATCAGCACGGAGAACTCGTCGCCTTTTTTCAGCTTACGGAAGTCCATCTGCCACTGCATCGCTTTGATAACCGAGCTAATTTCTGCGCTGGTGAGCCCCGCATCGCGCGCGGCGGAGACAAAGCTTCCGCCCACCGTGCCTTTCAGCACGCTGTTGACCCAGTCGCCCTGCTGCATTTCACTGCTCATTTTGAAACCGTTTGCAGTGCGGTCGTAGGTGCGGGTTTCACGGCGGGACATTTCCCACGTCAGACGCTGCAAATCACCGTCGGCGGTTAATGTCCAGGAGAGCTGCTGGCCGATTTTAAGATTGCGGAGGTCTTTATCCGATGCGGCAAGCTGGCTGATATCACCCATATCGATGCCGTACTGGTTCAGCACGCTGCTCAGGGTATCGCCCGTCGACACCACGTATTCGTGGATCCCTGCTTCGTTTTGCGTTTTGTCGTCCAGCTCATCCTGAGGGATGGCTTCGTCTTCCTGGGCAGCCTGATCGATTGGCTCGCTGGCCTCAGGCAATAACGAACGGATCTCGCTTTTCTCAAGCTCGATGGTTTTGATGATTGGGGCAGAACTCGGGTGGTAAACATAGGGCCGCCAGACGGCGACCGCTAAGGTGAGAACTGTAAGAGACCCCAGCATAACGCGATGGGGTCGAGGCAGATTGTTAAATGCCAGAGCGACAGAGCGGGCTATCTGTTGCACGTATTCACTTCCTCGTTAATCTCCTTTCAGGCAGCTCGCATACTGATTCGCCAGTTGGCTGAGGAACTGCGAATAGCTCGCTTTGCTCAACTGGATATTCGTACCTAGCGGGTCAAGGGTTCCCATGCGCACGGATGTTCCCCTGGCCACGGCTTCTACGACCGCTGGCCTGAACTGTGGCTCAGCAAAAACGCACGTCGCTTTCTGCTCAACCAACTGTGTTCTGATTTCATGTAAACGCTGCGCACCAGGCTGAATTTCCGGGTTGACGGTGAAGTGACCCAGCGGGGTCAGACCGTAGTGTTTTTCGTAGTAGCCGTAGGCGTCATGAAAAACGAAATACCCTTTTCCTTTCAGCGGTGCGAGCTCGTTACCCACCTGCTTGTCGGTTGCGGCTAAGGAAGCCTCAAAATCCTTCAGGTTGGCGTCTAGTTTGGCTCGACTTTGCGGCATAAGTTCCACTAATTTGTCGTGGATTGCAACCGCCGAAAGCCGCGCTATCTCTGGGGACAACCAAAGATGCATGTTGTACTCGCCGTGATGGTGATGGTCGTCACCTTTTTCAGCTTCGCTGCTTCCATGGTCATGTTCGTCACCGTCGTCGTCAGCCCCTTTCATGAGCAACGGTTTCACGCCGGAAAGCTCGGCAATGGTCACCTGCTTCTGCGCCGGAACCTGTTTCGCCGACTTCTGCATGAAGGCTTCCATTTCCGGGCCAATCCACACGACTAAGTCCGCGTTTTGTAAGCGTTTTACGTCGGACGGGCGCAGGGAGTAATCGTGCTCGGATGCACCATCAGGGAGCAAAACTTGCGTTTCAGTGACCCCATCAGCGATGGCTGATGCGATGAATCCAAGCGGTTTAAGCGAAGCGACAACGGCGGCGTTAACATCTTGTGCTGTTGTACCCCAAAGGGCAGCGGATAATGCTGCGAAAAGAAGCGTATTTTTATGTAACATAATGCGACTAATCATCGTAATAAGTTCGGTGAATGTGATATTATAACATTCGATGACTTCTGCAAGCTTAAATTGACATGACGACTTTGGTTACTCTCGAAAATATCTCGGTCTCTTTTGGCCAGCGCCGCGTCCTCTCTGACGTGTCCCTGGAACTCAAACCCGGCAAAATTCTGACGCTGCTCGGCCCTAACGGTGCGGGTAAATCCACCCTGGTGCGCGTGGTTCTCGGCCTGGTAGCACCTGATGAAGGGGTGATCAAACGTGACGACAAGCTGCGTATCGGCTATGTGCCTCAAAAATTACACCTCGACGCCACGCTGCCGCTGACGGTGAGCCGCTTCCTGCGCCTGCGTCCCGGCACGCGCAAGGCCGATATTCTGCCCGCGCTGAAGCGCGTCCAGGCCGGACATCTGGTTGATGCGCCGCTGCAAAAGCTCTCTGGCGGCGAAACCCAGCGCGTGCTGCTGGCTCGCGCGCTGCTGAGCAGCCCGCAGCTGCTGGTGCTCGACGAGCCAACCCAGGGCGTCGACGTCAACGGTCAGGTGGCGCTGTACGATTTGATCGATCAGCTGCGCCACGAGCTCAACTGCGCGGTGCTAATGGTTTCCCACGACCTGCATCTGGTCATGGCAAAAACCGACGAGGTGCTGTGCCTTAACCACCACATCTGCTGCTCCGGCACGCCGGAAGTGGTGTCGATGCATCCGGAATTTATCTCTATGTTCGGCCAACGCGGCGCCGAACAGCTTGGCATTTATCGCCACCATCATAATCATCGCCACGATTTACAGGGACGAATTGTCCTGCGCCGGGGAAATGGACGCTCATGATTGAACTGTTACTGCCCGGCTGGCTGGCCGGGATTATGCTTGCCTGCGCCGCGGGCCCGCTTGGCTCGTTTGTGGTGTGGCGCAGAATGTCCTATTTCGGCGACACCCTGGCTCACGCCTCTCTGCTGGGCGTGGCCTTTGGCCTGCTGCTGAACGTGAATCCGTTTTACGCGGTGATCGTCGTTACCCTGTTGCTCGCCGCCGGGCTGGTCTGGCTGGAAAAGCGCCCTCACCTCGCTATCGATACCCTGCTCGGCATTATGGCGCACAGCGCGCTGTCGCTTGGCCTGGTGGTGGTGAGCCTGATGTCGAACATCCGCGTCGACCTGATGGCCTATCTGTTTGGCGATTTGCTGGCGGTAACGCCGGAAGATCTGATCTCTATCGCCATTGGCGTGGTGGTGGTGCTGGCTATTCTGCTCTGGCAGTGGCGTAACCTGCTCGCCATGACCGTCAGCCCGGATCTGGCGTTTGTTGACGGCGTGAAGCTCCAGCGCGTGAAGCTGCTGCTGATGCTGGTCACGGCGCTGACCATCGGCGTGGCGATGAAGTTTGTCGGGGCGCTGATTATCACTTCGCTGCTGATTATTCCGGCTGCCACCGCGCGCCGCTTTGCCCGCACGCCGGAGCAGATGGCGGGTGTGGCGGTGATTATCGGCATGATTGCGGTGACGGGCGGACTAACCTTCTCGGCGTTTTACGACACGCCCGCGGGGCCGTCGGTGGTGCTGTGCGCGGCGCTGATGTTTATTCTCAGCATGATGAAGAAGACGGCAAGTTGACATCGAGGGCGCTGATGCCCTCACCCTGACCCTCTCCCACAGGGAGAGGGAATTAAGCATTACGGCATTGCCGGAGGCGTAATGCCGAAGTGATTCCACGCCCGCACCGTCGCCATGCGACCGCGCGGCGTGCGCTGCAGGAAGCCCTGCTGGATGAGATACGGCTCCAGCACATCCTCGATAGTTTCTCGCTCTTCCCCAATAGCCGCCGCCAGGTTATCCAGCCCGACAGGGCCGCCGAAGAACTTGTCCAGCACCGCCAGCAGCAGCTTGCGGTCCATATAGTCAAAGCCTTCCGCATCGACGTTAAGCATATCCAGCGCCTGAGCGGCAATCTCTGCCGAGATGGAGCCATCGTGCTTCACCTCCGCGAAATCACGCACGCGGCGCAGTAGGCGGTTGGCAATACGCGGCGTACCGCGAGAGCGCTTCGCCACTTCAAACGCCCCCTCTTCGCTCATCTCCAGCCCCATATAGCGCGCGCTGCGCCCGACGATATGCTGGAGATCCGCCACCTGATAAAACTCCAGGCGCTGAACAATGCCGAAACGGTCGCGCAGCGGTGACGTTAACGACCCGGCGCGGGTTGTCGCGCCAATCAGGGTAAACGGCGGCAGGTCGATTTTGATGGAGCGCGCCGCTGGCCCTTCACCGATCATGATATCCAGCTGGTAGTCTTCCATCGCCGGATAGAGCACCTCTTCCACCACCGGAGAGAGGCGGTGGATCTCATCGATAAACAGCACGTCGTGGGGCTCAAGGTTGGTGAGCATCGCCGCCAGGTCGCCCGCCTTCTCCAGCACCGGGCCGGAGGTGGTGCGCAGGTTGACGCCCATTTCGTTGGCGACAATGTTTGCCAGGGTGGTTTTACCCAGGCCCGGCGGGCCAAAAATCAGCAGGTGATCGAGCGCATCACCGCGCAGCTTTGCCGCCTGGATGAAAATTTCCATCTGGGAACGAACCTGCGGCTGGCCGATATACTCGTCAAGCAGCTTCGGGCGGATCGCGCGATCCACCACATCATCTGCCTGAATAGTGCCTGCCGAAACCAGGCGGTCTGCTTCAATCATCCTTTACCTCACAATGCGGCGCGGAGCGCTTCACGAATCAGGGTTTCACTGCTGGCGTCCGGTTTGGCAATTTTGCTTACCATACGGCTGGCTTCCTGAGGTTTATAGCCCAGAGCCACCAGCGCAGCAACCGCTTCCTGCTCGGCGTCATCGGACGCAGGCGCGCCCGGAGAGGTCAACACCAGGTCGGCAGCCGGAGTAAACAGATCGCCATGCAGCCCTTTGAAGCGGTCTTTCATTTCGACAATCAGGCGCTCTGCCGTTTTCTTGCCGATGCCCGGAAGCTTAATCAGCGCGGCAGGATCTTCACGTTCAACGGCATTCACAAACTGCTGCGCGTTCATGCCGGAGAGGATCGCCAGCGCCAGCTTCGGGCCAACGCCGTTGGTTTTGATCAGCTCCCTGAACAGCGTCCGCTCCTGCTTGTTGTTGAAGCCGTACAGCAGCTGGGCATCTTCACGGACAACAAACTGCGTAAAGACAATCGCTTCTTTACCCGCGTCCGGCAGCTCGTAGAAGCAGGTCATCGGCATGTGGACTTCATAGCCCACGCCGCCGACTTCCAGCAGCACTAACGGGGGTTGTTTTTCAATGATGATGCCTCTGAGTCTGCCTATCACGTGACGCTCCTGCGTTCTGGGAAATTTTTGCTGTCGACATATACCCTAAATAATTCGAGTTTCAGGAAGGCGGCAAGGGAGTGAATCCCAGGAGCTTACACCAGTAAGTGACTGGGTGAGCGAGTGCAGCCAACGCACATGCAACTTGAATTATGACGGGTATAATAAAAAAAGGCTGGATGTTTATCCAGCCTGATTTCTTATTATCGTAACCTGCCTCGCGCCAGATTAAGACGCGACTCGCTCATCTGCATCGCGTTCTGGCTGACGTGACAGTGGGTGATGGCGATGGCCAGCGCATCGGCGGCATCGGCCTGGGGGTTTGCGGGGAGCTTTAACAGCGTACGCACCATGTGCTGCACCTGGCTTTTCTCCGCGCTGCCAATCCCGACCACCGTCTGTTTCACCTGTCTTGCCGCGTATTCGAACACGGGCAGATCCTGGTTTACCGCTGCCACAATCGCCACGCCGCGCGCCTGACCAAGCTTCAGCGCGGAGTCCGCGTTTTTCGCCATAAAGACCTGCTCGATGGCGAAATAGTCAGGCTGAAACTGGGTGATGATCTCCGACACGCCTGCATATATGAGCTTCAGGCGCGACGGCAGATCGTCCACCTTCGTGCGGATACAGCCACTGCCGAGGTAGGTTAACTGGCGTCCAACCTGACGGATGACGCCATAGCCGGTGATGCGTGAGCCGGGGTCAATCCCGAGGATAATCGACATCACGCTTCTCCCGTAAACGGTTTATACGCTCTCATCAGAGAGTCGCTGCAACCTCATCAGAGATTTCACCGTTGTGATAAACTTCCTGCACGTCGTCGCAGTCTTCGAGCATGTCGATCAGACGCAGCAGTTTCGGTGCCGTTTCGGCATCCATGTCCGCTTTGGTGGATGGGATCATGGAGACTTCAGCGTTGTCCGCTTTCAGACCCGCCGCTTCCAGCGCGTCGCGCACGGCACCCATCTCTTCCCACGCGGTGTACACGTCGATAGCACCATCGTCGAAGGTCACAACGTCTTCCGCACCCGCTTCCAGCGCGGCTTCCATGATCACGTCTTCGTCGCCTTTCTCGAAGGAGATCACGCCTTTTTTGCTGAACAGGTAGGCTACGGAGCCGTCAGTCCCCAGGTTGCCGCCGGTTTTGGTGAACGCGTGGCGCACTTCGGCAACGGTACGGTTACGGTTGTCAGACAGACATTCAACCATGACCGCAGTACCGCCAGGGCCGTAACCTTCATAAATGATGGTTTCCATGTTCGCGTCTTCATCACCGCCCACGCCGCGTGCGATTGCACGGTTCAGGGTGTCACGCGTCATGTTGTTGGACAGCGCTTTATCTACCGCCGCGCGCAGACGCGGGTTAGAAGCCGGATCGCCGCCGCCCAGACGCGCAGCCGTGACCAGCTCACGAATGATTTTAGTAAAGATCTTACCGCGCTTGGCATCCTGTGCCGCTTTACGGTGTTTGGTGTTGGCCCACTTACTATGACCTGCCATAGAAATATCCTCAGAAATCGCGCCTTCTCAGGCTACGTTAATTACAAATTCTTCAATCGCCTGCCGGTTGCTCCACGACTTGGTCAGTGCAGCGGCATCCGCCGCATTCACCCAGCGGTAGGTCAGGTGTTCCGTGAACACGATCTCCCGTTCGTGGGGGAGCGCGAGACAGAACCACGATTCCGTATTGCGCTCGATACCCGGAGCATAGCGATGACGTAAATGGCTAAAAATTTCAAACTCCACCGTGCGCTGACAGTCCTTCAGGGTCAGTTGCTCGCGAGCAACATCAATGGTGACCTCTTCCTTTACTTCACGCGCGGCGGCCTGCGGCGCAGTTTCACCCTCTTCCAGGCTGCCGGTAACCGACTGCCAGAAATCAGGGTCGTCGCGCCGCTGCAACATCAGCACCCGCTTCGTGTCCTGGGCGTAAATTACAACTAAGACAGAAACGGGACGCTTATATGCCATATCAGTTTTTCTCTTCCTTCTTGACCACTTCAATGCCCAGCTCGGCCAGAGAGGCCGGGTTAGCAAAGCTTGGCGCTTCGGTCATCAGACACGCCGCAGCCGTGGTTTTCGGGAATGCGATAACATCACGAATGTTGTCGGTGCCGGTCAGCAGCATGGTCAGACGGTCAAGACCGAATGCCAGACCCGCGTGCGGAGGCGTACCGTATTTCAGCGCGTCCAGCAGGAAGCCGAACTTCTCGCGCTGCTCTTGCTCGTTGATGCCCAGAATGCCGAACACGGTCTGCTGCATTTCACCGTTGTGAATACGCACAGAGCCGCCGCCCACTTCGTAGCCGTTGATCACCATGTCGTAAGCATTAGCGACCGCGTCTTCCGGTGCAGCCTTCAGCTCTGCCGCGCTCATGTCTTTTGGCGAGGTGAACGGGTGGTGCATTGCGGTCAGGCCGCCTTCACCGTCGTCTTCAAACATTGGGAAGTCGATAACCCACAGCGGCGCCCATTTGCTTTCGTCGGTGAGGTTCAGATCTTTACCCAGCTTCAGACGCAGCGCGCCCATCGCGTCGGCAACCACTTTCTTGTTGTCCGCGCCGAAGAAGATCATATCGCCGTCCTGCGCGCCGGTGCGCTCAAGGATCGCTTCAATGATTTCTGCGTTCAGGAATTTCGCCACCGGGCTGGTGATGCCTTCCAGACCTTTCGCACGCTCGGTCACCTTAATATAGGCCAGACCTTTGGCGCCGTAGATCTTAATGAAGTTGCCGTAGTCGTCGATCTGCTTACGGCTCAGCGCCGCACCGCCAGGAACGCGCAGCGCAGCCACGCGGCCTTTTGGATCGTTAGCCGGGCCAGCGAACACCGCGAACTCAACGGATTTCAGCAGGTCAGCTACGTCCACCAGCTCCATCGGGTTACGCAGGTCTGGCTTATCAGAGCCGTAGCGACGTTCCGCTTCGGCGAAGGTCATGATTGGGAAGTCGCCCAGCTCAACGCCCTTCACGTCGTTCCACAGGCCGCGCACCAGCGCTTCCATCACTTCACGCACCTGCTCGGCGGTCATGAAGGAGGTTTCGACGTCGATCTGGGTGAATTCAGGCTGACGGTCAGCGCGCAGGTCTTCGTCACGGAAGCATTTAACAATCTGATAGTAGCGGTCGAAGCCGGACATCATCAGCAGCTGTTTGAACAGCTGTGGAGACTGCGGCAGCGCGTAGAATTTGCCTTTATGAACGCGGGACGGGACCAGGTAATCGCGCGCGCCTTCCGGCGTGGCTTTGGTCAGCATCGGGGTTTCGATGTCGAGGAAACCGTGGTCGTCCATAAAGCGGCGCACCAGGCTGGTGATTTTCGCACGGGTTTTCAGGCGCTGGGCCATTTCCGGGCGACGCAGATCCAGATAGCGGTATTTCAGACGCGCTTCTTCGGTGTTGACGTGGTTAGAGTCCAGCGGCAGTGCTTCTGCGCGGTTGATGATAACCAGGTCAGACGCCAGCACTTCGATTGCGCCGGTCGCCATGTCTGCGTTGATGTTTTTCTCGTCACGCGCACGCACGGTGCCGGTGACCTGAATGCAGAACTCATTACGCAGCTCAGAAGCCAGCTTCAACGCCTCGGCGCGATCCGGATCGAAGAACACCTGCACGATACCTTCGCGGTCGCGCATATCGATGAAGATAAGGCTACCAAGATCACGACGACGATTGACCCAACCACACAGGGTGACCTGCTGCCCGACGTGGGACTGACGCAGCTGCCCGCAATATTCTGTACGCATGAGATATCCCTTAATTAGCCGCAGGCTGATTGTCGCCTCTGTTTCAGGCTACTTTGTCGCAGCTTTAACTGTATGTCACAACTGGATGAAAAAAGGCGGCTATTATACTGGAAATTCCGCCAGACGATAAGAGTGAAGCACGGCCAGACGCACGTTTGCTGTGCTCTTATTGCGCATTCTCACAAAAATTAACAAAATTATCCGACCGATAACAGGCAAGAACATCGTAAGGTGTTGCCCAGGCTGTTTATTTAACTGGAGTTACTATGTTCACACTCGATACCGCTAAAACCGCCCTCGTGGTAATTGATTTGCAGGAAGGGATCCTGCCTTTTGCCGGTGGCCCGCACACCGCTGACGAGGTGGTCACCCGCGCCGCTCGCCTGGCAGAAAAATGCCGCGCCAGCGGTTCGCCTGTCATTATGGTGCGCGTCGGCTGGTCGGCTGATTTCGCCGAAGCGTTGAAACAGCCCGTTGACGCCCAGGCCGCAGGCCACGCGCTGCCGGAAAACTGGTGGATCTATCCGGTTTCGCTGGGCAAGCGCGACAGTGATATCGAAGTGACAAAACGCCAGTGGGGCGCATTCTACGGCACCGACCTGGAGCTGCAGCTGCGCCGTCGCGGCATCGACACCATTATCCTGTGCGGCATCTCCACCAACATCGGCGTGGAATCCACCGCCCGCAACGCCTGGGAATTAGGCTTTAACCTGGTAATTGCGGAAGACGCATGCAGCGCCGGCTCCGCCGAACAGCACCAGGGCAGCATGACCCATATATTCCCGCGCATTGGCCGCGTGCGCAGCACCGAAGAGATTTTAAGCGCCCTATGATGTACGTGGGCCTGCCCCAGTGGTCGCACCCAAAGTGGGTGCGCCTTGGCATTACCAGCCTTGAAATCTATGCCCAACACTTCAACTGCGTTGAGGGCAATACCACGCTGTACGCCCTGCCCCGGGCGGAGATCGTCGAACGCTGGCGCGAGCAGACCACCGATGATTTCCGCTTTTGCTTTAAATTTCCGGCGACCATCTCCCACACCGCCGCGCTGCGAAACTGCGGAGATTTAACCGAAGAGTTCTTCACCCGCATGTCACCGCTGGCGAACCGGATTGGGCAGTACTGGCTCCAGCTCCCTGCCGCCTTTAGCCCGCGCGACCTGCCCGCCCTGTGGCAATTCCTCGACGCACTCCCCCGTGAATTTACCTACGGCGTGGAAGTGCGGCACCCTGAGTTTTTTGCGAAAGGCGAGGCTGAAAAAGCGCTGAATCGCGGTCTGCATGCGCGCGTGGTAAACCGCACAATCCTCGACAGCCGGCCGGTGCACAGCGCCGTTGCGCACAATGAAGCCATTATCGACGCGCAGCGTAAGAAGCCAAAGGTGCCGGTACACGCCGTTGTGACCGCGCATAACCCGATGGTGCGGTTTATCGGCAGCGACAATATGCAGCAAAACATCGAGATGTTCGCCGTCTGGCTGCAAACGTTAGCGAAATGGGAACAAACCACCACGCCGTATCTGTTTTTACACACGCCGGATATCGCCCAGGCCCCTGAACTGGTCGATGCTCTCTGGCAGGCCTTGCGGAATGCGGTTCCGTCGGTGGGCGACGCTCCAGCCATCCCACAACAATCTTCTCTTTTCTGATATCACCCCCTATCATATAGACGTGCCATCTGCCAAAAACAGGGAGTTAGTATGGTCAGCGCGCTCTATGCGGTGTTAGGTGCATTACTGCTGATTAAGTTTTCGTTTGACGTTGTGCGCCTGAGGATGCAGTACCGCGTTGCCTACGGCGACGGTGGATTTTCCGAGCTGCAGGTGGCGATCCGCGTCCACGGCAATGCCGTTGAGTACATTCCCGTCGCATTGATCCTGCTGCTGTTTATGGAAATGAACGGCGCCGAGACCTGGATGATTCACGTCTGCGGGCTGCTGCTGATTTCCGGTCGGTTAATGCATTATTACGGTTTTCACCATCGCTTATTCCGCTGGCGTCGTTCCGGCATGAGCGCAACCTGGTGCTCGCTTTTGCTGATGGTGCTGGCTAACCTTTGGTATATGCCGTGGGAGTTGGTTTTCTCCTTCCGTTAGCGCACAATACGCCACTTTATTTTTCCCGGATTTTTACGTTATGTCTGATCGCGACACGCTTTTTTCCGCGCCTATCGCCAGCCTGGGCGACTGGACCTTTGATGAACGGGTAGCCGAAGTCTTCCCCGACATGATCCAGCGCTCTGTCCCAGGTTACTCCAATATTGTTTCTATGATTGGGATGCTGGCTGAGCGCTTCGTTCAGCCCGGCACGCAGGTTTATGACCTGGGTTGTTCGCTTGGCGCAGCAACGCTGTCGGTACGTCGTAACGTTCATCACGAAGGCTGTAAAATCATCGCCGTTGATAACTCTCCGGCGATGGTTGAACGCTGCCGTCGCCATATCGACGCCTATAAAGCCCCGACGCCGGTCGAGGTTGTTGAAGGCGATATCCGCGATATCGACATCAACAACGCGTCCATGGTCGTGCTGAACTTCACCCTGCAGTTCCTGGTGCCGGAAGATCGCCAGCTGCTGCTGGATAAGATTTACAAAGGGCTGAATCCTGGCGGCGCGCTGGTGCTGTCCGAGAAGTTCAGCTTTGAAGATGCCGACGTGGGCGAGCTGCTGTTCAACATGCACCACGATTTCAAGCGTGCCAACGGCTACAGCGAGCTGGAGATCAGCCAGAAGCGCAGCATGCTCGAGAACGTGATGCTGACCGACTCCGTCGAAACCCACAAAGCGCGCCTGCGCAGCGCCGGTTTTGAGCATAGCGAACTGTGGTTCCAGTGCTTTAACTTTGGCTCTCTTGTGGCGCTGAAAGACGGGGATGCGGCATGATCGAGTTCGGTAATTTCTATCAGTTAATCGCCAAAAATCACCTTTCCCACTGGCTGGAAACCCTGCCCGCGCAGATCGCCACCTGGCAGCGCGACCAGCAGCACGGCCTGTTAAAGCAGTGGGCAAACGCGGTGGAGTTTTTACCCGAGCTGAAGCCGCATCGTCTGGATCTGCTGCACAGCGTGACCGCCGAAAGCGAAGAGCCGCTCTCCGCCGGGCAGACCAACCGCATCGAAACGCTGATGCGCAACCTGATGCCGTGGCGCAAGGGGCCTTTCTCCCTGTACGGTGTGAACATTAATACGGAATGGCGTTCTGACTGGAAGTGGGATCGCGTGTTGCCTCACCTGTCCGATCTCAGCGGTCGTACCATTCTGGACGTGGGCTGCGGCAGCGGTTACCACATGTGGCGCATGATTGGCGCAGGCGCGCATCTGGCGGTCGGCATCGATCCGATGCAGCTGTTCCTGTGTCAGTTTGAAGCGGTGCGTAAGCTGCTTGGCAATGACCAGCGCGCGCACCTGCTGCCGCTGGGGATTGAGCAGCTCCCGGCGCTTAAGGCTTTTGATACCGTGTTCTCGATGGGCGTGCTGTACCACCGCCGTTCTCCGCTGGAGCATCTGTGGCAGCTGAAAGATCAGCTGGTCAGCGGCGGCGAGCTGGTGCTGGAAACGCTGGTCGTTGAAGGCGACGAAAACACCGTTCTGGTGCCCGGCGATCGCTATGCGCAGATGCGTAACGTGTACTTTATTCCGTCCGCGCTGGCGCTGAAAAACTGGCTGGAGAAGTGCGGGTTTGTGGATGTGCGTATCGCGGACGTGAGCGTGACGTCCATCGAAGAGCAGCGCCGCACCGACTGGATGATTACGGAATCGCTGGAGCAGTTCCTCGACCCGTCGGATCATAGCAAAACCATTGAAGGGTATCCGGCACCGATGCGCGCGGTGCTGATTGCGACGAAGCCGTAGTTTTGTGCCGGGTGGCGGCTGCGCCTTACCCGGCCTACTCGTATGCTTTCTCCAAAATAGTTCAAGCTGCAGCAAGGCGGCAACGCAGCGAATCCCCGGGAGCTTACACGAGTAAGTGACCGGGGTGAGCGAGGCGGCCAACGCGGCTGCGGCTTGAAATATGCAGGAGAAAAAAAGGCCCCTGTTGAAATTGCAGGGGCCTGGTACAAGCAAGCATCATATTGGGCGACATGATGCGCGGTAAAAATCGGTACGTTGCTACACGTGGTGACGTTCAATCATCGATTTCATTACCGCAACCGACTCTCCATCTACACCGTAACGTGAATACTCATCCGCTTCGGCATCCGTCGACATAGACAACCCTGTATTGCGATAACGCATGGGCGATGGCGTCCACTTGCCTGCGGAGCTATGCAGCTCCTCTACCCCTGCGTTTAAAAACAGTTCCAGATTGCTGGCGCGAACTCCTGCGCCTGCCATTATTTTTAGAACACCGGAATGTGCCTTTAGTTCCGTAATTAATTTCAATCCTTTTTCAGCAGACGACTGCTGGCCCGATGTCAGGACGCGCGCCACACCCAGTTCTGCCAAATTATCAAAGGCTTGCAGCGGGTTTTTGCACATATCAAAAGCGCGATGGAAAGTGACCGCCAGCCCGCCTGCCGCCGCCATAACCTGACGCATTCGCGGCATATCGACGCTGCCGTCTTCCTCAAGCAGGCCAATCACCAGCCCGGGAAAGCCGAGGTCGCGAACGAGGGCGATATCTTCAAGCATGGCACTGAACTCGCCCGCCGTGTAACAAAAATCACCGCCCCGCGGGCGGATGATGGGGTGAACCGAGATTGAAACGTGCTGACGTGCAGATTTCAGCATTCCGTATGAGGGCGTTAGCCCTCCTTCTTTCGGGGCCGCGCACAGTTCGATACGATCGGCTCCCCGCTCTTGCGCCGTTACGGCACACTCCACGCTGTAACAGCAAATCTCCAGCAGCGCCATTCAATCCTCCTTAAATTCAACTCAACGAATCATCATGCCACGCACGCGGTTTTTGATCCCGGCGTGAACTCACATCTCGTCCGCTTCACTGGCTACGATCTGTTCAATCGTCCAGGGATGAAACTTCACCGTCACCTGCCCGTCCGTCACCGCAAGGGTTGGGTTCGGCAGACGTTCGCGCTCGCCCTTCGGAGAGCTGGTTTTAACGAAGGTGCCCGGCTTGCTCAGCCCGTCGTCTGACAGCAGCGCCAGGGCGCGGGCGTTGAGGGTCTCCGGCTCGCCCGGCAGGACGATTTCGATGTGCTCCCAGCCTTCGTGCGGGTAGCGCTTTTCACCCGGCCAGGGCAGCTCCACCACGCTGAACTGCCAGTGCGCGACGCACACCGGTTCGTGCAGCTTGAACAGGCAGATCGGGCGTCCGTTGATGATGTTCTCGGAGAGCAGTTCACCGCACTGCTCGAAGCCGCGACGCCAGCGCTCTGCGGTCGCATTCTGGTGGCAGCGCAGGGAAATGTGATCGGCTTCAAGCGGCGCAATGTCCAGTCCCAGGCGGGTGGAAAGTTCTGTGAACGCCTGGGTGAAACGCGGGAGATCTGCGGAAATATCATGCAGTTCGTCAATTGATTGCCAGTTCGCCATAAAAAAGCCTCTCAGGGTGTCGCAAAGCCGCTAATTTACTCTGTTGCGCCGCGGCAACCAACCGCCGATTGACGGTTTTTATGACTGCATGATTATGCACGCTGTCTTAGCCTGGATTCTGTACAATCTTCGCCCCGCGCAGTGCTGACGCCAGAGGGCATTTGCAGTATACTCCCGCCCTAAATTCTTAAACGGGTGCGGGTGTTCGTGAATTCGCATCAAAAACGTAAGGTATCCAGGTGAATATTCAGGCTCTTCTCTCAGAAAAAGTCAGTCAGGCACTGATTGCCGCAGGCGCCCCTGCGGATTGCGAACCGCAGGTTCGTCAGTCAGCAAAAGTACAGTTTGGCGACTATCAGGCTAATGGCGTGATGGCAGTGGCTAAAAAACTGGGCATGCCACCGCGACAACTCGCTGAGCAGGTACTGACTCATCTGGATCTGGCCGGTATCGCCAGCAAAACTGAAATTGCCGGTCCGGGTTTTATCAATATCTTCCTCGACCCGGCGTTCCTCGCCAGCAACGTTGACGCGGCGCTGAAATCAGAGCGTCTGGGCGTAACGAAGCCAGAACCGCAGACCATCGTGATCGACTACTCTGCGCCAAACGTGGCGAAAGAGATGCACGTAGGCCACCTGCGCTCGACCATCATCGGCGACGCGGCCGTGCGCACGCTGGAGTTCCTCGGTCATAAGGTGATCCGCGCGAACCACGTGGGCGACTGGGGCACCCAGTTCGGGATGCTGATTGCCTATTTAGAGAAGCAGCAGCAGGAAAACGCGGGCGAAATGGCGCTGGCGGATCTCGAAGGTTTCTACCGTGAAGCGAAGAAGCACTACGACGAAGACGAAGCCTTCGCCGAGCGCGCGCGCAGCTACGTGGTGAAGCTGCAGGGCGGCGACCCGTACTTCCTCGAAATGTGGCGCAAGCTGGTCGACATCACCATGTCGCAGAACCAGCTGGCCTATACCCGTCTTAACGTCACCCTGACCCGTGACGATGTGATGGGCGAAAGCCTGTACAACCCAATGCTGCCGGGCATTGTGGCGGATCTGAAATCCAAAGGTCTGGCGGTTGAGAGCGAAGGCGCAACGGTGGTGTTCCTTGATGAGTACAAAAACAAGGAAGGCGAACCGATGGGCGTCATCATCCAGAAAAAGGATGGCGGCTACCTCTACACCACCACCGATATCGCCTGCGCGAAGTATCGCTACGAAAACCTTCACGCCGACCGCGTGCTGTACTACATTGACTCCCGCCAGCACCAGCACCTGATGCAGGCGTGGACTATCGTTCGTAAAGCGGGCTATGTGCCTGATTCGGTTCCGCTGGAACACCACATGTTCGGCATGATGCTGGGTAAAGACGGCAAGCCGTTTAAAACCCGCGCGGGCGGTACGGTGAAGCTGTCTGACCTGCTGGACGAAGCGCTGGAACGCGCGCGCCGTCTGGTTGCCGAGAAGAACCCGGATATGCCTGCTGATGAGCTGGAAAAACTGGCGAACGCGGTGGGTATCGGTGCGGTGAAATACGCGGATCTCTCCAAGAACCGCACCACCGACTACGTGTTCGACTGGGACAACATGCTGGCGTTTGAAGGTAACACCGCGCCGTACATGCAATACGCCTATACCCGCGTGCTGTCCGTGTTCCGCAAGGCCGACATCGACGAAAGCGCGCTGGCGAATGCCGCGGTGGTGATTAGCGAAGATCGTGAAGCCCAGCTGGCCGCGCGTCTGCTGCAGTTCGAAGAAACGCTGGCGGTGGTTGCTCGTGAAGGGACGCCGCACGTGATGTGTTCTTACCTGTACGACCTGGCGGGCCTGTTCTCTGGCTTCTACGAACACTGCCCTATTCTGTCTGCCGAAAACGAAGGCGTTCGCAACAGCCGCCTGAAGCTGGCGCAGCTGACGGCGAAGACCCTGAAGCTGGGTCTGGATACCCTGGGTATCGAAACCGTAGAACGTATGTAATAAAAACGTCCGCCTCCCGGGGCGGACGTTTCTCTTTCGCTGATAGTTACCCGGCTACAAGCACTTCGTAATCATCTACGTCCCACTCTTTATCCTGATAGCTAATGCTGCCGCCTTTGCGCAGGTGTGTACCCGCTTTGCCCACAAACAGCCCATTCGCGAATTTTGCCCTTGCGACGTAGAGCGGTTTGCCGTCGGCTTCGCGTCCAGCCTCAATCGCCCCTTTGGGGATCGCATGCCCTTTCACGGGAACCCATTTCACCGGCCCCACGTAAAGTTCAAATTCGCGACAGCTGTGTTCAGACCCGCCCCAGGGAATATAGGCGCCAAACCCATAAACCAATTTACCCGGATGAATACCGCCATTAAATTTGGCACGAATAATATAAAGAGGAATCGCTTTATTTGTACCCGGCGCATTATTTTCATAACCCGCTACCGGTGAATCCATTGCAATACAAATATCAGTAGATAACTTCCACATAATAACACTCCTTATTTAATTGCACTTCATTCGCGAGGGACGACGATTAAATATCAGTGATAGTATTAATTGAAATGACGTTATCAGGATGCTGCCAGATGACCACTTTAGCCAGCGAGGCCTGCGACCCCGGATAGATTGGGCGTTTTGAGGCGATATAGGTATGAAGGACGCCGGCTACCACCTGCGACCCTACGTACATATACGGGAAAACTTCAAGGCCATCAATATCGGCGAATGCACGCTGGAAAATATCGATTTGTTCATCAGACATTTTTTCCGCATTCATATTTACCGCAGGAGTAATGTTCACACCACCAACTGAATGACTCATAATACTTCTCCTTGTATTTCATTGAGAACTTTCTCTTAAGGCGAAATAAAAATACGGCAGATACTTAATTCATATTGTGTGTGAAATCACACTTCATCATATAAAACTTAATTAATTCGCAAACTCATTAACAGTGAAAATATATTTAGCAATTCACATTCACACCACCAATAAAAAAGCCTCTTTTTAAAAGAGGCTTTCGGTATTCTGAATTCAGAAATACTTCCGTAAATATTCCGTCAGGCACAGTATCGCCATCGCCTGCCCGTAGGGCATCGAGGTGAGCGGGATCTGGCGATAAAACTCAAGGTCGCTGCCCATCCCCGTCCCGAAGGACGTTTGCAGCAGCTCCCCTTCCGGGGAAATATTCTTCACAATGCCGCGAATCGCTTTTTCGGCAACCTCCGCGTATTCCGCCCCGACGTAGCGCTTGCGCACGGCTTTCAGAATGCCGTAGGCAAACCCGGCCGTGGCGGAGGCTTCGAGATAGGAGTTCGGATCGTCGAGCAGCGTGTGCCACAGCCCGGAGTCGTCCTGACACTGGGCCAGCGCCGCAATCTGCGCGTTCAGCACCTGAACCAGATAGCGGCGCACGGCGCTGGTTTCCGGTAAATCCACCAGCTCGAGGAAGTCCGGGATAACGATCGTCAGCCAGCTGTTCCCGCGCGCCCAGCGGGCGTTAGCGAAGTTGTGCTGCCCGTCGTAGCTCCAGCCGTGGAACCACAGTCCGGTTTCCCGATCCATCAGGTTTTGCACATGCAGCAGGAACTGGTAAATCGCCTCTTCAACGTACTCCGGCCTGTTGAGCAATTTACCGATCTTCGCCAGCGGCAGTACCGTCATCATCAGTGTGTCATCCCACATCTGCTGATGATTCTCTTCCGCCAGGGTGATGTGCTGCATACCGCCGTGAACGGTGCGCGGCATCTCGTTCATCGCCCACTCCGCCCAGCTCTCCAGCCACGGCAGCCAGGCTGGGTTTTTGCTCTCTTCATAGCGATACGCGAGGGTCAGGAACGGCGACATGGTATTGACGTTTTTGGTGGTCGCCCCTTCGGCAAAGCGGTCGGCGAACCAGCGGTCAATGATGTCGCGCATCTGCTCGTCGCCGGTCTGGCAGTAGTACTGCCAGATACCGTAAAGCCCGACGCCGTGCGTCCACTCCCACCCTGCCCAGCCTTTGGTGTCTATCACGCGCCCGTCGTCCAGTCGCAGCAAGAACTCACCCGTTTTATCGTGAATATTGACAAGATTGTGCGTCACTTTCTGAATCAGGGATTTCAGCTCGTCCCTGGCGATAAAGCGCTCGGGCTGACGCAGCAGCGGGCTATGTTTGACAGGCCAAACTTTCATCATCTTAACCTCTGTTGTATGTCGAATTCAGTACCGCGCGATCCTTCAGGGACGGCGCCGCAGGCTTATTACGATTCAGATAACCAATGTTGTTATTGCCCCACAGCGACTCAAACGGCATACCGGCCAGCAGTTCGACCGTTGCCCGCGCCTGCGGCGTGGCCGTCTCCGGCATCACCCGGCCAGACTCGCGCATTTTGGCCGTCTCCTCGCGCAGGACGCTGTGGGTGTGTAAGTTCAGCTTGAAGCGCAGGGAGACCAGGAAGCCGCAGAACAGCACGAGGATGGTTCCCACGCTCAGGATCATCAGAATGGTATGGCTCACCTCGGCAGGCTGGACCTTCTGCCCGCTCACAAAGCCGGACATCTGCATCACGATGCCCACCAGCATTACCGCGCCCGCCTGAGAGGCTTTGCGCGTCAGGGTCATGATGCCCGCGAAGATCCCCTCGCGGCGCTGGCCGGTGATCACTTCATCCACGTCAGCAATATAGGTGTAGGTGTTCCACGGCACGTAGTTGATCCCGCCGCGTCCAAGCCCCGCCACCGCAGACACCAGCAGCAGAAGCGAATAGACGTCGCTCAGCCCGGCGTAATAGAGCAAGGCATAGGAGAGAGAGGCCAGGCCAAACAGCACCACCACCATGCGATACGACGGCGCAGGCCCGAAGCGGATGCACAGCGGGATCATGGCGATCACGGCGATAAACTGGAAGGTCGCCATGGTGCCAAGCAGGTTTGAGGCCATTGAAGCCTCCTGCATCAGCACAAACACCACGTAGTAGGTGAAGACCGCGTTGAACACGTCCTGGGCGATATACCCGCCGAGGTACATGCCCAGATGCTGGCGGAAAATTTTAATGCGCAGGGTTGAGCTTAGCTCGACAAACAGGCGGTTCAGGCTCTGCCCGAGCGTCAGCTTTTTCTTCTCCTCTTCGGCGCGCAGCGCGGCTTCGGTCCACTCTTCGCGCGGACGCTCCCAGGTGAAGAACCAGACGAAGGTCAGCATCAGGGCGCACAGCACCGAGAAGACGAGGCTTGCGTAGAAGAACGAGATGGCGTTGTCTTTGCCGAACTGGGTCAGCAGGATCCCAGGCAGGAAAGAGGCCAGGATAGCGGACATCTGCGCCATGGAAATACGCGCGCCGGAGAACTTGGTTTTCTGTTTGAAATCGTCGGTCATTTCCGGCACCAGCGTTTCATACGGCACCAGGATCATGGTGTAGACGATATCGAACACCAGATAGGTCAGCAGGTAGTACCAGAAACTCATGTCCCCTACCCACATCAGCGAGTAGCTGAACACGCAGGGAATGCCGAGCAGGATGAAGAACTTGCGGCGGCCAAAGCGCTTGCCGAGCCAGGTGGTGCCGAAGTTATCGGTCATAAAGCCCATCAGCGGGCTGACCACCGCGTCCAGCACCCTGGCGGCAGCGAAGATGAATGTTGCCTCAATAGGCGAGAGTCCACAGAAGGTCGTATAAAAATACAAAAGCCAGGCAGCGGTCAGGGCGGTCGTCCCGGCCCCGAGGAAATCGCCTGAACCATAAGCAAGGTAGTTTGCGAGTCCGATTTTACGTTTTTTCATTGCCGTCAACCCTAATCAGTGTTGGGAGACTCCCTGTAAACAGCCTCATCCGGGAGTTTTTACACGGCTACAGTAAGAGTATCGCCCTGGGGATACCTTTCTGTTTCTGCCACCGCACCGGGGCGAATGGCAAAAATGCAAAGAGTGTCGCTACGCGTGTCACTGATTTATAAAACAGCGTTTCTTTTGTATCAAAAGGAGGGGTCAATTTTGCGAGCCAGCCATCAGAATCGCCTGATGACCGGCGTGAGGCGGGACTTAACGGTAGTTCACAATCACGGCGTTGCTCTGCACTTTCAGCGCCGGGATCAGCCGTCCGCCGCCGGGGACTTCCCAGATAAAGCGCAGCGGCTCATCGGCAGAAACGCCGCTGAAGGCTTGGGTAGTGCCGCTCTCAGCATCCACCTGGGTACAGCGGGTCTGAGAGCACAGGCGGGCGATCAGCCCGGCGGGCGTGGGGCCAATCAGCCGGTAGTTCCAGGCGACCAGGGTCATCTGGCCGGAGACCGCCTCAGACGGCGCCAGCGGGCGCGACGACATCGCCACGCCGCGGTTGCTGAGGGTCACCCCGATGCTGCTCGCCTGCCACGTCCCCTCGCCCGCGGCCTGAGCCATCAGCGGGAAGAATAAGATCCACAGACACCTGCGCATTATTTGCCTCCAATGGTCGCGGTCATGCGAATGTGGCGGTTGTCCGACAGCTCCATGTTTGACAGCACCACCAGCTGCGACAGGCTGCGGCGCAGGAAGCGCGACAGCAGCGGACGCAGGGCGTGATTCACCAGCAGCACCGGCGGCGCGCCGAGCATCTCCTGACGCGCCAGCGCCTCCTGCGTTTGCGCCAGCAGCCGGTCGGCCAGACCCGGCTCCAGACCGCCGCCGCCCTGCAGTGCCTGCAGCAGCAGACGCTCCAGCGGGGTGTCGAGGCCAATCACCTGCACTTCGCCGGTGCCCGGGAACCACTGCTGGGTGATGGCGCGTCCCAGCGCCACGCGCACCACGGCGGTAAGCTCGTGCGGATCGCTTTGCAGCGGCGCGTGCTCGGCCAGCGTCTCCAGAATGGTGCGCATGTCGCGGATCGGCACTTTTTCATCGAGAAGATTTTGCAGCACCTTGTGCAGGGTGGTCAGCGTCAGCACGCCCGGCACCAGATCTTCGGTCAGCTTCGGCATCTCCTGGGTCACGCGGTCAAGCAGCTGCTGCGCCTCCTGACGACCGAACAGCTCGGCGGAGAATTGCCCAATCAGGTGGTTCAGGTGGGTTGCTACCACGGTACTGGCCTCAACCACGGTATAGCCCTGAATTTGCGCCTGCTCTTTCAGGGCGCTCTCGATCCAGATAGCCGCCAGGCCAAACGCCGGATCGATGGTTTGCTCGCCCGGCAGCGTGCCCGCCGCCGTGCCCGGGTTAATTGCCAGCCAGCGCCCCGGGTAGGCGTCGCCGCTGCCAATCTCAACCCCTTTCATCAGAATGCGGTAGCGCGCGGGCGGGAGATCCATGTTGTCGCGAATATGAACCACCGGCGGCAGGAAGCCCATCTCCTGAGCAAACTTCTTACGAATGCTGCGGATACGCCCGAGCAGCTCGCCGTCCTGCTGGAAGTCCACCATCGGGATCAGGCGATAGCCCACCTCCATCCCCAGAGAATCCTCCAGCTGGACGTCGTTCCAGGTGGCTTCCACCGCCTGGGCGTTCTCCTGCACCTTGTTGACCGGCGCAGGCTCGGCGACCGGCTTGTTTTCACGGCCGCGCATCCACCAGGCAAGACCCAGCAGGCCCGCGGTAAACAGCAGGAACACCAGGTTTGGCATGCCCGGCACCATGCCGAGCAGGCCGAGCACCGCCGCCGCCAGCAGCATGACGCGCGGGTTGCTGAAAAGCTGCCCGACCATCTGCTCACCAACGTCCTGATCGGTGCTGACGCGGGTGACGATCACGCCCGCCGCGGTGGAGATAACCAGCGCCGGGATCTGCGCGACCAGGCCGTCACCGATGGTCAGCAGCGTGTAGCTTTCCGCCGCGTGGCCCATGTCCATTCCGTGCTGCAGCACGCCCACCAGCAGGCCGCCCACCACGTTGATGACCATGATCAGGATCCCGGCGATGGCGTCGCCGCGCACGAACTTACTCGCACCGTCCATCGAACCGTAAAAGTCCGCTTCCTGCGTCACTTCCGCACGGCGTTTTTTCGCTTCGTCTTCGGCAATCAGGCCGGCGTTAAGATCGGCGTCAATCGCCATCTGCTTGCCGGGCATCCCGTCCAGCACGAAGCGCGCGCCCACTTCCGCGATACGCCCGGCACCTTTGGTGATAACCATAAAGTTGATGATAACGAGGATGACGAACACCACGATACCGATGGCGAAGTTGCCGCCCACGAGGAAGTGGCCGAAGGCTTCAACCACCTTACCCGCCGCCGCCGCACCGGTATGCCCTTCCATCAGGATGATACGCGTGGAGGCCACGTTCAGCGCCAGGCGCAGCAGCGTGGTAAACAGCAGAATGGTCGGGAACGCCGCGAACTCCAGGGTACGCTGGGTGAACATCGCCACCAGCAGCACCATGATCGACAGGGCAATGTTGAATGTGAAAAGCAGGTCGAGGATGAACGCCGGAAGCGGCAGTACCATCATCGACAGAATCAGCAGGATGAGAATCGGCCCGGCCAGGATTTGCCATTGCGTCGATTTCATGTTGCTCGGCAGGCGCAACATTGCCACCAGATTAGCCATCAGTGTCCTTCTCGTTCATAAAATCCAGCGCTTCAGGCACTGGAAGGTTTTCAGGTTTCACAGGTCGTTGACCGCCTGCTAAACGCCAGCGTTTCAGTTGCCATACCCAGGCGAGCACTTCTGCCACGGCGGCATAGAGCTGGCCCGGGATCTGTTGTCCGATCTCCGCATGGCGGTACAAGGCACGCGCCAGCGGCGGTGCTTCAAGAATGGGAACCCGGTTTTCAGTGGCGATTTCACGAATGCGCAGCGCAATCAGCCCCGCCCCTTTCGCCACCACCTTCGGCGCGCTCATTTTGTTTTCGTCGTACTGTAAGGCCACCGAGTAGTGCGTCGGGTTGGTCACAATAACGTCCGCTTTCGGAACATCTTCCATCATGCGGCGGCGGGCGGCGGCACGCTGCATCTGGCGGATACGCCCCTTCACGTGGGGGTCACCTTCCATCTGCTTATATTCATCACGGATATCCTGGCGGGACATGCGCAGCTTCTTGATGTGGGTGTAAATCTGAAAGAAGACGTCAAAACCCACCATCGGAATGATGCTCAGCACCACCAGCAGCGCGCACAGCCCGACGAGGTTCATGGCATTGCTCATGGCGGTGAGCGGCGATTCGCTGATAAGGCGCATCATCTCCGGCCAGTTGTGCAGCAGGAAAAAGCCGGCGGCGCTGCCCATCAGCGTGGATTTCAGGATGGCTTTCAGCAGCTCTGCCCCCGTCTGGGCAGAAAACATGCGCGCGATACCCGGCAGCGGGTTGAGTTTGGAAAACTTCGGCTGCAGCGACTTAGCGCTAAAGACCAGCCCGCCCAGCATCACCGGGGAGACAATCGCGACCAGCACCACCCCGGCTATCAGCGGCAGCAGCGCAATCATGGCGCCTTTAATGAGCAAAATGATCTGGCTGAGGATCAGGTTCGGGTCGTTGACCATGCTGTGATCGAACCGCAGCCCGGTCGCGAGCATTCCCGCCAGCCTTCGGGCGAGCGCCTCCCCACCCAGCCAGATTATGCATACGCCTACTATCAGAATAAGCAGGGATGTCAGCTCTCTGGAACGGGGGATTTGCCCTTCCTCACGCGCTTTTTCGAGTCGGTGGGGTGTGGGGGCTTCCGTTTTGTCTTCGTTATCTTCTTCTGCCACAGTGCGCGCTCGCAGCCCATTACGTCACGCATATCATGCCAGAGCACCGGGCTATCAATGGGCGGAAAAGCCTCCATAACTCCGCCTTTTTAGGCTGTTTACGCCAGCGGTACTTATTGCAGCAGCGCGCCCAACCGCCCGGATAAATAGCATCAAATAACGGCGAGTGGAACATAGATATTTTTTATATATGAACTCTATTAAATTCATCTGTGATATTAACTGTGAAATATTTAGGGCGAATTTCACATTCCCAGACCTAATAACTTAAAGTAAACAGATAGCCGTCAGAAATACTGTTGCGAATCATTTTAAGTTTGATATGATCTTAATATTGAATAGACTATTTTATATAAATCAAAGGCTGTCACTCATTCAGGTGATGAGTTTTAGTTATTTATTCAATCTCCATTTGCATTCAGTACATGGATAAATTAGATAAGGAACTTCCACGTATGAAATTGACTTCAACCCTCCTCGCGGGCACTTTTTTCGCAATGGCTTCATCAAGTGTATTGGCTGCAGAAATGAATGCCGGCACCATTCACTTCACCGGCTTAATTATTGAACCCAGCTGCACCATTGTGGGCGACAACGGCACCGACAGCACCGTTCCGTTGGGGACTTTCCCGACGTCGCTGTTCAGCAAAACCGGCGATGAATCTCCGCTGGTGCCTTTCTCCATTACGCTTGCCGACTGCCCGGTGCAGAGCGACGGTTTGCCGTCAGTCCAGCTGACGTTTAACGGCACCACGGATTTAACCAAGTCCACTTCCTTACTTGACGTCAGTAAACTCTCCACCGACGGCGATACTGCGGCAACGGGCGTGGGCATCGCGATTAGCCCGGATGGAAAAGACTCGACCCTGATTACCTTTGACGGTGCGGAAGAGCAGATTTATATCCCGCTGTCGACGAAGTCCACCAATACCATTAAACAAGATTTCAACGCGCGCTATCGTTCATTCGCCGCCACGGTGACGGCGGGTCCAGCAGACGCAGATTTAACCGTTAATATTCTTTATCGTTGATAGTTCCTCAATATATATATTAATAACGGATAAATTTAATAACGGTCACAATCTCACCTGGCAGCAGATAATAAGGGTAATAATTGCGCTCGTTCGGATTATTACCCTTTCACGCCTTAATGGACACATTGCAGGTCTTATTTATGCGTTTAACTCTCATCACCCTATTACTCATTTCAGGCTTCCATTACTCCAGCGCTGATGCAGCAGGTATACAGGTCGGAAGAACACGCATTATTTACGATGCAAATAAAAAAGAGATTGCACTGCCGCTCACCAATAACGACAGCGAACTGCCGTGGCTGATTCAGGCCTGGGCCGATACCGGCGACGGAAAAACCCGCGCGCCGTTTATCGTCACGCCGCCGCTGTTTCGCCTTGACCCGCTCAAGGAACAAAGCCTGCGCATTACCTGGACCGGCGCGCCGCTGCCGGAAGACCGGGAATCGCTGTTTTACATGAACGTCCGCACCATACCTGCCGTGGCGAAAGACGACGCCGCTAAAAACGTGCTCAGGCTGGTGTATAAAACCCGCCTCAAGCTTTTCTGGCGACCGCAGGGGATCCGCGGGACGGCGAAAGAGTCGTGCAAAAACCTGGCCTTTAAGCGGCTGGGCAACACCTTACAGGTTGAAAGCAGAGGCGCGTTCCACAGCGTGTTTGACTCCCTCTCGCTCGGCGGGGTGCGGGTAAAAAATGCCGACACGCTTGCCCCGTTCAGCACCCTGTCCCTGCCTTTGCCGTCAGCGGCGAAGGGGAACACGGTGACGTGGCGCTGCATTACGGACTACGGCAACCCGTCCGAAAAATACACCGCAATTCTTAACCAGGGATGATTTATCGGCATGATGTATAAATCGAAGCCCGGTTTTCGACGGTTCACTGAGCCTGTCCCGCTGCGCATCAGCGTACTGATCGCCCTTGCGATTGTGGCCTCCTCGCAGGCGCGGGCCAGGGACTATTACTTCTCGCCCTCTTCGCTGGAAGGCGACGTGCTGGCGCAGCAGGACGTCGATCTGTCGCTGTTTTCAAAAACCAACGCCCAGCTGCCGGGGCGCTATCCGTCGCGCATCCGGCTCAACGAAACATGGCTTGACGACGTGACGCTGACCTACGTCAACGGCCCGGACGGGTATCTCCAGCCGCAGCTTACGCCGCTGATGCTGCGCCAGTGGGGCGTGAAGGTCGACAACTTCCCCGTGCTTGCCGACCTGCCCGCGAATGAACCCATTCCCAAGCGCATTGGACACTACATTCCGCTGGCCAGCACCACGCTGGAATTTTCCACCCTGACGCTGAAAATCAGTATTCCGCAGGCGGCGGTGAACGACGTCAGCCGCGGGTATATCGACCCGGCGCTGTGGGACGACGGCGTGCCGGTGATGTTTGCGGACTACGCCTTCTCAGGCCTGCAAAGCAGCAACAGCAGCACCACGACTTCCAGCCAGTATCTGAACCTGCGCAGCGGCATTAACGCGGGAGGCTGGCGCCTGCGTAACTACTCGACCTGGAGCCAGTCGCCGGATAACGCCGCCTGGGAATCCATCAGCACCTTTTTGCAGCACGATCTTGACCTGCTCAAGGCCCAGTTCACCGTCGGGGAAAACAGCACCCGGGGCGACGTCTTCGACAGCCTGCAGTATCGCGGGGTCAACCTTGCCTCTGACGAGCAGATGCTGCCCTATAGCCAGCGCGGATTTGCGCCCACGATTCGCGGCATCGCCAGTTCGAACGCCGAAGTGTCCGTGCGCCAGAACGGCTATCTGATCTATCAGAAGAACGTCGCGCCGGGCGCCTTTGAGATAACCGACCTCTATTCCACCACCAACAGCGGCGATCTGGAGATCACGGTCAAAGAGGCGGACGGCACCGAGCACCGCTTTATTCAGCCCTACTCCAGCGTGGCGGTGATGCAGCGTCAGGGCCATATGAAGTATGAAGTGACGGCGGCGCGCTACCGGGCGAACGGCTACGACAGCCATAACGAGCCCCTGTTTGCCCAGGGCAGTCTGATTTACGGTGTGAATAACATTCTGACCCTGTTTGGCGGCATCACCGCCTCGGATAAGTATCACGCCGGCAATACGGGTGCCGGGATCTCGCTGGGCCCGCTCGGCTCTATCTCCGCCGACGTGACCTTTGCCAAAGCGACGCTGGATAACGACACCACCAGCAAGGGCACCTCGTATCGCCTGCTCTATTCGGGCAAAATCGACACCACGGACACCAACTTCACCCTCGCCAGCTACCGCTATTCCACGCAGGGCTACTACAGCTTTGAGGATGCCAACCAGAAGTACGATCCGCAGGAGTCCGACTGGACGTTCCACTACAACAAGCGCAACCGCATTCAGGCCAGCATCAGCCAGTCACTGTGGGGCAGCAGCTTCTACCTCAACGGCTATCAGCAGGACTACTGGAAAACGTCCGCGCGGGAACGCAGCTTCTCCGCAGGCGTTAACACGGTGATCCGCGGCGTGAGCCTGCACCTGGCGTGGACGCACAGCAAAACCGGGGACGACAGCAAAGACAGCCGGATCTCCTTTGGCCTCAGCATGCCGCTAAGCCGCTGGCTGCCGCGCGCCTGGAGCAGCTACAACCTCAGCAACAGCAAAAGCGGCGGCACCAGCCAGAGCCTCGGTCTCAACGGCACGCTGCTTGACGATGAACGTCTGAGCTATGCCCTCCAGCAGAGCCGTTCAGGGGATGAAGGCGTGAACAACAGCAGCGTTTACGGCAGCTATCGTTCGCAGTACGCCAACCTGAACGCCGGGTATTTCACCTCCTCGGAAAACAACAGCCAGCTCAGCTACGGCGCAAGCGGCGCGCTGGTGGCGCACCCGCACGGGGTGACACTTTCTCAGCCGCTGGGCAGCCAGTTCGCGGTGATCAACGCCAACGGCGCCTCCGGCGTGCGCTTCCTTAACCAGCGCGGCATTCAGACCGACTGGCTGGGGAACGCGGTGATCCCGTCCCTGACCCCGTATCAGGAAAACACCATTCGCATAGACACCACCACCCTGCCGCCGGATGTGGACAGCACGGACACGGCGGTCACCGTGATCCCGACCCGCAGCGCGGCGGTGCGCGCCACCTTTGACGCCAGGGTAGGCTACCGGGTCCTGGTCACCCTGACCCGCCCTCAGGGTCGGCTTGTGCCGTTTGGCGCGGTCGCCACCAGCGCAGACCAGAAGCTGTCCGGCATCGTGGATGATACCGGCACGCTCTATCTTGCCGGTCTACGCGACGATACCCGGCTCTCCGTACAGTGGGGGGACAACCCCGACCAACGCTGTACCGCCGCCATTACGCTCAACGAACTCAAGCGGCCTGCCAATAAAGCAGGGATCCGCCTCCTGACTGCACCATGCCAACCGGAGAGTGCCCGTGAACCTTAATACTTCGCTTCGCTTACTTGCTCTGGCCTCCTGCGTTTCGGCCTCCTCGGGGCACGCGGCGGTGACCACGCTCAAAAACTGCTTTTCGGGCGCGGCTGATTATTCTGCGAACTATACGCGTGAGCTGTCGACTACCGAAAACACCCAGAACCGTGCGCTGGTGATCAACCATCATATTGTCGGCAGCGGCGGCGAATTAACCGCCTCCTGCGCCTGCCCGGCGAATCTTTTCGCCACCACCACGGTGCTGGAAGTCTCGCTGTCCTCCAGCCCGCTTAGCCCCGGGGTCAGCGGCTACGGTTATCTCACGGAAAACGTGGATATCGACGTCGAAGGCTACAGCAACGCGATTAATGCGCCGGACGGCGCGGGGATATTTGCCCTGCCCGTCGACACCTACCCGACACCGGTGGGCTCACGCTACAAGCTCATCGAAAACCTGAGATATCAGGAAGGCCAGGCCAGCGTCTGCAGCGACGCAACCCGACCGAAGGGCAGCACCACCACCAAACGCCGGTTCAAGTGGAACGTGATGGGCATGACCTTCTACATCAAAAAACCGATCATTGGTGAAGAGGTGATCCCCTCAACGCTGGTGGTGCAGAACTACGTCTGCCTCTATTTTGGCTCCGGGGGTAGCTGCGACTTAAACTACGCGCAGCACGTGTCTAACATCTATCTGAGCGGGGTTCTCAGCGCGCCCCTGAACTGCGTGATTAACGCCGGGAGCACTATTGAGATAGAAATGGGCAATATTGTGACCAGTAGCTTCGTCGCAAAGGGCCAGCCGCCCAGAGGCTATACCCTAAAAGATGTGAACATCTCCTGGAAATGTAACGGCTCGGAGGTTGGGAACGATGACAAAATCAAGCTAACGCTGATTGCCGATCAGGGGGTGGCGGAAGGCAGCGACGCGCTGATTGGCAAAATGCTGAACCGCGACGATCTGGGCGTCCGGCTTTATGAAAACGGCAAAGACGTGGTGCTGGACGGCAGCGTGGAGTTCCCGATAACCCTGGACGAACAGGGCAACGGCAAGTTCCAGCTCCAGGCGGCTCCGGTCAGTACCACGGCGGCAAAGCCGGCGGCGGGAGCGTTTGAAGGGAATATGACGGTCAAAATGGAGCTGCGGTAAACCTCTCCTCAGGCTGTTTTCAC
This sequence comes from Enterobacter soli, assembly GCF_964208575.1. Taxonomy (GTDB): domain Bacteria; phylum Pseudomonadota; class Gammaproteobacteria; order Enterobacterales; family Enterobacteriaceae; genus Enterobacter; species Enterobacter soli_A. Next base: position 13,715 of record NZ_CAXOFU010000015.1, on the reverse strand, counting down.
AGCCTGAGGAGAGGCGTTGGTCATCAGAAACCGAGGCTGTCCAGCAGGTCGTCGACCTGATCCTGGCTTGCCACCACGCCCGCTTTGGTCGCGTCGAGCTGCGGGCCGTTGAGCAGGCTTTCGTTCTCGCGCTTCGGACGGGAGGCCGGTTCCGGCATGTTCTCCAGAAGCACCATCAGCAGCTGGCGCTCGATCTCCTGAATCACATCCATCATGCGCTTGATCACCTGACCGGTCAGATCCTGGAAATCCTGCGCCATCATGATGTCCAGCAGCTGCGCGTTGGTGAAGCTGGTGTGGCCCGGCACGTCGCCGAGGAACTGGCGGGTATCCGTCACCAGCTCGCGGGCGTCCGCCAGCTCAATCGGGTTTTCAAACCACTCGTCCCAGCGCTTGCTCAGGGATTTTGCCCCTTTCTCCATCGCGTCCTGGTGCGGCTGCGAGGCTTCAACGCTGTTCAGCGCGCGCTCCGCGGCCTGAGCGGTCATCTGCACCACGTAGTCCAGACGATCGCGGGCATCGGGAATGGCTTCCGCCGCTTCGGCGATGGCCTGATCCAGCCCCAGCTCGCGCAGGCTGTCGCGCAGCATACGCGTCAGGCTGCCAATGCGGGCAATGATGTCGCTGGGTGAATGTTCTTCAACGGGTTTCATAGCAGGTTGCATCATCACTACCACCTCACATGCCGAGTTTCTCGAAGATCTTGCCGAGCTTCTCTTCCAGAGTCGCGGCGGTAAATGGTTTCACCACATAACCGCTTGCGCCCGCCTGTGCTGCCGCAATGATGTTCTCTTTCTTCGCTTCCGCGGTCACCATCAGAACCGGCAGAGAGGACATGTTGCCGTCAGCGCGAATGGTTTTCAGCAGCTCCAGACCGTCCATGTTGGGCATGTTCCAGTCAGAAATCACGAAACCGTAACCGCCCGCCTGCAGCTTGTTCAGCGCATCCACGCCGTCTTCCGCTTCTTCAACGTTGTTGAAGCCCAGCTCTTTCAGCAGGTTACGCACGATGCGTCGCATGGTGGAAAAGTCATCCACAACCAAAAACTTAAGCTCTTTATCCGCCATAAAATAATACTCCTGAGTCAAATACGTATTGCCTGTCCGGCACTGATTTTCGCCAGCATCTGCTGGCTTACCTGGCTAAGATCGACCACTTCGCTCACGCCACCCATATTGATGGCCTCGCGCGGCATGCCGAACACCACACAACTTGCTTCATTCTGCGCAATCGTCCAGGCGCCAGCCTGGTGCATCGCTAACATTCCGGCGGCGCCGTCGTTGCCCATCCCCGTCAGGATCACCCCAACGGCGTTGCGCCCCGCGTGTTTCGCCACCGAATGAAACAGCACATCCACCGACGGACGGTGCCGGTTAACCGGCGGCCCGTCATGAATTTTGATTTGATAGTTCGCCCCGCTGCGCGCCAGCTCCATATGCTTATCTCCGGGCGCGATATACGCATGTCCCGGCAGCACGCGCTCGCCGTCTTCCGCCTCTTTCACGCTGATTTGGCACAGCTTGTTCAGGCGCTCGGCGAAGGAGCGGGTAAAGCCCGGCGGCATATGCTGGGTAATCAGAATACCCGGGCTTGAAAGCGGCAATGGCTGGAGTACATGGCGAATTGCCTCTGTTCCGCCGGTTGACGCGCCAATCACTAACAGTTTTTCCGAGCTGAGCAGCGGGCCGGCCTTCAGCGTCGCGGGCGCCGCCATCGGTTTATGGGCGGCGAGCTTGGCCCGCGAGGCGGTGCGGATCTTGTCGGCGATCATCTCGCTGTAGGCCAGCATCCCTTCGCGAATGCCGAGCTGCGGCTTGGTGACAAAATCCACCGCCCCCAGCTCCAGCGCGCGCAGGGTGATTTCAGAGCCCTTCCCGGTCAGGGACGACACCATCACCACCGGCATTGGACGCAGGCGCATTAATTTTTCGAGGAAATCGATGCCATCCATGCGCGGCATTTCTACATCCAGCGTCAGCACGTCGGGGTTATATTTCTTGATTAAATCCCGCGCAACCAGCGGATCCGGTGCCGTCGCCACCATCTCCATATCGCTGTGGCTATTGATAATTTCGGTCATGATCTGGCGCATCAGCGCCGAATCATCGACTGACAATACCCTGATTTTACTCATGCTTTTTCCTTACTCAGCGCATATACCGTTTGCCCACGCAGGCTAAACTCACGCACGAGGTTGCTAAAGTTTTCCGAGTGCCCGGCAAACAGTAAACCGTCCGGCTTGAGCAACGGAACAAAGCGGCGCAGGATCTCCTGCTGCGTCGTTTTATCAAAATAGATCATCACGTTACGGCAGAAGATGGCGTCAAACGGCCCCGGAACGTTGTACTGCTTGTCCAGCAGGTTTACGGGGGCGAACTCCACGCAGTTCGCCAGCTCCTGACGCACGCGCACCAGCCCTTCGTGCGGGCCGGTGCCGCGCATGAAGTAACGCTGAAGCTGCTGCGGCGACAGGGTTTTCAGTTCGTCCTGGCGATAGACGCCGTTGCGGGCCTTCTCCAGCACTTCGGTGTCGATGTCGCTGGCGTAGACCTTCCAGCGCCCCGGCGCCATGCCGAGGGTGTCGGCCAGGGTGATCGCCAGCGAGTACGGCTCTTCCCCGGTCGAGGCCGCCGCGCTCCAGACGCGATACTCGCCGCTGCGGCGGCGGGCGTGCTCCGCCAGCACCGGGAAGTGGTGGCCTTCGCGGAAGAACGCGGTCAGGTTTGTGGTCAGCGAGTTAATAAATGCCTGCCACTCGGCGCTGTTCTGGTTCGCTTCGAGCATGCTCAGATAGCGACCAAAATCGTCCAGCCCCAGGGTGCGCAAGCGCCGCACCAGACGGTTGTAGACCATGTCTCGCTTATGATCGGCAAGCACGATCCCCGCACGCTGGTAGATCAACTGACATATCCGACGAAAATGCGCGTCGGACAGCGCGAGGCGCTGTGTCATCTGCAACAGTAATGACGTTTGCCCTGAGGGCATTGGTGATGTCATAGCGCCTTCTTAATCACATTCAGGATACAACTGGCACGGCCTGCGACCGCCCGACTTCTGTTACTGCTTCAACGTGCTCGTTGACGTTAAACACCGCTACCAGCCCGGTCAGACGATCCGCCTGATTCGCCAGCTGATCGGTGGCGGCGGCCGCCTCTTCAACCAGCGAGGCGTTCTGCTGCGTGACCTGATCCATCTGGCTGACGGCCTGGGCCACCTGCTCGATGCCGCGACGCTGCTCATCGGACGCCGAGGCGATTTCGCCCATGATGTCGTTCACTCTTGTTACTGAGGTGACGATCTCGGTCATGGTTCTGGCCGCCGTGTCCACCAGCGCCGAGCCCTGCTCAACCCGGGAGACCGATTCTTCAATCAGCACCTTAATCTCTTTCGCCGCATTGGCGCTGCGGCTCGCCAGGTTACGCACCTCGCCCGCCACCACCGCAAATCCGCGCCCCTGCTCTCCGGCGCGCGCCGCTTCCACCGCCGCGTTGAGCGCCAGAATGTTGGTCTGGAACGCAATGCCGTCAATCACGCTGATGATGTCGCCAATTTTCTGCGAGCTGGCGGCAATCTCGTGCATGGTGTCGGCGACGTGAGAAGCCTGGTCGCCCCCGCGCTTCGCGGTCAGCGCCGCCTGTTTTGACAGGTCGGACGCCTGGCGCGCGTTGTCGGCGTTCTGGCTCACCGTGGCGGTGAGCTGCTCCATGCTGGCCGCGGTTTGCGCCAGCGACGCCGCCTGCTGCTCGGTGCGCGACGAGAGATCGTTGTTGCCTGCGGCAATCTCCGAGATCCCGGTGTGCATGGCGTAGCTGCCCTGACGCACGTCGGTCACCGTTTCGCGCAGCGACCCCTGCATCGCCTTCAGGCTGGCAAAGATCGCCGAAATTTCGTTCTTCCCGTAAACCGCCACCGGACGCGCCAGGTTGCCCTTTGCGATGCTGTCAAAGTGGCTGCTGATAATCGCCAGCGGCTGCACAATCATCCTGCGCGACCACCACAGCGCGACGCCGGTCAGCAGCGCCGCCAGGATCACCACCGCGGCAAAAATCACGCCGGACATGCGGTAGCTTTTCCGGCTGTCTTCCCCCGCGCGCTCCACGAAGGTGTTGATGTCCTGCTGCCACGCGTTGAAGCTGCCGTCGAACGCCGCCTGCGAGTCCTGCACCGGCGCGGTCAGGAAGTCGGAAAGCTGGTTATTCTCAAGCCAGGTGGCCTGGTGATCGAGATCGGTATGCCACTGCTCAAAGTTCTTCTGCATCGCGGTCTTCAGCGCTTTGCCTTTTTCACTCACCGCAGCCTGGGCGTTAAACGCTTTAAACTGGGCGTCGGCCTGCTTCAGACTGTTACGCGCCGTCGCCATCAGCGCCTTAATATCGTCCGGCGGATAGCTCAGCGCGGTTAAGGTTCCCGCCTTGTTCAGCGCAGTGCTTGCCTGCAACAGCACGGCACGGGTTTGTGCCAGTGCGGAGCGCTGTTGGTTACTCGCCTCAACTTCCTGCAAATTCTGATAGCCATCGCGAAACGCCCAAAAAGACAACCCGTTACTGCCAACCTGCAACACACCACAAAGGATCAGAATCAAAAACAGTGTGGTCGAGATACGAATACGATTTAACATCCACGCTCCCAATAAGCGGCAAGCAGCCGCGGTTTAAATGTCAGTCAAAATGTTTCCCAGTTTTCATCTTGTCCGGTCACCGCGGCGCGGGAGCGAGTGGCTACCGGCGCGGGGGTGGTCTCGCTGTAAACGGCACGCGAGCCGACCGTGTTGGTATTTTTTGAAGCAAGACGGAACGCCGAGACAGCCATTTTCAGGCGGCTGGCCTGGTCTTCCAGCGCAGCGGCCGCCGCGGCGGACTCCTGCACCAGCGCGGCGTTTTGCTGCGTCACGCGATCCATTTCCGATACCGCCAGGGCGACCTGGTCGATACCACGACTCTGCTCGTCCGATGCAGAGGCGATTTCACCCATGATGTCCGTCACGCGAGTGACGGCATTCACGATGTCATTCATGGTTTCCCCTGCGCTTTCCACCAGCACGGAGCCGGTATCGACGCGGGAAACGGAATCTTCAATCAGGGATTTGATCTCTTTGGCGGCGTTGGCGCTGCGGCTGGCGAGATTACGCACCTCCCCGGCGACTACCGCAAAGCCTCTTCCCTGCTCCCCAGCGCGGGCGGCTTCCACCGCGGCGTTTAGCGCCAGAATGTTGGTCTGGAAGGCAATGCCGTCAATCACGCTGATGATGTCGGCAATCTTCTTCGAGCTGTCGGCAATTTCGTGCATGGTTTTCACCACGCCGTCCACCACGCGGCCGCCGCGCTGGGCGGTTTCGGAGGCGCTTTCGGCCAGCTTCGACGCCTGACGGGCGTTGTCGGCGTTCTGCTTCACGGTGGCGGTCAGCTCTTCCATGCTCGCCGCCGTTTCTTCCAGGGCAGAGGCCTGCTGTTCGGTGCGGGAAGAGAGATCGTTGTTGCCCATCGCGATTTCGCTGGTGCCGGTGTAGATCGCGTCCGAGCCTTCGCGGACGTTGGCGACGGTTTCAATCAGCGAGCGCTGCATGTGGTCAACGCTGTTGGCCAGCTCGGTGATCTCGTTGCGCCCGGACACGGTCAGGGTTTTGGTCAGGTCGCCGCCCGCGATCTCGCGGATATGGCCAATGACGCGGCCCAGCGGGTTAAGCAGGATATGGCGAATCCCATACCAGACCGCCACCAGCACGATCACCAGCGCCAGGGCCAGCACCGCCATCTGCCATTTGGCAAAGCGGTAGTCGTTCTGGCTTTCGGCAAAGGCGCTGCGGTAGAGGTCGCTGCTCGCTTTGGCATATTCCCCGAGCGCCGCGCCGAGGGCGTTTTGCATCCCCTGGGTTGGCTGGGCGAAGTAGGCGTCCATGTTGCCGCTTTCCAGGAACTGGATCAGCTCGGTCAGCCCGGCAAAGTAGGCGTGATATTTTTCGTCGATATTCTGGCTCACCTGCTCCATCGCAGGCTGCGGGGTGATTTTTTTGAAGGCGTCGTAGTGCTTCGCGGCGTCCGCCAGGGTGGCGCGGGCGTTTTTCAGCAGGTCGGTTTTGGCGCTGCTCTGCTGGTTGTTCGGGTCCATCATCATGCGCGCCGACGAGCGGCTCAGGTTGATGCGCGTTTGCAGCATCAGGTCCCACGTCGAGGTGAGCTCGCTTTGCTGTACCCGCAGATCGTTAGACGCGGCGAAGCTGTCCTGGTTTTGTTTTAACGACGAGAAAAACAGGCCGCCGGAAATAAGCTGAAGAAGCGCGAAAATGACCAGCACCATCATAAGCATCGTGACAACGCGAATACGGTTCAACATACAACACCTTCTCATAGATTTATTAACGGTGTTATCGGCACTGAGCACAGGAACTTTACATTTGAGAAAGGGAAAAGCGCGGGGTCAGAAGGCAACGTCAACGATCAGCGTATCGGAATAGGTTCCGGCGGGCGGCGTGGTCTGGTTGGTCAGCACTTTGGCGGTGTAGTTATAGGTGCGCAATAACCCGTCGGCGCTGACCTGCGAGGAGGCCGAGCTGGCCCAGCGCTCGCTCCCGCTGCCGCCCCAGCGGTTGGCCGTCGCCTCTTTATAGATGTCGTAGCTCATGTAGCTGGTGCCGTTCACCATACGACGAACGTTGTTCAGGGCGTTGGCGCCATTGTTAATTCCTATGGTGTAAGTGCTGCCTTTGGTGCAGGTGACGGCGATGGCCTGCGAAATGGTCGGGAAGTTCTGCACCAGCGGCGCGCTGTTGAAGTTCACGTCCGGGGTGGTCATGGCGCTGCAGTCGTTGGTGACGGTCATGTTCAGCAGGATGGTGGTGGTTGCGGTGCCGGTTTGCGGCGTCAGGCACAGCCCCGCCGCGCCCACGGAGCAGACGCTGTAGTTAATGCTGAACGTCAGCAGCACCTGGTACGGCCCCGCCGTCACGTTTTGTCCGGCGACGGTGCGAAAATAGAGCGGAATGTTGTACTGCTTCGACCCCAGCAGCCCGAGCAGCGTGCTGCCGCTCCAGGTATAGGATTTGCTGATTTGCACTTCGCTGCTTCCGGAACAGCCGGACAGCCCGCACAGCCGGGTGGGGATCGCGTCGGTAATCGTCGCGTTATCGGTGCGCTTCATGGTGGCGCGGCTGCTGGCGAAGACCGAGGCGCTGGTGTAGGTGAGCGTGACCGAGTCGTTGGTCAGCAGGTTGAGCACCGCGTCGCAGGAGACCACCAGCGTGCCGGTGGTTTCCACCTCGCTCGTGCCGCTCAGGGCAAAGGAGGTGACGCTGCCAAACGCGGCGTTCACCGTGCTGACGGTACAGGCCGCCCAGCCGCCGCCGGAGAACATCAGCAGCGCAAGGGCCAGCAGCAGGCGCCTCACGGTGCCTCCCGGCAGGTCAGCGGGCCGTAGGTTTTAAGCTTGTGCTCCGGGTTAGCGTCCACGGCGAGCGTGGCGGTGCAGCGCTTGCCGTCCGGCGTGGTGACCTCCAGCGCGTTTACGTCGCTGAGATCTTCCAGCCAGGCGATGCCGTCATAGCCCACCACCGCACTGCTGCGAGAGGCGCGTCTGACCTGGCTGCCTACCGGGATCGCCTGCCCCTGCGCGTCATGCAAAATCACGCTCGCCACCCGCTCCTGCTCCATGGGGAAATCCACCAGATAGCCGCTGTGGCGGCGAATAGCCACCCGCCGCTCGGTCTCTTTCAGACGGGTATCCGCCGGAAGATTAAGGGTGTCGATGCTGTAGCTCGCCGGATAATAGGCCGACACGCCGCTCACCAGCAGGTAGCCGTTGCGGTTGGTTTTGCCGACGGGCTGGTTTTCATAGCTGACGGGCACGTCCGGATGTCCGTCGGTGCTGATCACCACGAAGGCATCGTTGATTTTATTGGCGGCAAAGAGTTCGCCGTCCATCAGCACCAGGGAGCCCATCGCCTCGCCCCACCAGGTCATCATGTCCTGCTCGCCGTAGCCGCCCCCCTGCACCTCGACGTTGCTGTTGCGCCAGCCGAGCGTGGCCTGCTGGTAATTGCTCGAGCGCGACTGGTTCGCCCAGGCCATGTTCCAGCTAAATCCGCCGTCGGACGGCATCGAGTGGTTGTAGTTAATGCGCTGGGTATTGCCGGAGTCCGGGGTGTTTTCAAAGGTGACGGCGGCGCTGTCGCGCTCCCCGAGCGGCACCTGCAACGACATTGCCACCGTCCAGTCGCCGCGCTGCTGGTCCCGGCTGGCGGCGAGATAAATACTGCTGCTGCCCCACAGGTTGCGGCTCCAGGAGAGGTTGAGCAGCTCGGTTTTCTGGCTGTCGAAGCTTTCAACGCCAATCCACGCCGCGCCAATATTGCCGAACTGCCCCATGTTGAAGGTCAGGGAATACTGATCGGTATTGCGGCTCAGGCTGGCGACGGGCTTGTTGTTTTCATCGTAAACGGTGGGCTGGTCGTACAGCGCCAGGTTGCCAAACCCCCGGTCGCGGCGGGTGTGCTGCGTGGCGACGCTGAACTCGCTTGTGCTGTACTGGTATCCCCAGTTGATTTGTCCGCCCTCGTCCCCGCGCATCCGGCTGCGGGTGTATGACGAATTGACCACCCCAAAGCGCCCGAGCTTCACGACCGTTCCCGCCCCGCCCAGCGCCAGCTCTTCGGCCGCCTCGCCGTGGCCTTCGAGCGTCAGCCAGTCGGTTACCCCGTAGCGGTACGATCCGCTGCCCGCCGCCGGGCCGTAGTCGAAGTTCTTAATTCCGTAGTTTCGCCGCAGGCTGCCGAGGGTGACCGCCCCGTCGCTCAGCCCCGCCTTGAGCAGATCGCTGGTGACGTAAAACGGCAGCGTGGTGCTGACCTGCCGCCCGAGGGCGTCGGTGGTGATCAGCACCGCATCCCCCGCGCCGTTGATGTAGGGCAGATTGGTGAGCGTGAACGGCCCCGGCTGGAGCTGCGTCGAGCCGGAGCGATAGCCGTTAATAAACAGATCCACCGAGGTGGGCACCGCCGCTTCCCCCGAAAACTCCGGCAGCGGCCAGGTGACCAGATCCGGGCGCAGGGAGAAATCGCGGCCATAGCTGATCCCGCCCATGCGCACGCTGCTGCTCCAGCTCAGGGCGTCGCTGATCACATCCCCGGCGCTCCAGGTGGTGGCATCGTCTTCATGCGTGACCATCAGGGTGGTGTCGTACCGAACGTACCCCTCCTGCTGGCCGGCGTTCCCAGCGAAGTTTTCCCGGGCGTAGCCGGTCGAGGAGAAGGAACCGTTTTCGTTGAAGTAGCGGAACTCGTGCCACAGGGAAGCCTGGCCACCGGTATGTTCCGTGTGGTTGGTGTAGAGGTCGTAATTGAGCAGCGCGCCGGTGCCGTAGTGCGGCTTGCTCTGGGCATTTTGCCCGCTGAACGGCGTGACCCGCGCCGCGATCCAGTCGCGCGGGACCGTCAGCAGCAGGCGCTGCCCGGCGCTGTCATACTCGACGCGTACCTGGGAAAGCGTCGAAAGATTAACCTCCCCCGTCGGCACGTGCTCCGGCGGCAGCCCCGCGCGCAGCAGGTCGGCGCTGGAGATAAAAAACGCCCCGCCGCGCTGGGTCACCGGCGCAACCAGCCCGGTATCGTAGTGGTTGAGCACCACGGTGAGCTGGAATTGCGCTTCGTCGTTCAGCGCCCGGGCGTCCGGCGGCGGCGGTAGACTGTCATCGCCGGGCTCGGCCCAGGTACTTGTCGTGACGCAGAGCAGGATAATCATCGCGGGCTTCAGTTGACGGGCGTCGACTGCCATTGCGTATCCCTGGCATTAATCTGCGCGCTCATCCGGTCCGGGCGGGCTATCCCGGCGGGGATCGGCCAGCTTCGGATGCTGTCCGGCAGGACATAGCCGAGCAGCCCATCCGCAACCGTGCGTTTTTGCCCCCCCTGCTCCAGGGTCACCTGGCTTAGCCTGACGTGAACATCCCCCGTATTGCGCACCTGCAACGCGGGTTTCCCCTCCTCGTGAACCACTCGCCAGCTCAGGTTTTGCGTCTGCGCCAGCGCGTGGTGCGCCCCTTCTTTAATGGTCGGGATCCCCTGTCCATAGACGAACAGCGGAATGGAGTAGCGCATTTGCAGCTTGAGGCCAATGACGGGTTCCGCTTTGGCATCCGCCTGGGGAATTTCGTCGACGATAATGCGGTAGGCCTGTTCGACGCCCATCGGGACATCGCTTTGTTTAATAAGGCGGATAAGCTGCTTGCTGCCTTTGGCGATGGTGACGATCGGCGGGCTGGCGACCACATCCTGCTGGGCGGTGTAGCGCTCATAGCCATTTTCCTGCTTCCAGCGCACGATGCGCACCTGCATGGTGGTGGCGCTGTTGCCCTGATTTTGCACCCACAGCTCTGTCGCTTTGGTGTCCGCCGAAAGCCAGGGGTCAATCGGCCAGAGTAAAATGGTCGCCGCCGCTCTTGCGGGATTTGTCATAACCGCAGGCGCACAGCATGCGGCCAAAACGCAAACTTGCAGTAAAGATACCTTCATCCACCTTCTCCCTGTATCACCATGACAACGTCACGGTGAGCCGATCGGAATATGTACCCGCAGGGCTGAACCCCGTCAGGAGCGCCACGCCAAACAGCGGCAGCGCAATGTTGTTACTGTTGGTGTAGCTCACCGCGACGGCCTGGTTGACCCCGATCTCACTGTTGGCCGCCAGCGAACTGCTGCTGTAAAGCCGGTAGCCCACCACCTCGGTTCCGCCCGAGCGCTGCATTTGCCGCACCGACGCGTAGTGCTGCCCGCCGTCAATGCTCATGGTCAGCCCGACGCCCGGCGTGCAGGCTATCGAGAGCGACCCGTTTGGCACAAAGCTAGTATTCACCGGGGCGCTTTCAACCCCGGTGTGGGTGCCAAAATCCAGCGTGCCGAGCACGCCGCCCGTTCCGGCCGTCACGGAACATCCCGGAACGATGGTCGCGCTGACCTTAAAGTTCTGCTGCGTAACGGCCCCCGCCGGGAAGCAGATAAACGCCCCCGCCGACAGCGCAAAAAAAGCGTGCAGAAATCCCTCTGCGGCGGCGCGCAGACGTAAAAGCTTTGCCTTCATGGCGGGCTCGGGGGTTAGTAGGTCACGCTGACGTTAATGGTGTCGGTGTAGGTGCCCGGTACAACCGTGACGCTGTTGCCGCCGCCGGTGATTCGCCCGAAGAGGGTGTAGCTGTTCACCCCTCCGGCGGTGGAGGCCACCGGGATCGCCGCGTTGTTCGCGATCACGTTATTGAATCCGCTGTCGCTGTAGAGGCTGTAGGCCACCCCCTGAGCGGCGTTGGCGGTGTTGACCAGATACCGCGCTGGCGTGCCCGGCGTCCCCACCACGGTGCCCGGGGCGGTGGAGTTGGTGTTACCGGTTATCGCCACCGTGTAGCTGGCGGTGGTGCACTGGATGGTGAAGGTGTTTCCCCCGCTGGCGCCGGTGAGCTGGGTGGTGAGCGTGGAGAATGTCGCCGGATGCGTACCAAAATCGAGCGTCCCGAAGTTGATGCCGTTCTGCGTTGGCGAGCCGTTAATCAGGCAACCGTTGGTTAGCGTCAGGGTCGCGCCGATCGTCCCGCTACTGGTCACCGCCAGCGCCTGCTGGACCATGACGGCTGACAGCATGGTGCCCGTACAGATCAAAAGGAGTTTTCTTTTCATTTACTGCCCTCCAGAAGATATTTCTGCTCGCTTTTCACATTTTATTAATTGCACTCAACATGTTAGCCCCGCTTAACTTTCCTCTGAGGGGGGTTATTAGGAATTTAGTTTATGGTCACCGCTTCAACCACTCGCGCCATCCCCTGTACGACTTTTACCTTATTGACATAAAATTCACTTAAAAAACATTTGGTTAACGAATTAAAAAGTCATTAAGACGTTTCTTACTTGAAGATATATCCACAAAAACGTGATGTGAGTCACAATATATCGTTGCAGCACCAGCAACTAATTTAATAAAAATTAAAAACTAGTTGTAACTGACCCTGCTTTACTTCAATTTATGTGCTGAATGAATTCCTGTGCAGATATAAAAATTAAATATGCATTTGCACAGGAGAGATCCTAAGTGCAAAGAGGGTATTTTTTCGTGGCAAGTGCAAACAAACTCACACTCTTCATCGTGATATTCATGCTGGCGGGTATTCTTTCAGGGGCAGCGATACACGAGTACGCATCACAGGACGTGATTACCGCGTGGTCGGATAACATCACCCTTCTCACCGATATTTTCCTTCGTCTGATCAAAATGGTTATTGCCCCGCTGGTGTTCAGCACCTTAACGGTCGGCATTATGAAGCTTGGCGAAACCTCCACCATTGGCCGCGTGGGCGGCAAGGCGATGGTGTGGTTTATCAGCTCCTCCGTGCTGTCGATTCTGGTGGGGCTGTTTATCGTGACGATGGAGCATCCCGGCAGCGGCCTGAACCTGGCGATCCCGAAAGAGTCGGTGGATACCGGTCTGGCGGTGGGCGGTATGACGCTGAAAGGGTTCCTGTCCCACACCATCCCAACCAGCATTGCCGGGGCGATGGCGAATAACGAGATCCTGCAAATCGTGGTGTTCTCAATGTTCTTCGGCATCGGCGGCGCGTCGCTGGGCGAGAAATTCAACGCCCCGCTGGTTGCCGCGCTGGATGTGGTTTCCCATATCATGCTGAAAGTGACCGGCTACGTGATGTACGTTGCGCCGCTGGCCATTTTTGCCGCCATCTCCTCGGTGATTGCCACCCAGGGGCTGGGCATTCTGCTTAACTATGCGTCGTTTATCGGCGGGTACTATGTGGCTATCGTGCTGACCTGTCTGGTGCTGCTGGCGGTGGGCTATATGGTGCTGAAAAAGGAGATTTTCCGCCTGGTCAGCATGCTGAAAGATCCGGTGCTGGTGGCGTTCACCACCAGCAGTTCCGAGGCGGCCTACCCGAAAACCCTGGAGCAGCTGGTGCGCTTTGGCTGCTCGCGCAATATCGTCTCCTTCGTGCTGCCGATTGGGTATTCGTTTAACCTGGTGGGCTCGATGGTGTACTGCTCTTTTGCCTCAATGTTTATCGCCCAGGCGTACAATATTCACCTGAGCTTCTCCGAAGTGACGGTGCTGATGCTGACGCTGATGCTGGCCTCCAAGGGGATCGCGGGCGTGCCGCGCTCTGCGCTGGTGGTGCTGGCGGCGACCATTCCGAGCTTTAACATCCCGGTGGCGGGTATTTTGCTGCTGATGGGGATCGACCATTTCCTCGATATGGGGCGTTCAGCGATTAACGTGCTGGGGAACGGCATTGCGACGGCGATGCTGGCGCAGAATGAGGGGCAGATGGAGGTTGAGGCTGAGCTGGTGGAGCAGGAGGCTTAATGGGAGTTACGGTGGGGGGACGGTGGTATTGTTTCGTTCACCTCATGACCGGCAGAAAATAAGACGTTCATAGCCTGTGAACGAGATAAGGGGGCCACCGCGGCCCCCTTATCAATCCCCGCGGCCCCGCAAAAAATCGGTGCTTCGCACTGCGCTCACCTCCCGACCCTCTGCCTGCGGTCGGCTCAACTCGACATCCTGTCTCGATTCGCCTCTGGCCGCCATCCCTGGCGTCCAGCCCTTGTCATCCGGTCTCCGGTTCGCCGATTTCGGCGGGGACTTAACGCCTGAAAGCTAACGCATCGTCTGATGCCCTCACCCCAGCCCTCTCCCACGGGGAGAGGGGGTATAGACATCTTCAGACAATAACGAAG
>NZ_CAXOFU010000014.1:0-121206 GCF_964208575.1 Enterobacter soli | reverse complement strand
ACCCGGCGGCTTGTTTGCCGTTGTTCCGTGTCAGTGGAGGCGCATTATAGGGGGTAATTCCGAACCTGCAAGTACAAAGTGAAAATTATTTACCGACCGCTCACTTTCCAGGCAAATCACACATCAACCATCTATTTTTGCCTGGTTTTTAAACAAAAACGAGCCGCAAGCGGCTCGTTTTTGGTGTTTTGTGACTTACTGCACTGCCACAATTTTGTCGTCGTTCACTTCCAGGCGAATTACTTTCCCCGGAATCAGCTCGCCGGAGAGGATTTGCTGAGCCAGCGGGTTTTCGATCTGCTGCTGGATAGCACGTTTCAGAGGACGCGCACCATAAACCGGATCGTAACCATTTTCGCTCAGCAATTTCAGCGCTTCATCAGAGATGTGGATTTCATACCCACGCTCTTCCAGACGTTTATAAAGACGCTGCAGCTGGATCTGCGCGATAGAAGCAATGTGTTTTTCACCCAGCGGGTGGAAGACGACAACTTCATCGATACGGTTAATGAACTCAGGACGGAAGTTCTGGCTCACAACGCCCAGCACCAGATCCTTCATGTGTCCGTAATCCAGCTCGCCGAAACGTTCCTGAATCAAATCGGAACCGAGGTTAGAAGTCATGATCACCACGGTATTGCGGAAATCGACCGTTCTGCCCTGCCCGTCGGTGAGTCGACCATCGTCCAGAACCTGCAGCAGGATGTTGAACACATCCGGATGCGCCTTCTCCACCTCATCCAGAAGAATGACGGAGTAAGGACGACGACGAACGGCTTCCGTCAGGTATCCGCCCTCTTCATAACCGACATATCCCGGAGGCGCACCCACCAGCCGCGACACGGAGTGTTTCTCCATGAACTCGGACATGTCGATACGGATCATCGCATCGTCGCTATCGAACATAAAGTTCGCAAGCGCTTTACAGAGCTCTGTTTTACCCACGCCGGTAGGCCCAAGGAACAGGAATGAGCCGATAGGACGGTTAGGATCGGACAAACCAGCGCGGCTACGACGGATCGCATTCGATACGGCTTCAACCGCTTCATCCTGACCGATAACACGGCGGTGCAGGTCCTGCTCCATTCGCAGCAGTTTCTCACGCTCGCTTTCCATCATGCGGGCAACAGGAATACCGGTCCAGCGCGCCAGCACTTCCGCGATTTCTGCGTCGGTCACTTTATTACGCAGCAGACGCATGGTTTTGCCTTCTGCCTGTGTTGCGGCTTCTAACTGTTTTTCCAATTCTGGAATTTTACCGTACTGAAGTTCCGACATGCGCCCCAGGTCGCCGACGCGACGAGCCTGTTCAATAGCGATCTTCGCCTGCTCAAGCTCAGCCTTAATGGTCTGGGTTCCAGAAAGGGAAGCTTTCTCGGCTTTCCACTCTTCTTCTAACTCAGAGTACTGGCGCTCTTTGTCTTCCAGCTCTTCGTTAAGCATATCCAGACGTTTTTTACTCGCTTCATCTGACTCTTTATTAAGAGCCTGCTGCTCCAGCTTGAGCTGAATGATTCGGCGATCGAGTCTGTCGAGCTCTTCCGGCTTCGAGTCAATCTGCATACGAATGCTTGATGCAGCTTCATCAATAAGGTCGATGGCTTTGTCAGGCAACTGGCGATCGGCGATGTAACGGTGCGAAAGCGTTGCCGCGGCCACAATCGCCGGATCGGTGATCTGCACGTGGTGGTGCAGCTCATAGCGCTCTTTCAGACCACGCAAAATCGCGATGGTGTCTTCAACCGTCGGTTCAGCGACAAACACTTTCTGGAAACGACGTTCCAGAGCAGCATCTTTTTCAATGTACTGACGATACTCATCGAGCGTTGTGGCGCCCACGCAGTGAAGCTCACCGCGCGCCAGCGCAGGTTTCAGCATGTTCCCGGCATCCATCGCGCCGTCGGCTTTACCCGCCCCCACCATCGTGTGCAGTTCGTCGATAAACAGAATGACGTTGCCTTCCTGTTTTGCCAGATCGTTTAACACGCCTTTCAGGCGCTCTTCGAACTCACCGCGATATTTCGCACCGGCCACCAGCGCGCCCATGTCCAGCGCCAGTACGCGACGGCCTTTCAGCCCTTCCGGCACTTCGCCGTTAACGATACGCTGCGCCAACCCTTCAACGATGGCCGTTTTACCTACGCCTGGCTCACCGATAAGCACCGGGTTGTTTTTGGTACGACGCTGCAGCACCTGAATGGTGCGGCGAATTTCTTCATCACGACCGATAACCGGATCGAGTTTGCCCTGCTCGGCACGCTCGGTCAGATCGACGGTAAATTTTTTCAACGCCTGACGTTGGTCTTCGGCTCCCTGATCGTTCACGCTTTCACCTCCGCGCATTTGTTCAATCGCCTGAGTCACGTTGGCGGTTGTTGCTCCGGCAGTTTTCAGCAGGTCGGTCAAAGTACCGCGTGATTCAAGAACGGCCAGAACAAACAGTTCTGACGAAATAAAGTTGTCCCCACGTTTTTGCGCCAGCTTGTCGCAAAGATTCAGCACGCGGACCAGATCCTGAGATGGCTGAACATCACCGCCGGTCCCTTCGACCTGCGGTAAACGGCTCAAAGCCTGATCGATGGCCGTGCGCAGCTGGCCAGCATTAATGCCAGCGGACGTTAATAATGGACGTACCGATCCCCCTTCCTGATTCAGTAAGGCGCTCATTAAATGAAGAGGTTCGATGAATTGGTTGTCGTGCCCCAGTGCGAGAGACTGGGCATCGGCGAGAGCAAGCTGGAATTTATTAGTAAGACGATCCAGACGCATAACTCCTCCCATAACAGGTCAAATTTGCTACTGGAGATTAAATGAGGTCATCCCTCAATTATTCAAGGTTAATGACCAGAATTATGTGAAAAGAAAACGGCACGTGCCGGATCGTCTTGATTCTTTAGGTTATATCAGCCAAATGAAACTTGCCATACGGCCCGTGACCTTGTCGCGGCGATAAGAGAAAAAATCACCCTTTTCGGTGAACGTACAGCGATCGCCCCCGAAGATCTGCGTGATACCAGCGCGATTAAGACGCTGTCTTGCAAGCTGGTAAATATTAGCCAGATATTTTTCACCTGATGGCATGAAAGCGCTGGCGGCCTGCGGATCTTTAGCCATAAACGCGTCACGAACCTCTGGCCCAACCTCAAATGCGCGCGGGCCAATTGCCGGGCCAAGCCAGGCGATAATGTTCGCAGGGCTATCTTCGAAGCAGGAAATTGTCTCTTCCAGGACGCCTTCACATAATCCTCGCCACCCCGCGTGTGCAGCAGCGACTTCGGTTCCGGCCTGATTGCAGAAAAGCACGGGCAGGCAGTCGGCGGTCATGACGGCACAAACTGTCCCGGGAGTATTGCTGTAAGAGGCGTCCGCGCGTTTGGAATCATAGGGTTCCCCCGTTAGCTTCAGAACCTCTTTGCCATGAACCTGTTCCAGCCAGACCGGTTTCGACGGCAGGTTTCCAGCCGCAAACATGCGCTTGCGGTTTTCCTCTACGTGTTCGAGAACATCGCCACAGTGCGCGCCGAGATTTAAAGACTCCCACGCCCCCTGGCTTATTCCGCCGATACGGGTCGAACTACAGGCGGCCACGCCAGCGGGCAGCGGCCACTCCGGGACAATCAGTTTGGTCATAACCAGTCCACTTGCTCCTTGTGCTCTTCAAAATCAGCGCGCAGGGCTTCGATAAGCTCAACCATATCCTGTGGGATAGGCGCGTGCCATTCCATCTGAATGCCGGTGATTGGGTGATACAAGCGCAGCATTGTTGCGTGCAGCGCCTGACGGTCAAATTTACGCAGTACGCTGATGAACTCTTCAGACGCACCCTTTGGCGGGCGCGGGCGTCCACCGTAAACCTGGTCACCCACCAGCGGATGGGTAATGTGGGCCATGTGAACGCGGATCTGGTGAGTACGACCCGTTTCAAGACGCAGACGCAGGCGCGTATGGATACGGAAGTGCTCCATAATGCGGTAGTGCGTCACCGCCGGTTTGCCCATTGGGTGCACCGACATATGGGTACGTTTGGTTGGGTGACGGCTGATTGGCTCGTCAACCGTGCCGCCCGCGGTCATGTGACCGATTGCGACAGCTTCGTATTCACGGGTGATTTCGCGCAGCTGCAAGGACTCCACCAGACGCGTCTGAGCGGGAACGGTTTTCGCCACCACCATCAGGCCCGTCGTGTCTTTATCCAGACGGTGAACGATACCGGCGCGCGGCACGTCAGCAATCGGTGGGTAATAATGAAGTAACGCGTTCAGCACCGTGCCATCAGGATTCCCTGCGCCCGGATGAACAACCAGGTCGCGTGGCTTGTTGATCACCAGAATGTCGTCATCTTCATAGACAATTTCCAGTGGGATATCCTGCGGTTCGAAGCGCATTTCTTCTTCGATTTCAGCATTGATGGCGACGGCTTCTCCGCCAAACACTTTCTCTTTCGGTTTGTCCCAGACTTTACCGTTAACCAGCACGCGCTGGTCGAGGATCCATTCTTTTATACGTGAACGCGAATAATCAGGGAACAATTCGGCCAAAGCCTGATCTAAGCGTTGACCGAGCTGATTTTCGGAGACTGTTGCGGTGAGTTCTACTCGTTGTGCCATAAACTGCTTCTTCGTTTAACGTTGGGTTTTACGGCTTTGCCGTTTAATATAGTGTGCTATTGTAGCTGGTCTTAATCGGGAGCAGGAACAGAGATTCTCCCGGACAAACATTTGAGGAAAGTCAAAACGTCATGACGCGCATGAAATATCTGGTGGCAGCGGCCACGTTGAGCCTGGCTTTGGTGGGCTGCTCCGGTTCAAATGAACAGGTCCCTGACAATCCGCCGAATGAAATATACGCGACTGCACAACAAAAGTTGCAGGACGGTAACTGGAAACAGGCAATAACGCAACTGGAAGCGCTGGATAACCGCTATCCATTTGGCCCGTATTCGCAGCAAGTCCAGTTAGATCTTATCTACGCTTACTATAAAAATGCCGATCTGCCGCTGGCTCAGGCAACGATTGACCGCTTCATGCGTCTGAATCCGACTCATCCTAACATTGATTATGTCATGTATATGCGCGGACTGACCAACATGGCGCTGGATGATAGCGCGCTGCAGGGCTTCTTCGGCGTAGACCGTTCTGATCGCGATCCTCAACATGCGCGTGACGCTTTCAACGACTTCTCCAAGCTGGTGCGCGGCTATCCGAACAGCCAGTACGTGACCGATGCGAGCAAACGTCTGGTGTTCCTGAAAGACCGTCTGGCGAAATATGAATACTCCGTAGCGGAATACTATACCCGCCGTGGAGCATGGGTTGCCGTGGTAAACCGTGTCGAAGGTATGCTTCGCGATTACCCGGACACGCAGGCTACTCGCGATAGTCTGAAGCTGATGGAGAACGCTTACCGTCAGATGCAGATGAACGCACAGGCTGAAAAAGTCGCGAAAATTATCGCGGCCAACAGCAGCAACACCTGATACGACCTAGAAAGCAAAACGGCAGCCCGAGGGCTGCCGTTTTTTTATGCATTTCTGTCGCTAGCTGAAGCGGTTTAGCTCCAACGCATCCCATCAACTATGACCGCAATTCTTGAGTTCGACAAGGTAAAAATCACCTCTACCTGCCCTGCCTCACAAAAAAGATTCCCTGACAAAAACCGACAAAATAACGTGATCTAAATCACACATTTTGACATTAGGACAGGTATGCTGGAATCACCAAGACGGAAAGACAAGAGGTAAAATTTATGACAATGAACATTACCAGTAAACAAATGGAAATTACTCCGGCAATTCGCCAGCACGTCGCAGACCGTCTAGCCAAACTGGATAAATGGCAAACTCATTTGATTAACCCACATATCATTCTGTCCAAGGAGCCGCAGGGTTTTATCGCTGACGCAACTATCAATACTCCTAACGGCCATCTGGTCGCCAGCGCTAAACATGAGGATATGTACACCGCAATTAACGATTTGATCAACAAGCTGGAACGGCAGCTCAATAAAGTGCAACACAAAGGTGAAGCACGTCGCGCCGCAACCTCGGTGAAAGACGCCAGCTTCGCGGAAGAAGTTGAAGAAGAGTAATCCTTTAAATTGAGTGTACCGCCAACGCGCCTCCGGGCGCGTTTTTTATTGACAGGGTGAAAACAGTACGGGTACTTTAACGGTATCAACCACAGGATGACTCCATGAAACAAACGCCGTTTTTCTTCGCATTCTTTTTTACCTTCCCCTGAATGGGAGGCGTTTCGTCGTGTGATAAAGAATGCGAAGACGAACAACAAGGCCTCCCAAACCGGGGGGCCTTTTTTATTGATAACGATAAATGAGACAGGCAACACTATGACACCGGAAAACCCGTTACTGGATTTACGCGTAAAAATTAGCGCGCTGGATGAGAAGTTACTGGCGCTGCTGGCGGAACGCCGCGCGCTTGCGATTGAGGTGGGCAAAGCCAAGCTGGACTCCCATCGCCCTGTTCGCGATATCGACCGCGAGCGCGACCTGCTGGAGCGCCTGATTCAGCTCGGCAAAGCGCACCATCTTGATGCCCATTACATCACCCGCCTGTTCCAGCTCATCATTGAAGACTCTGTTCTGACCCAGCAAGCGCTGCTCCAGCAGCACCTGAACAAAACCAATCCTCACTCTGCCCGTATCGCGTTCCTGGGCCCTAAAGGCTCATATTCGCACCTCGCGGCTCGTCAGTACGCGGCGCGCCACTTTGAAGAGTTTATCGAGAGCGGCTGCGCGAAGTTTGCCGATATCTTCAACCAGGTGGAAACCGGTCAGGCCGATTACGCCGTGGTGCCGATTGAGAACACCAGTTCCGGCGCGATTAACGACGTTTACGATCTGCTCCAGCACACCACCCTGTCGCTGGTTGGCGAGATGACGATCCCTATCGACCACTGCGTGCTGGTTTCAGGCTCAACCGACCTGTCGAAAATTGAAACGGTATACAGCCATCCGCAGCCGTTCCAGCAGTGCAGCCAGTTCCTGAACCGCTATCCGAACTGGAAAATTGAGTACACCGAAAGTACCTCTGCCGCGATGGAGAAAGTCGCGCAGGCCAATTCCCCGACCGTTGCCGCTCTGGGCAGCGAGGCCGGCGGCGCGCTGTATGGGCTGCAGGTGCTGGAGCGCAACCTGGCGAATCAGACGCAAAACATCACGCGCTTTATCGTTCTGGCGCGCAAGGCCATTGATGTGTCTGACCAGGTTCCGGCAAAAACCACGCTGCTGATGGCAACCGGCCAGCAGGCAGGCGCCCTGGTTGAGGCCCTTCTGGTGCTGCGTAACCACAACCTGATCATGACCAAACTGGAATCACGCCCTATCCACGGCAACCCGTGGGAAGAGATGTTCTATCTGGATATTCAGGCCAATCTGGAATCTGCGTCCATGCAGAAAGCCTTACGTGAACTGGGCGAGATCACCCGCTCCATGAAGGTGCTGGGCTGCTATCCGAGCGAGAACGTGGTTCCGGTAGACCCGGCTTAACCTTCGATAAAGCGGCTTTTCTTCATCCCTGCCACGCTGACTGGCAGGGTGAAGATAGCGCCGGAGAGCGGGAATGCCGCCAGCTCTTCCTCATCCATATTTTCCCGCGTGGTGGTAATAAAGAGCGTTTTCATATCCTCGCCGCCGAAACAGACCATCGTCGGGCAGCGCACCGGCAGCCGATACTCTTCCAGCTGTTCGCCCTGCGGTGAGAACCGCGCAACGCGCCAGCCGTCAAACAGCGCGCTCCAGTAGCACCCTTCAACGTCCATTGCGGCGCCGTCAGGAATGCCCTCCCCTTCCTCAAATCGATGAAAGATCTGCCGTTGACCCGGCTCGCCCTGGGCATCCAGCGGTGTGCGGTAGATAACGCCGTTAGGGGTATCAGAGGTGAACATCCACTGCCGATCCGGGCTGAACGCCAGGCCGTTATGCCCGTGGATATCACACTGGATCACCTTCGGCGTCAGGTCGGTGTCGATTCGCATCAGCATTGCGCCGTTGTAATCCCCCGGGCTCCAGAACGTTCCCGCGTAAAAGCGTCCCAGAAAATCGGTCCCGCCGTCGTTAAAACGCGCAAGCTGCGGGTTCGATGGGTTATCGCACACCTTGCGCTGAAGCAGGCCGTGCTTATCCGTCAGCCAGACAGCGTTGCGCATGGCGACGATAAACCCGCCGCGCTCGCGCAGGGCAAAGCAGCCTACCTCTTCGTGAAAGGACAAAACGCTGTGCTCCGCCGTTGGCAGATGGTAGCGGTGGATCTCCCCTTCCAGGATATCGGCCCAGTAAAGGGCATTTTCTTCTGCGCTCCAGGTCGGGCATTCCGGCAAGTTCCCGGTGTAGTTCAACAGCAGCTTCGGTTCAGGCATGTCCGTTCCCCATAATGAAAAAAGCCAGCATAGCTGGCTTTTAGTATATACATCATCGCATTACTGGCGACTGTCATTTGCCTGACGCAACAGCGTGCGGCTTTCGCTCTGGAAGCGCTGGGCGTAATCGCCAAACCAGTGTTCGACTTTCCGGAAGCTGTCGATAAAGGCCTGCTTATCGCCGTGCTCCAGCAGGGTGATCGCCTCCCCAAATCGCTGGTAGTAACGTTTGATAAGCGCCAGGTTGTTCTCAGACGACATAATAATGTCCGCATAAAGCTGCGGATCCTGAGCAAACAGGCGCCCAACCATCGCCAGCTCCAGACGGTAGATCGGTGATGAAAGCGCCAGCAGCTGCTCAAGCTGGACGTTCTCTTCGGCCAGATGCAGACCGTAGGCAAAGGTTGCGAAGTGGCGCAGCGCCTGAATGAACGCCATGTTCTGGTCGTGCTCAACCGCGCTGATGCGGTGCAGCCGCGCACCCCATACCTGAATCTGTTCCAGGAACCACTGGTAGGCTTCTGGCTGGCGACCATCACAGTAGACAACCACCTGCTTGGCAAGGCTGCCGCTGTCCGGGCCAAACATCGGGTGCAGACCCAGTACCGGGCCTGTGTGCGCCGCCAGCATCGCCTGCAGCGGGCCATTCTTCACCGAGGCCAGGTCGACCAGAATACAGTCCTCTGGCAGAGGCGGAAGTTTCGCGATGATCTGTTCCGTAACGTGGATCGGCACGCTGACGATCACCATGCCCGCATCCTTCATCAGTTCCGGTGCGCGAGCCCAGTCCTCTTTTTCCAGAATGCGCACCTGATAGCCGGAAAGTGCCAGCATCTTCTCAAACAGACGCCCCATTTGGCCGGCGCCGCCCACAATCACCACCGGGCGCAGCGCAGGACAAAGGGTTTTGAACCCTTTGTCGTTTTCGCTGGAATAGGATTCGCGCATCACGCGGCGCAGCACATCCTCAATTAAATCAGGAGAAACGCCCAGCGCCTGCGCCTCTTTACGCCGGGACGCGAGCATAGAGGCTTCGCGCTCCGGGACATAAATCGGCAAACCATATTTGCTTTTCACCTCGCCCACTTCGGCGACGAGGGACATACGGCGCGCCAGCAAATCCAGCAATGCTTTATCTACTTCATCAATTTGATCGCGCAGCGCGGTCAATTCAGCAACCATAACTAACCTCTTAAGCCAGACGCGTCGCCAGCTGGCCGTTTAAATCTTTATGGATCTCACGCAGCAGTGCATCGGTGGTTTCCCAGCTGATGCAGGCATCCGTAACGGATACGCCGTGCTTCATGGCGCTGCGCGGTTGTTCAGATGATTGATTGCCTTCGTGAATGTTGCTCTCAATCATCAGACCGATAATAGAACGATTGCCATCTTTGATCTGTGCAACCACAGATTCCGCAACCGCAGGCTGACGACGGTAATCTTTATTGGAGTTACCATGGCTGCAATCTACCATCAGAGCCGGGCGCAGTCCCGCCTGTTCCATCTCTTTTTCACACTGCGCGACGTCTGCCGGGCTGTAGTTAGGGGCTTTACCGCCGCGCAGGATGACATGACCGTCCGGATTACCCTGGGTTTGCAGCAGGCAAACCTGGCCCGCCTGGTTGATACCCACAAAGCGGTGCGGCATGGCGGCGGCGCGCATGGCGTTGATTGCCGTTGCCAGGCTGCCGTCGGTTCCGTTTTTAAAACCAACGGGCATCGACAGGCCGGACGCCATCTCACGGTGAGTTTGTGACTCGGTGGTGCGCGCGCCAATCGCGGACCAGCTAAACAGATCGCCCAGGTACTGCGGGCTGTTAGGATCTAAAGCTTCGGTTGCCAGCGGCAGCCCCATGCTGACCAACTCCACCAGCAGACGACGCGCAATCTTCAGGCCGGCTTCCACATCAAACGAGCCATCCATGTGCGGATCGTTAATCAACCCTTTCCAGCCGACGGTGGTACGTGGCTTTTCAAAATAGACGCGCATTACGAGGTAGAGGCTATCGCTGACCTCCTCCGCTAATGCTTTAAATCGACGGGCATATTCAATGGCGGTTTCAGGATCGTGAATCGAGCATGGGCCACACACCACCAGCAGACGCGGATCGCGCCCGGCGATGATGTCAGAAATGGTCTGACGCGAGTGCTCAATTTGCGCTTCTTGCGCCACGCTCAGCGGGAATTCGGCTTTCAGCTGATCCGGAGTGATTAATACCTGTTCGTCAGTGATATGTACGTTGTTCAGCGCGTCTTTTTGCATGATTGCGATCCTGTAATGCTCGTTTGCGATAGTGGGTTTCCTCTCTGAGGTGGAACAACGATACCACACCAAGTAAAGATTTCAATCCAAAATACGTAAACATTAATTTACAACAGTGAATTTAATGCAAAATATAGCCGATTAATTCGTAAAGTTAAAATTACACTCACCTTTTCATCCGCCAGGCTATGCTGATAAAAAAAGGAGAATGTCTATGCGTACAACCCGTTTTGCGCTGTTGGCTCTGCTTTTATCCGGTTGCCAAATCAATCCCTATACCTTTCAGCCTGACTGGACAAGCCCGAGCTGGTTCGATG
Organism: Enterobacter soli; assembly: GCF_964208575.1. Classification (GTDB taxonomy): domain Bacteria; phylum Pseudomonadota; class Gammaproteobacteria; order Enterobacterales; family Enterobacteriaceae; genus Enterobacter; species Enterobacter soli_A. The sequence goes on along the minus strand of NZ_CAXOFU010000014.1, from coordinate 110,251 downwards.
CGGGAAAAGAAGACGCTATGAATGGCCTGCCCGTTAAAGATAACCAGGCGCTGGCCGATAATTTCAACGATCCGAATGTCGATCGCGGTGAATATCTCCGAGGATATGCCGATGGTCAGAAGAAAGTATGTGAAGAAGGCTTTATTCACGCATGGGGATTAGCCGGAAAATCATTCCCCGCAAGCTGCGATACCGTGGAAAATGCAGCCAAACTGCATGAAGCCTGGCAACAAGGGATGGATGAAAGCATGAGCGCCAGCAGACTTAATTGATTTACTCTTTTAGCTCTACAATAAATTCAACTGTAAGATTTAACTTAAGTCATTTCAATTGCATTTCGGACATAATGACGGCTCTGATAAACAATGGTATTCTGCCGACAACTCTTAAGGACATCTAATTCCAGAGCGGCACGGCAGATTCTGGTGAGAATTCATTCTTGATCTCTTTTTACCGACTCACTCTGGCGTTGATGCTGTTTCTTATCGCGGGCTCAGTCACCGCCGGTGCGCTAACGGAAACGGATAAATCGGTGCGCTCTATTGTATCGGGTATCGTGAGCTATACCCGATGGCCAGCGCTTTCCGGCCCCCCAAAACTCTGTATATTTGCCACGTCGCGCTTTACGCAAGCGCTCGGTAGTGAGGATGCGCAACCCCCGTTAACCTATACGCCGGTTATCGTTCACAATCACCAGGAAGCATTATCAGCGACCTGTGACGCAATTTATTTCGGCGCTGAATCGCCTGCGAATCAACTTGAATTAATTAGTAAATTCCAGGGTAAACCCTTGCTATTAATCGCTGAGCAAAACCCGGAATGTGTTATTGGCAGCGCATTTTGCCTGATAATTGAAAATCAACGCGTTAGATTTTCCGCAAATCTGGATGCTCTCTCACGTAGCGGAGTCAGAGTTAATCCGGATGTATTAATGCTGGCACGGAATACGAAGCATGAATAAGGATTTCACTTCAACACCACGCCCGACGTTTAAAAGAACGCTACGGCGTATCAGCATGATAAGCGTCATAATAACAATGACACTTATATGGTTATTATTGTGTTTTGCTTCCGTTGTGACGCTAAAACAATATGCACAAAAAAATCTCGAATTAACGGGCGCGACCATGAGCCACAGTCTGGAAGCCTCGCTCGTCTTTAACGATCCACAGGCCGCCAATGAAACGCTCGCGACTCTCGGTAAACAGGGGCAATTTGCGGTGGCGGAAGTCCTTAACGTGCACAAAAAGCGCTTCGCTTACTGGTCGTGGAACCCTGAGGACAATACGGATACGCTCGGCACGCTGATCAGCCGCTGGCTGTTCCCCACGCCTGTCTCGCAGCCCGTAATGCACAACGGCAACGCGATCGGTGAAATCCGCCTGACCGCTCGCGACAGCCTTATCAGCCATTTCATCTGGATGTCGTTTGCCGTTCTGACGGGCTGCATTCTGTTTGCTTCCGTGGTTGCCCTGACCATTACCCGCTCCCTGCATCAGGGCATGGTTGCAGCCATGCAAAATATCACCGACGTTGTGCACGACGTGCGCTCCAACCGCAACTTCTCGCGCCGGGTTAAGGAAGGGAAGATAGAAGAATTCCACCGATTCGGGGAAGACTTCAACAGCCTGCTGGACGAAATGGAAGAGTGGCAGCTTAAGCTGCAGGCTAAAAACGCGCAGCTTCTGCGCACGGCGATGCACGACCCGCTAACCGGGCTGGCTAACCGCGCGGCGTTTCGCAATAGCATTGCGGCGCTGATGAATGATACTTCCGCCAAAATGAACTCCGCCCTGCTTTTCCTGGACGGCGATAACTTCAAGTTTATCAACGATACCTGGGGACATGCCGCGGGCGACTGCGTGCTCATTGAAGTCGCGAGCAGAATGGTGGAATTTGGTGAAAAGCGCCATCAGTCCTACCGTCTTGGGGGCGATGAATTCGCGATGATCTTATACGGCGTCCATTCCGAGACGGATGTTCAACACATTTGTGCTGCGCTTGCGCAGCAGTTTATCCGCCCGTTCGATCTGCATAACGGGCACACAGCGTCGATGTCACTCAGCATTGGCTTTGCTCTGGCGTGGGAAAATACCTCAATGGAAACATTGCTGGAGCAAGCCGACCGCAACATGTACATCGTTAAAAACCAGCGTTCCAAAACAATATCCTAGAAAGGAAGACGATATGTTAAAGCGATACCTCGCGCCGTTCGTACTGGCGTCAATGGTTCTGGCAGGCTGCCAGACGCCGCCACAGGGAAAATTCACCGCCGAGCAAATCGCCGCCATGAAATCTTATGGCTTTAACGAAATGAATGGCGACTGGTCGCTGGGGCTTTCTGACACCATTCTGTTCGGGAAAAATGAAGCCCAGCTGCGCCCGGAAAGCGCAAAAGAGATCGAGACAATGGCCATCCGCCTTGCCGCGACCGGCCTGACCCACGCCCGCATGGACGGACACACGGATAACTACGGGGAGGACAGCTACAACGAAGCGCTGTCGCTGAAGCGTGCAAACGTTGTTGCCGACACCTGGGCCGCGGGGGCAAAAATCCCGCGCAGCAATCTCACTACCCAGGGGTTAGGCAAAAAATATCCTGTCGCCAGCAACAGCACCTCGCAGGGACGTGCCGAAAACCGCCGCGTCGCGGTGGTCATCAGCACGCCCTAAGGCCTATTTGACGGATGATTCGGCGAGCGACACCTGTACGGCCGCTCGCCAGCGCAGCCAGTCAAACAGGATGAACAGCAGCAGACTGCCGCCCATCACCGGAAGCGCCATCCCCAGCAGCACGCTTACCGCTACCGTTACCGCCCTTCCCCATCGCGAGAGCGCCAGCCAGCTCTGGCACAGCGTGTGAACCGGATCCGCTGGCGATTTTGCCGGACGGCGCATCCACCACATGCGGTATCCCCAGACGATCAGCACGCACAGCGCCAGACCGAAGGCGATAAGCAGCAGCTGGTTCACCAGGCCGAACAAGATCCCCATATGGAAATCCACGCCCCAGCGGGTCAGCTTCGCCATCAGGGGAAAATCGGCGAACCGGGTTCGGTCGAGGATCTGCATCGAGTGCGGATCTATCGCCACCGCGTCCACCCGCGTTGGCCAGCTGCGGTCGATCTCCGTTACCGTCCAGGCCCGATCCGCGCTTTTGGCCGGGCGGATTTCCAGCCTGTTGGCCTCGATCCCGGCGCTGCGAGCTGCGTGAAGCACGTCGTCAAACTGCGTCAGATCCAGAGCCATGTCCGGCATCACCATCCCACCGCGGTGCCCGCGGTGTTCGGCGTGCTCATCAACGACAGCGGGCGCGCCGGACAGTTGAGTATTAACCTGCGGCGTAAGCCAGTTCATCCCGGCGCGCAGCCTGTCGACGTTCCCGCCCGCCCACTGCGACCAGGTCAGCCCGGTGGCAGAAAACAGCAGCATCCCGCCCAGCAAAACCCAGCCCAGGCTAACGTGCAGGCGGCGACGATTCTGGAAGCGGTTGTTTATGCGCCGTTTTGGCCGGGTGTAAAACCACAGCGCGATGCCGCCGAGGGCTGCTAGCCACATCCAGGATGCCGCCAGCTCGCTGTAAAGCCGCCCGACGTCGCCGAGCATCAGCGAGGTATGCAGATAATCAATTTTCTGGCGCAGCGGCAAAATTCCGCTGGTGCCGTACACCGTCATATCACCGCGAACCGCCAGGGTGACGGGATCGATAAAAATGGCCCGATTTTCGGATGGGCCAAGAGCCGGATCGGCAAACATCACGCGCGTGGTGTCACCGTCAACAAGCCCCGGACGAACGGCATGCAGACGCAATTCGCCGCCCGTCACCTTTTCCGCCACGGCGATCTGCTCCGCCAGCGATTTTGCTTCGCCGGCGGTGACTCCGTGCAGCGCATGTCGATATACCGCATTTTCCAGCTGCGGCGTGGCGACATAGAGGGTGCCGGTCAGCGCGGCAAAGAAGATAAATGGCCCGACAAACAGCCCGATATAGAAATGGAGCCGACGCAGCAGGTTTACCCAGGCCGCGCGAGGAGTGCAGGTAGTCATACTTTTCCTTTTTAAGGTAAAAAGTTATCGATTTTGTTTTTAAAGGGAAAAAGCAGACCTGCGCGGCGGCGCGCGCGTATCTGGGTACAGCCAGGGGAAAAAGTGCCAGTGGCTCACCGCCGGTCGCGGCGGTTTAACCCGCAGCCTTTGCAATACCGCGCTGAGCAGCACGATAAGCGCCAGCATCACGCCCGGAACGTGGGCTAACAGCACGCAGTAGCCGCACGCCTCGGCGTGATCCACAGGCATCGTGTGCTGCATATCGCCGTGATGCGCATCCGTCGACATCATACTCATGTCGTGGTGCATGCCGGGCATGGCGCTCATGGGATCTTTTTGCAGGGATACGGAGATAAGCGGCGCAACGACGATCAGCAGGATCGCGAACAGCGCGGTCAGTGCCGCTGCGCGTTTCCTTTTTTGCTGATGTAGTACGTTTTCCACTGCCCCTCCGCTAAAGAGCAGGCATTGTAAATGATTTATGTCAAAACGGTTAACGCATGGCGTGTGGTTGAGATAAAAAAAGGGCCAGCCTTTCGGCCAGCCCTTTCTAACAGGATGTCGCTTAAGCGAATCTTAGTTAAGACGCTCTTTGATACGAGCAGACTTACCAGTACGCTCACGCAGGTAGTACAGTTTAGCTTTACGTACAGCACCACGACGTTTAACAGCAATGCTGTCAACTACCGGAGAGTGAGTCTGGAAGACACGCTCAACGCCTTCGCCGTTGGAAATTTTACGAACAGTGAATGCAGAGTGCAGACCGCGGTTACGAATAGCGATAACCACGCCCTCGAATGCCTGCAGACGTTTTTTGGAACCTTCAACAACCCATACTTTCACTTCCACGGTGTCACCTGGACGGAAGGAAGGTACGTCCTGCTTCATCTGCTCTTGTTCAAGTTGCTTAATAATATTGCTCATAATTTAATCTCTTATCCTGGGTAAACTGATATTTGGGGGCCTCAGGCCATCCCATCATGTTCCTGCTGCTGCGCGTGTTCAGTTTTGAACTCGGCCAGCAACTTTACTTGCTCTTCAGTCAGAGCCAGGTTTTCCAGAAGTTCAGGTCTTCTAAGCCAGGTTCGGCCCAGCGACTGCTTCAGACGCCAGCGACGTATCTCGGCATGGTTTCCTGACAGTAATACTGCCGGGACATCCATCCCTTCTAACACTTCAGGACGAGTATAGTGTGGACAGTCCAGCAATCCATCAGCAAAGGAATCTTCCGTTGCTGAAGCTTCATGGCCCAGTACACCCGGAATAAACCGGGAAACCGAGTCAATCAGCGTCATCGCTGGTAACTCACCACCGCTGAGTACGTAATCGCCGATAGACCATTCTTCGTCAATCTCGGTTTGAATTACGCGCTCATCTATCCCTTCGTAGCGACCACAGACCAGAATCAGTTTTTGATTCGTCGCCAGTTCGCTCACGCCCGCTTGATCAAGCTTGCGTCCCTGAGGTGACAGATAAATCACCTTTGCGCCTTCACCTGCCGCGGCTCTTGCTGCTGAGATGGCATCCCGTAAAGGTTGTACCATCATTAACATCCCCGGTCCGCCGCCGTAAGGACGATCGTCCACGGTACGGTGCCGGTCATGAGTGAAGTCGCGTGGACTCCAGCTCTCGATACTCAGCAGGCCATTTTTTACTGCCCGGCCAGTTACCCCATAATCGGTAATCGCGCGGAACATTTCAGGAAACAGGCTAATTATGCCAATCCACATAGCGCCGTCTTTTACCGTTTTCAGGAGAATTTAAAAACCAGGATCCCAATCTACTTCAATCGTATGAGTAGCGAGATCGACTTTCTTGATAACCTGCCCATCGAGGAACGGAACCAACCGCTCCTTGATGCCAAACGCATCTTTCAGGTTTGCCTTAATGACGAGAACGTCATTCGATCCGGTTTCCATCATATCAATGACTTTACCCAGACCGTAACCTTCAGTGGTCACTACCTGGCAACCGATAAGGTCTTTCCAGTAGTAGCCATCATCCAGCTTCGGCAACTGCGACGAATCAACGACAATTTCGCAATTGGTCAGCAGATTCGCAGCATCGCGATCGTCAACGCCTTTCAGCTTAATAACGATGTCCTGATTGTGGTGACGCCAGCTTTCCAGCTCGACCTCTTCCCACTTACCGCCTTTCTGGATAAACCAGGGCTGGTAATCAAAAATGCTTTCGGCGTCTTCGGTGGAGGAAAACACTCTGAGCCAACCACGGATACCGTAAGTAGAACCCATTTTCCCCAATACGATCGGTTCAACAGGTACTGGTGCGGTGTGTTGCTTGCTCATCATGACCACCGTGACAGATTAAGCTGCTTTGTTAGCGGCTTTGATCAGCGCTGCAACGCGATCGGACAGAGTAGCGCCCTGGCCAACCCAGTGAGCGATACGATCCAGATCCAGACGAGTTTCTTCTTCTGCGCCAGCGGCCAGTGGGTTGAAGAAACCAACGCGCTCGATGAAGCGACCGTTGCGTGCATTACGGCTGTCGGTTACAACAACCTGGTAGAACGGACGCTTTTTAGCGCCGTGACGTGCTAAACGAATAGTTACCATAACATCCTCTTGTGTGAATAAAACACCGGGCCCCATCGAGGGAAGGAGCCCGGTGTCATATTAAAAGCCCGAAAATTTTACTGATTTCTGGGGAAATTGCAATCAGCATCTTGATACCGCGCCTTAAACAAGGGATAGAAGGCGTATATCGGTGCAGCCAGTTTAGTTCCGGCGTGCGCGCAGAAAGCGGAGCGTACACGTAGTACGTGAGCATTTCGAGCACACCCCGGAGCTAAAATGGCAAACAAGATAGCCTTATACCCTTGTTTTTAGCGGCCTGGGAATCCTGGGGGCATCATCCCTTTCATGCCACGCATCATTTTCGCCATTCCGCCCTTCTTCATCTTCTTCATCATGCGCTGCATGTCGTCGAACTGCTTCAGAAGGCGGTTAACGTCCTGCACCTGCATACCGCAGCCGGCTGCGATACGGCGCTTGCGCGAACCTTTGATGATCTCTGGCTTCGCACGTTCTTTCAGCGTCATGGAATTGATGATCGCCTCCATACGCACCAGCACTTTGTCGTCCATCTGCGATTTGACGTTGTCAGGGATCTGCCCCATACCCGGCAGCTTGCCCATCAGGCTTGCCATGCCGCCCATGTTTTTCATCTGGCGCAGCTGCTCCAGGAAGTCGGTCAGATCGAAGCCGTCGCCCTTTTTCAGCTTGCTGGCGAGCTTTTCAGCCTGCGCGCGGTCGACTTTGCTCTCGATATCTTCGATCAGCGATAGCACGTCGCCCATACCGAGGATACGGGAGGCGATACGATCCGGGTGGAACGGCTCCAGCGCTTCGGTTTTCTCGCCGACGCCGAGGAATTTGATTGGCTTACCGGTGATATGACGAATCGAGAGCGCCGCACCGCCGCGGGCGTCACCGTCCACTTTGGTCAGCACCACGCCGGTCAGCGGCAGGGCTTCGTTGAAGGCTTTTGCGGTATTCGCCGCATCCTGACCGGTCATGGCATCGACGACAAACAGGGTTTCTACCGGATTGATAGAAGCATGAACCTGCTTGATTTCGTCCATCATCGCTTCGTCAACGTGCAGACGACCGGCGGTATCCACCAGCAGCACGTCGTAGAATTTGAGCTTCGCTTCTTTCAGCGCCGCGTTAACGATATCGACAGGCTTTTGCGCCACGTCAGACGGGAAGAAATCCACGCCGACCTGCTGCGCCAGGGTTTCGAGCTGTTTGATCGCCGCCGGGCGATAAACGTCGGCAGAAACCACCAGCACCTTTTTCTTGTGCTTCTCGCGCAGGAATTTACCGAGCTTACCGACGCTCGTGGTTTTACCCGCACCCTGCAGACCCGCCATCAGCACGACAGCCGGTGGCTGAGCCGCCAGGTTAAGCACCTGGTTCTCTTCGCCCATCGCCGAAACCAGTTCGTTACGAACGATTTTGACGAACTCCTGACCCGGGGTCAGGCTCTTGTTAACTTCATGACCAACCGCCTTCTCTTTTACGCGGTTGATGAAATCACGAACAACCGGCAACGCAACGTCTGCTTCAAGCAGCGCCATACGCACTTCGCGCAGCGTTTCCTTAATGTTGTCTTCGGTGAGGCGTCCACGGCCGCTGATGTTGCGCAGCGTGCGCGACAAACGATCGGTTAAATTATCAAACATTGTCTCTCGCCTGAGGTAGAAACGTTGGGCCGCCGCAGCGACACATACACAGAATTTTGCCGGAGTATAACATGAAGGCGGCTTTGTTGTTATGCAACGGTTGGAGCAGGCGTCACGTAACGTTATACTGCTTCTCTTTCTTATTAAGACAACTGTCGACGCCTATATGCCTGTTTTCGCACTGATCGCCCTTGTTGCCTACTCTGTCAGCCTCGCGCTGATCATCCCCGGCCTGCTGCAAAAAAACAGCGGCTGGCGGCGCATGGCAATTCTTTCGGCGGTGATCGCACTGGTCAGCCACGCCTTTGCGCTGGAATCGCGCATTATCCCCGGCGACGGTAGCGTGCAAAACCTGAGCGTGCTGAACGTGGGTTCTCTGGTCAGCCTGATGATCTGTACGGTGATGACCATCGTCGCGTCGAAAAACCGCGGCTGGCTGCTGCTGCCCATCGTCTACGCCTTTGCGCTGATCAACCTGGCTTTAGCCACCTTCATGCCCAACGAGTTCATCACGCATCTGGAAACCACGCCGGGCATGTTGGTGCATATCGGCCTGTCGCTGTTCTCATACGCTACGCTGATTATTGCCGCGCTCTACGCCATGCAGCTGGCCTGGATTGATTATCAGCTTAAAAACAAAAAGCTGGCCTTTAATAATGAAATGCCGCCGCTGATGGTGATTGAGCGTAAGATGTTCCACATCACCCAGGTCGGCGTGGTGCTGCTGACGCTGACGCTCTGTACCGGCCTGTTTTATATGCACAACCTCTTCAGCATGGAGAATATCGACAAAGCGGTGCTCTCCATCATCGCGTGGTTTGTCTATATTGTCCTGTTATGGGGCCATTATCATGAAGGCTGGCGCGGTCGCCGCGTGGTCTGGTTCAACGTGGCGGGTGCGGGCATCCTCACACTTGCCTATTTTGGCAGCCGTTTCATTCAGCAATTTGCTGGCTAAGTAACAAAGGAGTTCCCCCTGGAACACATCTCTACCACCACGCTGATCGTCACGCTGATCATCATGGTGGTCATCTCTGCCTATTTCTCTGGCTCGGAAACCGGCATGATGACGCTCAACCGCTATCGGCTGCGCCATCGTGCTAAACAGGGTAACCGCGCCGCGCGTCGTGTGGAAAAGCTGCTGCGTAAGCCGGACCGCCTGATTAGCCTGGTCCTTATCGGTAACAACCTGGTCAACATTCTGGCCTCCGCGCTGGGGACCATCGTCGGGATGCGCCTGTACGGCAACGCCGGTGTAGCCATTGCCACCGGGGTACTGACGTTTGTGGTGCTGGTGTTTGCCGAAGTGCTGCCGAAAACCATCGCGGCGCTGTATCCCGAGAAAGTCGCCTATCCGAGCAGCTTCCTGCTGGCCCCGCTGCTGATCCTGATGATGCCGCTGGTCTGGCTGCTGAACATGGTCACGCGCATTTTGATGCGCATGGTGGGCATTAAAGCGGACGTCACTATCAGCAGCGCGCTCAGCAAAGACGAGCTGCGCACCATTGTGAACGAATCCCGCTCGCAGATTTCCCGCCGCAATCAGGACATGCTGCTGTCGGTGCTGGATCTGGAAAAAGTGAGCGTTGACGACATCATGGTGCCGCGCAACGAAATCGTCGGGATCGACATTAACGACGACTGGAAAGCCATCGTCCGCCAGCTGACCCACTCACCGCACGGCCGCATTGTGCTGTATCGCGACTCGCTGGACGATGCCATCAGCATGCTGCGCGTGCGCGAAGCGTATCGTCTGATGACCGAGAAAAAAGAGTTCACCAAAGAGGTGATGCTCCGCGCGGCTGACGAAATCTACTACGTGCCCGAAGGCACGCCGCTCAGCACGCAGCTGGTGAAATTCCAGCGCAATAAAAAGAAAGTGGGCCTGGTGGTCGACGAATACGGTGATATTCAGGGTCTGGTGACGGTCGAAGATATTCTTGAAGAGATTGTCGGCGACTTTACAACATCCATGTCCCCTTCCCTTGCCGAAGAGGTCACGCCGCAAAACGACGGCTCGGTGCTGATTGACGGGAGCGCCAACATTCGCGAACTCAATAAAGCCTTTAACTGGCATCTGCCGGAAGATGAAGCGCGCACCATTAATGGGATGATTCTGGAAGCGTTAGAAGAGATCCCGGCGGCGGGAACGCGGGTGCGGATTGAGCAATACGATATTGATATCCTGGACGTGCAGGACAATATGATCAAGCAGGTGAAAGTCCTGCCGGTGAAACCGATTCGGGAGAGTATTTCCGAGTAGGATGTAGGCCGGGTGAGGTGAAACCGCCACCCGGCACTACCGAGCGACGAATTATGCTTTCGCTTTCGCCACGGTGACCATTGCAGCACGAATGGTACGACCGTTCAGGGTATAGCCTTTCTGCATCACGCCGAGCACTTTACCTGCTTCAACGTCTTCAGATTCCACCATCGCAATCGCCTGGTGAACGTTTGGATCCAGCGGCACGTTGGTATCAGCAATCACTTCCACACCGAACTTGCGCACCACGTCCAGCATGGATTTCAGCGTCAGCTCAATGCCTTCGATCATCGCCGCGTTGTCCGGGTTAGCTTTATCAGCCACTTCCAGGGCGCGATCCAGGCTATCAATCACCGGCAGCAGTTCGTTAACAAACTTCTCCAGCGCAAATTTATGCGCCTTTTCAACGTCCAGCTCGGTACGACGGCGCAGGTTTTCCATTTCCGCTTTGATACGCAGCACGCCATCGCGTTCACGATTCTGTGCTTCTGCGAGCTGGGCTTCCAGGTTCGCAATTTTTTCATCGCGCGGGTCCACCTGCTCAGCGGAAGCGTCTGACTCGACGGTCTCAACTTCAACGTGCTGTTCCGTGATAATTTCTTCCGGGGCTTGCCCCTCAGGCGTTTTCTGTTCTTTACTACTCATGAATTTCTCCGCGTTTTTCTGCATTCATCTCGCTAACTTCGCTTATTATGGGGATCAGTTTCCGGGATTCAAGGGAACAAGACAGATTGTCATCATTCATTAGGCACAAGGACCACCAGAAAATGAATAATCATTTCAAGTGTATTGGGATCGTCGGACATCCGCGTCACCCTACCGCGTTGACGACACATGAAATGTTGTATCGCTGGCTGTGCGCCAAAGGCTATGAAGTGATGGTCGAACAGCAAATTGCGCAGGAGCTGCAGCTCAAAAGCGTTAAGACCGGCACGCTGGCGGAAATTGGCCAACAGGCCGATCTCGCGGTGGTGGTGGGCGGTGACGGCAACATGCTGGGCGCGGCCCGCACGCTGGCGCGTTACGATATCAAGGTGATCGGCATTAACCGCGGCAATCTCGGTTTTCTGACCGATCTCGACCCGGACAACGCGCAGCAGCAGCTCGCCGACGTTCTTGAAGGCCACTACATCAGCGAGAAGCGCTTCCTGCTTGAAGCGCAGGTGTGCCAGCAGGACTGCCAGAAACGCATCAGCACCGCCATCAACGAAGTGGTTCTCCACCCCGGCAAAGTGGCGCACATGATTGAGTTCGAAGTCTACATCGATGAAGTCTTCGCCTTCTCCCAGCGTTCCGACGGACTGATCATTTCCACGCCAACCGGCTCCACCGCCTATTCCCTCTCCGCAGGCGGCCCTATTCTTACCCCGTCGCTGGACGCCATCACGCTGGTGCCGATGTTCCCGCACACCCTCTCTGCTCGCCCGCTGGTCATCAACAGCAGCAGCACGATCCGCCTGCGGTTCTCCCATCGCCGCAACGACCTCGAAATTAGCTGCGACAGCCAGATTGCGCTGCCTATTCAGGAAGGCGAAGACGTATTAATCCGCCGCTGCGATTACCACCTGAACCTGATCCACCCGAAAGACTACAGCTATTTCAATACGTTAAGCTCGAAGCTCGGCTGGTCAAAAAAATTGTTCTGATTTTGCACCCAGCACTTTACTGTATAAAAAACCAGTTTATACTGTATGGAAACACAGTCATGGTTTTTCATACAGGAAAACAATTATGCTGGCACAACTGACCATCAGCAATTTCGCCATTGTTCGTGAGCTTGAAATAGACTTCAACAGTGGCATGACGGCTATCACCGGGGAAACCGGTGCAGGTAAATCTATTGCAATCGATGCGCTTGGCTTGTGTCTCGGCGGTCGAGCCGAAGGCGATATGGTGCGCGCTGGCGCAAACCGTGCCGACCTCTGCGCACGTTTCTCCCTGAAAGATACCCCTGCCGCCCAGCGCTGGCTTGAAGCGAACGCGCTAGAAAACGGACGTGAGTGTTTACTTCGTCGCGTGATCAGCAGCGATGGGCGCTCCCGTGGCTTTATCAACGGCACCGCCGTTCCTCTCTCCCAGCTTCGCGAACTGGGTCAGCTGCTTATTCAAATCCACGGACAGCACGCCCACCAGCAGCTGATCAAACCCGAGCAACAGAAAGCCCTGCTTGATGGCTATGCGGGTGAGTATGCGCTAACTCAGCTGATGACGGAACATTATCGCCAGTGGCACCAGAGCTGCCGCGAGCTTGCCCAGCATCAACAGCTGAGCCAGGAGCGAGCCGCCCGTGCTGAACTGCTGGAATATCAACTGAAAGAGCTGAACGAGTTTAATCCGCAGGCGGGTGAATTCGAACAGATCGACGAAGAGTACAAACGTCTGGCTAACAGTGGGCAGCTTCTGTCAACCAGCCAGACCGCACTCAACCTGCTCGCCGACGGCGAGGACGTTAACCTGCAAAGCCAGCTGTACAGCGTGCGCCAGCTGGTGACCGAGCTGGCGGGCATGGACAGTAAACTTTCAGGCGTGCTGGATATGCTGGAAGAAGCGGCGATTCAGATCTCAGAGGCAGGTGACGAGCTGCGTCACTACTGCGAGCGTCTGGATCTCGACCCGAATCGCCTGTTTGAGCTGGAACAGCGCATCTCCAGGCAGATCTCGCTGGCGCGTAAGCATCACGTCACGCCAGAAGAGCTACCTGCCTTCTACCAGTCTTTGCTGGAAGAACAGCAGCAGCTCGACGATCAGGCCGACTCGCTCGAAACGTTATCCCTGGCGGTTAATCTGCATCACCAGCAGGCGCTGGAAACGGCGAAGCAGCTGCACGATGTCCGTCAGCATTACGCTCAGGAATTAGGTCAGCACATCACCGACAGCATGCGCTCGCTGGCCATGCCGCACGGTGTGTTCACCATCGATGTGCGCTTTGAAGAGAACCACCTGACGGCGGAAGGCGCGGATCGCATTGAGTTCCGCGTGACCACTAACCCAGGCCAGCCGCTGCAGCCGATTTCAAAAGTCGCATCGGGCGGCGAGCTGTCGCGTATCGCGCTCTCTATTCAGGTCATTACCGCGCGTAAAATGGAAACCCCGGCGCTGATTTTCGATGAAGTGGACGTGGGGATCAGCGGCCCGACCGCTGCCGTGGTGGGTAAACTGCTTCGTCAGCTGGGTGAATCAACCCAGGTTATGTGCGTGACTCACCTGCCGCAGGTTGCCGGCTGCGGTCATCACCACTTTATTGTCAGCAAAGAAACGGATGGCGAAATGACGGAAACGCACATGAAGCCATTGGATAAGCGCTCACGTTTGCAGGAGCTGGCACGCCTTCTGGGCGGTAGCGAAGTGACGCGCAACACCCTCGCGAACGCGAAAGAACTGCTGGCGGCATAAACTTTTTCGGGATCTCAGGGTCATAGAGAACAACAAAAACGCCGCCAGACCGGTTTCAAAGTGGGGCAAGGTCTATTATCATCGGCATATTACATATGAGCCGCGTACTGCTCGGGCCCGAAAAGGAATAAAATCACTATGCGTTGTAAAATGCTGACCGCTGCCGCAGCAGTTCTTCTGATGTTGACCGCAGGCTGTTCCACTCTGGAGAAAGTGGTTTACCGTCCTGACATCAACCAGGGGAACTACCTTACCCCTAACGATGTGTCCAAAATCCGCGTGGGTATGACACAACAGCAGGTCGCTTATGCACTGGGAACCCCGATGATGTCCGATCCGTTCGGCACCAACACCTGGTTCTATGTATTCCGTCAGCAGCCTGGTCATGAAGACGTGACTCAGCAAACCCTGACGCTGACCTTCAACAGCAGCGGCGTGTTGACCAATATCGATAACAAACCTGCACTGACCAAATAATCAGGCGTCAGGAATGCAAAAAGGTGCTCAATGAGCACCTTTTTTGTTTTGTCTGGATCCCCTCGCGCCTTGGGTAATAGTCAGGGTGAAGGGAAAGGAAGCGCTACTTACCGGATTTCTCCGCGCGCTGGCGACGCAGCTCTTTCGGATCGGCAATCAGCGGGCGATAAATCTCAACCCTGTCGCCCTCTTTCACCGCGTCAGCCAGTTTCACCGGGCGACTGTAAATCCCGACTTTGTTCTTCGTCAGGTCAATATCGCTGCGCAGCTCAAGTAAACCGGAGGCACGAATGGCGTCTTCAACCGTTGCATCTTCTTCGAGCATAACGCGCTGCAGATATTGTTTTTCCGGCAGCGCATACACCACTTCCACAGCAATCTTATGCGACACTGTAGACCTCTTTGGCGCGGGTGGTGAACGCCTGAACCATGTTCGAGGCCAGCTCTTTAAAGATTCGGCCAAACGCCAGTTCGATGAGTTTGTTGGTAAATTCAAAATCCAGATGGAATTCAATGCGGCAGGCATCTGCGCTCAGCGGCGTGAATTTCCAGCCCCCCATCAGGGTCTTAAACGGACCATCGACGAGATGCATCAAAATACTCTGATTATCGGTCAGCGTATTGCGGGTGGTGAACGTCTTGCTGATCCCGGCTTTGGACACATCCACCGCTGCAGTCATCTGCGTCGGACCAGATTCCAGCACCCGGCTGCCGGTACATCCCGGAATAAACTGCGGATAAGACTTAACGTCGTTCACTAACTGATACATTTGTTCCACGCTGTAGGGTACAAGCGCAGTACGGCTAATCTGAGGCATAGCATTTTCCATGGTCACACAACAGACAAATAATAACATTTATCACCTGTTAAAAAAACGCTAAGCCTCATCTCGTGCTAAGATAGCGCGTTAGACCTCACAGGATGCAATGAGGTGACTTTTTGACATCAGATTACCTACGGCTTTGCGACACTTATGACGAAGAAAAAAGCACATAAACCTGGTTCGGCGACCATCGCACTAAACAAGCGTGCTCGCCATGAGTATTTCATCGAAGAAGAATTCGAAGCAGGTCTTGCACTGCAGGGCTGGGAAGTAAAATCACTGCGCGCGGGTAAAGCCAACATTGGCGATAGCTACGTGATCTTCAAAGACGGCGAAGCCTTTTTGTTTGGCGCAAACTTTCAGCCGTTGACCGTTGCTTCATCACACTACGTCTGCGATCCGACTCGTACCCGTAAGCTGCTGCTGAACAAGCGCGAACTCGATTCACTCTTTGGACGCATTAACCGCGAAGGTTATACCGTGCTGGCCCTGTCTCTGTACTGGAAGAACGCCTGGTGCAAAGTGAAAATCGGCGTCGCGAAAGGTAAGAAGCAGCACGACAAACGTAACGATGCGAAAGATCGCGAATGGCAGGTTGATAAAGCGCGTATCATGAAGCACGCGGGCCGATAATTATCGGATACTTATTGAGCGATTCAATAAGTTAGCGTTCCGGACTGGTATCCAGGCAGCGAAATCTGGTATACTCCGTCTAACACTATTGGGGCTGATTCTGGATTCGACGGGATTTGCGAAACCCAAGGTGCATGCCGAGGGGCGGTTTGCCTCGTAAAAAGCCGCAAAAAAATAGTCGCAAACGACGAAAACTACGCTTTAGCAGCTTAATAACCTGCTCTGAGCCCTCTCTCCCTAGCTTCCGCTCTTAAGACGGGGATCAAGAGAGGTCAAACCCAAAAGAGATCGCGCGGATGCCCTGCCTGGGGTTGAAGTGCTAAAACTAATCAGGCTAGTTCGTTAGTGGCGTGTCTGTCCGCAGCTGGCGTGCGAATGTAAAGACAAACTAAGCATGTAGTACCGAGGATGTAGAAATTTCGGACGCGGGTTCAACTCCCGCCAGCTCCACCACTTTTGATAGGACTGCAACCGGACAGCGGCAGTAAAAACAGCTACTTACGGACACTGACCAGACAGAAGGCAGACCGAGAAAAGACAAAAATATGCACGTGAAATGCACGTGCACTTTAAAAGAACCCCAGATTTCACGGTCTGGGGTTTTTCTATTTGTAACTAAGGGTAACAACCCCCCCTTCCCCTTTCACGCCCCGCTCGCCTTGACACTGTTTATTTTTACAGTAAAAATACTGTATACAACCACAGTGGTTTTCCGGAGGCTTTTATGTTCGTTGAACTGGTATATGACAAACGCAATGTAGAGGGGCTCGAAGGGGCCAGAGAGATTATCCTCGCAGAGCTGACGAAACGAGTGCACCAGATTTTCCCTGATGCCGAAGTGAGGGTGAAGCCGATGCAGGCGAACGGCCTGAATAGCGATGCAAGTAAAAACGATCGGGAAAAGCTGAACCGCATGCTGGAGGAAATGTTTGATGAATCCGACATGTGGCTGACGTCTGAATTTCCATCAGTAAGACAGGTTGGTCTGTAACATAGCGCTGGCAACCACTATAAAATCTAACGGTTGCCAGCCGTGAATTTACTAACTTTTCACAGGTAAAGTAGGCCAGGTTATATCCGGCGCAGTTGATGTATCGATAGCCTCAAGCGCGTCGAGATAATCCAGCCATTCGTTATACTGCTCCAGTTCGTCACCTTTCAGACGCCCGATTGCGGCTTTTCCAGGCCACTGCCGGCTGTTGATGTATTCGTTCGCCTGGTCAATTAGCATCTGCTTCTGCTCATCGGCAGCAGCAACTTCCTGCTCCTTTGTTAACGGAGGCGCATCCACCCATTCAGGCTGACCAGACAGCGAGGCGCCTATCACCTTTCCAGTAGGCCAGCCCACGCTTGTGAACTCTTGATAGACATCATCTGAAACGATAACGACGTCTTCTGGGATAACTTCGTTTACGCCTTCCACGTAAAAACCAAGAGCTGTCGGGGAAAAATATTGAGTCATGTTAGTAACCTATCGTTAGCCAGCGAACGCCCTGAGTAGATCCAGATCCACCGTTAGAGTTCGAAATAGCTATTGTTGAGTTGTTTACAGGGGAACAGCCAACGCCATATTCCGCTGTTAACGAGATTGCACTGCCCTTAACGGCAAGGGTAAACAGGCAGGCGTTGTCATATGTGACCGGCAATGTCACGTTAGTTGTGGACTGCCGCGCAGCATCCACTACCCCCCATTGAATGAGGCATTTTTTTTGCGCGCCGCTGATGATTAATGGGATGGAAATATTACCGGTGGTGGACAGAACGCCAGTGCATACCCCGGCGAGGAGAATATTACTCAGGCCCAGATTTGTGACTATCGCGTTTTTAAACTTGGTCACAAGTCCGGTCACATCGCCGTTATCCAGAGCATCTACACCAGAGTTCGCGATAAACTGCCCCACAAGAGCCGCAATCGTCGTTGACTGCCGAAGCGCTTTATTTACTTGCGCGCTTGAAGCCGTACCAGCTGTGAAGCCAGTCAGCAGCGCCGGTAAGGCCTCCCAGTCGGTTTGTGACGTTACGTTAGCGCCCGTTGCAGCTGAAAAAGATTTAAAGTTATTTGTTGCCATTAGAGTGTCATCCCCCATGCTCCGACATCGAATCCGCCTATATAGTCGTTATCCATGTCAAATCCAAAAAATTTGCTCCCCTCGGACGGTGTTTCTACCGAAGGCGTTTCAACATCACCGGCCCACACACCAGCAGCTTTTACAGTGAGATAGCCCTGTTTGATAGCGGCTATCAGTTCCAGCGACACATCTGAAATATCAGTCTCAGGGAACACCCAGACCGAAATCGTCATGTCCTGGTTGTCGACGATTTGCATCTTCAGGCCAGAGCCAGCAGTAGCAGCGTCAAGAATGGGCGGCAGGGAGTCGTTGCGGCCGTCCCAGTTGTTAATAGCGATTTTCGCCTTAAGAATAATGCGGTAAGTGTCATCGCTCAGGGACGTATAGCCGTTGTCGGGGTCGTAAGGCCCCTGCCAGACGCCCTGGTCAAAGCCAAGTCCGTTTGTATCAAAGCTGAAATACACACCGCTTATGGGCTGGCTAACTGTACGGCTACGCCCGATCCAGAGCCCGAGTGTATCGAGCTGAACGCCTACCGCTGTATCGATGTCAAACGCGCTCACCAGCCCCCGGATGGCTGATGTAATATCAATCAGCGGACGGGTGCTCAGGTCGATGTGATCAAAGTATTTAGGTCTGGTGGCGTGGTAGTTGGTGATTAAATCTGTGTATTTACTCATGACGTCACCGTAATCGCGATGTTAGCTGGCACGCATGATGCTGATTCGTTAAAGGCAATATTGATGTTCGCTGCGGCAACACCCCCGGCTGATTTGCCAATCAGCAGCTCCTGAATGTCGTAATAACGCGCACTGCCGCCGCTCACCACACCGAGGTTAGCCGGGGAATAAATACGGCTCAGCAACACCGAATCGCCGATTTTCAGGCTGTTAATATAGTCCGCAACAGCCTGCTGGATCTGTACGCCGATTTGAGATGTATATCCGGTAAAGGCTTTAAGCGTGATTTGTCCATAAATCGGGACATCAGTCGACCGTGAAAAGCTGATCACATGCGGGTTGCCGTAGGTATCCGGTACAGTAACTGAGGTCGTCCCATATGTTGCCGTTCCCTGCCCTTTATTCCCCCTGATGGTCTGGGCTATCTCGGTAACATCCCCACCATCGACGATGGCGGAAATTGAGTGTGGCGGCAGCCCATTGCTGTCGGTTGCTCCCGTATCGTTCTCATACAGCTTGTGGCGTGTCACGCCAGCAACATTAGCGATTGCACCGTCTACACCTTCAAACGGAGTGATCGATGGCAGCGCGACACTCTGCCCCTGCCTGATGCGCAGCTCTGCGTCGGTTTCAGCAGGAGCGCCTACGGTGGCCGCCGCCGGATTGGTTACCGATGCCCAGCCACGGGTCGGCGTGTTGATAGTGGTAATCGTCCCGGCCAGCGCCGCGACTGCGCCGCTGTTTGAGCAGGTGGCAGTAGCCGTCACCGTACCGTCCACACCAATGACTACAGAGGCAGGAAGACGCCAAATCACGTTATTGGTGTCTTTCACGGTACCGTTCGTGATGGTTGTCCCTGCGGTGCCGGTGAGCAGCAGATCCACGGTGGAATTCGTCGCCCCTTTGCGCGCGATACCGTTAATTTTCACGTTACTGGTCAGCGCTGCGCCGTAACCCGTAGCAGGTGAGAAGCAGTTGTAAACGGTGATGGCCGTGTTATTGGCATCGTGAATAGCCAGCGCCACCAGCGCCACCATCTGGCCGTCTTTGCTGTCCGGCTCCAGATAAGCGTCACTGCCATAAATCTGCTGGAAATAGCTCGTCAGGGTATCGAGTATCGCCTGGTAATCAGGCGCGCTGATCCCCTCAGCGGTTACCGTTGCCGATAAGCCGAGTGTGTCCAAATTGAGGGCCATTTATGCCTCGCTGGTTACTGTCGTTGTTCCGTAGATAGTGTCGATTTCAGCGAAGAACTGGACGCGGCGCGTCGTCGTGTTCACTGTCGTATTGAAAGAGAGAATGGATTTAACGCCCCGCGTTTCGAGGATGCGCTTACGAATCGCCAGGTTGTAGGTTTCGGGCTTCTGCTTACCGAGTACGGACTGAATCCACGGAGTTCCCTCTGTGGTATCGAGAAACCATTGCCCGTACCACAATTCGAATCGCGTTTTAACAGCCTGCGCCACGGCCTCTGGTGAGTTAATCAGCCAGGTATCATCACCGCTGCCAAAGGTGTAATCGCCATCGGCATCTTCACGTCTGTATCGCATCAGTTCACCTTGTCTGTGTTGCTGGTGCCGCTCTGTACGCCGCCGTGAGTGTGCGTATCGTCGACAGTTTTACCGTTAGCTTTAACGCTGCCAATAAACTCAACAGCGCCGATGATTTTGGATGCAACGCCTGAGACAACAGAACCCACCATGCCCCCCATCCAGGACAGGAGGCCGTGAATAGTGACTTTCTCCGAGAAGTCGGCCAGGGGAGTAATAACCTCCAGCCCACCCGGGGCCACAATTTTAATTTTCTGGGTTGAGGGGTTGAGCTCAAAATAAGTGCTTCCGTCGTCGCTGCGGAGCTGCGCGGCCCCCGTGCTGATACCGCTTATTTTCTGCGCCTGCGACTGCGGCCCGACGATACAGAACGCATCCGATAAATCATGCACCCGGTCGTCGACAGGCTCCTGTACCCCGCCGTTCTGCCACCAGAAATCGATGCAGCGATCGGCAAAAATCACCAGGCATTCATCGCCGGCTTTCACCGGGAACGTTAACGTGCAGCCGCCGCCACGCGGAAATATCACCGGCACATCCACCAGTAGCGGGTAATTTTTGGTAACGCGGTTCCCGTCGTTATCCGTTTCAACCGAACGGATAGCAGGCTGCACAACCGCCGTAACCGCGTCAGGGTCGAATGACTGAACGATGCCTGGCATGGCGACGCGGATCTGGTTCTTTGTTGTGTCCCGCTCAGATTTGAATGTTTCAGCAAGGTCGCCGCTGCGGGTCTGGTCAGATACTGCCATTTTGTAGGCTCCAGAAAGCAAAAAACCCGCCGGGTGGCGGGTTATGAGGTCGAAGGTATGACGGCTATTTTACGCTGACATTGACACCAAGTTCTTTGGACATTTCCCTAGCCATAGTCTTTCGTTTTTCCATAGGTGTTGTATCAATTACATTAACGATACATTTCGCATCAGTGGCTGCGCACAATTTATAATCATCAGTTAATCTTGTAATCATTTTAGTAAATAAAAGAAAAGTGTTAGCGTCTGATTTAGGGTCTTTAATATCCTTCAGCATCGCCATTGAATCTTTATACATAACTTCAGATGCTGTATTTACATATTCATCTGTTTGCAGACAACCACGAAGAACAGGGTCACCTAATACTGAGCCATCACCTATACAGGCGTAACTGACTTTATCGCCCTTATTCAAATCAATCGCAAGTTTCTCGTTTTCTTTAGTGAAGTATAAAGAAACGCCCTTAATCCCCACATTAGTTTTTAGCTCTACTGCTGGAACATCGCCCATGGTGGATCTAATTTTTTCGACAGTCCCAGAAACGACAATGGGTTTACCCTTATAGTCTCTGTCCCCCCTCGCTTCATTTGCATCATAATCCTCTGCAATCTTTTCCGCGGAAACAATCACCGTTTCATAAGAAAACATATGGGCGTCAGAATGGATGAATTGTTTAAGGTCATATTTAAAAAGGTTCTTAAGCATGACTTTTTCGCTATCACTAAACGTTATGTTTTTAACAGCTGAAATAGCAGCAAAAGGAACAGAGCATAAAAATAGAGCGATAATAACTTTTTTCATAATTGGTCACTCACCCTTGATTTGTGAACATGGGTAGGAGCCAATTATCTTGGGAGCATTCATGCTATTTTGAAGCAATTGTACATTGAGGAACGATTTCCCCTCACGCTTCACAAATTCGAAACCGTAATTATTACCGTCACGTGCAGGCATCAGCCCCATATCCGTTTTAACGTTATCCCAATCGTCTTTCTTACCGAGAAACTTGATTTTTTGAGATGTAACTTGCTCGCCGTTGATTTTCGTCCAGCCGTTATCAGCTGCATGAAGTCGGTATCCGCCGCATTGTAAATCAGCGAAAGCCGCAGAGCAGGAGAACAGTAACGAAATTGTCAGAAATAACTTCATACGCTTCATGAATATATCCTTTGCTGCGCTGAGGACGAGAGTAAATCCGCCGCGCCACGCGCTTCGCACATCATATCCATGTACCACGCCTGGCCCCTTGTGTCGCCAGTGTACATAATCCCGCGCACAATATAAACGCCATCTGTTGCAATGCTGGCAGGCTGCGCTGTGGTGCCGCTGAGCGTGATATTTCCGTCCATGTTCTGGTCGGTGATCTGCCCACCAGCCATCGCGATATCGTTGTTTGACAGCGCGGTGCGATACACGGAAGCTTGATCCAACTGAATGAGCCCGTTAACCCGAATGTTAGGGTTAATCAGCGCGCGGACGTTTACGCCGTTGCCGATGGTCTGCTGTGGCATACCGATAAGCCCGGTGGCGCTGTTCAGCACTATCGCGTCGTGAACATACTCGTTATTCGCCACCATCTGACGCTGACCGTCCACGAACTGCCATGTTGCGCCACATTGTCCGGCCACGTTATCCATAAGATGCCGTGTCATACCGAACAGTACCCGCCCCCGGGGGAATACGGTAACAGGCATTTCAGGGGTCAGGCCTTCGGTTGCGCCTTTGGCCTCGAAGTCTTTCATCAGCGCGCGGTTCACATCTGCGACCGTATAACCGGCCGCCAGTGTCTGCGAGGTTATGCTGGTGGCAAAAGCCAGATCCGTATCGGCTGCCTGAATCAGGACGTAGGAATCAATAGGACTGTCTTTACCAGTGACCGAGTAGCGAATTTCCCCGCTGAAAATCAGACCATAGTTCCGGCCATCACTCTGGCCCACGTCCGCCGCGTCGACTTCCCGCACGGTCCCGACATCGCTTGCCGACACCTCCGGCGCGATACCGTCGTATCCGGCAATCAGCCGCACTTTCGAAAATTCCTGCCCGGTGATGCGGTTTACCGTATCAGCTGACAGGTTGTAGATTTTGAACGTACCCACCCGTGACGCGCTGCTGATGTTGAACCAGTCGATCGTAAAGGTCACTTTAAAATCGCTGAGCTCGATACCCTGCCCGTTCTCGTCCACGAGCTGCAGCTCGAAATGTCTCATCCAGTTCTGCGACATGCTTACTCCGTTGATACCAGTAAATGACTGCGACCGCCCAGGTCGGTTTTAGTCGGATAATCCTGTGTGCTGTCGTCACAGACCACCACCAGCTTAAAGCCGAGCCCCATATAGGCGTACTGCGCCAGCAGGTCAGCGCCCGTGACGAGAGGAATACCGGAGATAACCGGCTCCCCTCTGTCGTTCTGCAGATCCAAAATCCAGTACAGATCGCGCCAGGTGATACTAATCCGCCAGGTGGTACCTGCCAGGATGATGCTGAATTGCTGGTTATCCGCTGTCAGCGGGATTTCCTGAATTGCCATTAGCCGAGCCCCAGTAATGACGCCGCGCTACCCGTGATGCTTTTCAGCAGCGAGGTATTTGGCGGTTTTGTGGTTTTGTTGCCGGTATTCAGTACCGCCGACGTGCTGGCACCGTCCTTCATGTGGGTTTTATCCGCGACGGTGATCTGCTGAGTCTGTGAGATAAGAACCTCCCTCAGAGTGAGGACGGCAGACAGGACGTTTTCGGTTGTCTTGTCTGTCGTCACTTCCAGCGCGCGGATTAGCATGTTGCTGTACAGCCGTTTGCCAGTTACCACATCGAAAGGGATACGGCTCGCCTGCAGGTCGAGTATCTCCTGATACGTCTGCTGTGGGCTCAGCCCGAGCAGGCTGGTAGCCGTCAGGTTACTGGCAAAATCCAGCAACGATCCGCCACCAGCGAAACCGACCTCCATCACCACTTCAGACGGTTTTTTGTAGGCATGGTCGGCGATCGCAGCCCCAACCTCGACAGGGTGCTCGGTTATCTCCAGCGTGTCAGTGTGCTTCTCAGAAACAACCACGCTGGGGACAATCATCCCTATTTTTCGGGTCTGCTGTTGAAAGAGAGTTGAGAGAATATCCATTAGCCCACCTTCGTTTGATTACCGCGCATGACCTGGGCGTTTGCCGACTGCTGCCGACGCTCGACCTCGGTACCGACAGAACGCGGGTCACCACCACCGTAGATGTGATAGGTGTTTTGTTGCTGCACCTGAGCCCCGGGCGCGGGCATGTTGCTTAACACCTTCGGAATGTAATTGCGGGTTTCCTGAGGCATAAGGGCCATCCCGTGCTTCTGCACGTTCCCGATCCCCCAGTTGTATGAGGCCAGCGCCTTGCTCAGGTCACCGCCGTTCGCCTTCAGCAGCTGTGAGAGATACTTTGCGGCTGCCTGCGCCGCCTTCTCCGGGTCGAAAACATCATTCCCGCGCAGCCCCATGTCGCGCGCCGTGCCGTCCATAAACTGAAACAGGCCTTTAGCGCCAGCGCCTGAAACAGCGAACTGATTACCGCCCGATTCCGTGATTGCCACACTGCGCAGCAAACCTTCCGGAAGCCGATAGAGCTGCTCCAGGTTGGTTAGCATCGGCTGCATCCAACCCAGCAGTTCAGAACCCGCTTTGGTTGGCTGTGGCCGCTTGACTGACTGGCCGAGCTGTTCAGCTTCATCATCACCAAACCAGCCGCGCACCGTTTGGCCCACGCTGCGAGGATCGAATCCCCAGTGCTCTTTAATCCAGTCGGCGGTACCGTTGGCGCTGTCAGTAACCATCGGCATCGCTGACGGATTTTCGCTGCCCTGATTGAGCATCTGTTTGCCGATGCTGGCGGCATCAGCCCAGCGGCCATCTTTAATGGCGTTGAGCAGGTCGGCGATCATATTCAGCATTTTGCTGAACTCGCCCATCTGGTCGATGAAGTTGCTGAAATCCCACTTCAGGGACCATGATTTGGGGTCAATATTGAGCAGCTTCGCCAGCGCTTTCGCCAGGTCGTTAACGGTCGTTTTAAGGTCACGAACCATCTTCAGCGCGGCGTCGACTTCCGGTTTCCACTTGCCCCAGTTGATAAGGCTGTCACCGCCCTCCTTCCAGGTCTGATAGTCCTCCCACAGAAGGGCAATCCCCGCCGCCAGCGCTGTAATGAGGCCAATAGGCGACATCCAGAACGTGCTATTCAGAATGCGCAGCGCAATAGTCAGTGCGCCAAACAGCGAGATCAGCTCCCGCGTTTGCTTATCCAGCGATTGCCACCAGTTGATAAGGCTGGATGTCCCCTCAATAAGCCGGAAGAATAGCCGCCCGATAATATCCCCGAGCGCCAGAATGCCTTTTATGGCTTTCGTCAGGGTCTGCTCGATGCGCGGGAAGTTATCGAGGATGTGGCGGCGCAGCGTGTCCAGCGAACCCGCCAGGCCACCAGCAAGATTAGAGCCGATTTTGTCACGGGCCATGCCTGCCATCGCGCCGAACTCGCGCAGGGAGGTCATGAATTTGTTGGAGCTTCTGGCCGCCTCGTCAGCATTGAAGCCGATAGCCTTCGCCATTGCGCTGTACTGCCCGGAGAAACCGCCTACACCCCGGCGCATCGCCATGAGGGTGTTTTCGTCAATCCCCAGCATCTGCGCATATTGGTTAGCCCGGTAATACGGCATGCTGCTGAGCTTCTGGCCGACGCCAGTAAAGATAGCGGCCATGTCGCGCATGTTACCGCTGGCGTCACGGGTCTGTACGCCCAGCCGATTCAGGAAGCCTTCCGCGCCGGGATTGTTACGAACAAACCGGGAGAGGCTTTCCAGAGAGGAGCGCGCCGCGTCCACGCTGCCGCCCACCTGCGAAACCGCATAGCCAATAGACTGAATCCCCTGAACCGTCGCGCCGGTGCGCTGTGACGCCCAGTAGAGGTTATCGAGCCCGGAGGCGATCTTAGCCGTAAAGGCCACCACGGTAAGCGCGGCACCTTCGACGGCCAGCCCCATTTTGATGGCGTTTGCGGTCGTGCCTGCCAGGACTGAATCGAACTTTTCCGCGCCTGCTTCGTCGATATCGAAACCGAGCGAGACAAGGAAATCTTTAATAGTCTCAGCGTTCATTATCCTCTCTCCATTTC
Organism: Enterobacter soli; assembly: GCF_964208575.1. Classification (GTDB taxonomy): domain Bacteria; phylum Pseudomonadota; class Gammaproteobacteria; order Enterobacterales; family Enterobacteriaceae; genus Enterobacter; species Enterobacter soli_A. Next base: position 84,218 of record NZ_CAXOFU010000014.1, on the reverse strand, counting down.
TCTATACGGCGCTGGTTGTCAGCCTTAACGGCCAGGTGGTCATTCATCAGCGCGATATCGCACAGATCGACTGATCCATCCTTCAGCGCGTAATAAGGGATTAACCCGGCATCAACCGGGTCAAGGAGATAAGACAGCCCATCTGGCAGGCTGTTGAGGGTTAACCCTGAGGCTGGCCCGGCGTCGGGCTGGTAGGGCTCACGGGCAAAAAATTTCCCAGCGAATCGGCGACCACCCGCGCCACCAGCTGCAGCATGGTTAGCAGGTCGATATCATCGAACATCAGCTGACCGCTGTTGAATACCGGTGTCCATCCGTTCATGTGTTTACGTGACACTACGGCCAGGCAAGGATGAATAATCGCGTTGGTGTCTTCTTCGGTCAGGGAAGACAGTTCCTCAGCGATACGTGGGAGCAGGGTTTCAAACACCGGTTTCAGCTGATCGAATTTCACGGTGTCGATTTTGCCATCAGCTGGCAATAGGGAGCGAATGCTCCCGAAATCTGACATCATGCCCGCCAGCACCGGCAGCAACTTACGGGTCACTTTCAGCTGGTCAAAAACGCTGAGTTTTGCCACGCGGTAATCGTGGCCTTTGATTGAGCATTCCATCTGTTAAAACTCTCCGAGAACCTGGTCGATTTTGCCGCAGTCAAATACCCAGGGCATCGTATTACCCGCTTTAGCGTTGGCGTTATCCGGCTGTTTCTGGAACGCCACGCTGCGCGCCGTGATGATGTCTCCGCTCACCTTGTTTCGGATCACAATGACGTTGTTTCCCCAGGTGCCTGAGGACTGACTCTGCGCGTTGTACGCCAGCGACAGCTTTTTGTTTGTCGGTGAGGTCTTCAGCAGGTTGACGGTTACCGTGCCGCTTTTATCCGCGTGCAGGCTGTGCATCACTTCGCCGTCAGCGCCGATGGTCATGGTATTTTTGGGGCCGCCCATTGCAACGGTGATCCCCTCCTCTGAACTGGCGGAACCGTAGCCCAGATCAATCTCGCCGGTCGGACCGGAGAGGGACGCCGTGACGTCCATAAAAGAATAAGTAGCCATTCATGTTCTCCTTAGCGAACGACGTTGATCTGCACATCAGCGAAATGAACCGCACCCGCCAGCTTACAGGCCACCTGAATAACTGGTGCCTTACGTGCTTCACGGTCTGCCTGCGCCTGCTCGGAAATCGGCTGCGCGTAGACGTAATAGCCTTTTGTCAGCGTGTCGCCGGAATCCAGCTGCCCAATCGGGCCTCCGTTCCATACGCCAGCAGCCACCAGCCCGTTCGTGACAGACTGATCCATTGATTTCTCAACGTTAGAAAGGAGGCGCGTAACACCCGCATCAGTCTGTGGGACTTTGGTTGTGCTGGTGTAGAGCAGGTTATACAGGTTGGTCTGAACGTAGTTCTGCAGCCAGTCGAGCCCGTGGCGCTCATCGAAGAAATCGCCGCTGGACATGACGCCCTGCTGCAGGATTGCCGTATCGTTTTCGTAATACACGTAGACGTTACAGTTTTTGGCATCCAGCGCCGCCGCCTGATTGGTGGTCAGGGTTTCATAGGTGATCCCCGGCTCCTGTTTGAACTTCAGGGTAATGGTGGTGTTGCTGCCGTTGAAATTCACGGTAAACGCGCGGCCAAACGCTGACAGCGCGGCGTACTTGCTGCTGGTGGAATACTGCACAAACGTGCGAGCGTATTTTGCAGCTTTCAGCTTGTAAGCCAGATCGGTTGTTGATGTCGCATCAACTGAGGCCGGGTCTGCAGTGGTAATCGCCAGAATGCGGCTGAGACTGGAAGCCTCGATCGCTGCGGCCACACTCAGCCAGTCGGCATCGTCGATGTCTTCATCGTCTGCTACGGCCAGGCCATACCAGTTCGTGTAATTCAGTACGGCGTTCACGGCCTGCAGCAGCGTTTCCGTCGAACCGCTTTCAGCCGATGCCAGCGTTTTCGCCCAGCGGCCGACATATACCTGCTGAGGCTTCGGTGATTGCGAGAAATACACCGTAGCGGCTTCATATTCCGGGCTATCAACACCGAAATCTGTGCCGATATCTTCGGGGGATGAGTAAAGGCGAATACGCTCAGTAACAGGGATAACCGTTGAGCTCCCGAGAATGAGCAGCGAACCAAAGTTTCGACCAGTAGCCGCACGCGGCCCAATGATCACGTCGACATTGACGACGTTTGATACAGGTAATCCCTGCGGCATAATTTAGTCTCCGAAAAATGAGACGGGCGCATCTTGCAGCGTCCGGACGTTATAGGTACGAATGTTTTTGCGAGAAAGCGTAATGGTAAGGTCGTATCGCCTCACCCACTGGTTGTTAATGAGCTCTGGCAGGTTGTAGATAGTCCCGGCATCCACCAGCGAAAGCCCCGAGCGGTTCAGCTCGGCGTTGTTCTGCTCGACGAATATCCCCGCGCGGAAAGTTGATGCAATGTTGGCCCCCAGAGGGCCGTAAAAGCAGCAAATCACCGTGACCTGCTCCCATGTCCATTGCTCGGACTGTTCTTCCGAAACCTGAACATCGGACTGACTTAACGGCTGGGGAACAGTAGTGATACCGAAGGCGCACCACGTCACCCCGTTGTTGGGGATCTGCGGCTGCGGGTCAGTCCATCGGGGGAAAACAAGCGCAGCCGGCAGGCCAGAAACACCACGAATCCACCGGCTGATTTCACGCTCCAGCGCCTCGTCGTATTGGGGGAGATCCCCGACAGGCGTCAGATAACCGCGCGCGGTGCTGTCGTTACTCAACTGGCGTCCCTCCGTTAAAGTCCACCAGCTCACAATGTGCCTGGACGAATCCGGCACCGTAACGGGTGTACGGGTCGACGAACGTCACGCGATAGTCGCGTCCGCTATAGGTCACGATATCTGCATCAAGTCGTGGGGAGCTGTCTGAACCGGGCTGGCCCTGGGTTAATCTGAACTGCGTCACGATGAGGATCGCGCCGCTTATGTTCTGGCCTGCTTCCATTCGCCTGGCTTCCAGGGAACGGTCAACCGTCACCACGCCAGAGAATGGAATATCCTGAGCGGTGTTTTTCGTGAAATTGTCCTCATCCACCGTCTGAACCTGCCGGTGACACACCAGACTGGTGTCCATGAAGTCGGGATCGAGAAGAACATCGCTCACATCGAGAAGAGGCATTATTTTTTCCTCACGACGTAGTTAATTGAGCGCAGCAGGTAACCGTGGGCATACAGCGGCTTGTCGCCGGGAATGCCTTCGGCGCGTCTGCGTTCGAGGGTTTTCTCAGAAAGCGGGTGCAGTCGGTCGCCAGCACCGATAACAGCTTTTGCAGCATCACGAGCAATCTGTCCGGCGCTTTCCAGCTCACGCACTGCTGCTTCAGTCTGCCCCTCCAGCGCGGCGGTTGCCGCTGCCTTCAGGTGCGCAGTGGTTCGGGGTTTTGAATCCTCGATCCCCATATCCAGAAAAGGACGCGGGGGAAGCGTGACCGTCGTACCGTCGATTTCTACCGTTGCGCCCGTCGAGTGGAGGTAGCCCAGTTCCGCGTTATTAATCGGGGAGCCATCTTCACGCCCTGCCTTGTCCTCAGGTATTCCCACCAGCACATCCATTCCGGATAGCTGCCGGAGGGATTCCAGAACAGCCACGGCGTTATCAGCACGAACCGTTAACCCGCTTTTCATAGCAGCTGCCTGCCACCAGCGCCGAACATCGACCACCACCAGTAGAACTCGCGCCCGTAGGCGGTGCTGTTCCAGAAACCGGCATCCGGATTGATTACCCCGGACACGTCATAGCTCACTGAAACCTTGTCCACTGATTTAGAGGACACGACACCTGCTGCGCCATTGCTGTTCACACCACCAGCGGCAGCGGCGGCCAGCGTGCGGCCGCGCAGCTCCGTATAGTGAGCCGTGAATAGTTCGGCCAGGTAGACGAACTGATCGCCCTGTACGTCCTGATTCAGAAGCGAATCGGCCTGCCCCAGATAGAAATTCACTGAGGGGTCAGGGTAGCGGGTTGTATCGGCAAACTCGGGAAAGTCGGTGCGGAACTGCTCGTTAGTCGGAAGCCTGCTGTTTTTTGGCATTTTTCGCGTCCCCGCCGGTGTTATCGGTTTTGTCCGTGCTGTCGGCAGGTTTACCGCCTGCTGGTGCCTGAGCGGCTGCCAGCTGCGCTTTCAGGTCTGTGTTTTCATTCCCCAGCGCGGTGATGGTTTTTTCATGCTCAGCCAGCTGCGCTTTCAGGTCTGTGTTTTCATTCCCCAGCGCGGTGATGGTTTTTTCATGCTCAGCCAGCTGCGCTTTCAGGGTGTTATTTTCTTCTGCCAGAAGAACAAGGCTCGCGGAAAGGTCTTCATTGCTCTGCTCGTTCGCCAGGTCGGCTTCGTCAATCGGGCGCGCATAGGCTTTAAAGGCCCAGTGGTCCTTAACTTCTTTCGGGAAAGAGGAACTGTCGTGGATGCCCTGAGACAGCTCAAATTTAGAACCGTCGGCAAAGCTGAGAGTCGCGCCACCGGAAACAACGTATTTCATGTTTTTGCTCCATAAAAAAAGGCGGGTTTCCCCGCCTGTTTCAGGTTAAGACGCCGGAACGTCCAGATAAGAGATCGTATTGGAATACGGGGTTTCCACCTGGCCCAGCTTGCCGTAGTAAGTGGTCAACTGCTGCAGGCCGCGATACTCCAGCGGCGTGTTCAGCAGAGGAACCATTGGGAAGCGAACGTATTTTTCGTCCTGGGTGTAAGCAACGATACGATGCGCGCCACCAGCGCCACGCTTGGAGGCCCACTTTATGGAGACGATCTCCAGTGGTGTGCCGTTTTCCTGAAACGCGATGGTGTTAATCTTCACGTATTCCAGCACGGAGATATTCCCTGCAGAGGAAACCTTTTTGCTCGCCAGCAGGCCGAACAGCTCCGGAGCCAGGCCGATTTTCGCCGGGCAGACCGCATAACCAGAACGAACCCAGCCATCAGACAGCACTAGGTTGATATCCTGAACAATCACATCCGGATCGGTGGTTGCGGTCCACGCTGCAGCGGCAGCAACAGGAGTAACATCCGGCAGGTTCAGCAGACCAGCAACGCCGAGCTCGCCATCACCGATATAAACCTGTTCGTCGGTGTCCATGTTCCATTTCAGCTTCATGCCTTCGTATTTCTGGACATCAACCGGGCGTCCCAGTTTCTGGGCAGAAATCAGTTCCGGCACCGTCCAGCTGATTTCCTGTCCCCACAGGGTGAGATTGTTACGGGTAGGCTGAATGTCGAGTTCGATACCAGGTATGGCGGTGGCCTTTTTACCGATCCAGTTTTTACCGTTAGGGTTGGGACCTCCAACACCGACGAAATTGGTATTCGTGAAGGATGACACTTCATCAGCGATAGAAACGTCGCTGCGCAGCGGCATGTCGCGTGACCATTTGTAAGAAACCAGAGGCATGTTCAGCGTCTGATCCATGCGCTCCAGTTCGCCGATGAGAAACGCGCCGGTGGAGTCGATGGTCGCTCTGTCAAAAGTAAACATTAATTATTCCCTCAGATGTTATACGCGATTTCAATACTGCCGTCGGCTTCACCCGGCCCCATGACCTCTGCATTTGGCAGCTGAGGTGTATTTGATGCGGTGGAGTCCGGAGATAACACAAAGGAACCAACCGGACTTTGGGTGGTGCCACCAGCGACGCGAACGTAAACCGGATCGCCTTTCTTCGCGGTCGTCGCGTTGCCGGCAGTCGCCATCACGCAGATATAACCGCGTTTAAGGTTGTCGCCGACCTGATTAGCGGTCACACCGATGTAAGCCAGATCAAGAGCGGAGGTAATCGGGAACGGACGAACCAGAATCCCTTTCACTTTGCTGATGGTGTCGCCGGACTCCAGCGGAACGAATTTATCGTTCACGTATTTACCTGGCAGCCCGTAGGACGCAAACAGGTTCGAATGGTCCAGGTTTACCGGCTCGATGGTGAGATCACGAGGACGGGTAACGCCCCCGGCAATGCCCAGGGGCATGCGCGTTAAATATGCAGTACCTGCCATGATGATTTACCTTATTTATTTTTTGCCCAGAATTCGGCGTTGACCTTGTTCAGTTCTGCCGGGGAAAGGTGTTTAGTGCTGATCGCGCTGTCCGTGGTGCGTGAAAAGTTGTTCAACGGGATCAGCTGATTTTTTGCCTTATGCAGCGCCACGGCGGCAGTAAACACCGCGTCGACCGTAGCCTTAGGCGCTTTATAGAAATCATCCACTCCGAACGATTTCAGGCTGTCACCGGTGCGCATTGCATGACTCAGCACCTGACGCTTCAGGCTCTTATCGCCAGCAGGCTGGAAGCCAGGGCAGATAATTTCCGCATCGGCGATCAGGTTGCGCTTAAAGGCTGCATCAGCCGTCACTTTGCGGTTTTCTTCTTCGTCTTCGTCGGTGGTCATGTTGCCCGGGTCCGGATCGACGTCGGTGGTTTTACCCTCCAGCTTTTCCAGACGAGCCAGCAGCGCTTTCGCCCAGGCCGGAATTTCTTCATCGCCGGTGCCGGTTTTGTCTTTGTTCGGATCGCCTTCGTCCGTAGTGGTGCGATTGCCTTCAGGTAAGGCTGTGGCCTGTGAAGGAATGTTGATGGTGATAGAGGAACCGGGGATTGAAGGCATGCCATCAGACGGCATATCCGGCGCTTCGTCGATGAGTTTTGCCAGCGCATCCTCATCTTTCGTCTTAATGGCCTGAGCCAGTTTTTTAAGCCATGACATTACAGGCTTCTCCTTTGTTGTTGATGGGATGGAATCCCCGATTGCACAGCGTCCACCAGCACGCCCCCGGTCGATGCCGACAGCGAGGTGGTTACCTGTGATTTGGTATTGCTTGCCTTTGCCAGGTGCCAGCTGCTTGTACTGCGCGTCATAGCCACAGCTGACATCGGTCAGGCCAGAATTCACCGCGTCGATTGCTTCCTGGCGTTTAATCAGCACATCAGCAATGAGCAGATCCGATTTATCACCGGTGCCGCGCCGGACGTTCTGAATGTGTCCGTGCGCCAGTTCCGCGAAGTTAGAAGGGTTTACGAAAACAATGTTGCCCTGGCTGTCCTCTGGATGCCCCAGCGTGACGGCGACGCCCTCAAAGCTCGCCATCGTCTCCGGGGAAAACACCTCGTCTTCTGTTCGCCAGACTGTCACCGTACCGGTGCCATCCGGTTCGAGGTCGATTTCCTCAGGTAGATAGACCTGCGTCCCTGTGCGAGCGATCGGCACGTCTTTACACAGTAGAGAGCCGTCCGCCTGCAGATAGCGAGTTTCGCCCAGGCGTGTAGTGAAGAAATAGCGCATCGTGTGCTGCACTGTGTCGATATCTCCTGTCTTAGTTGATGCTTCCTGTTGCTTCCTCCACGCAGCAAGAATCGCTTCGGGCTTGTTTTTGAACAGCCGGTCAACCTCAACCCTGGCTTGCTCCCGTGCAGTTCCTTTGCTTAAACCTTCCGCTGCGATGATTTTTTTTGTCAGACGTTCAGTAAGCTCTTTATGAAAGGATTTTTTGTCTACCTCACTCATTCCCTGATTAAGGGTTTGGGCTTTTTTCCGCTGCGATTCCTCATGAAGAAATTTTCGATCATCAAGGTCGCGCCGCTGCTGTTTGGTTTGTTCCGCTTTATAGCGATCAAGGTCGCGGTTAATGTTTTTTGTTCGGTTGGGGATGGAAAGCTCGCCGTGGTCCAGACGTCTTTCAAAAGAGTTAGTAGGGGAAGAATTCCCAGATTCAGTTTTTTGGGATTTGTTAATCTCGTCGATTTTTTGGCCGTTGAATTTCCCTCCCATCCCTCCTTTTATTTCCCCGCCGCTGCCAACCAAAACAGGAGCTCCTGTGCTGTCTCTTCCGTTGGGGTGTACGGTTATCCATTTGTCCGCATCGCCGAAATTAATACGTATCATTTAACGGTCTCCGTCAGACAAAAAGGCCGCCCAGTGGCGACCTTGTGAGATAGGAAAAATGTTCGAAATAACAGGCTATTTAACATAAGGGTTCTTACCCGCACCTACGAAAATGAACTCGATTAAAATGTCCCCTTAAAGCCGTAAAAGTAACGATTAACTGGGCTGAAAATCGGTCTTTCCGAATACAACATTTTCATAACATTTCGCGGGTATTGCAGTTCGCATGAAATGATTGCTCAAAGCCGTATTTTTCATTTTCTCGGTGCAGGAATCTGTACTTCAGGCCAGCATTGGCAGTTCGGCAAACATCCGGCGTGTCCGGTCATACCGTCCAGCGTCGGCGGGTTATCCCAGCGCACAAATTTATCTTTCATCTTGCGGTGAGAATCGCGCGTTCCGGCTCCCTCGATACGCCACCAGTAGCCCTCTGATCCAACCGAAAGGGCTCTGGCTTGCGTCAGCGCGCCGGTAGCTCGTCCAATCTCTGTACGGGCAATCAGCTTCGCCCTGCTGGCGGCCACGTCACCGGAGGCCATGATCATCTCGTAGAGCTCGTCCGGACGTTCGCCAGTGATAACCGCCTGCATTGCGCGCTGTTGTATGTCCATCACGCGATCGGCTGCTTCTAGCGGCAGGGACTTCATCAGTTGAATCTGGCGGTACACGATATCCTGCGCCACCTGCCCGACGGGGGTATTACCCACCACATCGCGCAGGCCAGCGCCGATTTCCTCTGCTACCGATTTCCACTGATTCCATTCCTCCTGCTCGACCTGGACAAACATCCTTCGCCCGACCTGCTCTGCCCAGTCGCTGATTACCTCGGAATAGTCCACCAGCGTTTTCGAAATGCTGTCAGCGCTGGCCTGTGAACCATCGTAGGTACCATCGACGATCTGCCCTATCTGGTTTGCTATCGCCAACAGGCTTTTTCGATACTGGATCTCCGAACGGCGGCGGAGGGATGGTTTCAGGTTCATCCTCCTCCCACTGGGCCTTCGCATCTTCTATGTCCTCGTCAGTGATAGAACCACCGATGCCAATCACATCAGAAATGTTCCTGAGGTCGTTAAGCGCTGCTGCATGCGTCATCCCGAGCTCACGAACGGCGGTACCGAGTGCGGTAACCACATTGTTCGCCATCGCTGCACGATCCACGTCTGACATCTCCCAGAGCTTGTTAAACTCGAATGTAAAATCGTCAGGCAGTGGTTCACCGAACAGAGAGCGCCAGGAGATATCGAGCAGCCAGCGGATATGTCGCCGTAAGCGTCTCTCCTGCAGCGAGTTAACCCGGCTGTAGTAGTTTTCCAGATCGCCGTCGCCAGTGTTGAAACCTGCAGGGGACTGCCCAAACAGACGGACGAGAGGAATTCCCGTCGCGCCAGAAACCTGCTCAGCAAAGCGCAGAAGAACATCAGCGATACCAGCGAACGTGTAGCTGTGCGTTTCGAACTTGTCCGCAGCGTCCATGATGGTCATACCTTCGATGGTCTGAAACTGTCGGATCATGTCCATGTGCTTCATCAGTGCTTTTTCGAGGTCGCCGCCTGCAGCAAGTATTTTTCGAAGTTCAGCAATGCTGTATGTCCGCAGATGCGCTTTGTGGATCAGCTGTGTGGTGCCGACCGTCGCAGTATCAAACGCCTCGATACGCTCGAAAATACGCTCCACAACAGACATCCCCCAGCCGTTTTCCGTCTGGGCCTGCTGGAAAGGAAGCGTATCGCCCTCCATGCGGATAACGCGGCTATGGTGGATCTTCCAGGGGGGAATCCCCTGCTGGTTCGTAATTACCTTGTAATATTTTGGTTTCCCAAAATCGGGACCGTAATCGGTAACGAGATCGTAATAGCTCGGGTTAACCATCCAGCGGTCAAGGCTCATCACGCCCTTAAACTGCCCCTCTTTGATGCGATCCAGTTTCAGCGGGGAGGACATATCCTGCCCTTCAAGCAGGACCACCAGCACCGCGCCACCGTACAATCGTGACCATTTGAGGTTATCGTTAAGACCATCCCATATAGCGAGCTCATCCCAGAAGGTTTCGAGCTTGCCCTTTTGTCCGGGTTTCAGCTTTGAGCTGATGTTAATCCCCTTGCGGGTCATATCATCTGCCATCGCGTCTACACCGGCACCAACGAGGAACGATGAACGATACGCAAACTCCAGCATCACCCTGTTACGGCTGATGTACCCGGGCATATACATTCCGCCCGTCTGTATGTTTCTGGTATCGCTGCCAAGTTTGGCCGTGAAATTGTTGTACCCGTCAGCTGTCGCAACGGGCTTTTGTGCGCCGTTCTGGCGTTTCTTACGGGACATGTCACGCTCCGGCCAGTTTGGCCCAATTATCAAGAGAGGAATCCATCGGCGCGTAGTTAATCATTACGGCGTCGGCGAGGTTCGGCGATTTTGTACCTTCCGGCTGTTTATCCACGAGGATTTTACCGACGGCGTTTTTCGACCACGTAGGCTGTGAAAGCTCCATCAGCAGGCGGTCAATATTTTCTATCTCGCTGCTTATAGAAATGATTTCGTCGGGGTTGTAGTCCATCCCGTTCAGCGCGCGGAAAGTGTTACGAAACAGCTTGCGAAGATGCCACCAGCTCTGTGCTTTCGCGTTCGCGAAGAAGTCTTTATTCAGGCGCGCCGCTTTACCGTTATCACCAGGAACGGCTTCATCTTCCGGATCGAATACGCTACCGCTACCACGGAAAGGCGTAGCTGTGATTGTTCCCCGGCCTTCAGCCTGCCTGAGCTCGTTTATCACGCGAGCATCGCCACGCGCACCGGCGCCCAGACCGTCCTCATCGAAACGGAACTCATCCAGACCGTAATCGTCACAATACCCAAACGATTTAACTACAGAGGCGTAGATGTCGCTGCCACTGCCAGACCATTCGTGAACATTCTGCAGAAGGAAGCCATAGCGGCAAGAAAAGCCGTTTTTGTCTTTCCCCTCGTCTGCGATATCCATTGCGCCGAGGCGCTGGCCGCTGGGCTGAATACCCAGTTTGGTATGTGCGTCGACGGCAGCCCGCACCCATTCAGAAGGAATGAGAATCCCCTCTGTAGATGCGCTGTAGTTCAGATCCAGTTCCTGAGCAACGATAACCGGATCATCAATTTTCAGACATTCGTTGCGGTACCATTCTTTATCTTTGCGCGGGTCGCTGCTCCAGTGGAACGTAAACACCGGAATATTTCCGCTATGCCGCTTACGGGCAAACGGGTTATTCATGCCGTTCACAGATGAGAGGTCAATACGACAGCGGGTCGTCTGAGAAAGCGCAGCATCGATAAGTAATGGCCGCATCAGGAATGCCGACTCATCTACGAAATAAAGCGTGGTACGGTCACCACGGCCAATGTTATCGCCTGCCTCACCCTTAATGACCGCGCCCGTTTCCGGAAACTCCACGCGCATGTAAGGCGCATGTTTTTTGTCATTCCATGAACCGCGAAACTCAACTGGCAGCAGCTCGACAAACTTACGCGCTTTCCAGAACAGTGCTTTCGGGTCGCCGGTACTGTCGACATATTCCTCTTTACGGGAACCAAACCCGATCACCATTTCTTTATTGAACAGGCAAAGCGAACAGGCCAGACCGATAGAGGTCCAGCTAAGCCCCATTTCGCGGCTTTTTTCTGTCAATCCATGCTCAAGATTGGCGCGCCTGTCCATGATCCAGTGAATCCATTCCTCCTGGCGGGGGAACAGCAAGAACGGGATGGTGGCAGGCAGGCCATAATCGAGGTTACGAGGGTCCGTCGTCATGCCCCAGTCGATGATGAACTGGGCCGGGTTAGTGCGGTAAAACTCACGGAGTGCCGGAAGCATTTCAGGCGCTTTCCTGATCCGCTCCAGCCTCTCCATTCTCCACTCAAACACGGCGGTATAGTCCGGTTTGCGGAAGTCAAAGGGGAACGGGATCGGCACAGAAAAATTCCTCAAAAAAGCCCCGATTTAACATAATGGTCGTTACCCGCACTGGCGCAACAGCACCCATCACGCAAACGGCGTGAAGCCTCTGTTTTGAACAGAAAAGTGGTCAAATCAGGATGAATAAAACGTGCATAAAACGGGTCAAAAATTGCATAGCGTTTTTACGGTTCGAAACGCCTGTTTTTGCAATTTTCAGCCCAAGTATTTTTTGTAGATATCTGCTGCTTCCTGCGGGGTCATGTTCGCCGCGTCGGCTTTGGCTGCCTCGTCCATATTGGTGAACGATTCGAAAATTTTCGGTGCTCCCAGCTCCATAAGCAGGGTTGCCGGAACCTTTATCCCCTCAGCCTCAAGCAGCTGCGCCGCCTGCAGTGCGGTGTATTTACCATCTACCTTGTGCTTCATTACCTCACGAAGCACATCACGCTGACGGTCCTCTTCCCCATAAACACTGCGGCCGAGTCCAAGAGCTTTGGCAAACACCGCAACATCATTGTGCGTTGGCAAAACATCCTCGACGGTTGTTTTCAGTCCATCAGAGGATTTGGTGACAATCTTTCGCTTCCGAACGTCCAGGCTTTTACCTGCAACGTTGTTAATCTTTTCCATCAGAACTTCGCGAGCCTCGGTAAAGGCACGATTAAAGTCGGCATGTTCCTTGCGCCAGTTGCGGATAGTCGCCTCGTCAATTTCCAGTCGCTGGGCAACCATACGGTTTGAGATCTTGTTACGGGCCAGAGCCATATCAATAACGATACCGACGTAGGCCTTCTTAAAGCTATTTTTGCGGGCCATACGCTTACCTGAAATCGAGTTGTTTATATTTTGTTCAAAATTATTTTTTCGCATTTTGCGTGCGGAATAATTCTGAGAAAAAATCTGCTCCGGGGCCGCAAGCCTGCTGGGTTTAAGTGCGGAATTAAAAACGTCAAAAAATGCGGAGTTATCGATTTTCCGTAAAAACTGCGATTTGATGCCCGGAGGCCGCGCAGAATGGGGAGATAGTGGATCGCCCTAATATTTCCACTATGTGGATAACTCAGTCCAAATCCATCTCCACCACTTCACCGAACAGGTGACCGTAAACGTCCATTGTGGTTTTGATGTTCGAATGCCCAATAAGTCGGGAAACCTTCAGAATATCGACGCCTTTGTTTGCCAAGCGAGATACAGCAAAGTGGCGAAGATGATGGAATCGTTTAATGCCATAGTCGTTCAGGGTTCTGACGAGAACGCCCTGAGTGCCGTAGCTTGTAGCGAGGCATGCGCCGGTAAACTGGTTGCAGATAAGAGGCTCAGAGGTACCGAGTTTACTTTTATCCAGCAACGCGAAAAGCTCACGCGGCATCCTTACCCGGCGCTCCACGCCTCTTTTCAGCCCCTCATGTATAACGCCATCAACAACATGCCCCCGGATGTCGATCCAGTCGGCTGACACGTCGTTATAAGTAACCGCCAGAGCCTCACCGATGCGCAGGCCACAAATCCCGAGCCAGCACGCGATACGCTCACGAACTGGCGCGTTATTCAGTAGCTCCCTGACCGATGATGATGGCGGTATGGTGATGGGTCGACGCTTCCGGCGAGCGGGACGGTCAACAGGGTTAAAAGTGATGAGCCGCTTTTCCACCAGCAGGAAGAAAGCCGAACGAACCCAGCGATGGCAGCCGGTGCGAACCGAATCAACGATATCGCGATGGCTGATATGGAGAATATTTTTTTCCAGTATCGGCCCGTCTACAGCGAGTAGATCGTGACGGCATTTCGTATATGACGACAACCGAATGATATTTTTTTCCAGCTTGCCGGCCTGATACCCCAGATAAAACAGAATTAATTTTCGGAAAGTCCAGGAATGGTCTATTCCGGTCCAGCTGGCAGTTCGACAATCCAGCTCGATATTCTGTTTTTGCCAGAAAAGATGTGCGGCATCATCAATATTCTTAAAAATGCGGCGGCGTCCATGACCGGATTTATCATCCTTCCAGTGGACGTAATATTTTGATTGTCCATTGGCATTAATGGATTCTTTTATCGAAGCCATGCTGAACAATCCTCAATCAAAAAACATTATCGAAGCCCCTCAGTAAAGGGCTCCTGTAATATCAGCTTTATAGAGGAGTAAAACGGAAATTAGTGACATATTTAGCCACCACGATAACCCGCCCTTTCAGACCTTTGGTAGCTGCACAGTGGTAATAATCTCCGTTCGCCTTCGGTTGGTCTTGATCCGAATAGCCGAGGATTTTTTTACCATCATTCAGTTCAAAAACTGCCTCATAAACGGTCCCCCCGGTATCGGCAGGCTCACAATCTGTTACATGAAGGGGTAATTCAGTTTCACGAAGTATATCCACGGGTATTTCCTCGCCGTTTTTAACCGCCTCTTTTGAAGCAAGATATGAGGCACATGAAAGAGCGCGTAGAATATTACCTAATTCACTTTTTTCTGGGCGATAATCCACTTCCATTTGAAATGAAGAAAGTCCCGATACGGTGACTGTTATTTTTTTCATCATTGCGTTTCCTTTAAGGTGTGAGCCTGTCGTACAGGAGCAACGCCCGAGAGAGGTCGCCACCTTTAACGATGCTCCTCAGGCTCACTACTGAAAGACTCTCTGAAATGCGCGTACGAGGCGCAGAAAAAAGCCCCGCTATTGCGAGGCTCTGGTTTTCTCTATTTCACGTATCCCAGCCAGCTGGTTATTCGCTTTTTCGATAGCGGCCAGCAGCGGCTTGATCCAGAGAACAGCCTGGCAATACGTCAGCGCGCTGGTGGTAGTGGCGCTATTACCGACTGCGTCAGCGTCCCCGGGATCGGCGTGCATTGCGCTGGCACGTAAACTGTCCGCGTAGCTGAGCAGCCCACTAGCGACATCAGCAGGAACAGGCAAATCACAGGTTTTTTCACGGCGGAGGCTCTCCCGATACTCGATAACGGTTTTATCGGAGCTGGCATCAATCAGCGAGTTTAGTCGGCTGGCGTTTTCGGCAACCTGGTTAAACCGGTTGAAGTTGAAAGCCTGAGCAGCGATAACCGTCCCCTGCAGGGCGTTGTCACTGCGCAGAACGCCGTTATCACTCTTCAGCGTAGCTACGTCAGATCGGCTGTTTGCCAGCAGGACACACAGCACGGCGACTACTGCAATGACGGCCACCAGCAGTATCAGGCGCCATGAGGCTTTGATATCGGCTATAGTGATCATTTCAGACCGTCCAGACAGAGAGCTTCCTCTTTACCTGCGCGAGTAACCAACCCAGGAAGAACCCGGCCGCCACCGTAAACCCAGCGAGGAAATTGGTAGCACGCCGCCTTAAGGTCACCTTTTCGGAACAGGGAGAACATTGTCGAGCTCCGCATATTGCCGCACCCAGCACGGAACGTGACCGATACTACAGCGCTGAAAGTATCATCAGACAGATTTCTGCCGTTGGCATACCGGTTAACACAGGATTCAGCATCGAGGATATTTTTTTCCCATTCCGCCGCGATCTGCTGGTCATTTTTAACTGTGCCGGGTTTAACCCCGTGGGTGTTGCCCATGCCATCAGTGAGCACACCAGCCGGGCAAATATAAGGATCTCGACGACATGATTCCGCGTTGCCGATGAGTTCAAGGCCGCGCTCATTGGTCCGAACATGCCCAGCGTTGAGCACTATTGCGATAATCGTAGCTACCGAGCAAACAATTCCGGCAGCTCCACTTTTCTTACTCAGTTTCAACTGTGTCACTAGAAATTCTCCGCATAGCCTCCGTTACCACCTCGGCGGTAGCCGGACGATCGGAGTGTGGTTTTTTACCTACATCTGATAAGTAGTTCGCCAGCAGTTGGGTTCTTTTCCTTTCCTCTGCCATGCGCTCACGCTCTTCTTTGCGCTTTGCGTAGTAGGTTTTTATCGTGAAAAATGCCGATACAAGGGCACCGATAATAAATACGTAATCCTGTAGGCTGAGCAAAGAGAACACCCCTAAAGCAGCCGACCACCAATACGGTAAGTCGTGTCCATTTGTTGGGTTCATACGTTGCATTCCACACCTCCGGGTTCGGGGTGCTGTGTGATGAAATGGGAAATTAAATTCTGCGGAAAGCGTACGAAGCGACGCCCTTACGCCCTAACAGGCATTCGATTGTGTTTTGCTCTGCGCAGGTGAAGCCCTGCTCTGCAAACCAGCGCCTGATACCTTCATCAGTGAAATACCAGATGTGCTCGTTCTTTCTGAAATGATGGGAGCGGAGAATGTCTCCTGCATCAGTGAAAATCGGGATCGACACGAACACGTATTCACTGGCCTGTTGTACTGCCAGCTCCGGCTCGTCGATGTGTTCCAGCACATCCCACATCGTCAGTGCTCGCCACTTATTGGCGTAGAGGTCAGCGAATGCGCCTCGCTCGTTCAGCCAGGCGATACCAGCCGGATTAACGTCATACCCAAGCGTTCCCGGTCGGGTAGAGACGAACTGACCGGCACCGATACCAACATCGAGAACAGGTCCGTGAAAATGGCGATCCACCAGCTCAATACGGGATTGCGTTAAAGCTCTGCCCGTTTCGGTGTCGGCCAGCTGCTGATACTTCGCAAAATACTGCTCGTCATACGGGCGTGACGCCGGAACCGGGTAACGTCCGATCCCCAGCTCCGGTAAAAATACCAGCCCGTTTTCCAGTTCCTGATAAAACGACTTCATGGAGCCAGGCCTCGAATTTATCGGAGAAATTTGAAATCCGCTTGTCGCAGTGGTGATTCCATGCTTCACAGCGGCAGTAATTGTCGGGAATTGCCCAGCCAACACGAGAAAGGTCCATCGCCGGATCGGTTACGATTTCCGGGGCGTTGTGACCACCTCGCCCACCAGCGACAACGTACACCGGGGTTTTATAGGCAATAGCAGCAGGAAGCGCCCAGCCCACCGGCGTAACCACCACGGCGGCATGTTCAATCAGGCGCATCAGCGATTTGAAGTTGAGCTGGCCGGAGTGCATGCGCAGATCTGCTTCGGGAAGTTCGCCGACGGTCCACTCCTCCCCCTCCTGCAGGTCAGCCACGCTAATTACACAGAAATGCTTTCTCAGTAGCCGGGATGCCTGCAACAGGTAATCCGGATCAGGATTACGGGAGTCACTGCGCCATTCACTGCGAACAGTAGCCGGACGAATTACCGCGATCGGCTTTTCAGACGTAAATTCAGCGGGTCCGTAAGAGGGCAAGTCGAGTTCTGACGGCTCGGTGCCAAACTGCTGGCGCATCGCGTCAAATATTGAACCGCGCCGTAGATGATCCGGACCGTAGAAAATCCGTTTTGTCTGGCGCATATTTGGCGGCAGGTGAAAAGCGGCCTGCGTCCGGTACTCGTTTTTGCGCTGCGTGCGGAGCGTTGTAAAACTGCGAACGGGCAGAACAGGCAAATCTTCATACAGTTCGGGCCAGGCGGTCCGGATATAAGTACCGGCGGGCAACTGCTTAACGAATGCGCGCTGGTAGATGTTGTCACCCATGCCCAGCATGCCTTCAATGAATAGAGGAACGTTTAACATGCTACCTCGCGTAAAGCCTCATTGAGGCCGAGACGCCGGAAGCACTTTAGCGCTGTCTGGCGGCTACTATTGATGATATTCACCTTGCCGGTCAGCGCTCTGGCGGTATTGGCAAACTCCCCGCGCCATCGCGTGACACTCTCTGCTGTAGGGTTATCCAGCCCAACGTGATCACCATGCCAGTGACTACCGCCATTAATGGAGCAGTCAAACCCTAACAGGATGATGTTTTTCGCCCCCTGGCTGGC
The DNA here is from genome assembly GCF_964208575.1 of Enterobacter soli. GTDB lineage: Bacteria > Pseudomonadota > Gammaproteobacteria > Enterobacterales > Enterobacteriaceae > Enterobacter > Enterobacter soli_A. Next base: position 66,573 of record NZ_CAXOFU010000014.1, on the reverse strand, counting down.
AGCAAACAGAATTGAGCGCTGCCCGGAGTTGAAGGCCCACCGGGTATCTGTATCAAACAGATTTAGCCCATAGCGTTTATGAGCCCGGTAATTACAGGTCCAGCGAGAGGCTGAGGACGGCAGAACATCGATGTTTGCATCCCACCAGCGCAGATCACCCGCGTAAATGTATTCACAATCAGGCACGGCTCGCCAGGTGGAGTTAACAGCAATAACCGGCAGCCCCGATCCGGAGATCAGTTCGCAATCTGATTTATTGAGAGACGGGCCGGACGCACAAATGATGAATGTATTCATTCGTGTTGACCTGGTTCGGGAGTAATTGGTTACGGTTGCCGATGCTTATCTTCGGCTTGTCTCTGAGGACTGCAATTAACCGTAACGGGGAGAGCACTGAGCCTACTGTGACGGGTTATCGTCACTCTTTCCCCCGAAGGGTGGCCCTCGACGCAGAACGCCCATAAGCCCAATGCTCTTCCCTGTTACGGCCATAAAAAAACCCGCTCGGAGGCGGGTTTGATTTCGTGCAGGCGCAATAACCTATGATTTGAAGCATACACGACAAGTTCGGACAAAATCAAGTTTTAAGTCGCTAATATGCTAAATTTTGTTCACATCATCACGAAAGCTCGTTGCGTCCTGAAACGCCGAGTCTGCTTTTTGTTCTTCCCTGTGGCAGACGTCGACAAGCACCTCCAGAAACGGTTTCCAGTTACGGGTCCACGTTCTGACGTGCAGATCCGGGACTCGCTTCAGTATCGCTTTATAGGCTGCAGTAGACGGCACCCCAGAAAATCCGTTTCCGCTGCAGCGCTCGCAGGTTTTGAACACCGGCGCGCCGCGCTCGCTTGTGGCTTTGCGGTCGAGCACCTCACCTTTGCCGCCGCAACGGCATCGGGCCAGCAGCTCACCTTTACCGTTACATGCCGCGCATTTACGCTTGACCAGTTCGTGCTTGATTTTCGGCGGTACGATTTCCATTCCGTCAGAGTTGAAGACTCCAGGATGTTTGATCACATCCTCATACTGAGAGGTTAATCCGCTGCCGCTGCAGCTGTGACACGTCACGCTGGTTTCCGCTGAACGGGAGTATTCAGCAAAAGCGAATTGTGCCAGCGTCAGCATGCACCAGCCAAACTCTCCTGCAGCTGCTTTACGTACATTCCTGGGAGCTGATTCCATTGCATGACGCGCCAGAGCCTGTACAGCCAGCTGCTCATCGCTTTTGCTGATCCCGGTCCTACCAAAGAAGGCAGCCAGACCAAAGCGCGCTCGGCTGCTGGTGGTACCAATGGCCGCCATAACATCGGTGCCGGTGATACGATCCGGAGAGGTTCCTTTCACGTCGTCGCTGATGTGCATTCCCTGAGGGCTAAAGTGTTTTAGTGATGCCTCCAGTTTCATTCTTCACACTCCCCTACCAGGTTAAGAATCACCGCCGCGCCGTGGTCTTCCATGAATTCGTCCTTTCCACTGTCAAGAAACCAACGACATACCCCCACGGCTTCGACGCGCGTCACGGGTTTGATGGTTTCCAGCAATTTTTCAAGGTAGCGCTCGCGGTCATATACGGATTCGTGATGCTCGGAGTAACCAAATTCATAGCCCTGTTCTTTAGTTGCAGTGTGACGAACGCTGTAGAGCCAGTCCCAGTAAACAAACTCACGAACAACGTCAGAAAGCGTATTGGGCTCTGGCAGTACATCACGATAGCCTTCAACAAATGCCCGGCGCTGTTCATCAATTTCGTTCATACGGCTGCCGTTAATGCTGCCAGCTTTCTTCTCGGCCGGAGTCCATCCCCAAAGGTGATCGTCGATAAACTTCGGGGAAGACTTGATTACTCGCTCGGCCCCCACATCTTCGAGAGCTGCCTCATAGCTGCCGAACGTGGCCCTGACTGATGCTGCTTTTTTGATGTCCTCCCGGGCGTTCCTGATTGCCTGTGCCGGGTTATCCATGCCGATGGTACCGAAAGCAACCTGGAAAGGATCGCCACCTTTCGCCAGCAAATAACGCGCGTAACGTTCCTCGGCCTCTTTTGGGGAGATTTCAATTTTCTCCAGCGCGGCTTCGGCTGCGTCCAGATGTGCGGGTTCGTTCAGACGGATCACCTCCAGCACCCAAAGATAAGCGTCAGTTTGCTTATGCCCGGTGATTCTCCGTTGCTCGGGCAGAGGCTTGATGTTTGCGAGGGCGGAGCTGTGCGCTGCCGTCGGGATGGTGAATAGTGCTTTATGTTCGTTGTTATCAATACGCATTACGCAGCCGCCTTTTTCTTGTGGAAAACCAGCTCACGAACCTGATCACCGTTCATGAGCATATTGTTGAAATCATCGTGATCCGGCCAGTACACGCTCACACGCTGCAGGTCATTCTTTGCCAGCAGATTGGCATGAGCGCATTCATACGCAGCCGCCAGCCCGGTAGCGCTGTTCTCGTCGCGGTCGGCAAAAATAATCAGGTGCTTAACACCAGCAGGAACGCGGAATTTCTTCATGAAATTTGCCGTCATAGTCGCCCAGGTATTCACGTTATAAATCTGGTGCGCAGATAGGGCCGTTTCGATGCCTTCGGCAATGCCCAGGGTGCTGGCGACCGGGAACATACGGATCGCAACTGACCGGGCATGATCGAGATAGTTATCTTCCTGTAGTGATTTCTGTCGCTTTGCGCTGGCCCCGATATCAGCCTTTTTTGCGCCATCGAGTAATGTCTGGTGGAGGTAACACAGCTCCCCTTTATCGTCTGTTGCCAGTGAATAGATCGACTGGTAGACACGGCCGTTATGCCGTTGCTTTGGGTTTAACCGTACCGCCTCGGCTGGAAGCTTAAAAATACCGCGAGAATTAAGGTAATCGGCGCCAGAGGTACCGCGCAAAGGAGCCATTTTTGCAAAATTGTTGAGTACCTTTTTCCGCAGTTTAAAAGCGTCACTGGCTTCAGGAACTTTGTCACGCCTGAACGTATTGCCGATCAGCTCATCAATTTCGCGGCAAACCTCGTTAAATGGTTTGCCCTGGGTTTTAGTAACCAAGTCCAATCCCGTACCGTAGCCGCAGGTGCAAATCCAGGTTCCCGCGCCGTCGCGGTCATCGATGCGGAATTTACCAATCGAATCACAAAGCGGACATTTGCCTCTGAAATGGTGTTTACCGGTGATCGGCGGCAGTCCGTAATGTTCAAAAATCATGGCCCATTGGCCTTTTGCTGCTTCTGCCGTCTTCATGCTCGTTTTCCTAACTGCTGTTTGATATCGCTAATCGCTTTCTGTGCTTGCTGTACGGAGGATGGGGCTGCCGTGCCTGATGCCTCCTGCAGGCGCTTGGCCTTCTCCTGCCCTTTCGCATACGCAATCAATTTGTGCCGGATGAAATTAGAGACAGTCGGGGTGATCTCCATCGGGAAATCGCTCAACCCGTTAGGCCACTCGTCAAACCGTTCGCGAAAGGTATTTGCACACCAGCCATCGCTGACGGGCTTTTTCCCCTGCGATACGCGCTGGCGCTGATAGAATTTGATCTGACTCCACCAGGCCTGTTTCTCTGCCTTAGTGGGCTGATGCTGGTTTTTACCCAGCTTTTTGAGTTTGCGGCCGGTGTCGGTATCGACGTCCTCACCGCCCAGCGGCTTATGCCCACATTTCGGGCATACATAAACGCCAGCTGGCTTCATGTAATGGCATTGAGTGCATTCATGCGGCAGTTTTTCGGCCCGTTCCTCAGCTGCGCGGCGCGCGCTTTCCTCCATGCCGTCAGACTTACCGGGAAGATCGTCGTACTCGATTGAATCCGGATAACCCAAACGGTGCACGGTGCCGCTGTGATCGAAGATGAGGCAGGACTCTTTACCCGGCGCGGTGCGCAGGCCACGTCCGAGCGCCTGCAGCCAGCGAATTTCGCTTTTTGTTGGCCTGGCGTAGATGATGCAACGAACGTCACTATCGAAGCCGGCCACCAGAACGCCCACACTAACGATGATTTTCGTTGCACCGGTTTCAAAGCGGTGAATGATGGTCTGGCGTTCATCCACTGGAGTGTCGGCGGTCATAACCTCAGCGTTAACACCCGCCTGGTTAAACTGGATTGTCAGGTAATTGGCGTGGGCTACGTTGACACAGAAAGCGATGGTAGGCAGATCCCGGCCATTCTCCAGCCAGTTCTGTACGATGTCGCCCACCAGCGTAGAGCCGCACATGATTTCAGCCAGCTGCGTTTCGTTGTAATCGCTCCCGTACTCAAGCGATGCTTTGGTTTTAACTCCTTTCAGATCCGGCTTAGTTGGCGCGTAAAATTCGTATTTACTCAAATCGCCACGCTGGATTAACTCGCCGATGGTGGTCGGTTTAATCAGTCGGTCATAGTATTTGCCCAGGAACGGGGAAAACGGAGTACCCGACAGGCCAATCACCTTTACGCCTTTGCCGCGCAGACGTTCGATATCCTTCAGGATGCGCTTTTTACGCAGGTGTGCTTCGTCGATAATCAGCAGATCAATATTTTCAGGAAAAACACGACGAATAAGCGTGTCGGCGCTGGCAATCTGAATTTTCCGGTCCGGATCGTAGTTCGGGTGATCCGCCCAGATATAACCGATTTCATCCCCCGGTAATCCATACTCCACGAACCGATTAGCCGTCTGACCGATCAGGATGGTGTACGGTGCACAGAACAGGACGCGCATACCACGGCTGACAAACCCGGCAACTATGAAGGCGGCCAAACCCGTTTTACCGCTACCGGTTGGCGAATACACCATGAAGGTGTCGTTTGCCTTCCAATCACGGCGCAACATGTTTAGCGCTCGTTCCTGTGCAAAATTCGGCGTGATCGTCAGCTCCATTGTGCAGCTCCCGTGCTGATGAGATAATAATTTCGTGATGTGGTTTTCATGGATTCCCCCTCACATGGCTGGTGGCCTCCCCAAAGGCTGCCAGCCCCCCTTCTGATTCCGCTCCTCTGAAAAATCACTCTTCCAGGAAGAACCCTTTTCGTTTCTCAACGCCTGAGCGCTTTGTACTACCTTGCTGATACGGGCGTTTTTTTAAATTGCGCCCTCAAGACAGTGATCTACTTAACCAATGGATCTCTCCTGTTGGAAAAGACCCTATTCCTGCCCCTACACCCAATCCCCCCTTACCCCCCTTTCCCTCTTCCCCATAAAAACGTACTACTTCCCTAGTACATATGAGGAGTTGGGTCAGTTGGTTGCCAACCTGAACAGGCACCTTTAAGCCTGCTTCTGTTCGGGTACCTTTAAACCCGAAACAATGAGGAGCGCGATTGCGATCCAGCCAGGGGAGGTTCGGCGGTATACCCCTGTAAAGCTCTGCCCTGATTTCTTACAAACAGGCGAAGCCTTGTGTTTGCTTCATGCCTTGCCCGGTTCTCCTTGCGGTACGAAACGGGTTCGGCCTCGAACGTCTCCTGATACACAGCTGCATAACGCTGGATAGCTTTTTGTCGTGCAGTTGGTGTCAGGCTAAGCAACTGCTGCTTAATCCACTCGGCATCAGCTTGTGAGTGGGTATCCGGCAGCAGTGCGTTATCGAAGTTGCTCTCCGGTATGTTCATCGGAAAAAACCTCATCCAGACTGGTTTCATATCCGAGCTGCTTAAAGGCGCTCACAATGCGTTTCCCAACTTCAATATCTGGGATTCGACGACCAGTTTCGTAGTGGCTAACGGCCCCTTGAGAGCTAGCGATCAACGCTGCCAGCTCCCCCTGGGTCACTTTTGCTTTCAGCCTTAGGCTCTTAATACCGCTCATTCGGATAGTTCCTATCTAAATAATACATAACGTACTATACACACATAAAACAATAATACAAAATGGAAGTTGCTCAAAAAATACGGATTGTAATAATCATGTCTATGAAACAGAGATGGCAGGACCTGGCCAAATCCAGGATGAAAGAAGTCGGAATGACTCAAGAACAGCTAGCTGAAGCACTCGGTATGACACAGGGTGGGCTAGGCCATTGGCTGAACGGAAGACGTGAACCTAACCTGGAGGTCATAGCAAAAATTTTTAAAATTCTACAAATGCCAGGTTTTGTGGTTGACGCTGACGGCGCAGTGAGCGACGCAAGAGCTGATCACAATGTGTCATTTCACGCCATGAATGAATCGAAAGGAAGCTACCCCGTAATCAGTTGGGTCAGCGCAGGGGATTGGATGGAAGCAGTGGAACCATATCATAGGCGCGCGATCGACCGCTGGTATGATACAACCGTGGAATGTTCAGAAGATTCATTCTGGTTAGATGTCAGAGGGGATTCGATGACATCGCCAGCTGGGCTTAGCATTCCTGAAGGCATGGTTATACTGGTCGATCCTCAGGTTGAACCCATCAACGGAAAGTTAGTTGTCGCTAAGCTCGATGGGGATAACGAGGCCACTTTCAAAAAGCTAGTTATCGATGCTGGTCAACGATTCCTCAAGCCGTTAAACCCTCAATACCCGATCATTCCCATAAATGGTAATTGCCGTATTATCGGCGTCGTGGTCGATGCAAAAATAACCAACCTGCCATAGTGCACAAGCCGCGAAAGCGGCTTTTTTTATCCCCTCAGTCACGAAATCAAACAAAAAAACCTTAACAAACATCGAGATAAAAATTAATACATCAGATTAATCCGTTTTGTATTGACGCTAGTTAATACGTTATGTATTGTTTAATCATCAACAAGCAAACGGAGCAGGAAGATGAGCACAACCTCCCTACCAAAACCAAACAGCATGGAATTTGATATCCACGCCAAGCTCAAAGCAGCAAATTCGCACTGGTCTTATTGCTATGCTGTGCAGCCTTGTGAGAAAGGATTTAATTATCAATTTAATACAACGTTTGTTGGTGAGATGGAGTTCGCCGTTTACGAACGCATCGATAATTATTTCGTCTTGGTTGATTTTTTTAAGTCATACGATGAAGCATGTGCTAATGCTAAAAAAATCATTGATGACCATCCTGACATTAAAAAAATATTCTCTGCCATTTAACTAACTAATTAACACATTTAATCATAAATAACACCTTTTTGGGTGGGTACAAACTCACCCTGAGGAAATGAAAATGCAAAACGCTATCGCAATTAATAAGCCAATTAAAACACCTCAAATGCTGTTCGGTTCAGACAATATTAATGACTTTGGTAACCGCGTTCAGAGCTGCAGGATGGAAGGTGACTCAATGCAGCCAACCATCGAACCTTGTGAGGTAGTCGCTTTCGTTGATTGCGGTGGCCGTGCACTTACCCCTGGCATCTATGTTTTTACGGACGCTGTTTTTGGTCGTAATTGCCTGTTCATCAAGCGAATAGAACCCTTACCGGACGGGGCATTAAAGATTATTTCTGACAATCTCCATTACCAAACTTTCACGCTTAATTCTGGTGAGCAAAAAGATATGCGTATTCACGGAAGGGTTGTCGCTTCTTTGGCTGTGAGGCACTTCATATGACTTTCATCAAAGACAAAACGGCATATAGAACAGCGTGCCTTTATGCGGCATGTGGTTACGAAGTAATCGCCAGGCTTTATCTTAAAAAAGCATATGGGAGGTAAACAATGCCGATTCAAGAACGCCAAGATATACAAGGCGTGAATGTTAAAGCTGAGCAGTTAAATGCCTTAATGCAAACAATTCACGCACACCACGAACAATTTGACCGCCACCAACTGGATGGCCTTTTAGGTCTGGCTTATGACCTAGCCAGTTTAATTTATAGCTGGACAGAGAAGGAAGAAACAATCGTTTTAGCGAATGAAGATACGCAAAGGGAGATTAAATAAATGGATAACTTAATCACTACGTATCGCCGACGAATTTTAAAGGCTGCGTTATTACGCCACCAGCGTAAAACCGGCAGCACCTGCATCATTATTAATATGCCTAAGGGGGGAATAAACACCGTCGAATTAACAGAAATACTGCTTGATGGTCTGTTGAGACGACTCGAAAAACTGGCTCTCAGTGAATACGGGAATATCGACGGCGTAAAAGCCATCAGAGGAATTTACAGCAATGCCGTAGATGTGAATGGCAGCGGTGAGTTCCTGACAGAAAGCGGAAAGGTATTAATCGACGATCTCATTGCTGAGCTGGTCGAGTTTGCCAAGAAACAGAAACCAGCACCAGCGGAGGAGCAGCATGTTAAGTCAGCAAAACGTTAACCCGGGTAGCCGTCCGGTTCTAAATATCGATCTGCATGTTCTGCCTGACTTCACAGGCCGCGTCGTTCTCTATATCGAAAACGGAAAAGTGCAGTGCGATCGTCAGCTGTCTCCGGAGGAGCACATCTGCGCTTTGGACACTTTCATTGAAATGGCTCGTGACATGGAGTTGCGTATCAAGGAGACATCAAATGCCTAATGCAAATTATTCAGTTGAACACGGACCTGTTGAGGTGGTGCTTACCATCGAGAACGGGAGAGTTATCCACGCGCGCCCGGTTCAGAACGGCGAGGTTACAGCATCGCTGGAGACTTTTTTATGGATGGCTGAACGCGCCGGTTACACGATCACCCCACCTGCAGGAGAGAAGGACAATGGCCCTGACGGCGATACGAATTCCTGAGTGGGTGCACCTGCAGGCGGTCCATGTCCTCCGCCAGTTCAGAGCCAGACGAATTCATCCCTGCCGTATGCACGGCTCCGGAAACCTGAGCCTGAGGGTTAATCGCCGCTGGCGGCTGCTGTCCCGAGACGGCGGCCAGAACTGGGAAGTAATGAGCCATGAACGATACAGCAAACTGAAGGACAGAAAATGAAAATTCAACATCAGGACTATGGCGCCGTGGCGAACATCGTTATCACAAGCACTCTGTTTGAGTTCCGTAAACATAACAGAGTTGTAGATGTCACGCTGCTACACACACCCGGAATCGTAGCAACCCGTAGCGGGATGTTCTTCATGAGAACGGTTTTATCCGGCAAGTCTCGGGACATGCTGCGTGCGTACAGAGCTGTTTTTCGGGAGGCATCACGATGAAGTATTTCCTCCTCTCTATGCTGTTTGGCCTGTTGCTGGTGGCCGTCGTGTTCGGCGCGCTGATTGAGTATAAATTTTTGATAGGTTTCTGAGGCATGCCATGAAAAAAGGTACCACTGAAATTATTGAACGCTGGACCCGTTTAGCGGTGGAGGCCAAAGAGCTGGGACTCGCCACCATTCCCATCGACCCGGAAAACATGTTGATGGTGCTGGGGGATCTGCCGGCCAGTTCGGCGGAAAAGTCCGCCGATTGCCAGAATGACTATCAGGATGCGATCGACATCTTGCGCGACAGAGCTGCTCGCGAACTCGATGGTGGTTTTCGCGCGCATCACAACGCCCTGATTTATGCAGCTAATGAACTGGAAAATGCCCAGGCTTTCGGGCGGGAGGTCAGCCATGAGTCTTGACTGTGTACCCCTTTCTACGTACTGCAGGGACGCGGGGGAAACGGTAGAAGCCGTTAACAAACGGATACAAAGGGGGTTATGGAAGGAGGGAGTACATGTATTAAAAGTCGATGGCGTTAAAGAACGCTGGATTGACTTAACGGAGGTTTCAAAGTGGGCAAGAAAGAACAAGGATCATTATCTCTCCCAAGAGGAGTAACCATCCGCCAGCATAAAACTGGCGACACTCTGGTTATCACTTTCACATACAAAGGGGTTCTGTGCCGGGAGCCCCTCTCCAAAATGGAAGCAAACGCGCGCGGTGTGAAGTACGCCGAGCGCCTGCTCGGGGAGATACAAAACCAGATCGTCAGTGGCACCTTTGAATATGCGAAATATTTCCCCAACTCCAAAAAGCTGGGGCTGTTCGGGGTGGTGAAGAAAACCAAAAACATAAAGTCTTACCTGGACGAGTACCTGAAAATCTGCCAGAACCGCAACCTGTCCCCGTCGACTATCAACGGTTATGAAAAATGCCTGTCGGCGCTGTCAGCCCTGCATAAACTCCACGTGTCAGAACTGACGCCAGCGGTCCTTAAAAACTGGATAGCCAGCCGGAAAACAAAGCTGAAAACGACCAGGAATAACCTTTCTTTTCTGCGCAGCGCCATCGATGAAGCTGTTACGGATGGCCTGCTGACCATTAACCCGGTAACCCTCGTCAGCGCCAGCCGGTACCACGTGATCGACAGCAGCCCGAGCGCCGACGATTACGAGGTTGACCCGTTCACGCCAGCGGAAACCCTCGCCATTTACCAGAGTTGCAGGTATCCGGAATGGGAAAACCTGTTCCGCTTTGCTTTCAATACCGGTCTGCGCAGCTCCGAACTGTGCGCGCTGCGCTGGCCTGATCTCGACACCATCGCGAACACAGCCCACGTTCAGGCGGCCAGTGTCGTAGGGATACTTAAAGGCACCAAGACAAAAGCTGGTACCCGTAAGGTGGATCTGAACAGTGAGGCTCTGGCGGCCCTGCAGGCGCAGAAGCAATACACCTTTATGAAAAGTGAGTTCATATTCAGCGATCCGAAAACGGGAGAACCCTGGGCGAACGCCGACGCTATCCGTAAAAAAGCATGGGTGCCGACCCTAAAAAAAGCTGGCGTGCGCTACCGTAACCCGTACCAGACGCGGCACACATTCGCCACCAAGCATATTAGCCAGGGCGTTAACCTCTTCTGGCTTGCCGGACAGATGGGCCACAAAGGGCCGGAAATGATATTCCGCAACTACGGTAAATACCTAGCTGAATATGACGGTAAAACCGCGATTTCAGCCGCGCTGTAGCGGGGGAAATATTTCAAAATGTTGGACAGAATCAGGACGTTAGACAGACCTCAATATGCACGTAAAATGCACCTGAGGTATATAACAGCAATAAAATTATTTATTTTCAATGAGTTAAATACACTTCGGACGCGAGTTCAACTCCCGCCAGCTCCACCAAATAAAACAAGGGGTTACGTGAAAGCGTAGCCCCTTTTTTAATGCCCAATGTCCACTTTACGTCCACGCCCGTTGTGATTGTTTGTGTTTAATCATCCATCGATTGGTTTAATCAAACAGGAATAGCTGTCATGAGTAACGTTTCAGTTCCCTCACTCGATGCTGAAAAGCTTTACGAAAATGCTGTACTCTCAATTCAACTTGGAATTGAAGATTTTCAGCTTTCCCAGAAAGCCTCTTCCGAAGGAGGAAACCCCGCACGAGCATTGTCGTCAGTTAGAAATCTCTATGCCGGAATGCTTCTGTTGTTTAAATACAAAATTGCTACCTCTGTTGATTGTGAAGAATCTGCATATCAACTAATCCACAATCCCCCCAAAAACATTTGGCCCCATCCAGATGGTAATGGTGGGATAGAGTGGAAACCTAATGGTAGATTCTCATCAAGCACAATCGATGTTGCAAAAATCATTGAGAGATTCACTGCTTTCAATATCGAAGTAAATTGGAAAGCTGTTGAAAAACTCCAGGAATGCCGAAATCATCTGGAACACTTACATCCGCAGAATACTTTAGGTGAGCTGGCGGGTTTCATCGCAGACCTCTTCCCTGTACTAAGCGATTTCATATCAAATGAACTCGATTCCCGTCCTCAAGATGTGCTTGGTTCGTCTTGGGGGCTGATGCTGAATCACCAAAACTTTTATAAGCAGAAACTGGATGAATGCCTCGCGAGCTGGGAAAAAGCGAAAGTGCCTGATGGCATGAAGGAGTTCATGCCTGACTGTAAATGTGAAAAGTGCGGTTCGAAACTGTTAAAAGCTTCTGAAGAATATCTCGAACTTGGCTACTCAATTGAATTCTCTGATGATGAATTCCCTTATGTTTGTATATCGTGCGCCAATGAAGGATTATATTTGACTGTATTAATGGAATCATTCGAGCATGCCTTTTTCTACTGGCCGCCTGATGGTGAAGGGCCGACATATGAAGAATGTGAAGACTGCGGACACGAGACCTTCGTAATCAGTGAGCAAACTTGCCGCTGGTGCGGTTACGAGCTTTGGTATAAAGAGTGTGCTATTTGCCATGAAACCCTCGGCCAGGACGATCAGGAAAATCATGGGTTATGTGCGTACCATAACAACTTAAGATATAAAGACGATTGAATTATCGTTGCTAATAATGAGCCGAATGCTCATCTATTCGGCTCATTCATTGAGCCAAATAAATTTTAGACTTCAGGCAAAGCCTGCTGTGCATTCGATCCGTTTTAAGGGTGGCTATGCGTGCCTGAAAAGGCTGAGCGAACCAGAGCGCCGCTGGTAGCGCGTGGTAAAGGCTGTTTGCGAAAAGAGAGAAGAGATACTCGCCCCACCAGGGGAAAAAAGGGCATAAAAAACACGCTTTCGCGGGTTATGTTCTGGGCGGGTTTACTTGCCAATCACCGGCGAGTATTTGCCGTTCAGCGTGTCCGCTTTCGCTCCTGTCCTCCGAATGGCTCCCGCATTGGTCGGTGCTCCCGTATTGCTGTGCGTGTGGCTTGCCGTTTGCTCTGCCAGCTCTTTCACCACGTCCAGTGTGTCGAGCATCAGCTGTGCCACGTTGATGGTGCCAGAGCCAATCCATACTACCGGGGCAATAATCTGCTGTTGAACTGCCGCCACGCTTTTACGAATCTGGCCAATTTTCTCGATCAGGTCTTTACCCGTTGTCACTGTCTGGCTCCCGGCCACATCCGTTTCATCTTTGCCGCCGATATCGACCAATGTGCCTTACCAAGACAATCCGTATAAAATGATAGTTGCTTTAATTGATCCAATATAAAGGGATGTTCTGATTCATCGCTGAAAATTGGTGCAAAATCATTGAGATTTCTAGCACCTTTTTTAACTGCATCAAGAAACACCCAAATCATATTTTTTTCAGTATGTGAGCGGTACCTGTGCCAAATCTGCTTGATATCTTTGCCATCTTTCAACAGTGACATCTCTCGAAGTATTGACACCTTTCCTGCTTCTTCTATAGCCAAGATTTCTAGAGAGGTAGCAGAAGGATAGCGTTCTAAATCAAACAAAGCAGAGGCATCGTTCAGAAGCCTTCGTGCGTTAGATGATGCATCATTCATGCCTTCCACAATTTTCTCAACGGCAAGTGTGTTTTTCCATTGCTCTAGCTTATTTGCCATAACGTTTGCTCGTGTTAAAAATTTCATCAATCTTAGGACACATCATTTCAGCTGAAAAGCCAGATACTCTCCCCCTCAATCACATTACCGATATATGTTATCTTAATCCTCAACATCGATTATTCATGGGATAAGGACGGATACCAGCAGCGACAGCTTATCTAGTGTATTCAATTTCCCAGTGAGGATTTGAATTCATGCTTAGTGACGCAGTACCCCAAAAAGCGAAGTAGCTCACATTCTGTAAGAAAAGAGAAGCAAGCAGGCTCAGTTCTTCTTGAATGAATAAAAACCATACTCATATAAAGAGTACTTTCATAATATTCTAGAGGTACTCATGACAACCTGCCAAGCACCGCACCGCTACGACACCATGTTTGCAGCCCTTCCAGAAGACCAAAGCTATCCATTCCGTCATAAATGCGCCGGATGTGCATACGAATTGGGTTTTCAAGCGGGGGTAACCAACCAAGAGCCAAATGCAGCTGCGTCTATTGACTCCATATTAAAAAGCCAAGCGGCTGAAGTTCGCCACAGAAGCCCTCGTGTAGCCTACTACCAAGGATACACCGATGGACTGAACGAGTATTATCTGCAGAACCCTCGTGGGTAGCGTTTGCTACCAAGGTTAATGCTCTGATTTTAAAGGGCTAGTACAAATGGATAGTGTCATGTATGAGGAGCGTTTTGAACGCTGGCTGAAGGTTTCCATTGGTTTGGCACGATTTGATCCTTTTGTACCTAGCCTTGTGCAAAGTTTGGGGCAAATGGATGCAACTCTTTGTGAGACCGATTTTTCTTTAGTAGAAAAGTACAAGCAGGGAGGAAATGCAAACGAAGACTACGAGCTGATACAAGGGCATCTTACTCATTCATATTTATGGATTTTGGGCTCTTATGAAGTAATTCGCACTCTTACGCAGAGCATTAAGGAAAACAAAAGTGATGACCCTGCGGAAGTGTTAGAGCGTTTTCAGAATGCAAAGAAACGTTTTGCACGCTTAAGGATACCCTTAGCAAAATTTGAAGCCGCTAAAGCACACAAGACGACTGACTTTAAGATTGCATATCCAGGATTTGACTATCTGATTGGCATAGCATGGCAAGTTAGTGATGACGTTGTGATTTCCCGACAAGAACTTTCAGATTTGTTTTTAGAGACGCTAGAGTTTACTCGTGTCCAAAAGCTTAGAAGGTCTCTTGCCAATCATGACCCCCTCTCTTCATCTTGATTGATACAAATGACTTGTACCATACTGCTGTGACATTGATTCCCGCTACATTGCTCAAAGAATCAGACGGTTAGTATTTGGTGTCGCTCTCAGCCAGCTCCACCAAAATTCTCCATCGGTGATTACCAGAGTCATCCGATGAAGTCCTGAAAGCCCGCACGGCGCAAGCCCTGCGGGCTTTTTTGTATCTCCATCAGCCAAAATCACCGCATCGCTCACACGCCAGCGCAAGCGACAACAATTCAGTTTCATCCTCCTCTACAGACAAAATCTCCATCCCTACCGGCAGGCCATGACGGCTCACGCCGCAGGGCAGCGTTATGGCGGGGAACCCGCTGATAGCGGAAAGCTCCGGGGCGCAGCCGGGCGGCATTTTCTCCATGCTGACGGGCTGCTGCTGTACGGTTGGATAGACAAATCCGTCGATGCGGTGCTGCTGCGCCACGTCGCTCAGGCTCTGGCGCAGCAGGCGCTGAAAACGCCGTCCTGCCAGCCAGAGCGGGGTTTTCAGGGTGTGGCTGGTCATCATCTGCTGCAAAAAGGGGGCGAACTCCGGCAGGAAAGCGCCGGAGGTAACAATCTCATTTAATCCTGCCGGGGCGCCGGGCTGCGTGCTGAGCCAGCGGTTAATCGCCGCGTGGAATTCATACAGGCTCAGGCACGTCGCCTTCCTGACGTCATCCAGCAGCGGCAAAGCCACTTCTGCGATCGTCGCACCCGCTTGACGAAGCTGATGTAGCGCCGCGTGCCAGACCGTCAGCTGCGCGTCATCGCTACCCTGCAAGGCGGTAATTACGCCAAAGCGCACGCCTTCTAAGGAACGTACTGGAAGCGGAGCCAGAGGCCTACCGTGGATCACCGCATGGAGCAGCGCCGCATCTTCAACGCCATGCACCATGGGCCCGACGGTATCTTTGCTGGGCGAGAGCGGCGCAACGCCGTCCAGCTGCGCGCGGCGAAACGTGGGTCGTAGCCCCACCAGGCCTGTGTAGCTACAGGGAATACGAACCGAGCCGCCGGTGTCCGTACCCAGCGCCGCGTCGGCCATTCCGGCGGCTACGGCGGCCGCGCATCCGCCGCTGGAGCCGCCAGCGGTCACCGTTGGGCAAAGCGGGTTTGCCACGTCGCCGGCCAGCGAGCTTCGGGAACGCACGTCGAAGGCGAACTCCGACATGTTGGCTCTGGCGAGAATAATCGCCCCTGCCCCGCGCAGCCGCTGCACCACCCGCGCATCCGCCGTCGCCCTGACAGAGGCCAAAGCCCGGCAGCCAAGCGTAATGGGCAGCGGCGCGCAGGCAATATTGTCCTTGATAATCACCGGGACGCCGTGCAAAGGGCCGATCAACTCCCCGCGCCGACGCTGCTGCTGGTAGCGTTTTGCCAGCGCCATAGCCTCGGGATTAACGCCCAGGAGGGCGTTCAGCCCCCGGTGCTGTTCTATCGCTTCTAAACGCCGGGCGATCTCATCCACGCAATCGTCCGGCGGTATCAGGCGCATCATGCTGAGGCTCCTCGTGATGAAAGCCGGGCTGTTGCCCGGCGTATCATTTAGTCCCGCAGGCCGCTGGTGATTGCATCAATCTCCTGCGGTCGCAGACGGATTTCTGCCGCGCGCCGGTGCCCCTGCATCCCCTCGGTGCGGCTCTGGCGGATGGCGGGCTCCGCTATCGCCGGTATGCCCTGCTCATCAATCCACTGATGGGTACAGATTTTGACGTAGGCGCCCACCCACAGGCCGCCGGTGTAGCGCGCCGCCGCCATCGTCGGCAGGGTATGGTTGGTGCCGCAGCATTTATCGGAGAACACCACGCTGGCGTTCTGGCCGATAAACAGCGATCCGTAGTTGCGGATCTTCGCCGCCGTGGCGTGCGGATCGCGGGTATGAATCTGCAAATGCTCCGTCGCCATGTGGTCGGCATAGGCGATGAGCTGCGCTTCATCTTCGCACACCACGATTTCGCCCTGCCGACGCCACGCCTCGCCCGCCGTTGCTGCCGTTGGCAGGCTGCTCAGCTGACGCTCAACCTCTGCCAGCGTGCGCTCGGCGATCTCCCTGCTGGTTGTCGCCAGACCGACGCGGGTATGGATATCGTGCTCCGCCTGCGCCAGCATATCGGCGGCCAGAATGCGCGGGTCGGCGCTGTCGTCGGCGAGGGTGAAAATCTCGCTCGGCCCGGCAAGCGCATCGATACCGACTCTGCCAAACACCTGACGTTTAGCCTCATTCACAAAGGCATTGCCCGGCCCGACAATCTTATCTACCGAAGGAATGCTCTGCGTTCCCCACGCCATCGCCGCAATTGCCTGCGCGCCGCCCACTTTAAAAATGCGGTGCGCGCCCGCCAGGTGGCACACCGCAATCATCGCCGGATGGGCGCCCGGCGGCAGGCAGGCGATAATCTGCTCGCAGCCCGCCACCGTGGCCGGAACAATCGACATCACGGGCGCAGAAAGAATGGGATAACGCCCGCCAGGCACGTAGCAGCCCACCGTCTGCACCGGGATGATCCGGTGCCCCAGATGCACGCCGGGCAGGGTCTCAACCTCCAGCGGCTGCATGGTCGCCAGCTGCGCCTCGGCAAACCGGCGCACCTGCTGGATGGCGAATTCGCTGTCGCGACGGGTCTGGGCATCCATCCCCTCCAGCGCGGCGGCAATCTCCTGCTCGCTCACCTCAAACTGCGACGGCACGACCTTATCAAACTGCCGGGAATAGTCCCGCAGCGCCGCGTCGCCCTCCGCTTTTACCCGTTCGATAATGGCGCCGACCTTGTCCGTTAAAGAACGATCCGCCTGCGCGTCCTGCCCCTGCGGGCGCTTGATCCAGCTCACCTGATCGTGCATTTACGCGTCCTCCATCTGGCCGAGTTTGATTTGCGCCAGCAGGGCGAGATGGTCGTAAACCACCCACTCGTCGACAATTTTTCCGTTAACGATGTGGTAGTGCGACATCCCCATCACGAACAGCCGCTCTCCGGTCGGCTTGCCGAGCGCACCGTAGCCAAGATGGTGACCTTCGATGATCCAGCGCACCGCCACCTTGACGCCGCCTTCGTCACAAGGATTAGAGCAAATATGCTGCGGCAGCCACGCCCCGTCCGGGATCATCCCCACCAGCGCCAGGGTCTGATGCGTCACCGCCGCGGTGCCGTAAAGCTCTTTCATCAGCGGGCCGTGCCACTGCACGTTGGGCGCATAGACTTCTTTGATTTTGCCGAACATCCGGCGGTTATAAATCTCGTGCAGCCAGCGCAGGCACTGCTCTTCGGTATCGCTGTGCGCAATCGACACATCGCATTCGATCTCCGGCGGATACTGGCCCAGCATCCGGCCATTTTCGCCGATATCCGTCACGCGGAAGCCTTTATCGAACTGCTCTTTCGCCATATTGAAGGCGATCTCATCGGTATTGAGGCCAAGCTGCTTCATAAGCGACATGTTGTCGCTCACCACCCACTCGCGATAAATCTTGTTCTCGTGGATCATGCAGTCCGCCACGGTACGGGAGACAAAGGTGCGGTTTGTCGGCTTGCCCAGATGGCTGTACTGGGTGTGACGACCGCTGCCGGTCACCAGGTGCGAGGTATAAAAGCCGTCAACGTCGTTACCGTTCCAGATAACCTGCGTTGCCATGCCGCGTCGTTCCGGGAAGGCGACTAAACGCTGCAGCGTATCCTGCACGACCTGCTCGCGGTTATATAGCGTACCCAGCGCGTTATACAGCACGCAGTTGTGGGTGTAGTGGGAATAAATTAAACCGACGTCGCGCTCGTCCCATATTTTATGGGTGCAGCGAACGATATAATCGACAATATCGGTATAACAATCATCAAATCCTCTTAATGACTGGGCGCGGGGTCTTTTTTCCGGCACCAGGTCAGTAAAGTCGCGGCGTTCTACCTGTAATACAGACTCTTCTTTCAGCGCTTTAACGCTGCTTTTTTCGGGTACGGCTGGTGCTTTATTTGTTGCTTCGGTGGAAGACATATAAACTCCTGCTCTGTTTTCAGACAATAAAAACCCGCACCCGTAAGTGAGGGTGAAATAAAAACGATTATTTCTGGCAGCCGGAATAAGGAGGGCTGCCGCTCCGTTAATTAACGATTTGCGACCAGATCGCTAATTCATCAATTCCCAGATATTCGCGGAAAATTAATCCGTCACGTAATTCAAGCTGGCTAATACCGGTAATTGAGATCGGTTTTCGGGTCGGCGCGCCAAATTTGCCATAGCCGTCATGCCAGGTTAATAACGACCAGCGGAGTGAAATTCGAATCGGCTCGTTGGGATCTTTACGCACAATCAGATGGTGAAGCTGGGTTTCGCTGTCGGCAAAGGAGGCGCGGTAGCCAGAAAGCTGGGCGCTAATCTCCTGTTCGCCGGTACAGATACAGTGGCCGGGAGCGTAAAGCGTGGCAGCCGGATGATACAACCCCGGCACTACGCCGCTGTTGCCGCCCGCCCACATGGTCATGTAGCGCTCCACGACGCCCGCCAGCGCACCTTCCACGTCGTCCCCTTCCGGCCCGCCGGCCCAGCGCGCGTCCAGCGTTTCAGCAGAAACGGCTTCAAGCCCGAGCTGCTGGCGGGCGGTGGCCAGGTTACAGGCGAATTCGCGGATATCCAGCCCCAGCTGCGACACGATGGCGGCGCGATCCTGCAACAGCCACTCCTGGCGCACCGCGCCGTCCACGCAGATGCGGTCGGCCCAGGTACGCACCCAGACATTTTTCCCGGTTGGCGGCCCAAAAAAGCCCTCCCCCTGATGCTGGATCCGCGCAACGGTGCGCTGCGCCGCGTAATACTCATCCGCCGGATCCTGGCTGCAAAGAATATCCTCCGTCAGCACCGAGCGCTGCGGGAAGCTGTGCATGGCTTCCAGCGTAAGGCGCATAAACTGGGAGAGTTCATGCAGCTGTTTTTCCGGAGTGATGAAAACCACCGGCGTGGCGTAGAAATCCGCCAGCTGGCCGATGTCTTTTTGCTCCCACACCACGTGCGTCAGCGTCAAAATGAACTGCTGGATGGAGTCGAACTGTGGGCTGAAGCCCCGCAATCTGCTCATTTGCGCTCCTTAGACTGGAAAAGCGTTAAGCCATTGTTTTCGATAACGCCGCTGCGTGGACGTCGGGCGGAGTGGCGGATCACCAGCGTACCGGGCACCGTGATCTGCTCCGGCTCAATGGTTCCGCTCTCAATTTGCTTCATTAACAGGTCTACCGTGGCATCGACCATCGCGCCCACCGGCTGCGACGCCGAGGTCAGCGCATAGGAGGGCCAGCCGGAGGGGCCGATGTCGTCATACCCGACGACGGACAGATCGTCAGGGATGCGCAGGCCAAACTCGTAGCGCGCCACGTCCATCACCGTCACGGCCATATGATCGTTAGCGACGAAGACCGCGTCCGGCGCGGGCGCTGCGGAAAAGAGCGCGTAGGCCGCCCAGGTGGTTTGGGCGACGTCGTAATTGCCGTTGACCACCTGCACGTCGGTGATGCCGTGCTCTTCCAGCGTGGAAAGAAATCCGCGCTGGCGGGCAACGTTCACCGGGGAGTCCGCCACGCCGCCGACGTAGGCGAAACGCTGGTGCTCCCCCGCGAGCAGGAACTCGGCGATCTGCCGCGCCGCCGCTTCGTTATTGCTGTTAACGCTGGAGGCCATCCCGCTCTCTTCGCTGCGGTTAAACAGCACAACCGGGATCCCGGCGGCAAGACACTCCTCGGACAGCTCCAGCGACAGCGTGACCGAGGCCAGCACAATGCCGTCCACCCGGTACTGCATAATCTGGTCAAAAATACGGTCGACGTTGCCGTCGCGATCCCCGACAAACAGCAGCAGGTGGTAGTTCAGCGTATCGAGCTTTTGCGCCAGCGCCTCCAGCACCTGCGAGTAAAAGGGATTATCAAAGTAAGAGATCACCACGCCGATAATGCGCGAGCGGGCGGTGTTGAGCGAACGGGCGATCGCATTCGGGCGATAGCCAAGCTCCCGCGCCGCCTTCAGCACTTTTTCACGCGTCGCCGGAGAAATGCTGGCCCCCGGCGTGAAGGTTCGCGAGACCGCGGATTGCGATACCCCCGCCAGCTGCGCGACCTGCTGGGATGTGACTGCTGCAAAAGTCTTACGTTTCATTACCCCTGATTCCTTATCAACGTCTTAGCCCTCTGTGCACCGGGTTTTAACGCCTCCGCAAGTGGGTGTTTTTTATTCTTACACCACCTTTGAATGCGTATGCAACACAAAAAAATAAAAATGTCACAACAAGATCCAGATCACTTTACAAACAAGCAACCTTTTCGTAACTTCAAATCTTGAATACGTATGCAAACCGTTTTTCATACCGTCATGATACCGGAGAGAACAGGAGTCGCCCAAAGGACTGAACCGGTAAACGTCGTACCTGGCTGGTTATAACCCATTAATTTTTAAGAGGTTCAAAACCATGTTTCACGCACTGTTACGCCGTCGGGAAGCCCGGCTCTTTTTCATGATCAGCGTCCTGTTCTTTATCTGTATTCACAGCATTGATGCCTTTCTGGCCCCGATGATGATTAACCAGGGCATTGAGCCGCAAATCATGGGCATCATTATGGGGGCGTCCGGTCTGGCGACGCTGCTTATCCGCTTCCCGCTCGGGATTATTTCCGACGTGGTAAAAAGCCGCAGGATCTTTATTCAGGTTGGCCTGCTGCTGCCGATTATCGCCTGGCCGATTGCCTGGCTCGAGCCCAACGCCGTCACGCTGTATCTGGCGAAAGCCGCCGACGGCGTCACGGCGGCGACCTGGGTGCTCTACAACATCCTGTTTATTCGCTATTTCGACCGCAGCGAAGCCCCTGCCGCCGTCGCGCTGCTGGCGCTGGCCGGGCCTATCGGCGTGTTTCTGGGCAACTGCATCGGCGCGGTGCTGATCCACTATTTTGCCAACAACATCGCCTTCTTTGTTTCCTGCATCTCGGCGCTGGTCGCGCTCATCCTCACCACCCGCATTCAGGACGTTCACGACCCGGTGCAGGCGCCCACGCTGAAAGCCTGCATCACCGGCGCGCGCCAGCAGCTTGCCGACAGATCGGTCTGGCTGATTGGCATCCTGGCGACCATCGTGATCCTGGTGCCCTTCGCCACCCGCGACACGCTGACGCCGGTCTACGCCGAGCAGCTTGGCGCCCGGGCGGGGATCCTCGCGCTGCTGGGTAATATTCATCTTCTGTTTTACGGGCTGGCTATCGCCCTGTGCAGCTCGGTGTTTTATCAGCGCCTCGGGCTGGTGAAAACCGCGGTGCTCGGCATCGTCTTACAGGTGATATCAACGTTCGGCATTCCTTTCACCAGCAATATCTACGTTATCTATCTGTGGCAGGCGCTGGCGGGTTTCTCGTTCGGCATGGCGTTTGCGGCCTTTATGTCCCTGAGCGTGGTGAATACCACCGCCGACGAGCAGTCCACCAGAATGGGGCTGTTCCAGACCATCTACTCCTGCGGCATGTTTGTCGGGCCGGTCATGATGGGCGTCATGATGCAGCACATTAACCTGTCGTCCGGGTATCTGCTCATTGCCGCGCTTTCCGTTGTCGCCGCCGTTGCCACGCCGCTGTCCGCACGCTGGGTCTATAACCGCAAGGTGCAAACATCATCCCGGCGGGTGAAAAACGAAGCCTACGCCGCCGCGCCGGATCAATAACGCATTCTTAAGTAAACCCTTATTCCGGCTCGCCGGAAGGGTCACTGACATCTGAAAAAGGTAAGGAGAAGCCTGTGTCCTGGAAATTAAAAAGCGGTAAATCACATGAAGAACGCCAGCAAGCCAACCAGCAAATACGCGAAACGGTGGAGTTTATTCTGGCGGATATTGAAAAACGCGGTAATAAAGCCATTCGCGAATTATCCATTAAATTCGATCGCTACGACCGTCAGGATTATCGCCTGACGCCGGCGGAAATTGATCGCTGTATTAAGCAGCTAAGCCGCCAGGATATTCAGGATATTGAATTTGCCCAGCACCAGGTGGCGAATTTTGCCCGGGCGCAAAAAGCCTGCCTGCGGGATCTGGAAATAGAGACCCGCCCCGGGGTGATATTAGGTCACAAAAATATCCCGATTAACGCCGTGGGGTGTTACGTCCCCGGAGGGAAATATCCGCTGCTGGCTTCGGCCCATATGTCGATCATTACCGCCAGCGTAGCGGGATGTTCCCGAATCATCAGCTGCGCGCCGCCGTTTAACGGCGAGCCCGCGCCCGCGATCGTTGCGGCACAAAAAATGGCGGGCGCCACGGAAATCTATGCCCTGGGCGGCATTCAGGCCATTGGCGCGATGGCGCTCGGCACCGATTCGCTGGCACCGGTAGACATGCTGGTTGGCCCCGGCAACGCCTTTGTGGCAGAAGCCAAGCGCCAGCTCTTTGGGCGCGTAGGTATCGATCTGTTTGCCGGGCCGACGGAAACGCTGGTGATTGCCGACGACACCGTTGATGCCGAAATGTGCGCCACGGATCTGCTCGGCCAGGCCGAACACGGGGTGACCACGCCGGCGATCCTGCTGACCAACTCGCGCCAGCTTGCCGACGAAACCCTGCGCGAAGTGGAACGGCTGCTGCAAAAGCTCCCCACCGCCGATATCGCCCGCCAGTCGTGGCAGGACTATGGCGAAATCATCGTTTGCGACAGCTACGACGAGATGCTGGCGGAGGCGGATCGCATTGCTTCCGAGCATGTACAGGTGATGACCGACCGGGACGACTGGTTCCTGGAACATCTCACCAACTACGGCGCGCTGTTCCTCGGGCCGCGCACCAACGTGGCCTACGGCGATAAGGTTATCGGCACGAACCACACCCTGCCGACGCAAAAGGCCGCGCGCTATACCGGCGGGCTGTGGGTCGGCAAATTCATGAAAACCTGCACCTTCCAGAAAGTGCTTAGCGACGAAGCCACCGCCGAAATCGGCAGCTATTGCTCCCGCCTGTCGCTGCTGGAAGGGTTCGCCGGACACGCCGAGCAGGCCAACATTCGCGTGCGCCGCTACGGGCAGACGGACGTTCCCTACGCAACGCCTGCCCCGGTCAGGGAAAAGGTGTAGCCCATGACCGTTCCGCAAACGCCCTCTTTCGCCCTGCACAGAAAGCGCGCGCTGGTCACCGGCGGCTCCAGAGGCATTGGCTTTGCCGCCGCCGTCGCCCTCGCCCAGGCGGGTGCCGAGGTGTGGATCGCCGCACGGGATCCGCAGGCGCTGGACAAGGCCGCCGCGCTGGCGGCAGAGCATCGGCTGACGCTGCACCCTCTGACGCTGGACATCACCCGCAGCCGGGAAGTGGAGCGGGCGCTGACCGGGCTGCCGGATCTCGACATTCTGGTGAACAGCGCCGGGCTTGCCCGCCACCAGCCGTTCCTGGAGGTGAGCGAGGAGAATTTCGACGCCGTGATGGCGCTTAACCTGCGCGCCACCTTTTTCGTTAGCCAGCGCGTCGCGCATCGAATGCGGGCGGCGGGCAAAGGCGGGTCTATCGTGCATATCTCATCGCAGATGGGCCACGTGGGCGGCCCCGAGCGCAGCGTTTACTGCGCCTCGAAGTTTGCTCTTGAGGGACTGACCCGCACGATGGCGCTGGAGCTGGGGGACGCCGGGATCAGAGTGAATACCCTGTGCCCGACCTTTATTGAAACCGACCTGTCGCGCCCGGCGCTCGGCGATCCGGACTTTCGCCGCTACGTGCTGGACAACATCAAGCTGCGCCGCCTCGGCAGGCTGGAGGACATCATGGGGCCGGTGGTGTTTCTCGCCTCCGACGCCGCCGGGATGATCACCGGCAGCGCCCTGCTGGTAGACGGCGGCTGGACGGCAACGTGAGGCGCGACATGACACCTGCTCTGCTGGATAACAGCGACCTGCCGCTGGTGCTAATTGGCGGCACGCTGTGCAACGCCCGGCTCTGGCAGCCGATCGTCGAACGGCTGAACGTCGCGTCGGTAACCTGCGTCACCCTGACCGGGGCGGACACGGCGCAACGGGCGTCGCGGCGGCTGCTGAATGCCCTGCCGCCGCGCTTTCTGCTGGCGGGGTTTTCTCTCGGCGCCATCGTCGCGCTGCAAATCGCCGCCGATGCGCCGGAGAGGCTCTGCGGGCTGGGGCTGATCTCCGCCAACCCGCTTGCCGACCCGCCGGAAAAAGCCGCCCCGCGCCGGGAAGCGGTACGCACCGCTCGAACGCAGGGCGTGGCCGACTGGCTGCTGGCGGCACTGTGGCGTGATTACGTTGCCCCGTCGCGCCTGCACGACGCGGGTTTACGCAACGTTATCGGGCAGATGGCGAACGAGTGCGGCATCGACACCTTTGCCGCGCAAACGGAAATCGCCATTCACCGACGGGACAACCGGGCGGCGCTCGGCACCCTCGCCTGCCCGATCCTTATCCTTAACGGCGCGCAGGACGGTATCTGCACGCCACATCATCATCAGCTGCTGGCGGAAAGCGCCGCGAACGCGGCCTGGCATACGGTGGAAACCGGCGGACATTTTATCCCGCTGGAAACCCCGGATGAGGTTGCCGCGCCGCTGCGCCAGTGGATCACGGAGTGTATACAGTGCGTAAAAACAGACTAAAAACCGCGTTGCGGGAAAACAGGCCGATCGTTAACGGCTGGCTGGCGATCCCCTCCGGCTATAGCGCGGAAATTATTGGCCACCAGGGCTTTGATGCCGTCACCGTCGATCTGCAGCACGGGATGATTGATTTCGCCAGCGCGCTGACGATGCTGCAGGCGCTGTCCGCCACGCCCGCCGTGCCGCTGGTGCGCGTGGCGGATAACGATCCGGCGCAAATTATGCGCGTCCTGGACGCCGGGGCCTACGGGGTGATCTGCCCCATGATCTCCAGCGCGGAGCAGGCCCGCCGCTTCGTGTCCGCCTGCCGCTATCCGCCGCTGGGGGTACGCTCCTTTGGCCCGGCAAGAGGCTTGCTCTACGGCGGCAGCGACTATCCGCAGCACGCGAACGATGAAATCCTGACCCTGGCGATGATTGAAACCCGCGAAGGGCTGGCAAATCTTGACGCCATTCTCGATACCGACGGCCTGGACGGGGTGTTTATTGGCCCCAACGACCTCTCCCTGACCCTGACGGGCAGCGCCAGCGCCGAGTCGCAACATCCCGAGATGCTGGCCGCCGTTGAGCGGGTGGTTGAGCGCTGCCGCCAGCAGCAAAAGATCGCCGGTATTTTCTGCACCTCCGGCGCCGCGGCGGCGCAGCGTATCGCTCAGGGATTCCACTTTGTTACCCCGGCAAACGACGTGATGCAGCTCGGTCGCGCCTCGCGGGAAGCCATTGCGCTCGCGCGCGGCAACGCCATCCCCGCCACCGGCGCATCCGGCTATTAACAGGAGAAAAAATGAAAACCATCGCTCTTACCCAACGCCAGGCGAGAAGCCGCCTGATTGCCCCCGACGATATGGTGTCGTGCAACCTTGCCTTCATCGACTGCAAGCTGCCCGGCTCGCACCTGAAGCAAAACTATTCGTTTATCGGCCCCGGCGTGACCCAGTCCAGCGAGCAGATTGTGAACATTCCCGAACCGCACGGGTTTAACATCGGCGCGGCGGCGATGCCAAAAGGGGTGACCAATAACCTGCACCTGCACTTCACCGCAGAGGTGTTTCTTATTCATGAGGGAACGTGGCGCTTTCGCTGGGGGGCGCAGGGGGAGCATGAAGCGGAGTTCAGCGCCCCGGCGATCCTCTCCATTCCGACCTGGATTTTCCGCGGCTTTACCAACGTCAGTAAAGAGGACACCAGCGGCATGGTGTTTACGGTGCTCGGCGGCGACAACACCGGCGGCATTATCTGGCACCCGTCGGTGCTCGCGGCGGCCAGCGAATACGGCATGTATTTAAGCAAAGAGAATATGCTGATTGCGCTGGAGCCGGGCGCCCCGCGGCCCGACCCCGCCACGCTGCTGACGCCGCTCTCCCGGGAGTACATTGCCGGGCTGCGCGACTACGGCGTTGAAGAGATGCAAAGGCGCGCGGTCACCGGCGACGACCGCTGCTGGTCTGCGCAGGGGCTGCTGGACGCGGTGCTGCCGGGACACGGCGGCGAGATCGCCCCCGTTATCGGCTTTGGCATATCCCAGGACAGAAACGCCGCCCCGGCGATAACCAGCCCGCACGGTTTTTCCGTCGAATGGCTGCGCCTTGCGGATAACCATGCGGTAGGCCGACACCTGTGCCCGGATATCCAGGTCATTATGGTCTTTAAGGGCCAGCTTGAAGTGACGTGGAACGCGTCGGGCGACGAGGTGAGCGTGATTGCCCCGGAGCGTTCGGTGGTCTCCATTCCGGCAAACAGCTGGCGGCGCTACCGGGCAATCGACGGCAATACCGAGTTTATCCTGACCACCCGCGGCGACCAGCGAAAAAGGATCTACTGGGATGAAGAGATAGTGCAGCAGGCGAAAAGCCACAACCGCTGTCTCGATCCGGATGGCTACGTTGCCGATGCCGATATCCTGCCCGCCACGGCACGCCGGGCAGGCGCGAAGCTGGAACAGTTGCCGCAATAGCTTAATAATAAAATGCCCTCTCCTTTTGGAGAGGGTTGAGATAAGGAAATACGGCGCCCGACGCGCTTATTATTGCCCCGCTTTCCAAAAATAATTCCCCACCGAAACAACCACGCGTTTGAATTAACAAATAATCCTGAATCAAAATCTCCAGTTGATTTATATCAAGGTTGACGCCCCCTTTCCGTGGAAATAATGCGTGTTAGGAAAATTCTTAATCGTTATTCAATGGAACTGCTGAGAGGGTGATATGGACATTACAATTCAAAGTCTTGATTTTATAGCGCAATCGTTTGCAATCATGGATGCGTCGACCAATGCGCGCTCGGTTGAGGCGCTGACGGGCAACATGCCCCTCGAGGTGCGGGACGAATTTAACAGGCGCTACAACCAGTACCGGGACGAGATTATGCAGGTGTCGCACCCTGCGGTCTCGGCGGCGTCTACCTGCGTGGAACGAGGTTAATAACATGCTGAAAACCTACGCGTTGTCGACTTCTGCGGCCATGAAGCGCCTGAACAAAGTGTTTCTGAAAAAGGGGCAAAAGGTTCACAAAATACGTGACAAACGCGCGCAGGATGTCCTGGGCAGGTACTGCATTAAAGACGCGATCACGGGGGATATTATTTCGTTCTCCAACCAGCTCACCGCCTGGCTTGAGGAGGAGTGGCTGCTGGGGTATGAGGAGTTCGTCGCGGATGAAAATATCACAACGGATGGATATCAATAATGCACAGGCCGATTATCATCATTCTGTTTATTCTGTTGACCCTCGCTGCGCTGGCGGAAATAGGGTATTTAACCCTGTGGTGATCTGACGCGGAAAATACCCTGTAGGGAAGTCGCTGAACTTTTACAGTTTTTTCCTAAAGCCTTCCCCGCATTCCCCGTGCCATTATTAATCCCGCACAAAACACAAAAGTCATTGAGGATAAATGATGAAAAAGACAATTATTGCATTATCTGCCGTTCTGCTGGCTGCTCCTGTTTTTGCCGCGACCACACACGCCACTGACGAAACCGTAGCTGCCGCAAATGCGAACGCCAACGACGCGAAGCAAAAGCTGCATGAAGAGCAGAACAAAGGTGAAGAGCTGAAGCTCAAGAACAAACACGCTGCGGAAGGCAAGAGCGAAAACTTCTCCAGCAAGGTGAGTGAAGATTCCCAGAAAGCCTGGCATAAAACCAAAGAAGGCACCGAGAAGGGCTGGGATGCAACCAAAGAAGGTGCGGAAAAAGGCTGGAACAAGACCAAAGAAGGCGCTTCCGAGCTGGAAAAGAAAGTCACTGAGTAATGTTTCTGATAAAAAGACCCGGCGCCGAACGCCGGGTCTTTTTTTATGCCCACTCCCCTGCCCTCTTCAGCCCGGTTCCGCCCGGCGCGAGCGCAAGCGGGGGGCGATTAGCCTCTTCAGGCTGTGCTCCGGGTATATACGGTTGGCTGTGCATGCCGTTAATGCGCCAATGCTTTTTTATTCTTTAACTGAAGCGATTTTTCAACGCAGCGGCAAAGCAACTCCATGACATATATTTTTAATACCTCTTTTACGCAAAAAAGATTGAATTAACCCTCGTTAGCAGATTATATTTATCGCGCAACGAAGAAATTAAAAAAAATCCCGCTAAACATAATATATGATATTCCCTAAGTTATATAACCAGACTTAAATTAGTATTAAGCTACCGTAAAATACTCACAAAAATAAACGTAACAGATATCACAAAATCTTCATCCATTTTCACCCCCGCTTCCTTACACCCCGCGCAGAGCAAGGCCTACAGCCTGATACGACCCGGAAATCTAAGACTTATTTACCCTGTTTTTATTTACTTTCACCCAATTTGCGTATTTCTCTTTTTCTGGCTATATCATTTTCATGCCTGTTTAAAAAATACCACTGTTAATAAAAGGGTTTTGCCGTAAATAACGACTGTAAATAATTTCACCAGCCGTAAATAACATGTTTATACATCGCATAGCCACTCTTCAAACTGGCGGGCCTCGTTCGCCCTGAAGAAATCAAAAGAGAGTTGCTAATCCAAATAGCCTCGCTGCGGGAGCCGTAACCCTATGAGCAAAATATCTGTTATCTCAAAATTAACCGGCGTGGAAACAACGACCGAGGGCAGTCAGGTTACGCTGAGCCACTCTTCAATCGTTGAACTCCATCTTGAACGCTCCGAGATTAATCACTTTGCCCGCAGCAGCAATGACCTGGTGATTACCCTGAACTCGGGTGAAACCATCACCATCAAAAACTTCTACGTGACGGACGCCCAGGGCCTGAGCCAGCTGGTGCTTGAAGAGAGCAACGGCGCGCTGTGGTGGGTGGAAGATCCGGCTGGCGTCGCGCAGTACGAGTCGATTGCCTCTACGGATGCGCTGATTGCTGCCGCCGGGACGGATTCCTCCACGGGCGGCGCGATCTGGCCGTGGGTGCTTGGCGCCGTTGCCGTCGGCGGGGGCGTGGCCCTTGCGGCAGGCGGTGGTGGCGGTGATGGCGGCAGTGATAATAACGGCAATACCGGCGGCGGTAACACGGGCGGCGGAAATACCGGCGGTGGCAACACGGGCGGTGGGAATACCGGCGGCGGTAATACGGGTGGTGGCAATACGGGCGGCGGCAATACGGGTGGTGGAAATACCGGCGGTGGCAATACCGGCGGCAATAATCCTGACACCACCGCTCCCGCAGCGCCCGTTATCTCCGGCGCGAAAGATGACGTGGGCTCGATTCAGGGGGCGTTAACCCGCGGGCAAACCACCGACGATACCCGTCCGACCTTCAGCGGCACCGCTGAAGCGGGGGCAAAAGTCACGATTTACGACAACGGCAAGGCCATCGGCACGGTGACGGCGGGCAGCGACGGGAAGTGGTCCTTCACGCCGTCGACCGGGCTGAGCGAAGGCTCGCACAGCATCACCACCACCGCGACCGACGCCGCGGGCAATACCGGCCCGGCCTCGCCTGCGTTTACGGTGGTTATCGATACCACGCCGCCCGCCACGCCGGGCGTGCTGAGCGCCAGCGATAACAGCGGCACGACCACCGTGCCGATTCTCGGCGGCCAGTATACCCATGCCAAAACGCCCGTCCTGAGCGGTAAAGGGGAACCCGGCGATACCATCACCCTGTACGACAAAGGGGTGAAAATTGGCGAAACCAAGGTGGATGCCAACGGCAACTGGAGCTTTACCCCCGGCAGCGGGTTGTCTGAAGGGTCGCACTCCCTGACGATCACCGCCACCGACCCGGCAGGCAACACCAGCGGCATGTCCGGCGCCCTGAACTTTATTATCGATACCCAGCCGCCTGCGACCCCGGTCGCGCAAATCAACGGCGCGGGGGATCAGATCACCGGGACGGCGGAAGCGGGCAGCACCGTGACCATCAAAAACGCAGCCGGAACCGTGATTGGCAGTACAGTGGCCGATGCCACCGGGCACTATACCATCGCCCTCAACCCGGCGCTGGCGAACGGTGAAAAGCTGTCCGTTATCGCTACCGACGAGGCGGGCAACAACAGTACGCCAGCCAGCCTGACGGCGCCGGATACCACCCCTCCGCAGATCCCAACCGGGGTGGTGGTGAATCAGGATGGCGATCACGTCACCGGGAAAGCCGAAGCGGGCAGCACCGTGGTCGTTAAGGATCAAAACGGCCAGCCGATCGGCAGCGGCACGGCCGACGGCAACGGCAATTTCGACGTCACCATTTCCCCACCGCAGAAAAACGGTGAGATTCTGGAGGTCACGGCAACCGACGGCGCGAACAACACCAGCCAGCCTGCCCATGCCACGGCACCGGACACCACGCCGCCCGCCGCGCCGACCGACCTGGCCATCTCTGACGATGGCACCACCCTGACCGGCAAGGCCGAAGCGGGCAGCACCGTGACCGTCAGCAACGGTACGACGACGGTCGGCACCGTCAAGGTAGACGATCAGGGTAACTTCTCGGTGAAGCTCGTCCCGTCTCAGGCGAACGGGGAAACCTTAACCGCCCAGGCCACCGATCCAGCGGGCAATACCGGCGGGCCAGCCAGCATCGTTGCGCCGGATATTACTCCGGCCGAAACGCCGGTGATTATCGGCGTCACGGACAACGTGGATGACTTTACAGGCAGCGTCGCCAACGGCGGCGTGACCAACGACAGCCACCCGACCATCTACGGCACCGGGGAGGCGGGCACCACGCTCGATCTCTACACCAACGGCAACAAGATTGGCTCAACGGTCGTGCAGGCAGACGGCACCTGGAGCTTCCCGGCGGACGTGCATCTGGTGGAGGGCGGGAACGTCATTACCGCCAAAGCCGTGGACGGCAAAGGCCAGGAGAGCGGCTGGTCGGCCTCCTGGACCATCACCGTTGACACCCAGGCACCGAACGCGCCGTCCATCAGCGAAGTGATTGACGACGCCGCCGCCAGTACCGGGAACATCGTCAGCGGGCAGTTGACCAACGACACCACCCCAACCTTCAACGGCACCGGGGAGCCGGGCGCGACCATTAACATCGTCGAGGGCGGCGTGGTGATCGGCACCGCGCTGGTAGCCGCCAACGGGTCGTGGACCTGGACGCCGTCCAGTGCCAACGCCTTTACCACCGGCACGCACAACCTCAGCTTCGTGACGGTGGACGCTGCCGGGAACCACAGCACCACCTCCAGCGACTTTGTGCTTAACCTCTCCACCGTCGCGCCCGATAAGCCTACCATCGGCGACGTAACGGATGACGTGGGCAGCGTACAAGGCCCGATTACCAGCGGAACGCCGACCGACGACACCCGACCGCTGTTTGAAGGTACAACCGAGGCGGGCAGCACCGTCGCCATTTACGACGGCGATAAGCTGCTGGGCAACGCGACGGTCGACGCGTCCGGCAACTGGAGCTTTACGCCGCCGCTGCCGCTCGGGGAAGGTTCGCACCAGATAACCGCGGTTGCCACCAACGCCGCCGGGAATACCACCACCTCCGATCCGTTTGAAGTGGTGATCGACACCATTGCGCCCGACGCGCCATCCACGCCGGTCGTTACCGTGAACCCGGACGGCGTGGACGTTACGCTGCCGCCGGGCCAGCCGACCCGCGACACCACGCCGACCCTGAGCGGCACGGGCACGGCGGGCGATATCATCACCATCTACAACGGGAATACGGTGCTGGGCACCGCCGAGGTCGACGGCAGCGGAAACTGGACGTGGACGCCGGAAACCCCGCTGCCAAACGGCACCTATAACATCACCCTGACCGCCACCGATAAGGACGGCGCGGGCAACGAGAGCGCCGCCTCGCACGGGGCGACGATCATTATCGATACCGATCCTCCGGCAACGCCGTCCGCGCCGGTGATTACCGATAACGTGGACGCCAACACCGGGGTGATTGCCAATAACGGCACCACCAACGATCCGCGTCCGGTGCTGAGCGGCACGGGCACCGCCGGGGATACGATCACCATTTACGACGACTACAACGGCACGAAAGGCCCGGTGGGTACGGCGACGGTGGATATCAACGGCAACTGGAGCTTCCAGCCGTCGACGCTGGGCCAGGGGGATCACACCTTTACCACCACGGCAAAAGACGAGGCCGGGAACGTCAGCGCGAGCGGCGCGCCGATTACCGTGACGGTGGACACCTTAGCCCCCGCGCAGCCGTCAGATATCACCATTAACGTGCAGGGCACCACCCTGTCCGGAACGGCGGAAGCCGGTTCAACGGTGGAGATCCGCGATGCCAACAACAACCTGATCGGCACCGGCACCGCCGATAGCAACAACCACTTCAGCATCCCTCTGACCCCGCCGCAGACGTCGGGCAATAACCTGACGGTGACCGCCGAAGACCAGGCCGGGAACACCAGCGATCCGACCAGCTATGAGGTGACGGGCACCGTGCAGCCGCCAACCATCGATACCATTATCGATGACGTTGGTGTTCTGGTGGGCGATGTGAAAGGCAGTACCTCGGACGACACGCTCCCGGTGCTGAACGGTACGGCTGCGGCGGGCAGCACCGTGACGATTTACCAGGACGGTGCGGTGCTGACGACCATTACGCTTGGGCCTACCCAGACCACCTGGAGCTTCGAGCTGACCTCTCCGCTCTTGAACGGTCAGCACACCTTTACCGCCACGGCAACCGTTGGCACGGCGACAAGCGATCCTTCGGCCGCCGCAACCGTCAACATTGCTACGACTTCTGCCGGCATTCCGGTCATCGGCGCCGTGACGGACGATGTGCCGCCTTACGTCGGGCCGCTCACCAGCGGGCAGTGGACTAACGACAGCAACCCGACCCTGAGCGGCACCGCCGGGGTGGGGGATATCATCACCATCTACGACAACAATGTTCCCATCGGCGTCGCGACGGGGCTGGAGAATGGAGCCTGGAGCTTCACGCCCGGCGTACAGATAGACGGAGCCCACTCCTACACGATTACCGTGACTCACCTGGGCATCCCTAGCGCCCCTTCCCTGCCGTTTGTGGTGAATATCGACACCACCGCGCCGGACAAGCCAACGATCGATACCATCACCGACGACGTGCCGCTGTTCGTGGGCGGCATTGATAAAAACGCCGCCACTAACGACACCACGCCAACCCTGAACGGTACAGCCGAAGCGGGCAGCACGGTGACCATCAGCGACAACGGCGCGGTGCTGGGTACGGCGGTGGCGGACGGCAGCGGCAGCTGGACCTTCACGCCGTCGAAAGCCCTGCCGGACGGCCCGCACAACTTCACGGTGGTGGCGACCGACGCGCTGGGCAACCAGAGCACGGTGTCGGACGGCTACGCCATTACCATCTCCACCACGCCGCCTGCCCAGCCCACGCTCGATACGGTCGCTGACGACGTGCAGGGAGCCGTGGGCAACCTCACCAACGGGCAGCTGACCAACGACAGCCTGCCGACCCTGAGCGGAACCGGCACCGAAGGTAACGTCATTCACATTCTGGACAACGGCGTGCAGATAGGGACGGCGATCGTCACCGGGGGCGCGTGGAGCTTCACCCCGACCACCGCGCTGGGCGACGGCGTGCACAACCTGCGCGTGTACGCCAGCGATGACGCTGGCAACGTGTCCACCGCCACGCCGGCCTTTGCCATCACCGTTGACGCCACACCGCCAGCCGACCCTGTCGTAACGGGCGTGCTGGACGACGCGGGCACGATTACCGGGCAAATTGCCGCTAACGGACGCACCGATGACAGCCGCCCAACCCTGAGCGGCACCGGGGAAGCGGGCTCGACTATCCACATCCGGGACGGCGCGACGGAGATCGGCACGGCGGTCGTGACCGCCGCAGGCACGTGGACGTTCACCCCGACCACCGCGCTTGGCGAGGGGTCGCACACCCTGACCATCAACGCCACCGATCCGGCCGGCAATACCAGCACCGGCAGCGCGACCGTCAGCTTCACCGTCGATACCAGCGCTCCACTGGCACCGGTGGTGGTTAGCGTTCTTGACGACGCTGGCCCGACGGTGGCTATCGGCAACGGAGGCTCGACGAACGACGCCACGCCAACCTTCGGCGGCTCGGCGGAAGCCAACGCCCTGATCGTCGTTTACGACAACGGCAAGCAGATTGGCCAAATCTCGGCAGACGGGACGGGGATCTGGAACTTCACCCCTACCGCGCTGACCGAGGGCAGCCACAGCTTTACCTTTACCGCCACCGACGCCGTGGGCAACACCGGCCCGGCCTCGTCGCCGTTTGTGGTGGTGGTTGATCTGACGCCGCCGGCCGCCCCGGCGATTACCCAGGCGGTTGACGATGTTGGTGCGATTCAGGGGCCGCTCGGCACCGGGCAGCTCACCGACGACGCCCAGCCGCTGCTGAAAGGCACCAGCGAACCGCTGGCGACCATTAACATCTACGAAGGCACGCAGCTGCTCGGCACCACCACCGCCGATATCAGCGGGAACTGGTCGCTGCAGCTGAACGCCAACCTGAGCGAAACCACCCACAGCCTGACGGCGGTGGCGGTGGATGCCGCCGGAAACGCCAGCGATCCGTCCGCGCCGTTCCTGATTACCGTCGACACCACGCCGCCAGCGCCGCCGGTTATCCTCACCGTGGCTGACGATATCGGCCCAATTACCGGCAACCTGACTGTCGGCCAGCTCACGGACGACAGCAAACCGACCCTGTCCGGGACGGCGGTCGCGGGCTCGGTGGTGCGTATTTACGACGGCTCAACCCTGCTCGGCAGCGTGGTGGCCACCAACGGCAGCTGGAGCTTTACCCCCACCACCCCGCTCGCGGACGGCTCGCACACCCTGCGCGCCACCGCCAGCGATCCGGCGGGTAACGTCAGCGGCGATTCAAACACCTTCACCCTGGTGGTGGATGCCACGGCGCCGACCGCGCCGACCATTACCTCCATCGTGGACGATGTGGGCACTGTCACCGGGCCGATTATCGGCTCGAACCCGACCAACGATACCCAGCCAACGCTGAACGGTACGGCGGAAGCCAACAGCGTGGTCAGAATTTACGACGGCGCGACGCTCGTCGGCCAGGTCACGGCGGACGCCAACGGCAACTGGACGCTCCCGCAGACCACCACCGTGCTGACCAACGGGCAGCATAACTTTACCGTGACCGCGACGGATGCCGCGGGCAACACCAGCGCGGCCTCGGCCATCACCTCGATTGTGGTGGATACCATTGCGCCGCTGGTGCCGGGCGGTCTGGCGGTGGTCAACGTCGGCACCCGCGTAACGGGTACCGCGGAAGCGGGCAGCACCGTCACCATCACCACCAGCGGCGGCACGGTGCTTGGCACCGCCACGGCGGACGGTAGCGGCAACTTTACCGCCACCATCAGCCCGGCGCAGACCAACGGCGAAACGCTGCTGGCTTTCGCCACCGATAAGGCGGGCAACGCCGGACTGACCTCCTCGGTCATTGCGCCGATTACCGCCCTGCCGGGCGCGCCGGTGATTACCACCGTTACCGATGATTTCGGCACGGTGAAAGGCACCCTGAGCAACGGGCAGAGCACCGACGACAATACCCCGACGCTGACCGGGACCGCGCAGGCGGGCTCTACCGTCACCCTGTTTAACAACGGGGTGTCGATGGGCACGGTCGTTGCGGACGTTAACGGCAACTGGAGCTTTACTGCCCCGGCCCTGAGCGAAGGCTCCCACGCCTTTACCGCCATCGCCACCAACGGCACGGGCACCGGGCCGGTATCGGGCAGCATCGCCGTGGTGGTGGATACCACCGCGCCGGGCATCCCGACGGGCACCTTTAACGCCGACGGCAGCGTGCTGACCGGACAGGCCGAAGCGGGCAGCACGGTGACCATTCGCCTGCCGGACGGCACCACCTATACCACCACTGCCAACGCCAGCGGCGTCTTCACCCTGAACTTTGCCAACAAGCAGACCGAAGGGGGCATTCTGACCCTCAACGCGACCGACGCCGCGGGCAATACCTCGCTGGCGGGTCAGGTTACCGCCCCTAACCTGCCGCTCTCTGCCGCCAACAACCTCGACGAGCTGAACTTCACCACCACGGCGACGGTGACCGATGCCCAGTACAGCGATTACGGTCTGCTGCTGGTGGGCGCGGTGGGCAACGTGCTCTCGCTGCTGGGGGACAACAGCGCGCAGGTCACCTTTACCGTTGACCCGGGCGCGTCGGCCAACATCAACATTAACGCCTACGGCACGGGGGCGGTGCTCAGCCTGCTCAACACCATGCAGATTGTGGTGCAGCACTGGGATGCCACCAACAACGTCTGGACCACCGTGGTGGATTCCGGGGACGGCAGCACGCTGAACCTGTTAACCCTCGGGGCAAACGGGGTGTCCCTGAATCTGACCGGACTCGCCCAGGGCCAGTATCGGGTGCTGACCTATAACACCAGCCTGCTGGCGACCGGGGCTTACAGCAGCCTGGACGTGGACGTCACCCAGACCAGCGCGGGCACCATCGTGGGCAGCAACCTCAACGTTGCGGGTAACGTCATCACCGACAACGACACGGTGTCCGGCAGCGATAACGCGCCGTCCGGCACCCTGGTCACGCAGGTCACCAACGCCCAGGGTCAGGTGACGACGGTCAATGCCACCGGCACGACCGTGGTTCACGGTCTGTACGGCGATTTGACCATCAACGCCAACGGCAGCTACACCTACACCCTGACCACCACCAGCGCCAGCGCCAACGGCCGCACGGAGAACTTCACCTACACCATCGCCCACAACGGGGCGACGGCGAGCGCCCAGCTGGTGATCCAGCTCGGCACCAGCTCCGGCGCCACGGTGGCGCACGCCACGGCGGTGGATGACGCGGCGAGCTTTGTCTTCGATACCAGCGTTCACGCCATCGACAACGGCTCCTCGTCCCAGGGCGGATTCACGGTGGTGGGCGTCGGGCTCGGGAACGTGCTGACCCTCGACGTGCTGAGCGACCTCAGCAACCCGATTATCTATAACGTCGATCAGGGCACCACCCGCACCATGACCCTGCAGGCCAGCGTTGGCGGGGTCGCCATCGGCTCGGTGTTTGACCTTTACGTCTATAAGTTCAACGCCGCGACCCAGACCTACCAGCAGTACCGCTACGATAAGAGCTGGCTGACCGCGCCGCTGCTGGGGGGCACCTCCAGCAAGCTGACGCTGGAACTCCCGGCGGGGCAGTACCTGTTCCTGCTGAACACCGCCTCGGGGATCACCGCCCTGACCGCGTACACCCTGAACGTGCTTGAGGATCACGTTTACACCGTGTCCAGCACCGACGGTTCCACCAGCGGCAACGTGATGGCGGACGACATCCTGCCAACCGGCATCACCGCCACGGTCACGGAGGTGAACGGCGTGCAGGTCGCCACCGGCGCGCCGACCACTATTCAGGGGCTGTACGGCACGCTGACCATTGATTCACAGGGTAACTACAGCTACGCCCTGAAGGCCGGAACCGGGGCAGACAAAATCAGCACGCCTGACACCTTTGTCTACACCATTACCGACTCGACCGGGCATAAGGACAGCGCCTCGCTCAACATCACCCCAACGCCGCACGCGCTGGACGCCATCAACGACGTCAGCAAGCTGGTCACCTTCGATGCCGCCCAGCACGTCGCGGCCTGGAGCGATACCTCCGTGGGCAGCGCAAGCTGGACGACTGCGCTGCTGAGCACCACACGCGCCTCCGGCAGCGGCACCTTCGTCGTCGACCCGAACACGGCGCTGCACAACGTGGTGCTGCACTTTGACATCTCCTCCCTGCTGCCGCTGGGCGGGCTGGGGGTCACCTGGTCGATTACGCTGCAAGGATCTGCAACGCCGATTGCCTCCAGCTCGTTTACCGGGGGCTCCACCACCATCAACCTGAGCAACCTGGATCTGGATGCGGGCACCTACACCCTGAGCTTCACCGGTACGGCGGGCCCGGTCAGCGTGGGCGGGATCACGATCACTCCATACGTAACGGGCACCTCGGTATCCCTCAACAACTTCGAAACCACCGCCGGGCATCTGGTGACGGGCAATATCTACGACGGTACGGATTCCCAGGGGGCGCTGGATCAGCTGTCCTCGGTGAACACCCGCCTGAGCATTACCGGCTACGACGGCCACGTCACGACGCTGGATCCGTACACCACCAGCAACGCCAGCGCGTCGATCGTCGGGCACTACGGCACGCTCTCCCTCAGCGTGGACGGCAGCTACACCTACACGCTGAACAGCGGGATCTCCCTTGCCACCATGACCAGCAAGGAGGTCTTTAACTACACCCTGACCGCCGCCAACGGCCAGACCGACAACGCCTCGCTGACCATCAACCTGTCGCCGCAGATGATCAGCACCAACCACAACGACACCATGACCGGCAGCGTCTATGGCGACACGCTGATCTATAACGTCCTCGACACCACCGCAGGCGCCGCAACCGGAGGCAACGGCAGCGGGGATCACTGGACGAACTTCTCCGTATCCCAGGGAGATAAGATCGACATCGGCGACCTGCTGGTGGGCTGGAACGGGCAGAACTCAACGCTCGGTAACTATGTGTCCGTCACTACCAGCGGAAACAACACCGTGATTTCCATCGACCGCGACGGCACGGGAAGTGCCTACGCTAAAAGCACCCTGGTCACCCTGGATAATGTTCAGACCACCTTCGACGAACTGGTGAATCAGCACCACAACATCATTACCTGACAGACGTAAGCGTAAAAAAATGACCCGGGCGCTTGCCGCCCGGGCATAGACAAAATAAAGCGGTACTTTTTTATTAGGGACATGCCATGAGAAAAAGAATGCCTCGCTGGTGGCTCTCGTGCTGCCTGACTGCTGTGCCCGTATTCCACGCTCATGCGGTAGTTATCAATACCCAACAGATGAGCGCCGAACAAGAACTCCCCTCGCTGGAAGGCCGCGTGGCGCTGCCGGCCAGTAAAACCCCGCCCGGCGTACTGATGCTGGACGACGCGGTGGTGCGCGCCGTGTCCTGGCACCCGACCATCAGCGAAGCGGTCGGCAAGCTTTACGAACAGTCAGAGCAGGTGGACGTCGCCAAATCGAAATACTATCCGCAGGTGAACGCCGGGATGGACAACGGCTATACCCACGACGGCAGCGACTCCGGCTTTACCCCCTCTCTGGTGTTATCCCTTTCACAGATGCTCTATGACTTCGGCAAGGTGGCAAGCCAGGTGCGCGCCGAAAACGCCGGGGTTGCCCAGCAGCAGGCCAACGTGCTGGTGAGCATTGATACCATCGCCCACGACACCGCTACCGCGATGGTGCAGGTGCAGACCTGGCAGCAGATGGTAGACACCGCCCGGGAGCAGCTCGACGCCCTCGACGCCATCGGCAAGCTGACCAAACAGCGTAACGACGAGGGAGCCACCTCCCTTTCCGACGTGGTGCAAACCGACGCCCGTATCGAAGGCGCCCGCGCGCAGCTGATGCAGTATCAGGCCAATCTGGACAGCTCCCGCGCCACGCTGATGAGCAACCTCGGCTGGAACTCGCTCGGCGCCATCAGCAACGACTTCCCGGACAGCCTGAAGCGCAGCTGCGACATCGCCGAGCCTGACGATCGCCTGGTGCCCGCGGTGCTGGCCGCCTGGGCGCAGGCCAACGTGGCGCAGGCCAATCTGGACTACGCCAACGCCCAGATGACGCCGACCATCTCGCTGGAGCCGGAAGTGCGTCACTACATGAATGACAACTACGCCGGACACGGCACGCTGGATCGCACCCAGTACTCGGCGTGGGTGAAAGTGCAGATGCCGCTCTACCAGGGCGGCGGGCTTACAGCACGGCGCAACGCCGCCGGACACGCGGTGGAAGCCGCGCAGTCCACCATTCAGCGCACCCGCGTGGACGTGCGGCAAAAGCTGCTGGAGTCCCGCAGCCAGGTGATGAGCCTGCTCAGCACGCTGCAAATTCAGTCCCGCCAGGAATCGCTCAGCGTCCGCACCCGCGAGCTCTACCAGCAGCAGTATCTGGATCTCGGCTCGCGCCCGCTGCTCGACGTGCTCAACGCCGAGCAGGAGGTCTACCAGGCGCGCTTCACCCAGCAGCAAACCGTCGGGCAACTGCACCAGCTGCAGCTCAACTGCCTGTACAACACGGGCCGGATGCGACACGCATTCAGCCTGGATAACCGCACGATCCAGTCCGTGGAGATCCAGCCATGACGCAAACAGAGATCCCCCATGATGAACCGATTTCGGATCGCGAGCTTGAGCAGTGGGCGCAGGCGTTCGGCTACGTTGCCGATCACTACCGCGTGGCCTGCTCCCCCGGCTCGCTGATTGCCGGCGCGCCCTGGCTGCGGGGCAAACCGATGGCTACCGCGCTGACCCAGCTTGCCCGCGAGGCCGGGCTATCGTTCCAGCTTTTGCGCGCCAGCGAGGAGTCGATCAACAGCTGGCGTCTGCCGGTGGTGGTTGAGCTACACGAAGGCAAGATTGGCGTCATCGAACACTTTGACGGCGAGGACACGCTGGAGATTTGCTTCATCGACAGCACCCCGCAAAGCAACCGCCTGTCCCTGACCGCGCTGCTGCCGACCATTCGCCACGTTGTCGCCCTGCGCCCGCTGGCGGCGCTGAAGGACAGCCGCGTGGACGCCTACATTTCAAAATACCGCCCGGACTGGCTCTACCGGCTGGTGATGCGCGACCTGCGCCCGTACACCTGGGTGATGCTGGCGGCGCTGTTCATCAACCTGCTCTCCCTCTCCGGCGTGGTGTTTTCGATGCAGGTGTATGACCGGGTGATCCCCGCCCAGTCCTACCCCACGCTGTACGTGCTGACCATCGGCGTGCTGATCGCCACCCTGTTTGGCTTTGTGCTGCGCATCGCGCGCGGCCACATCATGGATCTTCTCGGCAAGCGCGCCGACCTGCGGGTGTCTGACCGGGTGTTTGGCCACGCGCTGCGGCTGCGCAACAGCGCCGTGCCGCGCTCGACCGGAAGCTTTATCTCCCAGCTGCGCGAGCTGGAGCAGATCCGCGAGATGGTGACCTCCTCCACCATCTCCACCATCGTGGATCTGCCCTTCTTTCTGCTGTTCGTGGTGGTGCTGGCGATCATCGCCCCGCCGCTGGCGTGGATAGCCCCGGTCGCCGCCGTGCTGATGGTGCTGCCCGGCCTGCTGCTGCAAAAAAAGCTGGCGACGCTGGCGAAGCAATCCGCCCATGAATCCACCCTGCGCAACGCGGTGCTGGTGGAGAGCGTGCAGGGGCTGGAGGACATCAAGCTGATGCAGGCGGAAAACCGCTTCCTGCAACAGTGGAACAGCTACATCCAGATCACTGCCGAGTCCGGCCTGCGCACCCGCGAGCTGAGCCAGGGGCTGATCAACTGGGGAATGACGATCCAGAGCCTGGTGTATGCCGGGGTGATCGTGGTGGGCGCGCCGATGGTGATCGAGGGCACTTTAACCACCGGCTCGGTGGTCGCCGCGTCGATGCTGGCCTCGCGCATGATCGCCCCGATGGCGACCCTGTGCGGCGTGCTGGCGCGCTGGCAGCAGGTGAAAGCCGCCAAAGAGGGGCTGGACAGCATCATGCAGCTGCCCACCGAGAACCAGCGGGAAGAGACGCCGATCCGCCAGGACGTGCTGCACGGCCACTATCTTTTCGATCAGGCGCAGTTTCGCTATCACCCGGAAGATCCGCGCATGGCGCTGCGCATCAACCGTCTGGAGATCAAGCCGGGCGAGAGCGTCGCCATCTTGGGGCGCAACGGCGCGGGCAAATCGACGCTGCTGCAGGCGCTGGCGGGCGGGATGGATCTGGCGAGCGGCGAGCTTCGCCTCGACAACCTGAGCCTGCCGCATCTGGACGTGGCGGATCTGCGGCGCAACGTCGGCTTTATGACTCAGAACGCCCGGCTGTTCCACGGCACCCTGCGGGAAAACGTCACCCTCGGGCTGCCGCGCGCCACCGACGAGGCGATCTTCGAGGTGCTGGAGATGTGCGGCGCGGCAAGCTTTGTGCAGAAGCTGCCGAAGGGGCTCGACTACCCGATTATGGAGAACGGCGTGGGGCTGTCCGGCGGGCAGCGCCAGTCGATTCTGCTGGCGCGTATGCTCCTGCGCGATCCCAATATCGTTCTGCTCGACGAACCGACCGCCTCGCTGGACGAGCACACCGAACGCGAGTTTATCCAGCGTCTGGGGCAGTGGCTCGGCAACCGCACGCTGGTTGTCGCCACCCACCGCGTGCCGGTGATGGAGCTGGTCGAGCGCGTGGTGGTGCTAAAAGAAGGAATGCTGGTCATGGACGCGCCGAAAGCGCAGGCCCTCAACAACAGCCGTATGCAGCAGCAGGCGAACGGACGGGAGTGGAAAAATGAAAACCAGTCAGCATGATGCCACTACGATGGACGACCTGGACAACGCGCTGGATTCAGAGACCGGGTACTCCGGGGCGCGGCGCATTGTCATCTGGACGCTGCTGCTGTTTATCGTTACCGGCGTGTGGGCGTGGTTCGGCATTCTGGATGAAGTGTCAACCGGGACGGGCAAGGTGATCCCCAGCTCCCGCGAGCAGGTTTTGCAGTCCCTCGACGGCGGGATCCTGACCGAGCTGAGCGTCCACGAGGGCGATCAGGTGCAGGCCGGGCAGGTTCTCGCCCGGCTCGATCCGACCCGCTCGGAGTCCAACGTGGGGGAAAGCGCCGCCCGCTACCGCGCGTCGCTGGCCTCCAGCGTGCGCTTAACCGCCGAGGTGAACGATCGCCCGCTGGTGTTCCCGGAATCGCTCAAGGCCTGGCCGGATCTGCTCGCCACCGAAACCCACCTCTATAAATCCCGCCGCGCGCAGCTGGAGGACACCCAGCGGGAGCTCAACGCCGCCCTGAGCCTGGCGAACAAAGAGCTGGCGATTACCGAGCGCCTGGCGAAAAGCGGCGCCGCCAGCCACGTTGAGGTGCTGCGCCTCCAGCGGCAAAAAAGCGATCTGGAGCTGAAGCTCACCGACGTGCGTTCGCAGTATTACGTCCAGGCGCGCGAGGCGCTGTCTAAAGCCAATGCCGAAGTGGATATGCTCTCGGCGATCCTGAAGGGGCGTGAAGATTCCGTCACCCGCCTGACCGTGCGCTCCCCGGTGCGCGGCATTGTGAAAAACATCAAGGTGACCACCATCGGCGGGGTTATCCCGCCCAACGGCGAGCTGATGGAGATTGTCCCGGTGGACGATCACCTGCTGATTGAAACCCGCCTGTCGCCGCGCGACATCGCCTTTATCCACCCCGGCCAGAAGGCGCTGGTGAAGATCACCGCCTACGACTATGCCATTTACGGCGGGCTGCACGGCGTGGTGGAAACCATCTCCCCGGACACCATTCAGGACGAAGCCAAGCCGGAGGTGTTCTATTACCGGGTGTTTATTCGCACCGGGCAGGACTATCTGGTGAATAAGGCGGGACGGCATTTTTCGATAGTGCCGGGGATGATTGCAACGGTGGATATCAAGACCGGGGAGAAAACGGTGCTGGACTATATGATCAAGCCGTTCAACCGGGCGAAAGAGGCGCTGAGGGAGCGCTGATGGGATAACGGCACGAAGCCATCCCCTCGCCCCTTTGGGGGGATGGTTGCGTGTCCGCCCGTTTCTTCTCCTTCTCACCGTGGGAGAGGTTGGCGTGTCCGTCCGTTTCTTCTCCCTCTCCCCGTGGGAGAAGGTGACGTGTCCGCCCGTTTCTTCTCCCTCTCCCCGTGGGAGAGGGTCGGGGTGAGGGCAACAGCGCGCAGGAAGTTGCAAAGCTATACCTTTTCCCTGAAGCCGCCTCGCAGGATTAAACTTCTCTCTCTTCACCCTCTTCCGTTTATTTTTGCATTGCGCAACACTGACGCTTAAGTTTTAGAAAACGCACTTGCGCACTGTGCTACGGTGCATTACTATCCATTCAGCTTCACGGACTGGAGCTACCATGCATTATGATTAATCATTTTCGCGATCAATGGCTTGAGGATTTCTTTCGCTATGGAAAATCTTCTAACGTGATTCCTTCAAACCTGGAGTCAGTACTGGCGAGAAAGCTGGACATTATCCATGCGGCTACGTCTTATAAAGATCTGCGATCGCCTCCCGGAAACCGGTATGAACTATTAAAACCACCGCTGTCGGGATTTTCATCAATTCGTGTCAACAAACAATACCGACTGGTGTTCATATGGAATGAAGGAAAAGCAGAAGATCTCTATCTTTCCGCCCATAAATACACCCTGCATATGTGAGACCCCTATGGCACACCAACAAGCACTCCGCAAACCGACCACGCCAGGCGATGTATTGCAGTATGAATATCTTGAGCCGCTCAATCTCAAAATCACCGATCTGGCCGACATGCTCAACGTGCACCGCAACACCATCAGTGCGCTGGTCAACAACAACCGTAAACTGACCGCCGACATGGCCATCAGGCTTGCTAAGGCATTCGACACCAGCGTTGAGTTCTGGCTGAACCTGCAACTCAATCTCGATATCTGGGAAGCGCAAACCGATGCCCGCATGCAGGAAGAGTTAAGCCGGGTCAAAACCGCGGCGGAAATTCT
The DNA here is from genome assembly GCF_964208575.1 of Enterobacter soli. Classification (GTDB taxonomy): domain Bacteria; phylum Pseudomonadota; class Gammaproteobacteria; order Enterobacterales; family Enterobacteriaceae; genus Enterobacter; species Enterobacter soli_A. The sequence goes on along the minus strand of NZ_CAXOFU010000014.1, from coordinate 21,661 downwards.
GGCAGCGCGAAAAACGGATATCGCTTAACCTCTTCGCTTATTGAAACCCCCATCCTTCCAGGAGGAACCATGCGTCAACGTACCATTGTCTGTCCGATTATCCAGAACAACGGGGCTTATCTGCTGTGCAAAATGGCCGATGACCGCGGCGTGTTTCCCGGCCAGTGGGCGCTTCCCGGCGGCGGGATGGAGCCGGGCGAAACCATGGAGCAGGCGCTGCGTCGGGAGATGAAAGAAGAGCTGGGCGAAGCCCTCGTCATCACCGACGTGAAGCCCTGGGCGTTTCGCGATGACATCCGGGTAAAAACCTACGCCGACGGCACCACGGAAGAGATTTATATGATTTACCTGATCTTCGACTGCTACAGCGCCAACCGCGAGGTGACGTTTAACGAAGAGTTTCAGGAGGTGGCGTGGGTTCAGCCGGAGGCGCTGAAAACGCTGGATCTCAACGAAGCCACGCGCATCACGCTGGCGCAGAAAGGGCTGCTGTAGCGTCTGAGGGAATGCTCATCGCAGCGAATGCCACGATGAGCGCAGGCCGTTACAGCGAGATTTTCAGGCGTCTTACCGCCTCGAGCAGCTGTTCATCCGTTGGCGTCACGAAGGACATACGCAGCGTGGCGCGATCCGGCTCGTTGCAGTAGAAGAACTCGCCCGGCACAAATACCACGCCGTTGCTCAGGGTCTTTTCCAGCCAGCGGGTGGTATCGATGCCGTTATTCATTTTCGCCCACAGGAACATGCCGCCCTTCGGCTTGTGGAAGGTCATGACGTCACCCAGCTCGGCTTCCAGCGCATTGGCAAACGTCTGGTACTTCTGACGGTATGCCTCACGGATCGTGGCAATCTGCCCCTTCAGGCGGCCGGTGTTCAGGTATTCCAGAGTCATCAGCTGAGACAGCGTGCTGGTATGCAGATCGGTGGTCTGCTTCAGATTCACCACCGCGCGCTTCAGCCACTCCGGCACAATCACCCAGCCCACGCGGGTGCCCGGGGCGAGAATTTTAGAAAAGGTCGAGGTATACACCACATTCTCTTCATTACCAATATCTTTGGCGTGAGCGATTAAAGGACGGAATACCTCGTCGGTATAATTAATTTCGCTGTAGGGATCGTCTTCGATAATAACGAAGTCATAGCGTTTCGATAATTCCACCAGCTGTTTACGACGCGCTTCTGAAAGCGTCACCCCGCCTGGATTACCAAATGTCGGAACAATATAAACCGCTTTAATGGTTTTATTTGCCACCAGCGCTTCGAGTTCGTCCACAATCATACCGTCGCCGTCGGTGCCCACGGATTCAAATTGCGCCTGCGCCAGGCCAAATACCTGCAGCGCCGCTAAATAGGTTGGGCGCTCAACCACCACAATATCGCCAGGATTAATGAGCGCGCGGGCCAGAACGTCGAGGGACTGTTGCGAACCGGACGTAATAACCACGTCGTCGGCGTGGCAGTGAATGCCGCGTTCGGCTGAAATACGCTGGATAGCGTCGCGCAGCGCCGGCACGCCTTCGGTCAGACCGTACTGGAAGGCTTCGCCAAACTGCCGGGATAAGACGGCATCTGACGCGATTTTGAGCCCTTCACGATCGAAAAGATCTGGATTGGGAATACCGCCGCCGAGGGAAATGACCCCCGCCATTTTACTGTGTTTGAGGAGTTCACGGATGGCAGATGATTGCAGACTTTGCACGCTTGCGGCGAGTTTTTGGGATGACATGCTGTTGGACCCTTCATTTTTTTTATGATCTCTCTCTTAGTACCATATGTCCGTCATTTTGATAACCCCCGCTTCGCCAAAAACGTAAAGTAACGTAAATAGCCGCGCTTCGCTTACCCCCCGGAAAAAACGAGGTAGAACGAAGGGGAATAGTTTCCCGCACCTCGCTAATAAGCATGAAATATATGCGTAACAAGCGAAGCGGAATAATTGCGCGCTTTTCTCTGTAAAATCGCCACCCCCTGATTTTTACCGCTACGTTCAACGTCGAAATATTCCACTAGCCTTAGTTCTGAACGACAACAAATACGCGCTGGACAATGCGTATTTCACTGACATAAACACATATGAGGGTTTATATATGGCAGAGCATCGTGGTGGTTCCGGTAATTTCGCTGAAGACCGTGAAAAAGCATCAGACGCAGGTCGTAAAGGGGGTCAGCACAGCGGCGGGAACTTTAAAAACGATCCGCAACGCGCATCTGAAGCTGGTAAGAAAGGGGGTCAAAACAGCCACGGCGGAGGCCGTAAGTCTGATAACTCCTGATCAATACCCTTAATTTCTCACGAAATTAATGTCGAAGCTGCGAGTCTTCTGGCTCGCAGTATTTTTTTCTGACAAAAGGTCAGCCTTATGAATATGAAAAGCATTGAAGATGTCTTTATCCACCTCCTGTCCGATACCTACAGCGCAGAGAAGCAGCTGACCCGCGGGCTCGCTAAGCTGGCGCGCGCCGCGTCAAACGAGCAGCTAAGCGCGGCGTTCAGCGCCCACCTCGAAGAGACCCAGGGGCATATCGAACGTATCGACCAGATCGTTGAGCAGGAGTCCGGCATCAAGCTGAAACGGATGAAGTGCGTGGCGATGGAAGGGCTCATTGAAGAGGCCAACGAAGTGATTGAGAGCACCGACAAAAACGAAGTGCGGGATGCCGCGCTGATCGCCGCCGCGCAAAAGGTCGAACACTACGAAATTTCCAGCTACGGCACCCTGGCGACCCTGGCAGAGCAGTTAGGGTATAAAAAAGCAGTCAAGCTGCTGGCTGAAACGCTGGAAGAAGAGAAAGAAACGGATCTCAAACTCACCGATTTAGCCGTCGGCAACATCAACCAGCACGCACAGGCGTGAGAAAGGGAGTGATGAAATGAATCACGTTGAACACTACCACGACTGGCTGCGCGACGCCCACGCCATGGAAAAGCAGGCGGAATCGATGCTTGAATCCATGGCCAGCCGGATCGATAACTACCCGGATTTGCGCGCCAGAATTGAGCAGCACCTCAATGAGACAAAACGTCAAATCACACTGCTGGATGAAATTTTAGATCGCAATGATATTTCACGTTCGGTCTTGAAAGATTCGATGAGCAAAATGGCGGCGCTGGGGCAGTCGATTGGCGGCATGTTCCCGTCGGATGAAATCGTCAAGGGCGCCATCAGCGGCTACGTGTTTGAGCAGTTCGAAATGGCCTGCTACACCGCGCTGATTACCGCCGCGAAACAGGCGGGAGATACCGCCTCGGTTCCGGCGCTGGAAACCATCCTCGCCGAAGAGCGGCAGATGGCAGACTGGCTGGTGACGCACCTTCCGCAAACCACCGAGCAGTTCCTGCTGCGCTCGGACGCCCCGGGCGTGGAAGCCAAAAAATAGCCCTTATTTGATGCGCTTTTTCCACACCGACAGCTTCGCCACCAGCTCGGCCAGCGAATAGCGCACGGCTTTTTCAATCACGTCCTGGCACTCGCCGGAAAACAGCTCCCGCTGCGTATCGACCCTGCCGCGGAAATTCCACGCAAACCAGACGGTGCCTGCGGGCGTGCCGTCATCGCCGCCGTCCGGACCGGCGTAGCCGCTGATGGCGATGCTGATGTCCGCCCCGGCGCGCGCCAGCGCCCCGTGGGACATCTCCGTGACCGCCTGCTCGCTGACGGCGGTGTATTTCTCAAGCGTTGCCGCCTCAACCCCCAGCAGCTTCTGCTTGGCCTCGTCGCTGAAGGTAATCAGGCCGATATCGTAGAAGGCCGCCGTCCCCTCTTCGGCGCAGAGAGCCGACGCCAGATTCCCGCCCGTGCAGGATTCCGCCGTGGTGAGCCGCAGCCCTAAATCCATCAGCACGCTGGCGACCTGCTTTGTCAGCTCATTGGTGGTTTTCGCGGCGTTGTAAGTGGAATGACTCATATCTTCACCTTTAACCGTCAACGGGAATGATGGAAATATGCCCGTTGCGTTCCAGAATGGCGTATTTGATCTTGCTGAACTCGGTGATGCCCTGGTTCTGACGCGCGGCCACCAGAATATCGTCGCAGGAGACATCCACCTTTTTAAGCTTGTCGGTCAGGGGAACCCCGTTTTCCACGAGGATCACCGGGGAGCCGTCGAGTAGATTTTCCGCGCCTGAAAGGTACTTTTTCATCAGGCCAAACAGGATATCGACCACCACCAGCGTCACGATGGTCAGCATCGCCCCGGTGACCGAAAAATCATTGCCCAGCAGCGCCTGCTGGGTGGCTTCGCTGATGATGAGCAGCAGAATGAGATCGAAGCTGGTCATTTGCAGCAGCGCACGCCGCCCGGCGATTTTAAACAACACCAGCAAAATCAGGTAAATGGCCAGCGCGCGGAATACCATCTCCATACGTTTCTCCTCAGGGATAGATAAACTGCCAGAAGCGCACGCCCGGCGCGTTGTTTACCGCGATAGAATTAACTGACTTGCCCGGCTGAACGGGCGTGATGAACATCCAGACCGTAAAATCGCCGTTTACTTTTACGTTGCGATAGGCCAGATAAAGCGTTTTCCCCTGGCTGTACATGCTGTCAGGCTGGGGCGTGATGCTCCCCGGCTGATAGGTATCATTAAAATCCCCGTCGAGGCGGAAAATAATGTTCTCCGCGTGGGGAGATTTCGCCGTTAATTCAATTTTATATTCGGTCTGCAAACGACCAAAGCGTTCGTAATTTACGCGCAACGTTTGTGCGGAATTATCCGCCGTTGCCGAGCTGAAATAACCGTTGGAAAATACCCCCAGAACGGCGGCGAGAATAATAACCAGCAGAACGGTAAGGCCACCCCACTGAAATGCGGCTTCAAAATTTAGCGCCCGGCGACTCTCGTTTACGCCGGGTAATTTTTCTTCATCCCCCTCGAATCCCGTCATTTATCACCTCACCCGTTTCGCTTATTAGTCACCAGCCAGATGATTTTTAAGGATAAAATCTTTTAAGACTCATCTCGTTTCCAGATTAAGCAATAGCAACCAGGCTTAATAAGTCAAGCAACTCAACAGCCGGAGGCCAATATGAAATTTCGCTACGTGCCCATCTTAAGTTGTTTACTCATGCCAGCAGCCTGGGCCGACGACGGCGGTGGATTGCAAAAGGGCGAAGCACCGCCGCCGCCGCACGCGCTGGACGACGGCTACCGCGGGACGGACGATGCGCGGATCATGACCGTTGAACACGCTAAAACCATGCACGATGGTGCCACCATCTCGCTGCGCGGTAATTTGATCGACGGCTCGGGAGATAAATATCGCTTCCGCGATAAAACCGGTGAAATTGATGTGATTATTCCGCAGGCGGTATTTGACGGCAGAACCGTTAAGCCGGATAACATGATTAGCATTAACGGCAGCCTGGATAAGAAAAGCAGTCCGGCCGTGGTGCGTATCGACCATATTCAGAAATAACGCTGTTAATTTCACTTAAGGGCGGTGGGGATATATTCTGTATAAACCGCCCGTTTCCATTGAATATTCCACCCGCCTTCCTACCCTACCAGAATTAAGGATGATAATACTCGGAATGATCTGAGCTTTAGGATTAATCCCCCTTTTCATCCCCCGCCATTATTTAAACAATCTTACACAAATTCACATTGCATTCATTTTGCTTACACAGCGCGGAACACCTGATGATAGCCCGACACAATAAAGCGATAATAATAACGACAGCCTCTGGACTGTTTTTAATGCTCTCTGCCCATGCCGCCGAGCCGGATAATCAATTTATTATTCAGCAGCAGCGGCAGAAGGCGCTCGAACAGCAGCTGACGCCCCCCGTGCCGGACGTGCGTCTTTCTGAACCGTCCTCCAGCTTCGGCAAAATCGACTTCCCCACCGAAACGCCCTGCTTCCCGATTAACCGCGTGGAATTAAGCGGTCAGGACGCCCTTCCCCACTGGCTGCCGCTGCAGCGCATGGCGGATCAGGCCCAGGGGCGCTGCCTCGGCGGGAAAGGGATTAACCTGCTGATGAGCACCATGCAAAACCGCATTGTCGACCACGGCTGGATAACCACCCGCGTGCTGGCCCCGTCGCAGGATCTGAAAAGCGGCACCCTGAAGCTGGCCATCGTTCCCGGCTACATTCGCCACGTGAAGCTCACCGAGGACAGCGACGACTATATTCAGCTTTACAGCGCCTTCCCGGCGCACGAGGGGAATTTGCTGGATCTGCGCGACATCGAGCAGGGGCTGGAGAATCTTCAGCGCCTGCCGACGGTTGAAGCCAATATGGAGATCCTGCCCGGTGAAAAGCCCGGCGAGAGCGACGTGGTCATCACCCGCAGGCAGAGCAAGATGTGGCGCGTGGGCCTCTCCCTCGACGATGCCGGAACCGAAACCACCGGACGCTATCAGGGCGGCGTAACCCTGTCGCTGGATAACCCCTTCTCCCTGAGCGACCTGCTGTACGTCTCCGCCAGCCACGATCTCAACGATAAGGGCGGCAAAGGCAGCAAAAACTACACCGCCCACTATTCGGTGCCCTTTGGCTACTGGATGCTCGGCGTGACCGGCAGCGATTACGACTACCACCAGACCGTCGCCGGGCTGAACGGCGATTACCGCTACAGCGGCAAAAGCAAAAACCTCGACGTTCAGCTCAGCCGCGTGCTGCACCGCAGCGGCACGCAGAAAACCACCTTTACCTACGACGTGCTGGCGCGGGAAACCCGCAACTATATCGACGACACCGAAGTGGGCGTGCAGCGCCGGCAGACGGCGGGCTGGCGCGTGGGGCTGGAGCATCGCCACTACATTGGCCAGGCCACGCTGGATGCGGGCATCAGCTACCAGCGCGGCACCCGCTGGTTCGGGGCGCAGCCTGCTCCGGAAGAGTTTACCGGGGACGCCACCGCCCTGAGCAAAATCACCCAGTTGAACGCCCAGCTCGATCTGCCGTTTGAGATTGGCACGCAGAACTTCCGCTACAACGTGCAGTACCTGCGCCAGATCAGCAATACCCCGCTGACGCCGCAGGATCAGTTCGCCATCGGCAACCGCTGGACGGTGCGCGGCTTTGACGGCGAGCGCACCCTGAACGCCAGCCACGGCTGGTACGTGCGTAACGATCTGGCCTGGAGCACGCCGCTGCCGAACCAGGAGCTCTACCTCGGCGCGGACTACGGCGAGGTGGGCGGCTACAGCTCGGATTATCTGATCGGCAAACACCTGGCGGGCGGCGTGGTGGGCCTGCGCGGCAGCGCCTTTAATACCGGCTACGACCTGTTTGCCGGCACGCCGTTCTCGAAGCCGGACGGCTTCGTCACCAGCAACCTGACCCTCGGGTTTAACCTCAACTGGAGCTGGTAATGCGCGTCGGAAACCTGGATATCAACGCCCCGCTGATCCTCGGCGGCGACGTCAACGAAGCCGAAGTGCTGGGTGCCACCGTCTGGCTGTGGATGCACTCGCCGATGCACCGGGACGCCCCGCTGCACGCCCTGCCGACGCTGCTGCTGCCCATCATCAAACGCCGCCAGTACGTGCTGGCGGTGGAAAACGAACGCCCGGTGTTTTTCCTGAGCTGGGCCTGGCTGAACGAAGAGTCGGAGGCGCGCTACCTCACACGCCCGTCCATTGAGATGCACGACGCGGACTGGGACAGCGGCGACCGGATGTGGGTCTGCGACTGGATTGCCCCCTTTGGCCACACGCAGGCCATGAACAGGCTGATCCGCCGGGACATCTTCCCCGAGCACTGCTGGCGCGCCCTGTACCACCGGGGAGCCGAACGCGGCAAGCGCGTGCTGATGTTCCACGGCAGGCACGTCAGCCGCACCACCGCACGAGAATGGCAACTGAAACACCCGCTCACGGTCAACCTGCCGGAAGCGCTGAAAGGAACGCACCATGAATAAGAACCTGTACCGGATTGTCTTCAACAAAGCGCGCGGCATGCTGATGGTGGTGGCGGATATCGCCCGCTCCGGTCGCGCCGGATCGTCGCGTTCGTCCGGGATCGGTCATACGCACAGTCGCCTGATCGGCAGGGTCAGCGCCCTCAGCTTCAGCCTGTGGCTGGCGATGGGTGCAGTGCAGACGGCACAGGCCAACATCGTCGCCAACGCGGGTGCGCCCAAAAACCAGCAGCCGACGGTGATTAAAAGCGCCAACGGCACGCCGCAGGTCAATATCCAGACCCCGTCCAAAGCCGGGGTTTCCCGCAACAACTACACCCGCTTCGACGTGGACAAAAACGGGGCGATCCTCAATAACTCCCACAAAAACGTGCAGACCAACCTCGGCGGCATGGTGGCGGGCAACCCGTGGCTCGCCAAAGGGGAAGCCAAAGTTATCCTCAACGAGGTGAGCTCGCGCGACCCGAGCAAGCTTAACGGCATGATTGAGGTGGCGGGTAAAAAAGCGCAGGTGGTGATCGCCAACCCGGCGGGCATTACCTGCAGCGGCTGCGGCTTTATCAACGCCAACCGCGCCACCCTCACCACCGGGCAGGCGCAGATGAAGGACGGGCAGCTCACCGGGTATAACGTCGAGCGCGGTGAAGTGGTGGTCGACGGCGCGGGGATGGACACCTCCGGCGCGGACTACACCGACATTATCGCCCGCTCGGTGAAAGTGAACGCCGGGCTGTGGGCAAAAGATTTGAAGGTCACGACCGGGCGTAACCGGGTCGATGCCGCCCACGAAAAAATCGAAAAAGGCAGCGACGATGCCGCCACCCGTCCGCAGCTGGCGGTAGATGTCTCCAGCCTCGGCGGGATGTACGCGGGCAAGATCCGCATGGTCGGCACCGAGCGCGGCGTCGGGGTGCGCAACGCCGGGGCGATGGGCGCTCAGGCGGGCAACGTCACCCTGACCGCCGACGGCCGCATTGAAAACAGCGGCACGGTGCGCGCGAGCGACAGCGCCAGCGTGCAGACCGCGGGTGAGTTCGCCAACAGCGGCGTCCTCACCGCCGCGAATAACGTTAGCGCCCGCGCCGCCAGCCTGACCAGCAGCAAAGAGAGCGTGCTGGCCGCCGGGGTGAAAAGCGACGGCAAGCTGGCGCAGGCCGGGGATTTAACCCTCACCACGAGCGGCAGGCTGAGCGCCCACGGGCAAACCCTGGCGGGCGGCAACCTCACCGCCAAGGGTCAGGGCGTGGACGTCAGCGGCAGCCAGACCCAGGCGACGCGCGTCACCCTGAACGGCGGCGCGACGGATCTGAACACCGCCAGCGCCACGGTCAGCGCCCGCGAGCTGAACCTCAGCACCGCGAAGACGCTCGATAATACCGGTGGGACGCTGAGCGGCGATAAACTCACGGTGAGCGCCCAAAGCCTGACAAACCAGCGCGGCAAGCTTATTCAGAGCGGCAGCGAGGCGCTGACCCTCAACCTGCCGGGCAGCATTGATAACCAGCAGGGGCAGATTGGCGCGGCGAACGGCGTACAGGTGCAGACGGGCGAGCTGAACAACCGCGAAGGGCAAATCGTTGCCGTGTCCGGGAAAGCCGGGCTGAAAACCACTGCCCTGAATAACGAACAGGGGCTGATTTCCGCGGCGGCGGGCGACGGCGATATCCAGAGCCAGCAGGCCATCAACAACCGCAAGGGCCGCATCGAAGCGGCGAAGACCCAGCGCATCGACGCGGCGGGCGTAAATAACCAGCAGGGGGTGATTGTCGCCAACGGCGCCACCCTCGCCCTGAACGGCGGCACGCTGGACAACCAGTCCGGCTCCCTGCTCTCTCAGGGCGCGCTGAGCCTGGTGAGCGGCGCGGTGAATAACCAGAGCGGTTTCCTGGCGAGCAGCAGCGATTTCACCCTCGACGGCGGCGACGTGGACAATACCGGCGGTCAGATCGGGGCCAACCGCGCCTTAACCGCGCGCTTCAATACGCTGACTAACGGCGGCGGCGCGCTGAAATCGGTCGGGGCGATGACCCTGATCGGCGGCGCGCTGGACAACGCCAGCGGCACCACCTTCTCCGGGGCAAGCCTCTCCTTCACGGGCGACACCCTGAACAACAGCGGCGGACAGCTCGCCGCCGCAGACGGCCTGTCGCTTGACGCCGCGACGCAGCTCACCAACGCCTCCGGCGTGATCCAGGGGAACGGCATCAGCGCCGCCAGCGCCAGCGTGGATAACGGCGCGGGGACGATCAACAGCCTCGGCGAACTGAACCTCTCTGCGGGCAGCCTGAACAACCAGGCCGGGACGCTGGCCGCCACCGGGGCGGCAGATATCGCCGCCGGGAGTCTGGACAACCGCAGCGGCGGGCGCGTCATCGGGGAGAGCAGCGCAACCCTGCACGCCGACGGCCTGCAAAACGGCGGCGGGCAGATCCAGACCGTGGGCGATCTGCTGATCGACGGCGCCCAGGGGCTGGTGGATAACGCCTCCGGGCTTATCCGCAGCGGACAGCGCGTGACGGTCAACGCCCTTAACTTCGTCAACCAGAATACGCTCGGCGAAAATCAGGGGCTGGAGGGGCAAAACGTTACCCTCAATACCAGCGCCCTCGACAACCAGAGCGGCAGCATTCTGGCGAACGACGACCTGAGCGTGGTTAACAGCGGCGTGCTGAACAACGCCAGCGGCGCGCTGGCCTCGGCGGGAACGCTGAACGTCAGCGGCAGCGGGCTGAACCTGATCAACGGCGGCGGGACGCTGAAAGCGGGCAAAAACCTCAGCGTGCAGGCCGATACCCTTGACGCCAGCGGGCAGCTTTTGTCCCTCGGCGATATGACCCTGCACAGCGCCACCGGCGTGACCAACAGCGGCAGCACCATTGCCAACGGCAACCTCAGCTTCACGACCGCGGGCGATCTGACCAACACCGGGAAGCTGATGGCGGGCAGCGCGCTCAACGTGCAGAGCGCCAACCTCACCAACGCCGCCAGCGGTGAAATCAACGCCGGACGCAACACCCTGAATGCCGCAGGCGCGGTGTCCAACTACGGCCTGATCGACGGCGTGGTGACGCGCATCAATACCAACACCCTTAACAATATCGGCACCGGGCGCATCTACGGCGACGCGGTGGGCGTCAACGCGGTGACCTTCAACAACCTCACGGAGAACGGCACGGCGGCGACCCTCGCCGGACGCGAGCAGGTCGCGCTTGGCGTGCAGACGCTGAACAATATCGGCCACGGGCTGATCTACAGCGCAGGAAGCCTGCAGATCGGCGGCGCGCTGGACGACGCGGGCGCGGCGACCGGACGCGCGGCGGCCATCAACAACCACAGCTCGACCATCGAATCCGCCGGGGACATGGCGATCGGCGCCTCGCAGATCAACAACATCAACGATAACTTCTCCACCGAAGTGGCGCTGGTGTCGCAGGAACAGCTGACCGAGTATCAGCACACCGGCTCCCCGAGCCGCTGGAAGGCGGGCGACGACGGCGTATGGGTGGACAATAACTCCGCCGACGGCCTGCGCAACCTCAACACCCCGGAGCGCACCGGGCACGGCAACGATAACTTCAACCAGTACGACTACACCCGCACCGTTGAAGAGACCCGCATCAAAGAGACCGACCCGGCGAAGATCCTCTCCGGCGGCAACATGACCCTGTCGGGCGATAAGCTGTTCAACGACAAGAGCCAGGTGGTCGCGGGCGGCACCCTGCTGATTGACCAGATGGGCAGCGTGCAGAACGACGACGTGACCGGCGAGCGCTACACCACCGATAACGGCACCGTGACCCACTACTACCGCATTCGCCACAAGGGGAGCGATGAGCAGGGACGCAAAACGACCGCCTACACCCCGCCGACGGCTATCCAGAGCATTGCCCTCAAGCCGGGACAGCTGGTGAGCGGCGGCAGCGTGGAGGGAAGCAACCTCAGCATTACGCCGCTGGTGCTGCAAGGCACGGGCGTCGACATCGGTCAGGCGGCGGGCGTCAACGCGACGCCGCAGCAGACCGTGAAGCCGGGCGAACCGGTAACCCCGCCTGCCGGACAGCAGTTTGAAGTGACGCCAGCCGACGGCGCTATCCGCATTATCGGCCCGAACACCACCCTGCCGGACAACAGCCTGTTTAAGGTCAACCCGAACGCCGACGTGCCGTATCTGGTGGAAACCGATCCGCGCTTCACCAACGAGCGCCAGTGGCTGGGCAGCGACTACATGCAGAACGCCTTCACCGACGACGGCGACAATACGCTGAAGCGTCTGGGCGACGGCTATTACGAGCAGCGCCTGGTGCGCGAGCAGGTGATCGGCATTACCGGACAGCGCTATCTGGACGGCTTCTCCAGCGACGAAGAGCAATTTAAATCGCTGATGGACAAGGGCATCACCTTCGGCAAAGCCTACAACCTCAAGCTCGGCGTGGCGCTCACGCCGGAGCAGATGGCGCTGCTGACCGGGGACATCGTCTGGCTGGTGAATACGAAGGTGAAAATGCAGGACGGTTCAACGCAAACCGTGCTGGTGCCGCAGGTGTACGCCAAAGTGAAACAGGGGGATATCGACGGCTCCGGCGCGCTGATTGCCGGGAACAACGTGTCGATGAAGCTCAACGGCGACCTGTTCAACAGCGGCACCATCGCCGGGCGTAAGGTGCTGCAGCTGGATGCGGACAACATCACCAACCGGTCCGGCACAATTCAGGCGGCAGACGTAAACCTCAACGCGCGTACCGACATCAACAACGTCGGCGCGGCGATTGTCGGCGACAGCAGCGTGCTGGCGAACGCCGGGCGCGACATTAACGTCACCACCACGACCACCAGCGCGCAAAGCGTGAACGGCGAGAACAGCTTCACCCGCACCACCATCGACAGCGTGTCCGGCATTTACGTGCAGGGCGACGACGGCAGGCTGGCGCTGCAGTCCGGGCGCGACATTACCCTGACCGGGGCGCAGGTGATCGCCAGCGGTGAAAACGGCAAGGCGCAGCTGGTTGCCGGACGCGACGTGAACCTCAACACCGTTAAGACCGCCAGCGGCGACAGCCTGGCGTGGGACGCGGATAACGCCCTCAGGCAAAGCCGCGTGGACAATAACGCCAGCACCGTGCAGGGCACGGGCGGCGTGGCGCTGGCGGCCAATAACGACATTAACGTGCGCGGGGCGCAAATCACCTCCGACGGCGCGCTGACCGCCGCCGCGAAGCGTAACCTGAATATCGAAGGCGTGCTCAACGACAGCCAGCTTGATGAGAAGCATAAGGTGGTGGGCGGCAACGGCTTCCTGTCCAAAACCACCACCAAAACCCGCGACACGGTCGATCGCCAAACCGTGCAGGGTAGCGAACTGAGCGCGGACACGGTGAACCTCTCTGCCGGAAACGATCTTACCGTCGCAGGCAGCAGCGTGGTGGGCTCGGGCGACGTGGCGCTGCGGGCGGGCAACGATTTAACCCTCACCAGCATGGGCGGGCGTAATAACGAAACCCACCTGAGAGAGGAGAAAAAATCCGGCCTGATGTCCTCCGGCGGCATTGGCTTTACCGTCGGCTCGCGCAAAGAGACCACCGACCAGGCCAGCCAGGCGCTGGCGGGACAAGGCTCGATGGTCGGCAGCCTGAACGGCGATACCGTTCTGCTGGCGGGGAACGACTACCGCCAGACCGGCAGCACGGTGGCCTCGCCGAACGGCAACGTGGCGATCCAGGGGAAAAACGTCACCATTGAGGCGGCGCAAAATACCTATGCGTCGCAGTACAAACGCACCGTTGAGCAGAAAGGCTTTACCCTGGCGGTGAACGTGCCGGTGGTGCAGGCGCTGCAAAGCGTGATTGCCTCTACCGAGAAGGTCGGGCAAAGCAACAACGATCGCATCAACATGCTGGCCGCCGCCAACGCCGCGTGGGACAGCGCACGCGCCGCCAACACCCTGATGAACACCGCCCAGGGCGCGATGGCGAACGGCGTGCAGGGGGCGGCGCAAAACGTGAGCGTGTCCCTGACCTACGGCCAGAGCAAGCAGACCCACACCCAGACTAACGACAGCACCACGGCCCTGGCCAGCAAGGTGAACGCCGGGAAGCAGGCGGTGGTGGTCGCCACCGGCGGCGGCGAGCAGTCCAATATCAACATCATCGGCTCGGACGTCAGCGGTAAACAGGGCACCACGCTGTTTGCGGACAACGACGTCAATATCCTGGCCGCGCAGCAGCAGAGCCACGACCGCAGCACCGACAACTCCAGCGGCTGGAACGCCGGGGTGGCGGTGAGCTACGGTCAGGGCGGCGCCTCCTTCGGCGTGACCGCTGGCGCCAACAAAGGTAAAGGCTACGGCAACGGGGATGAAGTCTCCTGGCGCAACAGCCACGTGGGCGATATGGACGGGCAGACCCGGATCGTCAGCGGCGGCGACACCACCCTGCGCGGCGGGCAGCTGCTCGGCAAAGGCGTGGATATCACCGCCGACAACCTGAACATCGAGTCGCTTCAGGACACCATGACTTACCAGGGCGAGCAGAAGAGCATGGGCGGCCAGGTCACCGTGGGCTACGGCTTTGCGGCATCGGGCAACTACGGCCAGTCGAAGGTGGACGCGAACTACGCCTCGGTGCAGGAGCAGTCCGGCGTCTTCGCGGGCAGCGACGGCTATAACATCAACGTGAAGGGCAATACCGACCTGACAGGCGGGCTGATTACCTCCAGCGAAAGCGCGGAGCTGGCGGGCAAAAACCAGTTCAGCACCGGCACGCTGGGCTGGCGCGACGTGAATAATACGTCGGAGTTTGAGGGCAACGGCTTCGGCATCGGCGGCTCGGTGAGCCATAACGCCGACGCCGGAACGAACAAGAACGTGACCTTCGGTATCGGCCACGACAGCGGAAACGACAGCGGCACCACCCGCAGCGGCATTAATACCGATAACATCACGATTACCCACCCGGACGCGCAGCAGCAGAATATCGAAGAGGTGAAGACCGACATCACCACCGAAACCGCCGCCGCCAACTCCGGAGCGATTGCCAATAATTTCGACAAGGACGAGGTGTTTAAAGAGCTGAACCTACAGGTCAGCGTGACCCGCGATTTCAAAGAGAACGCCAATCGCCAGATTGGCGAGTATCTCGACGGTAAGCAGGCGGCGGCGCGTAAGGAATTGCAGGACGCCATCAAAGCCGGGGATAAAGCGAAGCAGGATGCCGCGCTGCAGGATATCTACAAAATGCAGTACCAGCGTCGATTCCTGCAAACGCTGGTGGGCGTGGTGGCCGGATCGCCGGATGCCGCGATTACTCAGGGTACGCTGTCGCTGGCGGCGACCAAAATGCGTGAAGAGACGCTGAAAAACTCCCTGATCTCCCCGGGAGTTGTCGACATAAACGGCAATGAAATCAGCAACGTTTCCGGGCCAAGCGACGGGCTTTACGACGGCGTTAAGCTTGGGGGCGTCAGGGTCGGTCTGGACTTCATCTGCGGTGACGGCAATATCCGCTGCCGCCGCGATACAGATAACGGCAACGCCCTGATCCTCGACAGCAAAGGCCGGGTTCAGTATATCGGTGATGACCAGCATAAGACCTTCGACGCTCTACTGGAAGACCGGACGTTATCTGCCGGGCTGTACGGCCCAACGGGCGGTTTCCAGGGCGGAGTGGGTATGATGGGGCCGTTGACCTACACGCCTGGCTCCTTCTTTGACGATCTGGTGGAAAGCTACGCCGGAACCCATGATTTAGTCGGCGGCCAACTGCCTGGTTTTTATGATAAAGAGGGCAATACCGCGCGCGATCGCGGCCCGCTGGCTGACGCAGCGGCCAGTACCTGGACCATCGCAGCTATTCCGATTGCCACACCGTTCGCCATGAGCGAGCTGGTGTCGCCTGAACTGCTGCAATTTATTTTCTCAACCTCTCAGTAAGTGAGCGAAATATGAAAAAAAGCCTGCTTATTCTGTTGCCCCTCCTGCTCACCGGCTGCGTGGTGGGCAATATGGACTCAACCGATTATCAGTACGTGAAATACGCCCAGACCTTCCAGAAGTTGGACAGCACCGGGCGCACCAACGAGGCGCAGCGTAAAGAAGATCTTTACAGCTGCGGGGTGCCCAGAAAAGCCAATCTGGATGATGGTAGCTGGAACGGCGGCAGCTCCACCCGGGATCAGACGCTTCAGGAGGTCGTGGCCCGAAACGATAAGATATCGAGCTGCATGAAAGCCAAAGGCTATAAGGTCTACGGCTACGATCAATGCGGCCCGCTTAAAGCCCCTACCGGACTGTGTCCAAATTAATAAAAGGAAGAAGGGAAGATGAAAAAAATACCTCTGGCGGTTTTGATTGCAGCGGGTCTGGCAAGCGGCGCGGCGCTGGCGGATAGCTCGACGGTTTCCGTTGGCTATGCGCAGAGCAAGGTGGAGGACTTCAAAAATATCCGCGGCGTGAACGTGCAGTACCGCTACGAGTGGGACTCCCCGTGGAGCGCGATGGGATCATTCACCTACATGAGCGGCGACGAAGACGAGCATTACTATGTAGATTCCGACTCGGTAAAAAACCATATCGAAGCGAAATATTACTCCCTGCTGGTGGGCCCGGCGTACCGCATTAACGAATACGTTTCCCTGTACGCCCTGGGCGGCGTGGCCCACACCAAGGCGGACGGCGACACCAGGTGGGTGAACGCGGGCGACGGGTATACCCAGAAAGACAGCATCTCCGAGAAATCGACCTCTTTCGCCTACGGCGCGGGCGTGCAGTTTAACCCAACTCCGGAGCTGGCGATTAACGTGGGCTACGAAGGCACCAACGCGGATCTGGACGGCAACCGTTCGATCAACGGCTGGAACCTGGGCGTGGGCTATCGGTTCTAGCCCTTTTTGCCGGGTGGCGGCTATGCCTTACCCGGCCTACGGTCATATTTTGTAGGCCCGGTAAGCGAAGCCGCCACCGGGCATTACAGACCCCACTCCCCTACCCCCTGCACAACATGCTCAACAAACCGGGTCAGCTTCGGCAGCGGGCGTAAATCCTGCCGCCACAGCAGGTGTACCGGCCTCGGCTCCGGGGTGTAATTCTCCAGCACCCGCACCAGCTTGCCGCTCGCCAGCTCCTCGGCCACCAGCACCTCCGGCTGCAGCAGCAGCCCCGCCCCGGCTCTGGCCGCCATCCGTAAACCGTAGCCGTCGTTGCAGCGTAAAATCGCATCCCGCTTCCAGCGCACCTCCCCTTCCGCGCCCGGCAGCCGCCACTCGTTGCGCGCGGTCCATACCGTGTGGGACAGACAAAGGTGATCCACCAGGTCAGCCGGGGTTTGCGGCGTGCCGTGGCGCGCCAGATAGTCCGGCGCGGCGCAAATCACCATTCGGTAGGGGCGAAGGTATTTCGCCACCAGATCGTCGTTGCGAATGTCGCCGATGCGGATCGCCAGATCGACGCCCTCGTCCACCAGATCCACCATCCGGTTAGTGAGATCCAGCTCGACCCGCACCTCCGGGAAACGCTGCAAAAAGGTGGCGGTCAGCGGGGCAATCACGCAGCCGCCAAACGAGGTGGGCGCCGTCACGCGCAGGGTGCCCGCGGGCGCGGCGCGCAGGCGCTCAACGGCGCTTTGGGCGATAGACACCTGCTCCAGCACCCGCTTTGCCTCATCGTAATAGACCCGCCCGGCATCGGTCAGGCTCTGGCGGCGCGTGTTGCGCTCCAGCAGGCGCGTGCCAAGCCCCGACTCCAGCCGGGCGATGTATTTCCCCACCATCACCGCCGACATCTCCAGCCGCGAGGCGGCAAGCGTAAAGCTGCCGCTGTCGACCACCGCGATAAAGGTTTCCATGCCGCGAAGCGTATCCATATTGCAAACCCCTGGTTAGTAATCATCTAACTTTAGCCCAGTTTATCTGACTTTTACTTTATTCAAGAATGGAGGCTCACAACATGAGGAGTCGGCTATGAAAATCGTCATTATTGGTGCCAGCGGTACGGTCGGTCGCGCGGTCGCGGAAGAGTTAAGTCGTCGCCACGAGGTTATCCGCGTGGGGCGCACTCAGGGTGACTATCAGGTGGATATCACCTCGCAGGAGAGCGTCCAGGCGCTGTTTGAAGCCATCGGCCCGGTGGACGCGATTGTCTCCGCCAGCGGCGGCCTGCACTTTGGCCCGCTCGCCACGATGAAAGACAGCGATTTTAACCAGGGCTTGCAGGATAAGCTTCTGGGGCAGGTGCGTCTGGCGCTGACCGGCCAGCACTACCTGAACGAAGGCGGGTCGATCACCCTGGTGAGCGGCATTGTGGCGCACGAGCCGATTGCCCAGGGCGTCAATGCCACCACCGTGAACGCCGCGCTGGAAGGCTTTGTCCGCGCCGCCGCCTGCGAGCTGCCGCGCGGGATCCGTATCAATCTGATAAGCCCAACGGTGCTGACCGAGTCCGCCGAGGCCTACGACGGCTTCTTCCCCGGCTTTGCCAGCGTGCCTGCCGCGACGGTGGCGCAAGCCTATCGCCGCAGCGTGGAAGGGGTGCAAAGCGGACGGGTGTATAAGGTCGGTTATTGAGCCTTACGGGCTGAAATTAATACCAGCATTGGGCGTTCCGCCTCTTCCGCCAGCGCAGGCCAGGCGTCAATTTGCGCCTGCGTTGGCCCCCACTCGTTCACTTCGCTGACGATCAATCCCGCCTTAATGAGCGCGTTAAGCGTGGTGCCCAGCGTGCGGTGGTACTTAATCACGCCGTCCGCCAGCCAGTTGCTGACGCGCTGCCCTTCGGCCTGATACTGGTTCACGCCCCAGTAGCGCACGCCGCTGTCGTCGGTCAGCCAGCCCTGGCGCGTGGCGCAGGTATAAATGGGATGCTCCATCGAGAAGACCAGGCTTCCACCCGGCTTAAGCGCCTGCTGGATCTTGCCTGACAGGGTATCCAGCTCCGGCAGGTAGTGGAGCGCCAGCGAACTGTAGATCACATCGAGGCTATTGCTTTGCAGGATGAGGGATTCGAGGTCGCTGCGCTGATAGTGAATGCGCGCGTCGTCGGTCAGCTCCGCCGCGCGGGCGAGCATCTTTTCTGAGATGTCTACGCCGGTCACCTCAGAGGCGCCCATCTCCCGCGCCGCCCGGCAAAACCAGCCGTAGCCGCAGCCGAGATCGATAACGGATTTTCCGGTCAGGTCCGGCAGCATGGCTTTCAGCGCGGGCCACTCCGGCGCGCCGTCCAGCCCCTGCACCGAGCGCGGAAGCTGCGCGTAGCCTTCGAAAAACGCCGGGTTGTCGTAGATGTTTTGTGCCATTGAAGATCCCTCTTTAAGAATGTGCCCCCAGTATAAAGCATTCAGTGCGGCTTGATGCCCTCACCCCAACCCTCTCCCACAGGGAGAGGGCGCAAACACTAAAAACGGTAACTGGCGTTACCGTTTTGCTTTTACCTCCACGGAGCCCCAGACGAGGTTGCCCTTATGGAAGGTCGCGGTTCGCGGGGAGATGCGCGCCACGGCCTCGGCGGAACAGGAGGCGTCCACCAGCACAAAGCTGGCGTCGTCCTGCGCTTTCGGCCATACGCGTTCGCCCTTGTCGTTCAGCGGCAGCACGTCGCCCGTGGCAATGCCTAATGCGCGGGAAAGGGTCTGCTCGTTCGGGCGGATATAGAGCTGGGCGTACAGGTTGGCTTTTTCCAGCATGTCGCCCAGGCCGTAGGGCGACCAGTGGTCAATCACGCTGTCGGTGCCGGTCATCACGAACACCCCTTTGTCTCGCAGCTGCTTGAGCGGCATATGCAGGGTGCCAATCGGCACGGTGGAGGCGATGGTCACCCGCTGCGCCGCCATGCGGGTGGCGATGTCGTCCACCTGCTGCTCGTTCAGCGTGGCCAGCGCAAAGGCGTGGCTGATGGTCAGCTTGCCCTTCAGTTCCGGCGTTTTCTCTACGGTTTCGACCATGTAGTTCACCGCCGCCACGCCCGCCGGGCTGGTTTCGTGCAGGTGAATGTCCACCCCTTTGTCGTAGTCGAGCGCGATCTGGAACATGGTGTCGAGGGATTTTTCCATCGCGCCGTCAACGCTGGTGGGATCCAGCCCGCCCACGTAGTGCGCCCCGGCCTGCATCGCCTCGCGCATCAGCGTTTCGGAGTTTGAGAGCAGCAGGCCGTGCTGCGGGAACGCCACGATTTCGCACTCAAGGCCTGACCTGCGGCGCGCCAGCACCGCCTGCAAATTTTCCAGGTTCTTCAGGCCGGAGGTAGGCTCGATATTGCAGTGGCTGCGGGCGATGGTGGAGCCTTTCGACTGGATCAGGTCGATCAGTTTTTCCGCACGCTCCTGGGTATAGGGTTGCAGTTCAGGCAACAGCTTCTGCTCCAGGCGGATCATGTCTTGGATGGTGGTGCCCGCCGGGCGGTTGAGCGAGCGCCACGGGCCGCCGTAGAAGGTTTTGTCCAGGTGAATGTGCATGTCGCGCATCGCCGGAAGCATCAGCTTTTTGCCCGCGTCATAGTGCGGCAGCGAAGCGTCCGCGCGGCTGTTGTTATCGCGCAGGGCGATGATTTTGCCGTCCTTGATCTCCAGCGTTTTGAGCTCGGTGCGGGTGCCTGTTGCCACGCTGCCGTCGAAGGTAAACCCCGCTTCCAGCAGGACGTTATCGAGGTAGTAGTGTTTTGCGGTGATGTTCATCGGTTTGCCGGGTTCGCAGGTTGGCTTTGCTGAGTCAGCAGCATACGCGACGGATCCGGTGGCGCCAAACAGCGCGCAGGCAGTGACCATTTTGCCGCTCTGGCTGATAAACTCGCGGCGGCTTTTGTTCTCACTCATCTTCTCTTCCTTTTTCTTATGCGTTCACAATGTGGGTGCCGGTTTCGCCGCGCAGCGCCGCGGGCAGGCAGTCCGGCGAGGTGATGATCACGCGCTTGCCGCCGTGGTGCAGGAACGCCAGCGAGGCGACGATTTTCGGCAGCATGCTGCCCGCCGGGAAATGGCCCTCTTCCATGTAGCGCGTCATCTGCGCTGCGCTGACGGTGTCCAGCGCCTGCTGAGTCGGCTTGCCGAAGTTGACGCACACCTTTTCCACGCCGGTAGTAATCACCAGCACGTCGGCGGCAATCTCCCGCGCCAGCAGCGCGGTGGAGAGATCTTTATCAATCACCGCATCGACGCTCTGGTAATCCCCCTGCTCGGTGCGCACAACCGGAATACCGCCGCCGCCCGCGCCCACCACCAGAAAGCCCTTTTGCGTGAGCGCCTTGATGGCGTCGGCTTCGACAATGCGTATCGGCTGCGGCGAGGCCACCACCCGGCGATAGCCGCGGCCTGAGTCCTCAACGAAATGCCACTCCGGGTGGGCGAGCTGCAGCGCGTCGCGCTGGTCGGCGCTAAAGAACGCACCGATCGGCTTGGTGGGATGGGCAAAGCCCGGATCGTTTTTATCCACCTCCACCTGGGTGACCACCGTCACCGCCTTCTGCTCGCCCCGGGCGGCCAGGCGATTGTTGAGCGCCTGCTGGATGAGATACCCGATCCCGCCCTGGGTGTCCGCCACGCAGTTCGCCAGCGGCGTAAGCGGCAGGCCTTCGTACTCGTGGGCGATCTCCGCCCGGCGCAGATCCAGCCCCACCTGCGGGCCGTTGCCGTGGGTGAGCACGATGTCATAGTCGGACGCCAGCATCTCCAGCACTGACTCTGCCACCGCTTTTACCGCCTGCGCCTGATGTTCAATCGACTGGCTGGCGTTATCTTTGATAATGCTGTTGCCGCCAATGGCGACGACCATGAGTTGTTTCATGTGGTTTCCTTTGGTAAGTGCGGTCGGGTGCCCT
>NZ_CAXOFU010000013.1:0-151550 GCF_964208575.1 Enterobacter soli | reverse complement strand
GGTCAGGGAGGCGGCGGCGAGCCTCCCTGACACGTTCACAAGTATTGTGGTAACAGAGAAGCAGGGAACCTAAGGTGAACGGAACGACCACCTGAGCCCGCATGTTCCCTACCTATCCCACAAAATACCCCACCATCACTGACTCAAATCCACCTGATAAATCGCAAAACCAATATCGTCGGTCGCGACCTTCTTCATCGGATACCGGGCGTTATCCTTAATAAACGCTGCCGCCTTCTCGGACGGTGAGGTTTCAAAGCGGATATCCAGCTTCGTATTGCTATGGATTGGCGCTAAACGCCAGTTGTTGTCCACCGCCGGATGAATGGCGCCTGCTTTTTTCGACTCGGCGCCGATCCACGCCGCCAGCACCGAGCGGTTTTCGTCCGGCGAGGCGAAGGCAATATGGCTATCCCCGGTTCCGGCAAACTTGCCGCCGTAGGCGCGGTAGTTATTGGTCACCACCAGGAAGGTCGCGTTCGGATCGATCGCCTTGCCGTTAAAGGTCAGGTTTTTGATGCGCTCTGCCTGCGGGTTAATGGCCTGGCATTCGCCGTCGTACTTCGCGGGCTGGGTGACATCAATCTGATAATCCACGCCGTCGATCACGTCGAAGTTATAGGTGCGGAACCCGTCCCAGTTAATCAGGGACTGCGGCCTGCTGCTGTTCGGGTCTATCTGGTTAAACTGCCCGGCAGAGCACTCCAGCCACTCCTTCACCTCTGCGCCGCTGGCTTTTACCACCACCAGGGTGTTCGGATAGAGATACAGATCGGCGGCGTTGCGGAAGGTGAGCTGGCCTTTTTCCACCTCAACGTAGCTCGCCGGATCGTTCTTACGCCCGCCCACTTTAAACGGCGCGGCGGCAGACAGCACCGGGAGCTTGGCCAGATCCGGATCGCCCTGAATGAAATGCTCGGCGTAGGCTTTCTGCGCCATGTTGACCACCT
Source organism: Enterobacter soli (assembly GCF_964208575.1). Taxonomy (GTDB): domain Bacteria; phylum Pseudomonadota; class Gammaproteobacteria; order Enterobacterales; family Enterobacteriaceae; genus Enterobacter; species Enterobacter soli_A. Next base: position 150,600 of record NZ_CAXOFU010000013.1, on the reverse strand, counting down.
GCACGGTCGGGTCGTCCTGCACCAGCGCCAGGAAGCTGTACATGTTGTCCGCGGATTTGCCGATAGGCTTGCTGACGAATTCGCGGGTGGCGTCGTGGTCATGCTTCAGCACGTCCACCAGCTTTTTATCTTCACCCACGAGGGCTTTTTTGGCGGCGGCATCGTAAATCGGTCGCGCTTCAGCCTTTGATTCGGTCACTTTCCAGCTGCCGCTATCGTTATTCAGCACCAGATCCACCACGCCCAGATGATCGCCCCACATGCCCGGCATCACCGCAGGGACGCCGTTCAGCGTACCTTTCTCGATGTCCGCGCCTTTGATGCTGGCGAAATCTTTGCCCGGGAAGACGGCGTGGGCGTGACCAAACAGAATGGCGTCAACGCCTTCCACTTCGCTCAGGTAGTAAACCGAGTTCTCCGCCATCGCCTGATACGGATCCGCCGACAGCCCCGAATGGGCGACCACGACCACCAGATCGGCACCTTTCTTGCGCATCTCCGGCACGTATTTTTTCGCGGTTTCGGTGATGTCGTTCACGCTCACTTTGCCGCTGAGGTTGGCTTTATCCCAGGTCATGATCTGCGGCGGTACGAAGCCGATATAGCCGATTTTCAGGGTCTGCTTTTTCCCGTCTTTATCCACCACGTCCGTTTCTTTAATCAGGTAAGGGGTGAACACCGGCTCTTTGGTCTTCGCATCGACAATATTGGCGTTAACGTACGGGAATTTCGCGCCGGCCAGCGCGTCGCGCAGATAGGTCAGGCCGTAGTTGAATTCATGGTTGCCCAGGTTGCCGACGGCGTAATCCAGGGTGTTCATCGCCTTATACACCGGGTGGATCTCGCCTTTTTTCAGACCCTTCGCCGCCATGTAATCCCCGAGCGGGCTGCCCTGAATCAAATCGCCGTTATCCACCAGCACGCTGTTGGTCACCTCGCCGCGCGCGGCGTTAATCAAACTTGCGGTACGTACCAGTCCGAATTTTTCCGTAGGGGTATCTTTGTAGTAATCGAAGTCCATCATGTTGCTGTGCAGGTCGGTCGTTTCGAGAATGCGAAGATCCACCGTCGCCGCCTGTACGCTGGCTGCTATCAGCGTTGCCAGGAGGGTTGCGCTAAACTTAATCATCAGAAGGGTCCCTTTTTCGATCCAAGCCACAAAAGACTATGTATGTATATTTTGTTGCTTACAGAAGTGTGAATCCTGCCAGAAAAAAGGGTTTTGAAATCAGAATTGCCTCACAGATAGCGGAATTGTTCACATTACGATATAAATAAAACAACGAGTTATGACCACTGCGTTAACGAAGAGGTGGAGAATGTTAGATAAGATTTGTCAGCTCGCGCGGGAAGCGGGCGATGCCATCATGCAGGTGTACGACGGTGCGAAGCCGATGGACGTGGTCAGCAAAGCCGATGATTCCCCGGTGACGGCGGCGGACATCGCCGCGCACGGGGTGATCCTTAAAGGGCTGCAGGCGCTGACGCCGGATATTCCGGTGCTCTCGGAAGAGGCGCCCCAGGGCTGGGACGAACGCCAGCACTGGCAGCGTTACTGGCTGGTGGATCCGCTCGACGGCACCAAAGAGTTCATCAAGCGCAACGGTGAGTTCACCGTCAATATCGCCCTGATTGAAAACGGCAAAGCGGTGCTCGGCGTGGTGTACGCCCCGGTGCTGAAGGTGATGTACAGCGCGGCGGAAGGCAAGGCGTGGAAAGAGGAGTGCGGCGTGCGTAAGCAGATCCAGGTGCGGGACGCACGTCCGCCGCTGGTGGTGATCAGCCGCTCCCACAGCGACAGCGAGCTGGAAGAGTATTTGCAACAGCTGGGCGAGCACCAGACCACGTCGATTGGCTCATCCCTTAAGTTCTGCCTGGTGGCAGAGGGGCAGGCCCAGCTTTATCCCCGCTTCGGGCCAACCAACGTCTGGGATACGGCGGCGGGCCATGCGGTTGCCGCCGCGGCGGGGGCGCACGTTCACGACTGGCAGGGTAAGCCGCTCGACTACACCCCGCGCGAATCGTTTTTAAACCCCGGCTTCCGGGTGTCGCTCTACTGAGCCAGCAGTTTGTGCAGCAGGGCAACCACCTGCTGCACCTCTTCCTGGGTCAGCGCCCCGTCTTTGGCCCACTCTACGCGGCCCTCTTTATCCAGCACGATAATCGCCGAGCTCTCTTCCTCAAGCTGCCACGCCTTGCGCGTCACGCCGTTGCTGTCGACGATAAACTGCGACCACGGGTAGAGCTTTTTGTTGCTTTCAAGGCTTGAGCGGACAAACATCCCGGAGCCGGGAATGGCATCGTCGGTGTTAACAATCGTGGTGGTCTGGTAGCGGTCGTGGGGGAATTTTGCGGTCTTGATCGCTTCCACCAGCGTGGCATTTTTCTCTTTTGCCGATGTACGACCGGCAATATGCTGTACAACTCTCACTTTCCCCGCAAGCTGCGCGCTATTCCAGGGTTTATAGCTAAACTGATCATTGTCGAGAATCAATTCTCCCCGGTCTGCAATTCCGACTGGCGGCACGCGTTTTCCGTTTTCAATGTTGTGCGCGCAAGCCCACAGGGGCAGGAGCAGGGTCGCTGCTGCCAGGATGTTACGTAGGGTCATGGTGTTTCCTTATTTTTAGCAGGTGATCCGACCACTTGGTCATACGCTTTTAATCATAAGTGCGATCGCAGTGGTTTTCCCGCAAGCCCGATGCCAGTTTGCGGGTGAACGCACATATCCGTAAAAAAACGAAGGCTTATACTGCCCACGGTCACGGTTTGCAAAGAATACTCTGAATAATTGTAATCAAACGGTAAATAAACTTATGCACACTGGGTATCAAGGTTGTTCTGGTCTATAGTCATTGGGCAATAAAATTTGCGCTCAGAACAGTCGGGCCGATTGTGGCGCCGCAAGAGCGTATGATTCGCAGGAGATACAAGAATGAAAATTTTCCAACGCTACAACCCGCTTCAAGTGGCGAAGTACGTGAAGATCCTGTTCCGTGGACGGTTGTATATCAAGGATGTTGGTGCTTTTGAGTTCGATAAGGGCAAGATCCTTATCCCAAAAGTGAAGGACAAACAGCACCTGTCTGTGATGTCCGAAGTCAACCGTCAGGTTATGCGTCTGCAAACTGAGATGGCTTAACCAACGTGCTATGCAGTAGTTAAAAAAACGGCTCCCACTGGGAGCCGTTGATGTTTTCAGGGTACGACGTTTACGCCGACACCTTCTGTTCCGCGTCCGGCAGCTTCGGCACCAGCACGGTCGGTTTGTTGTCGATGCGCGTTACCAGCAGCTGGTCGATGCGGTAGTTATCGATATCCACCACTTCGAACTTAAAGCCTGAGAACTTCACCGAGTCGGTACGTTTCGGGATTTTACGCAGCATGAACATCATAAAGCCGCCGATGGTTTCGTAGTTGCCCGACTGCGGGAACTCGTCGATATCCAGCACGCGCATCACGTCTTCAATCGGCGTACCGCCGTCGATCAGCCACGAGTTCTCGTCGCGCTGCACAATCTGCTCTTCCATACCCTGGCCGACCAGGTCGCCCATCAGCGTGGTCATCACGTCATTCAGGGTGATGATACCCACCACCAGCGCGTATTCGTTCATGATCACCGCGAAGTCTTCACCCGCAGTTTTGAAACTTTCCAGCGCTTCTGAGAGCGTCAGGGTGTCCGGCACAATCAGGGTGTTGCGGATCTGCACGCCGCTGTTCAGCGCCAGGCTTTGATTCGCCAGCACGCGGTTCAGCAGGTCTTTGGAATCCACGTAGCCAATGATGTGGTCGATATCTTCATTACAGACCAGGAACTTGGAGTGCGGATGTTCCGCCACCTTTTGCTTCAGGCTCTGCTCGTCTTCGTGCAGGTCGAACCAAATCACGTTTTCGCGCCCGGTCATGGACGACGGCACGGTGCGGGATTCCAGCTCAAACACGTTCTCAATCAGCTCGTGCTCCTGCTTGCGCAGCACGCCTGCCAGCGCACCGGCTTCCACCACCGCATAAATATCGTCGGAGGTGATGTCGTCTTTACGCACCATCGGCAGCTTGAAGATGCGGAAAATCATATTCGCCAGGCCATTGAAGAACCACACCAGCGGGCGGAATACGTACAGACAGAAGCGCATCGGGTTGATGATGCGCAAAGCCACGGCTTCTGGCGCAATCATACCGATGCGTTTCGGGGTCAGGTCGGCGATCAGAATGAACATCCCGGTCACCAGCGAGAAGGAGAGAATAAAGCTCAGCTGCTCGGCAAGCTCTGCGGACATGTACTGAATAAAGAGGCTGTGGAACGCCGGAGAAAACGCCGCATCGCCCACGATACCGCCGAGAATGGCGACCGCGTTAAGGCCAATTTGCACCACGGTGAAGAACATCCCCGGGTTTTCCTGCATTTTCAGGACGCGGGACGCGTTGATGTTGCCCTCGTCGGCAAGCAGCTTAAGTTTGATTTTACGGGACGCAGCCAGCGAGATCTCCGATATCGAGAAAAACGCACTGACGGCAATTAGGCAAAGTATTACTAAAATACTGTTTAACATAGTTTATCTGACTTCTGTCAGATCCTCGGAAGGGAAGTTGAACTTAGTTGTGTGAAGACACATTGAACACCGGCTCGTAGCGTTGAGCTGATAATTTCAGCGGCTAGTATAGCGTAAAGAGATGTAAATCTGCCAGAGATCACGGTTTAGACGATACGGCCAACGCGCCCGGCCGCCGGGTGACGATCGCTGAAAGCCGAAAGGCGCCTTCCTCTCTGGTGCCCGTGAGCCATTCACAGGGTGAATGGCTAAACGTTAACATTCAAAAGATTAATCTTAACCATTGTCACTTTAAGCGCTAATAATCTGACATTTTATTAACGTATAGATTTTATCGTTGATTAGTTAATGTTTATTAGCGTGATGTCCTGTTTGTATTAATGTTAGCGCAATTCCCGATATATTTATCGGCATTGAAAGAGGCGGGGATAATAAAATGCGGTTAAGGCCGTAAAATTGACACTTATTTGAAAATCTTTGTGTTATATAACCGATGAAATTAACCCAAAAATGTACATACCCCATATTACAATATTTTCTTAAATAACAATGTGCTTAACACCGCACGAAAATGTCGGCATTTCTTCTCTTTGTCTAGAAACCACAGGAATTTTCTCATTGTTAACACCTCGTTAACATTGTGGGTATAGTTGTCACCGAAGCGTTTTGTTATGCTTAAGACAAATCTTAAGTTTCACTAATCTAATTCCTGTTTTTGGAATTGGACAACTCTTTACATCCTGAATTTAGGCATGTCGGAATCAGCCCCGTATAAATAAGGAGGGTAACCATTGCGGTCGTTATTATTATTTCAGATGGCTACAGCCTGCATTTTATTTATGGGCTTCACCCCAGGGGCCATTTCCAGTAATGGATTACCCGGCGCGGCAACCGTAGAGAAAACATCGCTGAAAGAGAGCATTTTATTTGCTTTCGATCGCGATCCCTCTATTAACCAACAGGCTGCACAGCTGGGTATTGGGCAGGCGCGAATCGACGAAGCGCGCAGCGGCTGGATGCCGCAAATTTCCCTGACGGGTAGCACGGGACATAGCCAGACGACCGACTCCAGCGGCTCGCTGAAAAAGTCTGCGGCGTATGGGTTAAGCCTGACCCAACTGGTGTACGACTTTGGAAAAACCAACAGCGCCATCGATCAGGCTTCCGCCCAGCGCGATAGCTATCGCTATCAGCTGATGGGCACGCTGTCCGACGTCGCGGAGAAAACCGCGCTGAGCTACGTCGAGGTGCTGCGCTACACGGCGCTCACTCAGGCGGCGCAGGATAACATCGCTGCGCTGCAGAACGTGCAGCGGCTGGCGATGCTTCGCTCCCAGGCGGGGCTGAGCTCAACGTCTGACGAGCTGCAGACCGAAACGCGCGTCGCGGGCATGCGGGCAACCGTAGAGCAGTATAAAGCCGCGCTGAACAGCGCCCGCGCGCGCCTGAGCGTGCTGACGGGTATCAACGCGAAGACGCTGTCGCCGCTCCCCGCTTCGCTGGAAGTGGAGGACGACTCGCTGGACAGCATTGATTATTCGCTGATCCCGGCGGTGCTTGCCGCGCAAACCATGGAAACGGCGGCGCAGCACGGCGTTACGCAGGCCCGCTCCCAGCACTGGCCGACCGTCAGCCTTCAGGGCGGCAGGACGCGCTACGAATCCACAAACCGCGCCTACTGGGACGACCAGATCCAGCTCAACGTTAACGCGCCAATTTACCAGGGCGGAGCCGTTTCAGCCCGCGTCCAGCAGGCCCAGGGCGCACGCGCCATGGCCGCTTCGCAGGTGGATCAGGCCCGTTTCGACGTGCTGCAAAAAGCGTCCGTCGCCCAGGCCGACTGGGCGGGCGCGCGCGGGCGTATGCAGGCCGGCATACAGCAGCTGAATAATGCGCTTCGCACGCGTGACGTTTATAAAAATGAATACACGCTAAGCAAAAGAAGTATCAATGATTTACTCAGCGTTGAGCAGGATGTCTGGCAGTCAACGCTGTCGAAAATATCGGCCGAATATGATGGCTGGAGCGCGGCAATTAATTACGCTTCGGCTATTGATAATTTAATGCCAATCACCGGGATTGAAAAAAACGCTGAAGCAAAACTACCTGATTTGAGTTAGAAAAACGCGGAGAAATCCGCAAGAAAATAAAACCGTAACGTATGGGAGTATTTCCCAGGGACGACTATATCCGTCGGTCGGAAATATCCGCCTGACGCGTACGCCTGCAAGGAGTCAAAAAAATGAGTCATGTTAAGATTGTCGATGTCATCATTCGTAAAACGGCAGAAAAAACGGTACTGACGGGAGAGGGAAATCTTTCCGTATCCGTAGCTGCACCGAGCGTTATTGAAATTCACGGTTCTGCCCAGGACGTGGCGCGCTATATGCGCCAGGGCAAGGATCTGCTGATTTATATGAAAGATGGCAGCGTTATTCGATGCAATAACTATTTTCTTGACGATCCTGAGGGTAAAAACCACTCCGAACTGGTGTTTAACGACCAGCAGGAACTGACGCATATCACCTTCGCGGAGACGGGCGAAGCCAGCGGTCTGGCGATGACTGAACTCACCGCGCAGGCGACACCTATTAGCAGTATTGAACCTTTCCTGGCACAAGAGAGCGCGCTCGGCGATGCGCCGTGGGGCTGGATTGCCGGTGCGGCACTCGGCGGCGGCGCGATTGGCGCGCTTCTCGCGCACGGCGGCGACGGCGACACCAAAACCAAAGTGATCGACAACACGAAGGAAGTTGAAAGCGCGAAGCCTACCTTCCTGGTCACGGATAAAGCGGGTGACAAGCAGGGTGTGCTGACGTCTAAAGAGATCACGGACGATAACACCCCAACCTTTAGCGGAACCGGGCAGCCGGGCGCGACCATCCAGATTAAAGACGCCAGCGGCAGCACCATTGCCAGCACGATGGTGGGGGCGAACGGCGCTTGGACGGTGAAACTCCCGGCCCAGACCGACGGGGAGCATACCTGGTCCGTGGTGCAGATTGACGGCAGCAAAACCACCCAGGCGGGCAGCATTACCGTGACCGTATCCACCGCTGACGCCACCGTCACGCTGGCGACAACGGCAGGGGATAACGTGATTAACGCCAGCGAGCAGTCGGCGGGCTTTACCCTGTCCGGCGTGAGCAAAAACCTGGCGGCGGGCACCGACCTGACCGTGACCCTGAACGGTAAAACCTATACCGCGGAAGTGGGCGCAAACGGCGCGTGGAGCGTGAAGGTGCCAGTCGCCGACGCTGCCGCGCTGGGCGACGGCACCTGGACCGCCACCGTGAGCGGCAAAGACGCGGCGGGGAACACCGTCACCGGTAGCCAGACGCTGACCGTCGATACCGCCGCGCCGACGCTCTCCGTCGACGCCATTGCGCAGGACAATATTGTTAACGCCGCCGAGCACGGCCAGCCGCTGGCGATTACCGGCAAAACCAATGCCGAAGCCGGGCAAATCGTCACCGTGACCCTCAACGGCAAAAATCACACCGCTACCGTGGGCAGCGACGGCAAATGGTCCGTCACGCTGAGCGCGAGCGACGTCAAGGCGCTGGCCGACGGCGACCATACCCTGACGGTGAACGTCAGCGACAAGGCGGGGAACGGCAGCTCCACGACCGCTGATTTCAGCGTGGACACCGCCGCGCCGGTGGTGACCATTAACGCCGTGGCGGGCGACGACATCCTCAACGCCACCGAGCAAGGCTACGCGCAGATGATCACCGGCCACGCCAGCGGCGCGGCGGCGGGCGACGGGGTGACGGTGACGCTGGGCGGTAAAACCTACACCGGCGTCGTGCTGGCCGACGGCAGCTGGAGCGTTGGCATCCCCGCATCGGGCATTAACGCCCTGGGCGAAGGCGGGCACACCTTCTCGGTAACTGTTACCGACGCGGCGGGCAACACGGGCAGCGCCACGCACAGCGTGACCCTGAGCGGCAACCCGCCGGAATTTACCGTTGACGCCCTGAGCCAGGACAACGTGCTGAATGCCCAGGAGGCGATGCAGCCCCTGACCTTAAGCGGCACCAGCAGCCTGCCGGACGGCAGCGCGATTACCGTCACCCTGAACAACGTCGGCTACCCGGCAACGGTGACGAACGGCGTCTGGTCGGTCAACGTGCCGGTCACGGACGTGCTTAACCTGGCGAACACGCTGTACACCGTGACCGTCAGCGGCACCGACAGCGTCGGCAATACCGGCTCCGCCGAGGCGAACCTGCTGGTCGATACCGCGCTGCCGCAGGTGATTATTAATACCTTCGCGGGGGATAACCGGGTTAACAGCAGCGAAGTTAACGTCGATCAAATCCTGAGCGGACGCGTGACCGGCGCGGCGGCGGGCGATACCGTCACCGTCAGCGCGGGCGGCAAAAGCTACACCGCGAAGGTCGGCAGCGACCTGACGTGGAGCGTGACGATCCCGTCCGCGGATCTGAACCAGTTTGGCGACGGCGATCTGACCTTCACCGCGTCGGTGACCAACGCCCACGGCAACACCGGCACCGGCGAGCGCGATGTCAACATCAACGCCAACCAGCCGGGCCTGCGGGTCAACACCATTTCCGGCGATGACGTTATCAACGCCATCGAACAGCAGCAGGATTTAACCGTTACCGGCACCAGCAGCCATCTGGCGGCTGGCGCGCAGGTCACCGTCACCATCAACGGCATTGATTACCCGGCGGTCATTACCGCCAGCGGCAGCTGGCAGATCGGCGTTCCGGCGGCGGATCTGCAGGGCTGGACGGCGGGTGATATCGACGTAAAAATTTACGCTAAAGACGCGTGGGGCAACGAAGCCTCCGCTGACCACCACATCGCGCTGGATCTGAACGCCGTTGCGGTGACCGTCGACACGGTCACGGCGGACGACATGCTCAACGCGGCTGAAAAAGGCGCTGACCTCACGCTCTCCGGCAAAACGCAGGGCGTGGAGGCGGGCCAGACCGTGGTGATTAAGTTCGCCGACCAGACCTTCACCGCGCAGGTTCAGCAGGACGGAAGCTGGAGCCTGACCGTTCCCGCCGCCGCGATGGACGGCCTGAGCGACGGCCGCGCGCAGATTAGCGTGAGCGTCACCAACGTCAGCGGCAACAGCGCCGACGCCTCGCGCGTGATTGTGGTGGACACCCAGGCGCCGGGGATTACCCTCGACAATCTGACGTCCGACAACATCATCAACGCCGCCGAAGCGCAGCAGCCGCTCACGGTCAACGGCACCACCACCGCCGAAGTGGGGCAGACCGTCACCGTTACCCTCAACGGCAAGCAGTACACCACCACGGTGCAAAGCGGCGGAACCTGGCAGCTGGACGTGCCGGCGGCCGACGTGGGCGCGCTGGTCGACGGTAAGGTGACCGTGACCGCCAGCGTCAGCGACGTGGCGGGCAACAGCAGCAGCGTCGACCGCACCGGGCTGGTGGACGCCACCGTGCCGCAGGTAACAATCGACGCGTTCGTGACCAGCACCAACACCATTAACCACAGCGCGCATTCCCAGGCGCAGATCCTGAGCGGCTCCGTCACCGGCGCGGAGGCGGGCGATCGCGTCACGATTAACATCAATAACGTGGACTACACCACGGTGGTTGACGCGGCGGGCCGCTGGAGCCTGGGCCTGCCTGCGTCCGTCGTACAGGGGCTGGCGGACGGCACCTGGCCCGTTAGCGTCAGCGTTACCGATAAATCGGGCAACACCGGCAGCGGCTCGCTGGAGGTGGTGGTGAACACCTCCACGCCGGTCATTGCTATCGACACGCTGGCCGCGGACGACGTGATTAACGCCAGCGAAAAAGGGGCCGACCTGCGCCTCTCCGGCACCAGCAACCAACCGCAGGGCACGACCATTACCCTGACCCTGAACGGCATCCACTACACCGCCACCGCGGCGGCCGACGGCAGCTGGAGCGTCAACGTTCCGGCCTCCGCCGTGAGCGCGCTGGGCGAAGCGAGCTATACCGTGACCGCCAGCGTTACGGACAGCGTGGGCAATACCGCCTCCGCCTCCCACGACGTGCTGGTGGACAGCTCCCTGCCGATGGTGACCATTAACACCCTGGCGGGGGACAACGTGGTCAACGCGGCGGAAGTCAGCGCGGGCCAGACGCTGACGGGCAGCGTCAGCAACGCGGCGGCGGGCGATAAGGTCACCATTACGCTTGGCGGCAACACCTACACCGTCGTCGTGCAGAACGATCTCACCTGGAGCCTGCCGCTGACCGACGCGCAGCTCACCGCGCTGGGCAACGGCGAACTGACCGTGACGGCGAGCGTGACCAACGGCCACGGCAACACCGGATCCTCCTCGCTGGACGTTACCATTGACGCCCAGCTGCCGGGCCTGCGCATCGACACCGTGGCGGGCGATGACGTGATCAACATCATCGAGCACGGCCAGAACCTGATTATCTCCGGCTCCAGCACCGATCTGGCGGCGGGCAGCATCGTCACCGTTAACGTGAACGGCAAAGACTACCCGGCGACTGTGCTGGCCGACGGCACCTGGAGCGCGGCAGTCCCGGCGGCGGACGTGGGCCAGTGGGCCGACGGCAAGCTGACCATCGCCGCCAGCGCGCAGGACAGCGCCCAGAACCCGGTGAACATTGCCACGATCGTGGATGTCGATCTGGCCCCGGTTGCGATTAGCATCAACAGCGTCACCGCGGACAACGTGCTGAACGCGGCGGAAAAAGGCCAGGATCTCGTGCTGTCCGGCACCACGGCCAACGTGGAGGCGGGGCAGACCGTGAGCGTCACCTTCGGCGGTAAAACCTATACCGCCCGGGTCGATGCCGACGGCAAGTGGAGCACCACCGTGCCGTCAGCGGATCTGGCGGGGCTGAAGGACGGCGACGCCAGCGTGCAGGTGAGCGTGACGAACGTGAACGGCAACAGCGCCTCGGCGGGCCGCGAGTACAGCGTGGATGCGACCGCACCAACGGTCACCATTGATACGGTCAGCGGCGACAACATGCTGAACGCCGCAGAAGCCGGGGCCGATCTGACCCTGAGCGGCACCTCCAGCGCCCAGGCGGGACAAACCGTTACCGTGACCTTCAACGGCAAGCCGTACACCGCGCAGGTGCAGGCGGACGGCAGCTGGACGCTGGACGTTCCGGCGGCGGATATGGCGGGCATCGCCGACGGCAGCGCGGCCATTACCGCCTCCGTGTCCGACAAGGCGGGCAACCCGGCCAGCGCCAGCACCTCGGTGCTGGTGGACACCACCGTGCCGAAAATCACCTTCGACATTCTCGCGGGGGATGACGTGGTTAACCTTGCTGAGCACGGCCAGGCGCTGATCGTCTCCGGTAAGGTGACGGGGGCGCAGGCGGGCGACGTGGTGACCGTCAACCTGAACGGTAAAGACTACACCGCGATTCTCGACGCGGCGGGCAGCTGGAGCGTTGGCGTTCCTGCCGCGGACGTTGGGGCGCTGACCAATACCGACTACACCCTGACCGCGTCGGTGACGGATAAGGCGGGCAACAGCAGCAGCGCGCAGCACGATCTCGGCGTCGCCCTGACCGCGCCGACGCTTGGCATCAACACCATCGCCGGTGATGACGTGATTAACGCCCTGGAAAAAGGGGCCGACCTGCAGCTTTCCGGCACCAGCAACCAGCCGCAGGGCACTACCGTTACCGTGACCCTGAACGGCATCAGCTACACCGCCACCACGGCGGCGGACGGCAGCTGGAGCGTGACCGTTCCGGCCTCCGCCGTCAGCGGGCTGGGTGAGGCAAACTACACCGTGAGCGCCTCCGTGACCGACGCCGCGGGCAACAGCACCAGCGCCGCGCACGGCGTGCAGGTGGACAGCGCCCTGCCGACCGTGACCATCAGCGCCATCGCCACGGATGACGTCATTAACGCCCAGGAGCTGGCCGCGGGCCAGACCATCAGCGGCAAAGTGGCTCACGCCGAAGCGGGCAACACCGTGACGATCACCATTGGCGGCAACACCTACACCACCACGGTGCAGAGCGATCTGACCTGGAAGGTGGACGTCTCCGCGGACGATCTTAAGGCGCTGGGCAACGGCGATCTGACCGTCACCGCGAGCGTGACCAACGGCCACGGCAACACCGGAAGCGGCGAGCGCGATATCGCTATCGACGCCAACCTGCCGGGCCTGCGCGTGGACACGGTAGCGGGCGACGACGTGATCAACAGCATCGAGCACGGCCAGAACCTGATTATTACCGGCAGCAGCGACGGCCTGACGGCGGGCACGGCGCTGACCGTCACCGTCAGCGGCAAAACCTACCCGGCGGTGGTGCTGGCGGACGGCACCTGGGTCGCGGCGGTTCCGGCGGCGGACGTGGGCGCGCTGGCGGCGGGCAGACTGGTAATTACCGTTGAAGGCCAGAGCAGCGCGGGCAACCCGGTCTCTATCGGCCATAGCGTGACCGTCGATTTCGCAGACGTTGCCATCAGCGTCAACGCCATCGCGACCGACGACGTGATCAACGCGGCGGAGAAGGGCGCCGATCTGGTGCTCTCCGGCCTTACCACTAACGTGGAGGAAAACCAGACCGTCACCGTTACCTTCGGCGGGAAAACCTACACCGCGACGGTGGACGCGGACGGCAAGTGGACAACCACCGTGCCGTCGGCAGATCTGGCGGGCCTGAAGGACGGCGACGCCAGCGTGCAGGTGAGCGTCACCAACGTGAACGGCAACAGCGCCACGGCGGGACGCGAGTACAGCGTCGACGCCACCGCGCCGTCCGTCGCGATTGATATCGTCAGCGATAACAACATTGTTAACGCCCAGGAAGCGCAGTCCGATCTGACCATTCACGGCACCAGCAGCGCCGAAGCCGGCCAGACGGTGACCGTCACCCTCGGCACCAAATCCTACACCACCACTGTGGGCGCGGACGGCAGCTGGACGCTGGACGTCCCGGCGGCGGACGTAGGCGCGCTGGCTGACGGCAGCTACACCATCGGGGCATCGGTGGCGGACAAGGCGGGCAACCCGGCCTCCACCGCGCGCGACGTGCTGGTGGATACCACCGTGCCGCAGCTCACCATTAACGCCGTTTCCGGCGACGACGTGATCAACAGCGTCGAGCACGGTCAGGCGCTGACCGTGAGCGGCAGCGCCACCGGCGCGGCGGCGGGCGACGTGGTGACCGTGACCATCAACAATAAATCCTACACTGCGGCGCTGGATGCGGCGGGCAACTGGACCATCGGGGTTCCGGCTGCCGACGTTGGCGCGCTGGCTGCCGGGGATTACACCATCACCGCCTCCGTCACCGACAAGGCGGGTAACAGCGACAGCGAAACGCACGACGTTAAGGTGAACCTGACCGCGCCGGTGCTGACCATCGATACAGTCTCCGGCGACGACGCGATCAACAGCGTTGAGAAGACGCAGGATCTGGTGATTAGCGGTACGGCGACCGGCCTTGCAAAAGATACGGTCGTCACGGTGATGCTGAACGGCAAAGCCTACAGCGCGACGGTGGATGCTAGCGGCAAGTGGACCACCACCGTGCCGGCCGACCAGGTTTCCGCCCTGGGCGAAGCGCTCTATACGATTACCGCCACCGCGACTGACGCGGTAGGCAACAGCGGCAGCGCAGCGCATACCGTGACCGTTGAGTCCGTGCTGCCTGGCGTGACCATCAACGCCATCGCCACGGATGACGTGATCAACGCGGCCGAAGTCGGGGCGGGTCAAACCATCAGCGGGAAGGTGATTAACGCCGAAGCGGGCAACACCGTGACGGTCACCGTGGGCGGCAAAACCTACACCACCACCGTGCAGAGCGACCTGACCTGGAAGGTTGACGTTACCGCGGACGATCTCAAGGCGCTGGGCAACGGCGATCTGACCGTCACCGCGAGCGTCACCAACGGCGTACAAAACACCGGCTCCGCGGAGCGCGACATCACCATCGACGCCAACCTGCCGGGCCTGCGCGTGGATACGGTAGCGGGCGACGACGTGATCAACAGCATCGAACACGGTCAGAACCTGATTATCACCGGCAGCAGCGACGGCCTGACGGCGGGCACGGCGCTGACCGTCACCGTTAACGGCAAAACCTACCCGGCGACCGTTCTGGCGGACGGCACCTGGAGCGCGGCGGTTCCGGCGGCGGACGTGGGCGCGCTGGCGGCGGGCAGCCTGACGATTACCGTTGAAGGGCAAAGCAGCGCGGGTAACCCGGTCTCTATCAGCCACGGGGTGACCGTGGATCTGGCGGCGGTGGCTATCAGCATTGACGCCATCACCGCCGACGACGTGATTAACGCGGCGGAGAAGGGCGCGGACCTGGTGCTTTCCGGCACGACCGCGCAGGTGGAAGAAAACCAGACCGTGACGATCGTCTTTGGCGGTAAAACCTACACCGCGACGGTGGACGCGGACGGCAAGTGGACAACCACCGTGCCTTCCGTGGATCTGGCAGGGCTGAAGGACGGCGACGCCAGCGTGCAGGTGAGCGTGACCAACGTGAACGGCAACAGCGCCTCGGCGGGACGCGAGTACAGCGTGGACGCCACCGCGCCGTCCGTCACCATCAACACCGTTGCCGGGGACGACGTGCTCAACGCGGCGGAAGCGAAGGCCGATCTGACCCTCAGCGGCACCAGCACCGCGGAAGCGGGCCAGACGGTGACCGTCACCCTGAACGGTAAAACCTACACCGCCAAAGTCGGCGCGGACGGGACCTGGACGCTGGACGTGCCGGCGGCGGACGTGGGGGCGCTGGCGGACGGCACGGCGAGCATCACCGCGTCCGTAAGCGACAAGGCGGGCAACCCGGCCTCGGCAAACCACACCCTGACGGTGGATGCGACCGTGCCGGTGGTGACCATCAACACCGTGGCGGGCGACGACGTGATCAACGCCACCGAGCACGGCCAGGCGCAGATTATCAGCGGCTCGGCGACGGGCGCGGCGGCGGGCGACAAAGTCACCGTGACGATTGGCGGCAGGGACTACACCACCGTGCTGGACGCGGCGGGCAGCTGGAGCGTGGGCGTTCCGGCGGGCGTGGTTTCCGCGCTCTCCGACGGCAAGGTGACGGTCAGCGTCAGCGTGACCGACGCGGCGGGCAACACCGGCAGCGGCACGCGCGACGTGACCGTGGAGACCGGGCTGCCGTCGCTGAACTTCGACGCGATTTCCGGCGATAACGTGCTGAACGCGGTGGAAAAAGGCCAGGATCTGAGCGTGAGCGGCACCAGCGCCAACCTGAGCGAGGGCACCACCGTTACGGTGACCCTGAACGGCAAGCAGTACACCGCCACCACGGCGGCGGACGGCAGCTGGAGCCTGACGGTGCCGGCGGCGGATCTGGCGGCGCTGGGCGAGGCAAATTACACCCTGAGCGCAGCGGCGACCAACGGCGTGGGCAACGGCATCAGCAATAGCGCGAACCTGCTGGTGGATACCGCCCTGCCGACCGTGACCATTAACACCGTGGCGGGGGATAACGTGATCAACGCCGCCGAGGTGGCGGTGGATCAGGCCATCAGCGGCAAGGTTGCCCACGCGGAAGAGGGCAACACCGTGACGGTGACCATTGGCGGCAATACCTACACGACGACGGTGCAGAGCGATCTGACCTGGACGGTGAACGTCCCGGCTGACGTGCTGGAGGCGCTGGGCAACGGCGGCCTGACCGTGACCGCGAGCGTGACCAACGGACATGGCAACACCGGAAGCGGCGAGCGCGACATCACCATCGACGCCAACCTCCCGGGCCTGCGCGTGGACACCGTGGCGGGCGACGACGTGATCAACAGCATCGAGCACGGTCAGAATCTGATTATCACCGGCAGCAGCGACGGCCTGAACGCGGGCACGGCGCTGACCGTCACCGTCAACGGCAAAACCTACCCGGCAACCGTGCTGGCGGACGGCACCTGGAGCGCGGCGGTTCCGGCAGCGGACGTGGGCGCGCTGGCAGAAGGCACGGTAAAAGTGACCGTGTCCGGCGACAGCGCGGCGGGTAACCCGATTACCATCAGCCATGACGTGACCGTGGATCTGGCGACGGTGGCCATCAGCATCGACGCCATCACTGCCGACAACGTGATCAACGCGGCGGAGAAGGGGGCGGATCTGGTGCTTTCCGGCTCCACCCTCAACGTTGAGGCGGGCCAGACCGTGACCGTGAGCATGGGAGGCAAGATTTACACTGCGAAGGTCGACGCGGACGGCAAGTGGACAGCCACTGTGCCGTCGGCGGATCTGGCCGGGCTGAAGGACGGCGACGCCAGCGTGCAGGTCAGCGTGACCAACGTGAACGGCAACGGCGCCTCGGCGGGACGCGAGTACAGCGTCGACGCCACCGCGCCGTCCGTCACCATCAACACCGTTGCCGGGGACGACGTGCTCAATGCGGCAGAAGCGAAGGCCGATCTGACCCTCAGCGGCACCAGCACCGCCGAAGCGGGCCAGACGGTGACCGTCACCCTGAACGGTAAAACCTACACCGCCAAAGTGGGCGCGAACGGCAACTGGACGCTGGACGTTCCGGCGGCGGACGTGGGGGCGCTGGCGGACGGCACGGCGAGCATCACCGCGTCCGTAAGCGACAAGGCGGGCAACCCTGCCTCGGCTAACCACACCCTGACGGTGGACGCGACCGTGCCGGTGGTGACCATCAACACCGTGGCGGGCGACGACGTGATCAACGCCACCGAGCACGGCCAGGCGCAGATTATCAGCGGCTCGGCGACGGGCGCGGCGGCGGGCGACAAGGTCACCGTGACGATTGGCGGCAGGGACTACACCACCGTGCTGGACGCGGCGGGCAGCTGGAGCGTGGGCGTTCCGGCGGGCGTGGTTTCCGCGCTCTCCGACGGTAAGGTGACGGTCAGCGTCAGCGTGACCGACGCGGCGGGCAACACCGGCAGCGGCACGCGCGACGTGACCGTGGAGACCGGGCTGCCGTCGCTCAACTTCGACGCGATTTCCGGCGATAACGTGCTGAACGCGGTGGAAAAAGGCCAGGATCTGAGCGTGAGCGGCACCAGCGCCAACCTGAGCGAGGGCACCACCGTTACGGTGACCCTGAACGGCAAGCAGTACACCGCCACCACGGCGGCGGACGGCAGCTGGAGCCTGACGGTGCCGGCGGCGGATCTGGCGGCGCTGGGCGAGGCAAATTACACCCTGAGCGCGGCGGCGACCAACGGCGTGGGCAACGGCATCAGCAATAGCGCGAACCTGCTGGTGGATACCGCCCTGCCGACCGTGACCATCAACACCGTGGCGGGGGATAACATCATCAATGCCGCCGAGGTGGCGGTGGATCAGGCCATCAGCGGCAAGGTTGCCCACGCGGAAGCGGGCAACACCGTGACGGTGAAAATCGGCGGCAACACCTACACCGCCACGGTGCAGAGCGATCTGACCTGGACGGTGAACGTCCCGGCCGACGTGCTGGAGGCGCTGGGCAACGGCGCCCTGACCGTCACCGCGAGCGTGACTAACGGCCACGGCAATACCGGAAGCGGCGAACGCGACATCACCATCGACGCCAACCTGCCGGGCCTGCGCGTGGACACGGTAGCGGGCGACGACGTGATCAACAGCATCGAGCACGGCCAGAACCTGATTATTACCGGCAGCAGCGACGGCCTGACGGCGGGCACGGCGCTGACCGTCACCGTCAACGGCAAAACCTATCCGGCAACCGTTCTGGCGGACGGCACCTGGAGCGCGGCGGTTCCGGCAGCGGACGTGGGCGCGCTGGCTGCGGGCAGCCTGGCGATTACCGTGGCGGGCCAGAGCAGCGCGGGTAACCCGGTCTCTATCAGCCATGACGTGACCGTGGATCTGGCGGCGGTGGCTATCAGCGTCAACGCCATCGCGACCGACGACGTGATCAACGCGGCGGAGAAGGGCGCGGATCTGGTGCTTTCCGGGCTTACCACTCACGTGGAGGAAAACCAGACCGTTACCGTTACCTTTGGCGGTAAAACCTACACCGCGAAGGTCGACGCGGACGGCAAGTGGACAACCACCGTGCCGTCGGCGGATCTGGCAGGGCTGAAGGACGGCGACGCCAGCGTGCAGGTGAGCGTGACGAACAAGAACGGCAACGGCGCCACGGCGGGACGCGAGTACAGCGTTGACGCCACCGCGCCGTCGGTGACCATCGACACCGTTGCGGCAGACAACACCATCAACCGCGACGAAGCGGCGGCGGGCGTGACCATTACCGGCACTACCACCGCGGAAGCGGGCCAGACGGTGACCGTGACCCTGGGCGGCAAATCTTACACCGCGCAGGTCAGTCAGGGCGGCGCGTGGAGCGTGAACGTACCGTCGGGCGATCTGGCGGCGCTTGCGGACAGCGGCTACACCGTGCAGGCGAGCGTCAGCGACGCGGCGGGCAACCCCGGCAGCGCGAACAAGGCCATCACCCTCGACACCACGCCGCCGACGATCAGCTTCAACGCCGTGGCGGGTGACGACGTGATTAACGGCGTCGAGCACGGCCAGGCGCAGATCGTCAGCGGCACCGCCACCGGCGCGTCCGTGGGCGATAAGCTGGTCGTCACCATCGACGGCAAGCAGTACACCACCACCGTTGACGCCAGCGGCGGCTGGAGCGTGGGCGTTCCGGCCAGCGTTATCTCGGCTCTGGCGGACGGTAAAGTGACCATCAGCGCGACCATTACCGACGGCGCGGGCAACAGCAGCACCCAGACCCACGACGTGATGGTCAATACCGCCTCGGTGGCGCTGACCGTCAACACCCTCAGCGGTGACGACGTGATTAACGCCGCCGAAGCGGGTAGCGCCCTGGTCATCAGCGGTTCCAGCGCCCAGTTCGCCAGCGGCACGAAGGTGACGGTGGTGCTGAACGGCAAATCCTACACGGCGACCGTTCTGGCGGACGGTACCTGGAGCACCACGGTTCCGGCGGCGGACGTTGGCGCCCTGGCGGACGGTTCTAGCTATCAGGTTACCGCATCGGCGCAGGACAGCGCGGGCAACAGCGCGTCGGCGACCCACAGCGTCAGCGTGGACACCACTCCGCCGGTGGTGAGCATCGCGACGATTTCCGGTGACGATATGCTCAACGCGGCGGAGGCGCAGCAGCCGCTGACCGTTCACGGTTCAAGCAGCGCGGAGGCCGGACAGACGGTGACCGTCACTCTCGGCGGTAAGAGCTACACCGCGCAGGTGAAGGCGGATGGCACCTGGACGCTGGACGTCCCGGCGGCCGATCTTGCCTCTCTGAGCCAGGGGGCGCTTACCGTGACTGCATCGGTCAACGACAGGGCCGGGAACCGTGGCGATGCAACGCACACCCTGACGGTAGATACCGTTGCGCCAACCGTCACCATCAGCACGGTGGCGGGCGACAACATCGTCAACAACGCGGAGCAGCAGGCGGGACAAACCGTCAGCGGAACCACCACCGCAGAGCAGGGGCAAACGGTCACCGTGACCTTCAACGGGCACAGCTACCAGGCCACCGTCGGCGCGGACGGCTCATGGTCGGTCTTCGTTGAGGGGCACGATCTGGTTGGCCTGACCGACGGCAAGTACAGCATAACCGCCTCGGTAACCGATAAGGCAGGCAACCCGGGCAGCGCCGCGCACGACGTGACGCTGAGCGGGGACGTGCCGACGATTGCCATCAATACCTTTGCCCAGGACGATATCGTGAGCGCCGCGGAGCACGGCACGCCGCTGGTGGTCAGCGGCACGACCAGCGCGCCTGCGGGCCAGACGGTGACCATTACGCTGAACGGCAAAACCTACACCACCACGGTACAGAGCGACGGCAGCTGGCGCTACACCCTCGGCAGCGCGGACGTGACGGCGCTGGCGGACGGCGGCGCTTACGTGATTAACGCCCAGGTCAACAACGCCATCGGCAACGGCGCGAGCGCTGACCACACGGTTACGGTCGATTTGACCCCGCCGTCAATGGGCATCAGCATCGACTCGCTGCAAAACGACACCGGCCTGAGCGCGAGTGATTTCATCACTAACGACAAAAACGTGGTGATTAACGGTTCCCTGACGGCGCAGCTCGGAAACAACGAGAAGGCGCAGATCAGCCTCGACGGCGGCGCGACCTGGATTGACCTGACGGTGACCGGCACGACCTGGCGCTACGCCGACGGCCGCACCTTAACCGACGGCACCTACCAGTATCAGGTGCGCGTGGTTGATAACGCGGGCAACGTCGGCGCGACCGACAGCCAGGACGTGGTGCTCGATCTGACCGCGCCTGCGGCAACCACCATCACCGTGGATGCCGTGACGCAGGATACGGGGCTGTCCGGCAGCGACTTTATCACCAGCGATAACCAAATCACGCTGAACGGCACGCTCGGCGCGGCGCTGGGTCGCGGCGAGCACGCGCAGATCAGCATTGACGGCGGAAAAACCTGGATTGACGTGAACGTCAGCGGGCTGACCTGGACCTACGTCGATGGCCGCACGCTGGCCGACGGGGACTATAACTACCAGCTGCGCGTCACCGACGACGCGGGCAACGTCAGCGCCACCGCCAGCCAGGTGGTGACCATTGATACCGTTGCGCCGGACGCCAGCAAAACGGTCTCTATCGACAGCATCAGCGACGATACGGGCCTGAGCAACAGCGACTTCGTGACCAACGACACGTCGCTGACGCTGCACGGCTCCCTCGGCGCGACGCTGGCCGACGGTGAGGGCGTGCAGATCAGCCTCGACGGCGGCAGCACCTGGCAGAACGTCATCGTGGTCGGGAAGACCTGGTACTACGTCGATGGCCGTACGCTGGGCAACCAGACCTACGACTACTGGGTACGCGTCATTGACGCGGCTGGCAACGTGGGCGAATCCGCGCACCAGCAGGTGACGGTGGATACCGTTGCCCCGGACGCGGCCATCACCGTGACCGTGGATAACATCACCGTTGATACCGGGTTTGATAACAACGACTTCCTGACCAGCAAAACGTCGTACACGCTCAACGGCACGCTCGGCGCGGCGCTGGGCAACGGCGAGTATGTTCAGGTAAGCCTCGACGGCGGCGCGACCTGGGTTTACGCGAAGGTGAACGGCACGAGCTGGAGCTACACCGATACGCGCACGCTCGCCGACGGCGATCACGACTATCAGGTTCGCGTGGTGGACCAGGCGGGCAACGTCGGGGCAACCACCTCGCAGGTCGTGACCGTGGACACGAAGGCGCCGCAGTACGGCATCACCATTGACGCCATCAGCGACGATACCGGGCAGTCCGGCAGCGACTTCATCACCAACGATACCTCGCTGACGCTGCGCGGCACGCTCGGCGGCGAGCTGGCGAGCGACGAGCGGGTGCAGATCAGCCTGGACGGCGGCGCGACGTGGATCGACGTTACGGTGAACCATACCCAGTGGACCTACACCGATACCCGCACGCTGACCGACAATGATTACACCTATCAGGTGCGCATCATCGACCGGGCGGGCAACGTCGGCTCAACCGCGCAGCAGGTGGTGACGGTAGACACCACGCCGCCGGTCACGAAGGGCACCATCGTCAGCTATACCGATACCGACGGTGAACGTACCGGCGTCTTCGGTGAAAACGTCTCGACGGACGACACCACGCCGCTCATCAGCGGCTCCCTGAATCAGGGGCTGGCCGCCGGGGAGATTGCGCAGCTGTATCGCGACGGCGTCCTGCTGGGTCAGGTCACCATGAACGGTGCGACCAGCTGGTACTTCCAAGACAGCGGCCTGCACGACGGTAACCACACCTACGTTCTGCGTATTACCGACGTGGCGGGGAACTACACCGACTCAGACGATTTTGTGCTGAAGGTCGATACAAGCATCCCGACCACCACGGCGACCATTGTCGCTCAGACGACGCCGGACACGACGCCAATTCTGAACGGCACCGTGTCGGCGGCGCTGACCAACGGGGAGTATCTGGTCGTTACGGTTAACAATAAAACCTACACCTCCGAAGCGGGCGGGGCGGTGGTTGTCGATCCGAACCACAACACCTGGTATCTGCAAATCCCGGACAGCGATGCGCTGACCGTGAAGAGCTACAGCGTGACGGCGCAGGTGAAGAGCAGCGCGGGCAACGGCAATTCCACCGGCACCACTACGGGAAGCCTTGTGATTGGTAACGAAGAGTCGATTACGCTGGGCTTTACCACAACCAGTTCGGGCACCTCGAACGCCGCAAGCTACATGCTGGATTCGGACGGGCTGTGGACGGTCACGGCGAACCAGCAAATCGCCTCGGCGAATGCCGACAGCCGCAGCTCGTGGACGGTAGGAAGCAACTTTACGATGACGGGGAACTACACCTCCGGCACGTACGCGGATATCAACCGTGACGGCCTGAACGACATCCTGGCCGAAAGTACTAACTACAGCTACATGCAGCAGCTGATCAACAAAGGTGACGGCACCTATACCTCGACGGCGCTCAGCGGCTTTGGGGCACTGGTGTGGTACGGCGCGGTTGTGGCGATTGATATTCAGGGCGACGGCTACACCGACTTCGTGGTCGGCGATGCGGGCGGCCCGGACTCCAGCACCTTTATGCTCAACAACAACGGGACGCTGGTCGGCAGCTCGAAGGCCGGAACCTACGGCACCTTTGTGTCCGGCTCAACGGTGGGGAACTACAACAGCCTGATTGAAGTCTCCGGCGTCGACCTGAACAACGACGGCAAGGTGGATATCGCCCAGCACACGACGAACGGCAGCAACAACTTTGCGCTGTCGACGATGTTCAACCAGGGGAACGGCTCGTTTACCTGGGGGCAGAACTTCATCAACACCATGTACAGCGCCACCGGCTCCGGCGCGGCGACCGACGCCGTCAGCATGACCTGGGGCGACTTCAACGGTGACGGCTACATGGATCTGTACATGAGCATGTACCGCACCTCCAGCGGCACCAACCAGGGCGGCGTGCTGATGCTGAACGACGGCACCGGCAAGCTGCTGGCGGGCACCGCGGTGGGCACGGCGACCACGGACAAATTCTTCGGCAACGTCAGCGTGGCGGTGGACTGGAACATGGACGGCAAGATGGACATCATCAAGCTGGCCAACAGCGGGCAGTCCTGGCTCTACACCAACGACGGCATCGCGGGCTCGGCGAGCTTCACGGCGTCGAAGTTCAGCACCGCCACCGCCACCCAGGTATCCGGCGCGGCGCGGCTCGACTACGACTGGGACGGCGCGCAGGATCTGCTGATCTTCCGCCAGAACGGCAGCGTGATCCTGGAGCGCAACACCAACACCGTTGCGCCGGGTACGGCGATGCACCTGAAGATTGTCGACAGCGAAGGGATCAACGCCTTCTTTGGCAACACCGTTCAGCTGTACAACTCCGCGGGCAAGCTGGTGTCCAGCCAGATCCTGAACGCGCAGTCCGGGATGGGGATTAACGACTCTTCGTCGCTGATCAGCTTCTACGGCCTGGACGCCAATGAGACCTACCACGCGGTGCTGGTGCGGGCGACCAACGGTGTCTCCAGCAACGTCACCTGGAACGGGCTGGAAGCGGGCAACGGTAAGGAAGGCTACGTCCTGACCGCAGACGCCGCCACCGGCGGCCACGGCGGGACGATTGTCGGGACGGGCTATAACGACACCTTCGTCGCGGATGCGGGCACCTATACCTACAACGGCTCCGGCGGCTGGACGACAACGTCCGAGCACGATACCTGGAGCAGCACCGGCGGTATGGACGTGGTGGATTACATCAACGCCGGAACGGGAGTGACCGTGAACCTGGGGCTGACGACGGCGCAAAACACCGGCTTCAACACCTCGACGCTGGTGAATATTGAAGGGATTGCAGGCTCGAACCACGACGACGTGATCACCGGCAACAGCGGGAACAACCAGTTCGAAGGACGCGGCGGCAACGACATCTTCAACATCGGCAGCGGCGGTCACGACACGTTGCTCTACAAGCTGATCGACGCCTCCAGCGCCACCGGCGGCAACGGCAGCGACGTGGTCAACGGCTTTACCGTCGGCACCTGGGAAGGAACGGCGGACACCGACCGCATCGACCTGCGCGATCTGCTGACCGGCAGCGGCTATACCGGAAACGGGTCGGCGAGCTACGTCAACGGGGTGGCCACGCTGGACAGCGGCGCGGGCAATCTCAGCGACTATATTCGCGTGGTGCAAAACGGCAGTAACACCGAGATTCAGATTGACCGCGACGGAACGGGCAGCAGCTTCGACCCGACCACCGTGGTCACGCTGAACGGGGTGCAAACGGATCTGGCAACGCTGCTGGCGAACCATCAGCTGCTGGTGGTCTAGTCCACATGCCGCGGAGGGCAACCTCCGCGGTACTTTGCCGTTCTTTACAACACTTACAATAACCATATATATCATATGGTAATTTTTCGGTTGCGTTCGTGAACTGTTCAGTTTCGAACCATTCGAAAAGGATATCATTTCAGTGCGTGAATAACGCGCTGGACAGGAAGTAGCATTATGAAAACTCATCCGCTCTATGAGCCGTGGCTTCAGGCCATGATCATCGTCGCACGGCACTATCGTCTGGACTTCTCCGCGGAGCACGTCCGGGTCACGATCAATCACGAAAGCCACTCCCCGCGCCAGCAGGTGCTGGAGGATATGGCGCGCCAGCTTGGGCTGGGCATGCGGCTGGCTCCGGCGGACTCATCGCTACTCGACCCCTGGCGCCTGCCGCTGGTGGCCGAATTTACCGGCGGGCAAATCGCGGTGATTAACCGCATGGACAACGACGGCAACGTCAGCCTGCAGTTCAGCGGCGACGGCGGGCTTGAAACGGTGCTCACGCGCGAAGAGCTGGGCACGCGCCTGAAGGGGCTGCTGGTGCTGCGTCCTCTGGAATCCACGCCGGACGCGCGCGTGGACGACTACATCAAACCCTACGAGAAAAACTGGTTCTGGCAGCTGGCGCTCAAGGACTGGCGACGCTATAGCGACATCATGCTGGTGGCGCTGGTCGCCAACGTGCTGGCGCTTTCCGGGATGATCTTCTCCATGCAGGTGTATGACCGCGTGGTGCCCTCGCAGTCCGAAGCGACGCTGTGGGTGCTGTTCGGCGGCGTGATGGTCGCCATCCTGTTTGAGTTCATCATGCGCATGCTGCGGGTACACATTTCTGACGTTATCGGCAAGCGCGCCGACCTGCGCATCTCCGAGCGCGTGTTTGCCCACGCGTTGCGAATCAAAAACGGCGCGCGTTCGAAATCGACCGGGTCGTTCATCGCCCAGATCCGCGAGCTGGAGTCGGTGCGCGAGCTGATCACCTCCACCACCATCGCGGCGATTTCCGACGTGCCGTTCTTCCTGCTGTTCGTCTTTATCCTTTGGATGATCGGCGGCCCGCTGGTGCTGGTGGTACTGCTGGCGGTGCCGCTGCTGCTGATCCCCGGCCTGCTGGTGCAGCGCCCGCTGGGGCGGCTCTCCAGCGAAGGGATGCGCGAGTCTGCCATCCGAAACGCGACGCTGGTGGAAGCGGTGCAGGGCATTGAAGACATCAAGCTGATGCGCGCGGAGCAGCGTTTTCAGAACCAGTGGAACAACACCAACGACGTGGCGGCAAGCGTGGGCATGAAGCAGCGCTGGCTGACCGGGATGCTGCTGACCTGGACCCAGGAAGTGCAGTCTATCGTCTACGCGGTGGTGCTGCTGGTCGGCTGTTATCTGGTTATCAGCGGCGATATGACCACCGGTGCGCTGGTGGGGACGTCGATTCTGGCCTCGCGCACCATCGCGCCGCTGGCGCAAATCTCCGGCGTGCTCTCACGCTGGCAGTCGGCGAAGGTGGCGCGCAAGGGGCTGGACGATCTGATGCAGCGCCCGATCGACGACCCGCAGCACGGCAAAAAGGTGCACAAATCGCACCTGCACGGCCGCTACGCCCTGGAAGACGTCGGCTTTTACTACGACGACGAAGAGAAGCTGAACGTGCTCAATATTGCCCGCCTGAACATCAACGCCGGGGAGCGCATTGCGGTGCTGGGGCGTAACGGCTCCGGCAAAAGCACGCTGCTGCAGCTGCTGGCCGGCATGCAGGAGCCGCAGCAGGGCTCGATCCTGCTTGACGATATCGCCCTTAACCATCTTGACCCGGCGGATCTGCGCCGGGATATGCAGCTCCTGAGCCAGCAGGCGCGGCTGTTCTTTGGCTCGGTGCGCGACAATATCGTGATGGGCAATCCGCTGGCGACCGACGAGGAGATCCATCTGGCGCTGACGGTGAGCGGCGCGCTGGACTTTGTGCGCAAGCAGAAGATGGGGCTCAACTACACCATCAGCGAAGGCGGGGCCGGGCTGTCCGGCGGGCAGCGGCAGGCGCTGCTGCTGGCGCGCGCGCTGATCGCCTCGCCCAATATTTTGCTGCTGGATGAACCCACGGCGTGGCTCGACGAGGTGAGCGAGAAGCAGTTTATTCAGCATATGAAAGGCTGGCTCGGGAAAAACCGCACGCTGGTGGTGGCAACCCATCGCCTGCCGATCCTCGAGCTGGTCGACCGCATCATCGTGCTGGATAACGGCAAGATTGTGATGGACGGCCCGCGCGACGCCATTCTGCGCGACCACGGCATGGCGCCGATGAAGGCCGCGCCGCAGCGCACGGTGACGATGAAGCCGAAACAGGAGGCCACGGCATGAGCGACCTGACCCGCTATAACAGCCGCCTTCAGGAGCCTAAGCTTCCGAGATCTACGCTGGTGGCGTGGAGCCTTTTCGCCCTGCTGGCGGTCTTTATCGCCTGGGCGAGCCTGTTCCAGCTGGACGAAGTGACCACCGGCAGCGGCAAGGTGGTTCCCTCTTCGCACGAGCAGGTTATTCAGTCCCTCGAGGGCGGTATCATCCATAAGCTGCTGGTTCGCGAAGGGGATATCGTCGAGCGCGGGCAGCAGCTCGCCCAGCTGGATCGCACCAAGACGGAGTCCAGCGTGCTGGAGAGCGAATCGCGCCTCAACGCGGCGATGGCAACGGCGGCGCGGCTGAGCGCCGAAGTGAACGACACGCCGCTGGTGTTTCCCGCCGAGCTGGACGACGACGTGGAGCTGGTGAAGCAGGAAACCGCCCTGTATAACTCGCGTCGCGACAGCCTGGAAAAAGGGATGGCCGGGCTTCGTCAGGGCGCGGCGCTCGTTCAGCGTGAACTCTCGCTGACCCAGCCGCTGGTGAAGCAGGGCGCCGCCAGCAGCGTGGAGGTCCTGCGTCTTCAGCGTCAGAAAAACGAGCTGGAGAACAAAATGACCGAGATGCAAAACCAGTACTACGTTCGCGCCCGGGAAGAGCTGGCGAAAGCCAACGCGGAAATCGAAGCGCAGCGTTCGGTGATGAAAGGGCGGGAGGACTCGCTGACTCGCCTCACCTTTAACGCACCGGTTCGGGGGATCGTCAAGGATATCGACGTCACTACCGTGGGCGGCGTTATTCCGCCAAACGGCAAGCTGATGACGCTGGTGCCGCTGGACGATCAGATGGTTATTGAAGCCAAAATTTCGCCGCGCGACGTCGCCTTTATTCATCCGGGGCAGCGGGCGCTGGTGAAAATTACCGCCTATGACTATTCCATCTACGGCGGGCTGGACGGCGAAGTGACCATGATCTCACCGGATACTATTCAGGACGAGGTCAAACGAGATATTTACTATTACCGCGTTTATATCCGCACCAGCGATAACCACCTGACCAACAGGCAGGGCAAAACATTCCCTATTTTTCCGGGAATGATTGCCACGGTAGATATTAAGACGGGCGATAAAACCATTCTTGACTATCTGCTGAAGCCGCTCAATAAAGCCAAAGAAGCGCTCCGCGAACGATAGGCCTGTAGCGATCGGTTTCCCGATCGCTACGGTTATTTCTGTAACTGTGCTACCTGGGGCTGTCGTCGTTCTACCGGATGAATATTCAGGTAGTGGGTGACATAGGCAAAATAGAGCCCCGCGTAGTTTTCAACCAGGTCGATAAAGCTCTGGCGAACGTCGAGCGTACCGTCACCGCGATCTTTAAAATAGCCCGCCTCTTCGGCGGTTTTAATGATGCGATGAACGTGAATGCGCGAAACAAAAAACTCTTTTGCCAGCACACTCGCTGAATAGTCAATAATCGCCCCGCGCGAACTGAGATGCTTTCTCGCCTTGAGATAGAGATACAGCATAATCATTCTTCCGCCGTCTTTTTCGATAAATAACCCGACTTCAGGGAATATCTTTTTGAACGTTACGCCGCGAAAAAGATACTCCGCCGCGCGGCGGAAAAAATTGTGCCGCAGGGTGTCATTATCGAGAAGGTCAAGGTTGATATTGTTGTCCGGGAAAAGATGCTTGACGGGTAAAAACGCCCCCGCCATATATCGCTTGAGTTCATCGAGCCCCTTCTGCGTGGGTTCGATTAACACTTTTCGTCGGTCGTCTTCGCTGCGCCAGGTTTTAATACGGTGCGTGGTTTTCAATAATGTAATGATGGCGATGACGCTGTTCGGGCTGGCAATACCGTAGCGTGAACACAGCGTCTTGATCTCCGACACGGATGACGCCTGGTTTCCAAACACGAAGCAACACATAGAAAGGACAATATTAAAACGCGATTCCTGGAGCATGACTTTATAAAAAAGAGGCTGTTTTTTATATATGGCATCGTTGATGTCAAAGTGTTCTTTTATCGCTTCATGGAAGCGGAGATTCTTTTTTATGAAGTTTCTTCGATGCAGGAGTGCATCAATGGAAACATGTATATCCATAAATTGCCTTGTTGAAATAAAATGAGGTGTTTTGTGTATTTGCTCAGCTTATAAATCCAAAAATTATTATACACGTAATAAATGATACTTACGCTCGACTTTACCGAATTATAAGCTTTGTTGCGCTTTAGCGCATTTTTTTTACACCTTGTAGCCTCTCTTTTGTTGCGCTTTTTAGGGGCAGGATAAAATTACGTTAATCACAGGCGGAAATCAGCGCAAAAATGCACAGACATAACCCTGATAGCTGTGTTGGTTTTTATTTCTTTTTATTATAAAGAATGAATTAAATGGTGTTTATGCGTGCTTTTTGTTTGATGTTATATGGCTCTGGAGTAATAGTTTTGCTACCATTTTGTTAGCAGGGTGGGATAAGCCTTCGACATCCTCATTATAAAAATATAACGCACTACTCCTGAGTGGGTATTTTATTTATCTGTAATTACGCTCAGGTCTATTTCTTTTGTACGCATGCACGACAGGAAAGATATATGGACAGGACTTCAACGCACAAAATGGTCTCCGTTATTTCAGGCTGCAATTTTGCTTTTGCCGGCTTAGCGGGGTTGCTTAAACGGGAAAATATTGTCATCCACCGCGTATCTTACGATGTCGAAGAGGCCTCAAACGATGCATTTATGGTATCGCATCATGACTCAATGACCCGGCTGTTTGTTTTCTTCCACAGCGGTATAGGAAATGTGCTCGAAGCATTAAAAAAGACCGTTGAGATAATCAATAATAGCGGAAGAAATATTGAGGTCGTTGCGTTTGGTCAGGAGTCGACGAGCTGGCTGTACAGAATGTTCGCCTCGCTTGTTGCTGACAAAAAGAAATTAAAAAAGATTTACGTTATGCCCTGTAAAACCAGGAAAGAGAGTATTTCCTCTGATGACTTCGTTCTGCTTGAGCCGGTGGCTATTAAGGAAGAATTACATCAAGGATATATTTTTGAAGGGCTAACGCCGCGAGAGCTGGACGCGGCAATTTATTTCTTGCGGGGGTTAACCGTTAAGCAGCAATCTCTGCGTGACGGCATCTCGATTAAAACGATCTATATTCACCGGCAGAAGGCGTTGCAAAAGCTGCAGCCCGCCATGCACTGCGTTAGCGGCGTGCCGGGTAAGCAAAATCCCCCGTGTCCGGCGCAGACGCCCGTTGCCCATGAGCTGATTTTAACGGACGAGGATGTCGCAAAAGCGATTGAAAAAAATGAAGTTTTTCCCGTCTATCAGGCGATAGTCGATCGCCAGATGCGGGTGGTGGGCTTTGAGATTTTGCTGCGCTGGCAGCACGGCAACGCGCTGCTGATGCCGTGCGATTTTCTGCACAATTTACGCAGCCGCTATATTTGGCTGAAGCTGACGGCTATTGTCATTAATGCCGCAGTCCACGCCGTCAATAAATATCAAGGGGCATATTACTTTGCCGTCAATATTCCCGCCGTGCTTGCGTCAGGCAATGCGCTGCCGCGAATGGCAAAAAAGGCGCTTGAGCTACTGCACAACCCCGCGTGGGCAGAAAAATTGGTTTTCGAATTTGCAGAAAATATCGATATCACGCAGGACAAAGATATCGTTAATACCATGGCGCGGATAAAAGAAACCGGCTGCAAGCTCTATCTTGACGACTGCTTCTCGCGGGATCACGTGATGTTCCCGGTCAGGCAAATTCATTTTGACGGCCTGAAGCTGGATAAAGATCTGATCGACAAGTTCACCGCGAGCGAAACCGACTCCAGCCTGATAAAAGCGCTGATCTACTTTAGCCAGATGACGGGGTGCGCCTGCGTGGCCGAAGGCGTGGACAGCCAGGCGAAGTTTGCCGCGCTGGCCGAGATGGGCGTCAACCGTTTTCAGGGCTTCCTGTTCTCGCCTCCGGTAGAGGAAGCGCGCCTGAACGATATACTCCAGCGGTTTAACGCGGTTACGCCCAGCCAGAAAAGCTAGCGGATCCTCCCTGATCCTGCGCTCTTACGCCAGCTGCGGCGGCAGGCAGACGCCGATTCCGCCGATGCCGCAGTAGCCGTACGGATTTTTGTGCAGATACTGCTGGTGATCGTCTTCGGCGTAGTAGAACGGCTTCGCGTTGGCGATTTCCGTGGTCACCTGACGATCGTCACCCGCCGCGCGCATGGCGTCCTGGAAGCGTTGCAGGCTGGCGCGGGCGGCGGCGTCCTGCTCCGGCGTCAGCGGATAGATTGCCGAGCGGTACTGGGTGCCGTGGTCGTTACCCTGACGCATCCCCTGCGCCGGGTCGTGATTTTCCCAGAACACCTGCAGCAGCTGCTCGTAGCTGATGACCGCAGGATCGTAAACCACGCGCACCGCTTCGGCGTGGCCCGTCTGGCCTGAGCACACTTCGCGGTAGGTGGGATTTGGCGTGTAACCGCCGGTATACCCTGCTGCGGTGCTGTAAACGCCGGGCAGCTGCCAGAACAGGCGCTCCACTCCCCAGAAGCAGCCCATCGCAAAAAGGGCGATCTCCATCCCATCCGGAACATTTGTCATGGAATGATTGTTTACAGCGTGTAAAGTCGCTACGGGCATAGGCGTGTTGCGTCCCGGTAATGCATCTGCTTGTGAAACAAGATGCTTTTTGTCGAATAAACTCACGGTAGGGCCTCCGGGCAGCGATGTTTCGGTTAAGGTTGTCATGACGCGTTTAATTGAACACAATAAATACGCTGAATGAGACTAGATTTAATCATAAGAAATATTTGGGTGTTTAACCCTTTTTCAACCCGAAAATTGGGTTTTGGGCTGTAAAGCCGTATGGGGCCGCGGAGCGGCACATCATTTGCTTCCAGGGTGGAAACAAGGATATTCAGGAGAAAACGTGCCAAAGATCCGCCAGTTATGTTTGGTCAGTTTATTACTGACAAGCGGAGTCGCCAGCGCGGCGAATGTCCGTTTGCAGGTTGAAGGGTTATCCGGGGCGCTGGAAAAAAACGTACGTGCGCAGCTGTCGACGATCCAGAGTGATGAAGTCACGCCGGATCGGCGTTTTCGCGCGCGCGTAGATGACGCGATCCGCGAAGGGTTGAAAGCATTAGGCTACTACGAACCGACTATCGATTTTGATTTGCGCCCGCCTCCGGCCAAGGGGCGACAGGTGCTGATTGCCCGCGTATCGCCGGGTGAACCGGTATTGATTGGCGGCACCGACGTTGTGCTGCGCGGCGGTGCGCGCACCGACAGCGACTTTCTCGAGCTGCTCAGCACGCGCCCGAAAATCGGCACGGTGCTCAACCACGGCGATTACGACCATTTTAAAAAAAGCCTGACTACCGTTTCCCTGCGCAAGGGCTACTTCGACAGCCAGTTCACCAAAAGCCAGCTCGGGGTTTCTCTCGAGCGGCGTCAGGCCTTCTGGGATATCGACTATGACAGCGGCGAGCGTTACCGCTTCGGCGATGTGACCTTCGAAGGCTCGCAGATTCGCGAAGAATATCTGCAAAACCTGATCCCGTTTAAGAAGGGCGATTACTACCAGTCCCGCGATCTGGCGGAGCTTAACCGCCGCCTGTCGGCGACCGGCTGGTTTAACTCGGTGGTCGTGGCGCCAGAGTTCGAAAAATCCCGCAAGACCAAGGTGTTGCCGCTGCACGGCGTTGTGTCGCCGCGCACCGAGAACACCATTGAGACCGGTGTCGGCTATTCCACCGACGTCGGCCCGCGGGTGAAGGCGACCTGGAAAAAGCCGTGGATAAACTCCTACGGCCATAGCCTGACCACCAGCGCCAGTATCTCCGCGCCCGAGCAGCAGCTTGATTTCAGCTATAAAATGCCGCTGCTGAAAAACCCGCTGGAGCAATATTATCTGCTGCAGGGCGGCTTCAAGCGTACCGATTTGAACGACACCGAGCAGGACTCCACCACGCTCGCCGTGTCCCGCTACTGGGATCTGAGCAGCGGCTGGCAGCGCGCCATCAACCTGCGCTGGAGCCTCGACCACTTTACCCAGGCCAACGTCACCAACACCACCATGCTGCTCTATCCGGGCGTGATGATCAGCCGCACCCGCTCGCGCGGCGGCCTGATGCCGGTCTGGGGCGATTCCCAGCGCTACTCCATTGATTACTCCAACACGATGTGGGGCTCGGACGTCGACTTCACCGTGATGCAGGCGCAAAACGTCTGGATCCGCACGCTCTACGACAAACACCGCTTTGTGATGCGCGGCAACCTCGGCTGGATTGAAACCGGCGATTTCGACAAAGTGCCGCCGGACCTGCGCTTCTTCGCCGGGGGCGATCGCAGTATTCGCGGCTACAAATATAAATCCATCTCGCCTGAAAACGAGAAAGGGCAGCTTACGGGCGCGTCCAAGCTGGCGACCGGCTCGCTTGAGTATCAGTACAACGTGAGCGGCAAATGGTGGGGCGCGATGTTTGTCGACGGCGGCGAGGCGGTGAACGATATCCGCAAAAGCGACTTTAAAACCGGCGCGGGCGTCGGCGTGCGCTGGCAGTCTCCGGTCGGGCCTATCAAGCTCGATTTTGCCGTTCCGGTGGGGGACAAAGACGAACACGGTTTACAGTTTTACATCGGTCTGGGGCCTGAATTATGAGTTTATGGAAGAAGATAAGCCTCGGGGTGCTGATTTTTATCGTGCTGTTGCTCGGCACGGTGGCGTTTCTGGTGGGGACTACCACCGGCCTGCATCTGCTGTTTAACGCCGCCAACCGCTGGGTTCCGGGTCTGGAGATCGGCCAGGTCACGGGCGGCTGGCGCGATCTGCGCGTAAAGAACATTCGCTACGAGCAGCCCGGCGTGGCGGTTAACGCCGGGGAATTCCACCTGGCGGTGAAGCTCGGCTGCCTGCGCGACAGCAAGCTCTGCGTGAACGATCTGTCGTTAAAAGATGTAAACGTGGCGATAGATTCGAAGAAAATGCCGAAGTCTGAGCCGGTAGAAGAAACGGACAGCGGCCCGCTTAATCTCTCCACGCCGTACCCGATCGCGCTCTACCGGGTGGCGCTGGATAACGTCAATATCAAAATCGACGACACCACCGTGTCGGTGATGGATTTCACCTCCGGCCTGCGCTGGCAGGAGAAAAACCTCACCCTGACGCCAACCTCCCTGCAGGGGCTGCTGATTGCCCTGCCGAAAGTGGCGAAAGTGGCGCAGGAAGAGATTGTCGAACCGAAAATTCAAAACCCGCAGCCGGAAGAGAAGCCGCTCGGCGAAACCCTGAAAGATCTGTTCTCAAAGCCGGTGCTGCCGGAAATGACCGACGTGCATCTGCCGCTGAACCTTAATATTGAAGAGTTTAAGGGCGAACAGCTGCGTCTGACGGGCGACACCGACCTGACGGTCTTCAACATGCTGCTTAAGGTCAGCAGTATCGACGGCAGCATGAAGCTCGACGCCTTGGATATCGACACCAACCAGGGCTCGGTAAATGCCACCGGGAACGCGCTGCTGCGCGACAATTGGCCGGTGGATATCACCCTGAACAGCGCCCTGAACATCGACCCGCTCAAGGGCGAGAAGGTGAAGGTTAAAGTGGGCGGCGCGCTGCGCGAGAAGCTGGAGTTTGGCGTGAACCTCTCCGGCCCGGTGGACATGGTGCTGCGCGGGCAAACGCAGCTGGCGGAGGCGGGCTTACCGCTCAATCTGGAGATTGTCAGCCAGCAGCTCTACTGGCCGTTTACCGGCGAAAAGCAGTTCCAGGCCGATGACCTGAAGCTCAAGCTGAGCGGCAAAATGACCGACTATACGCTGTCGTTCCGCACCGCCGTGAAGGGGCAGGGCGTGCCGCCTGCGAACATTACCCTGGACGCGAAGGGTAACGAACAGCAGGTGAACCTCGACAAGCTGACGGTGGCGGCGCTGGAAGGCAAAACCGAGCTGACCGCGCTGCTCGACTGGCAGCAGGCGATCAGCTGGCGCGGCGAGCTGAAGCTTACGGGCATCAACACCGCTAAAGAGGTGCCGGACTGGCCGTCGAAGCTCGATGGCCTGATCAAGACCCGCGGCAGCCTGTACGGCGGGAGCTGGCAGATGGACGTGCCGGAGCTCAAAATCACCGGCAACGTGAAGCAAAACAAGGTCAACGTTGAAGGCTCGCTGAAGGGCAACAGCTATCTGCAGTGGATCATTCCGGGGCTGCACGTGGCGCTGGGGCGCAACACCGCCGATATCAAAGGCGAGCTGGGGGTGAAAGATCTCAATCTGGACGCCACCATCGACGCGCCGAATCTGGATAACGCGCTGCCGGGGCTCGGCGGCACGGCGAAGGGGCTGGTGAAGGTGCGCGGTACGGTGGAGGCGCCGCAGCTGCTGGCGGATATCACCGCCAACGGCCTGCGCTGGCAGGAGCTCTCTATCGCCCGCGTGCGGGTGGAGGGGGATGTGAAATCCACCGACCAGATTGGCGGCAGCCTGAACCTGCGCGTGGAGCGTATTTCCCAGCCGGACGTGAACATCAGCCTGGTGACGCTGGCGGCCAAAGGCAACGAGAAGCAGCACGACCTGCAGCTGAACGTGCAGGGCGAGCCGGTCTCCGGGCAACTGCATCTGAAGGGCAGCTTCGACCGTAAAGAGGAGCGCTGGAAAGGGACGCTGGATAACACCCGCTTCAACACCCCGGTCGGGCCGCTGGCGCTGTCGCGCGCTATCGCGCTGGACTACCGCAACGCCGAGCAGAAAATCAGCATCGGACCGCACTGCTGGACGAACCCGAACGCCGAGCTGTGCGTGCCGCAGACCATTGACGCGGGCGCGGAAGGGCGGGCGCAGGTCAACCTCAACCGCTTCGACCTGGCGATGCTGAAACCCTTTATGCCGGACACCACGCAGGCCAGCGGCGTGTTTAGCGGGAAAGCGGACGTGGCCTGGGACACCACCAAAGAGGGGTTGCCGCAGGGTAGCGTGACCCTCTCCGGGCGCAACGTGAAGGTCACGCAGGAGGTAAACGACGCGCCGCTGGCCGTCGCTTTCGATACCCTGAACCTGAACGCCGATCTGCATAACAACCGCGCCGAGGTGGGTTGGCTTATCCGCCTGACCAACAACGGCCAGTTCGACGGCAAGGTGCAGATTACCGATCCGCAGGGGAAACGAAATCTCGGCGGTAACGTTAATCTGCGCAACTTCAACCTCGCCATGGCGAACGCCATCTTCTCGCGCGGGGAAAAAGCGGCGGGGATGCTGAACGCCAACCTGCGCCTGGCGGGCGATGCGCAAAGTCCGCAGATTTTCGGCCAGATGCAGCTTAACGGCGTGGATATCGACGGGAACTTTATGCCGTTCGATATGCAGCCAAGCCAGATTGCGATGAACTTCAACGGCATGAGCTCCACCCTGGCCGGGGTGGTGCGCACGCAGCAGGGGCAAATCAACCTCAGCGGCGACGCCGACTGGAGCCAGATAGACAACTGGCGCGCGCGCATTGCCGCGAAGGGCAGCAAGGTGCGCATTACCGTGCCGCCGATGGTGCGTCTGGACGTATCGCCCGACGTGGTGTTTGAAGCCACGCCGAGCCTGTTTACGCTGGACGGACGCGTGGACGTGCCGTGGGCGCGCATCGTGGTGCACGACGTGCCGGAAAGCGCGGTAGGGGTCTCCAGTGATGAAGTTATGCTCAACGAAAATCTGAAACCTGTCGAACAGAAGAGCGCTGGCATCCCGATCAATAGTAATCTTATCGTGCACGTGGGAAATAACGTGCGCCTCGAGGCATTTGGGCTGAAGGCGAGACTAACGGGTGATTTGAAAGTCGCGCAGGATAAACAAGGGCTTGGCCTCAACGGGCAGATCAATATTCCTGAAGGGCGCTTCCACGCCTACGGTCAGGATCTGATTGTGCGTAAGGGCGAGCTGCTGTTCTCCGGCCCGCCGGACCAGCCGCTGCTGAATATCGAAGCCATCCGTAACCCTGAAGCCACGGAAGACGATGTGATCGCCGGCGTGCGCGTGACCGGCACCGCCGACGAACCGAAGGCGGAAATCTTCTCCGACCCGGCAATGTCGCAGCAGGACGCCCTCTCTTATCTGCTGCGTGGGCAGGGGCTGGAGAGCGGTCAAAGCGATAGTGCCGCGATGACGTCAATGTTAGTCGGTCTGGGGGTTGCACAAAGTGGTCAGGTTGTGGGTAAAATCGGCGAGACCTTTGGCGTAAGCAATCTTGCGCTGGATACCCAGGGCGTTGGTGACTCTTCGCAGGTGGTGGTCAGCGGCTATGTACTGCCGGGTCTGCAGGTGAAATATGGTGTGGGGATCTTTGACTCACTCGCCACGCTCACGTTACGTTATCGCCTGATGCCTAAGCTATATCTGGAAGCAGTGTCCGGCGTAGACCAGGCACTGGATTTGCTCTATCAGTTTGAGTTTTAGCAATGCGAATATTTGTTTACGGCAGTTTACGAACCAAGCAAGGCAACAGTCACTGGATGACGAACGCCCAGCTGCTGGGTAATTACAATATCGAGAACTACCAGTTGTACAGTCTGGGCCACTATCCAGGCGCGGTTCCGGGGAACGGAACGGTACAGGGTGAGGTTTATCGAATTGATAATGCCACGCTTGCCGAACTTGATGCCCTGCGCACCAGGAACGGTGAATACGCTCGCCAGTTGATCCAGACGCCGTACGGAAGTGCATGGATGTACGTGTACCAACGTCCGGTAGAGGGATTAACGCTGATTGAAAGCGGTAACTGGTTAGACCGAGACCAGTACTGATATGAACAACGCCACCGAAAGGTGGCGTTGTTTTTTTATGCCTTTTGCCGGGTGGCGCTGCGCTTACCCGGCCTACAATCCACAATAATATTAAGAATAATGCACTATTTATTGTAGGCCCGTGCAAGCGTAGCGCCGCCGGGCGATACTTCCCGATCGCACGTAGTCACCAGGATTAAAAGACATAAAAAAGCCCCGACCAGCGGGGCTTAATCATTCGGCGATAAGAATTACTTCTTAGCAGCACGTTCGAAAGAGGCGATGATCTCCGCTTTCGCCGCTTCTGCGTTGTCCCAACCATCAACTTTAACCCACTTGCCTTTTTCGAGGTCTTTGTAGTGCTCGAAGAAGTGAGTGATCTGCGCTTTCAGCAGCTCTGGCAGGTCGTTCACATCTTTAATGTGATCGTACTCTTTGCTCAGCTTGGTGTGCGGAACCGCAACCAATTTCGCATCTTCACCGGATTCGTCGGTCATTTTCAGCACGCCAACTGGACGGCAGCGGATCACTGAGCCTGGCTCCAGCGGGTATGGCGTTGGGACCAGTACGTCAACCGGGTCACCGTCCAGAGACAGGGTGTGGTTGATGTAGCCGTAGTTGCATGGGTAGAACATCGCGGTAGACATGAAACGGTCAACGAACAGTGCGCCGCTCTCTTTGTCCACTTCGTATTTGATTGGATCTGCGTTAGCCGGGATTTCGATAACAACGTAGATGTCTTCTGGCAGTTCTTTACCCGCAGGGACGTTGAGTAAGCTCATGTCTGTGTCCTTCAAAATGGATGGTAAACAAGTGGCGAGTATTATAGCCAACTCGCGCTGAATGTCTTCGCTTGTTTTCGCCATTGCCCGCCGTCGTTTGCCCTTTTCAGCCTCTTCCGATGACAGAAAAATCCATAAACTCAGCCGCATTTTAAATGCGGAAATGAAAGCGATTACAAACTTGTGATTAACGTTTCATTCACTTTTCCGAAGTGTGATGTAACGCAATCCGTTACATCTCGCATTGTCTATAGTTTTTTCGCGAACACCTTTTAACCAACAATAAACACCCCTACGAGGACGTTCATATGTGGAAGCGCTTACTTCTTGTCACAGCAGTTTCGGCAGCCATGTCGTCTATGGCGATCGCTGCACCATTAACCGTAGGATTCTCACAGGTCGGCTCTGAGTCCGGCTGGCGCGCTGCAGAGACCAACGTTGCGAAAAGCGAAGCCCAGAAGCGCGGCATCACGCTGAAAATCGCCGACGGCCAGCAGAAGCAGGAGAATCAGATCAAAGCCGTGCGTTCCTTCATCGCCCAGGGCGTTGACGCCATCTTCATTGCCCCGGTGGTTGCCACGGGCTGGGAGCCGGTGCTGAAGGAAGCCAAAGACGCTGAAATTCCGGTCTTCCTGCTCGATCGTTCCATCGATGTAAAAGACAAATCTCTCTATATGACCACCGTCACCGCCAACAACGTTCTTGAAGGGCAATTGATCGGCGACTGGCTGGTGAAACAGGTGGATGGCAAGCCGTGTAACGTGGTTGAGCTGCAGGGCACCGTGGGCGCGAGCGTGGCGATCGACCGTAAGAAAGGCTTCGCCGAGGCGATTGCCAAAGCGCCAAACATCAAGATTATCCGCTCCCAGTCCGGCGACTTCACCCGCAGCAAGGGTAAAGAGGTCATGGAGAGCTTTATCAAAGCAGAAAACAACGGCAAGAACATCTGCATGGTTTACGCCCATAACGATGACATGGTCATCGGTGCGATTCAGGCCATTAAAGAAGCAGGCCTGAAGCCGGGCAAAGATATCCTGACCGGCTCCATCGACGGCGTGCCTGACATCTACAAAGCGATGATCGACGGGGAAGCCAACGCCAGCGTGGAGCTGACGCCAAACATGGCCGGCCCGGCCTTCGACGCGCTGGAGAAATTCAAGAAAGACGGCACGATGCCTGAGAAAGTGACGGTCACCAAATCCATCCTCTACCTGCCGGATACGGCGAAAGAAGAGTTAGAGAAGAAGAAAAACATGGGCTATTAAGGCCGCCTCTCCCCCCTCACCCTGACCCTCTCCCCGGAGGGGAGAGGGGATTGATCGTGCCAATTGTTACTATCCAGCTCCGCCCTGCCTTTCCCCCTCTCCCCTCCGGGGAGAGGGCTGGGGTGAGGGGCGAGTGGAGGACGTTATGACCACAGAACAACACCAGGAAATCCTCCGCACAGAGGGCTTGAGCAAATTCTTCCCCGGCGTGAAAGCGCTGGATAACGTCGATTTCAGCCTGCGTCGCGGCGAAATCATGGCGCTGCTCGGTGAAAACGGTGCGGGGAAATCGACGCTGATCAAAACCCTGACCGGGGTCTATCACGCCGATCGCGGCACCATCTGGCTGGAAGGCAACGCCATATCGCCAAAAAATACCGCCCACGCCCAGCAGCTGGGTATCGGAACGGTGTATCAGGAAGTGAACCTGCTGCCGAATATGTCGGTCGCCGATAACCTGTTTATTGGCCGCGAGCCAAAACGCTTTGGCCTGCTGCGCCGCAAGGAGATGGAGGCGCGCGCCACGACGCTGATGGAGTCCTACGGCTTCTCCCTCGACGTGCGCGAGCCGCTGAACCGCTTTTCCGTGGCG
Organism: Enterobacter soli; assembly: GCF_964208575.1. Lineage (GTDB taxonomy): Bacteria > Pseudomonadota > Gammaproteobacteria > Enterobacterales > Enterobacteriaceae > Enterobacter > Enterobacter soli_A. The sequence goes on along the minus strand of NZ_CAXOFU010000013.1, from coordinate 110,003 downwards.
ATGCAGCAGATCGTCGCCATCTGCCGCGCGATCGATCTGTCGGCCAAAGTGCTGATCCTCGACGAACCCACCGCCAGCCTGGATACCCAGGAAGTGGAGATGCTCTTTATCCTGATGCGCCAGCTGCGCGATCGGGGCGTCAGCCTGATCTTCGTCACCCACTTTCTCGATCAGGTGTACGAAGTCAGCGACCGCATTACGGTGCTGCGCAACGGCAGCTTTGTCGGCTGCCGTGAAACCCGCGAGCTGCCGCAGATTGAGCTGGTCAAAATGATGCTGGGCCGCGAGCTGGAAACCAACGCCCTCCAGCGCGCGGGGCGCACGCTGCTGAGCGACAAGCCCGTAGCCGCGTTCAGCGATTTCGGCAAAAAAGGGGTGATCTCGCCGTTCAGCCTCGAGGTGCGTCCCGGCGAAATTGTCGGGCTGGCGGGGCTGTTAGGCTCCGGGCGCACCGAAACCGCCGAGGTCATTTTTGGCATCAAGCCTGCCGACAGCGGCACGGCGCTGATCAAGGGCAAGCCGCAAACCCTGCGTTCGCCGCATCAGGCCTCCTGCCTCGGGGTGGGCTTCTGCCCGGAAGACCGCAAAACCGACGGCATTATTGCCGCCGCCTCGGTGCGGGAAAATATCATTCTGGCGCTGCAGGCCCAGCGCGGCTGGCTGCGCCCGATCCCTAAGCGCGAGCAAATCGCCATCGCCGAGCGCTTTATCCGCCAGCTTGGCATTCGCACGCCGAGCGCGGAGCAGCCGATTGAGTTTCTCTCCGGCGGCAATCAGCAGAAGGTGCTGCTGTCGCGCTGGCTGCTGACCAGGCCGCAGTTCCTGATCCTCGACGAGCCGACGCGCGGCATCGACGTGGGCGCGCACGCCGAGATTATCCGCCTGATCGAAACCCTCTGCGCCGACGGGCTGGCGCTGCTGGTTATCTCTTCCGAGCTGGAGGAGCTGGTCGGGTATGCGGATCGCGTGATTATCATGCGCGATCGCAAACAGGTGGCAGAGATCCCGCTGGATAAGCTGTCGGTTCCGGCGATCATGAATGCCATTGCGGCATAAGGAGTGACACGTGATGTCCCGTTCTCTTTCGCAAACCGGGCAGCCGAAGCGCCGCTTCACCTGGCCGACCGGCACGCCGCAAATCATTGCGCTGCTGCTGGTGCTGGTGGTGGACAGCCTGGTGGCGCCGCATTTCTTCCAGATAATCGTGCAGGATGGCCGCCTGTTCGGTAGCCCGATAGACATTTTAAACCGCGCGGCCCCCGTGGCGCTGCTGGCGATAGGCATGACGCTGGTGATCGCAACGGGGGGGATCGATCTCTCCGTGGGGGCGGTGATGGCCATTTCCGGCGCCACGGCGGCGTCGATGACCGTCGCCGGGCACAGCCTTCCGGTGGTGCTGCTGGCGGCGCTCGGCACGGGCGTGCTGGCGGGGCTGTGGAACGGCATTCTGGTGGCGGTACTTAAAATTCAGCCGTTTGTCGCCACCCTGATCCTGATGGTGGCCGGACGCGGCGTGGCGCAGCTGATCACCTCCGGGCAGATCGTGACCTTTAACTCGCCGAGCCTGGCGTGGATCGGCAGCGGCAAATTCCTCTACTTCCCGACTCCGGTGATCATTGCCCTGGTGACGCTGGTGGTCTTCTGGCTGTTCACCCGCAAAACGGCGCTCGGCCTGTTTATCGAAGCGGTGGGGATTAACATCCGCGCGGCGCGAAACGCCGGGGTTAACACGCGGCTGATGGTGATGCTCACCTACGTGCTGAGCGGCGTATGCGCCGCCATTGCCGGGGTAATCGTCGCGGCAGATATTCGCGGCGCCGATGCCAACAACGCCGGATTATGGCTGGAGCTGGATGCGATCCTGGCGGTGGTCATCGGCGGCGGTTCGCTGATGGGCGGGCGCTTTAACCTGCTGCTGTCGGTGATTGGCGCGCTGATTATCCAGGGGATGAATACCGGGATTTTACTGTCGGGCTTCCAGCCCGAGCTCAATCAGGTGGTCAAAGCGGTGGTCGTGCTCTGCGTGCTGATCGTTCAGTCGCCGCGCTTTATCAGCATCATTAAGGGGATCCGCGGTCATGATAAAACGTAATTTGCCATTGATGATCACGCTGGGGGTGTTTGTGCTGGGCTACCTCTATTGCCTGACCCAGTTCCCCGGCTTTGCCTCCACGCGCGTGATTTGCAACATCCTGACCGATAACGCCTTTTTAGGGATTATTGCCGTCGGCATGACCTTTGTGATCCTCTCCGGCGGCATCGATCTGTCGGTGGGCTCGGTGATCGCCTTTACCGGCGTGTTCCTCGCGAAAGCGATCGGCTATTGGGGGATCTCCCCGCTGCTGGCCTTCCCGCTGGTGCTGGTCATGGGCTGCGCCTTTGGCGCCTTTATGGGGCTTTTGATCGACGCGCTGAAAATCCCGGCCTTTATCATTACCCTCGCCGGGATGTTCTTCCTGCGCGGCGTGAGCTATCTGGTCTCCGAGGAGTCGATCCCGATTAACCATCCGATCTACGACACGCTCTCCAGCCTGGCGTGGAAGATCCCCGGCGGCGGTCGCCTGAGCGCGATGGGGCTGCTGATGCTCGGCGTCGTGGTTATCGGTATTTTCCTCGCGCACCGCACCCGGTTTGGCAATCAGGTCTACGCCATCGGCGGCAGCGCGACGTCGGCAAACCTGATGGGGATCTCCACCCGCAGCACCACGATCCGCATCTATATGCTCTCGACCGGGCTGGCGACGCTGGCGGGCATCGTGTTCTCTATCTACACCCAGGCGGGCTACGCGCTGGCGGGGGTGGGCGTAGAGCTGGACGCCATCGCCTCGGTGGTGATTGGCGGCACGCTGCTGAGCGGCGGGGTCGGCACGGTGCTCGGGACGCTGTTCGGCGTGGCGATCCAGGGGCTTATCCAGACCTACATCAACTTCGACGGCACGCTCAGCTCCTGGTGGACGAAAATCGCCATTGGCATCCTGCTGTTTATTTTTATCGCGCTCCAGCGCGGCCTGACGGTGCTCTGGGAGAACCGCCAGAGCTCGCCTGTTACACGCGTAAACACCTCCTTAACGGAGCGGTAACACGCTGAAATTGCTTGAAGTCTAAATTTATTTCGGTAGCGGCCGATAACCTTCTTTTATGCCAAGAAATATCTCGCTACCGGAAATAACATCATGCTTAAAACGCTATCGATTCGTACCGGCTTGCTTTCTTTACTGGCCGTCATGACCCTTCTGCTGCTGATTGTCAGCGGCATTGGTATTTATGCTCTCACTCAAAGCTCGTCTTCCCTCCAGCGCATTAACCACCTTCAGGGTGAGCAGATGGTGCAGCTTAACTCCGGCTATACGCTGATTTTACGCGCGCGCAACGAAGCCGGGCAGGCCGTCCGCATGATGGAGATCGGCATGCTGGACGACGCGGCGAAATCGGTGAAAACCATTAATCAGGAAATCGCCCGCGCGCAGAAAACGCTGAAAGGCGTGATCGACGGCGGCGTGGCGGACCCGCAGGGCCAGCAGCTTCTGGACAAGGTCGCCTTAAGCCTCACGGCCTATAACCAGCAGGGGATCGACCCGATGCTGAAGGCGCTGAACGAGCAGTCCGCTGACGGCTACTACGACCTGCTGGAGAACAAGCTTATTCCGGTGGCGAAGCAGTTCGATAACGACATGCAGGCGTTCCAGACCTGGAGCGAATCGCGCGGAAAAGCGGAAGTGAAAGCCGTACAGTCGAGCAAAAACCGGGTGCTGATCCTGATTATCGTGGCGGCGCTGTTGACCGCGGGCATTATCGTGCTGGCGTGGCTGGTGCTGCGCCATATGCTGTTAAAGCCGCTTTCCGCCTCGATTGCCCAGCTTGAAAACGTGGCGTCCGGTGACTTAACCCATACGCTGAACGCGCCGGCGAGCCAGGAGTTTAACCGCCTTAACGCCGCCATCGAAGAGATGCGCCAGTCGCTAATGGGCTCGGTGCTGCGCGTGCGCGACGCCAGCTCGCAGATTGATACCGGCAGCCGCGAGCTGACTGCGGGGAACATGCACCTCGCCCAGCGCACGGAATCCACCGCCACCTCGCTGGAGCAAACGGCGGCGAGCATGGAACAGATCACCGCCACGGTGAAACAGAACGCCGACAACGCCGAGCAGGCGCACCAGATGGCGAAAGCGGTGTCGGATACCGCCGACCACGGCAGCGAAATGGTCTGCTATGTGATTGAAAAAATGCGCGATATCTCCGGCAGTTCGGCGCGCATCGCCGACATCCTCAGCGTGATCGACGGCATTGCCTTCCAGACCAACATCCTGGCGCTGAACGCCTCGGTGGAAGCGGCGCGCGCGGGCGAGCAGGGGCGCGGGTTTGCGGTGGTTGCCGGAGAGGTTCGCAACCTCGCCAGCCGCAGCGCCGACGCCGCGAAAGAGATCCGCACGCTGATTAGCGATTCTCAGACCCAGGTGAGCGAGGGCAGCGAGCTGGCGCAGCAGGCGGGCGAAACGATGGATGAAATCGCCACCGAAGTGCTGCGCATGACCAAACTGATGCGCGAGATTGCCACCGCCTCTCAGGAGCAGAGCCGGGGTATCGAGCAGGTCAATATCGCCGTGAACCAGATGGACGAAACGGCCCAGCAAAATGCGGCGCTGGTGCAGCAATCTTCCGCCGCGACGCGCTCGCTGGAAGAGCAGTCCCGCGAGCTGATGGAAGCCATGTCCTCATTTAAGCTGACGGCGCAGGCTGTGTAATAGACATATCCAGCCCTGGTGCAGCCTGTGCCAGGGTTTTATGGGACGCTGAATTAAGCGCGCCAATATTATCGTGAATTCCCCCCATTAATATTTCCAGCGCAGTGGTTAAGGCCAATGCTTTTTCGGTTGGCTCAAGATATAAACCCCGACGGAAAAATAACGGTTCATTAAACAGCTGGTTAAAACGCTTCAGAGCCAGGCTTACCGCCGGGCGGGACATCTCCAGGCGTAGCGAGGCTTTGGCCATGCTGCCGCAGCGAACAACTTCGATAAAAACAGGAATGAGATTTAAATCGATGCCGGTATTAGCACGGGAAAAGTTTTTATTCACAACGACGCTCCAGGAAACTTTAATTAACTGTTTAAAATAATGCAGGAGGGATGCTGATTATTAAAGCGTCATTTTTATATTCATTTATACGGTAAAATATATAAATGAGAAGGGGAGCCAGCCGGCTCCCCTGTGGAAGGGTATTACGCGTCCGGGAACTCACGGATAAAACGCTCAACGTCTTCAACCATATGGTTGTTGCCGACGAAGAACGAGCGGCGCTGGTGCAGGCTTTCCGGCACGATGTCCAGAATGCGCTCTTTACCGTCGCTCGCCTTGCCGCCCGCCTGTTCCGCCAGGAACGCCATCGGGTTGCATTCGTACAGCAGGCGCAGCTTACCGTCCGGGTGGCTGGCGGTGCTTGGGTAAAGGTAAATGCCGCCTTTCAGCAGGTTGCGGTGGAAGTCCGCCACCAGGGAGCCGATATAGCGCGAGGTGTACGGGCGCTGGGTGTTTTTATCCTCTTCCTGGCAGAATTTGATGTACTTCTTCACGCCGTTCGGGAAGCGGATGTAGTTGCCTTCGTTGATGGAGTAGGTGTTGCCCTTCTCCGGGAAGCGCATACGCTCCTGGCTCAGGCAGAACACGCCCAGCGACGGATCGTAGGTAAAGGCGTGAACGCCGCAGCCGGTGGTGTACACCAGCATGGTGGACGAGCCGTAAACCACGTATCCGGCGGCAACCTGCTGGCTGCCCGGCTGGAGGAAGTCTTCTTCGGTCACCGGCGTGCCAACGGGCGTGACGCGGCGATAGATAGAGAAAATGGTGCCGACAGAAACGTTAACGTCGATGTTGGAGGAGCCGTCCAGCGGATCCATCAGTACAACGTATTTTGCGTGTTCGCAGCCTTCGAATACGACGATTTCATCTTCTTCTTCAGAGGCGATACCCGCAACGATGTCGCGCGCGCGCAGTGCAGCTTTCAGTTTTTCATTTGCGAACAGGTCGAGTTTTTGCTGAACCTCGCCCTGAACGTTCTCGGCACCGCTGGCACCCAGGATATCGACCAGACCGGCCTTGTTGATATCGCGGTGGATGATCTTAGCGCCCAGCTTTATTGCCGACAGCAAAGCAGTGAGTTCACCGGTAGCATGAGAGAACTCGTGCTGCTTTTCGACAATAAATTCACCTAACGTTTTCATAACACTTTCCCTGCATCTTATGTGAGTAGAGCGATCGTATGTTCACTAAAACGACTAAAGCCCAACAATCTTAACAAATATTCAAATAGTAGCGCAGAGGTGAATCGCGCCAGCAGGATACGGAATTTCCTGAAATGCGTTTCACACCCGCTGACATGTGAGTAAAATGTGCGCCACATTGAAGAAGGATAGTGACGTATGCGCATTCATATATTGGGGATTTGTGGCACTTTCATGGGCGGACTGGCAATGCTGGCGCGCTCTCTGGGCCATGAAGTGACAGGTTCGGACGCCAATGTGTATCCGCCGATGAGCACGCTTCTGGAGAAGCAGGGTATCGACCTGATTCAGGGTTACGATGCCAGCCAGCTAGACCCGCAGCCGGATCTGGTGATCATTGGTAACGCCATGACCCGTGGAAATCCGTGCGTTGAAGCGGTGCTGGAACGCAATATTCCGTACATGTCTGGCCCACAGTGGCTGCACGATTTCGTCCTGCGCGACCGCTGGGTGCTGGCTGTTGCCGGTACGCACGGTAAAACCACCACCGCCGGTATGGCCACCTGGATCCTCGAAGCCTGCGGCTATAAGCCTGGCTTTGTGATTGGCGGCGTACCGGGCAATTTCGACGTGTCTGCGCGTCTAGGCGACAGCCCGTTCTTTGTTATTGAAGCCGACGAGTACGACTGCGCGTTCTTCGATAAACGCTCCAAGTTCGTGCATTACTGCCCGCGCACGCTGATCCTCAACAACCTTGAGTTCGACCACGCGGACATCTTCGACGACCTGAAAGCCATTCAGAAACAGTTCCACCATCTGGTGCGTATCGTGCCGGGTCAGGGGCGTATCATCCTGCCGGAAAACGACATCAACCTGAAGCAGACGCTGGCGATGGGCTGCTGGAGCGAGCAGGAGCTGGTGGGCGAGCAGGGCCACTGGCAGGCGAAGAAAACCAACGCCGATGCGTCCGAGTGGGACGTGTGGCTGGACGGTGAAAAAGTCGGTGAAGTGAAGTGGAGCCTGGTCGGCGAGCACAACATGCATAACGGCCTGATGGCGATTGCCGCCGCGCGCCACGTGGGCGTACAGCCTTCGGATGCCGCCAATGCGCTGGGTTCATTCGTCAACGCCCGTCGCCGCCTGGAGCTGCGCGGGGAAGCCAACGGCGTGACCGTGTACGACGACTTCGCGCATCACCCAACCGCGATCCTCGCCACCCTTGCAGCCCTGCGCGGCAAAGTGGGCGGCACCGCGCGTATTCTCGCCGTGCTGGAGCCGCGCTCGAACACCATGAAGATGGGGATCTGCAAAGACGATCTGGCCCCGTCGCTGGGTCGCGCAGACGAAGTGTTCTTGCTTCAGCCGCAGCACATTCCGTGGCAGGTGGCAGAGGTGGCCGACGCCTGCGTACAGCCTGCACACTGGAGTGCGGACGTGGACGCGCTGGCGGATATGGTGGTGAAAACGGCCCAGCCGGGCGATCACATTCTGGTGATGAGCAACGGCGGTTTTGGCGGTATTCATCAGAAGCTGCTGGACGGTCTGGCGAAAAAAGCCAGCGTCTAAGATCCGTTAATGCTCTCCGGTCGCGATGGCCCTGCGCAATGCAGGGCCATCATTTTGCAAATCAGAGAGAACCGAAGCCCTGGCTTGCAGAACCAAAGGTTTCACGGTAGTTCTGTGCCGTTTCGGCAATCATGTCGCGACCCCAGATGAAGCCACCGACGGTGCCTGCTATGCCCCCGGCGACGACGCCGATAATAGCGGAGACCAGCTGGTTAACCGCACCGGCAATAAAACCGCCGGAACCGCTTACCTTCCCACCAATCGCAACCCCGGTAATCAGCCCGTCACCCAGACCCCAAAGCGCACCTTCAAGACGCTGAGTAAAACTCAGATCGTACCAGGCACCACCGCTAACGTCCTGCATTTCAATTAAGTTTAATTCACGCATTACTTATCTCCATTAATTTATATTCAGGTTATTTATTCCAATAACCGATTGAGCTAACAGCATTAATTAGCGGCGAGGATGCTAACAAAAGACGGGCGGCTTAAGAACTCAGCGCTCTGTGAATTGTTTTAATTCATATTTGATTTTAATTATCTCAATGATTTCACTGGTATTTTTATAGGGCGTGCGGAATCTACTTCATCATGCTTCAACAATGATGAATTGAGATTAATTATGTTATTGCGGTAGGAATATAAATGACGTGATTGATAAGAGGTAAAACGGAGGAATAATACGCAGGGCAAGCCTGCGTATTATTTAATTACTCGGCTTCCGCCAGTTCGCGTAATAACTGGAAGATCAGACGCGCAGACTTCGGCGGCTTATTCCCTTCTTTCTCTTTCTTGGCGTTACGAACAAGCGTGCGCAGCTGCTGGCGGTCGGCGTCCGGCCACAGGTTCAGCACCTCTGCCAGAGCATCATCACCATTATCAATCAGGCGATCGCGGATCTGCTCAAGCTTGTGGAACAGCGCAACCTGCTGGTTGTGACGGTTTTTCAGCTTGTCCAGCGCCTGGCGAATCGGATCGACATCGCGCTGGCGCAGCATTTTACCGATCAGCTGAAGCTGACGGCGACGACCTTCTTTTTTGATTTTCTGTGCCAGTTCAATGGCATCGCGCAGATCCTGGTCGAGCGGGATCTTGTCCAGCGCGTTTTTACCCAGTTCTACCATTTCCGCGCCAAGCTGTTTTAACTCTTCGGCGTCGCGTTTAATTTCACTTTTACTGACCCAGATGATCTCATCATCTTCGTCTTCGATGTCATCACCGGGAACGTCGTCGAGCCAGTCTTCGGGCTGCTTAGTCATGTCAGGCTCCTTAAAAAAAGAGGCTAATGTTACCAGTTAAGATGCGCACTGAAAAACGGTTCTCTGATAGACTTCACTTAACTCTCTCTTACAGTATGGCATTTGCGATGAAAGTAACCTCACAAGTTGAAGCGCAGCGTAAGATTCTGGAAGAAGCGGTCTCCACAGCGCTGACGCTGGCTTCAGGGAAATCAGATGGCGCCGAAGTGGCGGTCAGCAAAACCACCGGCATTAGCGTGAGTACCCGCTACGGCGAAGTGGAAAATGTTGAATTTAACAGCGATGGCGCACTCGGGATCACGGTGTATCACCAGAACCGCAAAGGCAGCGCGTCATCCACCGATCTCAGCCCGGATGCCATTGCCCGCACGGTGCAGGCCGCGCTGGATATCGCCCGCTATACCTCTCCCGATCCTTACGCAGGCGTGGCGGACAAAGAGCTGCTGGCGTTCGACGCCCCGGATCTCGACCTGTTCCATCCGGCAGAAGTGACCCCGGACGAAGCCATCGAGCTGGCGGCGCGTGCGGAGCAGGCCTCTTTACAGGCGGACAAACGCATCACCAATACTGAAGGCGGCAGCTTTAACAGCCACTACGGCATTAAAGTGTTCGGCAACAGCCACGGCATGCTGCAGGGCTACTGCTCGACCCGCCATTCCCTCTCCAGCTGCGTGATTGCCGAAGAAAACGGCGACATGGAGCGCGATTACGCCTACACCATCGGGCGCGCGCTCGGTGATTTACAGTCTCCCGAGTGGGTCGGCGCCGAGTGTGCGAAGCGCACCCTGTCGCGCCTGGCGCCGCGCAAACTCTCCACCATGAAAGCCCCGGTTATCTTCGCCAACGAAGTGGCAACTGGCCTGTTTGGGCATCTGGTGGGCGCGATTGCGGGCGGTGCGGTGTACCGTAAATCCACCTTCCTGCTGGACTCCCTCGGCAAGCAGATCCTGCCCGAGTGGCTGACCATCGAAGAGCATCCGCACCTGCTGAAAGGGCTGGCCTCCACGCCGTTCGACAGTGAGGGGGTGCGCACCGAGCGTCGCGATATCGTCAAAGACGGCATCCTGACCCAGTGGCTGCTGACCAACTACTCCGCACGCAAGCTGGGGCTGAAGAGCACCGGGCACGCGGGCGGCATCCACAACTGGCGCATCCCGGGGCAGGGCCTGAGCTTTGAGCAGATGCTTAAAGAGATGGGCACCGGCCTGGTGGTGACCGAGCTTATGGGCCAGGGCGTGAGCGGCATCACCGGGGACTACTCCCGCGGCGCGGCGGGCTTCTGGGTCGAGAACGGCGAAATCCAGTATCCGGTGAGCGAAATCACTATCGCCGGAAACCTGAAAGAGATGTGGAGCAACATCGTTACGGTCGGTAACGATATTGAAACGCGTAGCAATATACAGTGTGGTTCTGTGTTACTCCCGGAGATGAAAATCGCCGGCCAGTAATACCCGTTAAAGCGTTACATAATAAAAAAGGAAGTGAGCAATGCGTAAACACCTGTTAGCGATCGTCGCAGCTTCAACGCTGGTTCTTGGCTCTTCTGCGTTCGCCGCCGATCTTGCAGACGACATGGATACCCTCAGCGAAAATCTGAAGGTCGTTCAGAAGACAAACGATGCGGCGGAAATGAAAGACGCCTTGACCAAAATGCGTGTCGCCGCGCTGGATGCACAAAAAGCCACGCCGCCGAAGCTGGAAAACAAAGCGCCTGACAGCCCGGAAATGAAAGACTACCGCCACGGCTTTGACGTGCTGGTGGGCCAGATTGATAACGCGCTCAAGCTGGTGAACGACGGCAAAGTGAAAGAGGCGAAAGCGGACGCCGAGCAGTTCGCGACCACCCGCAACACCTATCACCAGAAATACCGCTAACAGACTGCGCGTCTGCACAACATCCAGGGCGAGGGCGTTATGTCCTCGCTTTTTTTATGCGACGTAATAAGTAAACCCTATCGCGGTCACATTTCTGCGAATCCTTTACCTGTTCTATTCCTTTCCTCCCCGCCGATTTACCAACGCATTGCGTGACATTCATCACGTAAAACCAGCGAAATGTCGTTATTCAGCGCATTTATGTGGCACAGATCACTGCCGCCGCTCTCCTTTCCACTTCGAAGTGGAAAACAACTCGCTACAAACAATCCACCGCCAACGTTAGTTTTAACCCAGAGACATTAACGGGGTAAGACGAGTGATTAACGGAGCGGTAATGAACGACGTTGGAGACCAGGCGGTGCAAACAGAGCAGCTCGCTAACACCATGCTTAAGCAGGTTTATGCCCTGCTGGCCCGGCACGACATCATCCCCAACGCAGTACAGGAGCAGATGCTGACGTCACACGTTCGCGCAATGGCGCACCGGTCGGTGACCGGCGAGCCGCTGCCGGAAGTGGAAGCAGAGCTGTTCGACGAAATTTCACCCGATTCAATGCGGCTGGCACGCGAAGTGGTGGCGCAGTTTGGCAACCTTCCTGATGAAGAAGCCTGGCTGCTCTCGGTTCACTTCGAAGTCGCGAAAGACAACCTTTAAGGAGCAACACATGGAACAGATTACAGTCGTGATTGGCGATCGCCTGGGTAAAGGCCAGAAAGTGGCGGCAGGCGTAGAGAAAGCAGGTGGACGCGCGGTTGTCGTGCCAGGCGTGGCAGCGGATATGAAGCTCGGTGACGTGATGAAAGCGGAAAACGCCACCTTCGGCATCTCTTTCTGCGGCAGCGGCGGCGCGGGTGCTATCACCGCCCAAACCAAATATGGCTACAAAGCGAAATACGGCATGCGCTCTGTGGACGAAGGCGTGACCGCCATCAACGAAGGCTGCAACGTGCTGGGCTTTGGCTTTATGGATAAAGAAGAGCTGGGCGAGCGTCTGGTGCAGGCGTGGCAGAAGAAGCACGGCGCGTAAGCATGAAAGAACAGTTCACAACCACGGTGAGAGTCAAAGGGAAAGGCGACGCCAAAGCGCGCGCCTTTGCCGACGCACTCAACCACGTTCAGGCCGCGGTGATGAAATCTTCACCGCATATCTTACTGCGTATTGAGCCACAGGATGTGCAGGTCGTTCAGGCGCAAGAAGCGGTGCGTAAAGAAGCTTTTCTGTTCTTCTTTTTGCGCCGGGAAAGACGCACCTACAGCGTGGAGCTGGATGTGACCGTCAACGTGACCGCCATCAATCTCGACCAGGTGGACTTTGTCACGCAACGCTGATTATTCATAAAAGGGCAGACTGATGTTCTTAATTATATTAATAAAATCGCTCATCATTGGCGGCCTGGTTGGCGTCGGTGTGGGAGCCGGGGCTGCACGCATGTTTCATGCGCCTACCACTCAGGGTATGGGCGCGTTTCGTACGTTGGGGGAACTGAACTCCTGTGAAGGGGATCCGGCTTCTCACTTCTCCTTTGGGTTAGGCTTCTTCTTTAACGCCTGGGCCTCTTCCGTCGCAGCAGGTGCATTCACGCAGGACGTTGACCACCGCATCATCCCGAACTGGGGCGCGGCGGCGCTGATGATCAAAAACCGCAACGTCGGCGAAACCCTTCACGATCCCCGCAAAATGGCGATTGCCTGCGGCCTGATCGGCATGATTGTCGTCACTTTCCTTAACCTTACCGCCTCGTCCGTTCCGGCGGCGCTTCAGGTCACCGCCGTGAAGGTGCTGGTGCCTGCGGCTAACCTGCTGGTAAACACCGTAATGCCGGTGATCTTCTGGCTGGCGGCCATCGACGCGGGCAAAAAATCCGGCTTCTGGGCGACCGTATTTGGCGGCGCGGCGCAGCTGATCATGGGTAACGCCGTACCGGGTCTGGTACTGGGTATTCTGATTGGTAAAGGCGTTGAAGAGAGCGGCTGGAACCACGTGACCAAGGTGATGATGGCGGCGATTGTTGCGCTGTTCGTTCTGAGCGGCTTCTTCCGCGGCTTTGACATGAAGATGATCGAATCCTTCCATCTGACCGTGCCGAACTGGCTCGACATGATTCACAACTCGCTCAGCGGTAAATAACAGGAGCCTCTAAATGGAACAGAATAAAGGTTTTTGGTATGCCGACTGGTCGTTCCCGATCTTCGTTGGCCTGCTCTCCTCCGGCGTGTTCGCCGGGACGCACATGTACTACCTCTACGGCATCGGCGCGTTCAACGAAGTGGCCTTCGTGGCGATGCTGAAGGCCGGGATTGATACCGGCGTATACGGCGCGGTGGCGGCGTTCGGCGCAAGCTTCCTGTTCGCCCGTATCATCGAAGGTTCCCTGGTCGGGATCCTTGATATCGGCGGTGCGATCCAGACCGGCGTGGGCCTCGGCGTTCCGGCGCTGCTGCTGGGCGCGGGCATCATGTTCCCGGTGACCAACTTTATTGCCTCGCTGATTACCGGCCTGGTGATTGGCCTGGCAATTGGTTACGTCATCATCCTGGCGCGTAAGTTCACCATCAATCAGAGCAACTCCACCTACGGTGCAGACGTGATGATGGGCGCGGGTAACGCCTCCGGTCGTTTCCTCGGGCCGTTGATTATCCTCAGCGCCATGACCGCCTCTATCCCTATCGGCGTTGGCTCCCTGCTGGGCGCGCTGCTGTTCTACATCTGGCAGAAGCCGATCACCGGCGGTGCCATCCTCGGTGCAATGCTGTTGGGCTGGCTGTTCCCGGTCGCTCTTTAATACCTGCGGGCGCTCCGGCGCCCGTCTTATCAGGAGAACCCCATGTTTGATTTACTCCTGCGCCGTGCGCGCCTTACCGACGATACCCTGACCGATATCGCCATTCAGGACGGGAAAATCGCGGCGCTTGGCGAGATTAACGCCCCCGCCCACAAAACGGTTGAGCTGAACGGCGAAGTGTTCGTCAGCGCAGGCTGGATTGACTCACACGTTCACTGCTACCCGAACTCCCCGATTTACCACGACGAGCCGGACAGCGTGGGCATTGCCACGGGCGTCACCTCGGTGGTGGACGCAGGCAGCACCGGGGCGGACGACGTGGACGATTTCTTTGAGATCACCCGCAAAGCTTCCACGGACGTTTTTGCCTTACTGAACATCTCCCGCGTGGGGCTGATTGCCCAGAACGAGCTGGCGAACATGGCCAACATCGACGCCGACGCGGTGAAGCAGGCGGTGAAACGCCACCCTGATTTTATCGTCGGCCTGAAGGCGCGCATGAGCAGCAGCGTGGTCGGCGAAAACGGCATTACGCCGCTGGAACGCGCGAAAGCGATTCAGAAAGAGAACGGCGACCTGCCGCTGATGGTACACATTGGCAACAACCCGCCGAACCTCGACGAAATCGCCGAGCTGCTGAGCTCCGGTGACATCATTACCCACTGCTACAACGGCAAGCCGAACCGCATTCTGACGCCGTCCGGCGAGCTGCGCGCGTCCATCACTTCCGCACTCAAGCGCGGCGTGCGCCTTGACGTGGGCCACGGGACGGCGAGCTTCAGCTTCGAAGTGGCGAAACGCGCCATCGCGATGGGCATTCTGCCGCACACCATCAGCTCGGACATCTACTGCCGCAACCGCATCAACGGCCCGGTCGGGTCGCTGGCGAGCGTGATGTCGAAATTCCTCGCCATCGGCATGTCGCTGCCGCAGGTGATCGAGTGCGTGACCGCGAACGCCGCCGACGGCCTGCGCCTGACGCGCAAAGGGCGCATCCAGCCGGGTCTGGACGCTGACCTGACGCTGTTCACCGTCAAGCCCCAGCCGACGGTATTAACGGATGCCGAAAACGACAGCCTGCAGGCTGAACACATTCTGGTGCCGCTTGCCGCGATCCGCGCGGGCAAGGGCTACATGACCGAACAAGGGAGCACGGAACATGCCTTCAATTTTTGAGAAGTACAACTTAAAGCAGGTTATCAACACCTCTGGCCGCATGACGGCGCTGGGTGTCTCCACGCCGCGCCCGGAAGTGGTGCAGGCGGCGATGGAAGGCATGAACCAGTACTTTGAGATCAAAGATCTGGTGAACAAAACCGGCGAATACATCGCAAAACTGCTGGATGTGGAAGGGGCGACGGTTGTCTCCTGCGCATCGGCGGGCATTGCGCAGTCCGTGGCGGCGGTGCTGGTGAAAGACAGCGACTGGCTGCTGGAAAAACTGCACGTCACCCCGATCGAGAACAACGAGATCGTGCTGCCGAAAGGCCACAACGTTAACTTTGGCGCACCGGTTGGCACCATGGTGGCGCTGGGCGGCGGCAGGCTGGTGGAAGCGGGCTACGCCAACGAATGCTCTGCCGATCAGCTGGCGGCGGCGATCACCCCGCGCACCGCGGCGATCCTCTACATCAAATCTCACCACTGCGTGCAGAAAAGCATGCTCAGCGTTGAGCAGGCCGCGGTCGTGGCGCGCAAGCACGATCTGCCGCTGATCGTCGATGCCGCAGCGGAAGAAGATCTGCACGCGTACTACCGCTCCGGTGCGGATCTGGTGATCTACAGCGGCGCGAAGGCGATCGAAGGCCCAACCAGCGGGCTGGTGATCGGCAAAACCCAGTACGTTGAGTGGGTGAAGCGCCAGACGGCGGGCATCGGCCGCGCCATGAAGGTCGGCAAAGAGGGCATTCTCGGCCTGACCTGCGCCATTGAACATTACCTGACGGCAACCAAAGAGAGCGGCGCGGAGATGGTGGCGAAAATGACCCCGTTCATCGACGCCCTCAACACCCTGAACGGCGTAACGGCGCGCGTGGTCTGGGACAGCGCGGGTCGCGACATCGCGCGAACTGAGATCAAGTTTGACGAAGCCACCACCGGCGTCGGCACCGGCGATCTGGTGGCGAAGCTGAAGCAGGGCGAATACGCCATTTACTTCCGCGGCTACAAGGCCAATGAAGGGATTATCGAAGCGGACGTGCGCAGCGTGACGGCTGACCAGCTGAACATCGTGTACCGCCGCATTAGCGAAGTATTAGGACAGGAGAAAAAAGCATGAAACTGACCCCCAATTTTTACCGTGACCGCGTGTGCCTGAACGTGCTGGCGGGCTCAAAAGCCAACGCCAGCGCCATTTACGAAGCGGCGGAAGGTCATGTTCTGGTGGGCGTGCTCTCCAAAAATTACCCGGATGTGGCAAGCGCCGTGGCGGATATGCGCGAATATGCAGCGCTGATCGATAACGCCCTGTCCGTTGGCCTGGGCGCGGGCGACCCGAACCAGTCGGCGATGGTGAGCGAGATCTCCCGTCAGGTGCAGCCGCAGCACGTCAACCAGGTCTTCACCGGCGTGGCCACCAGCCGTGCCCTGCTGGGGCAGAGCATGTCCGTGGTCAACGGTCTGGTCTCCCCGACCGGCACCGTGGGCATGGTCAAAATCTCCACCGGCCCGCTGAGCAGCAACGCGCCGGACGGCATCGTCCCGGTTGAAACGGCGATTGCCCTGCTGAAAGATTTCGGCGGCAGCTCCATCAAATACTTCCCGATGGGCGGCCTCAAGTGCCGTGACGAGTACAAAGCGGTGGCGGAAGCCTGCGCGCGTCACGACTTCTGGCTGGAGCCGACCGGGGGGATCGACCTGGAAAACTACGAGGAGATTTTGCAGATTGCGCTGGACGCTGGCGTGAGCAAAATCATCCCGCATATCTACAGCTCGATTATCGACAAAGCCAGCGGCGACACGCGTCCGGACGATGTTCGCACCCTACTGGCGATGACGAAGAAGTTGGTTAAGTAAAACAGCTCCTCACCCAAACCCTCTCCCAAAGGGAGAGGGAACCTTTACCCCCTCTCCCTTTGGGAGAGGGCTGGGGTGAGGGGAAACAAACCGCACATTCCCAAAGGAGCCGCCATGCACACCCGTAACCTGCTCGTCGCTTCACTCTCACTGCTCGCTACCGCCGCTGTCGCCCAGACGCACTATGCCTGGGTGGGGACCTACAATCCTAACGGCGAAGGGCTTTACCGCTTTACCGTTGACCCGCAAACCGGCGCGCTCGACCATAAAACCCTGGTCAGCAAGCTCCCGAATGCCGCACAGCTCACGGTCTCCAGCGACGGCAAAACGCTGTATCTGGCCAGCGAAGCAGAGCAGGGCGTGGTGCAGGCGCTGCGCGTGGGCGACGGCGGTGAGCTGACCGAGCTCAACCAGGTGTCCTCCGGCGGCGCGGGCCCGGTGTATCTTTCGCTGACGCCGAACGGCCAGCACCTGCTGGTGGCGAACTACGTCAGCGGCTCGATCGCAGTGCTGCCGGTTAAGGCCGACGGCAGCCTGGGTGACGCCACGGACACCCGTCAGGATCAGGGCGAACCCGGCGCGGCAAAACCGGAAGCGGCCGCCGAGGGGAGCTTTGCCATCAGCGATCATAATGGCCCCCATGCGCACATGATCGCCGCCGATCCGAGCGGGAAATACGTATTTTCTACCGATCTGGGGCTGGATCGCATCTACCAGTACCGTTTTGACGATCTAAGCGGAAAGCTCACCCCGAACGATCCGCCGTTTATCAGTGCGTCGTCGAAGGGGGCGGGCCCGCGCCACTTTGTCTTCACGCCGAAAGGGGATGCCCTGTGGCTGATCAACGAAGAGGCGTCGACCCTGACGCACTACGCGCTTGATGCCAACGGCAGGCTGAAAGAGGGCAAAACCCTCTCTTCGCTGCCCGCTGATTACAAAGGCACCAGTTTTGCCGCCGGGCTGGTGCTCAGCGCCGATGGAAAGCAGCTGTACGTAGCTAATCGTTTGCATAACAGCATCGGGCACTTTACCGTAACAGCGGATGGCACCCTGACGCATCAGGACGACGTCTGGACGCGCGGCGATTACCCGCGCACCCTGACGCTCGATAAGCAGGGGCGCTGGCTGTACGTCATGAACCAGCGCAGCGATAACATCACCCGCTTTCGCGTCGGGCAGGACGGCAAGCTGAGCTTTGAGCCGGGCTATACGGCAGTCGGCAGCCCATCCCAGATGGTCATTTCAACTACACCCTGAGCAGTAAGAGGACAACGACGTGCGATTTCCGAACCAACGTTTAGCGCAACTTTTCGATCTGTTGCAAAACGAAACGCTGCCGCAGGACGAGCTGGCGCAGCGATTATCGGTGTCCACGCGTACCGTTCGTGCTGATATCACCGCGCTGAATGCGCTGCTGGCAGGCCACGGCGCACAGTTTATTCTGAGCCGCGGCAACGGCTATCAGCTCAAGATTGACGACGCGGCGCGCTATCAGGCGCTGCAGGACTCTCACCCGCGCGCGCTGCGCATTCCCCGCACGGGGCCGGAGCGCGTGCATTATCTGGTGGTGCGCTTTCTGACCTCGGCGTTTTCGCTGAAGCTGGAAGATCTGGCGGACGAGTGGTTCGTGAGCCGCGCCACGCTGCAAAGCGACATGGTGGAAGTGCGCGAGTGGTTCCATCGCTACAACCTGACGCTGGAAACCCGTCCGCGCCACGGCATGAAGCTGTTTGGCAGCGAGATGGCGACCCGCGCGTGCCTGACGGATCTGCTCTGGGAGCTGGCGCAGCAGGACAGCCTCAACCCGCTGGTCACCGAAGTGGCGCTCAACGCGGGCGTGCCCGAGCAGATGGCGACGGTGCTGCACGATGCCCTGACCCGCCACCACATTCGCCTGACCGACGAAGGGGAGCTGTTCCTGCGCCTGTACTGCGCGGTGTCGGTGCGCCGCATCAGCGAGGGCTACCCGCTGCCGGAATTCCACGCGGAGGATGTGGAAGAGAACGTGCGCGACGCGGCGAAGGATATCGCGGTGTCTATTCAGCATCTGGCCGGGAAAACGCTTTCTCCCTCCGAGGAGAGCTGGCTGTGCGTCCACATTGCCGCGCGGCAGATCCAGGAGATCGCCCCGAGCGCCATCAACGCCGACGACGACGAGGCGCTGGTCAATTACATCCTGCGCTACATCAATACCCACTATAACTACAACCTGCTCAGCGACGAGCAGCTGCACGCGGATCTGCTCACCCACATCAAAACCATGATCACCCGCGTGCGCTATCAGATCATGATCCCCAATCCGCTGCTGGATAACATCAAGCAGCACTACCCGATGGCGTGGGACATGACCCTGGCAGCAGTATCGAGCTGGGGCAAATACACGCCTTACGTGATCAGCGAAAACGAGATTGGCTTCCTGGTGCTGCACATTGGCGTCGGGCTGGAGCGCCACTACAACATCGGCTACCAGCGCCAGCCGCACGTGCTGCTGGTGTGCGACGCCGGTAACGCCATGGTACGCATGATCGAGGCGGTGTTGCAGCGCAAATACCCGCAGATTGAGGTGACGCGCACCCTGACGCTGCGCGAATACGAGCTGGCGGAATCCATCAGCGAAGACTTTGTGATCTCCACCGCCCGCATCAGCGAGAAGGCGAAGCCGGTGGTGATGATTGCCCCGTTCCCGACCGACTATCAGCTGGAGCAGATCGGCAAGCTGGTGCTGGTGGATCGCACCCGTCCGTGGATGCTGGACAAGTACTTCGACGCCGCCCATTTCCGCATTATCGACAGGCCCGTCGACCAGCAAACCCTGTTCCGCGAGCTGTGCGAACAGCTTGAGCGCGAAGGCTTCGTCGGCGCCGAGTTTCTGGAATCGGTCGTCGAGCGTGAAGCCATCGTCAGCACCATGCTCGGCGACGGCATTGCCCTGCCGCACTCCCTGGGACTGCTGGCGCAAAAAACGGTGGTTTACACGGTGCTGGCCCCGCAGGGAATTCAGTGGGGCGACGAAACCGCGCACGTCATTTTCCTGCTCGCCATCAGCAAAAGCGAATACGAAGAGGCGATGGCGATCTACGATATTTTCGTCACCTTCCTGCGCGAACGCGCCATGACGCGGCTCTGCGCCTGCGAGGATTTTGCAGAATTTAAGGCGGTGGCGATGGAGAGTTTGAGTCGGTTTTGAGAGGCGCTATCCAGAATTCGATGTAATGCGAATGTAATGCTAAACTGCATTACACAATCATTTTTATCGGAGGCATAATGGCCACGCTTAACGTCCGTCTGGATGACAAACTCAAAAACGAGGCTTATGCCGTGCTGGAAAAACTGAATATCACGCCAACCGAGGCAGTACGTCTGCTGTTTCAGTACGTCGCTGAAACGGGGCGTATGCCGGTGAAAACCGTCACCATCAGCGACAGCGAAGACGCGCTGATTCAGACAGTCCGGGAGCGGCTGGCGAATCCACAAAAGGGAATTAAGGTCAATCTGGATGACTTATGAACTGGAATTTGACCCCAGGGCGTTCAAGGAGTGGCATAAGCTTGGCGATACGCTAAA
Source organism: Enterobacter soli (assembly GCF_964208575.1). GTDB lineage: Bacteria > Pseudomonadota > Gammaproteobacteria > Enterobacterales > Enterobacteriaceae > Enterobacter > Enterobacter soli_A. The sequence goes on along the minus strand of NZ_CAXOFU010000013.1, from coordinate 89,719 downwards.
AGCGCAGTTTAAGAAGAAGCTGGCAGGCGTGTTGTCCAATCCCAGGATTGAGGCGGCTCGCCTGCACGGGCTGCCAGATTGCTACAAAATCAAGCTGAGGTCTTCTGGCTATCGGCTGGTTTATCAGGTGCGGGATGAGGTGGTGATCGTCTTTGTTATTGCTGTTGGCAAACGTGAGAAATCAGCCGTTTATGAGGACGCCACGAAACGGCTGTAGCGATTACCGCAAATGATGCACAACCTGGTTGCTGCTGCCGCGCCAGATCAGCGCCGGGTCTTTTAAGTCCTGCACGAACTTGCCGTCGACCAGCACGTTGATCAGATCCACCACTTCCCTCTGGGCCGCGTTCAGCTCATCCAGCCTGTAGCCCGTCCAGATCCAGATATCTTTTCCTGCACATTCGCGGCGAATGCGTTTCACCAGCGCGAGGATCTCCGGCACGTTTTGCGGATGCAGCGGATCGCCGCCTGAGAGCGAAATCCCCTGACGCGCGATGCGCGTGTCGTTGAGGTCGTTAATGATGCGGTCGGCCATCTCGTCGGTGAACGGCATGCCGGAGTTCAGCCGCCAGGTGCTTTTGTTGTAGCAGCCGGGGCATTCGTGAACGCACCCTGAAACAAACAGGGTGCACCTTGTACCGGGTCCGTTGACTATGTCGACGGGGTAATATTGGTGGTAATTCACTTAGAGATTAACTTCGTAGTCGATCTGATCGACACAAGTTTGTGCTTTACTGTGATTATCTGCTGTGTACCATTTTCCATCTCGAATTTGCACATTTTCAAGATCCACCAATCTTAAACAACGCCAATTATAAGGAGATGAAGGATCGATTTTTCCTTTACTGCTTTCTCCACCGAATTGGAAAAACAATGCTTGCTGTTTCCCATTTTTGGTTCCTAAAGCATGTGGACACATTTCGCGATAGTAACCATCATATACAGCTGTAATTTGCTTTTTATTCAGAATTGCATCTTTGATTAACTCGTAAGTATTCATACTGCGATCTCCTGACTTTCTTGCTGTGAAAAGAACTTACCCGATCTGCCCATTCCCCAGATGCTTCACGCGGCGCTTAACCTCCTCCTGCTTCCCGGCGTTGAACGGACGGGCATCCGGGCTGCCGAGATAGCCGCACACGCGGCGGGTTACGGACACGCGGGCGGCATCGTGGTTACCGCATTTCGGGCAGGTGAAGCCTTTGCTGGTGCACTCAAACTCACCGGTAAACCCGCACTCGTAGCACTCGTCGATTGGCGTGTTGGTGCCGTAATACGGCACGTGCTGATAGCTGTAATCCCACACGTCTTCCAGCGCTTTCAGGTTGTGCTGGATGTTCGGGTACTCGCCGTAGCAGATGAAGCCGCCGCTGGCGATAGGCGGGTAGGCCGCTTCGAAGTCGATCTTGTCGTACGGGTTCACCTTCTTCTCCACGTCGAGGTGGAAGCTGTTGGTGTAATAGCCCTTGTCGGTCACCCCTTCCACCACGCCGAACTCGGCGGTGTCGAGGCGGCAGAAGCGGTCGCACAGGTTCTCGCTTGGCGTGCTGTACAGGCTAAAGCCGTAGCCGGTTTCCTCTTTCCACTGGTCAACCGCGTCGCGCAGACGCTGAACGATGGCGATGCCTTTCTCGCGCAGGGCTTCGCTGTCATACATATGCGCGTCGCCAAACAGCGCGTTGATGGTTTCATGAATGCCGATATAGCCCAGCGAAATCGACGCGCGACCGTTTTTGAAGATCTCAGACACGTCATCGTCCGCTTTCAGACGCACGCCGCAGGCCCCTTCCATATAGAGGATTGGCGCAACGCGGGCTTTCACCCCTTCCAGACGCGCGATGCGGGTCATCAGCGCTTTACGGGCCAGCAGCAAACGCTCGTCCAGCAGCGTCCAGAACGCCTCTTCATTGCCTTTGGCCTCAAGCGCGATGCGCGGCAGGTTGAGGCTGATTACGCCCAGGTTGTTACGCCCGTCGTGGATCTGCTCGCCGTTTTCATCTTCGTACACGCCGAGGAAGCTGCGGCAGCCCATTGGGGTTTTGAACGAGCCGGTCACTTTCACAACCTGGTCATAGTTCAGGATGTCCGGGTACATGCGCTTGCTCGCGCACTCCAGCGCCAGCTGTTTAATGTCGTAGTTCGGATCGCCAAACCTGTGGTTCAGGCCGTCGCGGATAGCGAACACCAGCTTCGGGAACACCGCGGTTTTGCGGTTTTTGCCGAGGCCGGAGATGCGGTTGCGCAGAATCGACTGCTGGATCAGGCGCGATTCCCAGCTGGTGCCCAGCCCAAAGCCGAAGGTCACAAACGGCGTCTGGCCGTTGGCGGTGTGCAGCGTGTTCACTTCATATTCCAGCGACTGGAAGGCGTCGTAACACTCTTTCTCGGTGCGGGAATGGGCGTAGCCGTCCGCGTCCGGGATCTGCCACTCTTCGGCAGTGCGGCGATGCTTGTTAAAGCTCGCGGTGACGAACGGCGCCAGCACCTCGTCGATGCGGTTGATGGTGGTGCCGCCGTAAATGTGGCTCGCAACCTGGGCGATAATCTGCGCCGTTACCGCGGTAGCGGTAGAGATAGACTTCGGCGGTTCAATCTCGGCGTTGCCCATCTTAAAGCCGTGGGTCAGCATGCCTTTCAGGTCGATCAGCATGCAGTTGAACATCGGGAAGAACGGCGAGTAGTCGAGATCGTGATAGTGAATTTCACCGCGCTCGTGCGCGGACACCACGTCGCGCGGCAGCAGGTGCTGACGGGCATAGTGTTTCGCCACGATACCCGCCAGCAGGTCGCGCTGGGTCGGGATAACTTTGCTGTCTTTGTTGGCGTTTTCGTTGAGCAGCGCGGAGTTGGTCTGCTCCACCAGGCCGCGAATATCCTGGTTCAGACGGCCGCGCTTCTCGCGCTGCACGTCGCGATCGTGACGATATTCAATGTACGCGCGCGCCAGCTGCTTGTACGGGCCAGACATCAGCTGGTTTTCAACCGCGGTCTGGATCTCGCTAATGTCGACCTGGCTGCGTTCGTTCATCTGGCTGCTGACGATCTCTGCGACGGTGGCGCAATAATCTGCGTCATCGACTCCCGCTGCTTTAGCTGCACGCAGAATAGCTTCTTTGATGCGCTCTGATTTAAACGGCACTTTACAGCCATCTCGTTTCATCACATGCGGTGTCATGCTCGCTCCATTTTAAAAACAGGTTATCCACAAAGGCGGAAAAGTATTCACCGGGCGAATCATCAGCCAGGCCAGAGACTTCCCTTATTCCCGACGCTTGTTATCCACAATTCCGGCACGCTGTGATGCCATGTCGTTGTTGGAATAGTAGACGATAAATACAAGATGTTGGGTCGGCGTGCATTTTAAGTGCTACATATAGTGATTTGCATCAAACATGTTTGCGATTTTTTTGATTCAGAACAAAGTAAAAAGACGAGAGTACAAATGGCGGGCGCTACAGCGAAGTGTAAATTCCGGCGGGAAAATTCTGATTAATTATTCAACAAAAACAGTAAAGTAAACCGGGCGCATCGCTGCGCCCGGCGCGCAAGATTATGACTGAAGCCACCAGACGGCCTCAAACGGACGCAGGGTCATGCTCTGCGGCGCGTTGGCGGTTTCATCATAGTTAGTGATAACAACCTGCCACTCGCCGCTGAGGGCGTCTGGCTGCCACTGCTGGCATTGGTTGCTGAGGTTCGCCGCCACAATCAGGGTCTGCCCCTGCCACTGACGACGATAGCACCACAGCGCCGGATGCTCAGGCAGCAGATCCAGATAATCCCCCCACGTCAGCACCGGCAGCGTTTTGCGCAGCGCAATCAGCGACTGGTAGGTGTAAAACACGGAGTCAGGATCGCTCAGCGCCGCGCTGGCGTTAATGCGCGGGAAGTTATCGCAGACCGCAATCCACGGCTCGCCGGCGCTAAAGCCCGCGTTTGGCGTGGCGTCCCACTGCATCGGCGTGCGGCCATTGTCGCGGGATTTGCTTGCCAGAATAGCCAGCAGCTCGTCCGCCTCACGGCCCGCGGCGCGCAGCTCGTTGAACATGTTGAGGCTTTCGACGTCGCGATAGTCGGTTATCTGGCCGAAGTGCGGGTTGGTCATGCCCAGCTCCTCGCCCTGATAGATATACGGCGTGCCCTGCATCCCGTGCAGCACCATCGCCAGCATTTTGGCGGACGGAACGCGGTATTCGCCCTCGTCGCCGAAGCGCGACACGATGCGCGGCTGGTCGTGGTTACACCAGAACAGCGCGTTCCAGGCGACGTTGTGCATCCCCTGCTGCCAGTGGCTGAACAGGGTTTTCAGCGCCACGTAGTCTGGCTTCGCCTTCGTCCATTTCTCCCCGCCGGGGTAGTCCACCTTCAGGTGGTGGAAGTTAAAGGTCATCGACAGCTCGCGTCCGTCCAGCGCGGCGTACTGCTGGCAGTTTTCCAGCGACGTCGAGGACATTTCGCCGACGGTCATCAGGCCGCGCGGGGCGAACACGTCGCGGCTCATCTCCTGCAAATATTCGTGGACGCGGGGCCCGTCGGTGTAGAAGCGGCGGCCATCGCCAACGGTATCCTCCGGGAAGTCCTGGTCTTTGGAGATCAGGTTGATCACGTCAAGGCGTAAACCGTCCACCCCGCGATCGGCCCAGAACTCGCACACCTTTTTCAGCTCGGCGCGCACGTCCGGGTTCTCCCAGTTCAGATCCGCCTGCTCCGGGGCGAAGAGGTGCAGATAATACTGTTCGCTGCCCGCGTGCCAGCCCCAGGCGTTGCCGCCAAACTTAGAGCGCCAGTGATTCGGAAGCTGCTCCGGCGTGCCGTCGCGCCAGATATAGAACTGCCGATACGGGCTGTCTTTGTTCAGCGACTCGCGGAACCACGGGTGCTGGGTCGAGGTATGGTTGAACACCATGTCGAGCACGATGCGGATCCCGCGTGAATGCGCCTGCGCCACCAGCTCGTCAAAGTCGTCCAGCGTGCCGTAAGCCGGGTCGATGGCGGTGTAGTTCGCCACGTCGTAGCCGTTATCGACCTGCGGCGAAATATAGAACGGCGTCAGCCAGATGGCGTCAATCCCGAGGGTTTTCAGGTAGTCGAGGCGCTGCGTTACCCCGCGTAAATCGCCCGTGCCGTTTCCTGTCGTGTCCTGAAAGCTTTTAGGGTAAATCTGGTAAATGACGCCGTTTTGCCACCAGTGAGGGAGGGTATTCATAGTGAGTTCCTGCAAATGCGAAGGGGCGCAACTGCGCCCCGAAAAAGAGAGTTAAACAATCTGGAGCGTTCCCTGACGGAACTTACGCTGATAGAGCACGGTGGTGAGCGCCATCGGGACGATAATCGCTACCGCCATTGCCAGCGCAAACACCTGCCAGAAGCTTGGCTGAATGGAGAGGATGCCCGGCAGCCCGCCGACGCCAATCCCGTTCGCCATCACGCCGTTCAGGCCGCACAGCAGGCCCGCCAGGCCGGAACCGATCATCGCGCAGAGCATCGGGAAGCGGTACTTCAGGTTAATGCCGTACATCGCCGGTTCGGTCACGCCGAGGTAGGCCGAGATAGCCGCAGGAACGGAGATTTCGCGCTCGTTGTGCTTGCGGCTGACGATGATGATGCCGGTTACCGCAGAGGCCTGGGCAATGTTCGACAGGGCGATAATCGGCCAGACCGGCGTCCCGCCGAGGCTCTGGATCATCTGCATATCAATCGCCAGCGTGGTCTGGTGAACGCCGGTGATCACCAGCGGCGCGTACAGGAAGCCAAACAGCGCGGCGCCAATCGGGGCGAAGCTGCCGGTCATCAGGTGGCGAACCGCGAAGGCCACGCCGTCGCCAATCATGCGCCCGAACGGGCCGATAAAGGCGTGGGCAAGGAACACGGCGATAATCAGGGAGCAGACCGGAACCACCACCAGGTAAAGGTAGTCAGGAACGATGCGCTTCAGACGCGTTTCAATAAAGCCCAGCGCCAGGCCCGCCAGCAGCGCCGGAATGACCTGCGCCTGATAGCCCACTTTGGCGATGGTAAACAGGCCGAAGTTCCACACTTCCGGCACCTGCTGACCAAGTAAGTAAGCGTTCATTAACTGTGGAGAGACCAGCGTGACGCCCAGCACGATACCCAGGATCGGCGTACCGCCCATTTTGCGCACCGCCGACCAGCAAATCCCGACGGGCAGATAGAAGAAGATCGCTTCGCCAATCAGCCACAGGAAATCGTAGATGCTTTGCAGCGCGGGATACATCTGCGCCAGGGTTTTGCCGTCGCTCATCGGCACGTCGCCGATAACGTTGCGGAAACCTAAGATCAGGCCCCCGCTGATCAGCGCCGGCAGCAGCGGGAAGAAAATCTCCGCGAAGTGGGAGATCAGCTGTTCGTGCCACTTCATATTCTGGCGCGCGGCCTTCTTCGCCTGCTCTTTATCCGCAGACGAATGCCCGGTTGTTGCCAGCAGAGCCTGATAGTAATCGCCCACTTCGGTGCCGATAACGACCTGGAACTGTCCGGCGTTGGTGAAGCAGCCTTTCACCATTTTCAGCTCTTCAATGGCCTTCGGATCGGCCTTAGCCGGATCGTTAAGCACAAAGCGCAGGCGGGTAATGCAGTGGCTGACGGTAGCAATGTTTTCGCGCCCGCCCACCAGGACGATCAACCGATCGATATCGGCTTGGTTAACTTTACTCATCATGAAACCTCATGACAGATTGATAGGGGTAATGACCTGAGCGCAAGCCTACTCCTTCGACGCCAATGCGAAAATGGGAACGTTCCCGAAATTAGGCGAAGATCACAATAAACCGATTTACGAGGGTTATGAAAGGCGGGCGGGAATCACTATCTGGCGGGGCTCTGCGCGGCCGTTAATCTGCTCGATAAGCTGCGCGGCGGCCTGCCGGCCCGACTCCGCGTAGCCCGGGTCGACGGTGATGATTTCCGGGTGCAGGAACTTCATCAGCGGCGTGCTGCCGACGCTGGCAATCTGCAGGCCGTCGATGCGTTGTTCCTGTAAATACTTGCTCGCGCCGAGCGCCAGGGTATCCGTGGCGCAGACCAGCGCGGTGGTTTGCGGCGTGAGCACGCTGGCGACCTGCTCGTAGCCCTGCTTCATGCCCAGCCCCGGCAGGGAGGCGACGGCAGGCAGGCTGTGCTTTTTGCAAAACGCCAGATAGGCTTCGTGGCGGCGCTTGCCGGTGGTGATATCCGCGTGGGGCACGCCGAGATAGCTGATGTGGCGATGGCCTTTATCGTACAGGCGCTGCATCAGCATAACGATCGCCCCTTCGTCGTCGTAGCAAACGGAGGCAAAGCCGCTGGCGTCGCGCGCCAGCATCACCAGCGAAGGCTGCCAGGGTTTGAGCATCTCTTCTTTGATGCCGGTAAAACCAAACAGCACCACGCCGTCGATGTTGCGGCGCTGCAGCATCCCCAGATGTTCTTCCACCATCTGCGGGGAGAACTGGCTCTCCATCATGATCGGGTCGTAACCCTGCTCGTAAAAGGCGGGCAGCATGGTCTGCACGGCGAGGTTTTCAGAAAGGGAATCCAGACGCGAAACGATAATCGCCACCACTTTGTCGCTTTGGCCGCGCATGGCGCGCGCGGAGCGGGAAGGGGAAAAACCGTGCTGATCCACCACCGCCATGACGCGCTCGCGCGTGCGCTCGCTGACACCACTTTCGTTGTTCAGCACGCGCGACACGGTGGATTTCCCCACGCCGCTTAAACGTGCAATGTCTTTAATCGTAAGGCGGTTTTGCATGCTGTATTCCCTGTAACAACGACAAAGTGGTCAATTGAGCCTAATGCGATAGCGTAATTTCGCTATGGGCAAAGTCTGGTTTACGTTCGGTTTATTAGCAGGGCGTTATAATACCGCCCGAATCGCTACGAACGGTACGGTTAAATCCTTATACTGCGCGGCGAAACCCTTAATTTACTTACCGGAGGTTACATGGATCCCGATCCCACGCCTCTCCTGAACGGGAGAGTTCTTTTTATCCGGTAAGCCAGCCTTTTGCTGTCTCACCGGCGTGAGGCAGCAACGTCCCCAACGTTCCTGCTAATAATTCGAGTGCCGTCAGGTACGGATTTACCGTGTCTGCCCGCAAAACTGCGTTCGCCGCTGCGCGCGCAGGAGAGTTTATTATGCTGAAAAATATTACCCGGCAGCTGTTTGCACAGCTGGGCCGCCACCTGCCACGCCGTCTCGTCCAGCGCTCCCCGCTGCCTGAGGCTAAAAACATGGCGGGTGCGACCATCCCATCTTCCCTGACCGAGCGCTGCCTGAACGTGGCGGCGATGGATGAAAACGAAGTCTGGCGCGCCTTTGGCGGCCATCCGGAAGGGCTGAACCCGGCGGAAGTGGAAAAAATCCGCGCGAAGCATGGCGATAACCAGATCCCGGCGCAAAAGCCGGCGCCGTGGTGGGTTCACCTGTGGCTCTGCTACCGCAACCCGTTCAACCTGCTGCTGACGGTGCTGGGCATTATCTCCTATGCCACCGAAGACCTGTTTGCCGCGGGCGTGATCGCGCTGATGGTGGGGATTTCCACGCTGCTGAACTTCATCCAGGAAGCCCGTTCCACCAAAGCGGCGGACGCCCTGAAGGCGATGGTGAGCAATACCGCCACCGTGTCCCGCGTGATCAACGATCTTGGCGAAAACGCTTGGCTTGAGCTGCCTATCGACCAGCTTGTGCCGGGCGACCTGGTGAAGCTGGCGGCCGGGGACATGATCCCGGCGGATTTACGCATTATCCAGGCGCGGGATCTGTTCGTCGCCCAGGCCTCCCTGACCGGGGAATCCCTGCCGGTTGAGAAGGTCGCCCGCACCCGCGACCCGCAGCAGGTCAACCCGCTTGAGTGCGACACCCTGTGCTTTATGGGCACCACGGTGGTCAGCGGCACCGCGCAGGCGATTGTCGTCGCCACCGGAGGAAACACCTGGTTCGGGCAGCTCGCCGGGCGCGTGACGGAGCAGGAGAGCGAGCCTAATGCTTTCCAGAAAGGCATTGGCCGCGTCAGCATGCTGCTGATCCGCTTTATGATGGTGATGACGCCGATTGTGCTGCTGATCAACGGCTACACCAAGGGCGACTGGTGGGAAGCGGCGCTGTTTGCGCTCTCCGTTGCCGTGGGCTTAACCCCGGAAATGCTGCCGATGATTGTCACCTCGACCCTGGCGCGCGGGGCGGTGAAGCTCTCTAAGCAGAAGGTGATTGTGAAACACCTCGACGCCATTCAGAACTTTGGCGCGATGGACATACTCTGCACCGATAAAACCGGCACCCTGACGCAGGATAAAATCGTGCTGGAGAACCACACCGATATCTCCGGTAAAACCAGCGACCGCGTGCTGCACAGCGCCTGGCTCAACAGCCACTACCAGACCGGGCTGAAAAACCTGCTGGACGTCGCCGTGCTGGAGGGCGTGGACGAAGAGTCTGCCCGCACGCTGTCCGGCCGCTGGCAGAAGGTGGATGAGATCCCGTTCGATTTTGAGCGCCGCCGGATGTCCGTGGTGGTCTGCGAGCAGCAGGATGTGCATCAGCTGATCTGCAAAGGCGCGCTGCAGGAGATCCTGGATGTCTCCACCCAGGTGCGCCACAACGGTGAAATCGTCCCGCTGGACGGCACCATGCTGCGCCGCATCAAGCGCGTGACCGACAACCTGAACCGTCAGGGGCTGCGCGTGGTAGCCGTTGCCAGCAAATTCCTGCCCGCCCGCGAGGGGGACTATCAGCGTATCGACGAATCCGATCTGATCCTCGAAGGTTACATCGCATTCCTCGATCCGCCGAAAGAGACCACCGCGCCGGCGTTAAAAGCACTGAAGGCCAGCGGCATTACCGTGAAAATCCTCACCGGCGACAGCGAGCTGGTGGCGGCAAAAGTGTGTCACGAGGTCGGTCTGGACGCCGGTGACGTGGTGGTGGGCAGTGACATCGAGCACCTGTCCGATGACGATCTGGCGAAGCTGGCCCAGCGCACCACGCTGTTCGCCCGCCTGACCCCGATGCACAAAGAGCGCATCGTGACGCTGCTGCGCCGGGAAGGGCACGTCGTCGGCTTTATGGGCGATGGCATTAACGATGCGCCGGCGCTGCGCGCGGCGGATATTGGCATCTCCGTGGACGGCGCGGTGGATATCGCCCGTGAGGCGGCGGATATCATCCTGCTGGAAAAGAGCCTGATGGTGCTGGAAGAGGGGGTGATCGAAGGGCGCCGCACGTTCGCCAACATGCTCAAGTACATCAAAATGACCGCCAGCTCCAACTTCGGTAACGTCTTCAGCGTGCTAGTGGCGAGCGCCTTCCTGCCCTTCCTGCCGATGCTGCCGCTGCATCTGCTGATCCAGAACCTGATGTACGATGTCTCTCAGGTGGCGATCCCGTTTGATAACGTGGACGACGAGCAGATCCAGAAGCCGCAGCGCTGGAACCCGTCCGATTTGGGCCGCTTTATGCTGTTCTTCGGGCCGATCAGCTCCATCTTCGACATTCTGACCTTCTGCCTGATGTGGTTTGTGTTCCACGCCAACACGCCGGAGCACCAGACCCTGTTCCAGTCCGGCTGGTTCGTGGTGGGACTGCTGTCGCAAACGCTGATTGTGCATATGATCCGCACGCGCCGCATTCCGTTTATCCAGAGCCGCGCCGCGTGGCCGCTGATCATCATGACCGGGATCGTGATGGCGCTCGGGATCGCGCTGCCGTTCTCCCCGCTGGCGAGCTACCTGCAGCTCCAGGCGCTGCCGCTGAGCTACTTCCCGTGGCTGGTGGCGATCCTCGCGGGCTACATGGTGCTGACCCAGATGGTGAAAGGGTTCTACGCGCGCCGGTATGGGTGGCAGTGAGTTTTTTACCCTCACCCTCACCCTAACCCTCTCCCTGGAAGGGAGAGGGGACTGTCCGGAGCTGTCTTTCTCCTGGGTAGAGGGATTGTCCGGAGCCGTCTTTCCCCCTCGCCCCTTTGGGGAGAGGGCCGGGGTGAGGGGAATAGCTTTCCTCCCAAATTCAACAACCTGTGATCTCCGTCATCCCATTCGCTTGACGACAAATTGAGCGCATGTTAACAGAATGTTTTGCCTTTTTTCGGCCCGTCAAATAAGGAACATTCATGTTACGGTACAGCCTCTTAACCGCCGGGCTTTTGCTCGGCACCTCCGCTTTCGCCGCGCCCGCTGGCGATCTCCCGTTAATGCCCTGGCCTGCAAAGGTCGAACGTCCTGCCACCCAGGGAGCGTTGGTGCTGACGGATAAGCTTTCCGTCAGCGTCAGCGGCGACGATCTCGGTGATGCGGTGACCCGTTTGCGCCAGCGCATCGCGCTGCAAACCGGCTGGACGCTCCAGCCGCAGGCCGCCGCGCCGGAAAGCCCGACCATCCGCATTACCATTGCCAAAAAGGTGAAGCCGCAGCCGCTGCCGCACAGCGATGAAAGCTACGCGCTAACGGTGGACGCCCGCGGCATCGCTATTGCCGCCAATACCCGCTTCGGCGCGCTGCGCGGGATGGAAACCCTGCTCCAGCTTATTCAAAACGGGCCGGAAAACACCTCGGTGCCGTGGGTGAACATTCAGGACTCGCCGCGCTTCCCGTGGCGCGGGCTGCTGCTCGACTCCGCCCGCCACTTCGTTCCGCTGGAGGACATCAAGCGCCAGATCGACGGCATGGCGGCGGCAAAGCTCAACGTGCTGCACTGGCATCTGACCGACGATCAGGGCTGGCGCTTTAGCTCGAAGCGCTATCCAAAGCTGACCCAGCTTGCCAGCGACGGCCTGTTCTATACGCCGGATCAAATGCGGGAGATCGTGCGCTACGCCACCGCGCGGGGCATTCGCGTGGTGCCGGAGATCGACATGCCCGGCCACGCCTCCGCCATCGCGGTGGCCTATCCGGAGCTGATGAGCGCCCCGGGCCCCTATGAGATGGAGCGCCACTGGGGCGTGCTCAAGCCGGTGCTGGATCCGACAAAAGAGGCGACCTACGCCTTTGCCGACGCGATGGTCAGCGAACTGGCGGCGATCTTCCCGGATCCGTATCTGCATATCGGCGGGGACGAAGTTGACGACACCCAGTGGAAAGAGAACAAGGCGATCCAGCAATTTATGCGCGACAACGGCCTGGCAGACAGCCACGCGCTGCAGGCGTACTTCAACCGCAAGCTGGAAACGATCCTCGAAAAATACCATCGCCAGATGGTGGGCTGGGATGAAATCTTCCACCCGGATCTGCCGAAGAGCATTCTGATCCAGTCCTGGCAGGGGCAGGACGCGCTGGGGCAGGTGGCGCAGCAGGGCTATAAAGGCATTCTCTCGACCGGCTTTTACCTCGATCAGCCGCAGTCGACGGCGTACCACTACCGCAACGAAATCGTGCCCCAGGGCTTAAACAACGTGGACGCGATCGGCGACAGCGACAGCGCCCAGAGCTGGCGCTTCTCGATGCCGCGCCTGAAAGGCAAGCCGGTGGAAGGCAGCTTTACCCTGGTGAAAGGGGAGTCCGGCTGGCGCGGGTTTATCGATTTCGCCGGAAAATCCCGCCGCGCGGTGCAGAACATCGAATGGCGCAGCGACGACCAGGTGACTTTCACCGTCGACACCTGGATGGGCGAAACGCGCCCGGTTGTCACGGTATCGGACAATAAATTGAGCGGCTACTTCCTGGTGGGCAACGCCCGCTATCCGGTCACCGGCCAGTCTCTTGACGAGGTGCCGAAGGGCATTCCGCCGGTGGTACCCGATGCCGCGCAGCAGGCAAACCTGCTCGGCGGCGAGGCCGCGCTGTGGGCGGAAAACGTGGTCGCCCCGGTGCTGGACATCAAGCTCTGGCCGCGCGCCTTCGCCGTGGCGGAACGCCTGTGGTCGGCCCAGGACGTGAACGATATCGACAGCATGTACACCCGCCTGCAGGCGATGGACGCGTGGACGACGGTGTCCGTCGGGCTGGAGCAGCACAGCCAGCAGCAGGCGTACTTTACCCGCCTGGCGAACAGCGCCGACACGCTGCCGCTGCAAATCCTCGCTCAGGCGCTGGAGCCCGCGCAGTATTACACCCGTCAGCATCTGAAGTTCCAGGCCGGAAACTACCACCAGTTTGAGCCGCTTAACCGCCTTGCCGACGCCCTCAGCGCCGAAAGCAACACCGTGCGGCAGATGAACAAGTGGGCCGACAGGCTGGTGAGCGATGCCGAAGACAGCGAAAGCGCCGAGGCGCTGCGCCACGTGTTTAACCGCTGGCAAAATAACACCAGCGACGCGCTGGCGCTCAGCGACGGGAACTATCAGCTGAAAGCGATCAAACCGGTGATTCAGGAGGTGGACAAGCTGGCGGCGATTGGCCTGCGGTTAACCGATCTGGTGGCGCGTCAGGGGACGCTGGATGATAAGGAGATCGATTCGATTCAGGCGGAGCTGGATAACGCGGCGAAAATTCAGGATGAAGTGGTGATTGCGGCGGTCTACCCGCTGGAAACGCTGCTGCGCGCGACGCGCAATCAGTGAAAAAAAGCCCGGTGGCGCTGCGCTTACCGGGCCTACAACGTCCGCACCAACCCGTAGGCCGGGCAAGCGCAGCGCCCCCGGCAAACAGATCGCACGGACCTGTTCACCGGGCATCAGAACAACTTAGTTCTTAAGCGTCCACGCCATTGACCAATGAGAACCTACGCCTGGTTCGAACTGGTTAGCGCCTGCTGCATACTGTACGCAGTAGCCGCTGTATGGCGCTTTCTTACACTGGTAAGTTTTGCCATCTTTAGGCTGCAGAACAACGGTACCCGCCTTGTAAGACGCGAGGTTCTGAGGGAAGGTGTAGTCGTATTTGCCGGTGGTGCTGCCAGAGGACGCATTTTCCAGCATCATATCAACCACGTCCTGCGCGAACAGCGTGCCGTCCTTGTTGGTTGCGTAGTATTTCAGCATGTGGTGACCCGCAGTCACGTCAGTCAGGTTCATGGTGACATCCTGGTTGGCGTTGTTCATTTCCTGCTTCACGTAGCCTTTTTCAGCACCCGCGTGGTTCATGACGCGTGCTTCCAGGTTGACGTTACCCTGGGTGTTTACGTGGAAGGTCACGGTCGCATTGCCGTTGTTGATTTTGCTGAACTGGACGTTAGTCACAGCGATATCTTCGCTCACCTGAGCCTGCTGCTCTTCATAAGAGATAGCAACGGATTTCAGGGTGCTGCCGTCTTTCACGTATACGCTATTTGCGCCGTGAACCGGGTTAACCACGCCGCTTTCGTCTTTCACGCCAACGCGCACGTCGCTGTGAGCGGCGTTGATCGCCTGCGCCAGGTCGTAAGACCACTGGCTTGCATTGCCCTGGGAAGCAGAAGCAACGGTCAGCTCGGTACGCATAGAGGTCACTTCGCCGTTAGCGTCGAAGAAGCGGGCGATAACTTTGTCGCCTGCGTTAACGTTATTACCGGCAATCTGACCATCCAGCGTTGTATTCCATTCGGAAACCACTGCTGGGGTATCGTCGCCCGGCGTAACGTTGCCGCCATTACCGAAATCTACGTCGATAGCCTGGTAGAAGCTATTAGTCGTATCGGCAATTTCCCATACGGCATAAATAACCTGGTAGCCAGTACGTTCTGGAACATTACAGGTCATTTCCTGACGCTGAGCTGGCGCCTGGCCATTTCCGTTAACGGTACAGAAAGGAGTGGATTCAAACTGATCGCGGGTCAGCGGTTTATTTGGATTCCAGTCTTGCTTGGTAATATACCAACGCCAGTTAACGGTTTTATGCGGTGCGGTGTGATACCAGGTAAAGGTATTTTTACCCGCAGTAATTGGCGTTTTAGTCCAGGCATTCAGGCTCTGACGATCGAGCTGTGAATACTGGGAGATACCGGCGCTTGCCAGCTGGCCGTCTGGCGGCAGTGCGCCAGTAGGGAAGCCTGAAGTACGCTCAACGCTCTGTGGTTCATATTGAACGGTACCGCAGTCGATATTTTTACCGAGCTTACACATATAAGCGCGGCTCGCTGGAGATTCAACATAACCGTGTGCTAAAGCCGATGAAGCAACCGTGAGTGTGGCAAGTGCCAGTGCAATTTTAGAAAGTTTCATTTTTTAGTCCATTAGAGGGGGATATAAAGCGGAGTGATTGTAAGAATGGAATGAAAGAACCGTCATCTAATGGTCAGAGTAAAAATATTTAAAATAACTTATCTGATGATTTAATTAAAAAAAAGGCAGCCATTGGCTGCCTTATATAATATTAAAAACAATTAGCGACGCACGGCAATCGCTTCAATTTCAATTTTCACGTCTTTAGGCAGACGGGCAACTTCCACACAGGAGCGCGCCGGGAAAGTGGCGTTGTGCTCGGTGAAGAACGCTTCGTAAGTGGCGTTAACGGTGGCGAAGTCGTTGAGGTCTTTCACGAAGACGGTGGTTTTAACGATATCGCCCACTTTCAGGCCTGCGGATTCCACAATCGCCTGCACGTTTTCCAGCGACTGACGCGCCTGTGCCGCCACGTCTTCCGGCACGGCGCCGGTTTTTGGGTTCACCGGGATCTGGCCAGAGGTAATGATCATGCTGCCCAGGTCAACGCCCTGAACGTATGGGCCGATAGCTGCTGGTGCATTTTCCGTCGCGAGTACTTTGGTCATGATTTCTCCAGAATTACAGCGTTAAGTATGTTCCCGGCCACATTATAGGGAGGCCGGGATCCTTTACCAACCTCAATTAGTTGGCCAGCACCACATAATGAGAAAACTCTTTTTCGCAGTATTTGCATTTGAGTGCGATGTCATCGGCGCGTTTTTTCACTGCAAAACTGGACGAAACCGGCTCAGCGTGGCTGATGCAGTTGCTGTTCGGGCAGACCAGCACGCTTTCGATACGATCCGGCAGATTCGGGCGCGATTTTCCGACCACTTCGTACTCGTCAATGCGGTTCACGGTGGCGTCCGGCGCGTACAGCGACAGCTGGTTAACCTGCTCGTCGGTCAGGAAGGTATTCTCGATCTTGATCAGATCCTTGCGGCCCATTTCCCCGGACGGCAGGTTCAGGCCGATGGTGATGCGCTGGTCGGTTTCGGTCAGCTTGAACAGCGTCAGCAGCTTAAAGCCAACCTGTGCAGGGATGTGGTCAATCACGGTGCCACGCTTGATGGCTTCAACCTGAAGTTTGTTATCGTGTGTCATTGTCATTTCCCCTTACAGAGCCAATTCGCGATTCAGAACCAGTGCCAGTAACGCCTGGCGGGCGAAGATGCCGTTTCCGGCCTGCTGGAAGTACCAGGCGTGCGGCGTCTTGTCTACGTCAGTGGTAATTTCGTCGATGCGCGGCAGCGGGTGCAGCACCTTCATGTTGTCGCGCGCGCCTTCCAGGTCGCTGGCGCGCAGCACGAACTGCGCCTTCACGTTGGCGTATTCCGACGGATCCAGACGCTCTTTCTGCACGCGGGTCATGTACAGAATATCCACGCTGTTCATCACCTCTTCGATGCTGGCGTGCAGGCTCCACTGAATGCCCTTTTCGTCCAGCATGTCGAGAATGTACTGCGGCATCGCCAGCGCGTCCGGGGCGATAAAGTAGAAGCGGTTGCCGTTGAACTTCGCCAGCGCCTGGGTCAGGGAGTGGACGGTACGGCCATATTTCAGGTCGCCGACCATGGCGATGTTCAGGTTTTCCAGGCTGCCCTGGGTTTCCTGAATGGTGAACAGATCCAGCAGGGTTTGGGTCGGGTGCTGGTTCGCGCCGTCCCCGGCGTTCAGGACCGGAATACCGCCGGAAAACTCGGTAGCCAGACGCGCCGCGCCCTCCTGCGGGTGACGCATCACAATCGCGTCAACGTAGGTGCTGATAACCGAAATGGTATCCGCCAGCGTTTCGCCTTTCTTACCCAGCGAGGTGTTGCTGCTGTCCGAGAAGCCGACCACGCTTGCGCCCAGGCGGTGCATGGAGGTTTCAAAGGAGAGGCGCGTGCGGGTAGAGGCTTCGAAGAAACAGCTCGCAATGACCTTATGCTTGAGCAGCTCGGGTTGCGGATTCGCTTTCAGTTTTGCCGCGGTTTCCAGAACCAGTTCCAGCTCTTCGCGGCTGAGGTCGTTTATGGAAATGATGTGTTTTTGATAAAGCGGATTCATGTTTATCTCCTGACGCCGGGCAAAAAAAAGCCCCTCAAATGAGGGGCTCTGGGAATAGGTTGAGCAACGGGAAGAAAAACGGCAGGCCAGCGTCTGATTTCAGACGCGGTAAGACGTTATGTCGTACACGCTTGACCATGCTTCCTCCCGGCAAATTGTCGGGCATTATACGCACCCCGATGTTCGGATCAAGCGATTTAATGCACGCTTTACTCAATGCAAACGGTTCTTTATGAATATTAATTCGTTCTGAGTAAATAATTAATTTGTTTATGCACCAGTGCCGTGCGCTTCACCACCCGCGGGGCGACCCAGACAATACTGCTTCCGGCAACCACGCCTAAAATTTCCGGTAACTGGTGATAATCCAGAATACGCGCCACCGCGCGGCCATATCCGGCGACGGTGTGGATAAGGATAAACTCGCTGTTATGCTCCACGCTGACCACCATTTCGGAAACGGTTCGCGCGGCGTCGGGGGCAGGGCGCAGTTGAGGATTCAACGAATAAATCTTTAGCCCTTTGGCATTTCGAATTTTTATGACTCCGAGCAACCTGAGCAGACGCGAAACGGTGGACTGACTGATGCTTTCAAACCCCCGCTCCTGCAAATCGCGGCGGATCTCCTCCTGGGAGAGATAGCTCTTTTCCGCGATCAAACGCTGGCAGACCGTTAGCTGTAGTTGCTCTTTGGGAGAGTGCTCTTCGTAATCCATCATAGTTCCCATATCAGTTCCCGAAATAACCGGTGGCACCGCACCGATCCGTAGGCCGGACACGCGCAGCGCCATCCGGCAAATTACAACAAGGCGCCCAGGCTCAAGGCCACCATAATCACCACCGTCAGGATCGCCAGCAGCGGCGCGACCCACTTCAGATAACGCACGTAGGGAACGCGAGCAATGGCCAGCCCGCCCATGACGACGGCAGAGGTGGGAGTGACGAGGTTAACGATGCCGGACGCCGACTGGTAGGCCGTGACCACCAGGTCGCGGTTGACGTTAGCGAAATCGGCAAGCGGTGCCATGATCGGCATCGTCAGAACGGCCAGGCCGGACGAAGAAGGCACAAGAAACGACAGCACCACCTCCAGCCAGTACATCACGTTGATGAACGCCACGGTCGGCAGTCCGCTTACCAGCCCCTCGGCGCTGTGCAAAATGGTGTGGGTAATCATGCCCTTATCCATGATCACTACGATACCGCGAGCGATGCCGATAATCAGCGCGACGCCCAGCAAATCTCGCGCGCCGTTGATAAAGGTTGAGGTCAGCTCCTCTTCGCTCATGCGGGCAATCAGGCCGACGATAATCGCGCTGGCGAGGAACACCGCGGAGATCTCCGCCATCCACCAGCCCAGCACCGCCACGCCGTAAATCATCACCGCGAAGGCGAGGGCGAAAATCACCAGAATCACCTTGCGCACCGGAGTGAATTCCAGCGACTGCTCGCCTTTATTCCCGAGGAAGTGGGCGAGGTTCTCTTCCTGCTTATCCGCGACGATGGAGAGGGACGGATCCTTGCGCACCTTGCGGGCGTAGCGCATCACCCACGCCACGCAGATCACCCAGCCGATCACCAGCAGCGCCACGCGCAGGGCGATACCGTTGGTGAAGGGAATGCCCGCGGCGTTGGCGGCGATCACCGTGGCGAACGGGTTGATCGTCGACCCGAGCGTGCCGATCCCTGCTCCAAGCAGCACGGTGGAGGCGGCCACCACCGGGTCAAAGCGCGCCGCCAGCATCACCGGCACCAGCAGGGTGTAAAACGGCAGCGACTCCTCCGCCATGCCGTAGATGGTGCCCCCTGCGGCAAACAGCGCCATCAGGATCGGGATCATCCACTCTTCGCGTCCGCGCAGTCGGGTGGTAACGCGCTCGATCCCCGCGTCGATCGCCCCGGTTTTGGTGACGATCCCCAGAAATCCGCCGATGATCAGGATAAACAGCGCCACGTCGATCGCGCCCGCCTGCCCGGACTCCGGATCGTATAGCCCGGCAATCGGCGCCATCAGCACGGAAACCAGCCCCTGAGGATGCGCCGCTACGGGCGCGTAAGTTCCGGCAACCGGCACCTCTTTGCCGAGGGTTTCATTCAGCGCCATATGGTACTGCCCGGCAGGGACGATCCACGTCAGCACCGCGACCACGGCAATCAGAAAGAAGAGAATGGTGTAAGCAGAGGGAAATTTGAACTTGCCCATGATGTGCTCCTTAAACCCGGCGCACCCCGCGGCGCGCCGGGCGGTGATTAGTCGCCGAGTGTCGCCACCATGACCGCTTTAATGGTGTGCATGCGGTTTTCGGCCTCGTCGAAGACGATGGAGTGGGGAGATTCAAACACCTCTTCCGTTACCTCCAGCCCCTTGAGCCCGTAGGCCATTTCGATTTCGCGGCCCACTTTGGTGTGCTCGTTATGGAACGCGGGCAGGCAGTGCATGAACTTGACGTTCGGGTTTCCGGTGGCCTTCATCACCTCGGCGTTGATTTGGTACGGCGTCATCAGGCTGACGCGCTCGGCCCAGGCCTCCTTCGGCTCGCCCATCGACACCCACACGTCGGTATAGAGGAAGTCGGCGCCGTGAACGCCTTCCTGCACGTCGTCCGTTAAGGTGATGCGCGCCCCGGTCTCTTTGGCGATGGCGCGGCACTGCGCCACCAGATCCGCTTCCGGCCAGAAGGATTTCGGCGCCACCAGGCGAATGTCCATCCCCATCTTCGCCGCGCCGACCATCAGGGAGTTGCCCATGTTGTTACGCGCGTCGCCCAGGTAGGCGAAGGTCAGCTCCGGCAGGGTTTTGCCCGGCGCGTGCTCGAGCATAGTCATCAGGTCGGCGAGGATTTGCGTAGGGTGGAACTCGTCGGTCAGCCCGTTCCACACCGGCACGCCCGCGTACTCGCCCAGCTCTTCGACGATGGCCTGCCCGTAGCCGCGGTATTCGATACCGTCATACATCCGGCCCAGCACGCGGGCGGTGTCTTTCATCGACTCTTTGTGCCCAATCTGCGATCCGCTTGGGCCGAGATAGGTGACCTGCGCGCCCTGGTCAAACGCGCCCACTTCAAAGGCGCAGCGGGTACGGGTGGAGGTTTTCTCGAAGATCAGGGCGATGTTTTTGCCCACCAGCGTTTGCTTTTCGCGCCCGGCTTTTTTGGCGGCCTTCAGCTCAATGGCGAGGTCGATCAGGTACTGGATCTCTGCCGGGGTGTAGTCCAGCAGCTTGAGGAAGTTGCGGTTTTTCAGGTTGATGGTCATGGGTAAATCCTTTTTAAAATTAATGTCTAAGACCTTACCCCTCACCCTAACCCTCTCCCCAAAGGGGCGAGGGGATGGTTTGCTCCCTCTCCCCTTTGGGGAGAGGGCAGGGGTGAGGGGAAGTTATTCAATTACGAATCAACGTGCCTTTCTCGCCCGCGAGGATCTCCGCGCCGTCCGCCAGCGCGCCGATCCCCGCTATCCCGCCGCAGGCTTCGACGAACTCCCGGCAGGCGCTGACCTTCGGCCCCATCGATCCGGCGTCGAACTGCATCTCTTTGAGCAGCTCCGGCGTGACCTGGGCCAGCGGGCGCTGGGTCGGTTTGCCCCAGTCGAGGTACACCGCGTCGGCGTCGGTCAAAATCAGCAGGGCGTCGGCCTCGATCTGGCGGGCGAGCAGCGCGGCGGAGAGGTCTTTGTCGATCACCGCCTCAATGCCGCGGTAGCCGTTGGCATTCTCCACCACCGGCACTCCGCCGCCGCCGTTGCAGATCACCAGGTGATCGCGCTGAATCAGCGCCGTAATGGCGTCGCGCTCAACGATGCGCTTCGGCTGCGGGGAGGGCACCACGCGGCGGAAGTAGCGGCCGTCGGCCTTAAACACCCAGCCTTTTTCCGCCTGCAAGGTTCTGGCCTGCTCTTCGCCGTACACCGGGCCGATGTACTTGGTCGGGTTGCTGAAGGCCGGGTCGGCGGCGTCCACTTCCACCTGGGTCAGCAGGACGCTCACCTCGCGCTGGGGCAGATGGTTTTTCAGCGCCTGCTGGAGCATGTAGCCGATCATTCCCTGGCTTTCCGCGCCGAGGATGTCGAGCGGGTAGGGCGTCACTTTGTCGTAGGCGCTGTTTTGCAGCGCCAGCAGCCCGACCTGCGGCCCGTTGCCGTGAACCAGCACCACGCGCCACTGCGCGGTGAGCCCGGCGATGGTGCGGGCGGCCAGCTCGATGTTCTGGCGCTGGACTTCCGCCTCCAGCGGCTCGCCGCGCTTGAGCAGCGCGTTGCCGCCCAGGGCGACGACCAGCGTAGGTTTTCTTTCCATGATGGCTCCTTTAAATTCCGTCACGTTCCAGCGGGCAGCTCATGCAGCGCGCGCCGCCGCGACCGCGTCCCAGCTCGTCCCCCGGGATCGGCAGCACGGTGATGCCCGCCTTGTCGTACTTCTCGTTGGTCCAGACGTTGCGCTCGTAGCCAATCACCACGCCCGGGCGGATGGTCAGGACGTTGTTGGCGTCGTTCCACTGCTCGCGTTCGGCTTCAAAGGCGTCGCCGCCGGTGGTGATCAGGCGCACCTGGCTAATGCCGAGGGCTTTTTCGATGGCGTGCAGCAGGTCGGTTTCCTGGGTGCGCAGCAGGCCGCCGCGTCCGTCCGGGGTGAGCGTCCAGCACTGGGCGTCTTTGCGCACCACTTCCGGGTAGACGGAGAAGGTGTCGACGTCGATGTGGGTCATGACGGTGTCGAGGTGCATACAGGAGCGGTGTTTTGGCAGCTCAACGGCGATCACGCGCTCCGCCTGGCGGTGCCTGAACAGGCTGTTGGCGAGGAATTCCACCCCCTGCGGCGTGGTGCGTTCAGACATGCCGATTAATACCGCGCCGCGTCCGATGACTAATACGTCGCCGCCCTCTAACGTGGCGTGGTCATAATTAATATTTTCGTCGCCGAAGTATTTAATAAAATCACCGTCGGCAAATGCCGGGTGCCAGCGATAAATCGCGCGAAGATTATTGGTTTCGCGCTGGCGCGCCGGTTTCGCCATCGGGTTAATTGACACGCCGTTATAAATCCAGCATGAGGTATCGCGGGTAAATAAATGGTTGGGCAGCGGCTTCATAATAAAATCATTCGCCGTGTGGGTATCCACCACCATATTTTTAATGGAGGCGGGAATTTCCCCGTAGGTTAATCCGCCGCTTAATCGACGCGCCAGCTCGCGGTGCGGCATATCCGCCAGCCAGCCGCGAACGTCGCCCGCGAAGGTCGGCCCAAGGCGGTAGTCAGAGATTTGCGTGTCGAGCAGCCAGGCTTTGGCGTCTGGAATATCAAGGGTTTGTGTCAGAAGGTCGGTCAACAGCAGGACTTCCACACCCTGCTCGCGCAGCGTGTTTGCGAACAGATCGTGTTCCTCACCCGCACGTTCAACCGACAGCACGTCGTCAAATAACAGCTCTTGACAATTCGACGGTGTTAAGCGTTTTAAACTGAGATTAGGGCGATGCAGCATCACGCTGCGCAATTGACCTATTTCAGAACCGACATAATGCTTTTCCATAATTATTCCTTTAACTGTTTTTCAGAATAAATAAGGCTGGGCCATGTATTTTGTTTAATGACATGGCGTCTGAGTGCAATTGATTTCACGGCTCATATTAGGCGGGTGGATATTTCATATTGTGATGCTGCTCACGCAAAGTCGGGTAAAGCAGGGTTTGTTTTAATATGCATGATGCGTATCAGACAATGACTAATTAGATATTATTTGCCGGTGAATAACTACGCGATGTTCTTTCGCTTTATTTGTATTTGTTATTATTATGTTGAATGTAATGGCTTGAAATATATATCTATATTATTGATTTTTAGCGTGTTTAATTTTCATCGAAAATGGTTATGCAATATCGCTAATTACTTATTTCCGGCTTAACCTAAATCAACAAATAATTATGGGTTTAAACCGCACAGAGTCAGGATAACGAAATGTGAGGTGGACGGGAGTTTTATGACGAGCTTTTTATAATCAGTCGGTTAGCGAAGCGCGTGAAAATCCCTTCGCCGGGGTTATGCATAACCACTGCATAATTGCCCGTAACGGTTTAACAGCCGGTTAACAGCTTTCCCGATAAACATGCGTTTGCGCAAATCTCTGCCAAAAAGTGGTGGTATGGCAGTGGGAATTCTCGTATAAAAGAAAAAATGAAACAGTGTTTTATATAAAGGATCGCATCATGATTATTGGCAACATCCATAACCTCCAGTCCTGGCTGCCGGACGCGCTGCGTCAGGCTATCGACCACGTGAAAGCGCACGTCACCGACGCCACCCCGCTTGGTAAACACGATATCGACGGCAACCGCCTGTTTTATCTGGTGTCCGAAGACACAACCCAGCCGTTCGCCGAGCGCCGCGCCGAGTATCACGCCCGCTATCTGGATATCCAGATCGTGATGAAGGGCCAGGAAGGCATGACCTTCAGCACTCTGCCGCACGGCGCGCCGGACACCGACTGGCTGGCGGACAAAGACATCGCGTTCCTGCCGGAAGGCGAGCAGGAGAAAACCGTGGTGCTGAGCGAAGGGGATTTTGTGGTGTTCTACCCGGGCGAAGTGCATAAGCCGCTGTGTGCGGTGGGCGCGCCGGCGAAGGTGCGAAAAGTTGTGGTGAAGATGTTGGTAGAGTAATTCCTTACCCCTCACCCTAACCCTCTCCCCACAGGGGAGAGGGGACTGCACCGAGCCGTCTTGTCTCCCTCGCCCCTGTGGGGAGAGGGCCGGGGTGAGGGGCAATATGTGATCCAGCTTAAATTTCCCGCACTCCCTCATCCCTTCCCATTTACCTGCGCTTTTTCTGCGTCATAGTATGATCGTTAAATTAATGAACGCTGTTCTATAATGTAGAACAAAATGATTCAGCAAGGAGATCGTATGCCGCAGTCCGCGTTGTTCACGGGGATCATCCCCCCTGTCTCCACCGTTTTTACCGCCGATGGCCAGCTTGACAGGCAGGGCACCGCCGCGCTGATCGACGATCTGATCGAGGCGGGCGTTGACGGCCTGTTCTTTCTGGGCAGCGGCGGCGAGTTCTCCCAGCTCAGCGCCGAAGAGCGTAAAACCATTGCCCGGTTTGCCGTCGAGCATGTCGATCGCCGCGTACCGGTGCTGATCGGCACCGGCGGCACCAACGCCCGGGAAACCATCGAGCTGAGCCAGCACGCGCAGCAGGTGGGGGCGGACGGTATCGTGGTGATCAACCCCTACTACTGGAAAGTGTCGGAAGCGAACCTGATCCGCTACTTCGAGCAGGTGGCCGACAGCGTCACGCTGCCGGTGATCCTCTATAACTTCCCGGCGCTGACCGGGCAGGATCTGACCCCGGCGCTGGTGAAAACCCTGGCCGACTCGCGCAGCAATATCGTCGGCATCAAGGACACCATCGATTCCGTCGCCCATCTGCGCAGCACGATCCTCACCGTCAAAGCCGCCCATCCTCACTTCTCGGTGCTGTGCGGCTACGACGACCATCTGTTCAATACCCTGCTGCTCGGCGGCGACGGGGCGATCTCGGCGAGCGGCAACTTTGCCCCGCAGGTGTCGGTAAATCTTCTGAAAGCCTGGCGGGATAAGGACGTGGCGAAGGCGGCTGAGTATCATCAGACCCTACTGCAAATACCGCAGATGTATCAGCTGGATACGCCGTTTGTGAACGTCATTAAAGAGGCAATCGTGCTCTGCGGACGGCCAATCTCCACCCACGTGCTGCCGCCCGCTTCACCGCTGGACGAGCCGCGTAAGGCGCAGCTGAAATCCCTGCTGCAACAGCTCAAGCTCTGCTGAGCCGGAAGATAATCATGACCATCGAGAAGATTTTCACCCCACAGGACGATGCGTTTTACGCGGTGATCACCCACGCGGCGGGGCCGCAGGGCGCGCTACCGCTGACCCCGCAAATGCTGATGGAATCCCCCAGCGGCAACCTGTTCGGCATGACGCAAAACGCCGGGATGGGCTGGGACGCCAACAGGCTGACCGGCAAAGAGGTGCTGATCATCGGCACTCAGGGCGGCATCCGCGCCGGGGACGGACGCCCGATTGCGCTGGGATACCACACCGGGCACTGGGAAATCGGTATGCAGATGAAGGCGGCGGCGAAGGAGATCGCCCGCAGCGGCGGCATCCCGTTTGCGGCCTTCGTCAGCGATCCGTGCGACGGGCGCTCGCAGGGCACGCACGGCATGTTCGACTCCCTGCCGTACCGCAACGACGCGGCGATTGTGTTTCGCCGCCTGATCCGCTCCCTGCCGACGCGGCGGGCGGTGATTGGCGTGGCAACCTGCGATAAAGGGCTTCCGGCGACCATGATTGCGCTGGCGTCGATGCACAGCCTGCCGACCATCCTGGTGCCGGGCGGGGCGACGCTGCCGCCGACCGCCGGGGAAGACGCGGGCAAGGTGCAGACCATCGGCGCGCGCTTCGCCAACCACGAGCTGTCGTTGCAGGAGGCCGCCGAGCTGGGCTGCCGCGCCTGCGCGTCGCCGGGCGGCGGGTGTCAGTTCCTCGGCACGGCGGGCACCTCGCAGGTGGTGGCGGAAGCGCTGGGGCTGGCGCTGCCGCACTCCGCGCTGGCGCCGTCCGGGCAGGCGGTGTGGCTGGAGATCGCCCGCCAGTCGGCGCGGGCGGTGAGCGAGCTGGATAACCGTGGCATCACCACGCGGGACATCCTCACCGATAAAGCCATTGAAAACGCCATGGTGCTGCACGCGGCGTTCGGCGGCTCCACCAACCTGCTGCTGCACATTCCGGCCATCGCCCACGCGGCGGGCTGCACCATTCCGGACGTTGAACACTGGACGCGCGTTAACCGTAAAGTGCCGCGCCTGGTGAGCGTCCTGCCCAACGGCCCGGACTACCATCCGACCGTGCGTGCCTTCCTGGCGGGCGGCGTGCCGGAGGTGATGCTTCACCTGCGCGATCTCGGCCTGCTCCATCTGGACGCCATGACCGTGACCGGGCAGACGGTGGGCGAGAACCTTGACTGGTGGCAGGCCTCCGAGCGTCGGGCCCGCTTCCGCCAGTGCCTGCGCGAGCAGGACGGCGTGGATCCGGATGACGTGATCCTGCCGCCAGGCCGGGCGAAAGCGAAAGGGCTGACCTCGACGGTCTGTTTCCCGACGGGCAACATCGCGCCGGAAGGATCGGTAATCAAGGCCACGGCGATCGATCCGTCGGTGGTGGGCGAAGACGGCGTTTACCGCCATACGGGCCGGGCGCGGGTGTTTGTCTCGGAAGCGCAGGCGATTGCGGCCATCAAGCAGGAGCAGATCAAAGAGGGCGACATCATGGTGGTGATCGGCGGCGGGCCGTCCGGCACCGGCATGGAAGAGACCTACCAGCTCACCTCCGCGCTGAAGCATATCTCGTGGGGCAAGACGGTCTCCCTCATTACCGATGCGCGCTTCTCGGGCGTGTCGACGGGGGCGTGCTTCGGCCACGTGTCGCCGGAGGCGCTGGCGGGCGGGCCGATTGGCAGGCTGCGCGACAACGACGTCATTGAGATTGCGGTCGACCGCCTGACCTTAACGGGCAGCGTGAACTTCATCGGCACCGCGGACAATCCGCTCACGCCGGAGGAGGGGGCGTACGAGCTGGCGCGGCGGCAGACGCACCCGGGCCTGCACGCCCACGACTTTTTGCCGGACGACACCCGGCTGTGGGCGGCGCTGCAGTCGGTGAGCGGCGGCACCTGGAAAGGCTGTATTTATGACACCGATAAAATTATTGAAGTCATTAACGCCGGGAAAAAAGCGCTCGGACTTTAATTATATTTTCAGCGAAAGTCGTCTACGGAAAATATTCCGTGGACGGCTTTCGATCGTCATTAATTTGTCAATATAAACAATAAGTTAAAATATATCGCGCGGCATCACAAAAGCAAAATAACGTAATTCGAAAATAAGATATGACCATTGCTGGTTAATTGAACAGCTCATTACACTCCTGTAACACGATGTTGTAATTCAGCACACTACATAAGGGTGTAATTCTGATGACGCAATTAACCATGAAAGACAAAATTGGCTACGGGCTGGGTGACACCGCCTGCGGCTTCGTCTGGCAGGCCACGATGTTCCTGCTGGCCTATTTCTATACCGACGTGTTTGGCCTGTCGGCGGGCATTATGGGGACGCTGTTTTTGGTCTCCCGCGTGCTCGACGCGGTGACCGACCCGCTGATGGGGCTGCTGGTTGACCGCACCCGCACGCGGCACGGCCAGTTCCGCCCGTTCCTGCTGTGGGGCGCCATCCCGTTCGGCATCGTCTGCGTGCTGACCTTCTACACGCCGGACTTCTCCGCGCAGGGCAAAATCATCTACGCCTGCGTGACCTACATTCTGCTGACCCTGGTCTATACCTTCGTTAACGTACCGTACTGCGCCATGCCGGGCGTCATTACCGCCGACCCGAAAGAGCGTCACGCCCTGCAGTCATGGCGCTTCTTCCTGGCCGCCGCCGGTTCGCTCGCCATTAGCGGCATCGCCCTGCCGCTGGTGAGCATCATCGGCAAGGGGGACGAGCAGGTGGGCTATTTCGGCGCCATGTGCGTGCTGGGGCTGGTGGGCGTGGTGCTGCTGTACGTCTGCTTCTTCACCACCAAAGAGCGCTACACCTTTGACGTGCAGCCGGGATCGTCGGTATCCAAAGATCTCAAGTTGCTGCTCGGCAACACCCAGTGGCGGATCATGTGCGCGTTTAAGATGATGGCCACCTGCTCCAACGTGGTGCGCGGCGGGGCGACGCTCTACTTCGTGAAATACGTGATGGATCACCCGGAGATGGCGACCCAGTTTTTACTCTACGGCAGCCTCGCCACCATGTTCGGCTCGCTCTGCTCCTCCCGCCTGCTGGGGCGCTTCGACCGCGTCACCGCCTTCAAGTGGATCATCGTCGCCTACTCGCTGATCAGCCTGCTGATTTTCTTCACCCCGGCCGAGCATATCGCGCTGATTTTCGCCCTCAACATCCTGTTCCTGTTCGTCTTTAACACCACCACGCCGCTGCAGTGGCTGATGGCCTCTGACGTGGTGGACTACGAAGAGAGCCGCAGCGGGCGCCGCCTCGACGGGCTGGTGTTCTCCACCTACCTGTTCAGCCTGAAGATTGGCCTGGCGATTGGCGGGGCGGTGGTGGGCTGGATCCTTGCCTGGGTGAACTACTCCGCCAGCAGCAGCGTGCAGCCGGTTGAGGTGCTTACCACCATCAAAATCCTGTTCTGCGTGGTGCCCGTCGTGCTCTACGCGGGCATGTTCATCATGCTGTCGTTCTACAAGCTCACCGACGCCCGCGTGGAGGTCATCAGCCAGCAGCTGATCAAGCACCGCGCGACGCAGGGCGAGGCCGTTCCCGACGCCGCGACAGCCGCATCCCATTAACCGGAGGCAATATGGAAATTACGAACCCGATCCTCACCGGCTTTAATCCTGACCCGTCCCTGTGCCGCCAGGGCGAGGACTACTACATCGCCACCTCCACCTTCGAGTGGTTCCCGGGCGTGCGCATCTACCACTCCCGCGACCTGAAAAACTGGTCGCTGGTCAGCACCCCGCTGGACAGGGTGTCGATGCTGGACATGAAGGGCAATCCGGACTCCGGCGGCATCTGGGCGCCGTGCCTGAGCTACGCCGACGGTCAATTCTGGCTGCTTTACACCGACGTGAAGATTGTCGATTCGCCGTGGAAAAATGGCCGCAACTATCTCGTCACCGCGCCCTCTATCGAGGGGCCGTGGAGCGAGCCGATTCCGATGGGCAACGGCGGGTTCGACCCGTCCCTGTTCCACGACGACGATGGCCGCAAATACTACGTCTACCGCCCGTGGGGGCCGCGCCACCATAGCAACCCGCACAACACCATCGTGATACAGGAGTTTGATCCGCAGACCGGGACGCTCTCGCCCGAGCGCAAAACCCTGTTTACCGGCACGCCGCTCTGCTACACCGAGGGCGCGCACCTGTATCGCCACGCGGGATGGTACTACCTGATGGTCGCCGAGGGCGGCACCAGCTACGAGCACGCGGTCGTGGTGCTGCGTTCAAAAACCCTCGACGGGCCCTACGAGCTGCACCCGGACGTGACGATGATGACCAGCTGGCATCTGCCGGAGAACCCGCTGCAAAAAAGCGGCCACGGCTCGCTGCTGCAAACCCACACCGGGGAATGGTATATGGCCTACCTCACCAGCCGACCGCTGCGCCTGCCCGGCGTGCCGCTGCTGGCCTCCGGCGGGCGCGGCTACTGCCCGCTTGGCCGCGAGACCGGCATCGCCCGCATCGAGTGGCGCGACGGCTGGCCGTATGTGGAAGGGGGCAAACACGCGCACCTGACCGTGAAAGGCCCGCAGATGGCCGAACAGCCTGCCATCGCTCAGGCGAACTGGCGGGACGATTTCGACGGCGGCGCACTTGACCCGGAGCTACAGACCCTGCGCATTCCGTTCGACGACACCCTCGGCTCGCTTACCGCGCGCCCAGGCTATTTGCGGCTCTACGGCAACGACTCGCTCAACTCGACGTTTACCCAGTCAACGGTGGCGCGCCGCTGGCAGCACTTTGCCTTCCGCGCGGAAACGCGGATGCAGTTCTCGCCGGTTCACTTCCAGCAGAGCGCGGGGCTGACCTGCTACTACAACAGCAAAAACTGGAGCTACTGCTTTGTGGACTACGAGGAGGGACGGGGCAGAACCCTCAAGGTGATCCAGCTCGACCACAACGTGCCGTCGTGGCCGCTGCACGAGCAGCCGATTCCGGTGCCGGAACATGCGCAGAGCGTCTGGCTGCGGGTGGACGTGGATACGCTGGTTTACCGCTACAGCTACTCGTTTGACGGCGAAACGTGGCATACCGTACCGGTGACGTATGAGGCGTGGAAGCTGTCGGACGATTACATCGGCGGGCGCGGCTTCTTCACCGGCGCGTTTGTGGGGCTGCACTGCGAGGACATCAGCGGCGACGGCTGCCACGCGGACTTCGACTACTTCACCTACGAGCCGGCCTGACGGCTCAGGCCGGGTAGCCCAGCGCGCGTGAGAGCTGGAGCCCGGCCTGCTGAAGCTGCTCGCGGAAATTAGCCAGCTCGGCGTCGTCCACGCGGGAGGTCAGCGTCGACAGGCTCAGGGCGGCAATCACGCGGGACTCGTGGTTACACACCGGCACCGCTACGCAGCGCACGCCCTGCTCGTTTTCTTCGCTGTCGAGGGCATAGCCCTGCTCGCGGGTCTGCGACAGGGCGGCCATTAAGGCTTCGCGTGAGGCGAGGGTGGCGGGAGTAAAGGTGGTGTACTGATAGCCCTCCAGCAGGGTGTTCAGCTCAGGCTCGCCCAGCCAGGCAATCAACACCTTGCCGATGGCGGTGGCGTGAACCGGCAGGCGGCGACCGATGCGCGAATAGGCGATGGCGGCGAGCTTGCCTTCAATCTTCTCGATATAAACTCCTTCACGCCCGTCGAGGATCCCCAGATGGGTGGTCTGCCCGGTCCGCTGTGACAGCTCCGTCAGCCAGCCTTTCGCCTTCTGGCGAATATCGATGGAGCCCACGACAAAATGACCGCGCTCGACCAGCTTCATGCCGAGGCGATATTTGCCGTTCTCCGGGTTCTGATCGATATAGCCGTGAAGCTGCAGGGTTTTCAGCAGCGAGTGGAGGGTGCTCTTGCTCAGCCCCATCAGTTTGCTGATGTCGGTGATCTTAAGCTCGGTGGCCTGCTCGTTGAACAGGTCGAGGATCTGCAACGCACGTTCAACAGACTGAATAATCGGCATAATGCTGGCATGTCCACGCTGGAATTAAGGCGAAAACGTACCTTTTTCGGGGTGAAAAATCAATGAAATGGAGGTAAAAGCAAAACGACAACAAGGTTGTCGTTTTTTAATGTTTGCTCCCTCTCCCCGTGGGAGAGGGCCGGGGTGAGGGCACCAGACCGCAGAGGACTCAATCACTCCCCAAGCGTCGCCACCATCACCGCCTTAATCGTATGCATCCGGTTTTCCGCCTGGTCAAACACGATGCTCGCCGCCGACTCAAACACCTCGTCCGTCACTTCCATCCCGCCGTGCAGATCAAACTCCTTCGCCATCTGCTTGCCGAGCGTGGTCTGATCGTCGTGGAACGCGGGCAGACAGTGCAGGAACTTCACGTCCGGATTACCCGTCAGCGCCATCATCTGCGCGTTAACCTGATACCCGCGCAGCAGCGCGATACGCTCGGCCCACTTCTCTTTGGCCTCGCCCATCGACACCCACACGTCGGTATAGATGAAGTCAGCGCCCTTCACGCCCGCCGCCACATCTTCCGTCAGGGTTATCTTCCCGCCATTCTTCTGCGCCAGCGCGCTGCACTCCGCCACCAGGCTCTCCTCCGGCCAGCAGGCCTTCGGTGCCACCAGGCGCAGATCCAGCCCGGTCAGCGCCGCCGCTTCCAGCATCGAGTTGCCCATGTTGTTGCGCGCATCGCCCGCATACACCAGCGTCATCTCGTTAAACGCTTTGCCCGGCAGGTGCTCCTGCATGGTCAGCAGGTCGGCCAGCAGCTGCGTCGGGTGGAACTCGTTGGTCAGCCCGTTCCACACCGGCACGCCCGCGTACTGCGCCAGGGTTTCAACCACTTCCTGCCCGTGACCGCGATACTGAATGCCGTCGTACATACGTCCCAGCACGCGTGCGGTGTCTTTAATTGATTCTTTATGCCCAATCTGGCTGCCGCTCGGCCCCAAATAGGTAACGCGTGCGCCCTGGTCAAATGCGGCAACTTCGAAAGAGCATCGTGTGCGGGTTGAGTCTTTTTCGAAGATGAGCGCGATGTTTTTGCCGGTAAGCTTTTGTACTTCCTTGCCATTTTTCTTATCAGCTTTGAGCTGTGCGGCAAGGGTCAGCAGAGAGGTGAACTGTGCAGGGGTAAAATCGAGCAATTTCAGAAAGTGTTTCTTGTACAGACTGGACATTTTATCCTCGCATGGCTAACGCCACTTATTGAATTAAAATTCACTTTATATGTGTAATTATTCATTTGCAACCCTGTTTCACAAATCTTTCTTACAAAGGTGGAGGCAAACACATCCGTGTGTGAAAATAGAAGTATCTGCCGCACTTTAAAGAGGAATGAGCCATGGCAAACCCGGAACTACTGGAAGAGCAACGCGAAGAAACGCGTTTGATTATTGAGGAACTGCTTGAAGACGGCAGCGATCCGGACGCGCTGTACACCATCGAGCACCATTTCTCTGCCGACGATTTCGAAGCGCTGGAAAAGCTGGCGGTTGAAGCCTTCAAGCTGGGTTACGAAGTGACCGAGCCAGAAGAGCTGGAAGTGGAAGAGGGCGACACCGTCATCTGCTGCGATATCCTGAGCGAAGGTGCCCTGAAAGCGGAACTTATCGACGCGCAGGTAGAACAGCTGATGAACCTGGCCGAGAAGTTCGAAGTGGAATACGACGGCTGGGGAACCTACTTCGAAGATCCGAACGGTGAAGACGGCGACGAAGACGACGAAGATTACATCGACGAAGACGATGACGGCGTGCGTCACTAATCGTACTTAGCGGCAGCTCCGGCTGCCGCTTTCAAGGCTTAAACATGGATTACCCGCAGATACTCGCCCCTGTTTTAGATTTCCTCCAGTGCCCGACCCCGCAAGCATGGATTGATAAAGCCCGCGACCCGGCCAACCTGCCGCTGCTGCTCACCGACCACATGGTGTGCGAGCTCAAAGCCGCGCAGACCGCGCTCCTGCTGGTGCGTAAATACGTCGCCGATGAAAGCGGTGCCGACGCGCTGCTCGACTGGCTCAAGCCCTACGAACAGTTCACCTTCCGCGATGGCCCGGAGCCGGACTTCATCGCCCTGCACAGGCAGATTGGCAAAAGCGTCATGCCCAAAACCGACGATCCGTGGGGCCAGGCGCTCATCGACAGCATGGTGCTGCTGATAAAAGAGGAGCTGCACCACTTCTGGCAGGTGCGCGAGGCGATGCTGGCGCGCAACATTCCTTACGTCAAAATCACCGCTAGCCGCTACGCCAAAGGGATGCTGAAGGAAGTGCGCACTCACGAACCGCTGACGCTGATCGACAAGCTGATCTGCGGCGCGTACATCGAGGCCCGCTCCTGCGAGCGTTTCGCCGCGCTCGCCCCGTTCCTCGATGAGGAGTTGCAGAAGTTCTATCTGTCGCTGCTGCGCTCGGAAGCGCGACATTATCAGGACTATCTGGCACTTGCCCAAAAGGTCAGCGACAACGATATCTCTTCCCGGATAAAGCATTTTGGCGAAATTGAAGCCACACTTATCTCAACACCGGATAACGAATTTCGCTTCCACAGCGGCGTGCCGGTGTAAACCGGCATAGCTAAAGGATAAGGATGCGAAATGAATAAAACGTGGATCCGTATTGTCGTTGTGGTAGTCCTGGCCGCCGTCGTGGCGTTCTGGGTGTATTTCGATAAGCAGCGCCTGCAGCAAAACCCCGCCCAGCAGCTTGATACGACGTTAAACGCGATGCCCGCCTGGCAGGTGCTTAAAGAGCAAGACCCCGCCCTGCAACAGCGCATCCGCGATCAGATCGTCGCCATGCAAAAGGCCGGTGATTCCGAGCAGCACATCATCGACGTGATACAGCCGCAGATCCTCAATCTGCAGATGTCGCGCCTGCAAACCGCGCCGGACCCCTACGTGGTGGATTATATGAAGGCCAACATGGAGCAGACCGCCGCCATTCAGAAGGTGAGCGACGACGCCTGCTTCCGCTTTTTATATCCCGGCGTGAAGGGCGGCGTGAACCCGATGCGCGTGCTGGATAAACAGATGATGCAGCGCCGAATGCAGGCCGATGCCGACATGATGCGCGCGGCCTTCGGCAAAAACCGCCACACCGTGACGCCCGCCGAGCGCGAGGCCGCCGTGGCGGACGTCCGTCCGATCATGAAGTCCCTTGCGGATAAATATGGCGAGGACATCCAACTGCTGCAAATGCCGGATAAAGCGGTTGGGAAAGAGAAACTTTCCTGCGATATGGTGCAGGATATGTGGGCGAAAGTGCTTAAACTGCCTGAACATCAGGCGGCTGGCGTCATCCGACTGGCGGTATCCGAGCTGGACTGACGGATGCGCTGATTTTTTGGGCACTTAGCGAAGGTTTAGCGCGTCGTCGCTTGCATGGCGGCGCGCGACAGGTATAATCCACAACGTTTCCGCATCCCCTTCAGTGCCGAAGTGGCGAAATCGGTAGACGCAGTTGATTCAAAATCAACCGTAGAAATACGTGCCGGTTCGAGTCCGGCCTTCGGCACCAAGTGATGCAATAATTAGCTACCTAAGGGTGGCTTTTTTTGTGTCTATTTCCGTCCAAATTCGTCCATATCTGACTGTAAAGGTCTTGATATTCATTTTAACTCCAGCAGATCCAGACTGTAGTATCTAAAATTTCGCTCTGTAAACAAAGAGAAACGTATGGCGTTAGTCCCATGTCCTCTCATTTCTTTTGCAATATAAAGTGAAAAGTAAGCGGATAATAAGAAGGCTTATTTTATACGGCAATAATCCGGCGGAAAAAACAGAAAGTAAAATCAGGATGGAGAGCACCTTTCGGGTAAGGACGCCGTTTGGCGCGTTAGGGATGCAGGACAGTATCAGTAACATCCGGCTCATTTGCGACTGGCTGACCTGGACCATCTCCTGTTCTCCGGTATTGCTGGCACCGTGAAGCCAGCGGTTGAGCAGGTGTGAAGCGCACATAATCTTCCTCCGGCATTCAGACATCGCGTGTGAGGCGGATGCGCTGGTGGATCCACGCGTCCACCTCGCTTTCCAGCCAGGCGACGTGGCGGATGTTGAGCCGGATGGACGGCGGAAACTGTTGCAGCTGTATTTGCCGGTAAATCCACGATTTACCGAAGCCGATTTTGTCTTCCACCTGGCGTAAGCGTAAAAATCTGTCGCTATTCATAACCATTCCTCCTGTGTCCAGATTCGTTCACATCAGCACGATGGGCGTGGTTATCAAAGCAGCAGCGTCCCTGCCAGGCAGTAAAAATCCTTATCTGGGTTAGTGAGAGTTGTTAGTTGAAAGGGTTAGTTGATCGCGTTACGGCGGTGCGCCGCGCTGGAGTGCGGTTTTCAACGTCTCGGGGCTCAGCGGCAGGTGCATACCTTCCTCACGCGCCCAGCATTCGAAAATGTTCAGCAGTTTGTAAGGATGCTCCAGCATTTCATCGTCCAGTTGCGGGTTGTGCTTGCAGGCCAGCCACAGCAAACGAGATAGTGCTGTGGTGATTCGTTCCTTTGATTCCGGCTGATGACGGGTCAGGAAGGCCTCGAGATGAGTGCGGCGGATGACGAATAGTGCGTCAGGAGGCAATGTATCCTGCAGGTAGCAGACGGACAGACTGAGCCGGGATTTAAGGTCATTGCGACCATTACCATATAACTGGCCAATCAGCAGATGTAGCTCTTCCTGAAGGTTGTTTTGCGTGGCGAGCAGTTCCAGTAAAAGCTCCCGCAACAATTTGCGGCAACAGAGTTGGTGGTAGCTGTCGTTTTCATCGCCGACCACGATGCCAATCTGGTTGCAGCAATGGGTATCTTTGGGGCAAGGACGATTCAACGTTTTCGCCAGTTGCTGGTGGAGCAGTAGGCGCTCAAGGCCAATTAACGGCAAATTCCACAGATGGCTGGTGGTCAGTTGCAGAGTTGGGTCGCGTCTGAACGGCGGAGAGGTCGCCATCACTTTGCGGTTGCCGGGTTTGTTGCACTGCTAAGGCGGAAAGGGAGGCTTGCTGAATCGGCAGGCAAAGCGGCAAGGGGGATTGAGTGGTCTCAGAAGTACGGGAGAAGGGAACTAGACCGAGAGTGGCAGATCGCCGTGCAGGGTATGGTGGATCAGGTCCGCGGGCAGCAACGTGATGTTGTGCTGCCGGATGACTTCTACGGCCTCATCCAGCGTCAGCCACTCCTGGCGGATTTTGCGCGGGGGCATGGCGTGTTCCTTTTTGTGTTGTTGGTTGCGTGTTCTGCTTGTTGATGGTGAAAACCGGTGTGAGATGTTTTTGCTAAAACAACTAACCTGATCAGTTTAGTTAACGATCTTTTCAGACATAATCTGGTGATTAATTACGCTGGAAAAACAGGATGTAACATTGAATAGCTCGGAAGACGATTTGCTTGAAGTGGCGTGGTATTTGTCGAAGTACGGTAAATCTCAACCACCCGTAGGACTGGGTGTTCAGAAATGGAAAGAGGCTTTTGCCTTGTTTTATCCCCGTTTTGGCGCGGGCAAAACCGCCAGCGAGTTTCACAATAGTCTGAGAAATAGTCGTGATCGCTTTGACTCGTGGCTTACTGATGCGCGTGTTGGCTGGCGTGACGAGCAGGGCGCTCCTGCTGCGCTTTCTCATTCAGCGCAGCGAGTGCATCAGCGATTGAGTCTGCTTTCAGAGAGTGCGATTGAGCAGCGCGTTCTTTCGTTAATATCTTCTGATGGAGAGGAGCAGGCACAACGTGATTGTCTGGCTATTCAGCAGGATAAAAGTATTGAAGATACCGTACGCGAGCAGTTGATTGCGGCGCGGCTGGGGCAGGGGACCTTTCGAAAAAATTGTCTCATGCTGTATCCGGCATGCCCTGTTACGGGAACGACGTTTGCGCCGTTACTCCGTGCCAGCCATATAAAACCGTGGGCTGCCTGCGAGAATGGGAACGAACGCCTTGATCCTTATAATGGAATTATACTGGCTGCACACATTGATATCCTATTCGATCAGGGATGGATTTCGTTTGAGAACGATGGGCGCTTATTAATTAGCAATGAGCTGGATATTAGTGTTAAAGAGCAGCTTTTGTTGCCAGAGAAAATAAAGGCATTTTCTGTTGAATCGTATTGTTATCTGGAATGGCATCGGGAGAATTTACTGAGATAGTTAAGTTTTGACGAGAATGCCTTTGATATAGGATGTCATGATTCGTTTGATAAGGGGAAAGGTATAAAATGAAGATGGTAAAAATATATTCAACAGGAAGTTGTGATGCTGCAACACGTGAAGGTTCGGCGGAAGTTGTGCTGGAATGCGAAGGGAAAATAAAATATCTGACCTTCTCCTACAGTGATACGACCGCAAATAGATGCATTCTCCAGGGCTTTATTGATGGTGTGAATTGTTTGAAGAAACCCTGTAACGTTGAATTAATCAGTTCATGTGAGCTCGGTGTGAAGAAAGCGCAGAAAGGAAAGGGTGTTAATGTAGATTTGCACAAGGAATTATGTGGAATCTTGATAAAGAAAGAATGTGAATATTCTTTTTCTGTCATGCATGGTGAAGGCGACATTTTGAATGCTTTTATTCGCAAGCATCGGACAAAACAATAGCTGGAGAGCCTACATACAGAACCATCTTCGACAGCGCTATTTTCTGAACTTACAGGTTCCAATATTGCATTGAACGCTGCCAGTAGGGCTCACTGGCTTCTGGAGCGTGCTGTGCAATCGGTAACCCTCTGCTGCTTCTGTTATAAAGCTTTTATGTGCCATGCAGCAGGATATGGTCGTTTTCTGAACTCCGTATAACCTGAGTATTTGTATCGAAGCGTGAACAAAACATTGCAGCCAGCGTTTCAACGTGGACAATAGTTATCCATACGGTGATTTTATATTCGATAAATCAATGGATTTTATTGAGTCATAGGACTGGTAATGGATGAAAATGCTTTAGGGTTTGCCTCATACTGGCGCAACTCGCTTGCAGATACTGAGTCAGGAAAGGGCAGTTTTGAACGGAAAGACGTCAAAAATTTCACTCACTGGCATGAGATAGCGATGGGACGTCTTGACGAAGCGATGGTCGGTAAATTTTTTGAAGGAGAAAAAGACGACGTCGAAACAGTCGATGTCATCTTGCGGCCAAAGGTTTATTTCCGGTTACTGCAGCATGGAAAGGATCGTTCCGCTGGCGCGCCTGATATTGTTACCCCGATAGTGACGCCCGCCCTGTTGAGCCGTGAAGGTTTTTTATATCCGACGCCAGCGACCTCCATTCCCAGAGACCTGCTTGAACCTTTGCCAAAAGGGGCATTTTCGATTGGTGAGATTGAGCAGTATGACAAATATAAAACGACACATACCTCATTCTCTATCAACGTAGATGACAGCGTTGATAAGACTGCTGAAACGGATGAAGAACGAGAAGCACGATATGCAGCCTGGCAACAGGAGTGGCGTCAATATCTGGATGATTCAGAAAGGCTGCTGAAGAACGTTGTCGGCGACTGGATAAAAAATCCCGAGCAATATGAACTCGCTGAACATGGTTATATGGTGAAAACGGCGCAATCTGGCGGTGCCAGTTTCCATATCCTTTCGCTTTATGATCACCTGCTTGTTTGCAAAAAGGATGTGCCGCTCTTCAATCGCTTCGCCTCGCGAGAGGTTCATGCTGCAGAGTCATTACTTCCTCCGGAAGCAAAATTCAGCGACAGACTTGGACACTCCGGGGATAAGTTTCCGCTGGCAAAGGCTCAGCGCGATGCCTTAAGCCATTTTCTTGATGCCAGGCATGGCGATATCCTTGCCGTTAACGGCCCTCCGGGAACCGGGAAAACCACGCTGGTGCTTTCTATCATCGCCACGCAGTGGGCCAGAGCGGCTCTCGAAAAAGCGGAACCTCCGGTTATTATCGCGACTTCAACAAATAACCAGGCTGTAACGAACATTATCGAGGCGTTCGGGAAAGACTTTTCCCAGGGTACTGGTGCAATGGCCGGACGATGGTTGCCAGAGCTGAAAAGCTTCGGCGCTTATTTTCCCTCAAGCACTCGTAAAGCCGAGGCAGCCAAAAAATACCAAACTGAAGATTTCTTCAACCAGGTTGAGTCAAAAGAGTATGTAGAGGATGCACTGCTGTTTTATCTGGATAAAGCTAAGGCAGCCTTCCCTGAAAAAGATTGTTCATCCCCTGAAAAGGTCATTGAACTCCTGCATGGTCAGTTGGCAGCAAAATACGAACAACTGGTAAGGCTGAACGCAGCATGGCAAACGTTAAGCCAGGTTCGGGCTGCGCGTGAGCTTATTGCTAATGACATTGAGCAATATCTCGCTAATCTAAATAAATTACTCTCCGGGCAAGAAAAAAAAGTCACTCAACTAAAGAGTGCTAAAGCGGAATGGAAAAAATATCGCGCCGGTGAATCACTGATCTATTCATTATTTTCCTGGCTACCAGCGGTTCGCAGTAAGCGGCAGTACCAAATACAATTGTATCTCGAAGATAAATTAGGTGAGCTGATTGCGGGGAATCAGTGGTCTGATCCTGAAACCATTGAACGTAATATTAATGGACTTCTCAACTCCGCTGAGCGTGAGCAAACAACATACCGGCAGCAGATTGACTCCGCCCATGAAATTGTTCTTAAAGAACAGCAGGCGGCTCAGGAATGGCAGAGGCTGGCACTTGATTTAGGGCATGAGAGCGACAAGGAATTGAGCTTCTCACAGGCAGATGAACTGGCTGATACGCAGATTCGTTTCCCTGCATTCTTACTGACGACCCACTACTGGGAAGGTCGTTGGCTAATGGATATGGCGAAGATCGATGATCTGCAGAAAGAGAAGGGCAAGAAAGGTGCTAAAGGGGTAACTGCTCGCTGGCAACGCCGAATGAAACTTACTCCATGCGTAGTCATGACCTGCTATATGCTGCCCGGCAATATGCAGATAAGCGAACACAAAGGTCAGCGTAAATTCGAGAAAAGTTATTTATATGATTTTGCCGATTTACTCATTGTCGATGAAGCCGGGCAGGTGCTTCCTGAAGTGGCTGCTGCCTCGTTTGCCTTGGCTAAAAAGGCATTAGTAATTGGTGATACGGAACAGATCCCGCCAATATGGAGTATTGCTCCCGCTATTGATATAGGTAACATGCTGGCGGAAAAAATTCTGTCAGGCAGTACGCAAGAAGAGATTACTGAGAAATATACGGCAATCGCAGAGCTTGGTAAAAGCGCCGCATCTGGCAGCGTCATGAAAATAGCGCAGTGTGCCTCACGCTATCAATATGATCCCGAACTGGCTCGTGGAATGTACTTATATGAACACCGCCGGTGCTTCGATAATATTATTGGATACTGCAATACGCTCTGCTATCACGGTAAGTTGTTGCCTAAAAGAGGGTGTGAAGAGAGCAATTTAATGCCCGCAATGGGTTATCTCCATATTGATGGTAAAGGCGAGCTGGCAAGTAGCGGAAGTCGATATAATTTGCTGGAGGCTGAAACGATAGCTGCCTGGCTGACAGATAACCAGCAGGATATTGAAGCACATTACGGCAAATCGCTTCATGAGGTTGTCGGTATCGTGACGCCTTTTAGCGCGCAGGTATCGACCATCAAACAGGCGCTGGGTAAACAAGGTATCAGCACTGGCGCGAATGAAACGTCGCTCACGGTGGGCACCGTGCACTCTCTTCAAGGAGCGGAAAGAGCGATTGTGATATTCTCGCCAGTCTATTCAAAGCATGAAGACGGCGGGTTTATTGATAGCGATAACAGCATGCTGAACGTTGCTGTTTCCCGTGCGAAGGACAGTTTCCTGGTCTTCGGCGATATGGACCTGTTTGAGATTCAGCCAGCCTCATCTCCGCGGGGAATACTGGCAAAATATCTCTTTGAGTCAGAGAAGAATGCGCTCACTTTTGATTATAAAGAGCGTAAGGATTTAAAAACTTCCGAGACCAAAATCTATACACTCCATGGTGTGGAGCAGCATGATAATTTCCTGAATCAGACGTTTGAAAATACCGGTAAACACATCACGATAGTTTCTCCATGGCTAACCTGGCAAAAACTGGAGCAAACCGGTTTTCTTGATTCTATGATTGCGGCGTGTTCACGTGGTATTAATGTCACGATTATCACTGACAGAAGCTACAACACTGAACATAGTGATTTTGAGAAGCGAAAAGAGAAACAGCAGAACCTCAAAGCGGCGCTGGAGAAACTGAACGCCCTTGGTATTGCGACAAAACTGGTCAATCGTGTTCATAGCAAAATTGTTATTGGGGATGATGGTTTGCTGTGCGTGGGATCGTTCAACTGGTTTAGCGCGACACGTGAAGCGCGATATGAACGATACGATACATCAATGGTTTATTGCGGTGATAACCTGAAGGGCGAGATTGAGGCAATTTATAATAGCCTTGAGAGGCGTCAGGTTTAGGGTAGGAATTTGATTGGCCATCTTATCGACTGTTTTCCAGCGTAAGATGGCTGAATGGAATGACCATATCCTGGTAGACAGTTTCTGCCCGTACGGTGAGGCATTTTCAGAAGGAATTATTGTGGCGACTAAAATGTGGATGATCCGCGGCGATGGCGGAAAATTGTATGATGACTTCAGGGACAAACAGGTTGTTGCAATCGGCTGGTCGCAGCTCGCTCCCTATGTGAAACCGGGATGCTCAAGAGAGCAGTTGTTTACCCGGTATCAGGAGCTTGAGCCACAGACTAAGCCAGGCACAGTTCGTTCCGGTGCTTCCCAGGTCTGGCGCTTTGTGAATGAGATGCAGAAAGGTGACTGGGCTATCACTTATTCACCTTCTAATCGGACTTATTTGATAGGGAAAATCGCCTCAGATTTTGAGTTTCATGCCGAGTGGCTTGAAGATGGCATGGGCATTGCACGTAAAGTGAAGTGGAACGCGGAAGAGATTAAGCGCGATAGTCTGAGTGATGCAACCAGAAACACCCTTGGCTCAACGCTGACGGTTTTTCAGGTGCCTGATTTTGCTGTGAATGAATTAGTGCAGGGCAAAAAGCCTGTCTCAGATGTCGTGCCGGAAGTACCTGTTTCAGGTGAAGAGGATGAGGTTGTTTCTAATCCTCTGCGCGACATGGAAATGATCGCTTTTGAAGGCATCAAGGATCGTATCAACCGTCTCGACTGGGATGAGATGCAGAATCTGGTCGCAGGCGTGTTACGCAGCATGGGATATAAAACCCAGGTATCGCCTGCTGGTGCTGACCGTGGGAAAGATATCATTGCTTCCCCTGACGGTTTTGGCTTCGAAAATCCGCGTATTATAGTTGAGGTGAAGCACCGACGGGAACAGATGAGCAGCCAGCAAATCCGTAGCTTTATCGGTGGCCGTCATAAAGACGATCGCGGGCTGTATGTCAGCACCGGTGGATTCAGCAAGGATGCACGCTATGAGGCCGATCGTTCTACAATCCCGTTGACGCTATGGACGCTGGACGATTTGGTACGTGCGTTAGTGGAAAACTATGAGCAAGTGGATATTGAAACTAAGCTGTTGGTGCCACTTAAGAAAACGTATTTGCCTGCATGAATTTGCAACGCCTGTTTTTGTATAGACAGGCGTTGCTGTATCCACCATCAGACACTTGCAGGGGAAAAAAGGTAGGTTCAGATCTGAAAGGTAGATTTAACCAGAATATTACCAATAAATTTTATTGAGTTCATGATGCAGTACCTCTGAAATAAGAACACTCAGCATAAATGTGGCAAGACTTATGCTGAGTGAATCACATCAAATCACATCACCAACAATATCTGTGTCACTTAAAAAATCATTTTTTTGTGCAAAAATAAACTGTTTTAAAAACTGTTCAATGCGTATATTCAACTTAAATAAAGGTATGCTTACGCCATCTTGTTTTTCAAAATAGATTTTTGCTTTTGCCTTATCTACCGATTCTTTTAATGCGTCGAAGCGACCAAAATCGTTTAGGTTTTTCGCATTAACACTATCAACCATTAATGCTATGAGCAGTTCTTTATCTAAACCAAGAGCATTAACAACGGCGTTTATTTGCGCATTTTCAGCGTTATCTTTGTAGATGTTGATGTAGTCTCTGAAAGTATGGCCTCCAACTAGCTGCGCATCGCCGCGCTGCAAGTCGTGCAAGAAGAGTTTGGCGTATTTTTGCTCAATTTGGGTGAGCGTTGCAAACGACTTGTGCAGTTCATTTAATGTGGATTCAATGCTTGCAGGATCCTGGTGTTTGTTTAGCTCTTTTAAATATTTATCGAATCGGCTATTCATATAGTCGGCATCGATTTTGCCGGTATCTATTTCAGTTAAATAACCACTGATATCAAAAGGCACATCGCCACCACCTGCACCATCGTGCTCACCTTTGGCTGTTAATTCTTTATAGCGCAGGACTAGACTCAGGTAAGTTTGTTCGTCTATAGACAGCGTTACTTCATGTTCTGCATTATTTTCAGTAAAGGAATAGACCGACTGTTCCCAATGGAAGCCTTGTACTTTAGCCGCTTCCAGGTGCTGGCTAAAGGTATTAAACAACTTGGCAAATTGGGCACAGGCTTCTATATCGTCTGGCAGTTTTTCAAAATTCTCCACACCAGCGGTAACAAACAGCTCGGTAATGTCAGCTACTAATTCATTTATGGCTTTAAGATTGCTTTCTAACTTATCAACAAACAAGCCGATAGGCTTATCGCCGGAATAGAGTTTTACTGCAGCATTAATGTGCTGCTC
This sequence comes from Enterobacter soli, assembly GCF_964208575.1. GTDB lineage: Bacteria > Pseudomonadota > Gammaproteobacteria > Enterobacterales > Enterobacteriaceae > Enterobacter > Enterobacter soli_A. Next base: position 46,103 of record NZ_CAXOFU010000013.1, on the reverse strand, counting down.
CATTGTATGCGGATAGCGGTAATAACGGATGATACCGTGGGGTTTGTCGGGACCAAACAAGCGATTGGTACGTGAGAACGCTTGAATTATATTTTGGTATTTAATTACCTTGTCTAAATACAAAGTATTAAGCCATTTAGAATCAAAACCAGTAAGCATTTGATCCACTACAATCAATAAATCTAATTGTTTTGAAGGCTCGGTATGAATGCGTTCGTAAGGTTTTTTATGAGCAAGGCGTGCCGCTAGATCTTTTTTAAAAGCGGCGTGGCGGGCAAAATCAAAATCGTGGCCATAACGCTTATTGTAGTCACTCATAATTTCATCCAGCCCATCGCCTTTAAAGGTTGGGCCTCGGTCACCACTACCGTCGTTATCAATATTTGGGTCAAACAAGGCTGAGATTTTTAGCTCAGGTTTGGCCGCTTTTAAACGCCGGTAATAGTCAATCGCTTCAGCGATGCTATTTGTGGCTAAAATCGCGTGGAATTTATTGCCTTGGCTGAGTACATCCCATTTATCTAAAATATCACTGACGACTTTTTCCTGGTGGGTAGCCGTTAAATATTGGCTTTTAGGTATATAGTCTTCAATGCCTTTGTGATATTTTCCAGTGCCATCTTTATAGCCTGCCATCGGTACGTCATTTAAAAAGTGATTAAACTTTTTCTTTTTTGCTGGATCCGCCATCGCATCAGCAACCGATTCAGCCCTGGCTTGTTCTAATGCAACTTCTTTCCTTAGGTCACTATCTCTAAAGGTAGGAACTTTGTAAGGATCAAAGCCCAAAACGTTACCATCACGTATACCATCAGCTATGCTATAGCGATGTAACTCGTTACCAAATACATCAGCGGTAGTATTGCTATTGATTTTATTTTCATCATGAATTGGCGTGCCGGTAAAACCAAAAAAGAGTGCCTTAGGGAACGTTTTTTTAATGCTTACCAACATGCCTAGCTTATTTTCTTTGCCTCCACTCATCGTCGAGCGGTGTGCTTCATCAATAATAAATACCAGGCGCTTAGCTCGGATCTTTTCTATATCAGCTGAATTTGTTGCTGTTCCCTCATTATCAGCTTCTTCAAAAATATTACTCATTTTTTGAATGGAGCTAACAATTAACGTATCGGAAGTTGCACTGCTTTTTAATTTGGTAATGAGTACATGAGTATTCTCTGTAGCTTGAACGGTTTCACCATCGCTAGCAAAATTGCGATATTCCGTCAGAGATTGGGTACCCAGCTCAATCCTGTCCATTAAAAAAATCACTTTATCGGCATCTTTCGATTGGGCAATTAACTGCGCCGATTTAAAACTGGTCATGGTTTTTCCCGAACCGGTAGTATGCCACACATAACCCCCGAGACGCTCAGGGTTATTAGCGCTACCCAGCTGTTGCCAGTTGGTTTTGGCTACTTTGTCTGATATCGCATTGGCGGCGTAATACTGATAACTGCGCATTACCTTAAGCACGCCGTCGGTATCGTCGGCGACGGTATAAAAGCCAATCAACTGATGCGCCATAGGAATAGAAAGCAAGGTAGAGGCGATGTCTTTCCAGTAGTTCATGGGTTCGTTATTAAAATCGGCCCAGTTAAACTGATAATCGGGGTTAAACTTGCCGTCTAGTCCGGGGTTGGCAAAGTATTTGGTCTCGTTTGGCTCCATGGCCACAAATACCTGGATGAGCGAAAACAGGCCGTTAAATAAACCTTCTGTACTGTACTTTTCAATTTGGTTTACGGCCTGGCTAACCGGAATACCGCTGCGCTTTAGCTCGACATGGATCACTGGCATACCGTTAATCAGCAGCAGCACATCACCTCGTCTGTCGTTACGTAAAGGACTGCCACGTTCAAATTTTGGCTGTTGTACAATTTGATAACGGCTTTGTCCTGCGGCGATTTCCTGGCGATCGTATATTTTTAAGCTGACTTCTTTGCCTATATGCAAGGTATCGGCTGGGTTATCGCGCTTAATAGCCACGGTTTTACCATTAATTAAACCGTTCAGCTTGAGCGGGGTTTTAAGCTCTTTGATTTGCTCAATAATTTGCTGCATTTCAGTCGCGGTAAGCGGGACATCGTTTAAGCGATCCCGCTGACGATTATTTTCAAACAAAATGGACGCCCAATTTTGTAGCAAATCGGCTTCGGTTTTGTTTTTGAGTATCTCCGGTTCCCAGCCCTTGTTGGTGAGTACTTCAATAAAGGCTTGCTCAAATTGCGCTTCGTTTTTGAAGGTGATCATGTGCACTCCCTATACAAACATTTTGCTCAAGCAAGCCTGCTTGATGTTATTGAGTTTGGTGATTTGTTGTTGGTGTTGATTGATTAGCATATCGAGTTTCTGGAAGTAATTTCCTATTGCGGCTTGTTCTTCCGAACTCTTTGGAAATGCAACATTTGTGTTCTGTATTGCAGTTTTTGATATTGATAATACTTTTGTACCTTGCATCAATGATAAAAGCTGATCATGGTATGAAGATGAATTTAAGTAGTAACCAAGATACTTGGAAGCAAACGGCAATGTAGGTCTAACGGCAATCGTGTGCAATCCAGAAAGAACTAACTGCTCATTTATATTAAATAATTCCGTGCATTTTCCAACAGTACTATCTTCGGCTGCATCAGCAATGATAACGTCACCATCGCGTAAGGTGGCATGTTTTAGCTTGTTGGCCACGTCATCGTTAGTAATAAATGGTAAGATCTCATTACTTGCATCCAGAATTTCACCAAGTTTAATTAGTACGTCGCCGTAGTGAATATTTTTGGCCAATCCAGTTTTGTAGTTTAAGTTGGCTCTAGAAAGCGTGTTGTTCGGTACGTTAACAAAGCAGTCTCCAAACGGCTTCTCCTCCCACTCCCCACTAAATCCTTTAAAGCGGATTTCTGGGATAGTTTTGCCTTGTTTTGGGAACATTTTGTCCAGCATGCTTTTTTTAATATTGCTGAGTTTGTCATGCTTTTGTTGGTGCTGAATGATTAGGCTATCGAGCTTTTGGAAGTAGTTGCCGATAACGATTTGCTCTTCTGACTTCGGTAAAAATACGAATAGATTTTTTAACGAATCGATCCCAATATTTCTTTGGGAACCAGTATTTATATCTAACTCTATTTTTTTTTGAGTATTATCCGTCTGAAAGCAATAGAACAAAAATTTACCATAAGAGGTATTGTTTGTCTTTATAATTGCACAGGAGTAAGAAATTAGAAAATCAATTTTTGTTTCGACATAACGTACAGAACCAACTGAAGCATAACGAGCAAACAATATATCGCCATATTCAGGTTTTATTTTTTTTGATAAGAGCTCGTAATCCTCAATGGATATTAACTTGGCATTTTTAAAATCAAGGCCGTTAATGCCGCAGAAGTCTCCCGTCATAAGGTAGGGAATGCCCATTGTTTTAGATTCAGGCATGCGATGATCTATATCACCAATGAGGCAGAGGCTTCCCAAACATCTACCATTCCACTCCTCACCAAAGTCATTAAACCGAATCTCAGGCACCTTTTTATCCATACTCATCTTATTCACCCTTCAATAAGCTGGTGAGTTCAGCCAAACCCTGCATATCAAACTCATTGCCAGTGAGCTCGCCCATCATTTCCGCCAGTTCTTGCTCGGTGATTTTTATCTCACGGGAGACTTGCGAATATGTGATGGCGTATTTATCAGCAAGAGCTTGTACTTGGCTCGTAAGTTGGCCAATCACTGCGTTTGGCAAGGCAGCCAGCTCCATACTTAATGGCGCAATCCATTTAAGGTGCAGCAGGTTGTTCACTTGCTCATCAGTTAATGTTTCGATGGTCGTTTTGGTTTTCAAGTGCAGGGCAGCGGTCGCATCTTTGACCATTTTTTTCAGGTTTTTTTCTTCATCGATTAATTTGTTCGCGCGAATGATTTTGGCTTCATAGCTTTCTTCGGCAAATTTAATTTTGCTGTCTTTTTGTTCTTTCAAGAAAGCCTTAGCGGCTTTGCCGACTTCGGCATTGGCAAAACCGTCTTTGCTTTCTTTGACCGTATCTTGTTCTCTTTCTTCTTCGGTGAGAGATTCTAAAATTTCTTCCAGAGCGCTAGCGATTTCTGCCAGGCGGGTTTCCTTATCTGCCAAAGCTTTTAAGTCATGACTTAAATAAGTTTGTTGCACTAAATCAAAGGGCAGTATGTGGCCTTTCCAGCCGTCTTGTACTTCGGTGTCTTTGCCGTCTTTCTTCTTGATGACAATATTCGGGTCAACTTGTTTGGTGGCGGCAAAGCCTTCGGTTTGCATCATTTCTAAATCAGCGCTGATGATTTGCCATTGGTTGTTCAGACATTGGTAGGCCTGGTATTTGTCGATTAAGGCAATAGGTGCTAAGCGGGCAAATAGCTCAGCACTTAATACTGCTTCTTGCTGGTTACGCTTTACGCTTTGCCAGTTTTGTATTAACTCGGTGTTTAGGTGGTCATCAAAGCCATTAAAAGCCTGGTTGTAGGCGCTGATAAACTCTAACACTTGCAGGTGCCCGCTAATGCGGTCGTTGACGTCCTGTTTATCAATTGCAAGCTCACTGTAAGCAGCTGATTTTGGCGTAAATAAAGTACTGCGCAATTGAGGGAAGGCCAGCCAAAAGTTGTCTAACTCGGCAATTTCCCTATTGGGAATACCGCCGAGCATGGTGGCGTGTAAATCCCAGCTTTCTGCCGTCGCAGAGGAATCCACATAGCGCGGTATGTTGAGGTTGTAACCATTGTCGCGTAGGGTTTGTTTGCTCACCAGTTTCGAGAACTTGTCGATACTTTCGCGGTTAATCACCGCATCAGTAATGCGCTTAATATCACTGACTTGCAGTTTGTTGTTTTTGCCTTCTTTCATAAAGTGTTTGGAGGCATCGACCACCAATACATCGGTACTTTGACGTTTTTGCTTGAGTATCAAAATCACCGTAGGAATGCCGGTGCCAAAAAAGATATTGGCCGGTAAACCAATAATGGCATCAATATGATTCTGTTCAATGAGTTGCTTGCGAATTTCACCTTCTTCACCACCACGGAACAAGACACCATGAGGTAGCACGATAGCCATAATGCCATCGGGCTTTAGGTGATAGAGATCGTGCAGCAAAAAAGCAAAATCCGCTTTGGTTTTAGGTGCCAGGCCAAAACGTGAATAGCGCGGATCGCTGTCTTTAAAGCTGGGGTCCCAGTTTTGTGAGTAAGGAGGGTTGGACACCACGGCATCGACATGTAAGGCGTAATATGAGCCTTGAGGATCGCTGTCATCAAAATACGGCCAATCGTCTTCCAGGGTGTCACCATTACGGGTTTTAATGTTGCTGGCTTTAATACCACGCATGATGAGGTTCATACGGGTCAGGTTGTACGTGTTGGCTTTTAACTCTTGGGCGTAATAGGTGATGCAGTCTTTATTTTTCGCGTATTTCTCGAATGCCTCACCGATAGTGATTAGCAATGAACCTGAGCCAGAAGTAGGGTCGTAAATTTTAATGGTATCTTTGTGCTTCAACTCATGTGCGATGATGTTCGACATGAGTACAGAAACTTCATGTGGCGTGTAAAACTCACCAGCTTTTTTCCCGGCATTGGCGGCAAATTTTTCAATCAGGTATTCGTAAATATAGCCCAGTACGTCATACCCTAGATTACCAGTCATGGGAATGCTATTGATCAGGTGCATTAAGTCGCTGATGGCTTTGGTGCGTTTGCCAGCACTTTCACCCAGTTTACTTAATCCTGTTTCTAAGGTAGTAAAAATGCCTTCAAACAGTTTTTTGTACGTTGGCGAAATCAAACGGCTAAAGGCCGAGAGCGCATCACGTACGTTAGATTCATCAAATTCGGATGTTGGATCAATCCATGTAGAAAACAGATTATCGTAGGCTATAAAGTAGCCTAGATTGTCTTGCACGTATTTAACGGTGTCGGCGTCTTCTTCGTTGAGGGTTTTGATGTCTTCGGGCGTCATACCCTGTTTGGTGACAAACTGCACCAGTTGGTCACTTAGGTACTTGTAGAAGATAAAGCCGAGTATGTAGTCTTTGTATTCGTTGGCTTCAATTTTAGACCGCATCTGGTTGGCAGATTCCCAGATTTTCGCCGCAAGCTGTTGTTTATTCACTGTAAATCCTGTTAAAAGCAATTCTTTTTCGATAAGAGCTATTTTAAGGTGTCGATTGTACGTTTGATAAGAGCTTCTCGCTAGCAACAAAGCTTTACGAGTCTGTGTCAGTGTATAGTCTCGATTCCTACCCAAGACGGCTAGTAGTCTTCAGGGAACATACTCATAGGAGCAGTTACGAGACTTTGATGCGCTGGACTCATCCCACACTCTGCATTATCCCACTGGACAGTTTCATCCCTTTAGTCCAGCCATAACTCCCAATGTCGTTTAAAATAATGCTGTTAATTTATTCACTCTCCCGGATTTAGTTCAGTTCCCGAGATACCTTATAAACCGTTTTCTGGTCGTTTTCTGATATCTCGGTTAAGAGATTTTCACGCGCTAAGGTGCGGAGGTCATTACGCGCAGTGTTATCCGATACGCCAAGCGCCTCAGCTACGCCAGCTGCGGAGTATTTCTTACCAGGCTCCGCCAGAATGATGTTGAGTAGTGTGACTTGCCGTCCGCTCAGCCGCGATAAGCTCCCTGATTTATACAAAAAATGGTCAATTCGGGCTGCGCGGGCGACCAGATTGTCTACATGCTTTAAGAGCCTTGTCATAGCCCGATGGATAATACTGGCCTGATATTCAAGGTAGTAAGTCAGATCTATACCATCGGTTTCAGTGTACTGGTAGCTGTGGGCATATTTGGCCGGGGCTGCATGCAGTAGCTGGCTGATAGAGACGTACTTAAACACGTCATACTCTGATTTCAGCATGTACCAGTAAAATAGCCCACGGCTTGTTCGCCCATTACCGTCTCGGAAAGGACGTTCATGGGCGATCATGAAGTGAAGAACACAGGCTTTTACCAGAGGGTGAACGTAGGATTCTGTGTCGTTTACGAAGTCACACACCATTTGCAGACGTACCTGCAGGTCGGTGGCGGCTGGCGGTTGATGAACAATGTTACCGTCATAATCTGCAATCACCACATCATCGGTGTCGCGGAATTCTCCAGGACGATATTTCTCGTCATTAATTCCATCCATGCCAACGGCATGGAAGCGACGGATTAAGTCTGGTGTTAATGGCTCCTGGATAAGTTCCGGTATTTCGGCCATCAACCGCGCATTACCAGCGATCATGTGTTCATCTTCGGTATGGGGGGCTCTGCCACTTTCCAGCATGTCCCGCGCGACAAGCGTAGTTGTGTTAGCGCCTTCCAACTGTGATGAGGTGATGGGTTCTTCCATACTTAGTGTTGTTAACTCTTTTCCTGCCCCCCTGAGTCTGGAGGTAAGTTCTTTGAGCGCCAGCCTTGTGGCGTGCTTGTCCACCAGTTCACACACTGACATGATGTCAGGTGTAAGGACAAAGCCAGCCTCATCGACTGCTTCGTTGCGATAATGGATGCGTTGCATGGCTGAGTCACGCGCGCGCCGCGTAAGCGTCCAGGCGATAGAGACATTTTCCCCGCTGGATGTGCGGCGGCAGAATTCGTCAAACGGAAGATAGCGACCTTTATCGTCGGTAACGCGGCTGTAATGTTGGTGGGTTTCCAAATCCGCTCCGGTGAGTTGGGAAAATGGAATAAGTACCGGTGGTCTTTTGATTGGCATGTCGCTATCTCAAAATTTTATGAGTTTGAGATAGTGTAGATCATCACTTAAAACTATCTCAATTTTTATTATTTTTGAGATAAATTATTCCCCTGTTAAGGCATGATAATTTATAGGTATCCCTATGCTTCAATCTCTGAATCACTTAACGCTCTCCGTCAGTAATTTGCAAAGTAGCCTGACCTTCTGGCGCGGTTTGCTGGGGTTGAAGCTACATGCTGAGTGGGATACCGGCGCTTACCTTACCTGTGGCGATCTTTGGATTTGCCTTTCTTACGACGTATCACGTAATTACGTGGCACCGCAGGAAAGTGACTATACCCACTACGCATTCAACATCGCGTCAGAGGATTTTGAGCCGTTCTTGTATAAGCTGAAACAGGCAGGAGTGACGGTCGGGAAAGACAACAAAAGCGAAGGGCGATCTTTCTATTTTCTTGACCCGGATGGCCACAAGCTGGAGCTACATGTGGGAGATTTAGCATCTCGACTGGTGCAATGCCGTGAGAAGCCTTACTCTGGAATGCGTTTCGGACCTGGAAAATAATCACGCAACTTTGTGATCTTCCACCCAGTATTCAATTTTATGTCCCATTCTGGGGGCAAATCCCCAAAATAAATCCTCATAACTCATTAATTTTCAATAGATTAAACGAAAAGGCGAGTCCGGCCTTCGCACTCACCCCCTAAACACCTCTCTCCGATGCCACTCCACAAACCCCTCCCCCGGGTAATTCCCTTTCACCATCGGCAGTGCAATCTGCTTCCCCGCAAAATCCCAGAACAGCCGCCCAACGATCCCGCTCCCGTTCACCGCCTCAGACACCAGTACGCGCATACTCTCATCCAGCCCAATCGACCCCTTATCAAACGCCTTATGATGGATCGCACACAGGGCCAGTCCGTTGGGTATTTCACACGGCCCGCCGAACTGCTTCCACTTGATATGCGCGGCTTCGAGCGCAACGGAGGCGTTATCATGCCGCATATTGAATCCACATATTGCGCACTCGTAGTTATAGGCGCGCAGCACCTGCTGACGGAACAGCGGATCGCGAACCTTACGGATCTGCCGGATATCAAAACCCATCTCATCCGCGATCTCTTCCTGAATGCTTTCCGGAAAATGCGCTTCGAGGATCTGCTGCGCCAGCGAGCCGATCAGGTTTTTGTTCTTACTCAGCAACGCAAAGTGTTTTTCATCAAACCCGCCTGCAACGTTATGCTCTACAAGTTCTTTAACGGGCGGTTGCTTACTACCAGTGGTTGAACAGAACTCAGTATTCTGAAGATCCCAAAATCCATCCCCTTTGAGCCGCCAGAAGGGCATATTCGGGTAATGCGTCTTCCGCTGGGGGCCAAAGCGCTCAAGCAGACTCAGCAGTTGCTCATGAACCTCCGTACCGTAATCAAACAGCCGCGCATGCCCCTCCTGGTAATTCGCCAGCACATATAAGAGCAATAACGGCTTATGCGGCGCGCGTTGTTCGCCTTTGCGCCAGATGGTGATGTCGGCAATTGCCTGTTCGAGAGTTTTGCTGGAAGCCATCGCGTTACGTTATGAGGTAAATAATTGCATCATGCTCGCAAACATTTACCCATTCAACCCACAACGAACAAAAACATGACATTACCCCACACAACCCTATTTCCTGAATCCTCCTCGCAAATTCCAAATTTACCCCACCCAAAACCGCTGTATTTATATTCAGCCCGGTATAATGATCACCAGAAATTACGCGAACGGCAAAGGAAGTATTTAAGGAATATTTAAAGAGAGAATTCGCGATATGAAGGTGCTGCAACACCCGCATACCGCTAACCACAGGCAACTGAAAAGGAGTTGAAATGGCTGCGACGAATTTTAAGCCAGAGTTTACCGTTTGCAAAACGGAATCAGACGCTTTCTCCGGCACGATCGAAAACCGCGAGCTGGTACGCAAAAACAGCGCCCGCCGTCTCCACGGCAAGCAGACCAGCGCGGCGCCCGCGCATCCCCGGGCGGAAACGCCGCAGAACAGCGCCGCCTGCTGCGAGCTTTACGCCCGGGTAGACAATAAATATCTGCCTCTGAGCGGCGACTGGTTAACTCGCGCGGGCTTTATCAACGGTATGCCGGTCAAAATCCGCGTCATGAAAGACTGCATCGTGATTACGCCACAGCATACAAGAGAATTATGGGGCTGCCTGGAAGGGATGAGCGTGGTGAATATCAATAAGCAGAAAGTCGCGCAGTGGTTAAATACGTTTCCGTGCGCGCTAAATGATACCGGGGATATTCCAGTGATTAAGCGCAGCGCCTGAACATTATCCCGGCCCTGCGCCGGGATGATTATTTAAGCCGCCGTCAAAATACCGGCACCCCCAGCCCCCTCTTCACCTCTTTCAGCGTTGCCTGCGTCACCTCCTGCGCCCGCTCCGTGCCGCGCTTGAGTATCGCCATCAGCTCTCCCTTATCGCGCATGTACATCGCCCGCCGCTCCCGCATCGGCGCAATCAGCTCCTGCAAACACGCCTCCAGCTCGTTCTTGCACGTCCGGTCACCCAGCCCGCCCGCCTGGTAGTGCGCCTTCATCGCCGCCACTTTCTCCTTGTCCGGGTGAAACGCGTCGAGATACGTAAACACCACGTTGCCCTCAATCTGCCCCGGGTCGCTCACCTTCAGGTGGTTCGGATCGGTGTACATCGCGCTGACCGCACGGTGAATCGCCTCTTCGCTGGCGGAAAGGTGCAGCGTGTTGCCCAGCGATTTCGACATCTTGGCGCTGCCGTCGACGCCCGGCAGGCGGCTAGTGTCGCTCAGTATCGCCTTACAGTGGTGCAGCACCGGGGCGGGCAGCAGGCTGTTCATCTTGTGAACGATCTCGTTGGTCTGCTCGATCATCGGCAGCTGGTCGTCGCCCACGGGCACGCACCCGGCCTTAAACGCGGTGATATCCGCCGCCTGGCTGATGGGGTAGGCCATAAACCCGACCGGCAGCGAGCGGGCGAAGCCTTTCTGCGCAATCTCGTTTTTCACCGTCGGGTTACGCTCCACGCGGGCGACGGTGACGATGTTCATGTACAGCATCGTCAGCTCGGCGAGGGCGGGTAGGGCGGACTGCAGGCAGAGGGTGGTCAGGTTCGGGTCGATGCCGGCAGCCAGATAGTCGGCCAGCACTTCGGGGATGTTGTCGCGGATCTTCTGCGGGTTGCTGCCGTTGTCCGTCAGCCCCTGCAGGTCGGCGATCAGCACGTACTGCCGATGCGTGTGCTGTAAGGCGACGCGCTGGCGCAGCGAGCCGACGTAGTGCCCAAGATGCAGCGGGCCGGTGGGGCGATCGCCGGTGAGGATAGTGGTATGAGTGTTCATAAAGACTCCTTAATGTGCAGTTGCCGAAAGGGGTCTTAGAAATGTGAAAGCCGCCTTTCGGCGGCTATCTGAAAATGGGATAAACAATTCCGGGCCGCCTTTAGAAAGGCTGCCACCAACGATTTGCGGTGATTATGGCGGAATGTGTATTCATAAAAATACCGTATCATGTCTTAGGCAAAAAACAAAAGGGCGCGTCATGCTGCAATCACTCAACCATCTGACCCTGGCGGTCAGCGATCTGCAAAAAAGTCTCTCCTTCTGGCACGAACTGCTGGGGCTGACGCTGCACGCCCGCTGGGATAGCGGGGCGTATCTAACCTGCGGCGATCTGTGGCTCTGCCTGTCGTATGACGAGGTGCGCCAGTACGTGCCGCCGCAGGCGAGCGACTATACCCACTACGCCTTTACCGTCGCCGAGGCGGATTTTGAACCGTTCTCGCAAAGGCTGGAACGGGCGGGCGTCACCGTCTGGAAGCAGAATAAAAGCGAAGGGGCATCGTTTTATTTTCTCGATCCGGACGGACACAAGCTGGAGCTGCACGTGGGCAATCTCGCCGCGCGGCTGGCGGCGTGTCGGGAAAAACCCTACGCCGGGATGGTCTTTTATCCGCAGGACGGCGCCTGACGAACAACCCCCGGCGTTTTAGCCGACCGTCACTCGCCCACAATCTCAATCAGATTGCCGTCCGGATCGGTCAGCACCGCTTCGTAATAGCCATCCCCGGTCATGCGCGGCGGGCTTTTTAATATCCCCGCCCGGCGCGCGCGTTCTGCCAGTTCGTCAACCTGGGCTTTGCCGCCCACGTTCAGGGCAAGATGCGCCCAGCCGGGGAACTCTTTATTGGCAGGGGCGTCGGCGAGGGTGGGAAGCGCCATCAGCTCAATCGTGGGGCCGTCGTCCAGGGTGATGAAATAGGATTCAAACCCCGGGCGGTTTTTGCTGCGGTACTTCTCGTTAGGCTTCCCGCCAAAAAACTGCTGCCAGAAGGTGGCCTGGGCGTCCAGATCCCGCGTCCAGAGCGCGACGTGTGCAATGTTCATAGCGATCCTCATGGGTAATGCTGCGTGATTTTCATGCGCTTAGCACAGAAGGTACTGCAAAAAGGTCTGCGGCGGGATGTTTTTGCGCGATCGGGTAGTGCAAATCGCGCAGGACGTTCGCATTATATGTGTCTGAGGACTTTGCCAGGCAAAACAGGCTACACTCTGGTTTTGAGCGCGACATGCTGAGGAAATAATAATGCACTACACACTGAAAGATGGCGGTGATAAAGAGAAAGCCGAAGGGACAAATGGCGCGGGCGCGATACAGCAAAAGCTGCTGGAGTCCCGTTCGATTGTGATCTCCGGTGAGATCAATCAGGAGCTGGCAGAGAAGGTGATCACCAAAATGATCCTCCTGCAAAGCGTCAGCAACGATCCGATCAAACTCTACATCAACAGCCAGGGCGGCCACGTGGAAGCGGGTGACACCATCCACGACTTCATCAAGTTCATCCGTCCGGACGTTCACGTCATCGGCACCGGCTGGGTGGCCAGCGCCGGGATCACCATCTTCCTGGCGGCGAAAAAAGAGCACCGCTACTCCCTGCCGAACACCCGCTTCATGATCCACCAGCCGCTGGGCGGCGTGCGCGGTCAGGCGACGGATATCGAAATCGAAGCCCGCGAAATTATCCGTATGCTGGATCGCGTGAACAAGCTGATTGCGGACGCCACCGGCCAGCCGCTGGAAAAAGTGAAAAAAGACACCGACCGTAACTTCTGGATGTCTCCGGCAGAAGCGCTGGATTACGGCATCGTGGGCAAAATCATCGCCCACTATGACGATCTGAAGCTCGACTAAGTTTTAGCCGTGCATTTGTGTCGGGTAGCGGCTCTGCCTTACCCGACCTAACTTGACCCACGACAATACAGCCCCCCACGCTCTCTTCCATAATCGCGCCTGTTTCCCCTCTTACTGGTGCTTCCTATGGCGTATCAACTGAACCTGAACTGGCCGGAATTTCTTGAAAAATACTGGCAAAAACAACCCGTTGTGCTGAAAAATGCCTTCCCGAATTTTGTCGATCCGATTACGCCGGACGAGCTGGCCGGTCTGGCGATGGAGCCGGAAGTCGATAGCCGTCTGGTAAGCCACGCCAACGGTAAATGGCAGGCCAGCAACGGCCCGTTTGAGCATTTCGATAATCTCGGGGAGACCGGCTGGTCGCTGCTGGCGCAGGCGGTTAACCACTGGCATATGCCGGCCGCCGAGCTGGTGCGTCCGTTCCGCGTTCTGCCGGACTGGCGTCTTGACGATCTGATGATCTCCTTCTCCGTGCCGGGCGGCGGCGTGGGCCCGCATATCGATCAGTACGACGTGTTTATCATTCAGGGGATGGGAAGCCGCCGCTGGCGCGTGGGCGACAAGCTGCCGATGCGTCAGTTCTGCCCGCATCCGGCGCTGCTGCACGTCGATCCGTTTGAGCCGATCATCGATGAAGATCTGGCGCCGGGCGATATCCTCTACATTCCGCCTGGATTCCCGCACGACGGCTTTACCCACGAAACCGCGCTGAACTACTCCGTCGGCTTCCGCGGGCCAAACGGTCGCGATCTGATCAGCAGCTTTGCCGATTACGCGCTGGAAAACGATCTGGGCGGGGAACACTACAGCGATCCAGATCTGACCTGCCGCGAGCACCCGGGCCGCGTTGAGCAGTACGAGCTCGACCGCATTCGTCAGATGATGATCGACCTGATTAGCCAACCGGATGATTTCACGAAGTGGTTCGGCAGCTTTGTTTCTACGCCGCGTCACGAGCTGGACATCGCCGCCGCCGAGCCGCCGTACACCCCGGAAGAGGTGCTCGACGCCCTGCAGGGCGGGGAAACCCTGTCGCGCCTGAGCGGGCTGCGCGTGCTGCACATCGGCGATCGCTTCTTCATTAACAGCGAGCTGTATGAAACGGTGGATGCGAACGCCGCTGACGCCCTGTGCCGCTACACCGAACTCGGCCAGGCCGAGCTTGGCGCGGCGCTGCAAAACCCGGCGTTTATCGACGAGCTGACCGGGCTGATTAACCAGGGCTACTGGTTCTTCGACGAGTAAGCGCGGGCGGCGTTTAGCCAGGCTGAACGCCGCCACCTTTTAGACCAGAATATTACAGGCCTTCCAGTAGTTCAGGAGCCGTTCGTCGTCCTGCTCCCTCTCCGCTTTGAGCTTCATCGCCTGCGCCAGATTTTGTCGCGACACTTCGTGGCCTTTCTGGACGATGTCTAGTACCGCTTCACCAAGAGCCAGCGAAATTTCTGTACGATTATTTTCTATCGTCATAAATATCTCCTCCGTGGGTTGCGTTAATTAAATTATGCAGGATAAATAATTACCCGGTAATAATTCATCCTATTCTTATTTCTGCCGATTAATTTACGCGCGGTGCACAGATAGTCGCATTTTTATATTCTGTCAATGATGTTTCAAAATGCTAATACGCCCCCGAAACGCGAATTTATGCGCTACAGTTAATTTCGTGCAACAGCCATATAACCGAAACAGGAGAATTAACATGGTAAATAAAAGCGACATTAAGGATCACACTCAGGTTGTAGCCAGCTGCGGAACGCACGTCGGCGTTGTGGACCATCTGGACGGCGAACGTATTAAACTCGCGAAGAGCGATCCGGAATCTGGCGGTAAACACCACTATATTCCTCTCGGCTGGGTCGATAAGGTGGACGATAATAAAGTCGTTCTGACCAAAAACCATAAAGAGGTTTTTGCTGAGTGGCAGGAAGCGTAATTAACGTGCTCGCACAGAGTTAATACATGGCTCCGGCACCCGCCGGAGCTTATTTAATTGCATTGCCGCTACGATAAATGAATGGTACTGTTTTGCCTCACGTTTATCGATGCAGGCCCCGCATGATGCTCCAGAATGAAAAGACTTCAGCGAAACGCATTTATTTGGTTGAGGATTTTCAGGTTTTCGGCGAGCGCTACGGTATCGACTATCGTTTTCCGCAGTTAACTGACCCCACCGCCATCGGCAGCCCGGTTTTGCAGGGCGATGTAGAAGAGATGATGCTCTCCTCCGGCATTTCCCTTACCCATTCCGACGTGCGCGTGTTACAGCCCTACGAAACCACCTCTCGCCACTCAAGCCCGCTGTACATGCTGGTGGTGCTGGAAGGGTGCGTCACGCTTACCCTGAACGGGGAAGCATTCGTGGTGCGCTCCGGGATGGCGTTCAGCGCCCGCCTGAGCGAAGAGCAGGCCATGAGCGCCCGCCACGATGCCAACAGCACCCTGAAAACGCTCTCCTTTGGCGTCTATCCCCACGATACAAAGCGCGACAGCCTGCTGGACTCGCTTCTTGACGAGTGGCAGGCGCTAAACGCCCCGGCGTTCGTCTGGCAGGTGCCGGGCTTTGTGCTGTCGGGCATTCAGCACGCGCAGCAGCCGGACTTAAGCGTACTGTCGCGCAGGCTGCTGCTGGAGGGGCTGATGTGTCAGCTGCTGGGCCACGGCCTGAATCTGTGCCAGCAAACCCGTCCGTCCCGGCCAGAACATGCGCGTCTTGAGCGCGTGCGCAGCCTGCTGGAGCAGTCTCCGGAGCAGGAGCACACCCTCGCCCAGCTCGCGGCGCTGGCTGCCATGAGCCAGAGCAGCCTGCGCAGCAAGTTCCGCAAGCGCTACGGCTGCACGCTGTTTGACTATCTGCGCGACTGCCGCCTGGCGCTGGCGCGGCGCTATCTGCTGGAAGGCCACAGCGTTCAGCAGGCCGCGTGGATGTCCGGCTACCAGCACGCCACCAACTTTGCCACCGCGTTTCGCCGCCGCTACGGTATCTCGCCGGGCTGCCTGCGCCATCCCCGCTAATCCACTTTTGCCTCCCGCGCGAACGTTATCCGTGCGGTTTGTCACCGCGCATACGTAACCTGGCGGCGCGCATAGCCGTTTGTCATTTCAAAAAGGTAATAATTCTTATTACCAATTAGAATTACCTTTGGAGAGGGTCATGTTTGCTAAGTCGCGTCTGGCATTGCTGGTGGGATGGGTTACCGGTAGCGTCGCTTTTCCTTTACTGGCGCAGGATGCCCAAAAAACTGAAACCGTGGTGGTCACTTCTCAGATGCAGAGCGGCGCGACCAAACTTGAAACGCCGGATATCGAAACGCCGCAGTCGGTGTCTATCGTCACCCGCGAGCAGTTCGAAGAGCAGGGGGCAACCAGCGTGCGCCAGGCGGTGAGCTACACGCCGGGCGTTTACAGTAACCAGATTGGCGCATCGAATCGCTTTGATTACATGGTGCTGCGCGGCTTCTCGGACGGCAGCCTGGACAACGTCTACCTCGACGGCCTGAAGATGATGGGCGACACCAACTCGCACAGCTCGCTGGTGGTCGATCCCTGGTTCCTCGAAAACATCGAAGTGGTGCGCGGTCCGGCGTCGGTGCTGTACGGTCGCTCATCGCCGGGCGGGATCGTGGCGCTCACCTCCCGCAAGCCGTCGTTCGATCCGGGCGGGGAGATCAAGCTGTTCGCCGGGAACAATAGCCAGCGCGGCGCGATGTTCGACGTGACCGGCCCGGTGGACGATAGCGACCGCGTGGCGGTGCGTCTGAGCGGCATGACCCGCTACGCCGATTCCCAGTTCGATCCGCTGAAAGAGGAGCGTTACGCGCTGATGCCAAGCCTGACCTGGCGCATCACCGATAACACCCGTCTGGATCTGATGGCCTACCTGCACCGCGACCCGGAAGGCGGCAGCCACTCGGGCCTGCCCTATGACGGCACCGTCGATCCGCATTACGGCAAGAAGATCTCCAACACCTTCTTCGAGGGCGAGGACGATTACGACAAGTACGATCGTCGCGAGAACATGGTGGGCTACAACATCGAGCATATGTTCGACAGCGGCTGGTCGGTGCGCCAGAAGCTGCGCTATTTGCACACCAAGGTGGAGCTGAATCAGGTCTACGCGGCGGGCTGGCTTAACGAAACCGAGCTGAACCGCGGCTATTCCGGCTCGGACGAGAAGATGAACGCGGTGACGCTCGATAACCAGGTCGACGGCAGTTTCGACACCTGGGCGGTGAACCACCGCGTGCTGATCGGCATGGATTATCAGGATCGCACCAACAACGTCACCGGCTACTACGGCGGCTTCCCGCCGATCGACGCGTTCCACCCGGTGTACGGCGCGAAGCCGGACTACATCACCCAGTACAGCAGGGAGAAGCACAAGCTGCGTCAGACCGGCTACTACCTGCAGGATCAGATGTCCATCGATCGCTGGCGCTTGACGCTCGGGGGCCGTTACGACCAGGTGAGCGTGTCGAACGTCGACAACTTTAACCATACCCGTAGCGATCTGGATAAGAACAACTTCAGCAGCCGCGCGGCGCTGCTGTACCTGTTTGATAACGGCGTTGCGCCCTACGTGAGCTATTCCACCGCCTTTACGCCGACCAGCTTTGCCGACGAGCAGGGCAATATTCTTGACCCGATGAAGGGCAAGCAGTGGGAAGCGGGCGTGAAATACGAGCCGGAAGGGATGAACAGCCAGTTCAGCGCCTCGGTATTCCGCATCAATCAGAAGAATATCGCCACCAAAGAGGAGCCGACCGATCCGTACCGCTCCATCGGCGAAATCGAATCCGAGGGCGTGGAGCTGGAAGCCATCGGCCAGCTTACTGACAGCTTGCGGATGCAGGCGGCGTATACCTACACCGACATTCGCTACAAGAAAAGCAGCCCGGAAGAGGAGGGCAAGCGCGCCGTGTATGCCCCGCGCAACATGGCCAGCGCCTGGCTGAGCTACGACGTCAAAACCGGCCCGCTGGACGGGCTGACGGTAGGCTCCGGCGTGCGCTACGTGAACGGCGTGACCAGCGATCGCCAGAACACCCATACGCTGCCGTCCTATACGCTGGTGGATATGGTGGTGGGCTACGATCTGTCGAAAGTCGGGCTGACCGGCGTGAGCGCGCAGCTTAACGTCAATAACCTGACGGACAAGAGCTACGTGGCGGCGTGTAACTCGCTCTCTTACTGCTACTTCGGGGCAGAACGCAGCATCGTGGGTAGCGTGTCGTGGAAGTTTTGAGTTTTAGAAGAATTGGGGTGAGGGGAACATACGGCTGTGGAGGTCATTCCGTTCACCTTACGTTCCCTGCTTCTCTGTCACCACACGACCTGTGAACGTGTCAGGGAGGCTCGCCGCCGCCTCCCTGACCACCCTGGCTCCCGGCAAGAAAATCGCCGCTTCGCGGATTGTTCGTCCCATCCATGGGACTCACCCCTTCGGGGCCAGCGCAAGCGCTGTCCAAAATTGCTCCCGGCAATTTTGTCCTCAGCGTTTGCTCCAGGCTTATCGGGGACGGGCGGATGAAACGTCCCTGTAAAGCCGCCCTCGACGCGCATCCATGCGCCTCGCCCCGGCCTTACGGAAACGCTTCGGCGATTTTCGGCCGGAACAGGGAGCCGCTTTAAGATTTTCGCCGATGCAGGCAATTGAATCGCTGTGTTCCCTCTCCCTGTGGGAGAGGGCCAGGGTGAGGGCACCAGCCCGCACTACTCCTCCATCGCAATCACAATCGCCTCGCCCATCTTCTTCAGCGCCTCGCGGTTTTTGTCCGTCGGCGGCAGCGCCACGTTGATGCGCAGGCAGTTGCGATACTTCCCGGAGGCAGAGAACAGCGACCCCGCGGCGGCCTGAATTTTCAGCCGGCACAGCTGTTTGCTCACGCAGACCATGTCCACCGTTTCCGGCAGCTCCACCCACAGTAAAAAACTCCCCTGCGGACGCGTCACGCAAATCTCCGCCGGGAAAAACTGCCGCACCCAGCAGGTGTAGGTTTCCATATTTTGCTGATAAATCTGGCGCATCCGCCGCACGTGGCGATGGTAATGCCCGTCGCGGATAAACGCCGCCATCGCCATCTGGGTGCCCGGCACGTTAAACCCGCCCGCGGCGTATTTCATGTGCATCACCCGGTCGTAATAGCGCCCCGGCACAATCCAGCCCACGCGCAGCCCCGGCGCCACGGTTTTGGTAAAGGAGCTGCACAGCAGCACGCGACCGTCGATATCCATCGAATGAATGGTGCGCGGGCGCGGGTATTCCGCCGCCAGCTCGCCGTAAATATCATCTTCGACGATGACGATATCGTGGCGCTGGGCCAGCGCCAGCACCTGCTTCTTACGCGCTTCCGGCATGATAAACCCAAGCGGATTGTTGCAGTTCGGGACCAGGATCACCGCCTTGATCGGCCACTGCTCCAGCGCCAGCTCCAGGGCCTCGATGCTGATCCCGGTTTCCGGATCGGTAGGAATTTCAATGGCTTTAATATCAAACCCGCGCAGCATCTGCATGGTGCCGTGGAACGACGGCGACTCGACCGCCACGATATCCCCGGGCTTGCAAATCGACAGCAGGGCAATCGACAGCGCGCCGTGGCAGCCGTTGGTGATGACAATCTCGTTGGGCGCCACCGTTGAGCCGCCGTCCAGCATCAGGCGGGCGATCTGTTCGCGCAGCTCCAGACGACCGTCGAGCACGTCGTAGCTCAGCATCTCCGCCGGGTTGTGCTGCGCAATGCGGCTCATCTCGCGCCACAGGGGCTTCAGGCTCGGCTGATTGACGTCCGGCGACCCGCCGCCGAAGGAGATCATCTCTTTGTCGGCGCGCGCGTCCAGCAGCATCATCACCTCATCCCACTGGGTTACTTCTACAGGGCGCTGAACCGGGCGCGTCATCGCCGGAACGGGCGGCTGCGCCCTGCGCTGCGAAACGAAATAGCCCGAGCGGGGCTGCGGGGTAATAAGGTGCAGGTTTTCGAGGATGTGGTAAGCCTGCTGGATGGTGCTGATGCTCACGCCGTGCTCCTGGCTCAGCGCCCGTACCGACGGTAAACGCTCGCCGCTGCGGTACAGGCCCTGTTCGATACGTTCGGCCAGAATATTGGCCAGATGTTGGTAGCGCGTCATGCTGTATCCTCTGTTTGCACCATACAGATAATCAAACCAGTACAGATTGCGGGTAAAAACGGCATTCAGATACCGTTTTAGCGGATCTGTATGTTAAAAAAAAGTTGTTTTTGCATCTGTATTGTAGACGCCAATTTCCACGATGATAACCCCACTGGCACAGCGAGGAGAGCATCATGGAATTTCACGAAAATCGTTCAAAACGTCCGTTTATTGTCTTTGTCTGGATCGGGAAAACGGTACAGCAGTGGTATCGCATCAACCGCACACGCCGCATTTTGAGCCAGATGAGCGACGAGCAGCTTAAGGACGTGGGGTTGTCCCGCAATGAGGTGTGAGCTGGCGCTACGCTTACCGGGCCTGCATGAGAGCGCAGGCCGGGTAAGGCGCAGCCGCCACCCGGCGATGTTCAGCGCAACAGCGCAAGCGTCTGCCGTTTTGGTCGTTCCAGCAGTTCAACCGCCTCCTGATACGTCCGCACGTTGTTGTAGCCCATCACCAGCCCGTAGCGTTTGCCCGACCCGCGATACCACTCCGACAGCGCGTTAACCTGCAGCTGATGCTGCTGCCAGCACTGCGCCACCTCGCGATCGCCGCTGCCTGTGGTTAAAAACGCCACGATGTGCATCCCGCCGTCGTTTTGCTCGGTGAAAAACAGATCGCCGTACACCTCGTTCAGCGCGGCAATCATCCAGTCCCGGCGGGTCTGATACAGCGCGCGCATCTTTTTGAGGTGGCGGAAAAAGTGTCCCTCGTCGAGAAAGCGGGTGAGGATCTTCTGCGTCAGCACCGGCTGGCCGCTGGCGACGATATCCGCGCAGTCGGTGAACGCCTCCACCGTGCTGGCGGGCATCACCACGTACCCCAGACGCAGCGACGGCATGATGGTTTTGCTGAAGGTGCCCATAAAGATCACCCGGTCGTGCCGGTCGAGGCTTTTCAGCGAAGGCAGCACCTTGCGGGTGTAATGGAATTCGCCGTCGTAATCATCCTCAACGATCCACGCCTCGTTTTGCGTGGCCCAGTCGAGCAGCTGCTGCTTGCGTGGCAGGGAGAGCGTGACCGCCAGCGGGCTTTGGTGCGACGGCGTAACGATGGCAAACCGGGCATCGCGATGGTTGCGCAGCAGGTATTCGGTATCGAAGCCTGAGCGATCCACGGGCACGGTGTGCAGGCGCGGGACGATCCGCTTCAGCAGCTGTTGCCCCATAAAATAGCCCGGATCTTCGAACACCACCTTGTCGCTGCGGCTCGCCAGGGTGTCGAGGATCAGGCGCAGGCTGCCGCTGTAGCCGCTGGTGATCAGCACCTGTTCAGCGGTGCAGGACAGCCCGCGGGAAATGTTCAGGTAGCGGGCGATGGCTTCCCGCAGGGGATACCAGCCCATCACGGGCGGGTTAAGCATCTCCTCCTGGCGCATGGATCGCGTCGCTTGCCCCGCCAGCAGCAGCCACTTTTTATAGGGAAAAACGTCGAGCGCCGGAATGCCGGGACGCAAAAATCCGGCGCGCTCGCGCTGGCTAATGAGCGATGCCGGGAGCGTGCCGGTCACCGGTTCGGCAGGAGGCGTCACCGCGGCGGGCAGCGACAGGTCGGGGTTGACCCGCGTGCCGCGCGCGCCCTGGCTCACCAGATACCCTTCCCCGATAAGGATGGCGTAGGCGGTTTCGACCGTTTTGCGCGCGACCTTTAGCTCCTCCGCCAGCACCCGAATGGCGGGCACTTTGTCGCCGGGCTTCAGCACGCCGCGCGTAATGTTGTCGCGATAGCGGGTGTAAATATCGTGATAGCCCGGCTTCATGTCCTACCTCATTTCATGCTTTTTGTATCTTTTTACTATGTCATTAACGGCGTAGATTTGCCTCATCGCATTGCGTATGCCGCACACAAAAGAGGAAAGACAATGAGCACTCGCGTTAACCACCATAAAGCTACACCTGCACTCGCCAAAGCGCTGTCCGACCTGAGCATGGAGGTGGCAAAAACCTCCCTCGATCCGGCGCTGAAGCACCTGATCGACATCCGCGTTTCCCAGCTGAACGGCTGTACCTTCTGTCTGGATATGCACTCGAAAGAGGCCAAAATTGCCGGCGAGCGCGAGCTGCGCCTGTACCATCTGGCGGCGTGGCGCGAGTCACCGCTGTTCAGCGCCCGCGAAAAAGCCGCGCTGGCCTTTACCGAAGCGCTGACCCAGATCGGCGTTCACGGGGTGAGCGATGCGCTGTACCGCAGCGTGGCGGAACACTTCTCGGACGTGGAGATTTCAGAGCTGAACTTCGCGATTGTCGCCATCAACGCCTGGAACCGCCTGGGGATCACCTCCCGCATGGAGCCCGGCTCGCTGGATGCGGCCTACGGTCTGAACAAGGCGAACCTGGAGTAACGCCGCGTGGTAGCCAAAAGCCCCGCTTGACGGGGCTTTATTCCGTAGGCCGGATAACCCCGCCGCCAGCCGACAAAACGCTTCGCTCCCCGCCGAAGCATCGCGTCCGTTTTGCCTTCATGCTCTGCGTCACACCACAACGGAGAGACACCATGATCGCAGTCATTTTCGAAGCCAAAGCCGAGCCCGCCCATCAGGCGCGCTACCTGCAGCTGGCCGCTGAGCTGAAGCCGCTGCTGGCGGATATCGACGGCTTTATCGACATAGAACGGTTCCAGAGCCTGACCACCGACGGCAAAATCCTGTCCCTCTCCTGGTGGCGGGACGAAGAGGCCGTCCGCCGCTGGAAGCAAAACGTGTTTCACCAGGCCGCTCAGGCCGAGGGTCGGGAATCGATTTTTGCCTACTACCGCATCCGCGTGGCGCAGATGGTGCGGGAATACACTTCTGAAGCGCGGGGGCACGCCGATGTATGACGTTCACGTGATTTTCAATAATGCTCCGGGCGAGCTGGCGCGGTTTGGACAGCTTCTCGGCCAAAATGGCGTGGGGCTGGAGGGGGGAGGCGTGTTTGGCCTGGAGGCGCATTTTCTGGTGGAGGAGGGGGAGAAGGCCCGGCAGGTGCTGCTTGCGGGCGGGTTTAGGGTGCAGTCGGTGCGCCAGCCGCTGATCCGCAGGCTGAAGCAGGAGCGACCGGGCGAGCTGGGGGAGATTGCCGCGGCGCTGGCCGCTGCGGGCGTGTCTATTCTTACCCAGTACAGCGACCACGCGAATCACCTTATTCTTCTGACCGATGATGATAAGCTGGCTGCCGAAATCACCGAACCCTGGGCTGCCCATGTTAAAGACCCGCACCTCCCCCGATAGCCACGCCGCGCTGGAGCAGGCCGTGGCTGCGATAGCCGCCGCGATGGCCGATCCTTCGCGGGTGAAAATGCTCTGCGCGCTAATGGACGGGCGGGCGTGGACCGCCACCGAGCTGAGCGCGGTGGCGGATGTCGCCCCCTCAACCGCCAGCGGGCATCTCGCCCGGTTGGTGGAGGGCAAGCTGATCGGCTGTCTCTCGCAGGGCAGGCATCGCTATTACCGCCTGGCCGGGCACGAGGTGGCAGAGCTTATCGAGCAGATGATGGGGCTGTCGTGGAGCCGGATCGCGCCGCCGGAGACAACGGCTCCCCCGTCCATGCGCGAGGCGCGCACCTGCTATGACCATCTGGCGGGCAGGGTCGCGGTGCAGATCTACGACTTTATGCAGGCCGAAGGCTGGCTTGCGCCCGACGGCGCGGCGCTGACCCCTTACGGGCAGGAGCAGTTCCTGGCGCTGGGGATCCCGCTGCGCGCCCACGCTCGCCGCAAAGCCTGCTGCGCCTGCCTCGACTGGAGCGAGCGCCGGTTCCATCTCGGCGGCGAAGCGGGGGCCGCGCTGCTGCGCTATCTGGACAGCAAAGCGTGGATAAAAAGAGTGGAAGGCTTTCGCGAGGTCGCGATCACCCCGTCCGGACAGGCCGCCATTCTTAAGCACTTCAGCCGCTAATCACGCCCGCGCGTCCGGGCGTTTTCTCCTTTTCGCAATTCCTGCTGTTTAGCCTCTCGTTTCTTGATGGTTATCCTGATAACTATTATCCTGCTTCGGTGTGATGAGAGGACTCCCCATGAGTGAAGAAGATCTGTTTTGCCGCAGGCCGATGGGCATGCGGATGGCGATGATCGTGCGTCAGTGGCGCGCGGTGATTGATGACGCCATCGTCGACACCGGGTTAACCCAGTCGAGCTGGACGGTGATGATGCAGCTTTATCAGCTTGGGGATAACGTCTCGGTCAGCGAGCTGGCGGAGGTGCAGGGCATCGAACTGCCGCCGCTGATGCGCACGCTCACGCAGCTGGAAAAGCAGGGATATCTGCTGCGCACCACATCGCCCTACGACAAGCGCATCCGGCTGTTGGCCCTCACGCCCGAGGGAAAGGCGGTTCTGGGCACGCTCACACGGGTTATCGAAAACTTTCAGGCGCGGGTGTCGCAAAATATCCCGCCGGAACATCTCGACATTTTTAGCACCACCCTGAATCAAATCGCCTGCAATTTGCGGACAATCCGCGAAGAAGATAATAAGACTGAATAATCATGACGCCTGAACAAAAATTTGCCCGCTGGGTAAGGGTCAGTATTGCCTCTTTCCTGCTGATGTTTGTCTATTTTATCGTCGCGGATATCTGGATCCCGCTGACGCCGGACTCCACCGTGATGCGCGTGGTCACCCCCGTGTCGGCGCGCGTGTCCGGCTACGTGGCGGCAGTGCACGTCCACAACAACAGCCAGGTGAAGAAGGGCGACCTGCTCTTCGAACTGGACGACACGCCGTTTCGTAACAAGGTCGAAGCGGCGCAAATCGCCCTGCAACAGGCGCGCCTGACTAACGATCAGCTGGACGCGCAAATCGCGGCGATGCAGGCCAGCCTCAAAACGGCGGTGCTGACCGCGCGTAACGACAGGGTGACGTTTGAGCGCTATCAAAAGCTCAGCACCCTGCAAAATGTATCGCAGTCGGATCTGGATAAAGTGCGCACTACCTGGCAGAGCAGCGAGCAGTCGGTCAGTTCGTTGAACGCCAGCCTTCAGAACCTGCGCATTCAGCGCGGCGAGCGGGACGAGCACCGCAACGTCACGCTGCAAAAGTACCGCAACGCGCTGGATGAGGCCGAGCTCAACCTCGGCTGGACGAAGGTGTACGCCGAAGCGGACGGCACGGTGAGTAACCTGCAGCTCAGCCCCGGCTTTTACGCCTCCTCCGGCTCGGCCGCGCTGGCGCTGGTGAATAACCAGACCGATATCGTCGCGGATTTCCGTGAAAAAAGCCTGCGCCATACCCATCAGGGCACGGACGCCGCCGTGGTGTTTGATGCCTTCCCGGGGCAGGTATTTCGGGCGCATGTCTCGAGCAGCGATGCGGGTATTCTGGCGGGGCAGGAGGCGGTGAACGGCGAGCTTTCCCAGCCGGAAACCTCCAACCGCTGGGTGCGCGACGCCCAGCGAATGCGCATTCACGTCACGCTCGATGAAACTCTGCCGAAGCATCTGCCGACCGGCGCGCGCGCCACGGTGCAGCTTTACAACAGCGAAGGGCCGTTCGCGCGCTTCTTCTCCGGAATGCAAATCCATCTGGTGAGCCTCCTTCACTATGTCTATTAGCACGCTGGCGCGGGTCTTCACCCCGCATGGCAATATCGTCTATACGCCGAATGACTTTCGCCAGACGCTGCGCATCGTCTTTGCCGGGATGATTGCCCTCAGCATTTCGAGCTTTTACAACACCAGCTACGGCGTATTTTTTGTGGTTTACCCCATCATGCTGCTGTCGCTGGTGCCGGTCTTTAACCGCCACGTTGCCAAACAGTTTATCTTCAGCGCGTCGCTGAACTGCGTCGAAATGGTGATTATTATCGGCTATCTGTCGCAATGGCCGCTGATCATGACGCTGGTGGTGTTTGCGCTCTA
The DNA here is from genome assembly GCF_964208575.1 of Enterobacter soli. Lineage (GTDB taxonomy): Bacteria > Pseudomonadota > Gammaproteobacteria > Enterobacterales > Enterobacteriaceae > Enterobacter > Enterobacter soli_A. The sequence goes on along the minus strand of NZ_CAXOFU010000013.1, from coordinate 20,159 downwards.
CGTGATGCGTTTTCGCTTTATGAGCAAAGGGCCGCTGTTTCTGTTTGGCTCGATGGGCGTGGTGTGCCAGAGCGTGATGCTCAACTTTATGAGCTACCCTACGACCAACTGGCACACGCTGCTGTTCTCCAACATCGAAGCGAGCGTGATGGCGGTGTGCCTCAGCGCGCTAATGAACTACCTGCTGCCGGACGTCGAACCCCGCAGGCCGCCGCCGCTGATTGAAAAAGACGACGCCCGCGTGCGCCACGAGTCGCTGCTCTCCGGCACCGTTGCCACGATGATTTTTGTCATCTTCCAGATAAGCGACCTGAGTGATTCCCTGTCGGCGCTGATGGCGGGCATTCTGATCCTGTTCCCGATGCACTATCGCGGTGCGGTGATGAGCTCCATCTGGCGCGTGGTTGGCGTGGTGCTGGGCTGTCTGTACATTCTGGTGGTGCAGCTGATCCTCTACGACCACAGTAGCCACATGCTGCTGATGATGCCGCTGATCGGCCTCGGGCTGGCGTTTGGCGCGCGCCTGCACGTGATGGAGAAGGTGGGGGCGGGCGTCGGGTTTGCCAGCATCACCACCATCGGCATTATGTTCGGGCAGAACATGCACCCGGACAGCGACCTGGTGTTCAGCGACCTGTACCGCATCAGCTCGGTGACCTTCTCGCTGGTCGCCACGCTGACGATGGTCTTCCTTATGCATCTGATACTCAACCGTTTCGCCGCGACACGCTACATCATCGCGCCCCCTCAGCAGGATTAACGCGCCAGCACCTCGGGCAGTTGCGAGAGCAAAAACAGGATCAGGCCAATGGTGCCCCCCACAAGGGTGCCGTTGACGCGGATAAACTGCAGATCTTTGCCGATGTTCAGCTCGATCTGGCGCGACATATCCCTCGCGTCCCAGCTTTTCACCGTGTCGCTGATGTGGCGAGTCAGGAAGGCGGCGAAGTCCGGCGCCACGCGGTGCGCCGCCTGCTCCAGATGCTCGTTCAGCGAGGCCTGCAGGCTGGCGTCCGCCGTCAGCGTTTCGCCAAACCATAGCCCGGCGTTGGCGATGCGCTGCTTCACCCGGGAATCTTCGCTTTGCATGTCCGCCTTCAGCCACTGGCGCAGGTCGGCCCACATCTCGCCAAGATAGCGGTTAAAGGCTTCATCGTTTTTCAGGTAGTGCTTGATGTTGTCGGCTTTGGCCGCCATCTCCGGGTCGTTTTTCAGGTTGTCGATAAACCTGAGCGTGGCCCGGTCGAACGCCTGACGGATCTGGTGCGTGCGGTCGTGGCTGATGTCGTCCAGCAGGGTGTTGACCGCGTTGGAGATCATCTCCGCGCTCTGGTCGCCCAGCCATTCGGTCGGCAGCACCATCGCCTTGCGCGGGTGCTCCGTCTCCAGCCAGTGAACCACCTGCGCGGCGATAAACTCCCGCGAGCTTTCCCGCTGAATCAGCGTAATCAACCGGTTGATAATGGCGTCCAGCAGCACCTGATGGCGGCTGTTTTTGGTCATGCTTTCCAGCATCACGGCGCTGGTTTCGGTGAGATCCACCTTGTCGATGGCCTTATGCACCGCGCGCTTGAGCAGGCGCTGAATGCGCCCGTCATCGGTCAGCTCCAGAAAACCGCTCATCACCTGGATCAGATGCTGACCCACGCGCTGGGCGTTGTCCGGCTGGCTGAACCAGGCGCCGATCATCTTCGCGGGCTCATAGCGGTGGATCAGCGCGACCAGCGACTGCGTATCCAGAAACTTCTCCTGGACGAACTGGCCAAGGTTGTCGCCAATCCGGTCTTTGTTGCGCGGGATAATCGCCGTATGGCGCGAGATAAACGGGATCGGCACCCGGCGAAACAGCGCGACGACCGCAAACCAGTCCGCCAGCGCGCCGACCATTGCGGCTTCCGCAATAGCCTTGACGCCACGCACCCACAGCGTCTGCGGCAGGAAGAGGGTGGTGATAAACGCCGCCATGGCAACCAGCAGCAGCGACAGCGCCAGCAGCTTGGCGCGTTTAAGTTCGGTATGTTTTTCCATGGGTTAAGGATAGAAGGTTATGGGGGGGAAGTGCAAAGTGGTGAGTCCCTTTAGCTCAGATCGTCGTTTCAACCAACCGCCACAAAATCCACCCGCCAAACGCCATCAGCACCCCGCCCGCGCCGCGCTCGATAAGCCATATTGAGCGGCTCAACCTCTGCTGTACCGCGGGCAGGCCGATAACCGACACCAGGGCGAGATCCCACGCCAGCACCACCGTTACCATCCAGATGCCGCATGCGGACTGCTGAAGCAGGGTCACGTCCGGCCCTAGCAGGGACGTCATCAGCGCCAGGTAGAACAGCGCGTTCTTGGGGTTGAGCAGCGCGGAGCCGAGGCCGAGCAGGATCTGCTTAGGCCACGAGGGGCGCTGCTGCCGGGTTTCGTGAAGCGCCAGCGCCTGCGGGCGGCTGCGCACAAGGTGCGAACCTATCCAGAGCAGGTACAGCGCGCCGCACAGCTCGATAAGGGTGAACAGCCCCGTAAACTGGCGCAGCGCGTTCCAGCCGATAATCACCAGCAAAATATACAGACCATTGCCCGCCGCGATCCCCAGACACAGCCCGGCGCTGCCGCGCAGGCGATAGCGGGCGGCGTAGCCTACCAGCAGGAAGAAATCCGGGCCGGGGCTTAACAGGGCGACGAAGTGCGCCAGCGCCAGGGCAAGAAAAGCGGAGGGAAATAAGAGTTCCATAGCGACCTCAGAAGCGAATACCGAGGCCAGACTACTGCGCGGAGAAACCTATTTATTGTCAGATATTGATCGCCCCGTCGCGTACTGGCGCGGCGTGGCCGCCGTATAGCTGACGAAGGTTTTGTGGAAATGGCTCTGATCGGCAAACCCGCTCTGGTAGCCCACGTCCGCGATGTCGTCCCCGGCGCGCAGCCGCGCCTTGGCGTATTCCACCCGCGAGATGTTCAGAAAGCTGCCCGGCGTCAGGCCGGTGTCCTGCCGGAAGGTGCGAATCAGCGTCTCTTTGCGCAGGGAAAAGGCCTGCGCCAGCGCGTCCAGCGAGGGCGGATTGGCTAGCTCGGAGGAAAAAACCTGCTGTAAGTGCTGGCTGGTGGATCGCAGTGCTTTTTCCTCGTTTATGCGTCGGGGAAGGGCTGCGAGCAGCGCGTTCAGGGAGGCTGTCGACATGTTCTTCACCACCTCAAGGTAAAGGCTAAACAGGTTTTCATCGCGAATCACCTGCGGCGCGACGGGGAGATCGGCGTCGATGTAGAGCATGTGATAGCTGCGCGGCGCTCCCGCGACCGGATTACAGCTGTGCGGGACGTGCGCCGGGATAACGATGATGTCCCCCGGAGCCAGAAGGTATTCCTCCTCGCGGCACGTGCAGCGCGTGTTCCCCTCCACGATTGCCCCCACGGATAGCTGCGCGTGGCTGTGACGCTTATAGGCCTGGGTGCTCTGCCAGGTGCTGCGCAGCTCAACGCCGGGACGGCGGGTAAAGGTCTGATCGATATCGCGCGGAGTAGTCATCGCTCTGTCCTGAGGGGGTTTTTACCTGTTATATCACAGCGGAAGCGCGCGTCAGAGGAAGGTGTGTTTAGAAGTGATTCGTTTCAGATCACATTTAAGTATTAATTGTATCAATAATTAGCTATCAGACTCACAGTTCATACTGAAATCATTCCAGGTGGATAGATAACGACCGCGCGGTTGCTAGTATCAACTCGCTAATCATACACCTGCAAGAGGATACAATGAAAAACAGAAATCGTATGATCGTGAACTGTGTTGCTGCTTCCCTGATGTGTACCTGGAGCCTGTCGGCGCTGGCGGAAAACGCGCCGACGGAGATCAAGATTGTTCGTGATAAATACGGCATGCCGCATATCTACGCTGACGATACCTATCGCCTGTTTTACGGCTACGGCTACGTCGTGGCGCAGGACAGGCTGTTCCAGATGGAGATGGCGCGGCGCAGCACCCAGGGAACGGTGTCTGAAGTGCTGGGGAAAACCTTCGTTAAGTTTGATAAGGATATCCGCCAGAACTACTGGCCGGACTCGATTCGGGCGCAGATCGCGGCGCTGCCGGAAGAGGATAAGGCTATTTTGCAGGGCTACGCCGACGGCATGAACGCGTGGATCGATAAGGTCAACGCCAGCCCGGACACCCTGTTGCCCAAACAGTTTACGACCTTCGGATTTGCGCCGACGCGCTGGGAGCCCTTTGACGTGGCGATGGTTTTTGTCGGCACGATGGCAAACCGCTTCTCCGACAGCACCAGCGAAATCGACAACCTGGCGCTGCTGACCGCGCTGAAAGACAAATACGGCGCCCGGCAGGGCATGGCGGTGTTTAACCAGCTGAAGTGGCTGGTTAACCCCTCCGCGCCGACCACCATCGCGCCGCAGGAGAGCCGCTACCCGCTCACGTTTGATCTGAAAAAGGCACAAACGGCGGCCCTGCTGCCCCGCTACGACCTGCCCGCGCCGATGCTCGACAGGCCGGCCAGGGGCGCCGACGGTGCGCTTCTGGCGCTCGGCGCCGGGCAGAACCGCGACGTCATCGCCGCACAGTTTGCCCAGAGCGGCGCCAACGGCCCGGCGGGATACCCGACGACCAGCAACATGTGGGTGATCGGCAAAAGCAAAGCCCAGGACGCGAAGGCGATTATGGTCAACGGCCCGCAGTTTGGCTGGTATGCCCCGGCCTACACCTACGGCATTGGCCTGCACGGGGCGGGGTATCACGTCACCGGCAATACGCCGTTTGCCTATCCGGGGCTGGTCTTCGGCCACAACGGCGCAATTTCATGGGGATCGACCGCAGGCTTCGGCGACGATGTCGACATCTTTGCTGAAAAGCTCTCGGCGCAAAAGCCGGGGTATTACCAGCATAACGGCGAGTGGGTGAAAATGCTGAGCCGCGAAGAGAAGATTGCGGTGAAGGACGGCGAGCCGGAAACCTTCACCGTCTGGCGCACCGTGCACGGCAACGTGATCAAAACCGATCCTGCAACCCACACGGCGTATGCGAAATCGCGCGCGTGGGACGGCAAAGAGGTGGCGTCGCTGCTGGCGTGGACGCACCAGATGAAGGCCAAAAGCTGGAGCGAGTGGACGCAGGAGGCGGCGAAGCAGGCGCTCACGATTAACTGGTACTACGCGGATCTCAACGGCAATATCGGCTACGTCCACACCGGGGCGTATCCGGATCGCCGACCGGGCCACGATCCGCGGCTGCCCGTTCCCGGCACCGGAGAGTGGGACTGGAAAGGGCTGCTTCCCTTCGCCATGAACCCAAAGGTGTATAACCCGCAGTCGGGCTATATCGCGAACTGGAACAACTCGCCGCAGCAGGGGTATCCCGCTTCGGATCTGTTTGCGTTCCTGTGGGGCGGAGCGGATCGCGTCACCGAGATATCTACCCTGCTCGACGAGCAGCCGCGCTTTACCCCGGATCGGGCGTGGGACATCATCCGCAAAACCAGCCGTCAGGATCTTAACCTGAGGCTGTTCTTGCCCGCGCTGCAGCAGGCGACGGCGAGCTTACCGCAGGACGATCCGCGCCGTCTGCTGGTGGCGACGCTGGCGGGCTGGAACGGAACTAACCTGCTGAACGAAGACGGTAAAACCTGGCAACAGCCGGGCTCGGCGATCCTGAATGCCTGGCTCACCAGCATGTTAAAACGCACCGTGGTGGCCGCCGTGCCGGAGCCGTTCAGCGCGTGGTACAGCGCCAGCGGGTACGAAACCACGCAGGACGGGCCGACCGGATCGCTGAACATCAGCGTGGGGGCGAAAATCCTCTATGAAGCGCTGCAGGGGGATAACTCTCCGATCCCGCAGGCGGTGGATCTCTTCGGCGGCAAGCCCGCGCAAGAGGTGGTGCTGGCGGCGCTTGACGAGACCTGGAAGACGTTGTCCACGCGCTACGGCAAGGATATGGCGCAGTGGAAAACCCCGGCGATGGCGCTCACCTTCCGGGCCAATAACTTCTTCGGCGTGCCGCAGGCGGCTCCGGAAGAGGCGCGGCATCAGGCGGAGTATCAAAACCGTGGAACGGAGAACGACATGATTGTCTTCTCGCCGTCGTCGGGTGACAGCCCGGTTGTCGCCTGGGACGTGGTCGCGCCGGGCCAGAGCGGGTTTATCGCTCCGGACGGTAAGGCCGATAAGCACTATGACGATCAGCGGGAACTGTATGAAACCTTCGGCAAAAAACCGCTGTGGCTGACGGCGCAGGAGGTTAATGCCCATAAGGAGTCCGAGGAAGTGCTGCGGGTGACGCGGTAAGGGCTGCCGTCCCCCCGGCGTGCATCCGCGGGGGACGTTAAGCGGATCGGAAACCTCCGGATATACCCAACTTTACCTTCACGCCCAGTCGTATTGACTACCCTTAATACCCTAAGCGGTAATTAATGGAGATTCGATATGGCTTACCAGACAGTAAATCCTGCCACCAACCAGCTCATCAAAGAATATCCCTCCCACACCGATGCGGATGTCGAAGCGGCGCTAAAAGCGGCCGATGCGCTTTACCACTCCGACTGGGCGAAAGGCGACATCGAGCAGCGTTTGCCCGTGCTGCATAAGCTTGCCGATCTGATCGACGAGCGCGTGGAGGATCTGGCTAAAATCGCCAGCCAGGAGATGGGTAAGCTCATCGAACAAAGCCGCGGTGAAGTGAAGCTCTGCGCGAAGATTGCCCGCTACTACGCGGACAACGCGAAGGAATTCCTGGCTCCCGTGAAATACGACTCCGGGCTCGGCGACGCCTGGGTGGAACATCACCCGATCGGCGTGCTGATGGCCGTCGAGCCGTGGAACTTCCCCTACTACCAGCTGATGCGCGTGCTGGCACCAAACCTGGCGGCCGGTAACCCGGTGATTGCCAAACACGCCAGCATCGTTCCGCACTGCGCAGAGACTTTCGCCCATCTGGTGCGCGAAGCGGGCGCGCCGGAAGGGGCCTGGACGAACCTGTTTATCTCTTCCGATCAGGTCTCGAACATCATTGCCGACGATCGCGTGCAGGGCGCGGCGCTGACCGGCTCTGAAAAAGCGGGCAGCGTGGTGGCGGCGCAGGCAGCGAAGCACATCAAGAAATCGACCCTGGAGCTGGGCGGAAACGATGTGTTCGTGGTGCTGGACGATGCTGACCTCGAAAAAGCGGTGAAGATCGGCGTCAACGCGCGCCTCGCAAACGCCGGGCAGGTCTGTACCGCGGCCAAGCGCTTCATCCTGCACGAGAAAATTGCCGACGCGTTCCTCAGCAAATTCACCGAGGCCTTTAAGCAGGTGAAGATTGGCGATCCGCTGGACGAAACCACGACCCTGGGGCCGCTCTCCTCCAAAGATGCGCTTGAAACCCTGGCTAAGCAGGTTGATGAAGCGGTGAAAAACGGGGCGAAGCTGCACTACGGCGGTAAACCGGTGCAGCGTGACGGCAGCTTCTTCGAGCCGACGATCCTGACCCATATCTCCCGCGAGAACCCGGCGTACTTCGAAGAGTTCTTCGGCCCGGTGGCGCAGATTTACGTGGTGAAGAACGACGACGAAGCGGTCGCGCTGGCGAACGATTCCCACTACGGGCTGGGCGGCGCGGTGTTCAGCCAGGACATCGAGCGGGCGAAGAAAATGGCGTCGCGCATTGAGACCGGGATGGTGTACATCAACTGGCTCACCGATACCGCCGCAGAACTGCCGTTTGGCGGGGTGAAGCGCTCCGGCTACGGCCGCGAGCTGTCGGATCTGGGGATCAAAGAGTTTGTGAACCAGAAGCTGGTGGTGGTGCGGAAGTAACGGCGCCCATAAAAAAACCTGCCTGACGGCAGGTTTTTTTTATTCTGAGGGAGCCTTAGAAGCTCACGCCGCCGCCAACGTAGGCGCCGTCAATCAGGGTGTGGTTAGGACGACCGTCTTTGCCGTCAACGCTCACGTGGCGGTAACCCACTTTCAGCGTGACAGGCTTGATTGGCGTCCAGCTTACGCCGCCGTTGGCTTCAACGTAGTTTTTCACGCTGTTGTTCAGGCCGTCCGGTGCCACATAGCCTTCGCCGAAGACGTGAATGCTGTCGGTCAGAGCCACATTCACGCCGCCACCGATTGGGAACGCGACGCCGTTATCGCCTTTTTTCGGGCCGATGTAGATAGCTTTTGCCCCTGCGTTCAGCATCACCGGGCCCACTTCCAGGTTATAGCCTGCGCCAACGCCGCCGGTCTGGGTGCCATCATCGGTATTTTTGAGCCAGTTACCTTCGGTGTACAGACCGGAAGTGGATTTCCCCATCTCTACGTTCAGGTTGGTAAAGTTTTTACCCTGCTCGATGCTGCCGCCCATTGCCAGTGCGGAGCCAGATACGGCGGTTAGTGCGGAAAGGATAAGGATGTTAAGCTTTTTCATGAGTATTTCCTCGTCATCAAATTAATCTGAGGGCACCTTACCAAGCGATGTTTATGACTGCAAATGTGACTGTGGTCGCGTTTTTATGCTGTTTTTGTTAACAGTTATGCGAGTGGATGTTGCTGAGAAGTTGGTTTGTCGCGGCGTCAATGCGTAACATTTTCGCGTTTAGGCGAGGTTTAATTTTTTGTCTAAACGAACGCTGAACAGGCCCGGGATATTGATTTGAAGCGAATTAATTGAGTTTCTAATAATTTCCGAAAGTGTTTCAGATGACATATATAAAAACGTAAATTTACATTTAAGCGCGCATTATGACATTCAGATGAAAGATTTCATGTGTTCGCGTAAGACCCACTTTTTCTGCTCATACGCCTTTTTTTAGGTAACAAGTAGCCGCACAATTAAAGTTCTTGTATATAATCTCGTTTATTCTTGAATGGTAGATAAAGTTTTATTAATTTATTCAATTGGTTAAGGGACAATATGATAGTGATACGAGTGTGGCGAGGTGCTTTGGAACATTTTAAAGAAAAAAAATTAGATGCAGCAGTATCTATTTATTGCATTTTTGGAGTTGCCTTTGCACCAAAAGCAATCGAAGATAGTAATTATATTATGGCGGTAATTTCTATTATCTTCGTGATTTTTGCTTGTACGCAAAGTAAGCGAATTGAAGAGTATTTTAATTTCTTTATTAATGAAAATAACGAAACGACTTTATCAAAGTCAGCTGGTAGCTTTGTTTTGTTATCATGCTGTTTATTTATAATATTACTTTTTTCGGTGAATATTCTCCCAAATGTAATAACTTATTGGGTTGCTTTTTTATTTGCCTTAAGTATTCTTATAAGTGCTATTTTAACAATATTTGATCTCGAGAAAGAAAAAAACAGTAAAGCGATCGGAATAAGAATAATCGTTTTCTCGGCTATCCCTCTGATTTATACGTTTACCAGTAGTTACTCGTCGAGCCTGTTTCTAGAGATTAGTAACCTTAACATCGCAGTTTCACCGTGGCTTGAGTATTGTTGGAAAGTTTCGGCTTTTCTTATTTTATTTTTAATGTTATCCCAGCCTTTTTGTTACGTTCTATTCTTAGCATTCAGCGATAAAGCCAAAGGATACAGAATTTTTACTCTTTTTGGAGTTTTAATTACGTCAATATTTTTATTCGTTCTTATCCCCTCTATGCTTGGTGGTGTGGCTTACTATGTCTTGAATTCGGCTATTAATAGTGAATGGAATAGCAAAGCAAAATGCGGACAATTGATTATCAGTAATCCTTGGGAAAAATATTTCGGATTTAACACCGAAAAATATACTGTTTTTTATTCTTTCAGAAATGGTATGTGGGGGTTTGAAGAGTTTACATGTAAGAAAAGGCCCGACGGTGGGGACTATTATGTCATTGAGTCCTTACCTACGAATAGTATTCCTAATTGGTTGAGATAATTACATTGAGCCTACACTTTAGCGTAGGCTCAATGCTCGTACGTCTGGTTACTTCTTCAGCCCCGCAAACGCCGCCCGAATGTCCTCTTCCGGCAGCGCTAAACCAATAAACACCATCACGCTACGCGGCGGTTCGTCGCCCCAGGGTCTGTCCCAGTCGGCGCTGTAGAGGCGCTGTACGCCCTGGAACAGCAGGCGGTTTGGCTCGCCGTCGATCCACAGCATCCCTTTGTAGCGCAGCAGCTTATCGGCAAACGATAGCAGCAGGTTTTCCATGACGCGGGAAACGTCGCTGATATCCACCGGGTAATCCAGCTCCACCACAATCGAGGAGACATCGTTTTGCTTGTCGGCGATGAAGTGGAAGCGCGGTTTCGCGGTGACGTTCTCTTCCAGCATAAAGCCGTTGGTGTTGAACAGCTGATACAGGTCGATATCGCCGTGGGTCACGGTATAAATCGGCGCGCGGGCGTTGATGCGGGTCAGGCGCTCGCGCAGCTTGACGCTTTCGCCCGCCACGTCGGTTTTGGTCAGCAAAATGCGGTCGGCGTAACCCACCTGGGACTGGGCGATAGTGAACTGGTTCATCTGCTCGTCAGCGTGAACCGCGTCGACGAGGGCAATCACGCCGTCCAGCAGGTAGCGCTGGCAGAGGATATCGTGGGAGAAAAAGGTCTGAATAATCGGGCCGGGGTCGGCCATGCCGGTGCACTCAATCACCAGGCGGTCGAAGTCGATCTCCCCGCGATCGCGGCTGTCAAGCAGGTCGAGCAGGGCGTCTTCTAATTCGTTTGAGCGGGTGCAGCAGATGCAGCCGTTGGTCAATGTTTTGATCTGCGTGGCGCGATCGCCAATCAGCTGGTCGTCTACCGAGACTTCGCCGAACTCGTTTTCGATGACGGCGATTTTGAAGCCGTGCTGCTCGTTCAGAATGTGGCGCAGTAGGGTAGTTTTACCGGCGCCAAGAAAACCGGTCAGCAGGGTAACAGCAATCGGGGTCATGGTTTCTCCTTTAGCAGCAGCGGACGCCGCCTTCTCCACTTCCGCCGTAGCGCGCTTCCTGGCGCTCGCGGAAAAATTCGGTGTAGGTCACGTAGGGCTTATCCGGATGGTTGGTCTTCATATGCTCAACGTAGTTGTCATAGTCCGGAATGCCAATCAGCATTTTCGCCGCCTGACCGAGGTATTTTTTTGCTTCGCCTAAGTTACCAAACATTGTGGGTTCCAGATAGAAAAAGCCCGGTGGCGCTACGCTGACCGGGCCTACAGTACCGTTGTAGGGCGGGTTAGCGCAGCGCCACCCGCCATTGTTTTAGTGGTGTGATGAGGTCTTCACGCCGCCTTCAGGAACCGGCACGTACGGGGTCTCTTTATCCGTACGACCTTCGGCGTTACGCACTTTCATCCAGGTTTTGATACCGTAGAAGATGATGCTGTAAACCACCACCAGGAACAGGATACTCAGGCCTGCGTTGGTGTAGTTGTTCACGACGATATGGTTCATGTTAGCAATCTGCTGGGCAGTCAGGTCACCGCCGCCCGCCGCAATTTTCTCTTTGTACTGGTTAGCCATGAAGAAGAAGCCTTCCAGCTGCGGGTTGGTGCTGAACAGCTTCAGACCCAGCGCCCAGGTGGTGCACAGCAGCAGCCACAGCGCAGGCACCACGGTGACCCAGATGTATTTGGTGCGCTTCATCTTCACCAGCACCACGGTGCCGAGCACCAGCGCCACGGCGGCCAGCATCTGGTTAGAGATACCGAACAGCGGCCACAGGCTCTTCACGCCGCCCAGCGGGTCGACAACGCCCTGATAAAGCAGATAACCCCACAGGCCTACGCAGCCCGCCGTACCGAGAATGCCCGCCACCAGAGAGTCGGTTTTCTTCAGGAACGGTACGAAGTTGCCCAGCAGGTCTTGCAGCATAAAGCGGCCAGCACGGGTACCCGCATCCAGCGCGGTCAGGATGAACAGCGCTTCGAACAGAATACCGAAGTGATACCAGAAGCCCATGTCGGCCCACGGCAGCACTTTGTGGAACACGTGCGCGATACCGACCGCAAGCGTTGGTGCACCACCGGCGCGGTTCAGCACGGACGGCTCACCGATGTCTTTCGCGGTCTGCATGATCTGCTCAGGCGAAATCACGAAGCCCCAGGAGCTGACGGTTGCCGCCGCGTGTGCGCTGGCCTCTTTCAGCTGCGCCATGATCAGCGCCGCGTTGTCACCACCCATCTCATGCAGGTTTGGCATGGTAATGCCCAGACCCGCCGGCGGGGTGTTCATCGCGAAGTACAGACCCGGCTCGATGATAGACGCGGCAACCAGCGCCATGATCGCCACGAAGGACTCCATCAGCATCGCGCCGTAACCGATAAAGCGGGCGTCGGTTTCGTTGGCCATCAGCTTCGGCGTGGTGCCGGAGGAGATCAGCGCGTGGAAGCCAGAGACAGCGCCACAGGCAATAGTAATAAACAGGAACGGGAACAGCGCGCCTTTCCACAGCGGACCCGTGCCGTCGACGTACTGCGTCACCGCAGGCATTTTCAGCTCTGGGTTGATGATCACAATACCAATCGCCAGACCGACGATAACGCCGATTTTCAGGAAGGTCGCCAGGTAGTCACGCGGTGCCAGGATCAGCCATACCGGCAGCAGGGCAGAGACAAACGCGTAGCCAATCAGCACGAAAGTAATGGTGGTGTCTTTGAAGGTCAGCGCCGGGCCCCAATACGGGTCGTGAGCAATCACGCCGCCGAAGTAAATCGACGCCACCAGCAGCACAATACCAATCACCGACACTTCGCCCACGCGACCCGGGCGCAGGAAGCGCATGTAGATACCCATGAACAGCGCAATCGGTACGGTAGAGCAGACGGTAAACACGCCCCACGGACTTTCCGCCAGCGCTTTCACCACGATCAGGGCCAGCACTGCGAGGATGATGATCATAATCAGGAAGCAGCCGAACAGGGCAATTGTCCCCGGCACGCGGCCCATCTCTTCTTTGATCATCTCGCCAAGCGAGGAGCCGTTACGGCGCGAGGAGATAAACAGCACCATAAAGTCCTGCACCGCACCCGCCAGCACCACGCCCGCCAGCAGCCACAGGGTACCCGGCAGGTAGCCCATCTGCGCGGCAAGCACCGGGCCCACCAGCGGGCCAGCGCCTGCGATGGCGGCAAAGTGGTGGCCAAACAGCACGTAGCGGTTGGTTGGCACGTAGTTCAGGCCGTCATTGTTAATGACCGCAGGCGTGGCGCGCGTCGGGTCGAGCTTCATGACCTTCTGCGCGATGTACAAGCTGTAGTAGCGATAAGCCACAAGGTAGACGGAAACAGACGCGACCACGATCCACAGGGCGCTGATGTGCTCGCCCCGGCGCAGTGCGACAACCGCCAGACAAAAAGCGCCGAGGATCCCGAGTATGGCCCAGGGCACGTGCTTCAGTAGTTTTTTCGTATCCATAGTTAGACCTGGTTTTTTATGTAAAGAAAAATGGGTCAGAGTTTGTTGTGAGGGGGTATTGATTAGTGCTGGTGCGATCGTGCCAGAGGATCGGGCGTGTAAAGGACGGTAAATGGGTGAGTGGTTGTAAGCGGTGGGTAAGCGGTCAAAGGTGGGGGCGAGTGGTTCAGGCTCGCCGACAGCGGGCGGAAATATGTGATTGAGATCACTCAGGTAAGTCTAGATCCCGACGGGATCGGGCTTCGCTTCCGGGCACTGTCCGCATCGACAGTGCAGGAAGGCGGCGTTCAGCCGGTACTGCCCTTCGCCGTCGTGTTCAACGATCGGCGAGAGTGCCTGTAAATCCCGGTACACCGTGCGTTCGGTAATGCCAAATTTTCGCATCAGATCGTTGCGGTTAACGCACCCGTCGCGGTGCAGGGAAAGAATAATATCAACCAGACGTTCAGCCGAGCGGCTGCGGATTGAAGGGGCCATAAGACCTTCCAGCGTTAAGCGGGCCAGCGTGAAGACCCGGAAAATTTATCTTATGGATAGTTAACGGCGTACCTTAGCGGAAACCTTAATGTTTTTTGCGGGAACCGCGCTGGCCGAGGCCGACCAGCGCGTGGGGATCAGATAACGGCGTCCATCTCCATCATCACCGGGTGGAAGCGGCGTTTGAAATAAATCAGGCCGTGTCCCTCCTGGCTGAGAACGATATTTTTGATTTCAACCAGATAGACCAGATGCGTCCCGATGGCCTGCACCTGGCTTATCTCCCCTTCGAGGCTCGCGAGCGCGCCTTTCAGCACCGGCTGACCCTGGGGGCCTTTTTGCCAGCAGGCGAGGCTAAACCGCTCCTCCATCGTCATGCCGGTCATGCCCGCAAAGTGGCGCGCCATGATCTCCTGCTCGTGGTTCAGCACGTTCACGCACAGCCTGCCGTTGCCCTGGAACACCGGGTTCATGGCGCTGTTAGCGTTAATACAGACCATCAGCGATGGCGGGGTATCGGTCACCGAACAGACCGCGGTGGCGGTAATGCCGCAGCAGCCCGCGTCACCGTCGGTGGTCACGACGTTAACCGCCGCCGACAGGCTGGCCATGGCATCGCGAAAGCGCAGGCGTTGTTCATCAGTGTGCATTGAAACCTCCCGCTGCGTTATTTCAGCAGCTTATCCAGCATGTTGATATCGGTATTGTTGTGCAGGTGCGGTACGGTCCAGCCGTGCTGGTCGTACTCGGACATGCAGCGGTCAACCATCGCCATCATCTTGTCCATGTTGCCCGAGCTCTGCGCCTGGCGCAGGCACTGCAGGCGAATTTCATCCTGACTACCGGAGTAGTTGATTTCGTACAGCTCGTGACGGCCGCCAAACTCGCTGCCGATAGCGTCCCACATCAGCTTCAAAATCTTGATGCGCTCGACGTGATCCATGCCGTTCGAGCCGCGCACGTATTTCGCCAGATACCGATCGATCTGCGGGTTGTTCAGATCCCGCGCGCTGGACGGCAGATAGATCAGCCCGGAGGTGACGTTACGTTCGATGATGTTCTTGATCTTGGCGTAGGCCATCGGCGCCATCACGCGGTAGGTTTGCAGCGCGGCGTGATCCGGCAGATACGCCCCGTTGACCCACGGGGTGGCTTCGGAACACATGGAGTCGCTCAGCGCCCAGAACATGTTGCGCCAGGCCACTACTTCGCCGAGGTCGGCCTGCACCCCGCGGAACTCCAGCGTGCCGGTACATTCCAGCGACTTTTTCAGCAGGGCGGTGATGAAGTCGAGCTTCACCGCCAGGCGCACGCAGGCCTGCAGCGGATACATGCGGGCAAAACCCCCCTCCATCGTCCAGCGGCGGCAGCGGTCGAAATCGCGGTAGATCAGCACGTTTTCCCATGGGATCAGCACTTTATCCATCACCAGGATCGCATCGTTCTCGTCAAAACGGCTGGAGAGCGGGTAGTCATACGGCGATCCGGTGGCGCCCGCCACCATCTCGTAGGAGGCGCGGGAGATCAGCTTCACCCCCTCGGCGTCCATCGGCGCGACGAACATCAGCGCGAAGTCCGGGTTTTCGCCCATCACCTGCGCGGAGCCAAAGCCGATCATGTTGTAGTGGGTTAGCGCCGAGTTGGTGGCAACCACCTTCGCGCCGCTGACGATGATTCCGGCGTCGGTCTCTTTTTCCAGCTTGATGTAGACGTCTTTCACTTCGTCGGCGGGCTTATGGCGATCGATAGGCGGGTTCACGATGGCGTGGTTAAAGTACAGGCCGGTTTCCTGAATGCGCGTGTACCAGCTGCGGGCGTTCTGCTCGAACTGGCCGTAGAAGGCCGGGTTCGCGCCAAGCGCGCAGCCGAACGCCGCCTTGTAGTCCGGGGTGCGGCCCATCCAGCCGTAGCTCAGGCGCGACCACTCGGCGATGGCGTCGCGCTGCTGGCGCAGATCGTCGGCGCTTTTCGCCACGCGGAAGAACTTATGGGTGTAGCCGCCGCTGCCGGTGTCGGTGCCCCAGCAGAGGGTGTCCTGCATGTCCGGCTTGTGCAGCGCATCGTACATCTGGGCGACGGAGGCCGCCGCGTTGCGAAATGCCGGGTGCGTCGTGACGTCTTTTACGCGCTCGCCGTAGATATAAATCTCGCGGCCGTCCTGCAGGCTTTTTAAATACTCTTCGCCGGTTAACGGACGTTTCGCATCGGTGCGGAAATCTTCAGGCTTCATAGGGACCTCGTATCGGAAGTTGGTTTGTTAAATTTATGTTTTGTTTTTGTTGTTCAATTGAAGCCTGAGAGGGGCGGAACGTGAAGGGACGATTGGGACAACGGCGGGTACTTTTCGGGCGGGTATTGGAATTGTGATCGGTGTCCCCTCTCCCCAAAGGGGCGAGGGGGTAATCGTTCCCTCTCCCCTTTGGGGAGAGGGTTAGGGTGAGGGGGGAATCACGACACCGGTACTTTCTGCGCCCGATACGCGCTCGGCGAGCACCCCACTAAGCGATTAAAAAATCGTGCAAAATAGGCCGGGTCCTTAAATCCCAGCTGCCAGGCGATCTCATTCACCGCACTGTCGGAAAACAGCAGCAGGCGCTTGGCTTCACGCAGCTGACGGTCGAAGATCAGCCGCTTCGGCGGGCGGTTGGCGAAGCGGCGGCAGATATCCGTCAGGCGGGATTCGGTGATGTGCAGCGCGCAGGCGTAGTCCGGCACCGTCCAGTGCTGGTGGAAGTGGGCGTCGATCGTCTGGTTAAAGCGCTGGAACAGCTTCAGCTCGCCGCGCATCCCGCCCGCGGCGTGGTCGTCGAGCTTCGCGTTGCGCAGCAGCAGGGTAAACACCGCCTGCGCCAGCAGGACCAGCGTATGCTCTCGCCCCGGCAGCTGCGCGGTGGATTCCCGCTCGATCAGCTGCCAGTAGTGCTTCAGCGCCGCCAGCTCGTCGGGTTTATCCGCCAGCGACAGGCACATTCCCGGCAGGCCGAAGGCTTCCCGCGTGCCGGGGTAGAGCACCTCCAGCAGCGGCCAGATCAGATCCTCGCGCACCGTCAGCACGTGCCCGTCGCTGTCGGATTCGGTGATAAACGCGTGCGGCACCGACGGCGGCGTGAGGACGAACAGCGGGGCCTGCACCGAGTAGCGGTGATCGTCGAGCTGCAGCTCAATCTGCCCGGTATCGAGAAAGTGCATCTGAAAGAACTGGTCGTGGCGGTGCGCCTGCATGTCGCGGCCAAAAAAGGCCGCCATGCGCGCAAACGACTGATAGTGCACGTCGTCGGTGCCCAGACTCTCGTCGTACTCTTTGCTGATATCGATATTGGCGATCGGGCTTTGGCACATAGCCGCTCCTTAATGACTCTTCTGCGCCGCCATGCCCGGCTCGCGCTCAAGGCTCTCACGCTGGGTCATCGGGATGCGCGTCAGCACCAGCGCGCCCACCACCAGCAGCCCGGCCACGAACCACAGCCCCGAACTGAAGCTCCCGGTGGCGTCGCGCAGAATCCCGATCAGCAGCGGGCTCACGGCCGATCCGACGTTACCAATGGCGTTGATCACCGCCAGCGCCACTGCGCGGGATCGCAGGCTGATAACCCGATCCGGCGTAGTCCAGAATATCGCCATAGCGGTAAAGGATCCGGTTGAGGCCATGATGATGCCAAAAAGCTGGATCAGGCTGTGATCGGTGGCCGAGGCCAGCATCCATCCCGCCGCCGCGAACAGGTACGGCAGGATGGTGTGCTTTTTTCGCTCTTTCAGCCTGTCCGAGCGGCGGCTCCACCAGATCATCCCGAGGATAGTGCAAAACTGCGGGATCGCTGCCAGCAGGCCGATGACGATATTGCTGCTTCCCGTGTTGAAGCTTTGCAGGATCTGCGGCGTCCAGATGTTGATCGCGCTGAGCGTATTGGTCAGGCAGAAGTAGGCCAGCGTGTAGAGCAGTACCGCCGGGGTCAGCACTTCGCGCAGGGTCGAGCGCGCCGAGGAAGGCTGCGCCACGGCCAGCTCCTGCTCCCGGGCAATCATCGTTTTCAGCGCCTGCTTTTCGTCGTCATCCAGCCAGGTGGCCTGATCCGGCGTGTCGTTGAGGAAGAACCAGGTCACCACCCCGAGCACCACCGACGGCAGCCCCTCCAGCAGGAACAGCCACTGCCAGCCCTTCAGGTTCCACAGCCCGTCCATCGCCAGAATGTAGCCGGAGAGGATCGAGCCCAGCATCATGGTCACCGGCATGGCAATCATAAACAGCGCGTTGGCGCGGGCGCGGTGGTACGCCGGGAACCACCACGTCAGATACACCAGGATCCCCGGCAGGAAGCCGGCCTCGGCAATGCCCACCAGCATGCGCAGCACGTAGAGCGTTTCCGGGCTGGTGGCGAACATGGTGCAGGTAGAGGCGATGCCCCACACCACCATGATCCCGGCGATCCAGCGGCGTGCGCCGACCTTCGCCAGCATGATGTTGCTCGGGATCCCGCACAGCACGTAGGTGACGTAAAACAGCGTCGCGGCCAGGCCAAACATGGTGGAGGTCAGCCCCAGATCTTTGCCCATCGTCAGCCCGGCAAAGCCGATGTTGATCCTGTCGAGAAACGAAAAGACGAACAGGACAAAGAGAAACACGATCAAACGACGAAACAGCTTGTTTATAACGCGATGTTCAACAGCTTTATTATCATGTGTTTGCAGGGTCATAGGGTGCTCCACATCGTACTGTTAGTAGACGGATTTATTGTTATTAAGTGACGTAACCGGACTCTCGATAAAGCGTGCCGCCAGCGCTTCGGCGCCGCGGGCGAGCAGGGTGGTGTCGACCCCGACGGCGACGAACAGCGCCCCGAGTTCGAGATAGCGTTTTGCCAGCGCTTCGTTTGCCATCAGGATGCCGGGGGCTTTACCCGCCGCCCGGATTTGCGCGATAGCCTGCTCAATGGCGGCCTGCACCTCCGGGTGCTGCGGGTTACCGGCGAAGCCCATGTCGGCGCTGAGATCCGCCGGGCCGATAAACACCCCGTCGACCCCTTCCACGTCCAGGATCTGCGGCAGGTTTTTCAGCGCCTCGCGGGTTTCTATTTGCACCAGCACGCACATGGCGTCATTGGCGCGCTGGAGGTAGTCCGGAATGCGGTTCCAGCGCGAGGCTCTCGCCAGGGCGCTGCCCACGCCGCGAATGCCCGCAGGCGGGTAGCGGGTGGCGCTCACCGCCAGACGGGCTTCGCTGGCGTTTTGTACCATCGGCACCAGCAGGGTTTGCGCCCCGACGTCCAGCAGCTGTTTGATCTGCACCGGATCGTTCCACGACGGGCGCACCACCGGCTGGCTGGCATAGGGGGCGATGGCCTGAAGCTGGGTAAGCACGGTTTGCACGCTGTTTGGCGCGTGCTCCCCGTCGATGAGCAGCCAGTGGAATCCGGCGCCCGCCAGCAGTTCAGCGCTGTAGCTGCTGGTCAGCCCGAGCCACAGGCCGATTTGCGGCGTTCCGGCTTTCAGCGCGGCTTTGAATGCGTTTTCCATGGCCTTCTCCTACACAAAGCGGCAGCTGATGGAGCCCATGTTGCCGTAGTCGACGTGGAAGGTGTCGCCCTTGCTGGCGGCAACCGGGCGGGTAAAGGAGCCGCCGAGGATGATCTGCCCGGGTTCAAGCTGCACGTCGTACGGCGCGAGCTTGTTCGCCAGCCACGCCACGCCGTTAGCCGGGTGATTCAGCACCCCGGCGGCAACGCCGGTCTCTTCAATCACGCCGTTGCGGTAGAGCAGGGCGGAGATCCAGCGCAGATCCAGAGCGTCGGGCTTAATCGGGCGGCCGCCGAGGATCACCCCCGCGTTGGCGGCGTTATCCGAGATGGTGTCGAACACCTTGCGCGGGCGCTGGGTGTCCGGATCGACGTTATGGCAGCGGGCGTCAATCAGCTCCAGCGCCGGGATGACGTAGTCCGTGGCGTTGTACACGTCGAACAGGGTGCAGTTCGGGCCGCGCAGCGGTTTTGCCAGCACGAAGGCCAGCTCCACCTCAATGCGCGGAACGATAAAGCGGTCGGCAGGGATATCGCTGCCGTCGTGGAAAAACATGTCGTCGAGCAGCGCGCCGTAGTCCGGCTCGCTAATCTGGGAGCTGGCCTGCATCGCTTTGGAGGTCAGGCCAATTTTGTGTCCTTTCAGCACGCGGCCTTCGGCGATTTTCAGGTTCACCCATTCGCGCTGTACGGCGTAGGCGTCTTCAATCGTGATCTCCGGGTATTCCAGCGAGATCTGGCGGATCTGCTCCCGGGACTGCTCCGCCTGGTGCAGGCGATGGGCGATCAGGGTATGGGTGTGTTTGTCGAGCATGGCGATATCCTGTTTTATGTTTTTTCTCCCTCTCCCCGTGGGAGAGGG
>NZ_CAXOFU010000012.1:0-153326 GCF_964208575.1 Enterobacter soli | reverse complement strand
GTCGCTGTCAGTGATTATCCTTATGTAAAATCTCTATCGCTTCTTTAAAGAAAATCACCTGTCCCCCATTTCATACCGGGGTTCTGACAACCCATCCCACCCAATTGCTATGTTTCCGGAGTTATTGGCATCTTCATTTGTTACCCTACGTCCCCGCATGGGAAAATTGCCCTATCAGCAATTACACAAACCTCTACCCCATGAAAAAAACAGCTCACACGACAATATTACTTTCCCTCGCCGCCCTGTTTTTCCTTAATGGATGCACTAACTCCCCCATAGACGACAAAAAGAAAGGCGTTACCCGCGCGGAACATCACCCCCGCCCCTCTCTCTCCGCGCAGCTCACCGATAAAGATATTTTCGGCAACGAAACCACGCTTGCCGTATCCGAAGACGATATTCAGGCAGCGCTGGAGAGCGACGAATTTCGCGTACCGGTAAATTCGCCGGTTATTCTGGTGCAGTCCGGCAACCGGGCGCCGGACGTATTAATGCAGCAGGAGATGAGTAAATATTATACCGTCGCCACCTTCTCCGGCATTCCGGACAGGCAAAAGCCCCTGAGCTGTAATAAGAATAAAGATGACGAGCAGGAAAGCGGCGCTGCGGAGAATATGAACTGGATGCAGGCGCTGCGTTACGTCGCGGCAAAAGGCCATCAGAAGGCGATTATTGTTTATCACGATACCCTACAGGCGGGTAAATATAATGGCGCGACCAAAAGCGTTATCTGGTCAGATTATAAAAATGAAAAACTCACCGACGGCACATCGCTGCGTTATCTGGTGCGTTTTACGCTGGTCGACGTGGCAACGGGTGAATGGGCCACCTGGTCGCCCGTCAATCATGAGTATAAAGTGCTTTCACCGCTTGCAGATATCCAGCCAGCTTCAGATACCACTGAAGAGCATATTTCTGAGCTTAAGCAAAAAAGCTATGCGGCAATGGTCAAAGACCTGGTGAATCGCTATCAGTAATAAACGCAGTCTACCGCCAGTCATTTACGGCGGTAGTCATCGTTAAAAGATCCGCTCGTTCCACAGGCTGAACGCGCTGGTTCCCGCCACGCAGTGATCCTGCGTAATGCTCTCATAGCTGAAGGAAATGGCCTCTTCCGGCTGCCCCTTGCTGTCCTGAATGGTATGGGGCACCTGTAAACTGATGCGCGAAATTCGGGCGTTGATCAGTTTAATCTTGTAGTACACCTCGTTAATACCAAAGCGGTTAGTGCGATAAAACTCAAACTCGCAAAGCAGACACTCATTTTCATTGATCGCTTTGCTTAATAAGGGGGTGGATTTATCCACCGGCTTGGTAATATCCAGCGTCTGATGATTGACGTTCTGCGCCCGGCTCAGGCCGTGCGTCAGGCTGGTGACCATAATCTGATCCAGATGGGATATCTGCGCCTTATTGCCGATGGACGCCAGCGACGAACACCCGGCGGAAATCAGTCCCTGCGACTGGCCGTTAAGCGTCAGATAAACAACATTTGCCATAGTAATACTCCTTTATTCATTCCCTGTTTCACCGCCCGGGGCATCCGGCTGCGGGTTCTGCGTCAGCAACTGCCAGCGGCTGACAACGCCATCCAGCCGTTCGTTAATCTGGTTTTCCAGCATCCCGGTGCTTTGCCCGGCGGCGCGCGCCCGCTGGTACTGCGTGAGCAGATACTCCAGCGGGATTTCCTGATTCAGCGTGCGCTCGGCCTGATAAATCACGGTCTTGATATACGAGAGCGTGAAGCCGGATTTCGCCTTTTCACGCTCCACCAGCAGCTCCGCGAAAGCGCGAAGGTCGTCCCGCGTCTGCTGCCAGCCGAGCATCTGCGGGCTGTTTGCCGCCCGCGCCTGCAGGGTGGCAATCCGCTGCGCCGGGGTCTCCTGCGGGAGGGGAAAGGCCCGCCCCCACCAGACGGCCGCCGCCACGGCCGCCACGCAGAGCGCCCCGATAGCCACGCCGATCGACATCCGCCCCGGTTTGACACGCCGAGCAGGCGGCTCAGGAATACTCACCGGCTCGGCGCCATCCGGCATATAGACCAGGGTGCGCACCGGCGCGTTTGCCGCCTCCGCTGCCGCGCTCAACGCGGGCGGCGGCTCAACGCGTTTACGCGTGTTCTGCACAAAATAGAGCAGATTTTCGACTCGCGGCGTCCGCTTCAGCCCGGCCTGCTGGAGCGTGTCGCAGATCGCCTGCAGCGCCCGCTCTACGCGGTAAAGCAGCGGCAAATCGGCCTTCGAAAAGGAGAGCTGCTGGCGCAGGATGTTGCCGGTCCGGGCGTTGAACCAGTCGAGCATTTCCGTTCGCGCCTGCGGCTCCTGCGGCCAAAAGTTATCCCACTCCCGGCCAATCAGCGCGGCCATCAGCTCCACGCCTTCGCAAAATCCCGCCAGCCCCTGGGTGCGGGTTCGGCCGAGCGTGTAATAGGTGGCGGTATGCAGATCCACCCCGTTGCTGGCGAAAATGCGCAGCGCCAGCGCTTCAACCAGCTTCCAGTCCATCGCCGGCTGGGCGGGATGGCTGGCTTTGTTAATTTCATCGCGCATGGCGCTGAACTCCGGCAGGCCGCGCGGATCCTGCCCGGTGACGATAGTCTGGACATCCCTGCTCATATAAATATCCTCAATACAACGTTTCCGGCAGCCGGAACTGGCTGAACAGTCCGCCCGCAAACGGGTTGTCCTGCGCATCCGTGTGAACCCGGTAGGTCATGGCGCCGCCGTCTACGCTGAAGCGGGCGGTAAAGCTGCCCTCCTGCACGCTGGTCAGCTGTCCGGCACCGAACAGGCGGAACTGCGCCCACGGGCCGTTAAAGGTGATGCTGCGCGGCGCCCTGCCGTTCGCGCCAATCAGCGTCAGCTTGCTTTCGTTGCCTTCGCGCATGTTGTTCGGCCATACCAGATGCGCCGTGTAGTTGCGTCCCTGGGCGTAATCCACCAGCTGACCGTCAAGGTTCAGCACGCTGCGCCGCTTGTTGCCCGACAGCGACACGGTTTCCACCGCAAACTGCGTGCCCAGCCCGTTCTGGTGGCTAAAGAAGATGTCGCGGATGTTCTGCGCCACCTCAATTTGCCTGAGCACGTCCTCGCGGATCGCCACGCTGTCCTCGCCGTTCATCCCCTGACCGTTTCCCACAAACAGCTTCAGGTTCTGCTGGTAAAACGTATCCAGCACCCCGTCCGGCTTGAAGAAGCGCTCGAAGACGTCCAGCGAGGCATCCTCTTTCGCGTGCGGGTTAAACGGATATTTATCCGCCAGCTGGCTGTTAAAGGTGTTCACCACGTTGTCGCGCCAGTCCAGCTCCATATAGTGAACCGCTTCAATCATCACCACGTGCCAGGCCTGATCCGCCAGCTTGCCGACCCAGCGGTTAAGCGGCGCAGGCAGGGTTTTCGCCATCTGCCGGGTGGTGAAAATCGGGTCGCTGCTGTTCTGGTCAAGCCGCAGCTGCACCGCTTTCAGGGCCGATTTCCCGGTCACCGGAGCATTCTGGATCGCCAGCAGATAGCGGTGCAGCTCGGTCAGCTGGTGATACACCGCCTGCAGGGTGCTGCCCTTGTCTTTCTGCTCCTCGAGGGAGCCGTTTTCCGGGGCAAACTCGTGCCCCAGGCGATTCAGCAGCCGCCAGTCGGGCTCGCTTTGCGCCTCGGCGCGCTCTTTATCGCTGAGCTTTTCCGACAGCACCGGAGGTCGGGTGTTGTCGCGCAGCGCGGTCAGCACGCGCTGGAACGGCTGCTCGCCGCTGACGATCTGCTCCAGCGCCCCGGTCAGCGCCGTCAGGGAGTCAAACTCCCGCACGTTCAGGTTGTCCATCCCCGCCCGCCAGGTGGCGGTGTAGTCGCTGAGGTACTGCTCGGTCAGCTGACGCTGGATCTCGGTGCGGTCGGCGTCGCTGTAGGAGACGTTGCGCGTCAGGGCCAGCACCCAGGAGTCCATGGCGGTGAGCGCCACCAGCTCGTCGCGCTGCTTCACAAAGTAGCTTTGCAGGCCGTAGCGGGTCAGGAACTGGTGGATAACCAGCCGATTATCGTCAGCCGACACAAACACCCGATCGAATGTCGGCCCGGTCAGATCGCGCAGGCTGAGATCCGCCGGCAGCACGCCCAGCGCGCGGGTTTTCAGGCTCTGGTAAACGCGCTGATACACCGGCAGCTTGCTCAGATCTTTTTGCGCCGCCGCCACCGGACGGTCGTACGGCGTCCAGAGATGGATCGCATCCGCGTCGCCCTGCTGCCGCTTTCCGTACCAGTCCGTGTGCCGCAGGGCGTAGTCGAGATGGGACATCAGCTGCGTCTGCACGCCCTGCTTGCCGTGATACTGTTCGCTCCAGCGCTTAGCCATAAACTGCTTCACCACCTCGGGGTTGCGCCCGCTTTTGTCTTCCAGCATCCGCACCACGCGCAGAATGGCGAGCCGCTCTTCCGATTCCGGCGGCGCATTGTTGAGATCTTTAATCAGGCCGTTAAACAGCGCGGGCAGGTAGCGCTGCTCCAGCAGGTGCAGATACGTCTGCTCCACGTAAGGCCCCACGCGACGCCCCTGATACAGCCCCATATCCGCAATCCAGCTCTTGTCGCCCCAGTCGCCATAGGCCAGGGTCGCGTCGCGCACCGGGTTCAGCAGCGGCAGCTGGAGCAGGCCGGACTCATCAATGCCCTGCGGCGGCGGAACGTCCATGAACGATTTCGCCTGAGCGAGCACCTTCAGCCCGGCGCGATAGTTCGCGTTGTAACCGTGGTGCCAGCCGCCGATAAGCAGCAGCGCCGCCACCGCCCCACAGCCGCAGAAGATCGTGCGGCGGCGGCGCGCCACCGCCAGCCACAGGCGGTTCTCGCCCGCCGCGTTCGGCTCGGCAAGCAGCACCTGCGGGAACAGGCTGCGGGAAAAATAGGGCACCGAATCCACCAGCGGCCAGGCGCTCAGCGAGCCGCTTTCCAGGCCATACTGACGCGCGGCGGACTGGGTGAACATGTCGTCCATCTGCCCGCGCTGCAGGGACGAGGTGAGGTACACCCCGCGCAGCATCACGTCCTGGTTTTCGCCGTCGAGCAGCGCATTCAGCAGCGAGGCGATAACCTCTCCGGCCCCCTGCATCTGCCGGGAAAAGCTGAACGCCGCGCCGCGCGCCGCGGCGGACTGGCTCAGCATCTGGTCTGCCAGCGCCTGGTTCATCTGCCCTCCCCACGCCTGCCAGAACGCCTCCAGCTCGAGGCGCCAGTCATCGTTTTCATGAGCCTGACGGGTAAAGGTCACGCCGAGAACGCGGTCGCGCTCGCGCCTGTCCAGCGCGCGGAACCAGGCGGCAAATCCGGTAAGCAGATCCAGCCGGGTCAGCACAACGTAGACCGGCAGCCGGGTATGCAGGGTCTGGCGCATCTCCTGCAGGCGGCTGCGCAGCGTCTGCACCATCTGCTCCTGGCGATGCTTATCGGCAACCAGAATATCGGGCAGATCCAGCGTCAGGATCAGCCCGTTCAGCGGCTGGCGGGTGCGTTTTTGCAGCAGCCAGCCGAGCCAGTGCTCTCGCAGGCGGCGGTGCAGCACGTCCCCCTCCCCGGTTTCGGTCAGCGCGCCGTCGATGTCGAAAATCACCGCCTGTTTTCCCACGTAGGGGGTGATGTACACCTTCTGCTCCGCGCCGCGCAGGGCGTCCGGGGTATAAATCACGTCAGCCGGGAACCCTTCGCGCAGCAGCGCGGTTTTGCCGCTGCCCGCCGGGCCGATCGCCGCATACCACGGCAACTGCCAGAGATAATGGCGTGAATCCAGATGGCGCTGTAGGCGCAGCAGCCAGCGGTCGAGGTAGCGCTGCTGGCGGTTAACGGCAATCGCCAGCGGATCCTGCTCTTCCTGACGCTGCTGCTTTTGCTGTTTTTCCATCACCTGCAGGCGCTTGATCACCCGGACGGTCAGCCAGACGAGCGCCAGCAGCCCCCAGACGGTGGTGGCCAGCCAGCGGTTCGCCAGCGGCTTTAGCCACTGATGGTCGTACAGGGTCCACGCCGGGCCTTTCCACCAGATCCACACCAGCAGAACAATCCATGCCAGCGCCAGCAGCCAGGCCGCGGACACCTTAAGCCGGGGCATGGCGGGTTTGAGCATGGCGCTCAGCCCGCTGAACATCCGGGGGGTAGGTATTTTGAACACAAACGCTCCTTGTTATTTTCTGACCCGATCTTCCAGCTGCTGCAACAGCTCTGGCTCCCACTCCGCCAGCGCGACGTGCCGGGCAGACTGGTAGAGGGTGTGATAGTGCTGACGGGCAAGGGCTGCCATGCCGGAGGCGTCCAGCAGCTGCGCCGTCAGGTATTCCCGGTAAAACCGCGCGCGCGGGTTGCCCTCGGGCTGCTGTTCCAGCCACGCGAGCGTCGCCTCCAGCCCCTGCTCCTGATGGCGCTGCCAGACCTGCTGCGCCACGTCCGACGCCGCCGCGGCGGCAGGCTCATCGCTCAGCCACTGCCGGGTGGTCTCGCTGGCAAACGGGGTGCGATCGGTAAACAGCAGTTCGACCAGCCCGGGCAGACGCGCGAGAAACCCGCGCGCTTCGTCGCGGATAGCCTGGGCCACCTCGCGGTATCCCAGGCTTTGGGCGATGCGCGCCGAAAGATGATGCCCGTCGAGCCAGTACGGCGCCCGCAGCAGGCTTTGCTCCACCTCCTGCCATAGCGCCATATCCGCGCGGGCGAAGCGCGCCTCGTAGTCCGCGACCCTGTCCGCAGACACCGCCGCGAGCGGCGTGCGACCGTCGCTTTCCGCCAGCGGCGCGCTGGTGATGCCCTGCCACAGCGCATGGCGGCGCAGGCGATACCCCTGCCCCTGGGCGGGATGGCGTTCGCACAGAATGGAGGCCACCTTCAGCAGCGTGTCGCGCCAGGCCTTTTCGTCATGGCTGTCGACGGAGACCGTCGGCGCGGCCTGAACCGCAACGGCGGGCGCAGGTGCGGCGGTGACGCTTTCCGGCGGCGGCGCGGCGTCGCGAAACGCCCGCTGGCAGAGGGCGGAAAGCGCGTCCACGGCACTCGCCAGCGCCGGTTCCCCAGCCTCCTGCCAGCACACCGCCAGCTTCGCCAGCGCTCCGGAAAGGTCGTCGCGCAGCGCCGGGGCGACGGTCGCGATCCCCGGCTCAAAGCGCTTAAGGATCTGGCTGGCAAAGCGGGTTTTATTCGCCGCGCTTTGCGGCCAGGCCGCGCCCCAGTAATGGCTCACGTACTGCGCCAGCATCTGCACCGCCAGCAGGTGATCCCCCGCGTGTTGCAGGGTGCGCAGCAGGTGCGACACCAGGCGAAAATCCTTGCTTTCAGAGGCCAGCAGCCGAAGCCCCCGGCGCTGCAGCTCCGGCAGGTCAAGCTGGGCATGATTGAGCGAGCCGAGCTTGACGATTTCGCCGTCAACGTACTCCCACTCCGGGTTGTCATCGCCGAGCCTGCTCGCCAGCTTGTCCTCCGGCAGGGTTTCCAGCAGCGCTGAAAGCCAGGCCGCCGGGTTTTGTCTGTCCATAGCGTTACTCTCCCGCCCAGTGGCAGGCTTCTCGCAGCGGCGCGAGGGTTTGCGCCAGCCCGTCGATGTTAAAGGTGAATTTTCCCGCGTCGCTCCCCGTCCCGGTATCGACCGTCAGGGTTTTAGCGCCGAACAGCTGCTTGATCTCGTCGATGCCCGACAGCCCCCGGCTGGACTCCAGCAGCGCGCCGTTCTCGCGCACGAACCAGCGGGTGCGTAGCTGGCGTTTTTCCGTGCTCAGCACCACCGCGACGTCGTGCTCTTCCCGCGGCGAGTTCAGCGCCATCTGCATCCGGGTGATGTTGTCGACGCAGCTGAACATCAGCACCGGGCGCGGCGGCAGGCTGCCGATGGCGGGCGCGGTGACGATCACCATCGGGCGCTCGCCGTCGGTGCGCGTCAGCCGCAGCCCTGTGGAGTTATCCGCGCGCTGCTTCTCCTGCGCCAGCGCGCGGGTCCAGGCTTCGCCGTCGTAGCGCGCCTTCACCAGCGCCCCGGCAAAGCCTCTGGCCTTCACCGGGGTCAGGATCTGGTCGTAACAGTCCAGACGCTCCAGCGGCGCGGGTGTCTCCCGGCACGCCTGCATGGCGTCAAGCCGCGTCCGGGCGTCCGGGAGATCGGCGGCATACGCCGCAGAAACGCCGGTCAGCAAAGGGAGCAGCCAGCGGGCGCAAAGTCTCATACCGCCTCGCCTTCCTCTGTCAGCCGATCTTCCACGTCGGCGATAAACGCCCCGTCCCGCGCGTCGAGGGTGATGCGGGCAACGGCGATATTCGCCGCCATTTTCTGCAGCAGCAGCAGTGAGAGCGGGGGCAGCATTTCGCCGTCGATAACGGACTCCAGCATGCGCGCGCCGTTCTCCGCCCGGGTGACGCGCTGCATGATTTCGTCGCTCACGCCCGGCGCAATCACCACGTCCGCGCCGAAGCGGGTGCGCAGCACGCCGTCCAGCCGCGCCAGTTTTGCGGCAATGATGGTGGCGAGCGTGTCCCGCGACAGCGGCAGGTACGGCACCACCTCCATACGCGCCAGCAGCGCCGGCTTGAAGAAGTCCGCCAGCACCGGCCAGAGCGCGTCGTGCAGCGCCGACGGGTTATCCGCATGGTCGACAATCACCTGATAGCCGAGGTTGGAGGTAAGGAAGAACAGAATATTTTTGCAGTCGATCAGCCGCCCTTCCCCGTCAGCCATCTCGCCCTTGTCGAACGCCTGGTAGAAGAGGTTCAGCACGTCCGGATGGGCCTTTTCCACCTCGTCGAGCAGCACCACGGAATAGGGTTTCTGGCGGATGGCCTCGGTCAGCACGCCGCCCTCCCCGTAGCCGACGTAGCCCGGCGGGGAGCCGATCAGGCGCGAAACGGTATGTTTCTCCTGGAACTCGGACATATTGATGGTGGTGAGATACTGCCGCCCGCCGTAGAGCAGCTCCGCCAACTGGAGCACGGTTTCCGTTTTCCCCACGCCGCTAGGCCCCGCCAGCAGAAACGCGCCGAGCGGACGCCCCGGTCGTCGCAGATCCGCCCGCGCCGTCAGCAGGTGTTTGTGCAGGTGCGCAATCGCCAGCGGCTGGCCTTTGATGGTTTCGCCCAGCCACTGCGGAAGATCGGTGATGACCGACATTTCGCTCTGGGACAGTCGGTTGAGGGGCACCCCGGTCCATTCGGCGATCACCGCCGCAATCTGCGTGCTGTCCACGTGCGGGGACACCAGCAGCTGGTTTTGATGCAGCGCCTCCAGCTCCGCGCCCAGCGCGGCGAGGCGTGCGGACGCGTCCTGCGGGGCGTCGTCCTCTGCCAGCAGCGCCTGGCGCAGGGCGATAATCTCCTGCACCAATGTCTGCTGGTGCTGCCACGCCGCCTCCAGCGCGCGCAGCCCGGCCTGCGCCTCGTCATGCTGCGCCTGAAGCTCATCCCGCCGCCCGCCGTCGGTGCGCAGGCCAATGCGCAGCTCCCGCTCAAGCTGACGGATCTCCGCGGCAAGCTGGTGGCACTGCGTGGTCAGGGCCGAAACCTGCCTCGGCGGCGAGGAGAGGTTTATCGCCACCCGCGCGCAGGCGGTATCCAGCACGTCGATGGCCTTGTCCGGCAGCTGGCGACCGGAAAGATAGCGGTCGCTCAGGCCTGCCGCGGCCTGCAGCGCATCGTCGTCGATCAGCACCCCGTGGGCCTGCTCATACACCGCCGCCAGCCCGCGCAGAATCACCGTCGCCTCGGCCACCGTCGGCTCGCTCACCTTCACCAGCTGGAAGCGGCGGGACAAGGCCGCGTCTTTTTCAAAGTACTTTTTGTACTCGCTCCAGGTGGTGGCGGCGATGGTTTTCAGCTCACCGCGCGCCAGGGCAGGCTTCAGCAGGTTCGAGATATCAAGCCCGCCCTGCGGGTTGCCCGCGCCGATGAGCGTATGGGCCTCGTCAATAAACAGGATCACCGGCACCGGGGAGTGCGTAACGTCGGACATCAGCCCCTTAAACCGCTTCTCGAACTCGCCCTTCACCGACGCCCCGGCCTGCAATGCCCCGAGATCGAGCATCATGATGTCGGTATTTTTCAGCTTGTCCGGCACCTGTCCGGCGACGATGCGCAGCGCCAGCCCTTCGATCAGGGCGCTTTTACCCACCCCGGCCTCCCCCACCACCACCGGGTTGTTTTTGCGGCGGCGGCAGAGGATGTCGATCATCAGGTCGATCTCCGGATCCCGGCACAGCACCGGATCGAGCCTGCCGCTGCGCGCCTCTTCGGTCATGTTTTTGGCGTAGCGGGCCAGCAGGTTGTCGTCGGCACGCGCCGACGCAGGCTCGCCGTCGCTGAGTACGACCGACTCTGCCGACTCGCGCGTCCAGTCGGCGAAGTCCTGCTGCAGGCGATCGCGGTTAATGCCGGTCAGCAGGCGGGCCGCCGCGGGGGGCACGTAGCGCGAAACGGAATGCAGCAGGGCCAGCAGCAGAATGCCGCCGCGCAGCTCGCTGGACTGCATTTCCGCCGAGGCCAGCAGCCAGCCGTCGCGCAGCCAGTCCACCAGCAGCGGGGAAAAGGCCGGGTAGCTGTCGCTGTGGCGCAGGGTCGCGTAATGCTCCACCGTCAGCGCCTGCTCCAGCTCGGCGACGCCGATGTCGGCTTTCTCAATAATGACGCGCAGATCGCTGCGCGGAATGGCGAGCATCTGCAGCAGCACGTGGCTAACGGTGATTTCCGTGGCCTGCTGGCTCATGCAGGCGGTGGCCGCCATTTCCAGCGACTGGCGGGAAAACGCGTTCAGCCGTTTTACCAGCGTGGAGATCTCAATCTGAATCATTCGGTGTCCTTACCGGGCAAGCAGCCGGTTTAACTGGTGAAGAATGTCCTGGGTCTGCGCGTCCAGACGCAGCAGGTAAAACAGATACACCAGCGCCAGAACGACGGTGCCGCCCAGCAGGATCTGTTTGATGGTCAGGCGTTTTATCAATCGGTAGCGCCCGCCCGCCGTTTTCTGGTTCTGGTGCAGCAGCGGGAACGGCGCGTCGCCGCGCAGCCCGTGCAGGACGTGGTGCAGGCGGCGGTAAATCTGCTCGAACTCGTCCTGCCCCTGGTTCGCCACCTTGTAGCGTCCGCGAAAGCCGAGCGAGAAGCAGAGGTATAAAAATTCCAGCAAATCCCGGTAGCGCGTCGGCTCGCGCATCAGGCGCTCCAGCAGGATAAAGACCTTCTCTCCGCCCCAGGATTCGCTGTGGAAGTGAACCAGCAGCGACTGCTTAATCCACTCGTTTTTGTTCGACCAGCCGTTGCCGAGCGCCGCCTCATCAATAAAGGTGCAGAGGATGTAGCGGAACGACACGATGACGCCCGGCTCGTAGCCCTGCTCCTGCAACAGCTGCTCGACGGCCTGCACGTCGGTCACCACCTGGGCAAACAGGTGCTCCGGCATCGTCTGGCTGTTCATGCCCGACAGGCGCATCACCATGCCCAGCAGCGGCGTGGCGGCGTCGATCATCGGGTTGAGGCTGTTGCCGCGCAGCGTCAGACGATACTGACGGCCGGACGAGACGCCGTCGGCGCTCCCCGGGTGAACATGCTCGCTCATTGCCTTACCCTCTTATCGCCCACAGCTGCATATCCAGCTCCGGGAAGGTGCCGGAGATGTGCATCGCCAGCGCCCCTGCCTTCACCACGTCCTGCCAGGCGGCCGTGCCTTTTTCCAGTTCGAAATAGACGTAGCCGTCGTGATACGGCAGCTGGCGAGGCGCCGCCGGCAGCGCGCGCAGCGGAATGCCCGGCACCTGCACGCTGACCATGTTGCGGATTTTGTCCGTCGCGGCGATTTTCGACTGCTGGGTGAACTGCAGGATCAGCTGGCTGTGCGGCATTCGCGCGCGAACCGCCAGCACGAACGCTCCGGACTGCAGCAGCCCGGCGTCGTTGACCGTCGCCAGATAGACCCCTTCGCTGAAGATCAGCGGCAGGTTCTGGGCGCGCGGCTGCAGCACGATATTCAGCGCCCGACGCAGCTCCGGAATCAGCGTTTTGAACGATCGTGTCAGGTTGCGGTGGTCGTAAGGCTCGACCTCGCAGGGCAGACGGCTGTTCTCGGTGAAGGTCATCAGCTCGCCCAGCAGGCGCACCAGATCCAGATAGAAGCTTTCCGGGTGCAGGGTGTGCAGGCGCGCGCGGTGCGAGAAATGCATCTGGCTGCGGTTCAGCAGCTGGAGCATCATAAATTCGGCGACGTCCGCGATCCCGCTCTGCTCCGGCGAGCCGATGCGCTTCGCCAGATCGGTGGCGCGGGTGGCGATCATCCCCTGAACGTCGCCGACAAAGCGGTTCAGCACCGGGCTGACGCGCAGCGTCTGGCAGGTGGGGATAAACTCGTCGTCCAGCACCAGCGCGCCGCCGGGCTGATAGCTGCGGATCCGGCACAGGGGCAGCACCACCATCGCGCTGAGATCGTCCGCCCCGCTGACAATTTTCAGCGCCAGCTGGCCCAGGGTCAGCGACTGCACGTCCCCCTCGTCGGTGTGGACGTCGCGCACGTCGGTGCGGGTCGCGCTGTAGCGCTCCGAACTTTGTCCCGCGCTGCGCAGCCCCTGCACTTCGCTGATGTTGTGGACGGCTACGGGCAGCGCCAGGTAGATATCGCGGCTTTCCGGCGTGGTGAGCTCGCGCGGCTGAAACGGCAGCGGGAGCAGATCCTGGTCGGGAATGCGGAACAGGGTGCCGTCCGGCATACAGCCCGCGGCGCGGTCAATCATCACCTTGCCCTGCGCCAGCAGCTCGATATTCAGCGACAGCGCCGTGAATCCCCAGGCAAAATCCCCCAGCGCCTCCAGCCGTTCGCACAGCATGGCGTCGTTATGGCGCTGCTGCTGCTGAAAGTGCTGCGGCAGGGCAAACATGCCCTCCTGCCAGAGCACCCGGTTTTTCATAGTGGCCATCGTCAGTTGTCCTCTGTTTTCAATTCAATTCCGTTCTGTCGCACGTGGACCAGCAGGCGATAGTTGTGCCCGCCGCCCTCCACGGGCTCCAGCTGTTTCCATTCGCTGGCCTGGTCGTCGGAGAAGTAGGCGACGACGCCGATAAACCGCGTTTTTGCCTCCAGCTTGACCGCAGGCAGGGTTTTCAGGGTGTCCGGCAGCAGGGTGAAATCCTGATGGTCGAGATAGTTTTTCCCCAGCGCCTCCGGCAGCGGCGTGGTCGCCAGCAGGTCGTAATCCGCCGCCAGCAGCTTCGAGTCGTCGCTCAGGTAGATCAGCTGCACGTCGACGGGCGCGGCCTCCCCCTCGCCGTTGAGGTTGGCGTCCGGCTCGGTGAGCAGGGTGACGGTCAGCTCCGAGGGCTGATCCTTGCGGTCCCCGACCTGAATGCCGGGATCGGCAATGACCTGGCCTATTTTCTTGCTCATCTCACAGCCGCCCAACGCGCTCGCCAGCACCACCACCAGCATGGCGAAAACCCGTGTCATGCTTCCGGCTCCCGCTGCTTTTCGCGCAGCACCCGGTCGTACACCTGGGCGTACACCTCGTTAAACAGCATGGCGAAACCCTGCTGGCGGTCCGAGGACAGCTCATCGTAATAGTGGCGATACATGCTCCAGGCCCCGGCGTCGTCCAGCTCGCGACGCAGTTCGTGGCTGCGCCGGTACTGCACGAAGCGGCGCAGCAGGCTCTGGGGCGAGAACGCGTCCAGCATCCCCCCCAGCGCCTCGGCGATTGCCGCGCGGTTGGCCTCTTCGTGGTGGCGAATGTTGCGCAGGCTTTCGCGAATGGCCGCAGGCGCGGCGAGATGCACCGGGCTTTTGCCGTCGGCAAACATCACCCCCAGCGCGGTGGCGTAGTCCAGGCCGAGGCGCAGCGGGTTATCCTCCAGCGGGCGCAGATGTTTGTCCGACAGGCTGTTCTGGCTGTGCTGCAAATCCAGCAGCCCTTTAATAGCGGCCTGCAGGGCGCGCCCGGTCTCCTCCAGAAACGCGTCGGCGTCGTCGGAGGTGTGGACGACGAGGGAACTGCCCAGCCCGCGCAGCAGCGGCGACAGCGCCAGATGTTTAGGCGCCATCGCCGACGGGGAAAATTCGTCCTCATCCCGCGGGTCGGCATACACCGGCGGCAGATCCATAAAGGCGACGTCGATCCCGCCGTTGGCCTTGAGATCGGACAGCGGTACGGTGCGTTGCCCGTAGTCCGCGTCGGCGGCCACGGTCGTCAGGTTTTCGCTTTGCAGCACCTGAAGCGGATCGGAGGAGAAGGCGTTCACCACCGTGGCGTTCAGCTGGTGGCGCATCTGCATTCCCGGATATTCCGGCTGCCCGTCGGTGGAAATCAGCGCGTCCACCAGACCGTCGCGCTGGGTGACGATGCTTTCCGGCGTCGCCATCTGCTCGTCGTAGCTGACGCGTTTGCCCTCATGCAGGAACACTTTCAGCGCCAGCGCGCCGAGGCTGATTTCATCCCCCTGACGCAGGCGCACCAGCCCGGCATCCATTGAGACCGGCGCGAGGTTAATCATCAGCCCGGGCATCAGGCTGCGCAGGCAAAAGGCCCCGTCGTGACGCACGATGGCGCAGGCGCGCCCGGCAATCGACCCGGCGCGATCCTGCAGCGGCCAGTGGCAGCCTTCCGCATGGCCTATTTCACCGCCGTTGTCGGAAAAGAGGCATCGCGCGGCGCGTCCGCTTTCCAGCTCGTTGCCATTCATCACCTGTAAGGTCAGTGATACCTTGCCGCGTTGATGGTGTTCCGCAACCCCAGACTGCTCCATAAAATTACTCCCTGATGTGGAGGGTGACGTAAGGCGGCGTCTGCGGCTGACCGATAAACGCGGTGCGCCCCAGACGGGTATTCGTGCTATCTCCCAGCTGCATTCCCATCGCCTGCGAAGGCGCGAGGCACAGCTGTAAATCCCAGGCAAACTGGTCGCGCAGCAGAAACGAGATGAACATCTGCAGCGCCTGATGGTGTTCGCCGTCGGGTAGAAACGACAGGTAGCGATCCATCGACAGATTGCCTATCCGCAGCAGAAACTTGCCGCTGCGATCCGGCACCCGCGCCCCGAGGGTAAAGTTGACGCCCAGCACGGAGCGCCCGGCCACATGCCCGGCGGTACGCGTCTTCGGGTAGCGCTCTCCCAGTCGGTTTTGCTGCGACGGCGCGATGGCAACCTTGCGAAATTGCCAGCTCTCCACCGTGACGTCCGGCAGATCGAAACAGTGGGAAACCAGGTTGCATACCACGTCCGGCGCGCGCCCCGGCGTCGCCAGCACGCTCGCATAGGCCAGCATTTTGCTGTGGTTGATGGCGAGCTTGTTGCGCACCGCCGGGTTGCCCAGCCCCACCAGGGCGTACATGCGCTGGGAAAACCGGTCCGTGCCGCCGTTACGAAAGCAGACGTGATAGCGGTACTTGCGCCAGGCGTGGTATGCAAACTGCGTCCAGCGGTGGCTGAACAGATCGAGAAAAGCCTTCATCCCCTCTTCGTGCTGTGCCGACTCCCGCGCCATGCGGTCGAGGTAGTAGCCCGGCAGCGGCGACTGGCTGCCGGAAAAGCCAAGAAACCGGGTGGTCAGCGTGAACTGTCCGCGCACGTCCCGCGTCAACGAGGCCAAATCGCTTCCCGGAAAGGCGATGCTGGCGTCGGCGTTGAACAGCACCACTTCTTTCCCCGGCTCGGTGCGCAGGGAAGGCTCCTGGCCCGGCCCGCCGTGGCGGCGATACAGCGACTCCAGCAGCACATAGAAATTGATGCCCCGCACGTCAGTCGGGTGCGCTACATCAGGTCGTGCTGACCGTTGTTCTGCCATTCCCAGGCCTCCTGACTTTCCGTGTTAATGATTTTCAGACAGTGAAACGAGTTGATGCTGGCGTACAGCGAGAAAAACTGCGACAGCACCGTTCCCAGCAGATACACCTCCCCTTCGCAGACGAACGGCGCCGGATCGATACACAGCGTGGTGGCCAGCCCCCTGATCGGCACGCCCTTAAACAGGCGATCCACCGGCCGGGTCTCCATGCTCCTGATGGCGTCCAGCTTTTGCCGGGAAAGCCGCGCCTGCTGCGGGTGATGAATGCCCGGCAGATCGAAGGTGCGCAGGATCTGCACCAGCACGTCCCGGTCCAGCAGCGAGAGATAGTTCAGGTTCATGCTGGAGATCAGCGACCAGTGCATGTCCCCGTCGGTTACCGGATAGAGCGGCCGCGTCGGGCGCGTGATGTTGCTGAACGAGGCGACCGCCGGGTTTTTCCCGATCGCCACGCAGATATCCCCGGCGTGAAGCTGCTCGGGCAGCATCCGGTTGGTGCAGACCAGCGAAGCGGTGATGACCTCCCCTTTCATCCGGGAGGCTTCCGGCACCTCGCCATCGGCGTGCACAAAGGCAATCGCGTGGTCAAGCCCCCGGTGGAACAGGGACGTTTTGGTGCGGTGGTGCCAGTAAACGACTTCGCGCTGGCGGCTGTATTCAATCTGATGATTGAAGCTTTCAAACTCCGGCCAGTCGCGCAGCGTATTCCCGGAGGCGGCGGTCTTGCTGGACACGGACTTGACGCGGAAAATGTCGTAGGCCTCCGGCTGCTGATGGCTGGCGCGCAGCGGATACTGCGCGGCGCTGCCGTCCGGCCTGACCGGCTCCGCATGGTGAACAAACAGATTCACCGCGGGCGTACAGTGCAGGCGCAGCGAACTGCGGCGCAGCTTGATGTCCTCGGGCAGCGGCTGGTTAAAGCGCAGGCGCAGCGTGAAGGCACCGCCAGGGAAGTCCTCCGGCAGCGGCGCGACGTCCCGCAGGTGAAAGAAAAAGAACCCTTCCGGGTAGCAGAAATACTCCTGCAGCACACGGTAGCCGTTGTGAACGTTCTTCGGCCACGGCAGCAGCGCGTCGTCGCGGGCAAATCCGCCCGCCTTCAGCCACAAGTTCGGCAGCGGAATGCAGCGCTCACTGGTCACCAGTTCGGCATCCATCAACCGTTCACTGAACCAGAGATAGAGCTGATGCCGGGTGTAATCGTCGTCATTCCCGAGCCAGAAGGTGATTTTATTCAGATCCAGCGCGCCGGGAGACACGCCCGCATCGATGACGAAATCCACGTCGATGATGCCCTCTTTGAGGGTGCTGTTGTTGTGCACATCCACAAGCCGCAGCGGCTGCAGCCAGGTATTGCGCGCCAGGGTGAAGTGGCAGGTAGGCACACCGTCCCCTGCCCCGTAGGTTAACGCGCCTCTGTGCACTGACGCGCCGGAGGCATTCGGGCGGGTCGTGATGAGCTCATCGCGTAAAACCTGAACCGGCGCTTTCAGCGTATTTTCAGGCGTGTGTTCAATCACCGTCATGGCCGGGACCGGGCGCAGATAGTTAGGCCACAGCATGCGGATAATGCCGTGGGTAAACTCGGGAAACTCATCCTCCAGCTTTTGCCGCAGGCCGCCGGAGAGAAAGGCGAACGCCTCCAGCAGACGCTCAACGTCCGGATCGCCCTCTTTCTCCGCCAGAAAACGGGCCAGGTAGGGCTTTTCCTGCGCCAGCAGTTTTCCCAGCTGGCGCAGATAGTCCAGCTCTTCGCGATAATAACGTTCTTCAAAAGCCATTCTGTTACTCAACCCGATAGCGCTGGTGGTTCTCCAGCAGGATGTCAAACTCGAGGACATCTGCGGCGTGGGTGAAATTCACCTGCGCCACAATGTGAAAACGCAGCTCCATAGGGGCGTAGCCCTGCGCGCTGGCGGCGGTGACATCCACCTGGGCGATCCGCGGCTCGTAGCGCAGGATGCAGTCGCGAATGCCGCGCCCAATCTCCTTGCGAAAATCGCTGGAGGAGAGCGCGTCGTCGTTCAAATCGTCGATCCCAAGCTCCGGTGAGCCATAGCAGCTGCCGGAACGGGTATTGAGGATGTTGTGCAGGTTGTGCCGGATGGACGACAGCAGCGCCGTCTTCGACGCGCGGCGCGGCGACGTCTGCGCCGCGTCGCCGATACGCTCGAACAAACTTCCCCTGATACGCCGTTCCGTCATCGGATTACTCCTTGTCCAGACGGCCAACCAGGGACAGCTCGAAGCTTGCGCCCATGTATTTGAAATGCGGACGCACGGAAAGCGCGACCTGATACCAGCCCGGCTCGCCCTCTACGTCCAGCACTTCAATTTTTGCCTGGCGCAGCGGCTTGCGGCTGCGAACGTCCGCCGGCGGGTTCTCCTGGTCGGCAACGTACTGGCGGATCCAGGTGTTAAGCTGGTTTTCCAGATCGCCGCGCTCCTTCCATGAGCCGATCTGCTCGCGCTGCAGCACTTTGATGTAGTGCGCCAGGCGGTTAATGATGAACAGGTACGGCAGCTGGGTGCCGAGGCGATAGTTGGTTTCCGCCTCTTTGCCTTCCGGAGTATTGGGGAAGTTTTTTGGCTTCTGCACCGAGTTCGCTGAGAAGAACGCCGCGCTGTCGCTGCCCTTGCGCATGGTCAGGGTGATGAAGCCCTCTTCCGCCAGCTCGTATTCACGACGGTCGGTTATGAGAACTTCGGTCGGGATCTTAGCCTGCAGCTGCCCCATTGCCTCGTAGAGATGGACCGGGAGATCTTTTACCGCGCCGCCGTTCTGCGGGCCGATGATATTCGGGCACCAGCGGTATTTGGCGAAGCTTTCGGCCATATTCGCCGCCAGCAGGAACGCGGTGTTGCCCCACAGGTAGTCGTCGTGTCTGCGGCTGACGTCTTCGCGATAGTTAAAGCTTTTCACCGGATTGTCGCCCGGCGCATACGGCTGGCGCAGCAGGAAGCGCGGCGCCGTCAGGCCCAGGTAGCGGGAGTCTTCGTTTTCGCGCAGGGAGCGCCATTTGGTGTAGGCCGGGCCTTCGAATATCGCGCTGATATCCTTAATGCCCGGCAGCTCGGTCCAGGAGTCCAGCCCGAGGAACTCAGGGGCAATCGATGACAGGAACGGCGCGTGGGCCATCGCCCCGACGGCGCTGACGTACTGGAGCAGCTTCATGTCCGCCGCGTTATTGGCGAAGGCATAGTTGCCGACCACAGCCGCAACGGGCTCCCCGCCAAACTGACCGTATCCGGTGGAATAAACGTGCTTGTAATAGCCGGACTGGGTAATTTCTGGCGCGAACTCGAAATCGTCGAGCAGCTCTTCTTTGGTGACGTGCAGCAGATGGATTTTGATGTTTTCACGCGTGTCCGCGCGGCTCACCAGCAGCTTCAGGGAGCGGAGGAATGACTCCAGCTCCTGGAACTCCGGGGAGTGGCAAATCAGGTCCATCTGACGCCCCATGCGCTCGTCGATATCGGCAATCATGGCGTTGACCGCCAGAATATCGACGGACTCCGCCTCATGCTGCAGCAGCGCCGCGATAAAGGCGGTCACCCCCTGGCGGGCAATGTCGTAGCTTTCCGACTCCGGCTGAAAGCGGCTCTGGGCCATGATGTTATCCAGCAGAGAACCGGCGACGAGCGGCGCCGCGCTGGCGGGAGTGATTTCTTCCTGTAAAGACATAGTGCAATCCTTGTGCAAATTATTTCTGACTGGCGATACCCAGTTCCTGAATCAGCTGTTCGCGGGTTTCTTCGTTGGCTAACAGCGCCTGTAACTGGGCGCGAAACGCGGGGATGTTGCCCATCGGCCCCTTCAGGGCGACCAGCGCTTCGCGCAGTTCCAGCAGTTTTTTAAGCTCCGGCACGCTCGCGGCCACGTTGTCCGGGGAGAGATCCGCCAGCGATTTAACCTTCAGGTTGATCTCCATGCGGGCGTCCGGCGCTTCGCTGAGCGCCGACGGCACGGAGAATTCACGCGCAATGCCGGACTCGGCGATCACCGCATCGAAATTGTTCTTATTAATGGAAACCGGCTGACGCTCATCCAGCGGCGTGTCGTCGGCCTTGCCTTTCAGATCGCCCGTGATCAGCAAATTAAGCGGTAATTCCACTTCGGCAATCTGACCGTCTGTTTTCGGGAGGTAGCGGATATTAATACGTTCTTTCGGGGCGATACTGCCGTCTTTATTGTTGCTCATCAGGATGTGTCCGTCTGGTTATCTGTGAATTCCATTTTGCCCATAAGAAATAGATATAATCCGCACAGCAAAATAGCCCGGATAGTTTTCTCACGGCAGTTAAATAAGGGGTAATTCTGGCGGGATGATACGGTTAATGATGATGATTAAACATGTCCGATTGCGTACGTTGAGATTTTGCAGCCACGGCGGTATTTAATTCGCCCTTTGATTGATAATGTCAGGAAGTAGTGAGATGGGTGGATATATTCAGGGGAGAAATGGCAATGGAGGGATCCTTGAGGATATTATTAGATCTCAGGCTAACTTTGAGGCCGGCGCATTAAGGCAAATTACTATCACCGCCTCGGGTTTTATTAATAATGATGAAGTTCGTTATGACTTTATCAGAAACGTCGAAGCGTTTACCGAAGCACAGCTAGAATGCATCAACGGTAATAGTTCCCGTACTGAGAAAACACAGGCGCTGGCATATTTGCGAGAAGAACAAGATTATCTTGAAAAGCAGATTGGTTGGTTGCAGTCAAAGCAGGTTCAACCTGCGGCGTCGGTTGAGATACGGATTATAAATGGGGTGGTATCTTATGTTGTAAAAAGTGTTGGGTTGATCGGGGGAGTGCTTCAAGTTGTGTCGGGTAGCTTTTTAATTCTGGCTGGTTCACCTACTGTTATAGGTTCTGTGATCGGTATAATGCTCATTGCACATGGGTTAAATAATATTTATGAGAATGGTAACGGTCTGTTTTATGGAAATGAGAATGCTATAGGAAAAATGACTTATTTATATGAAGAAACTGCGGAGTTTTTAGGTTTTGACAGAGTATACGGTAAGTTAGCATTTGCCGGTATTGATCTCACATTATCCGCGATCCCATTATTATCGGTTAAACTACTTCCTGATGCCTGGAGATTGTTTCGTTATTTACCTTCAGACTATACAATGGGTTTCAGAACAATGAGTAAAATGGAATTGCTAGCAGAATTCTTTCCCGATGCAGGTACTTTATATTCAGGCACTCAAATTTTATTATCATTACCAGAATCTGAACCTACTTCGCCCAGGCATCCACTGATTCCTCTTAGTGATTATTAGTTGCAATAATATATTATTGTGATATATTCCAATTGTTATTCTAAATTATCAATCTAATATTGGGGATTTAAATGAATGAAAGTGAATTAATCGAAATAATGTATGAGAAAAATTTCTCAAAAAAACAAATCGACAATTTAAAAAAACTTTCGAAACGATATTCAACTTCGCTGTATGTTACCGTTCATGAACTTGCAGATCGCTTCTTTCGCTCATTGTTAGTTCATATATTCTCATTTTTAATGGTTTTTCATTCCTACATCTACCATAGTAAAAATCAAGGGCATACGTTTGGCGGAGTATTGCTTGCCGCTGGTACTCTAGGAGTCGCATATGTGATATTTGATTTTTTTGCTCCATTACTGCAAGCCTACAAAGCCAGGAAAGTTATTAATGTCATAAAGAATAAAAAAATTCAAAAATGAGTTTATGCTAACCATTATTACGATTCATTATGGAGTTTCGTTAAAAACGTGTAAAAACATTTATTACAACCCTATTAAATTAAAATACTTAATCCGATTGAAAGATATAAGATATGAATGAACACGAATTAATAAAAATAATGTATAAACACAAATTTTCAAAAAATCAAATTTGTAGATTAAAAAAAATCTCCGATCAACAGTCAATTATGTTATACGACACCGTGTACGAACTTTCACGGCGTTTCCTAAGATCCCTATTCCTTCATGTATTAATGTTTTTCTTTGTGCTGCAATCACACTTTCTTCTCAGCGAGAATCATGGAACTCCATTTGGGAGAGCTTTATTTTCCATTAGCTTCTTGTGCTTAATATATTTTATTTTGAATATGATTTTACCAATAACCTATGCATACAAAGCCAGAAACGTAATAAAAAACATTAAGGGAAAAACAACATTCAAATAAGTTACAGAATATATTAATCACGTCATGTAATGAAACTCTCAGTGAAAAAATCGCTTAATTTAAATGATACTATTCAAAAAAATAACTTATAATACGACCCAGAGACAATAAGAGATGAATGAAAAAGAATTAATAAAGATAATGTTTGAGGAGAAATTCTCAAAGAAACAGATCGATAAACTTAAAAAACTGTCAGATAGATACTCCTCATCGTTACACGAAACAGTCTATGAACTCTCAAGACGGTTCTATCGATCATTATTTATGCACGTGCTAATGTTCTTTTTTGTTTTATTCGCCCATTTCCTGCTCGGTGAGGAGCATAGAACAGCTCCTGAAAGAATAATATTCTCCGTCTGTTTTCTATTATTTATGTATTCGATTTTTCATATACTTGCACCACTAGCTCAAGGATATAAAGCCAGAAAGGTTATTAAAACAATCAAAAAAGAGCGCAACAGATAACCCAATCAGCTAACCCATCCGCCGTCATCTACGAAAGGTAAACATAAGCCCGACCGCCAGTTTAACCAGCTTAAACTGTGTCCATACCGGTTGATCCTTTAATCTGGCCGAAATAGAAATGGATAAACAGATTTGAAACACTACGCCGAATGATATAAATCCCCAGTCGAGACTGCTGGCCGTTGGGGATGCGAAAAAGGGAATTTGAAAAAAGGTCATCCCTGACAGTGCAAAGATTGATTCCCTGAATGCTTTCCAGGCGGAACGGCAAAGCTTATGATGCAGATCGATTGCGGTAATCTTACGTTCAGGATTTTCCGTCTGTAGTTCTTGTTTAAACATCCGCAGCTCTCTTCGGCTAAATCCGCTGTTCTCTATGTGCTCTTTGACCGCGTCACTGACTGGTTTCATTATCATTCCTTTGATTTATATTATTACATTCCATTCGAATTCTATATTTCACATTTTATAAATCAATATACTTGTGTTTACATGGATGAACGGGCAGTCATTATACCTGCATCTCATCATAAGATAACAAAAACAAGACATTGTTCTGAGCAATAACACCACCTAATTCATAAAGACAACGATTGTTTTGCAGACCTTTCTCAAGCATTAATTTAAATTATAGACTTAGATTTAAACCCAAAATCCCCCCAGCTAGCTCCATTTAATAAAACCTATGTCCGTTTGCGTACGTTGAGTTCCTTTCTTAAAGGACGTATTAAATACGACCTTATGTCATGGACGCTATGAAAATGGCTTCAGGAAATAAAGTTCACACCACGTTAATTACGAAAAGGAGTTTTACATGCCAACCCCATGTTATATTTCAATTAAAGGCCAAACCCAGGGATTGATTACTGACGGCGCCTTTACCGCAGAGTCTGTGGGCAATATTTATGTCCAGGGTCACGAAAACGAAATGCTGGTGCAGGAATTCAGCCATAACGTCACCGTCCCAACCGACCCGCAGTCTGGTCAGCCTTCCGGTCAGCGTGCGCACAAGCCGTTTATCTTCACCGTTGCGCTGAACAAAGCCGTTCCGCTGATGTATAACGCGCTGGCGTCCGGTGAAATGCTGCCAACGACCGAGCTGCACTGGTACCGCACCTCTATCGAAGGCAAGCAGGAGCATTTCTTCACGACTCGCCTGACCGACTCCACCATCGTGAATATCGACTGCACGATGCCGCACTGCCAGGACGACACCAAACGCGAATTCACGCAACTGGTTAAAGTCTCACTGGCCTATCGCAAAATCGAATGGGAACACGTTTCCGCCGGCACTTCCGGTGCCGACGACTGGCGTGCGCCGCTGGAAGCCTAAGATTAAATCCACAGCATTTCGTCCTGACGGGCGAAGTGCTGTTTTTTCCTGAATATCGGGGAATTACTATGTTTTTAAAAGGCCTGCGTTTTACGCTCGATGTGGATGGCCAGAAATCAGATACCTTCGCTGTCGTCAGTTTCCGTTTAAATCAAAGTCTCTCCTTCCCGTTTGTACTTGGCGTGGATGTTGCCAGCCAGTCATTTGCTCTGGAAGCGAAAGATCTGCTCGATAAAAATGCCACGCTTACCGTCTGGCAAGGGCCGGAAGCCCTGCATTCAGTGCAAGGTATCGTTTCGAGCTTCCAGATAAAAGAAAACAGCGACTGGCAGATTCAGTATCGCTTCGGGATCCAGCCTCCGCTGTGGCGCTGTGGTCTGCGCAAAAACTTTCGTATCTTCCAGCAGCAGGATATCAAAACCATCTCAGCCACCCTGCTCGATGAAAATGGCGTAACGGAATGGCTTCCCGCCTTCAATGAGGATCACCCGTCCCGGGAATTCTGCGTGCAGTACGGCGAATCGGACCTGGTGTTTTTATCGCGCTTGTGGGCAGAGGAAGGCATTTTCTTTTATGACAAGCTGCAGCCGGACAGCGCTGAGCAAAAA
The DNA here is from genome assembly GCF_964208575.1 of Enterobacter soli. Taxonomy (GTDB): domain Bacteria; phylum Pseudomonadota; class Gammaproteobacteria; order Enterobacterales; family Enterobacteriaceae; genus Enterobacter; species Enterobacter soli_A. The sequence goes on along the minus strand of NZ_CAXOFU010000012.1, from coordinate 128,968 downwards.
CTGACGCTCTGTGATGATGTGTCGGGCCTGGATCAGATCGCTGAAGCATTGACCTTCAACCCCAACGTTTCAACCGAAGTGACCGAGGCCTGCGTCAGCGTATTTCAGTATGAAGCGAACGTTCGCCCATCTTCCCTTATCAGCCAGGATTACACCTTCAAAATGCCGGGCTGGCAGGGTCAGTACGCCCAGAACGGCGAGAATCTAAATAACCAGCTTTCGCAGTATGAAATCTTTGATTATCCCGGCCGCTTTAAGGATGAATCGCACGGGCAAGCCTTCAGCCGCTATCAGATGGACGGCCTGCGCAACAATGCAGAGCGGGCCAGCGGCTGCAGCAATTCCCCGAAACTTTCACCGGGTACTCGTTTCACCCTGCGAAATCATCCGCAGGAGACCCTGAATCGCGAGTGGCAGGTCGTTAGCTGCGTACTTTCCGGGCATCAGCCTCAGTCCCTGCACGGCAGCAAGGGGCGTGGCACCACGTTAAACAATCAGTTTACCGCCATCCCCGCAGACCGAACCTGGCGCTCTCAGCCTTTAGCAAAACCTAAAGTCGACGGCCCACAAAGCGCCATCGTCACCGGCCCCGTCGGAGAGGAGATCTTCTGCGACGAGCATGGCCGTGTCCGGGTGCAATTTCACTGGGACAGAAACAGCCCGAAAAACCCTGAAGACAGCTCCTGCTGGGTGCGCGTATCGCAGGCGTGGGCAGGAGCCGGTTTTGGCAATCTCGCGATCCCCCGCGTGGGCCAGGAAGTGATCGTCGATTTCCTAAACGGCGACCCGGATCAGCCCATCGTCATGGGACGCACCTACCACCAGGACAACCGCTCTCCCGGCAGCCTGCCCGGCACAAAAACGCAGATGACCATCCGCTCGAAAACCTACAAGGGCAGCGGGTTCAACGAGCTGCGCTTTGAGGACGCCACGGCAAACGAGCAGATCTACATGCACGCCCAGAAGGACATGGTGACCGAAGTGCTGAATGACCGCACGACGACGGTGAACCATGACCATAGCGAAACGGTGAAAAACAATCAGACGGTCACGGTAGTGGTGGGTCAAACGGTCAACGTCGGCAGCAAGAAAGAAGGCGGTCATGACCAGACGGTGACGGTGGCTAACGACCAGACGGTCACCGTGGAAAACAACCAGAAGCTTGATGTGCTGCAGGATCGCGAGAAGAGCGTTGGCGGGAACCAGACGGTAACGATCGCGGGGAATGATACGGAAACGGTGATGAAGGATCGGAGCGTGACGGTGCAGAAAAACTTCACCCTGAATGTGACAAACGTTTCCAGCATTAATGCGGGCGACAAAATCGAACTGATCTGCGGTGCGAGCTCCATCACCCTGGAAAGCAGCGGAAAGGTGACCATCGCAGGCACTGAGTTTGATTTTTCAGCCTCCGGACCGGCCAACATCAAAGGCAAAGACGTCTACATCAACTGAGACCCGAAAATGGAATTTCGTAATCTGACGCCGTTCTCGGTAATGGCCTACGCGATGGATGACAAACAAAACAAGCGCCATCACGTCATCGCGATGAAAATCGGCTATCGCCTTGTGCAGGATGCAGAAGGCCAGTGGCTGGCACAGCTGATGGAAAATCCGGCTCTCCCGTTAAGCGTTAAAGACGTGTTCCTGGGAGAGGTAAATCGTTCCCCTGTATTGTGCGAAAGCGATCTTGCCCCTTTCAAACCCGCCTGCGACATCATCGTTAACGGCACCGCCCGGGCGCCAGGGGGCATCGCAACGTCGGAAATGACCGCCGGAATATGTCTGCGCACATCTTCCGACGCGGTCTTACTGGACAAGAGGCTGCGGATAACCGGTCAGCGTTATTTTCGTCAGCAGGCGTTGACCGGGCAATGGTACGAAACAAAGCCAGAACCTTTTACCTCTCTTCGGCTGGACTATCGTTCCGCTTTTGGCGGCGAATGTCGGGTCGAGGCGGACAGTGAATATGCTGAACGGGTTCCGAATGAAAATCGATTGACTGACGCGCAGCGCAGCGAGCACCCCGATAAAAATAACCCGCCGCTGGCGCACGCTTTTTGCCCGACGAATCCCTTAGGCCAGGGCTATTCGCCCCCCTGGTATCTCGACGCCTGCGGCATAAAGTCGGTTGAGGCGCCCCGCATAATCGCCGTGGACGCCCCCTTTACCCTGCACCATTTTACCGATGCGGTGAGCGGCAAAGCCGACTGGTCTGCCCCGGCGTTTAGACCCGCGGGTTTTGGCGTCATCGGACGTACCTGGCTACCCCGTCTGCCGCTGGCAGGAACCTACGATGATGCGTGGCTGAACAACCGTCATCCTGCCCTGCCGGACGATTTTGAATTCAGCTACTGGAACTGCGCGCCGCAGGCTCAGCAGCTCCCCTTTCTGGCTCCCGGCACAAAAATCACCCTGAGCGGGCTGCGTTCCGATGGCGATATCTCGTTTTCATTGCCCGCCAGTCGGGCCGGGATCCTGCTGCGGATGACGTCAGGGGAACTGATACCCCAGATGATGTGGACCGATACGCTACTCGTTGATACCGATGAATTGACTGTCGAGCAGACCTGCCGCTACGTGTTGCCCGTTGCGCCATCGCTCAGGGTCATGGAAGCCCGCTATTACATTTCAGGAGAATTATGATGGCGCAGAATTACATTGCCCGTCAGGACGGAACCTGGGTCGTCGTCAGCCTGACCCCGGATGTCTGTAAGACCCCAATCGGCCCCGTGACACCGCCGATCCCCTACCCCGTCACCGCCAATCTCAATGAAGCGGTGCTAACGGTGCCGTCGGTCAACGCGAATGACCGTCCGGTGCTGGTTCTCGATCAAAGCTTTGTGCCTTCAACCAAAGGCGATGAGCCGGGCGTGGCAAAAGGCATTAAAAGCGGCACGGTGGGCGATATTTGCGAGCCTCTGGCGCACAGCTCAACCTTTTTCGCCGGCGGCAAATCGGTTCTGCGCCATTTTGATACCTTCTGGATGAACGCCAGGAATACGACCGGGATCATTATTGGGCAGCCGCCTGCGGCAGAAGTAATGGCGAAGGAGGCCGATCCCGAGGTTAAACCTGAAACCGAGGAGGAAGAGTCGTTGTGGGACACGCTTTTCCGCTCCTTTGAAAATGAAGCGAATTCAAGACATCAGGGAACACAAGCGCTGTCGAATGGTGCAAACGCATTTAAGGATTTCTTCACAGATCATACACCTGACGGCGTCATGAATAGCTCAATTCACGGGGCCATGCTCAGTGCCTCCGCCTACTACAACACATCGGCCGAAGCTGCGCAGAATATGGCGGAGCAGATTGGAGGGGAAGCGCTAGAAACCTTTAACACGTTGAGCACTTCTGAAAATCAGGGAATGATGACCGCCGCTCAAAGCGTATTTATTGCATTACCGCTCAGAACCTATAGTGGCGTGCATATGGATGGCGCAAACGTTAAAGGTAAATCAAAGGCAAAACCCGACAAAGGTCAGGAATTCGAATGTAAAAGCCTGACATGCCGTACCGACCCGGTCGACGTAGTAACCGGCAGTATGATCCAGCAGCTTAATGTCCTTCATATCCCCGGCATCCTGCCGCTCGAGCTGTCCCGGCTTTATCGCTCACGTTCGGTCAAACAGGGCCTTTTCGGCGACATGTGGTCAGATGACTGGTCTCAATCGCTGACCGTATGCGGCGATAGCCTTCACTTCACCGACCACGAGGGCGTGGTGCTCAGCTTTTCCATCCCACAGGACGGGAAGTTTACCGGCGCCGCCAACTCCCGCCAGCCCTGCTACCGCCTGTCTGGCGACATGGGCAGCGAACTGACCGTTTTCGACAGGCGCTCACAGCAAACGCGGGTCTTTTCCCCGGCAGGTACCGGCGTTTACCTCCTCACCGCCCTTCACGACGGCTACAACAACAGAATAGATTTCCTGCGCACCGACGGCCTGCTGACCGAAGTTTGCCACACCGACGGCTACAGGCTGGCGCTCAGCTGGCAGCAACGGCAGCTGATGCATATTGACCTGGTCGTTCCGCATGCGCAGCGTCTGGTCACCTGTCAGTACGACGACAATGGCTATCTGGCGGAGTGCGACACCTTCCAGTTCACGCATCTGTGGCATGAATATTCCCCGGAAGGCCTGATGACCCGCTGGCGGGATACGGATAAAACGCAGGTCAGCTATCGCTATGATGAATCAGGCCGCGTGACCCATGTCACCACGCCGCAGGGCTACTACAACGACCGCTTCATCTATAACAATGACGAACGGTGCACCACCTACCTGGACGCCGAAGGCGGAGAATCCCTCTTCTGGTACAACGATGACGGCCTGGTCACCCGCAGCCTCGACCCGCTGGGCCGCGAGGAACTCACGGTCTGGGAGAACACGCAGCTTCACTCCCGCACCGATGCGCTGGGCCGCAAAACGGAGTACCGCTACAACGACGAAGGCGACATCCGCCAGGTGGCCCTGCCCGGCGGCTACAGCCTGTATTACGACTACAACGCCCGGGGCCAGCTTACCCGCCTGACCACCCCGGGCAGCCGGGTATGGCAGTGGACGTATGACGACCACGGCAGTCTGGTCTGCCTGACCGACCCGCAGGGGCGCGAGCAGACGTTCGGCTACGGCGAACAGGGCGAGCTGCTCCGCCAGATCCTTCCCGGCGGTGCCACCTGGCAGTGGGATTACGACGCCCTGCACCGCCTGCAGGCCACCACCGCCCCGGACGGCGGCGTGACCCGCACCGACACGGATTTCCTCGGCCGCCTGCTGAGCGTGAAGGATCCGCTCGGCTTCACCACCCGGCTGCGTCACAGCCAGCACCATGCCGGGCCGCAGGGCAGCGTCGAAGAAATCCACCGCCCGGACGGCGTGCGGGAGCTGATGCGTCAGAACAGCGAAAAGCTCCCTGAGAGCGTCACCGACGGCGAAGGTAAAACCACCCGCTATGAGTACGGCGCGTTTGACCTGCTGACCGCGGTGGTCCGCCCAGACGGTGAACGCCTCGAGTGCCGCTACGACAGGCTGCTGCGCCTGACGGAAATCACCAACGCCGAAGGGGAAAAGTACCGCCTGATCTATGACATGGCCGGGCAGCTTATCGCCGAAACCGACTTCACCGGGCGCACGCTGCGCTATGCATACGATGCCGCCGGGCGCTGCATCCGCACCTCTTATCCGGACGGCACGCACCTGAACCGCCGCTACAGCATCACCGACCAGGTGACGAACGAGGAGGTGACCCGGGGCGACAGCGACCGCATCCTCAGCGCCACCCTCTTCCGCTACGACGCGCTCTGCCGCCTGGTGGAGGCCCGCAACGACGCGGCCACCGTCACGTATGAGTACGATGACGCCGGACGGATGGTGGCCGAAACCATTAACGGCAGGCGGACGGCGTATCAGTATGATGCGCAGCGCGATACCGTCTCCCGGCGCACCACGGCGGGGATTACCGAGCATTTTATTCGTGGCGTTACCGGACAGCTCACGCAGTGGCAGATAGCTGACCACGCCCCGCTGGCCTTTGAGTATGACCTGCGCGGCCAGGAGGTCTCCCGCCGGAGCGACGCCGGGTTCAGCCTCCGCCAGAGCTATACCCCTGCGGGGCTGCTGTCAGAGCAGCGGGCCGGGGACACCCTCAGCCGCCAGTGGCTGTATGACAGGGCCTGCAACCTGACGATGGTTGCCGACTCCCTGCGCGGCACCCTGGTCAACAGCCTCACGGTAAACGACCAGATTAGCCACGCCACCTGGACCGGCAGCCGCATCCCCATGCGGGAAGAGCGCTTCACCTACGACAAAAACCTCAACATCGCCGGATGCCAGACCTGGCTTAACGGGGTGATGGAAAGCGAAGCGCACCAGCGCCAGACGCACGGGCGCATCACCTCCCGCGACTACAAGGAATGGCGGCACACCACCTCCCGCATCAACCCCGACAGCGGGCTGCCCGAGGCGGGACATTTTGTCCGGGTCGTGCGGGACGAACGGACCACCTGGAAGTACGACGTCAACGGGCGTCTGGTGGAAAAGCGCCTCGACAAAGGCGGCTACCGCCCGCTCCTGTGGCGCTACCAGTGGGATGCAAAAAGCCAGCTCACCGGACTGGACACTCCCGACGGCGAGCGCTGGGAGTACCGCTACGACCCGTTCGGCAGGCGCATCAGCAAGCGCTGCACGAACCGGGACAAACCCGGCACGGACTTTCACTGGAACGGCGACCAGCTCACCGAAGAAATCCCGGTCGGTGCTGACGGCGTGCCCGTGTATGAAAACGCCATTCGCTGGGTGTACGAGCCGGGCAGCTTCACGCCGCTGGCGCGGTATGAAAACGGGCAGCTGCACTATGCGGTGACCGATACGGTCGGGCGCATTCAGGAGCTGATGTGCGAGGACGGCACCGTTGCGTGGCGCGGCGAGCAGCAGCTGTGGGGACAGGAGCTGAGCCGGAATAAAGAAGGCGCACCCGCCTGCCGCCTGCGTTTTCCGGGGCAGTACGAAGATGCGGAATCGGGGCTGTACTACAATCGCTTCAGGTACTATGATGCGGAGTCGGGTCAGTATTTGTGTGCGGATCCGGTGGGGCTGGAAGGTGGATTAGATCTTTATCAATATGTGCCTAATTCTTTAGGTTTTATTGATCCCTTAGGTCTGTCCTGTAAATCATTTTACAGTGGTAAACTTTCCGGTAAAGCGTCGGAAATGATTCCATTAGTTCGTGGTTCTAAAGCATGGAGTCAAGCTATTAAGGATATGCAAACTGCTTTGGCTAAAGGCGAGAAATTCCAGGTAAAAGTTCATTCCAGCACAGATGCCAAAGCATTCTTGCAGGAAGCACAAGGAAATATGAATCGTTACAAAGCACATACGCAAAGTGCGCGCCCTGATGGCGTTCCTAAATATCCTAAAGGATATGAGCAGCATATGGCTCCGGAGGGTGGATTTGGCGATTCACCTCATATAAAATGGTACAATAATGGGACGGATGGTCATATATTTTATGATACTCCTAATTAATTATGAAAAATGAATATTCTCTTAACTTCTTAGAAAAACAGAGACTTCCTTCAAGCGAGAAAGAAGAGTCTGTTTATTTTAAAATGTTACATGTTATCGAAACAGGAAAAATTAAGCACTCATTTAACAGCCTAGATGAGCTGTATAATAAACTTTCCCTTAATGATTACTATATTGCTCATAACCTCATTATAAGAAAAGGAAATAAAAAAATATTTAAAGGTCGCGTATTTATTTCCAAAAGGGATAAATTAATTTCTTTTTTAAATAAATCAAGAGCTATAAATGATATAAGAAGTTACTTAATTTCGCCTGCAATTAATAATGAATTTGACTACGTTTGTTATGTGGATGATGACCAAATTCATTTATACTGCATCTAAAAAATAAAAACCGAGAATATAGAAGGTCTTCTCGGTTTTTGTTCAAATTCCCGGACTGCCAAGGCAAAACAACCCACGATGAGCATGGCGCGTCACCTCCCGCGACCACAAGGCGTGGCGGCACACCACCTCCCGCATCAACCTCGGCAGCGGGCTGCCCGAGGCGGGCCAGTTTGTCCGGGTCGTGCGGGATGAACGGACCACCTGGAAGTACGACGTCAACGGGCGTCTGGTGGAAAAGCGCCTCGACAAAGGCGGCTACCGCCCGCTCCTGTGGCGCTACCGGTAGGATGCAAAAAGCCAGCTCACCGGACTGGACACTCCCGACGGTGAGCGCTGGGAGTACCGTTACGACCCGTTCGGCAGGCGCATCAGCAAGCGCTGCACGAACCGGGATAAACCCGGCACCGACTTCCACTGGAACGGCGACCAGCTCACCGAGAAATCCCGGTCGGTGCTGACGGCGTTCCTGTGGATGAAAACGCCATTCGCTGGGTGTACGAGCCGGGCAGCTTCACGCCGCTGGCGCGGTATGAAAACGGGCAGCTGCACTATGCGGTGACGGACACGGTCGGGCGCATTCAGGAGCTGATGTGCGAGGACGGCACGGTTGCGTGGCACGGCGAGCAGCAGCTGTGGGGACAGGAGCTGAGCCGGAATAAAGAAGGAGCACCCGCCTGCCGCCTGCGTTTTCCGGGGCAGTACGAAGATGCAGAATCGGGACTGTACTACAACCGTTTCAGGTACTATGATGCGGACTCGGGTCAGTATTTGTGTGCGGATCCGATAGGGCTAAGAGGTGGATTAAACCTTTACGCATACGTACCTAATCCACTGAAATATATAGATCCGTTGGGATTATGCAAAGATCTATTTAATAAGCAGAAAATATTAGGCAATATAAATGCCAGCAGAAATGACGGAGAGTCCTCTAACTTTAAAAATTTCAATGAATGGCCACCAAATAGAGGCCTTTGAGGTGATCCATCTCAATTTACATTACTACCTGGAACAAGAATTGATCGGTATGGCAGTGAATATGGGACTTTTACATCACCACAAGGTGTCCCATATAGAGCAAGATCATTGAAACTTGGTACAGATGGAAAACCATATAATGTTTATGAAGTCATTGAACCAATAACAGTTACTTCTGGTGAGACTGCTCCCTGGTTCGGTTACTAAGGTGGTGGCATACAATATGAATTACCTGATTCAGTTATTAACCTTATTAATAACGGAAAGCTTGTAAAGCTTTAAATAAATGAACAAAATCGAATTATCTAAAAAATTAGAGTCAGAAAAAATATCTAAATCATTGTACTCTTTAGATGGTGGATTGCCTAATGAGAAACTTTGTCTGGATTATTACAATGAAAAATGGATGGTATATTATTCTGAAAGAGGTTGTCGTACTGGGTTAACTGAATTTATCCATGAAGATGATGCTTGCTTGTTTATATATGATAAGATAAAACTCATAAGCACAGGGAAAGTAAGATGAGTTTTCTATAGAAACGAGTTAATTTATATTAAAAGGCTACTATAAAAGCCGGTTAGAGTAGAAACAGGAAGGTAACAACAGCTACCATACTGAGCGAGCCCTGAAACCGACATCATCGGGCGTGCGCTGCATCCGCACCTCTTACCCAGACGGCACGCATCTGCACCGCCTATAACGTCACCGTGATGAGAAGCCGCAGGATGCTACCGCCCCCTCGCAGTTCCACCTTGCCTCTAAATACCATGATATTTTCCGCTAGCCCTACCCGTAATCCCCCATCACTCCTCCACCATCCGCGCATACTCCTCCGTCAAAAAATCCACCAGCGTTCTGACAGATGGCAGTAGCCCTCTTCTCGACGGATAAACCGCGTGAATCACTTCCCGGCGCGGTTCCCAGTCATTCAGCACCCTGACTAAAGCTCCGGATGCAAGCTGGTCTTTGACCATCAGTATAGGAAGCTGAACAACGCCAACGCCTGCGACTGCGGCTTCCCGCAGTGCCAGCATATCGGTGGTGATAAACCGCGGTGAGTAGTGGATCTCCGCTTTAGCCCCCTGCGGACCGGTCAGCTCCCATTTATGCACCTGCTTTCCTGCGCCGGTGCTCAGTCCGGGCCACTGGCTCAGCTCGGAGGGTTTCACAGGGGTTCCCAGACGCTCAAGAAGCTGCGGCCCGGTCACCAGACAATGCCCGCGATCGGCAAGCACCCGAAGCACCAAATCGCTGTCGTCAAACGGGCGGGGACGCACGCGGATCGCGATATCAACGCCCTCGCCCACCACATCGACGCGTCGGTTGGTCGCTTCAAGCTGGAGGTTGATGCCCGGGTAGCGCGCCATAAAGCGCGCCAGCATCGGGCCGACGTGCACGTGCAGCAGCGTAACCGGACAGGTAATCCTGACGATCCCACGCGGCTCGGCCTGCAGAGCGGCAACCGCCTCCTGCGCCGCTTCAGCTTCCACCAGCATGGCCTTGCAGTGCTGGTAAAAAGTCTGCCCCACCTCGGTCACCGTGAACTGTCGCGTCGTGCGCTGTATCAGCCTGACCCCCAGCCGCTCCTCAAGCTGCGCTATCCGGCGGCTTAGCTTAGATTTCGGCTGATCGAGCGCCCTGCCTGCTGCGGCAAAGCCACCGTAGTCGACCACTTTCACAAACCAGGCAAAGTCATTGAGATCCTGCATAAAACCCCATCGTTCTGTTTATGGAACAGTGAGTGTCATTTTCACCGTCTACCGGGATATTAAACCTGAATATAAGCTAATACACATCAACAGAACATCAGGAGAAAGCAATGAAAAATGTAACAGGCGTTTATACCGCTCCGCGCCAGCACTGGGTCGGCGACGGCTTCCCGGTTCGCTCAATGTTTTCGTATCAGACCCACGGGGAGCCGCTGAGTCCGTTCCTGCTGCTGGACTACGCGGGCCCGTATACCTTCCCGGCGGATGGGGCGAAGCGCGGCGTGGGCGAGCACCCGCACCGCGGTTTTGAAACGGTCACTATCGTCTATTCCGGCGAAGTGGAGCACCGCGACTCAACCGGTAAAGGGGGCGTGATTGGCCCGGGCGACGTGCAGTGGATGACCGCGGGAGCGGGTATTTTGCACGAAGAGTTCCACTCCAGCGGATTCTCGCAAAAAGGCGGCGAACTCAAAATGATGCAGCTTTGGGTCAACCTGCCTGCGAAAGACAAAATGGCCGCCCCGGGCTACCAGAGCATCACCAAAGAGGCGATCCCGGTCGTAACGCTGCCGGATAACAGCGGCGAACTGCGCGTGATCGCCGGGCAATACGGTGACGTTAGCGGGCCTGCGCATACCTTCTCGCCGCTGAACGTCTGGGACATCGCGCTGCGCCAGGGGAGCCATCTTACGCTCGAACTGCCCGAAGGCTGGAGCACCGCGCTGGTGGTGTCCGAAGGCAACGTGACGGTAAACGGCACGGCGCAGGCGGGTGAAGCGCAGCTGGTGGTCCTGAGCCAGGAAGGTGGAAAAGTCCATCTTGAAGCCAGCCGCGATACCAAAGTGCTGCTGATGGCCGGCGAGCCGCTGAATGAGCCCATCGTTGGCTACGGCCCGTTTGTGATGAACAGTAAAACCGAAATCGCACAGGCGATAAGCGATTTCAACTCAGGCCGCTTCGGCCAGATCTGATGCTAATAAAGGAAACACGATGTCCACACCTGCAAATTTTAACGGAGCACGTCCGGTCATTGATGCAAACGATGCGGTGATGCTGCTTATCGATCATCAGAGCGGTTTGTTCCAGACCGTGGGCGATATGCCGATGCCAGAACTGCGCGCCCGCGCTGCGGCGCTGGCCAAAATCGCGACTCTGGCAAACATGCCGGTGATCACCACGGCGTCCGTACCGCAAGGGCCAAACGGCCCGCTGATCCCGGAGATCCACGCTAACGCGCCACATGCACAATACGTGGCGCGCAAAGGTGAAATCAACGCCTGGGATAACCCGGAGTTCGTGGCTGCGGTCAAAGCCACCGGGCGTAAAACGCTGATTATCGCGGGCACCATCACCAGCGTTTGCATGGCGTTCCCGTCTATCAGCGCGGTGGCTGACGGCTATAAGGTATTTGCGGTAATTGACGCCTCGGGCACCTACAGCAAAATGGCGCAAGAGATCACACTGGCGCGCGTGGTTCAGGCTGGCGTTGTCCCGATGGATACCGCGGCGGTGGCCTCTGAAATTCAGCGCACCTGGAATCGTGAAGATGCCGCGGCGTGGGCTGAGGTTTATACCCACATCTTCCCGGCTTATCAGCTGCTGATCGAAAGCTACAGCAAAGCGCAGGATGTGGTGAAAAACAGCGAAGTGCTCGATTCTCAGCGTTAATCACCTGCTCCACGGTGTAAAAACCGTGGAGCTGATTATTGCTTAACCGAACAAGCACTAAAGCGGAAAATCTGCTTGACCGTTTTAGCGCAACTCCCTATAGTAGCGCCCCGTTGCCCCCAAGCGGTCAGGCAGCAATACAATATGGTGAGGTGTCCGAGTGGCTGAAGGAGCACGCCTGGAAAGTGTGTATACGGCAACGTATCGGGGGTTCGAATCCCCCCCTCACCGCCATATTTGAGAAAGAGCTCGTACGAAAGTACGGGCTTTTTTCTTTTGGATCGCCACCAGGGGATTCAATATGGCTTTTGTAGGTCGGGTAAGCGCAGCGCCACCCGACATCATGCCCGCACAAAAAACAAAGCCCGGTTTCCCGGGCCTTGCGCGCAACAACACTTTCAATAATACGCCTGCAGCGTCCTCTGACACAGCGCCGAGCGCACGCAGTCGTCTTTGGTGAAGCGTACCACCCCAATCATCTCGTCTTCTTCAAAACGTGCCATGGCGTCGCTCAGTCCGGATTTGACGCCGGACGGCAGGTCGCACTGGGTGATGTCGCCGTTGACAATCACCGTCACGTTCTCCCCGAGGCGCGTTAAAAACATCTTCATTTGCGCAGCGGTCACGTTCTGAGCCTCGTCAAGAATGACGACCGCATTTTCAAATGTACGTCCGCGCATGTAGGCGAACGGCGCGATTTCCACCTTGCCAATCTCTGGTCGCAGGCAGTACTGCATAAAGGATGCACCCAGACGTTTTACCAGCACGTCGTAGACGGGCCTGAAGTACGGGGCAAACTTCTCTGAAATATCGCCGGGTAAGAACCCGAGATCTTCGTCAGCCTGCAGTACCGGACGGGTGACAATAATCCGCTCCACATCCTTATGTATCAGCGCTTCCGCCGCTTTGGCGGCGCTGATCCAGGTTTTCCCGCATCCGGCTTCACCGGTTGCAAAGATGAGCTGCTTACTCTCGATAGCATTCAGGTAGTGCGCCTGAGCCTCATTGCGCGCCACAATTGGAGATGCATCACGGCTGTCCCGCGCCATGCCAATTGCTTCTACGCCACTCATCTGCACAAGCGAGGTGACCGATTCTTCTTCACGCTGTTTATGGCTACGTGAATCCCGTCTCAGCACACGTTTTGCTTCGCGACGAGCTTTGATCACTGCTTTTTGTCTTCCCATGGATAGCACCTTGAGTTGTTGGTATTCATCACACGTGCCTGCTTCGGCACGATTATGCGCACGAACATCTGAGGTTTGGCTTCCTTGTAAGCCATTGCTTGCTTTTCCGGATGGCGATACAGAACGGCTACGCGTACCATTTTGCACACCGGTAGAAGGAGGAGATTGAGTCGAGGGGGTAAATTTAGTGGTGAAGAAATCGCTGCCGGAGTCTGAGCCTCCGCGCCGGGTGCTGCGGTTGTTATGTTTACCTTGTCCAGTACAGGACGCAACCATTCGCGATCTCCATAGTGATACAGCATCACTGCCGGGAACTACCGCTGTCTTATCTTAAGTACATCAGGAGTTATCACAAATGCAACATTTATTTTACTTTAACGCAACTTTGAGACAACTCCTGCAGCTGAAATCAGTCTCATACAGGAATATTACAGAATTATAACAAGAAGATAGGCATACAAAAAAATAATGTCCCCGCGAACTATCGCAGGGACGATTATCAGGCTTCGATCAGCCCCTGGGCGAGATACGCATTGGGCTCACGCACGCCCGGCAGGGCAAAGAAATAGCCGCCGCCGACGGGCTTCACGTACTCCTCCAGCGCTTCGCCGTTGAGCCGCTTCTGCACGGTCAGGAAGCCCTTTTCCAGGTCGTGCTGATAGCAAACAAACAGCAGCCCCATGTCCAGCTGCCCGGCGTTGGTTACGCCGAGAGAGTAGCTATAGCCGCGGCGCATCATCAGGCTGGACTGCGTCTCTTTGGTGCGCGGGTTCGCCAGCCGAATATGGCTGTCGAGCGCAATCACGTTGCCGTCGGGATCGCTCTGGTAGTCCGGCACGTCGTGCTCGTGCTTCATGCCGAGCGGCGCCCCGCTCTGCTTGTCGCGACCGAAGATCGTCTGCTGCTCCTTGAGCGGCGTGCGATCCCAGAATTCCACGTGGAACTGAATGATCCGCACCGCCTGATAGCTGCCGCCCACCGCCCACGCGGGTTCCCCCTGATCGGCGGTGACCCAGACCACGTTTTTCATCAGCGCCGCATCGCTGCTGTCCGGGTTAGCAGTGCCATCCTTAAAGCCCAGCAGGTTGACCGGCGTTTCTTTGCCCTTGCTGCGCGCGGCGTGGTCAGAGATAAACCCCTCCCGCTTCCAGCGCACGCTCAGCAGATCCGGCGTGTGCTTGATGATATCGCGCAGGGCGTGGATCACCGTGTCCTGCGTGTTGGCGCATATCTGCAGCAGCACGTCGCCGTGGCACAGGGCGGCATCCAGGGAATCATTCGGGAAGCGCGTCATCTTTTGCAGCGATATCGGCTTTTGCTTCGCCAGACCGTAGCGCTCGTCGAACAGCGCGCTGCCCACCGACACGGTGATGGTCAGATTATCCGGGGCGATAAACGGCCCAAGAATACCGGAGTCCATCGGCGGCAGGCGCGGGTTTGGCGTGGCCGGAGCCAGGCCGCCCGCGGTCAGAAACGCGATGCGCGCGGTGAGCAGGCGGAACAGGCGCTCCAGATCCGCCTTGTCGCTCGCCAGCGAGTCGAACGCCACCAGCATCATCGACGCCTGCTGCGGGGTCAGAATGCCCGCCTGATGCTCGCCGTAGAACGGCTGGGTTTCCATCCGCGCGTTCGGCGACAAAGTGCCGGGAGCGCTCTGCGGCTTCGCCGCGTGCGCCACCGGGCAACCGCCGGCCAGGGCAAGCGCGCCGCCCAGCGCCCCTACCCCTTTCAGCAAACGACGTCGTGAAGGTTCAGCCACGTCGAATTCATCTTGCTTGCTCATCGTGCTTAGTCCAGCCCCAGAACGCCGCGCAGCTGGGAGAGATCTTCCGCCAGCGTGGTAATCGGGCCTTTCAGCGCGTTACGGTCGGCATCGGTCAGCTTGTCGTAGGTTTCAAAGCCGTCTTTGGTGCGGTATTTTGCCAGAATGGTGTCCACTTTTTTGAAGTTGGCATCCACCTTCGCCAGCAGCGCGGCGTTATCTTTCTGCAGCTGAGGACGCAGCAGATCGACAATTTTCTGCGCGCCGTCGACGTTCGCCTGGAAGTCCCACAGGTCGGTATGGCTGTAGCGATCTTCTTCGCCGCTGATTTTGCTCGCCGCCACTTCTTCAATCAGGCCAGCCGCGCCGCCCACCACTTTTGACGGCGGGAAGGCCAGCTCGCTGATGCGCTTTTGCAGCTCCAGCACGTCGGCGTTCAGCTGCCCGGCGTACTTCTCCATGCCTTTGGTGGAGCCATCGCCAAACAGGGCTTTTTCCAGACGGTGGAAGCCGGTGAATTTCGGATCGGCGGCCTTTTGCTCGTAGTCATCTTCACGGGCGTCGATGCTGCCGTCGAGGTCGGAGAACAGCTCGGCAATCGGCTCGATGCGCTCGTAGTGCTGACGGGTCGGCGCGTAGAGGGATTTCGCTTTTTCGATATCCCCCGCTTTCACCGCGTCGGTAAAGGCTTTGGTGCCGGTCACCAGGTCCGCCGTTTCTTTGGTGACGTAGGCTTTATAGGCGGTAATCGCGTCGCCCAGGCTCAGCAGCGCGGTGCCCTTCGCGGCGTCGGCGGTCGCTTCACCCTTCACAATCAGCTTGCCTTTCGGGTTGGTCAGCAGGCCGCAGGTCATGTCGTATTCGCCCGGCTGGAGGTTGGCGGTCATCTTCTGGCTAAAGCCCGGGGCGATGTTTTCGCGCTCCTCAACCACCATCACCCCTTTGAGGATCTCCCACTCCAGCGCCTTCTGGCTGTGGTTCTGAATAATAAACTGGGTTTTACCGCTGTTGACCGTAATGGTCATCGGCTCGCACTGCTTATCGTTCACGGTGACTTTCACCTGCGGAACCTCGGCGGCCTGCACGGAAAATGCAGAAGCGATCAGCGCGGCAATGCCTGCGCGCAACGCATTACGACGAAACTGAATTGCCATGACTCTTCCCTTTCAAAGTAAATTTTACGGCGCAATACGCGACGTTTGTGCGCTGGCACGCGGCGGCATGGCGAACAGCGCCAGCGCCGGAACCAGATAGATAAAGTACATCGCCACTTCGCTGACGCTCGGCGCTTCCTGATAGCCGAAGATGCCTTCGAGCAGGGTGCCGGTCAGGGAGTGTGTGGAAAGCACGTTGCTGAGATCGAAGGCCACGTCCTGGAAGTGGTTCCACAGGCCGGCTTCGTGGAAGGCGCGGATCGCCCCCGCCGCCAGCCCGGCCGCCACCAGCAGAATAAACAGGCTCGTCCACTTGAAGAACACGCCCAGATTCAGGCGAATGCCGCCCCAGTAGAGCAGGAAACCAAGCACCACCGCGGTCGCCAGCCCGAGCATCGCCCCGAGCGGCGGCCAGATGCCCACGTCCTGCTGGAAGGCCGCCAGCAGAAAGAACACCGACTCCAGCCCTTCGCGCGCCACGGCGAAAAAGACCATCATAATCAGCGCCCAGCCGTGGTGATTGCCCTTTTGCAGAGCGTTATCCACCGCCTGCTCCAGCTGCACCTTGACGTTGCGGGACACTTTGCGCATCCAGAACACCATCCAGGTGAGGATGACCACCGCAATCACCGCCACGATGCCTTCGAACAGCTCCTGCTCTTTTTGCGGGAATTCCCCGGTGGTTTCGTTGATGAGAATGCCCAGGCCCAGACAGAGCGCGGCGGCGAGGAAAACCCCGACCCACATCACGCCAATCCAGCGTCCGCGCTGGGTGCGCTTCAGGTAGCTGGCAATCAGACTCACGATCAGGGCCGCTTCGAGTCCTTCACGTAACATAATGAGAAATGGAACAAACATGCCGACACCTTAAATGTTAGTCGCGGTCAACTGTTGCAAAGAAAGGTAAATTCTTGTGATAGTGATTATCATTACGGCGAAGAGAAAGACAAGCGAAATGTGTTGAGTTTTAATGACGAGATGTAAACCCGTCGCGGGTTAATAGTTTCAGACGTTACTTGTATGTTTATAACTTATAACGTAAATGCCCATTTACGGTTAATCACGGCTGTGGCTAAATATGCGCCTCAAAAACCAACCGAAAATAAACTATGTATAACATTGTCCATTTCCTGCTGGCGCTGGTGATTATTCTTGCCCTTGCCTGGCTGGTGAGTTTTGACCGCCGAAAAATTCGTATTCGCTATGTTTTACAGCTGATTGTCATTGAGATTGCGCTGGCGTTCTTTTTCCTGCACGCCGAAAGCGGCCTGTTCATTATTAAATACGTTTCAGGTTTCTTTGAGTCGCTGCTTAAATTCGCCGCCGAAGGGACGAATTTCGTCTTTGGGGGAATGGGTGAAAAAGGGCTGGCCTTTATTTTCCTCGGCGTGCTCTGCCCGATTATTTTTATCTCGGCGCTGATCGGTATTCTCCAGCACTGGCGAATTCTGCCGATCTTTATTCGCCTGATCGGGACAATCCTGTCGAAGCTTAACGGCATGGGCAAGCTGGAATCCTTTAACGCGGTAAGTTCGCTGATCCTCGGTCAGTCGGAAAACTTTATTGCCTACAAGGGGATTCTGGGGGATCTCTCCTCCCGCCGCCTGTTCACCATGGCCGCAACCGCAATGTCCACCGTGTCGCTGTCGATTGTCGGCGCGTATATGACCATGCTGGACGCCAAATTTGTCGTCGCGGCGCTGATTCTGAACATGTTCAGCACCTTTATTATTCTCACCGTCATCAACCCGGCGCGTCCGGAAGCGGAGCCGGATATCAAACTGGAAAAACTGCACGAATCCCAGAGCTTCTTTGAGATGCTCGGGGAATATATTCTGGCCGGTTTCAAGGTGGCGATGATTATTCTGGCGATGCTGATTGGCTTTATCGCTCTTATTAGCGCGGTGAACGCCCTCTTCTCCAGCGTATTTGGCATCAGCTTCCAGCAGATCCTCGGCTACGTGTTTTATCCGCTGGCGTGGCTGATTGGTATTCCGCTGAGCGACGCCTTAAATGCGGGCAGCATTATGGCCACCAAGCTGGTCGCCAACGAGTTTGTGGCGATGATCGAGCTGCAGAAAATTGCCCATCAGATGACCCCGCGCGGGCTGGGCATTCTGTCCGTGTTCCTGGTGTCGTTCGCTAACTTTGCGTCTATCGGGATTGTCGCCGGGGCGATTAAAGGGCTGAACGAGCAGCAGGGGAACGTGGTGTCGCGCTTTGGCTTGCGTCTGGTGTACGGCGCAACCCTGGTGAGCCTGCTGTCGGCGAGCTTTGCGGGGCTGGTGCTGTAAACAGATACCCGGCGGCGCTTCAAGCATAATATCGGGTTAGGGTGAGGGGAACATACAGCTGTAGAGGTCGTTCCGTTCACCTTACGTTTTCTGCTTCTCTGATATCACTGCACTTGTGAACGTGTCAGGGCGGCTCAGTCGCCGCCGCCCTGACAACCCGGGCTCCCGGCAAGAAAATCGTCGCTTCGCGATGTCCTCAGCGTTTGCTCCAGGCTAATCGGGGGCGGGCGGATGAAACGTCCCTGTAAAGCCGCCCTCGACGCGCATCCATGCGCGTCGCCCCGGCCTTCCGTAAACGCTTCGGCGATTTTCAGCCGGAACAGGGTGTCGCTTTTAGCTTTTCTTCTGTGCTGGCAACTGAATCGCTGCATTACATTCACGCTCGATCGGTTCCCTCTCCCCGTGGGAGAGGGCTAGGGTGAGGGCATCAGCCCGCACCCCAGCCAGTCAATCAAAACTGCACGCACACCGGCTGGTCAACGCGCATCACCGACTCCTGGGCGAAGCGTGATTTATAGATCCCGCGCAGCGCTTCGATATTCTTCTCGCTGGCGGCATCTTTCCCGTGAATCAGCATCAGCGCCTTGCTCGGCTCGCGGGCGACTTTTCCGTCATTCCCCAGCCACTGCCCGCGCGCGTCAAACACCGTTAAGCCATCGCGAAAGCGCGGCGTCACGTCCTGGTCAACAAACTGCTGCCACTCGTTAGCGGTGATTTGCGCCCCGGCCGGACGGTTAAGCCCGAAATAGAGCGTGGTTTGCTGCATCTGGCTATCGGCGCTGCAGGTTTCGACCGCCGCGCGCTGCGAGGGCGCAGTGCAGCCAGCCAGCATCAGTAATGCTGCCGCCATTAACCCTGTCTTCATCATCATTGTTCGCTATCCTCGTTGTTATAAGCGCAGCGATATCAGCGTAATTCCAGAAAATTTGCAAGAAAAAGCCGGGTGGCGTTACCGCTTACCCGGCTTACAGACCAGAGAGAAAACTTATTCCGGCTGCAGCTTAGACGGCGGCGCGGAGTGGTAGTGCGCGTCCGCTTCCGCAAAGCGTTTCTGCATCGCCGCAGACGGCGCTTTGCCCAGCAGGCTGAACACCACAATCCCGATGCTGCCGAAGATGAAGCCCGGGATGATTTCGTACAGACCCAGCCACGCGAACTGTTTCCAGACGATAACCGTCACCGCACCGATGATCATCCCCGCCAGCGCGCCGTTGCGGGTCATGCGAGACCACATCACGGAGAACAGCACGACCGGACCAAACGCGGCGCCGAAGCCCGCCCAGGCGTAGCTTACCAGGCCCAGCACGCGGTTTTCCGGGTTAGAGGCCAGCGCGATGGACACCAGCGCCACCAGCAGCACCATAAAGCGCCCTACCCACACCAGCTCTTTCTGGCTCGCGCCTTTGCGCAGGAAGGCCTTGTACAGGTCTTCGGTGATCGCACTGGAGCACACCAGCAGCTGGCAGCTCAGGGTGGACATCACCGCCGCCAGGATCGCGGAGAGCAGAATACCGACAATCCACGGGTTAAACAGAATTTGCGCCAGCTCGATGAACACGCGCTCGGCGTTCTGGTTTACCGCGCCGGCCTGCGCCGGGTTATTGCTGAAGTAGGCGATACCGAAGAAGCCCACCGCGCACGCCCCCGCCAGGCAGAGGATCATCCAGGTCATGCTGATACGACGCGCGTGAACGATGGTGTGGTGAGAATCCGCCGCCATAAAGCGCGCCAGAATGTGCGGCTGGCCGAAGTAGCCCAGGCCCCAGCCCATCAGGGAAACGATGGCAACGAAGTTCAGCCCTTTCAGCATATCGACGTTTTCGATGCTCTTTTGCTTGATCACTTCCAGCGAATCGCCGAAGCCGCCGACGGTGAAAATCACGATCACCGGCGTCAGGATCAGGGCGAAAATCATCAGGCTCGCCTGCACGGTGTCCGTCCAGCTCACCGCCAGGAACCCGCCCACGAAGGTATACAGGATAGTGGCGGCAGCACCGGCCCACAGCGCCGTTTCGTAGCTCATGCCAAAGGTGCTTTCGAACAGACGCGCCCCGGCCACGATGCCGGACGCGCAGTAGATGGTGAAGAACACGAGGATCACCAGCGCGGAGATAATGCGCAGGATGCGGCTGTTATCCTCAAAGCGCCCGGTGAAGTAGTCCGGCAACGTCAGCGCATTGTTGTTCGCTTCGGTGTGAACGCGCAGGCGCCCCGCCACCAGCTTCCAGTTGATCCACGCGCCCACGGTCAGGCCGATGGCGATCCAGCTTTCGGAGATACCGGAGATGAAAATCGCGCCCGGTAGCCCCATCAGCAGCCAGCCGCTCATGTCCGACGCGCCCGCCGAAAGGGCCGTTACCATCGGGCCTAAACTACGCCCCCCGAGGATGTAGTCGTCAAAGTTCTTTGTTGATCGCCATGCAAGAAACCCTATCAGGATCATGCCAAAGATATAAACGAGAAATGTCACCAGCATCGGTGTGCTAATTGCCATTTAAAGACTCCAATAAATATTGATCGACAACCTTCCCGGCTGCCTTTTATTACATCACCGGAACGGGGTGATGAGATGTGTATTTCTGTTGGCCGCGCGTATCCTGCCGTAAGCAGACTCCGCACACAAACGATTTAACACTGCATTTACATCAAATTCATCCCTGGTTTTATACGTCTTTCGTATAGGTTGCACTCGCTCACGCTTTTACGGGTTGCACCTTTAAAAAGTGTTAAGCACCGCATAAAAACAGGCTTTACAAACATAAGCCAGCAATTTTTTCCAGCTAACCAGGCGTTAACAATCCATTCATTTTCCAGCTTGCAAACCGTGTCACATTTAACACGGTTGCACAAAGTTGCAACATGGTGGATATTTCACGCTATCAATATAAGCCGACAATAAATAAACAGGAGTTTTGGCATGGGCATGACCACCATGGGGGTTAAGCTGGATGACGCCACGCGCGAACGCATCAAAACCGCAGCAACCCGCATTGACCGCACACCGCACTGGTTAATTAAGCAGGCCATTTTTAATTATCTGGAAAGACTCGAAAGCGAAGACGGTCTGCCGGAGCTGCCTGCCCTGCTGGCGGGGGCCGCCAATGAAAGCGAAGAAGCCGCCGCGGCCGCAGAAGAGAACCACCAGCCGTTCCTCGACTTTGCCGAGCAGATCCTGCCGCAGTCCGTGAGCCGCGCCGCCATTACCGGGGCGTACCGCCGCGCCGAAACCGACGCCGTGCCGATGCTGCTGGAGCAGGCCCGCCTGCCGGAAGCCGTTGCCGCCCAGGCCCACAGCCTGGCGTATCAGCTTGCCGACAAGCTGCGCAACCAGAAAACCGCCACCGGACGCGCCGGGATGGTGCAGGGCCTGCTGCAGGAGTTCTCCCTCTCCTCTCAGGAAGGCGTGGCGCTGATGTGCCTGGCGGAAGCGCTGCTGCGTATTCCTGACAAAGCCACCCGCGACGCGCTAATCCGCGACAAGATCAGCAACGGCAACTGGCAGTCGCACATTGGCCGCAGCCCGTCGCTGTTCGTTAACGCCGCGACCTGGGGCCTGCTGTTTACCGGCAAGCTGGTCTCCACCCACAACGAAGCCAACCTCTCCCGCTCCCTGAACCGCATTATCGGCAAGAGCGGCGAGCCGCTGATCCGCAAGGGCGTGGACATGGCGATGCGCCTGATGGGCGAGCAGTTCGTGACCGGGGAAACCATCGCCGAAGCACTGGCGAACGCCCGCAAGCTGGAAGATAAAGGCTTCCGCTACTCATACGATATGCTCGGCGAGGCGGCCCTGACCGCCGCCGACGCGCAGGCGTACATGGTCTCGTACCAGCAGGCGATCCACGCCATCGGCAAAGCCTCTAACGGCCGCGGCATTTATGAAGGCCCGGGCATCTCGATCAAGCTCTCCGCCCTGCACCCGCGCTACAGCCGCGCCCAGTACGACCGCGTGATGGACGAGCTCTATCCGCGCCTGAAGTCCCTCACCCTGCTGGCGCGCCAGTACGATATCGGCATCAACATTGACGCCGAAGAGGCCGACCGCCTGGAGATCTCCCTCGATCTGCTGGAAAAACTGTGCTTCGAGCCGGAGCTGGCGGGCTGGAACGGGATCGGCTTCGTGATCCAGGCCTACCAGAAACGCTGCCCGTTCGTGATCGACTACCTGATTGACCTCGCCTCCCGCAGCCGCCGTCGACTGATGATCCGCCTCGTGAAGGGCGCCTACTGGGACAGCGAAATCAAACGCGCGCAGATGGACGGCCTGGAAGGCTATCCGGTCTATACCCGCAAGGTGTACACCGACGTCTCCTACCTCGCCTGCGCGAAAAAGCTGCTCGGCGTGCCGAACCTGATCTACCCGCAGTTTGCGACCCACAACGCCCACACCCTGGCGGCAATTTACAGCCTGGCCGGGCAGAACTACTACCCGGGCCAGTACGAGTTCCAGTGCCTGCACGGCATGGGCGAGCCGCTGTACGAGCAGGTCACCGGGAAAGTGGCGGACGGCAAGCTGAACCGTCCGTGCCGTATTTACGCCCCGGTCGGCACCCACGAAACGCTGCTGGCGTACCTGGTGCGTCGTCTGCTGGAAAACGGCGCGAACACCTCCTTCGTAAACCGCATTGCCGACACCACCCTGCCGCTGGACGAGCTGGTGGCCGACCCTGTGCAGGCGGTGGAGAAAATGGCGGCGCAGGAAGGCCAGATCGGCCTGCCGCATCCGAAGATTGCCCTGCCGCGCGAGCTGTACGGCAAAGGCCGCGTCAACTCGGCGGGTCTGGATCTGGCGAACGAACACCGTCTGGCGTCGCTCTCCTCCGCCCTGCTCAACAGCGCATTGCAGAAGTGGCAGGCGAAGCCGATCCTCGAGATGCCGGTGGCTGACGGCGAAATGCAGCCGGTGGTTAACCCGGCCGAGCCGAAAGATATCGTCGGCTACGTGCGCGAAGCCACGGAAGAGGAAGTGTCTCAGGCCATCGACAGCGCGGTAAACAATGCGCCGATCTGGTTTGCCACCCCGCCGCAGGAGCGTGCCGCCATTCTCGAACGCGCGGCGGTGCTGATGGAAGATCAGATGCAGCAGCTTATCGGCATTCTGGTGCGCGAGGCGGGTAAAACCTTCAGCAACGCCATCGCCGAAGTGCGCGAGGCGGTGGATTTCCTGCACTACTACGCCGGACAGGTGCGCGACGATTTCGATAACGAAACCCATCGCCCGCTTGGCCCGGTGGTCTGTATCAGCCCGTGGAACTTCCCGCTGGCGATCTTCACCGGACAAATCGCCGCCGCGCTGGCGGCGGGCAACAGCGTGCTGGCGAAACCTGCCGAGCAAACGCCGCTGATTGCCGCTCAGGGGATCAACATCCTGCTGGAAGCAGGCGTGCCGCCGGGCGTGGTGCAGCTGCTGCCGGGCCGGGGTGAAACGGTGGGCGCGACGCTCACGTCCGACACCCGCGTGCGCGGCGTGATGTTCACCGGCTCCACCGAAGTGGCCACGCTGCTGCAGCGCAACATCGCCACGCGCCTGGACGCGCAGGGTCGCCCGACGCCGCTGGTGGCGGAAACCGGCGGGATGAACGCCATGATCGTCGACTCCTCTGCTCTCACCGAGCAGGTGGTGGTGGACGTGCTGGCCTCGGCGTTCGACAGCGCCGGACAGCGCTGCTCCGCCCTGCGCGTACTGTGCGTGCAGGATGACGTTGCCGACCACACGCTGAAAATGCTGCGCGGCGCGATGGCCGAATGCCGCATGGGTAACCCTGGCCGTCTGACCACCGATATCGGGCCGGTTATCGACGAAGAAGCCAAAGCCAATATCGAAAACCACATACAGGCGATGCGCGCCAAGGGCCGTCCGGTGTTCCAGGCGGTGCGTGAAAACGGTGAAGACGCCCGCGAATGGCAGACCGGGACGTTCGTGCCGCCAACGCTTATCGAGCTGGCAAGCTTCGACGAGCTGAAAAAAGAGGTCTTCGGCCCGGTGCTCCACGTGGTGCGCTACAACCGCAACAACCTGGATCAGCTGATCGAGCAGATTAACGCCTCCGGCTACGGTCTGACCCTCGGCGTGCATACCCGCATCGACGAAACCATCGCTCAGGTGACGGGCAGCGCCAAAGTGGGCAACCTGTACGTGAACCGCAACATGGTCGGCGCGGTGGTCGGGGTGCAGCCGTTCGGCGGCGAAGGCCTGTCCGGCACGGGGCCGAAAGCGGGTGGCCCGCTCTATCTGTACCGCCTGCTGGCAAACCGTCCGGAAAACGCGCTGGGCGTTACCCTGGCGCGTCAGGACAGCGAGTATGCGGTAGACGCGCAGCTGAAGAGCGTGCTGACCCAGCCGCTGGAGGCGCTGATTCGCTGGGCCGAAAAACGCCCGGAACTTCGCGACGTGGCGAAGCAGTACGGCGAGCTGGCGCAGGCGGGCACCCAGCGTCTGCTGCCGGGGCCAACCGGCGAGCGCAACACCTGGACGCTGATGCCGCGCGAGCGCGTGCTGTGCGTGGCGGATAACGAGCAGGATGCGCTGGTGCAACTGGCCGCCGCGGCCGCAACGGGCTGTGAGGTGCTGTGGCCGGAAGACGGCCTGCACCGCGACCTGGCGAAGCAGCTGCCGAAGGAGGTCTCTTCGCGCATTCACTTTGCCAAAGCCGACGCCCTGCTGGCCCAGCCGTTTGATGCGGTGATCTACCACGGGGATTCCGACCAGCTTCGCGAGCTGTGCGAGCAGGTCGCGTCCCGCAGCGGCGCGATTGTCTCGGTGCAGGGCTTCGCCCGCGGCGAAACCAACCTGCTGCTGGAGCGCCTGTACGTGGAGCGTTCGCTGAGCGTCAACACCGCGGCGGCGGGGGGCAACGCCAGCCTGATGACAATCGGTTAATCGTGTACACTTTCCCCGGTGACGCTACGCTTACCGGGGCTACAAATCAGAAGCCGGATATGCACAGCGCATCCGGCTTTTTTTATAGGGAGAGAATGATGAAACGCTATCTTTTGGCAAGTGCCGCTCTGCTACTTAGCACCGGCGCGCTGGCGGACGAGTGCGCCAGCGCCAGCACCCAGCTTGAGCTGAACACCTGCACCGCAAAGCAGTATCAGGCAGAAGATAAAAAGCTTAACCAGACCTACCAGGCCGCCTTCAAGCGCGCCGCCGCGCCCCAGCAGGCGCTGCTGAAAAAGGCCCAGCTGGCGTGGATTGCCTTGCGCGATGCCGACTGCGCGTTTATCGGATCCGGTACGGAAGGCGGCAGCGTGCAGCCGATGATCGTCAGCCAGTGCATGACGGAGAAAACCGTTGAGCGCGAGGCGTTTCTGGCCTCGCTGATGCAGTGCGAAGAAGGCGACTTAAGCTGTCCCCTCACCCCTGCCCTCTCCCCATAGGGGAGAGGGAGTAAAGACAGCACAGTCCCCTCTGCCCTTGGAGCTGAGGGATAACCACAAAATAATGTTCGCGCTGAACAGTCCCCTCACCCCTGCCCTCTCCCCATAGGGGCGAGGGAGAAAAGACAGCACAGTCCCCTTTACCCTTAAGGCTAAGGGATCCCACAAAATAATGCTCGCACTGAACAGTCCCCTCTCCCCTACGGGGAGAGGGTTAGGGTGAGGGGACTAGCGCACGCGGATCCCTTCGATAATCATCCGCTGGACGTTTTCCAGCGTGCTCTGGAAAAACGTTTCGTCCTGAAGCGTCTTCCCGGTCACCGCTTCGACCTGGGCCGAAAAGTCAGCGTAGTGCTGGGTTGAGGCCCAAATCATGAAGATCAGGTGGTGCGGCTCTACCGGCGCCAGCTTGCCGCTGGCGATCCACCCGGCGATGATCGCCGATTTCTCGTCAATCAGCTGTTTTAAATCCCCGGTCAGCTCGGCCTTCAGCAGCGGCGCGCCCTGCAACATCTCAAGGCAGAACAGCCGCGAGGCCTGCGGGTAGTCGCGCGACACTTCAAGCTTGAGGCGGATGTACTCTTTGATCGCCACCAGCGGGGTAAACTCTTCGCGGAACGCTTTGAGCGGCGCCAGCCAGACGTCGAGGATCTGCTGGAGCACCGCGACGTAGAGCACCTCTTTCGACGGGAAGTAGTACAGCAGGTTGGTTTTGGACACCCCGGACAGCTCCGCGACCTGCTCCAGACGCGTGCCGTGGATGCCAAACTGGGAAAAGGTATCCAGCGCCGCGCTCAAAATCGCCTCTTTCTTGGCGCTCACCGCCCGCGAGCGTTTACCCGCTGTTTTCACTGCGCCTTGTGTCATCTGCGCTCTCCTTATTGGTTTGGCATAGCATAGCAAAACCCGTGATGCGTCTCGACATTCACGCGCCCGCGCTGAAGCGTGCCAGTGCCCTTATGGACAAATGCAAAACCTTATCGCAGGTAAACTCAGCCAGGATTTCAACGAAAAATACCTTCTTCAGGAGAACCGCCGATGTTTAGCCATATGCGTATTGCCAGGCCCGTCACCCGTCTCGACAGAACGTTTCAGATGTACAGCCAGGGCCTGGGTCTGCAAAAAATCGCGGAATTCAACGATCACGACGGCTTCAACGGGATCATGATGGGCAGAGAAGGCCTGGGCTGGCACCTGGAGTTCACGCTGTGCCAGTACCATCCCGTTCAGCCTTTGCACACGGAAGAGGATTTACTCGTGCTTTATTATCCGGACGAAACGGAGTGGCGCCAGGCCTGCGAAAGAATGGTGGCGGCGGATTTTAAATTAACCACCTCCTTCAACCCTTACTGGGACGTAAACGGCAGGACGTTCGTTGACGCCGACGGATACAGGGTGGTTTTGCAGAATAAGACGTGGGGTTGAGTTCAAACCAGGCATAAAAGCCGTAAATGTTCGAGTAACAGCGTGGTACTTGTTTATGCCAGGCGAGTACATTCTTAATGTCACAAAAGCTTTAATCGATAGGGATTGATCCAAAGGGACTTCAAACAATAGTATAAGAATGGATAAAAGTTTTCCTTAAGTCTGCTATGGACACAGCTAAAGCGAAAAGTGCGAGTACTACTTTTATTTAAACATCACCAAGGCTAATTTTTTACTAATTATTAGTAGCTAGAATAAAATTAAAAACTGTAATACATTATCTTTCTACGGCTTTCACTCATTACACTTAAAATTATAACTTTTGAAAAAGGATGTTTTATGCAAAAAAAGATAAGAGTTACTATTGATAAAAACTCGTTCCCTAAAAATAAACATCGCTATTACAATCGACTTAGCAAAATTGACAAAATAAATGTGAATTGTATGTTAATTCACACAGCGTTGTGGACTCGCCCCCCTAAACTCACAGGTTTCCATCTGGCTGACTTTTGGGCATGGCTAAGATACCTGCCCGCCTTTTCCAAAAATTCAAGTGATTTACGACTTCGAAAAGAATGGTTCGATATCGATCCCCATCAAAAGACCATTTTAAGTGACGAAATAGGCGTCGGCTCAACAACCTTTACCTTAATCAACACCCTCCACTTCCAGGGTTTTGTTGATTCAATTTATTTATTAGAAACACTGAACTTGACTCATCTTATTTTAAAAAAATCTAAAAATGGTCAAGGAAAAACTCCTGATTATATTGGTCTGGATGCTTTTGGAAATATTGTCGCACTTGAATGTAAAGGAACACAAAACACAGTTAAGGATTTGCATAAAGCAATAACAAAGGGAATTGCCCAAAAGAAAAACCTCACAGATAATCCTAGTGGCCCAATCAAAACTGGGCTAGTAGGAGGAATTTTCATTCCTCAGTATCACAATCATGATCATGCATTAATGCACTTTCGCGATCCTGACTGGGATGAATTTAACGAAATTATTTCTTCAATCTCTTCTGAAGATATATCCAAGGCCATCATTAGAGGTGCTGTCATAAAGCAATTATATCTTGCTGGTGCAAATAATGCTGCAAATGAGCTATCCCGTTATGTTATTGGACAGCATTTTGAATTTTCTCAACAATCCACTGATGAAATAAAATCATATTCCCGGGGGAAACGGGTGTTCCATCATAAAATTCGCCACCCACCTAAAGGCGGTATATCCGACATTAAATTCGCCAGTAAAATTGACAGCAATATTTTTAATATTATAAATACCATCACATCAAGAAAGCCTGCTATATTTGCATTGAATAATAAGTTCATTGCTACTGATGAAACATTTGACCATCTAAATTATGATCAATCATGGTATGCCAGAGAGTACGAAAACGCTGGTATGATCCGTACCAGACAAGGATTTTCTTTTAGTTTAATTTATGAAGTAAATGAAAATTCATCGCATGATTTAGAAGTTTAGAATTTTGTAAATTATTGCATAAGGGTGATTCCAGTTATTAATTATCAGAGTTGTGCAATAGTAGATACTTCTGATGGAGGGCACCCAGCCCTCCTAATACTGGCGGTTCTTGATAAAACATTGAAAACACATTCCGATAATTATCTACAGATCAAATGATAATAGTAAATTTGAATAAACCTTTTGAAATCATCTATAAACTTATATCCCAAAATATCAGTATCTGCAAACACTACTCACACCTACCATTTTTCCTCGAGCCGCCTCGCATTTATTAAACTTCCCTAAAATATCCCCCCTGTACATTTATCCATATCGGTATAATAGGCGCATTGAAACCCAGCGGAGTGTGCTGTGAATAGTAGAGAAGAAATCAGGTAAACGAGATCGCGGTATAAAGGTGGTGGAACACCTTTATACCGCTAACCACAAAGCAACTTATAAGGAGTTGAATATGGCTGCGAAGAATTCTATGCCAGAGCGGGCTGTTGCCCAAACGGAAAATGCAGGATTTAAAAATGATGCAGAAATTCACGAGCGGGTACGCAAAAAGAGCGCGCGCTCGTTGCATGGGGAGCATACACATTTCGGACGCGTTCACCCGAGGGATGAAGAGGGAAATGCCTGCGGGGAGCTGTATACGCGAATGGAGCGCAACTATCTGCCGCTGTCCGGGGAGTGGCTCTCCCGCGCCGGATTTGCCGCGGGTATTGCGGTGAAGATCCGCGTTATGCCGGATTGCATTGTCATCACACCGCAACATACCCGCGAGCTGTGGGGCTGCCTGGAGGGGTTAAGCGTTGCCTATACCAACAAGCCAAAGATGAAAGCCTGGCTGGCGACGTTTCCGGGGGCGCTGAATGATACGGGGGACGTGCCGCTGTCGAAAAATATGCGCGAACAGATGAAGTCCCTGTAAAGGAAAGTCCTGCGATCCCTTCCCGCCCGGGGTCGCAGGCACCGCCCCAGCCCTTTTCTGCGCGACGCCGATGCCACCTGCACTGCCATCGGGCAGCGCTGCCTGCTTTGTGTGCAATGTTTTTGACCATTCAGTCCACTTTAATCGGGCGAATTTTCACAACCATTACTTAACACATTAATAACAATGGCGTTTTCAAAACTGGCACTCGCTTTGCAAAACCTTTCTCACCTGCGACGTAACAAAGAGAGGCTCGTGATGAAAATTGGCGTATTCGTTCCTATCGGCAACAACGGCTGGCTTATCTCCACCGCGGCTCCGCAATACATGCCGACCTTTGAGCTGAACAAGGCCATCGTGCAAAAAGCGGAACACTATCACTTCGACTTTGCGCTCTCGATGATCAAGCTGCGCGGCTTTGGCGGGAAAACCGAGTTCTGGGATCACAACCTGGAGTCCTTCACCCTGATGGCGGGTCTGGCAGCGGTGACGTCCCGCATCCAGATCTACGCTACCGCCGCCACGCTCACCCTGCCCCCGGCGATTGTGGCGCGGATGGCCTCGACCATCGACTCCATCTCCGGCGGCCGCTTTGGCGTAAACCTGGTGACCGGGTGGCAGAAGCCGGAATACGAGCAGATGGGCCTGTGGCCGGGCGATGAATATTTCTCGCGCCGTTACGACTACCTGACCGAATACGTGCAGGTGCTGCGCGACCTGTGGGGCACGGGCAAAAGCGATTTCAAAGGCGACTACTTCACCATGAACGACTGCCGCGTCAGCCCGCAGCCGTCGGCGCCGATGAAGGTGATCTGCGCCGGGCAAAGCGACGCCGGAATGGAATTCTCAGCGAAATACGCCGACTTCAACTTCTGCTTTGGCAAAGGGGTTAACACGCCCGCCGCCTTCGCCCCTACCGCCGCGCGCATGAAAGAGGCCGCCGATAAAACCGGGCGCGACGTTGGCTCCTACGTGCTGTTCATGGTGATTGCCGACGAAACCGACGAGGCCGCCCGCGCCAAATGGGAGAGCTATAAAGCGGGAGCCGACCACGAAGCCCTGAGCTGGCTCACCGAGCAGAGCCAGAAGGACACCCGCTCCGGCGCGGACACCAACGTGCGCCAGATGGCCGACCCCACCTCGGCGGTCAATATCAACATGGGTACGCTGGTGGGCTCCTACGCCAGCGTGGCCAGAATGCTCGATGAAGTCGCCGCCGTGCCCGGTGCCGAAGGCGTCCTGCTGACCTTTGACGACTTCCTTATGGGCGTTGAGACCTTCGGCGAGCGCATTCAGCCGCTGATGCAGTGCCGCTCCCACATACCCGCAATAACTCAGGAGGTCGCGTAATGACCACGCTCACCGCACGCCCGGAAGCCATCACCTTTGACGCCCAGCGCAGCGCGCTGATTGTGGTGGATATGCAAAATGCCTACGCCAGCCAGGGCGGCTATCTGGATCTGGCGGGCTTTGATGTCTCAGCCACCAAACCGGTGATCGAGAACATCAAAACCGCCGTTGCCGCCGCCCGCGCGGCGGGGATGCTGATCGTCTGGTTTCAGAACGGCTGGGATGACCAGTACGTTGAGGCGGGCGGCCCCGGCTCGCCCAACTTCCATAAGTCCAACGCGCTGAAAACCATGCGCAAGCAGCCCGAGCTGCAGGGCAAGCTGCTGGCGAAAGGCGGCTGGGACTATCAGCTGGTGGACGAACTGGTGCCGGAGGCGGGCGATATCGTGCTGCCCAAACCGCGCTACAGCGGCTTTTTCAATACCCCGCTCGACAGCCTGCTGCGCAGTCGGGGCATTCGCCACCTG
The DNA here is from genome assembly GCF_964208575.1 of Enterobacter soli. Classification (GTDB taxonomy): domain Bacteria; phylum Pseudomonadota; class Gammaproteobacteria; order Enterobacterales; family Enterobacteriaceae; genus Enterobacter; species Enterobacter soli_A. Next base: position 97,775 of record NZ_CAXOFU010000012.1, on the reverse strand, counting down.
GTCTTCACCGGAATTGCCACCAACGTCTGCGTGGAATCGACCCTGCGCGACGGCTTCTTCCTGGAGTATTTCGGCGTGGTGCTGGAAGACGCAACCCACCAGGCCGGGCCGGAGTTCGCCCAGAAGGCCGCGCTGTTTAATATCGAAACCTTTTTCGGCTGGGTCAGTAACGTGAGCGACTTCTGCGCGGCGCTGAATCCCCCGTTAGCCCGTATCGCCTGAGGAGAGCCGCCATGCCTAAATCCGTGATTATTCCCCCGGGCACCAGCACCCCGATTGCCCCGTTCGTCCCCGGTACGCTTGCCGACGGCGTGGTGTACGTGTCCGGCACGCTGCCTTTCGATAAGGACAACAACGTGGTCTACCCGAATGACCCAAAGGCGCAAACCCGCCACGTTCTCGACACCATCCGGAGCGTTATCGAAACGGCGGGCGGCACGATGGAGGATGTGACCTTCAACAGCATCTTTATCACCGACTGGAAAAACTACGCCGCGATTAACGAGATCTACGCGGAATTTTTCCCCGGCGATAAGCCGGCGCGGTTTTGCATTCAGTGCGGGCTGGTGAAGCCCGACGCGCTGGTTGAAATCGCCACCGTTGCGCACATCGCTAAGTGAGGCTGCCGTGAAAATATCCGTATCACCGCCCCCCTTTGCGGGCGCGCCCACCGTGGTGCTCATCGCCGGGCTCGGCGGAAGCGGCAGCTACTGGCTGCCGCAGCTCGCCACGCTGGAGCAGGAGTATCAGGTGGTGTGCTACGACCAGCGGGGCACGGGGAATAACCCCGATGCGCTGCCGGAGGAGTACAGCCTGGCGCAGATGGCTGAGGAGCTTGCGCAGGCGCTGACCGAGGCGGGCATTACGCGTTACTGCGTGGTGGGCCACGCGCTCGGGGCGCTGGTTGGGCTACAGCTGGCGCTGGATGCGCCCGACGCGGTGACCGCGCTGGTGTGCGTCAACGGCTGGCTGACCCTTAATCACCACACCCGGCGCTGCTTCCAGATCCGCGAGCGCCTGCTTCACGCCGGGGGCGCTCAGGCGTGGGTAGAGGCACAGCCGCTGTTTCTCTACCCGGCCGACTGGATGGCCGCCCGCGCCCCGCGCATGGAGGCCGAAGAGTCGCTGGCACTGGCGCATTTTCAGGGCAAACCCAACCTGCTTCGCCGCTTAAACGCCCTTAAACAGGCCGATTTTCGCCGCCATGCCGACCGCGTTCGCTGCCCGGTACAGATTATCTGCTCAGCGGACGACCTGCTGGTGCCCGCCGTCTGTTCGTCTGAACTGCAGGCCGCCATCCCCGGCAGCTGCAAGGCGGTGATGCGACACGGCGGACACGCCTGCAACGTGACCGAACCCGACACCTTTAACACCCTGCTGCTGAACGGGCTTGCCAGCCTGCTGCACAGCCCAGAACACGCGCTGTAAGGAGCCGTCATGAGTGAAGCCATTAACCCCACCGCGCTGGAAACGCTGTTCACACAGGCGCGAACCCATAACGGCTGGCGCGATATTCCGGTCAGCGATGAAACCCTGCATAAGATCTACGACCTGATGAAATGGGGGCCGACCTCCGCCAACTGTTCCCCCGCGCGCATCGTGTTTGTCCGCAGCGCGGAGGGCAAAGAGAGGCTGCGCCCGGCGCTCTCCAGCGGCAATCTGGAGAAAACCCTCACCGCCCCGGTGACCGCCATCGTCGCCTGGGACGGCGAGTTTTATGAGCGCCTGCCCGAACTGTTCCCGCACGGCGATGCCCGAAGCTGGTTTACCTCCAGCCCGGCGCTCGCCGAGGAAACCGCGTTTCGCAATAGCGCAATGCAGGCGGCGTATCTGATTTTCGCCTGCCGCGCCCTGGGGATCGATACCGGGCCGATGTCCGGCTTCGACAGGCAAAAGGTCGATGACGCCTTTTTCACCGGAACCACGCTAAAGAGCAATCTGCTGATCAACATCGGCTATGGCGATACCGGCAAACTCTACGGGCGCCTGCCGCGCCTGGCCTTTGACGACGCCTGCGGCCTGGCCTGAGGAGCAACCATGAACGCACCGGATAAACAAACCTTTCGCGACGCCATGGCCTGCGTGGGCGCGGCGGTCAATATCATCACCACCGACGGCCCCGCCGGGCAGGCGGGCTTCACCGCCAGCGCGGTGTGCAGCGTTACCGATTCCCCGCCCACGCTGCTGGTGTGCCTCAACCGCGGCGCCTCGGTCTGGCCGACGTTCAGCGAGAACCGCACCCTGTGCGTTAACACGCTGAGCGCCGGGCAGGAGCCGCTCTCAAACCTGTTCGGCGGCAAAACGCCGATGGCGGAGCGCTTCGCCGCCGCGCGCTGGCAGACCGGCGATACCGGGTGCCCACGTCTGGAGGCGGCGCTGGCCTCCTTCGACTGCCGCATCAGCCAGGTGGTGAGCGTGGGCACGCACGACATCCTGTTTTGCGACATCGTTTCGATCGTTCGCCACCCCGCGCCGCAGGGGCTGGTGTGGTTTGACCGCGGCTATCACGCACTTATACGCCCGGCCTGTTAACCCTCCTTAAGGAGACCGCTCATGGCTTTGTTCGGATTTCCCCACTGGCAGTTGAAATCGACCTCTACAGAACGCGGCGTGGTCGCGCCGGATGAGAGACTCCCGGCTGTACAAACCCTGGTAATGGGGGTTCAGCACGCGGTTGCGATGTTTGGCGCAACGGTGCTGATGCCCATGCTGATGGGGCTGGATCCCAACTTATCCATTCTGATGTCGGGTATCGGCACCCTGCTGTTCTTTTTCGTTACCGGCGGGCGCGTGCCGAGCTATCTCGGCTCCAGCGCGGCGTTTGTCGGCGTGGTGATTGCCGCCACCGGGTTTACCGGACAGGGGATCAACCCGAACCTGAGCGTGGCCCTCGGGGGGATCGTTGCCTGCGGGCTGGTCTACACCCTGACCGGCTTCGTGGTGATGAAGGCCGGAACGCGCTGGATTGAACGCCTGATGCCGCCCGTGGTAACGGGGGCGGTAGTGATGGCGATTGGCCTGAACCTGGCGCCGATTGCGGTCAGGAGCGTATCCGGCTCGCCGTTTGAAAGCTGGATGGCGGTGGTCACCGTGCTGTGCATCGGCCTGGTGGCGGTGTTTACCCGCGGGATGATCCAGCGCCTGCTGATCCTGGTTGGGCTTATCGCCGCGTGCCTGATTTACGCCGTGCTGGCCAACGTGATGGGGCTCGGCAAGCCGGTGGATTTTACCCTCGTTCATCAGGCCGCCTGGTTTGGCCTGCCGCAGCTCACCTCCCCGACCTTTAGCGGGCAGGCGATCATGCTTATCGCGCCGGTGGCGGTGATCCTGGTGGCGGAAAACCTCGGGCACCTGAAGGCGGTTGCAGGCATGACCGGACGCAATATGGATCCGTATATGGGGCGGGCGTTCGTTGGCGACGGGCTGGCGACCATGCTCTCCGGCTCCGTGGGCGGCAGCGGCGTCACCACCTACGCGGAGAACATCGGCGTCATGGCGGTGACCAAAGTCTATTCGACGCTGGTCTTCGTCGCGGCGGCGGTGATGGCGATCCTGCTAGGCTTCTCGCCGAAGTTTGGCGCGCTGATCCACACCATTCCGGCGCCGGTTATCGGCGGCGCATCGATTGTGGTGTTTGGCTTGATTGCCGTTGCGGGGGCGCGTATCTGGGTGCAGCACCATGTCGATCTGAGCCAGAACGGAAACCTGATCATGGTGGCGGTGACGCTGGTGCTGGGCGCGGGGGATTTTGCGTTGACCCTCGGCGGGTTCACCCTCGGCGGGATTGGAACGGCGACGTTTGGGGCGATTTTACTTAACGCCCTGCTGAGCCGCCGGATGGCCGCTGAACCGCAGGGCGAGGTTGTCCGTCAGGATCCGTGATCGACCACGGCGCTGTCGTCTTGCGGCAGCGCTTTTTTCTTCCTTCTGAGCTTGAGCTCGCTCACCAGCACCCCGGCGATGATAAACGCCGCGCCCACCAGCGCCAGCAGCGGCAAACGTTCCCCGGCCAGTCGGCCAAAAATCCCCGCCCAGACCGGCTCGCCGGTGTAGATAACCGTGGCGCGGGTTGGCGACACGCTGCGCTGCGCCCAGTTCATGGTGACCTGAATAATGGCGCTAAAAATACCCAGCCCCAGCGCCACCACAATCAGCCCGGTGGACATCGGCGGAACGGACTCGCCCGCCGGAACCATGGTCGCAAACGCCACCAGCGAGGCGGTAGCCAGCTGCACAACGGTGACGCGCTTAACGTCCACTTTGCCCGCCCAGGCGCTAATCAAAATAATCTCCGCGGCAATGGCAATCGCCCCCACCAGGGTGATGATTTCCCCCGGCCCCAGCGCCAGCAGGTTGTTTTCCGGCCCGGCGAGGAGAATCAGGCCGATGAACGCCAGCACGATGCCGATGCAGGACATCAGCCCCGGCATTCGGCCCAGGCACAGCCACTGCAGCAGCGGCACCAGCGGAACATACATTGCCGTGATGAAGGCAGACTTGCTGCTGGGGATCGTTTGCAGCCCCCAAGTTTGCAGGCTGTAGCCCATCGCGATGGCAACGCCGATCGCCACCCCCGCCTTTAGCTCCTTCAGCGTCAGCCCCCGCAGCGTTTTCAGCGAAATCAGCGCCACGGCAACCGCCGCCGTTGCAAAGCGCAACCCGACAAAGAAGAACGGATCGCTCAGCGTCACCGCATACTGGACGGCGAGGAAGGTTCCACCCCAGAACATGGTGATCAGAATGAGGATGGCTTCCTGAGGTTTAACGGAGAATGTGAAGCGAGAAGACGACATGGGGCACCAGCAGCAGGGAACAATGCTCTAGTGTGCGTTGCCTTTGGTTACAGTTCAATGTTGCGAACATAAAAAAACCGCCGGGAGACCCGGCGGCTGGGTATCAACCCGGCGTACTACTTGCTACTGCTGCCGTGGCTGTTTTTACCCCCTTTTTTGCCAGCTTCAGATGCACGCTGAGGGTCATTTTTGAAGTTACCCCCGCTGTGCTGGCCACCTTTACGACCTGCTTCTGATGCTCTTTCACGGTCTTCAGCGAAATTACCCGAACCACCACGATGGTTTGCCATCTCTAACCTCCAGAGTGTGAAACATTAGACATCATACTGCATTCAGTAAAAGAGGATTCTTTCACCTGGCGACAAAAGGCCAGCGCCTTTATCTGCGTCGCGTGAAACTAAGCTTAGTAAAATGCGCCCACCAGGCAAGCCAGAAGTAATATCCTGCAACATGATTCAGGCGATTCTTAATCGCGTCCCTGCCGCTTATCCATAAGTCTTTCTTATCATTCCAAAATATAACTGTCGTAAATATGTTTCATTTTGCTACAGCGCAGGCTGGTTAATAAATTGTTATAAATCAAAGAAGTGGCGGTAAAAGTTGCAGTCTGGCTATCAGGTCTTATCTTTAAATGAACGCAGCGATCCGCTGTCAGAAAACACAAACGAGGAGTGATGCAAAATGGCAAAAGTTCTGGTGCTCTATTATTCCATGTATGGACACATTGAAACCATGGCTCACGCAGTTGCAGAAGGTGCAAACCGGGTGGATGGCGTTGAGGTTGTGGTGAAACGCGTACCGGAAACCATGCAGGCCGAAGCGTTCGCAAAAGCCGGCGGCAAAACCCAAAACGCCCCGGTCGCCACCCCGCAGGAGCTGGCCGACTACGACGCCATTATCTTCGGCACCCCAACCCGCTTCGGCAATATGTCCGGCCAGATGCGTACCTTCCTCGACCAGACCGGGGGACTGTGGGCATCCGGCGCGCTGTACGGCAAGCTCGCCAGCGTGTTCAGCTCAACCGGCACCGGCGGTGGTCAGGAACAAACCATCACCTCGACCTGGACAACCCTTGCGCATCATGGGATGGTGATTGTGCCAATCGGTTATGGCGCACAGGAATTGTTTGACGTGTCTCAGGTTCGCGGTGGTACACCATACGGCGCCACCACCATTGCCGGAGGCGATGGTTCACGCCAGCCAAGCAATGAAGAACTCTCTATCGCCCGCTATCAGGGTGAATATGTCGCGGGTCTTGCCAAAAAACTGAACGGCTAACCCAACAGGAGGACAACCATGCCAACTCAGGAATCTAAAGCTCATCACGTAGGTGAATGGGCAAGCTTACGCAATACCTCCCCGGAGATCGCCGAAGCCATTTTTGAAGTCGCGAAGTATGACGAGAAGCTGGCAGAGCAAATTTGGGAAGAAGGCAGTGACGAGGTACTGGTACGCGCCTTCGAGAAAACCGACAAAGACTCCCTCTTCTGGGGTGAGCAAACCATCGAACGTAAAAACGTCTGACCGTTTCCCCCCGCTCGCGCGGGGGGTATTTTCTATTTCGCCGCGTTGTTCAGCACCGTATTAAATTTATCCACCGGGCAAAAACCATTCGCATCAATCGGGCATCCGTTGAGCTCAAGCGTCACGCGCTGCGCGGGGTTTTTCAGCGTCAGCACGTCCGCATTGCGCAGCTGTTCGGTACTCTGGTAGACATACTCGATTTTCATCAGCTCGCGATTGCCGGTTTTGTCATGCCAGCGCTGGAAGACAATTTTGCCGCCAATCGGGGTGCGTTCGTACTGGTCGTGCAGCTGGTAAGGCTTGAAATCGAGCGCCGTCAGCAGCGAGGCGATGTTGGAGTCGTGCCCCACCAGCAGGGTGATTTTCGACGCTTTCGCCTGATCCGTCACCAGCGCGTTGTCGATGTACTTCACCAGCGGCTTCGCCACGTTGCGCGCCACTTCCCCCGAGGTAAACAGCGAATCCTGATAGCCGTTTTTCAGCTTCGACAGCACCCGCCACTGCTGATCGGTTTTGATCTCACCCCAGGCAACCTGATCGGTCGGGAAGCCTTCGTAATATTGCAGGGTAAAGGCATCCACCAGCGAGTTCCCCACCTTCAGCGGGCCCGACACGCCCGGCTCTTTCTCGTAATCGGCGCTAAAGGTGTCTTTCGCGTCGGTCAGGGAGCAGACCTTTTTCTCCTTGCAGGACGGCGACCCGGCGTAATTCGTCATCTGCTCCAGCAGCCTGTAGCTCTCGTCGAGCTGCATTTTCTGCCGCTCGGCGGTCATCGCGCTCAGGGCTTTATCGCGGAATTCAGGGCTGTTGTCGGTGATGACCGGGTTAAACGTCGGGTCCATAGTGCCCATTTTTTCCTGATGATGGACCGGAACATCGCACCCCGGGAACGCCCCGGTGATAAAGAACTGCGCGGTGGCCACGGTGCGCTGCAGGCTGTTGGCATAGGCGTATACCGCGTTGGCCGGCGGACACTCCCCGGTGGTCACCATCCCCTGCTGGGCCAACCACTCGCGCATGTAGTGCCCCATGTACACCTCAAGCACGCCGCCCTTGGTGGTGAGCTGCCCGCCCGGCACCTCCCATTCCGGCCATTGCTTCGGCGTGGACTGCTCCAGCACGCTGCCGTTATTGGCAAGCGGCGCGCGCAGGTTGTGGCGGCTCATGATCAAAACTTGCTCTAGCTGGTATCCGTCCGGTGCGTCCTGCGCCTGCGCGCCAAAGGTCATTGAAAGGGTGCCTGCTACAGCAACAGCGAGTAGTGCTTTTCTCATCCCTAAATCCTCACTCGGTTTTAATAGTTCGTTAAGTGTGACAGATTGATAACAATTTTCCCGGAAGCATTTCTCAAACTGATGAATAACAGGCTTACCCGATGGGGAGAATAGTTTTATAATAAAACCATCGCCCACCGGAGAATTCACCGTGAAACGCACCCGCCTTGAAGAAAGCACCTGCCCCGTCGCCCGTTCGCTGGATATTATCGGCGACTGGTGGTCATTGCTGATTGTTCGCGACGCGCTGCGGGGGATCCGGCGCTTTGGCGAGTTCCAGAAAAGCCTCGGTATTGCCAAAAACATGCTCACCACCCGCCTCAAGCTGCTGGTGGATGAAGGCATTCTCACCCTGCAGCCCGCCTCCGACGGCAGCGCCTGGCAGGAGTATGTCCTGACCGACAAAGGGCGCGCGCTGCAAACGGTACTGGTGGCCCTGTCGCAGTGGGGCAATGAATTTTTGTTTGCGGAGAACGAATTCGGCACCACGCTGGTGGATTCCGCACAGCGTAAGCCCCTGCGCAAGCTGGCGTTGATCGCCGACGACGGCCGCGAGCTGACCCCCGACGAGATCGTCCCTAAACTCCCCTCCTGATCGCCCGCCTGGGCAAAAGTAAAAAATTGTCGCCAGAGTGGTTGCATTATAAAACCAAATAGCCGAGAGTTAATTCAGTTTCATATTGAAACCAAATAACCCACTATCGCTTCGAGGTAACACACAATGACTACGCAACGCTCTACCGCCCTGATCACAGGTGCCTCTTCCGGCATTGGCGCCGTTTATGCCGATCGTCTTGCCCGTCGTGGCCTCAACCTGGTGCTGGTCGCCCGACGTGAAGAACGGCTACAGGCGCTGGCCGCCGCCCTTCGCGAGCGTTACGGCGTGGCGGTAGAGATTCTGGTGGCCGATCTCACGGATGATGCCGGGATCCGCGCCGTCGAAGAGGCGCTGCGCAGCAATACCGCGATCGATACGCTGATCAACAACGCGGGCACCGCCCAGATGGCCCCTTTCCTTGCGGGGGATGTGGCGCAGCATCAGGCCATCAACACGCTGAACACCACGGCGCTGATGCGGTTGACCTACGCTATCCTCCCGCGCCTGGCGCAGAATAATCGCGGCACGCTGATCAACATTGCCTCGGTGCTGGCCCTGCACGTGCGGGCAGGCAGCGCGCTGTACAGCGCCACCAAGGCGTGGGTGCTGAGCTTTACCCGCGGGTTGCAGGAGGAGTTTGCCGACAGCGGCGTGCGTATTCAGGCGGTGCTGCCAGCCGCCACCGCCACGGAGATCTGGAGCCATTCGGGCGTGACGGTGAACGACCTGCCGGAAGGGTCGGTGATGACCACCGACGATATGGTGGATGCGTCGCTGGCGGGACTGGATCGGGGCGAGCTGATTACTATCCCACCGATGCACGACGAAGGCCTGTGGGAGACCTACGAAACGGCACGCCTTGCGCTGTTCAACAGCGCGCGCACCGGCATTCCGGCGCCGCGCTACGTCAAACGCTAGCTTAACGCTCCAGCTGGTCGCCGTACTCACTCATCCAGGCGGCCAGCGGAGAGAGCGCGCCTTGCAGGGTTAAGCCCAGCGCGGTGATTTGGTACTCCACGCGCGGCGGGATCTCCGGAAACACGGTGCGCGTCACCAGCCCGCGCTGCTCAAACAGGCGAAGCTGCTTCGTCAGCTCTTTTTGCGTGATGGGTGCCGCCGCCCGCAGCAGATCGCCAAAGCGCACGGGCGAATTGATCACAATAAGGCGATAAAGGATCGGGATCGCCCACTTGCCGGAAATCAGGTTTACGAACTGCGTCATCGGGCAGACGTAAAGCTCAGAATTTTTTTCGCAGGGCACATTGAGTATTTCCGCCATAGCACACCTCTTGCCGCATTAGTATCCATTTGGTACCTGGTTTCCTTTCGATACTAACGTTTCTATAGTGCTTTCTCCAGAGACATTTCAGGAGAAGAACATGGGTCGTTTAACAGATAAATATACGCTGATTACCGGCGGCACCAGCGGCATTGGCCTGGCTACCGCGCAGGCGTTTATCGCCGAAGGGGCGCACGTCGCCGTCACCGGACGCAACCTGGACACCCTCGCCGAGGCGCAGCGTCTTCTGGGCGACAACGCCTGGGTCATTCCGACCGATGCGGGAGACATCGCCGCGCAAAAAGCCCTGGCGCAGACCATCGCTACCCGCTGGCCCCGCCTGGACGCGGTATTTCTCAACGCCGGCGACGTCACGCACGCGCCCCTGGAAGCCTGGCAGGAAGATGCCTGGGATCGCCTGATGGGCATCAACCTGAAGGGGCCGTTCTTCCTCGTGCAGGCGCTGCTCCCGCTGCTGAATAATCCGTCCTCGGTGATCCTCTGCGGCTCCGTGAGCGCCCGCATCGGCCTGCCCACCAGCAGCGCGTATGCCGCAAGCAAGGCCGCCCTGCTGTCGCTGGCGCGCACGCTGTCCGGCGAGCTGCTGCCGCGCGGCATTCGCGTTAACGGCCTGAGCCCCGGACCGGTGCAAACCCCGGCCTTCACCAAAACCGGCTTAAGCGAAGACTCGCTGAACGCGATGGTGGAAGAGGTTATCAGGCTGGTGCCGCTGGGCAGAATGGGCACGACGACGGAGCTGGCGAAAGCCGCGGTCTATCTGGCCTCCGACGAGTCGAGCTACACGGTGGGAACCGAGCTGCTGGTTGACGGCGGTATGGGAAGTTTGTAGTTCAAAAGGCGCTGATGCCGATGACAATGCCGACATACAGCGCCGCCCACGCGGCGGCTGAGGCCAGGCTCACCGCGTAAACCTTCGCCGGGTTGATCCGCAGCAGCCCGGCCGCCAGCGGCACAATGTAGCGCAGCACCGCCAGAAAGCGCGCGGTGAACAGCACCAGCACGCCGTTTTTCTGCAGCTGATGCTGCACCCGCAAGAATTTATCGGCGTACTTCGAGGTTATGCGCGTCACCAGCCGGGTATGGCCCATCAGCTGGCCGATATGATAGTTCAGCAGCGAGCCGAGGGTCGCGCCCAGCACCACCGCCAGCCACGCCAGCGCCGGATGCAGGCTCGCCTGGCTGAGGGTAATCCCGGTCATCAGCATTACCGAGGCGGGCGGCAGCACGGAGGAGATCAGCACCGTTGATTTACTCAGCGCCAGCACGAAAAGAAGCGCAAAGAGATGTGTCGGATACTGCGCAAAGTGATTCATCAGAGTATCAAACCACGCCACGTCGCTCTCCTTATTGCCATTTAATCCTGTATTAAAAGTGAATAAGGCTAAATAAAAGCTCAACGCGCCCTCAAATAATTATCCTCTAAACACTTCCTAAACATTATTTAAATTTCATCACGCAGAAATAAAACAGGCGTATTATTCCGCTGGTTTACAACGATCTCGTTATGGCGAGGCTCCTGTACAAATACACGTTATCGCTCTGGTGGGTTCGAGAGAACCGGCACAGGGTAAAACAGGCACTGTCGAATCAAGGCTTTGTCAGTATAACTTCCTCATTGAGGATACGGTGTACAGTGCTGAACCCAGGACGTGGGGATCTCCTCTTCGACATGCCCTGTCTTGCTCGCCCCTGAGAGATTTTATTATTCAAAGGGAATTTACTATGTCTTACTCCATTCACAACAATAATCCGGCATTCAACGACAGCGCTATCGCGCAATATATGAATACCGATTTTATCGTCCTCGATATTTCATTATGCGTGGCGCTGGCGCGCGAGCAGTTTTTCCAGAAATTAAAAGACGATGATATTCCGTCGCATATTTTCATTGAGGATAATGGCCGCCTGGCGGGCCTGATTGCGGTGCGTAAATTATTACAAGCCACGGATACGCTCCAGCCGGTGAAGGCGCTGATGGTGTCGCAGTTTTTACAGGTTAAGCCGGAAGATGAACGCGCGGACGTCGCCGTGCAGCTGGCCCACGGCAGCGCGGACGTGGTGCCCGTGGTTACTCACGGCAAGGTGGTCGGCTGCCTGACCGAGCGCGAAATTGCGCACCTGCTGGAAGATGACGTGACGGAAGATGCCCAGCTTCAGGGCGCCACGCTGCCGCTGGAAAAACCGTATCTGGAAACCAGCGCGTTCAGCCTTTGGAAAAAGCGCTCCGTCTGGCTGCTGCTGCTGTTCGTCGCAGAAGCCTACACCAGCTCGGTGATCCAGCATTTCGAAGAGGCGCTGGAGTCCGCCATCGCCCTGGCGTTCTTCATTCCCCTGCTGATTGGCACGGGCGGCAACAGCGGCACGCAGATCACCTCGACCCTGGTGCGCGCGATGGCGCTGGGGGAAGTGCATCTGCGCGACGTCGGACGCGTGCTGCGCAAAGAGATGAGCACCTCGCTGATGATTGCCGTCACGCTGGGGCTGGCGGGCTGTCTCCGCGCCTGGATGATGGGGATCGGGCTTGAGATCACGCTTATCGTCAGCCTGACGTTAATCTGCATTACGCTGTGGAGCGCGATTGTGTCGTCCGTGATCCCGATGGTGCTTAAGCGCTGCGGCATCGATCCGGCGGTGGTTTCCGCGCCCTTTATCGCGACGCTTATCGACGGCACAGGGCTGATTATCTATTTCAAAATCGCGCAGTACACGCTGGGGCTGGAGTGATTTAGCCGCGCCGGAAAAGCAAAAAACCCTGTGATATTGCTATCACAGGGTTTTCGAATTTGGCGGAAGCGTAGAGATTCGAACTCTAGAACCCTTTCGGGTCGCCGGTTTTCAAGACCGGTGCCTTCAACCGCTCGGCCACGCTTCCAAAGTGAGGCGCACTATAAACATCTATTAGCGCCTTGTAAAGCAGGAATTTTTCTAAATTTCATCTGCGGCGTTTCAGGCTGCATAAAAGCAAAAAACCCTGCGATATTGCTATCGCAGGGTTTTCGAATTTGGCGGAAGCGTAGAGATTCGAACTCTAGAACCCTTTCGGGTCGCCGGTTTTCAAGACCGGTGCCTTCAACCGCTCGGCCACGCTTCCTAAGTGAGGCGCACTATAAACATCCCCTTGCCCCCTGTAAAGAGGCGACCTGTTCATTTGCCTGAAAAACAGCCAAAACGCGTTTAATCGGTTGAAACAACAGCGAATTGGCTATTTTGCCAGCGCAAAATCCTGGTCAGGCGGCTCAGTGTTTTTTGATGTACATATCTTTGGTGTAGTAATACCCCAGCTTATCCGGCGTGAAGCCCCCGACCCACGGCTTCACCAGGTGCGTGCGGACGTAGTGATAGAGCGGGATCGCCGGGACATCGCGCCCCAGCAGATCTTCCGCCTGCTGGTAATACGCGCCGCGCTCCTGCGTGGTTTTCGCTTTTGCCGCCTCAACCAGCGCCTTGTCGAAGTCCGGGTTGGTGTACTGGGTGGTGTTTTGGCTGTCGCCGGTTCGGAAGTTGTTCAGGAAGGTGGTGGCGTCGTCGTAATCGGCAATCCACGCGTAGCGCACCGCGTCAAAGCTGTGGGTGTGCATCGCGTCGAGCATGGTTTTCCACTCCTGGTTTTGCAGCTTCGCGTCCACGCCGAGGTTTTTCTTCCACATGGAGCTGGCGGCAATCGCGATGCGCTGGTGCGATTCCGAGGTGTTATAGAGCAGGTTGAAGCTCAGCGGATGGCTGGCGTTGTACCCGGCCTCTTCCAGCAGCTTTTTGGCCTCGGCAATGCGTTTGTCCATCGGCCAGCTGGCGTAGTCCGGCGCTTTCAGCGTGACGCCGCCGATATCCGGCTGGCTGATGAGCCACGCCGGGCGCTGCCCCTGCCCCAGTACCTTATTGGCAATGATGTCTTTATCGAGCGCCAGATTCAGCGCCTTGCGCACGCGAACGTCGTTAAACGGCGGGCGCGCGGTGTTGAACTGATAGTAATAGGTCGCCAGCTGCGGAGAGACGTCCAGCTCGCTGCCCATCGTTTTCTTGAGCTGGGCAAACTGGTTAATCGGCACGGTGTAGACGATATCGATCTCGCCCGCCTTGTAGCGGTTCACGTCTGACGCTTCCGACACGATCGGCAGATAGGTCACTTTATTGATCACCGTATGGGCATTGTCCCAGTAGAGCGGATTACGCTCCGCCACGAGGCGTTCATTGACGACCCACTGCGTCAGCTTGTACGCCCCGCTGGTCACGATGTGCTCCGGCTTGGTCCACTTTTCGCCGAACCGGTTGACCAGCACTTTATCAATCGGGATCAGGGACGGGTGGGCGAGCATCGCGAGGAACGCGGCATTCGGCTGGGTGAGCGTCACTTCCAGAGTGGCATCGTCAATGGCCTTAACCCCCAGCGTATCCGGCGCTTTTTTGCCCTCGGCGATCTCGTGGGCGTTCACCATATGCATGTTGTCCGGGTAGCTGGCGTACGGTGAGGCGGTTTTCGGATCCACCAGACGCTGCCAGCTCCACACCACGTCCTGCGCGGTGATGGCGGTGCCGTCGCTCCAGGTGATGCCCGGACGCAGGTGGAACGTCCAGACGGTGTTGTCTTTGTTTTCCCACTTCTGGGCGAGGCGCGGTTCGATTTCGCCGGTCGGAGAAACGCTGACCAGCCCTTCGAATAAATCACTGATAATATTGAATTCGACGTCGCTTTCGACTTTGTGCGGGTCGAGCGAGGCCGGTTCGTTGCCATTATTCCTGACCAGCTCCTGTTTTTCTGCCAGCACTGTCCCTGCCGGCACGTTCGCCGCCCAGGCTGCCGTGCTCGCGCACAGAATGCCGGCGGTTAACAAAGAAAGTGTAAAGATGTTGCGTGCTTGTGGTTTCATTTCCTTCGCCTTGTTGTTTGTTTTAGGACGATCCGTGATAACTCTTAGCGCTCCGGTTGTAATAACGCAATATTTTTCAGTAACCTATAAGAGGTTGATCTGAACAAACGCGTCAAAGCGTGGTTCATTCTGATGAAATTGATTTCTACAGAAGAAACAACCGCCTTCAGCGCTAAGATGATGAGTAAAGATGGGTAAAACCACTTTGTAACTGCCGCACCTTTTCCTATTCTTGCCGCTAATTACATCTGTCATAAGAGAGTGACTCATGGATCGTATTATTAGTTCTTCACGCGACCGCACATCGCTACTCAGCACCCACAAAGTGCTGCGCAACACCTATTTCATGCTCAGCCTGACGCTGGCGTTTTCTGCGATCACCGCAACCGCCAGCACCGTGCTGATGCTGCCTTCCCCGGGGCTGATCCTGACGCTGGTGGGCATGTACGGTCTGATGTTCCTGACCTACAAAACCGCCGATAAGCCGGTAGGGATTCTGTCCGCCTTCGCCTTTACGGGCTTCCTGGGCTACATCCTGGGGCCAATCCTGAACGCCTATCTGTCTGCGGGTATGGGTGACCTTATCGGCATGGCGCTGGGCGGTACGGCGCTGGTGTTCTTCTGCTGCTCGGCCTACGTGCTGACCACGCGCAAGGACATGTCCTTCCTCGGCGGTATGCTGATGGCGGGTATCGTGGTTGTGCTGGTGGGTATGGTGGCGAACATCTTCCTGCAGCTGCCTGCCCTGCACCTGGCAATCAGCGCGGTGTTTATCCTGATCTCGTCTGGCGCAATCCTGTTTGAGACCAGCAACATCATTCGCGGCGGCGAAACGAACTACATCCGCGCCACCGTGAGCCTGTATGTGTCGCTGTACAACATCTTCGTGAGCCTGCTGAGCATCCTGGGCTTCGCCAGCCGCGACTAAACAGACCCGTTGAAATAAAAAGGAGAATGCCCCCGGCATTCTCCTTTTTTTATGCCCTACTCACCCCGGCAAATATAGGTGGGATAATGCCGGTCCTGAATCAGCCATACGGAAGGCGAAAGTTCAGCGATCGTCAAATAGTAACGCGCGGTGGGATAGGCAAAGCTGCCCCACTGAGCATCAGGGGTATTGTCGTTGTGCCGACGCCAGGTTTTGGTGTAGCTCAACACAATGACCTTATCATCGTCCCGTCGCGCCCACGTAAAATCGATATCCCTGTCAACGATCAGGTTCCGGCCTTCATACTTTGCCGCACCTTTATAGGTGGTCAGCCCGGTCCCGTTGCGATGAAAATAGAACTGGGCAACGGCATTGACCTTCACTTCATTCGGCTTTCCTTCATTGCGCGTAAAATTGAACTCCGTGCTGCAGGCCAGCGCATCGCGCTTAAAGACTCCGCCCGTACAGACAAAGAGAACAACCGCGCCGCCGACGAGCGCACCACCCACTCCGAACAGAAGTTTGATTTTCATTCTTCCGCCCCGCTTTTGTAGCGAATCGTTTTACACAGGCTGGTTTCACTTACCGGACAGGCACCTATAAACACCTCATCGGCAGCGGCTAGCGAAAAATGGGCGCTGAAATAATAAATGTTGTACTGCTCGCGATCGCAGGCCACGTTATTTTGCTTTAGCAGCTCGGCCATTTTCGATAGCACCAGCGGTCGGCCATGATCGTTAACCAGCCAGAAGCGGCAGCCGGCTATTTTTTCCTGCACGGGTTTTAGCGTCGCCGGTACGGTTATTTCAAGCCGTCGGCTGAAATACAGGCCAACCATCATTGCCGACAGGGTTAATATCGCTAAAACCAGCCACCATTTTCTGGATAAACGTTTATATCCTGCCGGCTGTTCAACCGCTGGCTCAGGCGCCGCCTCCGGAACGGCAGGAGGAGCGCTCTCGGTGGGCTGGAAAATAACGTCGGCTTCAAAGCGGAATCCAAACCGGGGCACGGTCACGATAAATTCGTGCCCTTCTCCCAGCGCCTGGAAGTTTTTACGTAATTCGCTGACCGCTTTATTAAGGTTATTTCCCGACGGCGTAAAGCCAAATTCTTCCCACACGCGAGTGATCAATTCCTCCCGACTCAGGTCGCGTCCTTTGTGTTTAATAAATTCCTGCAAAAGCCGAACGGCCGGTGCCGAAAGCGTTAATACAGATTCTGGTTGTCCAACAAGACTTATTGCATGTGCTTCAGGATCGAATAACAACGAATTATTGCATATAAAAAACATCTTTTATTCTCGGCTGTTACCGCATGCTTTTTTAATCCCTGGTACATCGACATGAAAACCGCCTTCTGACTTGCTTCTTTTTTAATCAGAAGGAATTTTCTCCCCATCCCTGGTCGCGGTATTTTCGCTTAACTATACAACCTTAAAGCCAGAAAGACAGGATAAAAAACTGTATTTTACGAGTTAATTAATACAAATTTTCACAAACCGCTGTTCTGGTTAAAGTTTCCCTGCCCTGAAGCGATACGAAAGCAGACGGCATGCTGGTGTTAACGCACCGCCGATAAATTCAGAGCAGGCAGACACATTGTGAAACAGAAAAATAGCGTGAACATGAAAACCGCCTTTTATGTCGCCGCGCTGTCATTGCCATTTTTCTCAGAAATGACAATGGCCAATATGAGCGTGTACCCCATGGAGCTGAATGTAGATAGCTCCGGTGCGGCGCAAATTAAGGTGGCTTCAAAAACGGATGATATTCAGTTCATTCGGGTGAGGCAAAAGAAAATTCTTAATCCCGGCACGGCTCAGGAAAAAGAGATTGATGTGGCCTCGTGGAAAGAAGGTGGCGTTGTCGTCACCCCCGAAAAATTTGCCCTTGCGGCAGGCGCAATGCGCGTGGTTCGTCTGGTATCGCTTACGCCTCCGGAAAAAGAGACCACCTGGCGCGTCTATTTTGAGGGAGTGAAGCAGCCTGACAGCATTATTCCCGGCAAGTCGGAAACCCCGGCAGCAACGGCGACGCTGGGCGTCAACGTTATTTGGGGCGCCCTGATCCACCTCGCCCCGGAAAAAAGCGTGGTGTCACTGTCGATAGACCCCCTCAAGGGGACGCTAAAAAACAGCGGCACGCTGCGGGTACCGCTCAGGGAGATTGGAATTTGTAATGCAGACGCGTCGTGTAAATGGATTAAAGAAGACGCGACGATTTATCCGGACACCGTCCGGAAATTAAAAACGCTTACAAATATACAAGGCCAGAAATATAGATTCCGCTACTTCAACTGGGTGAATAAAACCCCTGAAGAAGCTGATTTACCCGTCGTGCAATAACACGACGTCACTGTAAAAACCCATTGGGTTTGTTTAAAGAGCCAAGGTGCTCATTTGTAAATATGGAGATATCAATGCGTAAGTATTTTAAACCCCTGCTGATTGTTGCCGCGATGACCACGTCCCTGAGCGCGCTGGCGATTCAAAAAGACATCACCGTTAACGCCAGCGTGGATTCACAGCTGGATATGACTCAGGCGGATAACACCCCGCTGCCAGCAAGCATCGACATGCAGTACCTGCCTGGTCGCGGTCTGGAAAGCTACCGCCTGAACACCAAGGTATGGTCTAACTCCGCCACCAGCAACGTGAAGGTCCGTCTGGTTAGCGCGGCTAAGCTGGCGAACGCCGACGGCGCTGAGTCCGTGCCAATGACGGTAATGCTGGGCGACAAAACCCTGTCCACCGCCGATGTTGAATTCACCGGCACCGAACTGTTCCCGGGGAGCGTTGAAAACGGTTCAGCGGTACTGCCTCTGACCATTTCTCAGACCACCAAAGGCATTCTGAAAACCGGTCAGTACAGCGGCGTTGTTAGCCTGATGCTGACGCAGGCTACTACCACGGAAGGCGGTGCGTAACACCACAGCACCTAAGGAATAACGTGAGAGGGTGCCCACCCTCTCACGTCAGGATGATGTCGAGGCTCGTTCATGGCGTTTCACAGAAATACTCTCCTCTTTGTTGCTTTGCTACCCGCATCCATCCAACTCGCCTGCGCCGGGATGGCCGTCCCACCGGGCTTTGAAGATCTGGCGAAAACGCAGCGCCTCTGGACAGAGGTAAACCTCTACGGCGAGTCGCTGGGCCTTTTTGAAACGGATATTACCCTTGAAACGGTAAGCTTTGTCGCACCTGAAACCGTGATAGCGGCCATCAAACGCCGGTTTAATGACGATCCTGCGCTGGTGGCCACCGTGTCTGCCGCGCTGGCCGTTCCGCTTGCCCGTAACGGCAACCTGGCCTGCAGCAGCAACGGCTCCGCCGCGGGATGCGACTACATTGATACCGACCGCGCGGCCATTATTTATGACGAGAATAACGCCCGCATTAGCCTGTTTTTGGACAAGAAATTTCTGCCTAAACCCAATGCGGAAAAGCAGTGGTATCAGCCCACGCAGGACACCGAAAATGCCCTCATCCATCAGCAGAATATCAATTTCGTGGCCGACAGGGACTACCAGTCCGCCACCGTGCAGGGCAACGGCGCGCTGGCGCTGACCCAGGACGGCTATTTGAACCTCGACTGGACCTGGCTGGGACAGCGCTCAAGGCACCAGCAGCAGCAGGAGGTCACCGTCAACAACGCCTGGTTCCGCCAGGATATCCTGCGCCAGTACTATGTCCAGCTCGGCGAGATGGACACCCGCGACCTGTTCAGCAACGCCGGGGGGAATATCAACCTCAGCCAGCTGCCGCTGGGCAAAATTCGCGGCCTGCGCACCGGTTCGACAAGGGCGTGGATGAATCCGGTTCAGCAGTCGAAGGGCACGCCTATCACCGTGCTGCTTTCCCACGACGCGCGTATCGACGCCCGCCGGGGCAATCAGCTGCTGGCCAGCTTTTACCTCAATGCCGGGGCGCAAACCCTGGACACCCGATCCTTCCCGGACGGGAGCTACACCGTGACGCTCTCCGTCTATGAGAATAACCGCCTGACGCGCACCGAGCAGGTGCCGTTTACCCGTACCGGCATTACGCCCTTCGACCGCGTCGAGTGGTTCCTGCAGGCGGGTGAAACCGACAACAGCGATCAAAACGAAGCGCGCAGCGCGGTTGCGCATGCGGGCGTGCGCCTGCCCGTCACTCCAACGCTGGCGCTCACCAGCGGCGCAACGATAAAGAAAAACCAGCGCTTCGTGGAAAATGCCCTCGACTGGAGCCGGGGATTCAACGCGGGGCCGATCGACGGCGTGCTGAGCACCCGCTTTAGCTACCTCTACGGCAGCGAAGGCCAGCGCGGCAATATTCAGCAAATCAGCTACAACGACGGCTTTTCGCTGAGCGTCTATCGCAACGCGCTTTCAGCGGAAAACTGCAATACCCGAAGCGCGGGGTTTGACGCCGTTAACGGCTGCTACCGCACCCTCTCGGTGATGTTCTCCGTCCCCGTCGGCGCCTGGTATGCGAGCCTCGGCTATTCGGATAACCGCAACGAAGGACGATACGTTTCACGCCGGGCGCTCCCGGACAGCGACGATCGCCACGATGCGGGCCTGCCGTGGGAATCGGTCTATGTCACCCGCTCCCGCACCCGGGCGTGGCAGGGTGGGCTGAGCAACGCGTTTAGCACCCGCGGCCTGAACATTAACAGCAGCATTAACCTGTTTATGCGTGACGATGACTCCCGCGCTGGCAGGGATAAAGGCGGCTACCTGAGCGTGAGCCTGTCCATGGCGCATAACCGTCGGGGCGATGCGTCGAGCTACACCTCCATGGGCGCAACCTGGCAGCACCAGCAGCGCGAAAAGAACCAGATGAGCTACAGCGTGGCGCACAACTGGTACGCCGATGCGCGGGGTGAAAATGAGTATGGTCTGAGCGCGTCGGGCATTAACAGCGATTCGCTGAACACCTCGGCCTATACGCGCCAGGGCGGACGGTATGGCAACGGCAGCCTGACCGTCAGCGATGCCTGGGATCGTAACGAAGGTCGCCATACCCTGAGCAGCAGCGGCAACTACAGCTCGACCCTTGCGCTGTCGCGATCCGGCCTGTGGCTGGGCCGCTGGAGCGACGGGCGTCCTGCTTCAGCCGTCGCGGTTAAGGTTGCCACGCCGGAAGATACCCAGGATTCGGGCGTCGCGGTGTCGCTGGATAACGGCGGCAGCGCAAACATTCCGGGGAACAGCCGCGCCCTCTTCGCCGTGCCGGGCTACCAGCAGACAACCTTGACGATCAACGAATCGCTGGACGTTTCGCGCGGGGCCAGCAGCGAAATCACGCAGGGTTCAGGCAGCAGAACGCTGTTTATGGTGCCGGGCAAGCTGCTGCGCCGGGACGTGCAAACCACCGCAAGCTACACCTGGCTCGGCCAGTTAACCGACGAGAGTCATTCGCCGTTCATTGGCGGCGTGCCGCTGAACGTGAACGGCTGGAGCGATCTGGGCAACGGCGGGTTTAGCGCCCAAAGCGACGCCCTGCTGCATAACCTCTACCTGGTGCGTCAGCAGCAGTTTTATCAGTGCGCGCTGAACGTGAAAAGCATGCGCGACGTTGTGCGTTACGTCGGGGCGATCCCCTGCCGGGAGCTCACCTTCTCCGCCCTGCCGGATGCCGTGCAGCAGCAGGCGCAGCTGATGCTCGCCGGACGAACGGTTCCGACGGGGCCGACCGCCATGAACGCCGACAACCTCACGAAAGGGAAATGATGTGAAAACGTGCCTCTTTATTTTACTGCTCCTAAGCCTGTGGGCTGGCCAGACGCTGGCGGGTGCCCCCGCGGGGCGAAACACCAGCGCAGGGATCAGCTTCGATCGCACGGCACCGCCCGCGCGTTTCGATATCTGGTTTCATGAACCGAGCGGCTATGACCCCGCCGATCCGCAAAAGTGGGGGCGCAACACCCTGACCTGCCTGTCCCGCACGGACACCGCTAACGGGGCCTGCATGACCGCACCGGTCTGGTTCTCGGCGAACCCGGCCTCGCCCTATGCCATCACCTTACGTTTTACCCACGCCCTCACCGCCAGGACGGTGGATATCAAGGTGTATGGCGATCACTACATGTTTATCAACAACAAAGTGTTTACCTTTGCCAGCTTCGTGACCGGGGGAACGGTCGATACCGCAGCCTGGAACCGGGAGCCCTACTTCGATTACTACATCGTGAAAAGCGAACTGGACAAGCTCGCCCTGCCGGGGATCTGGACCGCCACGCTAAAGCAAAACCTGCGTCAGTGGGGAAGCGCCGACTGCGGCGGGAACTTCAACGACGTGAATGTTGGCTGTCCGGGCTATCTCTCCATCGCCAGCTGGCAGGCAAATATTCGCATTGAGGTGGTCGACCCGGGCAACCAGCAGATTTATCTGCCGGCTTTCCCGCACTCGACGCCGATCGTGAACCTCAACCTGACCAACTTCCCGGGGCGACCAGGCGGCAGCGAGATCCAGGGCGAAAACACGCTGGATATGTGCCTGTACGACGGCAAAAACAGTACCAGCACCCGCGCCTATCTGCGCTTTGAGGATGACGGGCTCCCGTCCGCGGAACGTGCCGAGGGCGCGTTTTCTATCCGCCGGCGCGGCGGAAGCCAGACCGACGCGCGGGATCGTCTTGATTACCAGGTGCTCGTCACCCATCCCGTCACGGGCGCAACCGAGACCGTCGCGAACGGCAAAACCCTGGTCTGGCAAGGCACCAACGATCCACAGTATCTGCGTCAGGTTGTGCTGCCCGGCGGACGCGAGAGCGTGCTGTGCATTCCTGCGCCCATTATCCTGAAAACCCCTGCGTTTGCCGCCAGCAGCAAAAACGCGGGGGACTATACCGGCACGCTGCGCGTTATCTATACGCCCAGCACGTTATAACGAGGTTACCGTGAGTTACGCCATTCTCGACAATAATCGATTTTACGCCGAAGGGCTGCGCTATGCGCTGCTGCGTCGGGGCGTTCAGCTGGAGGTGCAAAGCGACACCGTGCAATGGCAGCCAACGCTGCTGACCCGCCGGGTGATTGTCGTCCGCTGCCGCTTTTCCGTGGCGGCTACGCATCAGGCGCTGATCAACATTTTACTCCGGCTGGAGGCCGCCCGCTGGAAAGGGAGCCTTTATCTGGTGTGCAACGAAAAGGGGTGGGCGCTGGCGACCCATTTACGCAAGCGTTTCGGGGCGCTCACCCTGTATATCCTCGATGACCGGATCGCCGTCGCGGATGCGGCCTATCTGCTGGTAAAAGAGCCGCGCCGCATTCGAAGCCTGGACTGCTGTCTTAGCGATCCGGAATTCAACGTGCTCGATCTTATGCTTGCCGGGCTGCCGGTACGCCACATTGCTATTGCGACGCAGATGTCTGAAAAACAGGTTTCGACCCATAAATGCAACGCGCTGAAGAAGCTCAACGCCAGCAATCTGCTGCAGCTGCTCCTGTAGGTCGAGGTTTCTCACGCCGCCCCTTATTTGCTACACTGGGGGCGGTTTTTACTTAATCGACAGAGCACTATGTTCATTTTTGCAGGCCAGGAAATTGAGACCGATAGCGAAGGCTATCTGAAAGACACCACCCTCTGGAGCGAACCGCTGGCGGAGAAAATTGCCGAAAACGAAGGCATTACCCTCTCCCCCGAACACTGGGAAGTGGTGCGTTTCGTGCGCAAGTTCTACCTCGAATTTAATACCTCTCCGGCGATCCGTATGCTGGTCAAGGCGATGGCGAATACGTTCGGCGAAGAGAAAGGCAACAGCCGCTATCTGTATCGCCTGTTCCCGAAAGGCCCGGCAAAACAGGCGACCAAAATCGCCGGCCTGCCTAAACCGGTGAAGTGCATTTAATAGCGAATGCCAAAGTTCACGTATTCCCGGCCGGGTTGATGCGGTTCCGTTAATACCTTATCAACCCGGGCGCTGCGCGGCCCGCCCGCTTTCAGCCACGCTACCAGCTTTTCAACCTGCTCCGCTTCCCCGCAGGCCACCACTTCGACGCTGCCGTCATCCATATTGCGCGCGTATCCCGTCAGCCCAAGCTGGAGCGCTTCACGCTGGGTGCTGTAGCGAAACCCCACGCCCTGAACGATGCCGTGAACCCAGGCGATAGTGCAGACTTTTGACATCTTCCTTCTCCTTATCCGACTGGCGCGTTGCATTTCCTTACTGAACTCGGGAAAATGGCGGCCATTTTATTGGAATCGACAGAATAGCAAATTATGAGCGTACGTTTAGTGTTAGCCAAAGGGCGTGAGAAGTCATTGTTACGCCGCCATCCCTGGGTCTTTTCCGGCGCCGTTGCCCGTATGGAAGGCAAAGCCAGCCTCGGTGAAACCATCGATATCGTTGACCATCAGGGGAAATGGTTAGCGCGCGGCGCCTACTCGCCGGCCTCACAGATCCGCGCGCGCGTCTGGACGTTCGACAAAGACGAAACTGTCGATATCGCCTTCTTTACCCGCCGTTTGCAGCAGGCGCAGCAGTGGCGCGAATGGCTGGCCAAACGCGACGGGCTGGACAGCTATCGTCTGATCGCCGGGGAATCCGACGGGATGCCGGGGGTCACCATCGACCGCTTTGGCAATTTCCTCGTCCTCCAGCTGCTGAGCGCCGGGGCTGAATATCAGCGCGCGGCGTTAATCAGCGCCCTGCAAAGCCTCTTCCCGGAATGCGCGATTTACGATCGCAGCGACGTGGCGGTGCGTAAGAAAGAGGGTCTGGAGCTGACGCAGGGCCCGGTAACCGGCGAACTGCCGCCTGCCCTGCTGCCTATCGAAGAGCACGGCATGAAGCTGCTGGTGGATATTCAGGGCGGCCACAAAACCGGCTATTACCTCGACCAGCGCGACAGCCGTCTGGCAACCCGTCAGTACGTTGAAAACAAGCGCGTGCTGAACTGCTTCTCTTACACCGGCGGTTTTGCGGTGTCGGCCCTGATGGGCGGCTGCGCTCAGGTTGTCAGCGTCGATACCTCCCAGGAAGCGCTGGACGTGGCGAAACAGAACATCGAGCTGAACAAGCTGGATCTGAGCAAAGCGGAGTTTATTCGCGATGACGTGTTCAAACTGCTGCGCAAGTATCGCGATGGGGGCGAGAAGTTCGACGTTATCGTGATGGATCCGCCGAAGTTCGTTGAGAACAAAAGCCAGCTGATGGGCGCGTGCCGCGGCTATAAAGATATCAACATGCTGGCTATCCAGCTGCTGAACCCGGGCGGCGTCCTGCTGACCTTCTCCTGCTCCGGCCTGATGACCACAGATTTATTTCAGAAAATCATCGCCGACGCCGCTATAGATGCCGGTCGTGATGTACAATTTATAGAGCAGTTCCGTCAGGCCGCCGATCACCCGGTGATCGCCACCTACCCGGAAGGGCTGTATCTGAAAGGGTTTGCCTGTCGCGTCATGTAACTTGAAAAGAGAAATATTGCCCGCACATAGAGTGTAAGTGATGTTTCCCGGGAGGTGACTATGATTGCCAGCAAATTCGGTATCGGCCAGCAGGTCCGCCACACCTTGCTTGGGTATTTGGGTGTGGTCGTGGATATCGACCCGGAATATTCCCTCGATGAACCGTCAGCCGACGAGCTGGCGGTTGATGCAGAGCTTCGCGCCGCCCCCTGGTACCACGTGGTGATGGAAGATGACGATGGGCAGCCTGTCCATACCTATCTTGCCGAAGCGCAGCTCAGCGGAGAAATTCAGGACGAACATCCGGAACAACCCACGATGGATGAGCTTGCCCAGACTATCCGCAAGCAGCTCCAGGCTCCGCGCCTGCGGAACTAAAGCCTGACGCTCGCCACCGCCACGAGCGCGTTGAGGTGAAAAAAAGCCCGGTATCGCAACCGGGCTTTTTTATTATTTCGCCAGTCCCAGACGGGGAATATCAATCGCAGGACATCTGTCCATCACCACGTTCAGCCCCGCTTCACGCGCCAGCACCGCGGCCTGTTCGTTGATCACGCCCAGCTGCAGCCACAGGGTTTTTGCCCCAATCGCGATGGCTTCCTGCGCAACGCCCCACGCCGCTTCGGAATTGCGGAACACATCCACCATATCCACGTTTTCCGGCACGTCCGCCAGCGTGGCATAGCCCTGCTGGCCCAGCAGCGTTTTGCCCGCCACTTTTGGCGACACCGGGATAACGTGATAGCCCTGGTCAAGAAGGTACTTCATGACCCGATAGCTCGGGCGGTCGGGCTTATCACTCGCGCCCACCAGCGCAATGGTTCGGGTCGATGTCAGAATGTCGGCAATGTCGTTGTCTTTCATAATCTTCCTCCAGGCTTTTTTCAAAGTGTACGTCAAAGCAGACATCGCAACCATCCATCCCATACAGATGTATGAGGGCAAACTCGCAGAATATGTCTATATGTTAGTAAACGTGATTATCGAAAAATTTAGATACATTATTGAGAAAGGCTATTTTTAACAGGAGCCCCCTATGAAAACCGGCATTGCCTCCGCTGTGATTGCATTAGTGATGCCGGTCTGCGTCTTTGCCACCACGCTGCGGCTCTCCACCGATATCGATCTGCTGGTGCTGGACGGCAAAAAGGTCTCCAGCTCGCTGCTTCGCGGTGCAGACAGCATCGAGCTGGACAACGGGCCGCACCAGGTGGTGTTTCGGGTCGAGAAGACCATCCGCGCCGCCAACCACGAGCAGCGGATGTACATCTCCCCGCCGCTGATCCTGAGCTTTAACACCCAGCGCATCAGCCAGGTTAATTTCAGCCTCCCCCGCCTGGAGACAGAAAAAGAGGCACAGGCGTTTGAGTCGGCGCCGCGGCTTGAGCTGCTGGATGGCGACGCCATAACCATCCCCGTGAAGCTGGATATTCTGGCGCTGACGACCACGCCAAACGGCATAGACTATGAGGCGGATACGGAAATCTATAACAAAGCGGGCAAACGCGCGTCGCTGCCGCAGTTTGCCACCATGATGGCCGACGACAGCACGCTGCTGTCCGGCGTGTCCGAGCTTGACGTGATTCCTCCCCAGTCCCAGCCCCTCACCGAGCAGCGTCTGAAGTTCTGGTTCCAGCAGGCGGATGCCGATACCCGGGCGCGGTTCCTCCAGTGGGCAAAGCAACAGCCGTCGTCTTAATCCACATTTTTATGCCCTTTCTCTTGCAGCATCAGGCGCTTCCCGTCATCTTGTAGCCAGTTAACCTGATGGAAAAGATTATGGAATTGACAACACGCACGCTCCCGGCGCGCAAACACATTGCGCTGGTAGCACACGATCACTGCAAACAGATGCTTCTGAACTGGGTTCGCCATCACCGGTCGGTGCTGGAAAACCATACCCTTTCGGCAACGGGAACCACCGGCAATCTGATCCAGCGCGAAACGGGGTTAGACGTGAACGCGATGCTGAGCGGCCCGATGGGCGGCGATCAGCAGGTCGGGGCGCAGATCTCGGAAGGGAAAATCGACGTTCTGATTTTCTTTTGGGATCCGCTCAATGCCGTCCCGCACGATCCGGATGTGAAGGCGCTGCTGCGTCTGGCGACGGTGTGGAATATTCCCGTGGCGACCAACCTGTCGACCGCAGACTTTATCATCGAATCGCCGCAGTTCAGCTCCCCGGTGGATATCCTCATCCCCGACTATCAGCGCTATCTTGCGGAAAGACTGAAGTAAAACGCTGCCCGGAAGCCTCGCGCTTGCCGGGCAATGCTTTTACGGCTTCTTCGCCACCGGCACGTCAATACTCTTCAGAATATCCACAAACGACGACGGCTCGTCTTTATTGAACAGCAGCCAGACGCGGTGACGGGCGCGGGTGATCGCCACGTACAGCAGACGACGCTCTTCCGCATCCGGGAAATCCTCCGGCGCGGGCAGCAGCGCCTGCTCCATCACCGACTCGCGCGCGGGGGCCGGGAAGCCATCGCTGCCCTCTTTTAAGCCCAGCACAATAACGTAATCGGCCTGCTGCCCCTTACTGGCGTGAATGGTCATAAAATCAAGCTGCAGCTTTGGCCAGCGGGTCGCGGCTTTTTCGAGCGCCGCCGGTTTGAGGTGGTGATAGCGGGCCAGCACCAGAATACGCTCGTCGGGCTTTGCGTAGCCGCTCAGTTTGTCCAGCAGCGGCTCAAGCTGATCGTCTGCCATCAGGGTGACCGCTTTTTTATCCCCGGCAGTCAGGCTGTTTAGCGGCTTGGCCAGCTGGTGCGGGTTTTGCTGGATAAAGCGGTTGGCGATTTCGCCGATACGCGAGTTGAAGCGGTAGGTGGTATCCAGATCGCTGCGATCGCCTTCGCCAAAGTAGTGGTGGAACGCGGTTGTGAGCGAAAGCTGCGCCCCGCTGAAGCGGTAGATAGCCTGCCAGTCATCGCCCACCGCAAACAGCGAAGTATGTTTGTTTTGCGCACGCAGCGCCGAGAGCAGCGCGGCGCGCTGGGGCGAGATATCCTGGAATTCATCCACGAGGATATGCTTCCACGGACTCACAAAGCGGCCTTTTTCCAGGATGATAATCGCCTGGTGGATAAGCCCGGAGAAATCGACCGCGTTCTCCTCTTTCAGCGCCGTTTTCCACGCCTTCAGCATCGGTGCCAGCAGCTTAACCCGCTTTGAAAACAGGGCGCGGATCTCCTCCGGCGCGCTTTCAATCATTTCCGCCTGCGAGCCGCCGTGCATCCGCATCAGGCTTACCCAACGGTCGAGGCGCGAAGCCAGACGCCGCGCGAGCTTTTCATCCTGCCAGAAGCTGCCTTCCGGCACGTCCCAGCTAAGCTCCTCTTCCAGCCACTGGCGCCAGCCCTTCGCCTGAGCTTTTTTCTCGCTGCACTGCTGCTGCCAGGTTTTGATAAACAGCGCCTGTCGCGCCTGCGCGTCGTTTTCAAGTTTACTGATTGCAGGAACTTTTTTGCTTCCCTGCTGGATAATGTGCAGGGCGAGCGCATGGAAGGTGCGGGCGGTGATATCGCGGGTATGCAGCCGCGCCTGAATGCGCTCGTCCATCTCCTGGGCCGCCTTGCGACCAAACGCCAGCAGCAGAATTTGATCCGGTACGGCTTCGCCGGTGGTGAGGAGCCAGCCCGCCCGCGCCACCAGCACGGAGGTTTTACCGCTCCCCGCCCCTGCCAGCACCAGCAGAGACTGCTCGCCGTTCACCACCGCCCGCGCCTGAGCAGGGTTGAGCGGCGAGGACTCAATCTGGCTAAAGAAATCGGCATAGCGGGTGAGCATGGTTTCCGTCCACGCCTGGTTATGGGCAAGGCGGCTTTTATCGATATCGCTCAGCCACGCCTGGCACTGGCGCCAGGCCTCGCGGCAGTTTTCAAACTCATCAAGGCGCGATACGGGCAGCGGCAGCGCCGCAAGCGCCTGCCTGATTTTTTGCTGGAGTCCCGCCGTTTGCGCACGCGTGAGCCATTTTTGCTGCTCGCTGCTGTGGGCAATCTCATCAACAACCTGCTGTAAAACCTGCGCCGCAACGACGCTCATCTCTTCGCTCCACTGGCGCCACAGGGTATTGAGATGGTGATGAAAGCGCTGGGTTTCGGCCCATTCCGTGCCGTGCAGACGCACCACCTTTTCAGCGGGCAGGACAAACTCCAGCTCGCCCCACACCAGCCCGCGCTTGCAGTGGATAGCCAACAGCTGATTAAACGGAATGAGGTATTCGTGGCGTTCGCCAGAGACTTTTACCCCTGCATTAAGCAGGACGACCCTGTCGTAAGGGTGTTGCGCCAGGCGTTTGCCCAATGAGGTTGCTTTCAGTTCCATGTCCAGCCGTATCCACGAAGAGATAATTTGTCTGATAGTTTAACTGCCAGTTTTAAGGTGCTCCAGCCTAAAAAAACGTTACAATCACCGGGGGTTAATCATATCGAAAGGAACTGAGGGTTTATGCGTACCGTTCTGAATATTTTGAATTTTGTCCTTGGCGGTTTTGCCACCACGCTGTCCTGGCTTTTCGCCACGCTGGTGAGCATCGTGCTCATTTTCACGCTTCCTCTCACCCGCTCCTGCTGGGAAATCACCAAACTCTCGCTGCTTCCTTATGGTAATGAGGCCGTTCACGTTGACGAGCTGAACCCGGAAAGAAAGAGCGCGCTGATGAACACGGGCGGGACGTTGCTGAACATTCTGTGGCTGGTTTTCTTCGGCTGGTGGCTGTGCCTGATGCACATTTTCGCCGGTATCGCCCAGTGCATCACCATCATTGGTATTCCGGTCGGGATCGCGAATTTTAAAATCGCCGCCATCGCCCTGTGGCCGGTCGGACGCCGCGTAGTCCCGGTTGAAGTGGCGCAAGCCGCGCGCGAAGCCAATGCCCGCCGTCGTTTTCAGTAATTAAGGACAGGCATTGCTCATGCTAAGCCCATTGCTTCGCCGCTACACATGGAACAGTACCTGGCTTTACAACGTCAGGATTTTTATCGCGCTGTGCGGCACGGTTGCCCTGCCGTGGTGGATAGACGACGTCAAGCTCACGATCCCGCTGACGCTGGGCGTGGTTGCAGGCGCGCTGGCGGATCTGGATGACCGTCTTGCCGGACGCCTGCGCAACCTCGTCATTACGCTTATCTGTTTTTTCATCGCCTCGGCGTCCGTGGAGCTGCTCTTCCCGTGGCCGTGGATGTTTGCGATCGGGCTTACCCTGTCCACCAGCGGCTTTATCCTGCTGGGCGGTTTGGGCCAGCGCTATGCCACTATCGCGTTTGGCGCGCTGCTGATCGCCGTCTATACCATGCTTGGCGTTTCGCTTTACGACCAGTGGTATCAACAGCCGGTCCTGCTTCTGCTGGGGGCAATCTGGTATAACCTGCTCACCTTGACCGGGCACCTTATCTTTCCCGTGCGGCCATTGCAGGACAACCTTGCCCGCAGCTACGAGCAGCTCGCGCATTATCTGGAGCTGAAATCCCGCCTGTTCGATCCGGATATCGAAGAAGAGAGCCAGGCGCCGCTCTACGACCTGGCGCTGGCAAACGGCCAGCTGGTGGCGACCTTAAACCAGACGAAGGCTTCCCTTCTGACCCGACTGCGCGGCGATCGCGGCCAGCGCGGCACCCGTCGCACCCTGCACTACTATTTTGCCGCGCAGGATATTCACGAGCGTGCCAGCTCCTCCCACGTTCAGTATGCGGCCCTGCGTGAAAAATTCCGCTACAGCGACGTGATGTTCCGCTTCCAGCGCCTGCTCTCTATGCAGTCTCAGGCCTGCCAGCAGCTCGCCCGCTCCATTCTGCTGCGCACGCCTTATCAGCACGATCAGCGTTTCGAGCGCGCGTTCACTCATCTGGATGCGGCGCTCGATCGCGTGCAGGCCAGCGGAACCTCCCCTGAACAGATAAAAGCGCTGGGGTTTTTACTCAATAACCTGCGGGCAATTGATGCGCAGCTGGCGACCATCGAGTCCGAGCAGGCCATCGCGATGCCGAACAACGATCTGAACAGCCAGCTTTCCGACGACAGCGTCCACAGCTTTAGCGATATGTGGCTACGCCTGAGCCGCAACTTCACGCCGGAGTCGGCGCTGTTTCGCCATGCGGTGCGCATGTCGCTGGTGCTCTGCGTGGGGTATGCGTTTATACAGATAACCGGGCTGCATCACGGTTACTGGATCCTGCTGACCAGCCTGTTTGTTTGCCAGCCAAACTATAACGCCACCCGCCACCGCCTCGCGCTGCGTATCATCGGTACGCTGGTCGGGGTTGCCATCGGGCTGCCGGTGCTTTACTTCGTTCCTTCTATAGAAGGACAGCTTATCCTGATCGTCATAACCGGCGTGCTGTTCTTCGCCTTCCGCAACGTGCAGTACGCACACGCCACCATGTTCATTACCCTGCTGGTCTTGCTCTGCTTTAACCTGCTGGGTGAAGGTTTCGAAGTCGCCCTGCCGCGCGTCATTGATACCTTGATAGGCTGTGCGATAGCCTGGGCCGCGGTGAGCTTCATCTGGCCAGACTGGCGTTTTCGCAATCTACCCCGCGTGCTGGACCGGGCGATGAACGCAAACTGCCGGTATCTGGATGCCATCCTGGAGCAGTATCACCAGGGGCGGGACAACCGGCTCCCGTACCGTATCGCCCGCCGCGATGCGCACAATAGCGATGCGGAGCTGGCTTCCGTTGTGTCGAATATGTCGACGGAGCCCGGCGCCACCGCGGAGATCAGGGAAACCGCCTTCCGCCTGCTTTGCCTGAACCATACGTTCACCAGCTATATCTCTACGCTGGGCGCCCACCGTGAAAAGCTCACCAACCCGGGCATTCTTGCTTTGTTGGACGATGCCGTGTGTTACGTTGACGATGCGCTTCACCATCGCCCGGCCGATGAACCCCGCGTTCGTCAGGCGCTGGATGAGCTCGCAGAGCGTATTGCCCATCTCGATCCCGGCTCCGACAGCAAAGCACCGCTGGTGCTTCAGCAGATTGGCCTGCTCATCGCTTTGCTGCCGGAAATTTGCCGTCTTCAGCAGCTCATCGCTACATGGCGGAATGATTCTCCTTCGGGTCAGGCAGCCCATTAAACCATTCGGTCAACTCCCGGCGCGTATCCGCCGGGAGTGCCGCTTCATGCAGCCCTTCCAGAGCGCCGACGAGCGCAAACAGAACTTTTATCCCGATCTGCTTATTTAGGGCGCGCACTTTCAGCCAGCTCCCCTTCGCCCCGAGCTCCCGTAGCGTCTTTTCATTCGTGATCCCGGCTTCATAGAGAAGAACTTCGATCTGAAAGGTCAGGTTTGGCAGATCTTTAAGCCGGTTGCGATGATACCGCTGGAAACGCTCCTGCCTGGCCGCCGCCAGTGCGTATGAGGAAAGCTGGAGTAATTTTTCCCTGTCCTGCCATAAACCTTCATCGACGCGGAAGTAGTTCAGCAGCACCGGACGACCACGCTTCAGGAGCGTTAAAAAGGAAGAGGCGTGTTTAACGCAGTACGTGGCGTTCTCTTCACAGGCCCGAAGGTAAAGTTCCCCGTCTGACACCATCGCAAATACGGCATCATCAACGGCCAGCGTGTAGCCACCAAAGAGAGCACGGTGATGAATATTGCCCAGCTCCGAGAGGTATTCCTGAGATTGATAAATCCTCTCATAAGATATCTTTTTCATTGTATTTCTCTTTAAAAAACAATAGATAAAGTGAATTTTTCTTACTACCGGATCCGTTAGCAGGAAAATAGGGAACTTATCGTCAAGGAGCAAGATGAATTTGAGTTAGAGGCAGATCATGAGCAAATTTTGCGAGAAGCTTTCAGGAATTTAGGGTTGATCTTTAGCCATACAGGGGTTACTGTATATCCATACAGTAACTACAGGGCTGGAATGAATATGTACACTTCAGGCTATGCAAATCGCTCAACCTCTCTTTCTTCTACCGCTGGCAATGTCGCGCAGAAATCCGTAGAGGGCGTTTCAACAGGTCTTATCAGTGAAGTGGTTTATCGCGAAGACCAGCCTCTGTTGACGCAACTCTTATTACTGCCGTTATTACAGCAGCTTGGGCAGCAATCCCGCTGGCAACTCTGGTTGACGCCACAGCAGAAGCTGAGCCGTGAATGGGTTCAGTCTGCAGGGCTGCCGCTGACAAAAGTGATGCAGATTAACCAGCTGTCGCCATGCGACACCGTGGAGTCGATGGTTCGCGCTTTGCGTACCGGGAACTACAGTGTAGTAATTGGATGGTTGTCAGATGAACTGACGGAAGAGGAACATTCTCGTCTGTCTGAAGCGGCGGAAGAAGGTAATGCAATCGGGTTTATTATGCGCCCGGTAAGTGCCGATCCTCATCGCAGAGGACAACTTTCTGGGCTAAAAATTCACTCAAATTTGTATCACTGAGTGAAATTAGGACTTTTCCTGGAATTTTTTTTGACAGTGATATGCACAAATAGTTCCATTCGCCAAATCTCTGGCAAGGCTTGTCTGGTGCGGTTCTCGTTAATTTTACTGCACAAATTCCGTACTAAAAATGTTAAATATTAGCTATACGGAACTTTTTTTTTCATATGCCTGACGGACTTCACACTTGTAAGTTTTCAGCTACGTTGTAGACTTTACATCGCCAGGGGTGCTCGGCCTAAGCCGAAGATATCGGTAGAGTTATATTTGACCACGCCCCCCGGTGAAGGATTTAACCGTGATTTCTTAATGAAGATTTTCATGGCAAATTTTGGATGATAACGAGGCGCAAAAAATGAAAAAGACAGCTATCGCGATTGCAGTGGCACTGGCTGGCTTCGCTACCGTAGCGCAGGCCGCTCCGAAAGATAATACCTGGTATGCAGGTGGTAAACTGGGCTGGTCTCAGTTCCATGACACTGGCTGGTACAACAAAGACCTGAACAACGATGGCCCAACTCACGAAAGCCAGCTGGGTGCAGGTGCGTTCGGTGGCTATCAGGTTAACCCGTATGTTGGTTTTGAAATGGGTTACGACTGGTTAGGTCGTATGCCATACAAAGGCAACGAAGTAAACGGCGCCTTCAAAGCTCAAGGCGTTCAGCTGACCGCTAAACTGGGTTACCCAGTAACTGACGATCTGGACGTGTACACCCGTCTGGGCGGCATGGTATGGCGTGCAGACTCCAGCAACAACGTTTATGGTGACAACCACGACACTGGTGTTTCCCCAGTATTCGCTGGTGGTGTTGAGTGGGCTATGACCCGTGACATCGCTACCCGTCTGGAATACCAGTGGGTTAACAACATCGGCGACGGCAACACCGTTGGTGTTCGTCCAGACAACGGCATGCTGAGCGTAGGTGTTTCCTATCGTTTCGGTCAGCAGGAAGATGCAGCTCCAATCGTAGCTCCAGCTCCGGCTCCAGCTCCAGAAGTACAGACCAAGCACTTCACTCTGAAGTCTGACGTTCTGTTCAACTTCAACAAAGCTACCCTGAAACCAGAAGGTCAGCAGGCACTGGATCAGCTGTACACCCAGCTGAGCAACCTGGATCCTAAAGATGGTTCCGTAGTGGTTCTGGGCTTCACCGACCGTATCGGTTCTGACGCATACAACCAGAAACTGTCTGAGAAACGTGCTCAGTCTGTAGTTGATTACCTGATCTCTAAAGGTATCCCAGCTAACAAGATCTCCCCACGTGGCATGGGCGAAGCTAACCCAGTTACCGGTTCTACCTGTGACAACGTTAAAGCTCGCGCAGCACTGATCGACTGCCTGGCTCCAGATCGTCGCGTTGAGATCGAAGTTAAAGGCATCAAAGACGTTGTAACTCAGCCAGCGGCATAAGTTATCGTCTTAAAAAAAACCCCGCAATGCGGGGTTTTTTATTATCTGAAGAAAAGCGGAAAACTATTTTTTACCCAGAAGCGCCTGCAGATCCGTTTTCAGTGTCGACATCTGGTTTGCATACTTCTCTTTATGCTCCGCGTCTTCAATCAGCTGAACCACCGTCTCCGAGAGCGTTTTACCGCGCCGCTGCGCCAGCCCTGCCAGCCGTTGCCAGACCATAAACTCAAGATCGATAGATTTCTTGCGGGTGTGCTGATGCTCAGCGTTGAAATGACGCTTGCGACGCGCACGGATAGTTTGCTTCATGCGGTTTAACAGCGCAGGATTGATGTGCTTTTCAATCCAGCCGTTAACCTGAACCGGTTCATTTTCGAGGGTCAGCAACATATCCACTGCTTCTTGTGCAGCGCTGGCTTCGATGTAGCAGGTGATCAACTCGCCTTCACGATGTTTTTTGACCAGGTACTTCCATTTCCAGCCGCTTTCGAGATTTTCCAGTTGTTGATATTTCATTGCGATCTCAGTGTTACCTCGTAACTCTGTTCAGAATATCAGTTTTTTGACAATCTGCTGAAAAGAAATCATATCCTGTGCATCATTACGGCAGATTCCCCCGCGGAAATCCCCGATCCTGCTTGGGCAGAGCCTGCCGCTTACGGTATACTCCACGGTTTTACATCTGACTAAAAAACATCAACTTTGACCATTACGAAACTTGCATGGCGTGACCTGGTTCCCGATACAGAAAGCTATCAGGAGCTATTTGCACAGCCCGATCTCGCAAAAGAACACGAATTCATACTTAGCGATACACAACCGCGTTTGCATTATGCGCTGGAGCAGGTGTTAAGCCCGTGGGCAACATCTCCCTTCATGCTGCTCAAAGCCCCGGAAGAAGCCGAGTATTTGACGCTTCTGGGCGATGCCGTGCGCCAGCTGCAGCCAGAAACCGATGAGGTGTATGGCGGCCAATATCGTATCGCAGGTCAACACATCACTTTCGAACCCGCCCAGCAGGCGGACGACCGCTTTGCCGCGCAGGGCGAGGTCGTTACGGCTAACTGGGTTGAAGCAGAGCAGC
The DNA here is from genome assembly GCF_964208575.1 of Enterobacter soli. GTDB lineage: Bacteria > Pseudomonadota > Gammaproteobacteria > Enterobacterales > Enterobacteriaceae > Enterobacter > Enterobacter soli_A. The sequence goes on along the minus strand of NZ_CAXOFU010000012.1, from coordinate 62,202 downwards.
TGTTTGGCTGCCTTCGTCAGTTCAACGGCGAGCTGTCGCTTCAGCCCGGGCTCGTCCACCGCGCCAACGGCGGCGTGCTGATCGTTTCCCTGAGAACCCTGCTCGCGCAGCCGCTGCTGTGGATGCGTCTGAAAACGATCGTCAGCCAGCAGCGTTTCGACTGGGTCGGATACGACGAGTCTCGCCCGCTTCCGGTTTCCGTGCCGTCAATGCCTATGTCATTGACCGTAGTGCTGACCGGCGATCGCGAATCGCTGGCCGATTTCCAGGAGATGGAGCCGGAGCTGGCCGAACAGGCCATCTACAGCGAATACGAAGATAACATCCAGATTGCCGACGCGGATGACATGGCGCAGTGGTGCCAATGGATCCTCGACGTCGCGGCACGCTACGAACTGCCAACGCCGGCGGCTGACGCCTGGGCGGGCCTGATCCGTGAAGCGGTGCGCTACACCGGCGATCAAGAAACGCTGCCGCTCTGCCCGCTCTGGGTTAGCAGACAGCTGCGCGAAGTGGGCGTCATCAGCGGTGACGGGCGCTTTAACGCCGAACAACTCACCCAGATGCTGATGCAGCGCGAATGGCGTGAAGGCTATCTGGCCGAGCGTATGCAGGATGAAATTCTGCTGGAACAAATCCTGGTGGAAACCGAAGGGGAACGCATCGGGCAGATCAACGCCCTGTCGGTCATTGAATTCCCCGGGCATCCGCGCGCGTTTGGTGAACCGTCGCGTATCAGCTGCGTCGTGCACATTGGCGATGGCGAATTCACGGACATTGAACGCAAAGCCGAGCTCGGCGGCAACATTCACGCTAAAGGCATGATGATCATGCAGGCGTTTCTGATGTCTGAGCTGCAGCTTGAGCAGCAAATCCCCTTCTCTGCCTCGCTGACCTTTGAGCAGTCCTACAGCGAAGTCGACGGTGATAGCGCCTCCATGGCGGAACTGTGCGCGTTAATCAGCGCCCTTGCCGAGGTGCCGATTAATCAGAACATCGCCATCACCGGCTCTGTCGATCAGTTTGGTCGCGCGCAGCCCGTGGGCGGCCTGAACGAGAAAATCGAAGGCTTCTTCGCTATCTGTCAGCAGCGCGGTTTGAACGGCAAACAGGGCGTTATTATTCCTGCGCCAAATGCGCGTCATTTGAGCCTGAGCCAGGCGCTTCTTGACGCGGTTGAGCAGGAACAATTTGCCGTCTGGGCCATCGAAGGCATTGAGGATGCGCTACCCTTACTGACAAATCTGGTCTGGGACGGCGAAGGCCAGACAACCCTGATGCAGACTATCCAGGAGCGTATTGCTCAGGCGACGCAGCAGGATGCGCGTCACCGTTATCCGTGGCCGTTACGCTGGCTGAGCTGGTTCAGTCCGAACTGATCGGACTTGTTCAGCGTACACGTGTTAGCTATCCTGCGTGCTTCACTAAAATAAGGCTTACTGAGAACATGGTAGATAAACGCGAATCCTATACAAAAGAAGACCTTCTTGCCTCTGGTCGCGGTGAACTGTTTGGCGCTAAAGGCCCACAGTTACCGGCACCAAGTATGCTGATGATGGACCGTGTCGTGAAAATGACCGAAACCGGCGGCAACTTCGATAAGGGCTACGTAGAAGCGGAACTCGATATCAATCCAGATCTGTGGTTCTTCGGTTGCCACTTCATTGGCGATCCGGTAATGCCAGGCTGCCTGGGCCTCGATGCCATGTGGCAGCTGGTTGGTTTCTATCTGGGCTGGCTCGGCGGCGAAGGCAAAGGTCGCGCGCTGGGCGTGGGTGAAGTGAAATTCACCGGTCAGGTTCTGCCAACTGCGAAGAAAGTTACCTACCGCATCCACTTCAAGCGCATCGTTAACCGTCGTCTGATCATGGGTCTGGCGGATGGTGAAGTGCTGGTAGACGGTCGTCTGATCTACACCGCGAACGATCTAAAAGTGGGCCTGTTCCAGGATACTTCCGCGTTCTGATTTTTGTTTTTACCAGAGCAAGAAAGGCGAAACCTCCGCAATGCGGAGGTTTCTTTTTTAAAGAGACGGTATCAAGCAAGTACTGCCCTGTCTCCGATGGCTTCTCGCCAGCCCCCTAACCATTGAGACCTTTGATTCAGGGTCTGATAGGGACACATTTCTTTAGAACGTCCGGCGATGCCAGCCTGATAACCACGTTGATGAGCCCTTTCCAGGCGATCTCGTTTCTGTCTCTTCATGCCTCGTTTCCCTCATTCTTTTGTCTGGTGGAAAGAAAACAGTGATTGCAAAGTGTGCAAGCACAGATAACGAATAACCCGAATCAGCCTCAGCGTCAACGTTCGAAATTCATACGGGTGTCATATTTGTGAGCTATGCGGAAGATCATTTGTACAAAAAATGTGACGCGGCACAAGTAACAAGCTGAACTCAAAACGAAAAAAAAGCCGCCATCAGCGTGAAAGCGAAGGCGGCTTTTTACTATGAATTTTACTTATGGGAGCCGGGAAATCTCGCGGGCTATGCTGGCAGACTCCTGCGCCCAGCCCTGAGCAAGCACTTTGACCATCTCATCGTAGCCGTCTTTCTGCTGCTTCAGCTCAAGATGGAAAGGACGCTTGATCAGCTGACCCTGATGATTCAGCAGCCACTCGCCGCTGATAATCACTTTGCCATCGTAACGGCCGTGGAAGCCCGTTACGGTGACGTTAAGCGTATCCTGGTCGCTGCCCAGCGGCTGGGAAGCCACAACCCAGCCGGGAAGCTGGCCGCCCAGATTCGCTACCAGCGTGTTGCGAAGCTGCTGGTCGAGCGGGCTGGCCCACAGGTTGTTGGTGGCGATAACGTACTGCACATCGCTGGTCTGGTACACCACGCCGTTACCGGCAAGGTAATCCGGCACGTTAACCTGTTCCACCCACAGCAGACGGTTTCCCTGGCTGGCCGTGCTCTGGCCAGCGGTTTGCGTAGCAACAGGCAGCTGATAGTAGCTTTTGTTATCTACACCTGAACTGCACGCCGTTAACAGCAGAGCGCCCACCATCAATAGCCACTTATTCATTCTTTTGCCCTCTTAGGCTCAGGATCCTTTTTATCTTTCGCTTCGAACACCAGCGCGTTGCTCTTCTCGTTGAGCGTTTTCAGCACCGGCTGCAGTTCACGCAATACCTGATCAAGACGCTGCATATCTGCCACCATCTTGTTGTACGCCGCTGAACCCGGCTGGAAGCCCTGCATACTGCGGTTCAGCTCGCGCAGCGTTTTTTGCATATCCTGCGGCAGCTGCTGCATGGACTGGCTTGCGGTGATCTTGTTGATATTGTCCAGCGTGGTTTGCAGACGCTGCATGGTCGCCTGGCTCTGGTGCAGCGAACCGGTCGCCGCTTCAATCATCGGATTCAACGGCAGATTGTTAATCTTATCCAGAGTCTCCATCAGACGCTGCTGGATCTGCGCCAGACCGCTGCTCACGGTTGGAATGATCTTATACCCGCCGAACTCGCGAACGCCCGTGATTGCCGGCGCTTTCGGATAGAAGTCCATATCCACGTACAGCGCACCCGTCACCAGGTTACCGGTTTTGAGCGAGCCGCGCAGGCCGCGATTCATCAGGTCAGAGATATGCGCCCCGATATCCTGGTTCTCGCCAATCTGATTCACCAGACGCTCAGGCTCAATGCGGATAAGCACCGGAATGCGGTAGTCGTCATCCAGCACCTGGCGCAGGCCCGGCACGAAGAACGGCACCTGGCCGACCGTACCGAGGCGAATGCCGCGGAACTCAACGGGCGCCCCCGGCTGCAGGCCGCGAACGGAATCTTTGAAGAACATCAGGTAATCAATGTGGTCGGTGTAGAGCGCATCCTGAATGCTTTTCTGATCGTCGAAAAGCCTGAACGCCGTCTTCTCAGCCACCGGCTGACCCAGATCTAATCCTTCCGGCACGTCGAAGCTCACGCCGCCGCCAAACAGCGTGGTCAACGAGCCCATCTCAACGCGCATCCCGGCCGAGGTCAGATCGACCGCGATCCCGCTGTCTTTCCAGAAGCGCACGTTGCTGGTGACCAGACGATCGTTTGGCGCATTGATAAACAGCTGATAGCTGATGGTGCGTTTTTGCGCATCGAAGGTGCTGGTTTCAACCGACCCCACGCGATAGCCGCGGAACAGCACCGGATCGCCCGGCGATAGCTGCCCCGCCTTTTTGCTGTCGAGGATCACGCGGATACCTTTCGCATCCGGCGGCGCGAGCGGCGGCGAATCGAGAAGCTGATACTGGCCCGGCTGGGTGCCTTTGCTCCCCGGCTGCAGTTCGATATAGGCCCCGGAAAGCAGCGTACCTAAGCCGCTGATCCCTTCTCGCCCCACCTGGGGTTTGACGACCCAGAAGACGGAATCGCTGTGCAGCAGCTTTTCCATTCCGGCATTCAGGCGCGCCTTGATTTCTACATGGGTCAGGTCATCGGTCAGGGTCGCGCTTTCCACAACCCCCACGTCTACGCTGCGGCTCTTGATGGTGGTTTTCCCGCCTTCAATTCCCTCCGCGTTGGTGGTGATGAGCGTGACTTCTGGCCCCTGATGGCTGTAATGGTAAAACAGTATCCATGCACCGATCAGCGCGGTCACGATGGGGAAAATCCACACCGGCGACCAGTTCTTGACCTTCTGCACTTTAGCCTCTCCACTCTTATTTTCCATGCTCTTACTCTTCCTCATGGCTTGACTCGGGCTCACGATCCCACGATAAACGAGGGTCGAAGGTCATGGCCGCAAACATGGTCATAATAACGACCAACGCAAACATCAGCGCTCCCATAGCGGGGTAGATACTCATCAATCCCCCCATCCTCACCAGCGCGGATAAAACGGCAATAACGAACACGTCAATCATTGACCAGCGTCCGACAAACTCAACAACTTCATAAATCAGGTGCATACGCTCGCTGTCGCGTTTGCCGTTGCCTTTGGCATCCCAGCAGAGCCAGGCAATCGCGATCATTTTTAACGTCGGCACCATGATGCTGGCGATAAATATCACCCCGGCGACGGGATAGGATCCCTCGCCCCACAGCAAAATAACCCCCGCCAGGATTGTTGACGGCATTTTGTCACCAAGCAAATCGGTGATCATGATGGGCAGGATATTGGCGGGCAGATACAGCATGATGGAGGTGACCAGCAGCGCCATTGTCCACTGCAGGCTGTTTTTACGCCGCACGTGGCCTTTGGTTTCGCAGCGAGGGCATACCTCGAGATCCGCAGGCAGCACCGCCGTACAGCATGAGCACGAGCGTAGCCCCTGACGGATCCCCGGCACACCCACCTTGACCGGCTGAGAGATCACCGGCGCGGGAGCGATGTCGTCCCACGCCCAGCGCCTGTCGACGCACTGAAACGCTCGCAGCTGCAGGACGCAGTAAAGGCACCAGGGAATAAAGCTGCTGCCGATGCCAACGTCGCCGTAGGCCATCAACTTAACGAAGCTGACCAGGATCCCCGCGAGGAAAATCTCGGCCATTCCCCAGCTTTTAAGCTGGAAAAGCACGCGCGCGAGCTTGATTTTCAGGGCCGTGGGCATCCGCACGCGGTTGACCAGCAGCAGAATCACGATCAGGCAGAACGCCGGAACGATCTGTACAAACAGAAGAAAGAAGGTGCCGAGGCTGGCGTAGTCTTCCGAGAACATCACGCCGGGGATTTCGAGAAGGTCGACCTGGCTGGTCATCCCTCCCACCTTCATATAGATGAAGGGGAAGAGATTCGAGAGCAGCAGCATAAACAGAGCGGCAATAGCATAAGCAGTAGGACGCTGCCTCGGCGCGTCCCACTCTGTTGTCAGCGTTGCGCCGCAGCGCGGACACATTGCTTTGTGTCCGTGACCCAACACAGGCAGCGCAACGAGCATATCGCATTGAGAGCATAAAATATGCCTGTCGGCATGGTGCTGGTCACACATAGTTAATCCCTGTTTATGCGCCGTTTTTCAGAGACTCGAGGTACTCCCAGCGCTCAAAAGCTTCTTCCAGCGCCTGCTCGGCCTGGGAGAGTTCAGCCAATACTTTCTGAGTATAGTCGTGAGGTTGCGTAAAGAATGACGCATCAGCAACCTGAATTTGCAGCGCCTCAAGGGACGCTTCCAGTTCTTCCAGACGCTGAGGCAGCCCTTCCAGTTCGCGCTGCAGGTTATAGCTCATTTTAGCAGGGGATTTTTTAACTGTTTCTGCTTTTGCGACAGCAGTTTCCGGTACTATTTTGGACTTCGCCTGCTTTTGCATCAGTGACTGAGACTGCTGGCCGCGGGCGTCGTGATAACCGCCTACGTACTGACCAATTCGTCCTTCGCCTTCGAAAATCCAGCACTCGGTAACGGTGTTATCCACGAACTGACGATCGTGGCTGACTAACATCACGGTCCCCTGGTAGCCATCAATCAGCTCTTCCAGCAATTCGAGCGTTTCGACATCCAAATCGTTCGTCGGTTCATCGAGAATCAGCAAGTTGCTGGGTTTCAGGAAAAGTCGCGCCAGCAGCAGGCGGTTGCGCTCGCCGCCGGACAGCGCGCGAACCGGCGTCATCGCACGTTTCGGGTGGAACAGGAAGTCCTGCAAATAGCCCAGCACGTGGCGCGGCTTGCCGTTGACCATCACCTCCTGCTTGCCTTCGGCGAGGTTGTCCATCACCGTTCTGTCCGGATCCAGCTCCGCACGGTGCTGGTCAAAGTAGGCCACTTCCAGCTTGGTACCGCAGTGGATACGCCCGCTGTCGGCCTGCAGCTGGCCGAGCATCAGCTTCAGCAGCGTGGTTTTACCGCAGCCGTTCGGGCCAATCAGGGCGATTTTGTCGCCGCGCTGAACCTGAGCGGAGAAATCATTAACCAGCACCTTGCCATCAACCTGATAGTTGACGTTTTCCATCTCGAAGACGATTTTGCCGGAGCGGGAGGCTTCTTCCACCTGCATTTTGGCGCTGCCCATCACTTCGCGGCGCTCGCTGCGTTCACGGCGCATCGCCTTCAGCGCGCGCACGCGACCTTCGTTACGGGTACGACGCGCTTTAATGCCCTGACGGATCCACACCTCTTCCTGCGCCAGCTTGCGGTCAAACTCGGCGTTTTGCAGCTCTTCAACGCGCAGGTTTTCTTCTTTTTCCAGCAGGTAGGTGTCGTAATCGCCCGGATAGGTGACCAGCTTGCCGCGATCGAGGTCGACAATGCGCGTCGCCATATTGCGGATAAACGAACGGTCGTGGGAGATAAAGATAATGGTGCCGCTGAAGGTTTTCAGGAACCCTTCCAGCCAGTCGATGGCCTCGATATCCAGGTGGTTCGTCGGTTCGTCGAGCAGCAGCACTTTCGGGCCGCTGACCAGCGCACGTCCGAGTGCCGCTTTACGCAGCCAGCCGCCGGAAAGCGAAGCCAGCTCCATGTCCGCGTCCAGGCCGAGCTGATCCAGCACTTCCGTGATGCGGTTTTCCAGCTGCCACAGGCCGTGGTGATCCAGCAGCTCCTGAAGACGCGCCATCTCATTGAGGTTTTTGTCGCTCGGATCGGTCATCACCAGGTGCGAAATCTCGTGATAGCTTTTGAGATATTCCGCCTGCTCAGAGATCCCTTCGGCGACGAAGTCGTACACGGTGCCGGCCACGTTGCGCGGAGGATCCTGCTGCAGACGCGACACGATCAGATCCTGTTCGTAAACAATACGCCCGTCGTCCAGGCCCTGCTCGCGATTGAGGATCTTCATCAGCGTCGACTTGCCCGCACCGTTGCGGCCAACCAGACAGACGCGCTCGTTATCTTCGATGTGCAGTTCAGCATTGTCGAGAAGCGGTGAATCGCTGAACGACAGCCATGCACCGTGCATACTAATTAATGACATTTATTTTTCCTTTCAGACCGCGGTGATGAGCCAGCAGTTGTGGATTTGACGGTTACGGGCGAAGTCCTGAGACAGCGTTTTTTGGCTGATTTCTTGTGCTTTCAGTCCCAGAGCTGCTAAACCCTCATGATCCATGCGGAAGCCGCGTTTGTTGTTCGAGAACATAATGGTGCCGCCTTTACGCAGCAGGCGTTTCAGGTCGGTCATCAGGCGCAGGTGATCGCGTTGAACGTCAAAGCTATCCTCCATGCGCTTGGAGTTAGAGAAGGTTGGCGGATCGATAAAGATCAGGTCGAACTGCTCGTCGGTGTCGCGCAGCCAGCCCAGCACGTCCGCCTGCATCAGGCGGTGCTGACGCCCGGTTAACCCGTTCAGGCGCAGGTTACGCTCCGCCCACTCCAGATAGGTACGCGACATATCCACGGTGGTGGTGCTGCGCGCCCCGCCCAGCCCCGCGTGTACGCTGGCGCTGCCGGTGTAGGAGAACAGGTTGAGGAAGTCCTTGCCTTTGCTCATCTGGCCCAGCATGCGGCGGGCGATGCGGTGGTCAAGGAACAGGCCGGTGTCGAGATAGTCGGTCAGGTTAACCCACAGGCGCGCGTTGTATTCGCCCACCTCAATGAAGTCGCCCTTCTCGCTCATCTTCTGATACTGATTTTTGCCCTTCTGACGTTCGCGGGTTTTCAGCACCAGCTTATTCGGGGAAATGCCCAGCACGCCGATGGTGGCGGCAATCACGTCCAGCATACGCTGGCGCGCTTTTTGCGCGTCCACGGTCTTCGGCGGGGCATACTCCTGCACCACAACCCAGTCGGCGTAACGGTCAACCGCCACGTTGTACTCCGGCAGGTCGGCGTCGTACAGGCGGTAGCATTCGATACCTTCCTGCTTCGCCCATTTTTCGAACTTTTTAAGGTTCTTACGCAGGCGGTTGGCGTAATCTTCCGCCACGCCGGACGGCCTGCTGTCGGCCGTTTTTTCGGCCAGGTGGTAGTTTTTCTGCACGCAGTCCAGCGGGCCGTTCTTGGCCTTGAACTGACGATCGGCGCGCAGCTGCAGGCAGCTCAGCAGCTCCGGCGAGGCGCTGAACAGGGAGAGATTCCAGCCGCCGAAGTAGTCTTTCATATTGCGGCCCAGCAGGCTGTGCAGGGCAATCAGCGCCGGTTCGCTGTCCAGACGTTCGCCGTACGGCGGGTTGCTGATAACGGTACCGTACGGGCCTTTCGGCAGCGGGTTGGTCAGGTTGGCAACGTCCTTCACCTCGAAGGTGATGAGCTCGCCAATACCCGCGCGGCGGGCGTTGCTGCGCGCGCGTTCAATGACACGCGGATCGCTATCGGAACCGTAGAAGTGGGAGGTGTACTCCGCCAGGCCTTTACGCGCGCGGGTCTGCGCTTCGGCTTTCACCTCTTTCCAGATGGCGTCATCGTGCTGCGCCCAGCCGCTGAAGCCCCACTGGCCGCGATGCAGGCCAGGCGCGCGGTCGGTTGCCAGCATTGCCGCTTCGATAAGCAGCGTACCGGAACCACACATCGGATCGAGCATCGGCGTGCCCGGCTGCCAGCCGGAACGCATAACAATCGCCGCCGCCAGGTTTTCTTTGATTGGCGCCATGCCGGTGCGGTCGCGGTAGCCGCGCAGATGCAGGCCCGCGCCGCTCAGATCGAGGGAGATACTGGCGGTATCGCCATTGAGCCAGACGTTAATACGCAGATCCGGGTTTTCGCGATCGACGTTCGGGCGCTCTTTGTTCTTACGCGTGAAGCAGTCCACGATGGCGTCTTTTACGCGCAGGGCGCCGTACTGGCTGTTGCGGATCTCATCGTTAACGCCGTTGAAATGAACGGCGAAGGTGGCGTTCGGCGTGAAGATCTCTGTCCAGTCGATCATCTGTACGCCGGTATAGAGGTCAAGATCGCTGTAGACCTTGCACTCTTTCATCGGCAGCATGATGCGCGACGCCAGGCGGCTCCACATCAGGCTCTGGTAAATAAGCCGCGTGTCGCCCTCAAAATGGACACCACCCTGAACCACCTGGCACTCTTGCGCGCCCAGGGCTTCCAGTTCAGTTTTTAACAGCTCTTCCAGCCCACGGGCCGTACTGGCAAACAGAGAATTCATATCGTCACTTTTACACTTAGAAAATTGTCGCGCATTATAGCTAATATGGCGTGTATGTCATAAAGTTGAAGGCTTATTTTCAATTGAGGGACTGTGCAGTGGCGACCTTATCCAGGCTTTTTATTCATCCGGTGAAATCGATGCGGGGCATTGGCGTTTCTCACGCGCTGGCCGACATGAGCGGATTTGCCTTCGATCGTATTTTTATAGTCACCGAGCCTGACGGTACATTTATTACTGCACGTCAGTTCCCGCAAATGGTTCGCTTTACCCCTTCCCCGCTGCATGACGGCCTGCATCTGACCGCACCTGACGGTTCAAGTGTAGTCATTCGATTCAGCGATTTCGCCCCCGTCGATGCCCCGACCGAAGTGTGGGGAAATCATTTTACCGCGCGCGTTGCCCCGGATGAAATCAACCGCTGGCTCAGCCCGTTTTTCTCCCGCGACGTGCAGCTTCGCTGGGTCGGGCCTGAGCTGACGCGCCGCGTGAAGCGCCACGATGGTGTACCGCTCTCTTTCGCCGACGGCTTCCCGTTCCTGCTGACCAACGAAGCCTCCCTGCGTGATTTACAAAAACGCTGCAAGGCCAGCGTGCAGATGGAGCAGTTCCGCCCGAACCTGGTGGTTACCGGCGCCGAGGCCTGGGAAGAGGATACCTGGAAAGTTATCCGCATCGGCAGCGTGATTTTCGACGTCGTTAAACCGTGCAGCCGCTGCATCTTTACCACCGTCAGCCCTGAAAAAGGCCAGAAGCACCCTTCCGGCGAACCGCTGAAAACCCTGCAATCCTTCCGCACGGCGCAGGACAACGGCGACGTGGATTTCGGCCAGAACCTGATCCCGCGCTCCAGCGGCGTGATTCGCGTAGGCGACGAGGTAGAAGTGCTCGCGCGTGGGCCAGCCAAAGTATACGGTTCAGGCCAGGAAGAGGAGTTTGTTGACGTCGAAATGGCGGCATCATCAACCGTTGATATTCACTGGGAAGGCAAGATTATTCGCGGTAACAACCAGCAGGTTTTACTCGAGCAGCTGGAGCAGGCGGGCATTCGCGTACCTTATTCCTGTCGCGCGGGCATCTGCGGATGTTGTCGAATTAAGCTGGTGGACGGCGAAGTCAGTGCGCTGAAGAAATCAGCAGTTGGAGAAGACGGCACGATTTTATGCTGCAGCTGCGTTCCAAAAACATCGGTACAGCTGGAGGCTTAAACGGCCTGTTCGAGGCTGAAGGTATCGACGCGCAGCTGGGGTTTCAGCCTGTCGTTCATCACCTTAATGGCATCACCTAACTGCATCATCCGCCCGGCAATCGTCACGCCGGGCTGGGCCAGCAGGCAAAGCGCCGCATTTTCACCCGGCTCCACCACCAGCAAACTCACCTCTTCGGTGGTATCGCTCAGATTCACGCTGGCGGCATCGCCCGTGTTTGGCGTCCAGTTCAGGCCGTGCGCCAGAAAATGCCAGCTTTTTGGCATTTGCGGTTTCAGGAAACGGATGGCGACCAGCGCGTTCAGCACCAGCTCGGCACGCTGTTCTTTGGAGAGATCCAGATCGCGGCATTTCTCTTCGAAGGAGAAATAAAGCGCGGCGTCATCAACGCAAAAACCGGAAGGCGCGAACGCATCGGGGGTCAGCATTCGGCGAGCAAAACGAGAACGAAACAACATACCATTGGCTAAATCGAGCATCATGCGATCGTGCTCGTCGCAAAAATACCAGCGCCAGTTATCGTCAGGTTTAATTCGCATTTTTCTCTCCCGTCCCCCAAACGTCCTGTTCTAAAAATGTCCTGATTGCCGCTTCGTTTATAACATCAATAATAAAAGACCATAATGTCTAAATAAGCAACAATGACGGAATATAAAACAACCAGAACTATAAATAAAGCCCTGGTTGTCCGATATGAAGTAAAAGATTAGATATGCGTGACGATTTCTTTTATCAATGGCGGGCCTTTAAAAATAAAGCCGGAATAAATTTGCACCAGTGAAGCCCCCGCCGCCATCTTCTCGCGCGCCGCGATGACGGAGTCGATGCCGCCGACGCCAATAATCGGCAGACGGCCGTTTAATTCAGCGGACAGCGCACGAATAATTTCGGTGCTCTTTAATTGTACCGGACGGCCGCTTAAACCTCCGGCTTCGTCACAGTTTTTCATTCCCTGAACCAAAGAACGATCGAGCGTGGTATTGGTGGCAATAACACCATCAATATTATGGCGAACTAAACTATCGGCAACCTGGATCAATTCTTCGACAGAAAGATCCGGGGCGATCTTAACCGCCACGGGAACATATTTATGGTGGATCGCTTGCAGCGCATTTTGCTTATTTTTAATGGCGCTAAGGAGATCGTCCAGCGCTTCGCCATATTGCAGAGAACGCAGTCCCGGGGTATTCGGTGAAGAGATGTTCACCGCAATATAACCGGCATAGGCGTAGACTTTTTCCATACAAATCAGATAGTCATCTTTACCCTGCTCGACCGGCGTGTCTTTATTCTTGCCAATATTAATGCCTAATACACCGTCGAAATGCGCTTTTTTGACGTTCTCAATCAGGTTATCTACGCCGTGGTTATTAAAGCCCATGCGGTTGATCAAACCTTCGGCCTCAACCAGACGGAACAGGCGCGGCTTATCATTTCCCGGCTGCGGACGCGGCGTAACCGTTCCGATTTCGATGGAGCCAAACCCCATCGCGCCCAGGGCATCAATGCACTCGCCGTTTTTGTCCAGCCCGGCCGCCAGACCCAGCGGGTTCTTGAAGGTCAGGCCCATGCACTGCACAGGTTTTTCTGGAACGTTCTGGCGCACCAGTGCTTCCAGTGGCGTACCTGTTATGCGACGTAACTGCTGGAATGTAAATTCATGAGCGCGCTCAGGATCGAGCTGGAAAAGGGCTTTACGAACGAAGGGGTAGTACATGAACTCTCCTGGATTCCCGGTGTGCAAACCGGGAGGGGATTATCTTCGATCCGGGGCGGAAAGGGAATTGACCTGCGGCAAAAAAAGCGGCGCAAAACGCAATCGTTTTCCTTTTAGGCCACTTCTTATGCAGTTTATGGCTTTTAAATTGCGGATAAATCATTTAGTGGAATAACCGCGCGGTGTCACACTCCAGAAAATTGTTATGAATGTTAGATAAAAGCAAACAATTAGTTATAAGGAGAAAACATGCGCGTCATCACTCTGGCCGGAAGTCCACGTTTCCCTTCTCGTTCCAGCGCGCTGCTGGAATATGCACGCGAAAAGCTGAACGCCCTGAACGTAGAAGTGTGCCACTGGAATCTGCACAACTTCGAGCCGGAAGACCTGCTCTATGCCCGCTTCGACAGCCCGGCGCTCAAAACCCTGACGGAACAGCTTAAAGAGGCGGACGGCCTGATTGTCGCCACGCCCATCTATAAAGCCTCGTTTTCTGGCGCATTAAAAACCCTGCTCGACCTGCTGCCGGAACGCGCGCTGGATGGAAAAGTGGTGTTGCCTCTGGCGACGGGCGGCACGGTTGCGCATTTATTAGCGGTGGATTACGCCCTGAAGCCGGTGCTGAGCGCCCTAAAAGCCCAGGAGATCCTGCACGGCGTTTTCGCCGACGACTCGCAGGTAATCGACTATCAGCACAAGCCCCACTTTACGCCAAACCTGCAAACCCGCCTTGACAGCGCGCTGGAAACCTTCTGGCAGGCGCTGCACCGCCGCGATGTGCAGGTTCCCGCATTCAGCCAGCCGCAAGGAGTTGCCCATGTTTAAAACCTTAACCCGCATCGGACTGGCGGGGCTGATGGCCCTCTCCTCCCTGGCGCATGCCGCGGACGCCGCGCCGGAAAGCCTGCGAATTGGCTATCAGAAAGGCAGCGTCAGCATGGTGCTGGCGAAAAGCCACCAGCTTTTAGAAAAACGCTTCCCGGACACCAAATTCTCCTGGGTTGAGTTCCCCGCCGGACCGCAGATGCTGGAGGCGCTTAACGTTGGCAGTATCGATCTCGGCAGCACCGGGGATATCCCGCCGATTTTTGCCCAGGCCGCCGGAGCGGATCTGCTGTATGTCGGCGTGGAGCCTGCGAAGCCTAAAGCGGAAGTGATCCTCGTTCCTGAAAACAGCGCGATTAAGAGCGTGGCTGAGCTTAAAGGGCACAAGGTCGCATTCCAGAAAGGCTCCAGCTCGCACAACCTGCTGCTACGCGCACTGCAGGAAGCCGGGCTGAAGTTCACCGATATTGAGCCCGTCTATCTGACGCCTGCCGATGCGCGTGCCGCATTCCAGCAGGGCAACGTCGACGCGTGGGCTATCTGGGATCCGTACTATTCCGCCGCGCTGCTTCAGGGCGGCGTGCGGGTGCTGAAAGACGGCTCCACGCTGAAGCAGACCGGCTCGTTCTACCTCGCCGCCCGCCCGTATGCCGAGAAAAACGGCGCCTTTATTCAGGGCGTGCTTGATACCTTTACCCAGGCCGATGCGCTGACTCAGAGCAAGCGCGCGGAGAGCATTACCCTGCTGGCGAAAACCATGGGGCTGCCGGAGCCGGTGATCGCCAGCTATCTCGATCACCGTCCACCGACCACGATTAGCCCGCTGAACGAGCATGTCGCGGCGCTCCAGCAACAAACCGCTGACCTCTTCTATCAGAACCACCTGGTTCCAAAACAGGTGAACATTCGCGAACGCATCTGGCAACCTACCGGCATTGAAGGAAAGAAATCATGAGTCTGAATCTATTCTGGTTTTTACCCACCCACGGTGATGGTCACTATCTTGGCACGGAAGAAGGCTCGCGCCCGGTTGACCACGGCTATTTACAGCAAATAGCCCAGGCCGCTGACCGCATTGGCTTTACCGGCGTGCTGATCCCCACCGGACGCTCCTGCGAAGATGCCTGGCTGGTGGCGGCCTCGATGATCCCGGTGACCCAGCGCCTGAAATTCCTGGTGGCGCTGCGCCCGAGCGTCGTTTCACCGACCGTCGCGGCGCGTCAGGCGGCGACGCTGGACAGGCTGTCCAACGGTCGCGCCCTGTTTAACCTGGTTACGGGCAGCGATCCGCAGGAGCTGGCAGGCGACGGCGTCTTTTTGGATCACACGGAACGCTATGAGGCGTCGGCGGAATTTACCCGCGTCTGGCGGCGCTTGCTGGAAGGTGAAACCGTCACCTTCGAGGGCAAGCATATTCACGTTCGCGATGCGAAGCTCTACTTCCCGCCGGTTCAGCAGCCGCGCCCGCCGCTCTATTTCGGCGGCTCTTCGGACGTGGCGCAGGATCTGGCGGCAGAACAGGTTGATCTTTACCTGACCTGGGGCGAGCCGCCGGAGCTGGTAAAAGAGAAAATTGCCCAGGTGCGCGCGAAGGCGGCCGCTCACGGTCGTAAGGTGCGGTTCGGCATTCGTCTGCACGTTATCGTGCGCGAAACCAATGCCGAAGCCTGGCAGGCCGCCGACCGTCTGATCTCGCATCTGGACGACGAGACCATTGCTAAGGCGCAGGCCGCGTTTGCCAAAACGGACTCCGTGGGGCAGCACCGGATGGCCTCCCTGCATAACGGCAAGCGCGAGAAGCTGGAGATCAGCCCGAACCTGTGGGCAGGCGTGGGGCTGGTGCGCGGCGGTGCGGGTACGGCACTGGTGGGCGATGGCCCGACCGTTGCCGCCCGAATTAACGAATATGCCGATCTGGGCATCGACAGCTTTATTCTTTCCGGCTACCCGCATCTGGAAGAGGCTTACAAGGTTGGCGAGCTGCTGTTCCCGCACCTCGACGTGGCGATCCCGGAAATCCCGCAGCCTCGCACGCTTCAGCTGCAGGGTGAGGCGGTCGCCAACGAGTTTATTCCGCGAAAAGCCGCACAGAGCTAAGGAGCCGCTATGTCTGCCACTTCACAAAAATGGCTGCTGCGTGCCGCCCCCTGGTTTGTGCCTGTCGGTATTGTTGTTATCTGGCAGATAGCGTCGTCAACCGGCTGGCTGTCGAGCCGTATTTTGCCCTCTCCGGAGGGCGTTGTTGAAGCCTTCTGGTCGCTGAGCGTCAGCGGTGAACTGTGGCAGCATCTGGCTATCAGCTCCTGGCGCGCGGTGATTGGCTTTTCGATTGGCGGCAGCATCGGCCTGGTGCTGGGCCTGATCAGCGGCCTGTCCCGCTGGGGCGAACGGCTGCTGGATACCTCCATTCAGATGCTGCGCAACGTGCCGCATCTGGCGCTGATCCCGCTGGTGATTTTGTGGTTTGGCATCGACGAAAGCGCCAAAATCTTCCTCGTGGCGCTCGGCACGCTGTTCCCGATTTACATCAACACCTGGCACGGGATCCGCAACATCGATCGCGGGCTGGTGGAGATGGCGCGCAGCTACGGCTTGTCCGGCTTTGCGCTGTTCGTTCACGTGATCCTGCCCGGCGCCCTGCCCTCTATTATGGTCGGCGTGCGTTTTGCCCTGGGCCTGATGTGGCTGACGCTGATTGTGGCAGAAACCATTTCCGCCAACTCCGGTATCGGCTATCTGGCGATGAACGCCCGTGAATTCCTGCAAACCGACGTGGTGGTGGTTGCCATCATCCTTTATGCCCTGCTCGGCAAGCTTGCCGACGTCAGCGCCCAGTGGCTTGAACGCAGCTGGCTGCGCTGGAACCCGGCCTATTCAACTCAGGAGGCAAAAGCATGAATACCGCCCGACTGAATCAGGGAACGCCGCTGCTGCTGAGCGGCGTCACCAAACGCTACGGTGAAAACACCATTCTTAACGCGCTGGATTTGCACATTCCGGCAGGGCAATTTGTTGCCGTTGTCGGACGCAGCGGCGGCGGCAAGAGCACGCTGCTGCGGCTCTTAGCCGGGCTTGAAGCCCCTAACGGCGGGGAGATCCTCGCCGGCAATACCCCGCTTGCCGACATCCAGGACGACACCCGCATGATGTTCCAGGACGCGCGCCTGCTGCCGTGGAAATCGGTGATTGATAACGTTGGTCTCGGCCTGAAGGGCAGCTGGCGGGATAACGCAAAGCAGGCGCTGGCCGCCGTAGGGCTGGAAAATCGCGCCGGCGAGTGGCCCGCGGCGCTGTCCGGCGGGCAGAAGCAGCGCGTGGCGCTGGCGCGGGCGTTAATCCACCGCCCCGGCCTGCTGCTGCTCGATGAGCCGCTCGGGGCGCTGGATGCCCTGACGCGCATTGAGATGCAGGATTTGATCGAATCCCTCTGGCAGGAGCACGGGTTTACGGTGCTGCTGGTGACGCACGACGTGAGCGAAGCGGTGGCGATGGCCGACCGGGTGCTGCTGATAGAAGAAGGAAAAATCGGGCTGGATTTGACGGTGGATATTCCACGTCCGCGCCGGATTGGTTCGGCAAGGCTGGCGGAGCTGGAGGCGGAGGTGCTGGATCGGGTGATGAAGCGCGGGGTGGCGGAGCAGCAGCGTATTAAAGCGAATGCCTGATGCCCTCACCCCGGCCCTCTCCCACAGGGAGAGGGAGAACACCCTATGTAGGCCCGGTAAGCGAAGCGCTACCGGGCAATTTTTTTATTACGCTAAAGCTTTAGCAATCTTCTCGTACAGATCGCCGGACAGGTTCTCCAGCCCTTTTAGCTGCTCAAGCGCGGCGCGCATTTTCGCCTGGCGCTTCGCATCGTAGCGCTTCAGGCGGATCAGCGGCTCGATCAGGCGCGATGCCACCTGCGGGTTACGGCTGTTCAGCTCGGTGAGCATTTCCACCATAAACTGATAGCCGCTGCCGTCTTCCGCATGGAACGCCGCCGGGTTGCTGCTGGCAAACGCGCCAATCAGCGAACGCACGCGGTTCGGGTTGCTCATGGTGAACGAGCGGTGCTTCAGCAGGCTGCGCACGGTGTTCAGCACGTCGGCCGACGGGCTGGTGGATTGCAGAATGAACCACTTGTCCATCACCAGACCGTCCTGATGCCACTTGTCGTCGTACTCCTGCATCAGCGCATCGCGGCACGGCAGCTCGGCGGCAACGCTTGCGGCAAGGGCTGCCAGCGCGTCGGTCATGTTGTCGGCTTCGTGATACTGCTTGCTCACCAGGGTATCCGCCAGCTCTACCTCACCGAAGGCCAGATAGCGCAGGCAGGTGTTACGCAGAGAGCGCTTGCCGATGTCCGCGTGTTCCACACAGTATTCATCCAGCTTGTTGGCGTTGTAAATCGCCAGGAACTCGTCCGCCAGCTCGGTGGCCAGCGTGCGGGTCAGCGCTTCACGCACCGCCACAATCGCGATTGGGTCGATGATGTCGAACAGCTCGGCAATTTCACCCGCGGACGGCAGGGTCAGGATTTCCGCCGCCAGCGCCGGATCGATATGCTCGTCCAGCAGCACCGCGCGGAACGCGTCAGCCACATGCACGGGCAGCGACAGCGGCTGGCCCTGCTGGTGGCGGTTCACGTTCAGCTTGATGTAGGTGGCCAGCAGGCTCTGGGCGGCATCCCAGCGGGAGAAATCGTTGCGCGCGTGGCGCATCAGGAAGGTCAGCTGCTGATCGCTCCACTTATACTCCAGCTTCACCGGCGCGGAGAATTCACACAGCAGCGCAGGAACCGGCTGGAAGTAGACGTTATCGAAGATAAAGGTCTGCTCTGGCTGGGTCACATTCAGCACGTGATGCACCGGATGACCGCCCTTCTGCAGCGGGATCGCTTTCCCTTCGTTGTCGTAGAGCTCAATGCTGAACGGGATGTGCAGCGGGTATTTCTCTTCCTGCTCTGCCGTTGGCGGCGTGCGCTGGCTGATGGTCAGGGTGTACTGCTCGGTTTCCGGGTTGTAATCGTCTTTGACGGAGACAATCGGCGTACCGGCCTGGCTGTACCAGCGGCGGAAGTGGGACAGGTCAACGTTCGACGCGTCCTCCATCGCCTGCACGAAGTCGTCGCAGGTGGCGGCGCTGCCGTCATGACGCTCGAAGTACAGCTGCATCCCTTTCTGGAAGTTCTCTTCCCCGAGCAGCGTATGGATCATGCGGATGATTTCAGAACCCTTCTCATACACCGTCAGGGTGTAGAAGTTGTTCATCTCAATCACCTTGTCCGGGCGGATCGGGTGCGCCATCGGGCTGGCATCTTCGGCAAACTGCAGGCCGCGCATGGTGCGCACGTTGTTGATGCGGTTCACCGCGCGTGAACCCAGATCGGAGCTGAACTCCTGATCGCGGAAGACGGTTAGACCCTCCTTCAGGCTCAGCTGGAACCAGTCGCGGCAGGTAACGCGGTTACCGGTCCAGTTGTGGAAATATTCGTGACCGATAACGCGCTCGATATCGAGGTAGTCTTTATCGGTGGCGGTATCGGTACGCGCCAGCACGTATTTGGAGTTAAAGATGTTGAGGCCTTTATTCTCCATCGCGCCCATATTGAAGAAGTCGACGGCGACAATCATATAGATGTCGAGATCGTATTCGAGGCCAAAGCGCTCCTCATCCCACTTCATGGAGTTAATGAGCGAGGTCATCGCCCACGGCGCGCGGTCGAGGTTGCCGCGGTCAACGAACAGCTCCAGCGCCACGTCGCGACCGGAACGGGTTTTGAAGGTGTCGCGCAGCACGTCGAAGTCCCCCGCCACCAGCGCAAACAGGTAGCACGGCTTCGGGAACGGATCCTGCCACTGCACCCAGTGACGGCCATTTTCCAGCTCGCCTTCGCCGGTACGGTTCCCGTTGGAGAGCAGATACGGATAGAGCGTTTTGTCGGCGATGATTTTGGTGGTAAAGCGCGCCAGCACGTCCGGGCGGTCAAGATACCAGGTGATGTGGCGGAAGCCTTCCGCTTCACACTGGGTACAGAGCGCAACGCCGGACTGGTAGAGTCCTTCCAGCGCCGTGTTCGACGCAGGGCTGATTTCGTTTACGATGCGCAGCGTAAAGCGTTCCGGCAGGTTGTCGATGACCAGCTGGTTGCCTTCTTCTTTATAGTCAGTCCAGGCTTCATCGTTGATATGCAGGGATACCAGCGTCAGGTCTTCACCATCAAGACGCAACGGGACTGCCGTAGCACTTTGGCGCGTGACCTGGCTCACCGCGGTAACAACGGTTTTACTGGCATCAAGGTCAAAAGTCAGATCGATATCGCTAATCAGGTAATCCGGCGCACGGTAGTCGTGGCGGTATTTGGCTTGTGGCTGTTGTGTCATAGAAAACCTTATGCATCGTTTGTCGAGTAACGTTTCAATATATTCCTGTTGTGTAAAACGCGCTATGCAGAATGTTCATCTTTTCAGGGACAAAACCCTTTTTCGCTACATTTATATAACATGGGGCACGAAATGCTCTCGACCATAAATGCGGCTTATGTTGTGATCGGGGTTCAATAAATCACTAAACAAGGTATACTCCGGAGTTGTTTATTGTACTAAACGCTCCCGTGAGAGGATGCTACTGCGCACCTATGACTCAATTCGCTTCCCCTGTTCTGCATACGTTGCTGGATACCGATGCGTATAAACTGCATATGCAGCAAGCCGTTTTCCACCACTATTATGACGTCCACGTTGCGGCGGAGTTTCGCTGCCGGGGCGACGACTTGCTGGGCATCTACGCAGATTCCATTCGCGAACAGGTCGATGCTATGCAGCATCTGGCGCTGACAGACGACGAATACCAGTGGCTTTCAGGTCTTCCCTTCTTCAAAGCCGACTACCTCGACTGGCTGCGCGACTTCCGCTACAACCCGCAGCAGGTCACCGTCACCAATGATAACGGCAAGCTGAATATCCGTCTTGAAGGGCCGTGGCGCGAAGTGATCATGTGGGAAGTGCCGCTTCTGGCGGTGATCAGCGAGCTGGCTCACCGCTACCGTTCTCCGGAAGTGGGCGTGTCGCAGGCGGTGGCTACGCTGGAAAACAAGCTGGTTGAGTTCGCGCAGCTGACGGACAATCTGGATATGTCCCGCTTCCGCCTGATGGACTTCGGCACCCGCCGCCGCTTCTCCCGCGAGGTGCAGCAGGCTATCGTGCAACGTCTGCAGCAGGAGTCCTGGTTCGTGGGCACCAGTAATTACGATCTGGCCCGCCGCCTCGACTTAACGCCGATGGGCACCCAGGCGCACGAGTGGTTCCAGGCGCATCAGCAGATCAGCCCCGATCTGGCAACCAGCCAGCGCGCCGCGCTGGCGGCGTGGCTGGAAGAGTATCCCGACCGGCTGGGTATTGCCCTGACCGACTGCATCACCATGGATGCTTTCCTGCGCGACTTTGGGCCTGAATTTGCCGAACGCTATCAGGGTCTGCGCCACGACTCCGGGGATCCGGTTGAATGGGGTGAGAAAGCCATCGCGCATTATCAAAAGCTGGGCATCGACCCCATGAGCAAGGTGCTGGTCTTCTCTGACAACCTCGACCTGCCGAAAGCGGTCGACCTTTACCGCCATTTCTCGTCCCGCGTGAATCTCAGCTTCGGTATTGGCACCCGCTTAACCTGCGATATTCCCCAGGTAAAACCTCTGAACATCGTCATAAAACTGGTGGAATGTAACGGTAAGCCGGTGGCGAAACTGTCCGACAGCCCGGGCAAAACCATCTGCCACGACAAAGCCTTCGTGCGCGCCTTACGCAAAGCCTTCGACCTGCCTCAGGTGAAAAAAGCCAGTTAACCGCAAAAGGGAGCCTTTCGGCTCCCTTCTTCTTATTTATTTCCGATTTCTTCTCTTTTCACTGCGAAATCTGCTTGTCTGATGGCAGATGCCAGGTAACATAGATATCCCCCGTATTAAGGGTGAACAAGTACCTATTTTTCCGACTATTAACAGAGAGAATATTATGAGCGTTGTGCCTGTAGCCGACGTACTCCAGGGCCGTGTCGCCGTTGACCAAGAAGTCACCGTGCGCGGATGGGTGCGTACCCGCCGAGATTCTAAAGCTGGCATCTCCTTCCTCGCCGTCTATGACGGTTCCTGCTTTGATCCTGTACAGGCCGTCATTAATAATTCTCTGCCCAATTACAATGATGACGTTCTGCACCTGACGACCGGCTGCTCCGTTATTGTTACCGGCGTGGTCGTTGCCTCTCCAGGCCAGGGCCAGAGCTTTGAAATCCAGGCATCCGCCATTGAAGTGACCGGCTGGGTTGAAGATCCTGACACCTACCCGATGGCGGCAAAACGCCACAGCATCGAGTACCTGCGTGAAGTGGCGCACCTGCGTCCGCGCACCAACCTGATTGGTGCGGTGGCTCGCGTTCGTCATACGCTGGCACAGGCGCTGCATCGCTTCTTCGACGAGCAGGGTTACTTCTGGGTGTCTACCCCGCTGATCACCGCCTCCGATACCGAAGGCGCCGGTGAGATGTTCCGCGTCTCCACGCTGGATCTGGAAAACCTGCCGCGCACGCCGGAAGGCAAAGTCGATTTCGACAAAGACTTCTTCGGTAAAGAAGCCTTCCTGACGGTGTCCGGCCAGCTCAACGGCGAAACTTACGCCTGTGCGCTGTCCAAGATCTACACCTTCGGCCCAACCTTCCGCGCGGAAAACTCCAACACCAGCCGTCACCTGGCGGAATTCTGGATGCTGGAGCCGGAAGTGGCGTTTGCCGATCTGAACGACGTTGCGGGTCTGGCAGAAGCGATGCTGAAGTACGTGTTCAAGGCGGTTCTGGAAGAACGCGCTGACGACATGAAATTCTTCGCAGAGCGTGTTGATAACGATGCGATTGCGCGTCTGGAGCGTTTTGTTTCGGCGGACTTCGCGCAGGTGGATTACACCGACGCGGTTGCCATCCTTGAAAAATGCGGTGAAAAGTTCGAGAACCCGGTTTACTGGGGCGTCGATCTCTCCTCCGAGCATGAACGTTACCTGGCAGAGAAGCACTTCAAAGCGCCGGTGGTAGTGAAAAACTATCCGAAAGACATTAAGGCCTTCTACATGCGCCTTAACGAAGACGGTAAAACCGTTGCGGCGATGGACGTGCTGGCGCCGGGCATCGGTGAAATCATCGGTGGCTCTCAGCGTGAAGAGCGTCTGGACGTGCTGGATGCCCGTATGGAAGAGATGGGCCTGAACCCGGCTGACTACAGCTGGTATCGCGACCTGCGTCGCTACGGCACCGTGCCACACTCCGGTTTCGGCCTGGGCTTTGAGCGTCTGATCGCTTACGTGACCGGCGTTCAGAACGTGCGTGACGTGATTCCATTCCCGCGTACTCCGCGTAACGCAAGCTTCTAATCCCGCGTTAATAAAAATGGCCAGCAGCTGCTGGCCATTATTTTATTCTGTATTGTCAGTTTTCGTCAGCCAGAAGTAAGCAACTTTAAACTACAACCCCGCTGAAACACCTACCTGTTACGTTTTATTTCCACGAAACATCTGTGAACAAAAAATAGACCACAGTCTTATTGCGCTTAATACACTTCTTAAGCATTAGCACAATTTTCAACCAATTTTTAGCCATCCAGAAGTCCTCTCACAGTCATAAGAAAAAATGAGTCGTTTAACTTCTGTTTATACGAATTGCCTTTATCTAAAATAAATATAAGCAATTCATATATATAGGAATCAAGCTGGCTTTATTTTCGCCAACCCGTTCTGAAATTTGAGGTGCTTCACAAAGTTCCTCAAATTACATATTTGCTTACACATTATTTCTTTTTGTTACTCAATCTTGAGAATTGTAGCATTTTCACGCTAGCGAAACGGTTCTATGAATGGAAAGATGCCTGTCAGATACATAAAGACACCAAACTCTCATCAATAGTTCCGGAAATATTTATTGACAGAATTTATTGACGGCAGTGGCGAGTGTCATAAAAAAACCTATGAGGGTAATAAATAATGATGAAGCGCAATATTCTGGCAGTGGTTATCCCTGCTCTGCTGGTAGCTGGTGCAGCTAACGCTGCAGAAATCTATAACAAAAACGCTAACAAGCTGGACTTCTACGGTAAAGCTGTAGGTGAGCACATCTGGACCACCAACGGTGACACCAGCAATGAAGACACCACCTATGCCCGTATTGGTTTCAAAGGTGAAACCCAGATCAATGACCAGATCACTGGTTACGGTCAGTGGGAATACAACATGGACGCGTCCAACGCTGAAGGTTCTCAGGGTACTAAAACCCGTCTGGCATTTGCTGGTCTGAACTTCGGTGACGCAGGCTCCCTGGACTACGGCCGTAACTACGGCGCAATTTACGACGCAGCGGCATATACCGATATGCTGGTTGAGTGGGGCGGCGACTCATGGGTTGCAACTGACAACTTCATGAACGGTCGTGCTTCTGGCCTGCTGACCTACCGTAACAAAAACTTCTTCGGCCTGGTTGATGGCCTGAGCTTCGCCCTGCAGTATCAGGGTAAAAACGAGCGCAGCAACGCAGTTGCAGCCACCTACTCCGACAACGGTCAGCTGATCAACGTTGGCCGCGGCGGTAACGGCGCTAAAGGTAACGGCGACGGCTTCAGCTCCTCTGTTCAGTACGAACTGGGTGAAGGCTTCGCGCTGGCAGCAGGTTATGAAACTGCTGACCGTACCAACGAGCAGGTTGCAGCTGGCACCTCTGCTGACTGGGCAAGCGCAGGCGGCGATCGTGCAGAAGCATGGTCTACTGCTGCTAAGTACGATGCTAACAACATCTACGCAGCGGTTCAGTACGCTGAAACTACCAACATGACTCGTGAAGCTGACAACAACTTCGCAAACAAAACTCAGAACATCGAAGCCGTTGTTCAGTACCAGTTCGACTTCGGTCTGCGTCCATCCCTGGGCTACGTCCAGTCTAAAGGTAAAGACCTGATCGCTCGTGGCACCTTCAACGGTGGCGATGCTGACCTGGTGAAATACATCGAAGTGGGTACCTGGTACTACTTCAACAAGAACATGAACGTGTACGCTGCGTACAAATTCAACCTGCTGGACGACAACTCCTACTCTGAATCTGCTGGTCTGGCGACCGACGATCAGGCAGCGGTTGGTATCGTTTACCAGTTCTAATCAGTACACCACTTTGTTATATGCTTGAGAAACAGGGCTTCGGCCCTGTTTTTTTATGCCTGAAAGCAAAAAATGGCGACTTTTGAAAAGCCGCACGCTTTTCGTCGCAAACGGTTGGCATTTTGTAAATCTACCGTTAACCTGATAGCGGATTTCACTTCTGTAATCACAATGGAACTTCGTCATGTTTGAGAACATTACCGCCGCTCCTGCCGACCCGATTCTGGGCCTGGCCGATCTGTTTCGTGCCGACGACCGCCCTGGCAAAATCAACCTGGGTATTGGTGTATATAAAGATGAAACCGGCAAAACCCCGGTACTGACCAGCGTTAAAAAAGCGGAACAGTATCTGCTGGAAAACGAAACCACCAAGAATTACCTCGGTATTGATGGTATCCCTGAATTTGGTCGTTGCACTCAGGAACTGCTGTTCGGAAAAGGCAACGCGATCGTTAGCGATAAACGTGCCCGCACGGCGCAGACCCCTGGCGGTACCGGCGCGCTGCGCGTAGCGGCGGATTTCCTGGCGAAAAACACCTCCGTTAAGCGCGTGTGGGTGAGCAACCCTAGCTGGCCGAACCACAAAAGCGTCTTTAACTCTGCGGGTCTGGAAGTGCGTGAATACGCCTACTATGACGCTGCAAACCACTCTCTTGACTTCGACGGCCTGCTGGCGAGCCTGAACGAAGCGCAGGCTGGCGACGTGGTGCTGTTCCACGGCTGCTGCCACAACCCAACCGGGATCGATCCAACTCTGGAGCAGTGGGAACAGCTGGCTAAGCTGTCCGTTGAAAAAGGCTGGCTGCCGCTGTTTGACTTTGCTTATCAGGGCTTCGCGCGTGGTCTGGAAGAAGATGCTGAAGGCCTGCGCGCGTTCGCAGCCGTGCACCAGGAACTGATTGTTGCCAGCTCCTATTCCAAGAACTTTGGCCTGTACAACGAGCGTGTAGGCGCCTGTACTCTGGTTGCCGCTGACGAACAAACCGTTGACCGCGCATTCAGCCAGATGAAATCCGTTATCCGCGCTAACTACTCTAACCCGCCGGCTCACGGTGCTTCCGTTGTTGCGACCATCCTCAGCAACGATGCGCTGCGCGCTATCTGGGAACAAGAGCTGAACGATATGCGCCAGCGCATTCAGCGTATGCGTCTGCTGTTCGTGAACACCCTTGCAGAGAAAGGTGCCGATCGCGATTTCAGCTTCATCATCAAACAGAACGGTATGTTCTCCTTCAGCGGCCTGACCAAAGAGCAGGTTCTGCGTCTGCGTGAAGAGTTTGGTGTGTATGCGGTTGCTTCCGGTCGCGTTAACGTTGCGGGCATGACGCCGGACAACATGGCGCCGCTGTGTGAAGCTATCGTCGCCGTGCTGTAATCAACGCGGAATACAAAAAAGCCTGCTTAACGCAGGCTTTTTTATTTAATCGGATTTACCAGACGGGCATTTCATCCTGAAGGAACGGGTTGTGTAAACGCTCATAACCCAGCGTCGACATCGGGCCATGTCCAGGAATAAACGTCACGTCATCACCCAGCGGCAATAATTTCTGTTTAATCGACTGAATCAGCTGACCGTGGTCGCCGCGCGGGAAATCGCTGCGTCCTACGCCGCCTTTGAAAATCACATCGCCGGAAATCAGCAGCTGCGACTTATCATCAAAGAAGACGATATGGCCTGGCGTATGCCCAGGACAATGCAACACCTGTAAAGTCACATTCCCTACGGTAACGCTATCCCCTTCGTTCAGCCAGCGATCGGGCGTCAGCGGTTGACACTCATCAAGACCAAACATGCGGCTTTGGGCAGGTAACCCTTGCAGCCAGAACTCATCTTCTTTTTCCGGGCCAATCACCGGCACGCCATAGTGTTGCGCCAGCTCTGCCGCAGCCCCCACATGGTCGAGATGCCCATGGGTAAGCAAAATTTGCATCAGCGTCACGCCGGACGCTGCGACTTCTTGCTTGATTTTCTCGGCGTCACCACCGGGATCGACAAGCGCGGCCAGTTTGGTTTGCTCACACCAGATAAGCGAACAGTTCTGGGAGAACGCGGTAACCGGAATAATACGATAGTTCATACTGCTCCTGTATTTCGTTATTACCAGTGCCGAACCGGCCCGGTATCAATATGTACAAAGTTGCTGCTGGGGTAATATCCTACACCACCTGCACGCATAGATAACGCAGCTTTGCGAATATTGGCTAACGAAACACCTTCAATATGGAAATCCATTGCCTGTCCTTTGGTGTGATAGCTTTTTTTCGCTACACCACGGCTATGGGCGCGCAGTTCATTATTGGTATCAAGGGAACGATAGCCAGAAATAAGCTGCACGGGCTTGCTGGTTCCAAGCAGGCCCTGGAGGCGGAAAAGCTGATCGAATAATCCAGGATCGATGGCTTTTATTTTATTCGCGCGGAAATCACGGAAAAAGTGGTTTAGTTTTGCTAATTCATCCTGAATATAGCCTCTGCCATCGAAAAACTCCGCCTTAAGCGACTCACCGGTGTGAAGATTGTTGAGCGTTAAAATACGCGGACGAGGTGTCGAGAGGGTGGCAAATGCTGGCGTAGGCAAGATGGCCGCCGCGCCGAGCGCGACACCACCTAACGCCAGCAGTTTGCGGCGATTAGCGTCAAATTTGTCCATGATAATCAGGTCTACAGGTCAATGTTTATCGTAAATATGCTTAGCGCACGAAGGGCACCATAACTGGCAAAGCCACCTGCGTCAAGGCGCCCAACCCCAGGAAATATGCGGCCTGTAGCCTCACAGCCGCATATTCACCCTAACTTACGACAATCGTTTTCCCAGAACTGCTTCATTTACCTGATTAATTGTTCAGCTTTTGGCAAAATTTGTGCGCTCGATCGCGCGATGAGATCGTAATTGTAAATATCTGTACGATATTGGGTACGCCCGTCTTCGCCAACAAACGCGGTCAGATAGTAAAGATTGACCGGAATATTGTGTCGAATATTCACGTAGCGCGTGTCCCCCTGCTTGAGAGCATCCGAAATCCGCGTATCGTTCCAGCCCGCATCCTGCAGCAACATATTCGCCAGTTCCGACGCTTTATTGACGCGAACGCAGCCGGAACTCAGCGCGCGGGTATCTTTCTGGAACAGGTTGTGGTTTGGCGTATCGTGCAGATAAATGGCATCCGAACTCGGCATGTTGAACTTGTAACGCCCCAGCGAGTTATGCGCACCCGGCGCCTGCTGGAAGCGGAACGGCAGGTTCGACGCCGTGATCGTAGACCAGTCGACCATGTAAGGGTCAATCGCCTCTTTACTGTTCCAGCCGCGCATCACGGTATAGCCATGACGCTCCAGATAGCCCGGATCGTTCCACAGCTTCGGCAGAATATCCTTGCGGGCGAGCGTTGGCGGCACGTTCCACGGCGGGTTTACCACCACGTTATTCAGCGCGCTGCTCATCATCGGCGTTTTACGATCCGGACGACCCACAATCACGCGGGACGCCAGCACCTCGCTTCCGTTCTGGTAATAGACCAGCGAATACGCCGGGATATTGACCATAATGCCGGTGGAGAGCGTGCCCGGCAGCAGACGCAGACGCTGGATATTTAGCGCCAGCACCCCCGCGCGCTGCGCAGGAGAGACATTCAGCCAGTCACGCGTTGACTGCCCTATCACCCCATCAGCGCCCAGCCCTTGTGCGGCCTGGAACTGCTTAACGGCCGCCACCAGCTCGCGATCGTAGGCCGCGGGTTTGTCGCTGGCCTGCGGTTTCTTCTCTTTAACCGGTGCGGAAGGGCTGACCACCGCGCTCTGCGGCTCGTCCCCCGGCAGGGCAATTTTCGGCCCGCTTTCCATCGCGCCGGAGCGTTTGAGGATTTCACGCAGGGCCGGAACATCGCTGCTCCACTGCCCCGGACGCAGCGACCCCGTCCCGCGCAGCTGCGGCCACGGACGGGAATCCGCCACCAGGGTCAGCAGGGACTGATGCATCGTCGCGTACTGCGGATGCGCCGGCGCCAGGCTCGCGACAAAGCGCGGCAGCTCGCCGTTATCCAGCGACAGCTGCCACTGGTTGATCACCGACAGCGCGGGCGTCGCCAGCTTGTAAGGTTTGTCGCTGTACAGCCAGCGATTGCCGTTGACCGGAATACCCGCCACAAACTGCAGGTAGCCCATCATGGCATCGGACAGCACCACGTCGCGGGCCTGCCCGGTGACTGACGGATCGGTCAGCAGCTCAACCCAGGCGGTAAACTGCGGCTGGAAACCGGCAATCGCCACCTCTGCCAGCTGCTGCTGGAATGCGCGCACCGCATCGCGATTTTCCCACATGGGCTTCATGTCGCGCGCAGCGTAGAGGAGCGTGAGTTGATTGAGATACGCAGGCTTATAGCCGGAAGGCAGACCGGTAAGGAGCTGCTGCTGGAGCGACTCAATATTGATGCCCTCCGGCAGCGGTCGAATACCCGCCATAATGGCCGTCGCGGGAGACTGCTCCAGCGGTTGTGATAATGACGTTGGCTGATTCCCCACACTGGCGGAACTGTCAACCGGAACGATTTCAGGCTCATCGGCCTGCGCGCTGAACAGCGGAGCAAACATCACTGTCAGGCACAAACTCAGCGCAGACAGCTGACGACCACGATTTTTCTTTAGCAACATCCCTTGCCCCCTGTTTTCTTACGACATGCCCATCACATTGGGGCTTCTCTTTAGTATAGGAAGGCATAAAACCTGTTGCCTGTCCTTATGTAAAGAAGTTTAAAGATAACGCAGCCGTAAGCACAAGTTAAGTGAATAAAAAAAGCGGCGCTCCAGCGCCGCTTTTGGTAACAAAACGCGTTAAGACGCGTCGGCGGTTCCCGGTAATGACTCCGGCGGCTGCGGCGCAAAGCCACGCAGTCCGACAACGTGCACGTGTTCACTGTTCTGGAAGACTTTACGCACCAGCTTGTAGGTCGTGCCTTTTTCCGGACTGATGTTTTCAGGCGCCGCGATAATCAGCTGCATATCAAGACGATCGCACAGCTCAAACAGCGTCGCGATTGAGCGGGCATCCAGACGCGCCGCCTCATCGAGGAACAGCAGGCGGCATGGGGAGATGTCTTTGCCGCGCAGGCGGCGCGCTTCATCTTCCCAGCTCTGGACAACCATCACCAGAATCGACATACCGGTACCGATCGCTTCACCCGTCGACAGCGCGCCGGATTCCGCACGCAGCCAGCCGTCAGAACCACGGTTAACCTCAACTTCCATTTCCAGATAGTTACGGTAATCCAGCAGCTCTTCACCGATGGTTTGCGGCGTGCGCTGGCCCATATCGATCTGCGGATTCAGGCGCTGGTACAGTTTCGCTAGCGCTTCCGAGAAGGTCAGGCGGTTGCTATTGAACAGATCCTGATGCTGCTCGTGCTGCTCAGACAGCACATCCAGCAGCGTGGAATGCGCTTCACGCACGTTCACGTTCAGACGCACGCTGTTCACCTGGCCGAAGGAGACGCTCTGCAGGCCCTGGTTAAGCTGGCGAATACGGTTCTGCTCGCGCTGGATCGTCTTACGAATGATGTTCGCCACGCTTCGGGAACTGATCGCCAGCTTCTGCTCGCGGGAGGTCAGCTCTTCCGTCAGGCGGCTCAGCTCAATTTCCATCTGTTCGATGGCTTCAACCGGATCGTCGGTACGGATGATGTCCTGACGAATACGCTCGCGTAAGTGCTGATAAACCGCCACGAAGAACTGAATTTTACGTTCCGGACGCTTTGGATCTTCCGACATGCGCAGCACGTCGCGCAGATGTTCGTTATCCGCCACCGCCAGACGCAGCGCACCCAATGCCTTATCCGACATGGACCGCAGCTCATCGCCGGAGAGATAGGCCAGTTCGCGACGGTGCAGGCGACGCTCAACGCCGTTGTCTTTCACCATCCGCATTACCGCACACCAGCCCGCTTTTGCAGTAACAACCTGCTCGCGCATTTCATGGTAATCGCGCTCCAGCTTGCGCAGGCGACGGGTCAGGTTATCCATCTCCGCCTCGCAGAAGGTCAGCGCTTTTTCCAGCTGATTGCGGCGCGCGCGGTTGTTGCTGAGCTGGCTATGCAGCTCGTCGCGGCGAATGCGCGCGCGCTCTTCCGCGCCGCTGTCGGCACGCACACCGATGTCCTGCAGCTCTTTATGCAGGTCGTTTAACAGCTCTTTCTTGGTATCGAACGAACTTTTCAGGGATGCCATCACCTGGCTGTACTGGCTCAGCTGAGCGGCGTGGCTACGCATGGCTTCACGGGCGCGGGTACGTTCCGCTTCTGCCTGCTCAAGACGCTGGCGCAGTTTCTCGTTGAGATCGCTGTTACCGCTCAGCATTTCAGCCGAATCGGAATAGCCGAAGTGGGCACGGCGCTGCACAACTTCCGTCAGGGCGAATGCCTGCTGACGCGCTTCGCGCTGCACCTGCTGAGACCAGGCGTAGTCCTCTTTTAACTGTTCAAACTGCTCCGGATCGCTTTGCAGCACTGAAACCACCGGCTCCAGCTTCGCCAGCTGGTTGCCGTACTGCTGCACAAAGCGCGCGGCTTCCTGCGCTTCGTCCAGGCGCTCCTGAATTTCATCCACGCGGTCGGCCAGCGTATCGTCCGCCAGCAGGTTCAGGCGCGGCAGAATGCGGTTAAGCGCGGCAACGCCCTCTTTCGCCTGTTCAAACTGCACGCGGCTTTGCTGGTTATCATTTTCATGATTGGCGATCGCACGCTCCAGCTCGCCGCGACGGGTGTTGAGCTTGCGAATTTCCGCTTCCGGATCGGCTTCGAAGGCTACCGCCAGATGGCTGCCGATAAAGCGGCTAAAGGCCTGATGCAGACGCTGGGTTTTCTGTACGTCAAACGACAGCGTGGCAAAGCGCTCAGAGAGCGTTTCACGCTCGGCATGCAGGCTTTCGATGCGGTTTTCACGCGCCGCGCGGCCAAACAGCGGCAGTTCAGGGAAGCGCGAGTAGCGCCACTGGCGGTCGGCGATTTTCACCACCACCGCTTTTTCCAGCTCATCAACGCTGAACACGCTGTCATCGAATGACTGCGGATCCCCTTCGATCAGATAGAGATCTTCCGGGCAATCTTCCAGACCGGCAAGCTGCTCGGAAATCAGAGACAGATCCGGCACCACAATTGCGTTACGGGACGGGCCGTAAAGCGCGGAGAAGTACGGCGCGTCGTCCAGACCAACATCGTCGTAAATTTCGGACAGCAGCACGCCGCCGAAACGTTCCGCCAGGGTATTCAGGCGCGCATCTTCCGCACCGCCCGGCTGGCTCAAACGTTCAATCTCTTCGTCAACTTCACGTTTACGCGCGCCCACTTCGTCGCGCTCAACAATTGCTTCGCGCTCGCGCTCGAGCAGCTGCTGCAGGTATTCGGTGACGTCCTGGCTGGACGTAAACTCTTCGCCGCACTGCTCGCTGAGCTGGCTCAGGCTGCTCTGCGCGGCAAGCCAGATTGGCGCGCGCTGTAGCAGCGTCTGCGAGCGGGACTGGAGCTGCTCCATCTCCTGACGCAGGTTCATGCGCTGTTCGCTGGCGCTGGAAACGGAGTCAGAAAGTGCGGCAATACGCGCTTCCAGCTCCTGATGCAGCGCTTCAAGATCGTCAATATCGACCCGTTTGCCCTGACGCTTGCAGAATTCCGCCAGCAGACGCTCGGCTTCCTGCTGCTCGCGCAGACGCTGTTCCAGCTCGTTCAGACGCATACGCAGCGGCTGAACCTGCTCGGCCAGATGGCGCTGGTTTACGCCATCACGCAGCAGCTCGCGGGCCGTTTGCCAGGCTTCGCTACGCGCAACCGGGCCGTTAATGGCCACGACGAGCTGATACGCCTGCTCAAACTGGCTGTGCGCGGTTTGCGCCACGCTCATTTTCTGATCCAGAGAGAGCAGTTTTTCGGTGGCTTCCTGCTCTTTCGCCTGGAACGTATCCAGCCACTCGTCGGCGCTCTCTGGCGTTAAGTCCGGCAGGTGGCACAGCTCTTTCGCGCGCTGAAGCGCCTGCAGCGCCTGGTTGTACTGGATAGCGCGGGTCTGCTGCACGTCCAGCGCCTGCTGGTAATCGGCGAGCTGGCTTTTCAGCTCATCCACTTCCAGCTCGGCGGCTTCGGCGCGGGCTTCGTTCTCTTCCTGCATGTCGGCGGCTTCGGCCACCACTTCATTTTGTTCTTCGAGGCGGATCTGCAGCTCATCGAGGTCGGCTTCATAGCGCTCGATTTTTTCCTGCTGACGCAGCGCGGTTTGCACCAGGTTCAGGTGGTCGCTGGCGGCCTGATAATCGGCTTCCAGATCCCCTTCCGCCCCGTTGTGCTCGCCCAGCTCGCGCGCCATTTCGACATGCTTATACTGTTCGGCCACCAGCTGCTTACGGGAGGTAAACAGCTCGCGACGGTACTCAAGCGCCTGATCCAGATGAATACGGCGCTCGTTGGCGTGACGCATGTAGTCCGCCGCCACATAGTTGGTGGCTTCGCTGATCAGATGCTTGAACAGGTCGCGGTCAGACTGGGTGACGCGAATCGCTTCCAGCGTCATTCGGTTTTCACGCAGCGCCGCTTCCATGTCCTGGAAAGCCTTACGCACGCCGCTGTTTTCCGGCAGCAGGTAGTCGCGCAGCGAGCGGGTAATGGCGCTGGAAATACCGCCGTACAGGGAGGCTTCAATCAGACGATAGTATTTACTGCGATCGGACGCGGTACGCAGACGACGCGCCACCACGCCCAGATCGAACATCAGGGAGTGGTAATCGGTAATCGAGTTAAACTGCTTGAACTGCACGCCTTCGATGGTTTCGAGCTTGTCTTTCAGCTCCTGCAGCGTCAGCACGCGCGCCTGGCGCTCGTTCAGGGTTTCGGTCAGCAGCGCGGTTGGCTGCATAGAGGTTGGCAGCCCCTGAATGGCAAAGGGTTTGATATCCACTTTGCGGTCGCGGCCTGCAACCTGTTGCAAACGCACGCCCACCACCACGCGCTGGTGACGGGAGTTGATGACGTCGAGAACGGAATAACAGACGCCGGCTTTCAGCTTACCGTGCAGACCTTTATCGCGAGAGCCGCTCGTGGCGCCCGCCTCGGTGGTGTTACGGAAGTGCAGCAGCGTCAGGTCAGGGATCAGCGCCGTAACGAATGCCGCCATGGTGGTGGATTTACCCGCACCGTTACCGCCGGAGAGCGTTGTTACCAGCTCATCCAGATCGAAGGTTCGGGCAAAGAAGCCGTTCCAGTTAATCAGCGTTAGTGAGCGAAATTTACCGCGTTCAATCATTACTCTTCCTCCCCGCTATCCGGCTGATTCTCTTCGTGCTCGTCATTGAGCTGTAAATGGTTTTCTACCGGCATCGCTTCACCGTCGCGGATCATGCGCAGCTGCGCTTCACGGGCATCGTCACCCGCGCGCACGTCGGCGCCAAAGCGGAAGACTGATTCGGTGATGCGGAATTTGCTGCTGTCATGGCCCATAAACCAGACCATGCCCAGACGACGCAGACGGTTCAGGGAAGAGCGAACTTTTTCCTGCAATTTCTGACGGTCAAGGTCGGAGCCTGTTGAACGGTTATTGACCAGCTTCAACAGCTTGCTTTCATCCGCCAGCGCCAGCAGCTCATCGTAGAGCTCCTGCTGGGTGAAGATCCCTTCGTTAGCCAGACGTTCCGGGCTGAGATAGAGGTAGCAGAGGATCTTGCCGACCATCATGTCCAGCTCGGAGAGCACCGAACGCGGGATAAGCGTGGTGGAGCGCGGGCGCAGATAGAAGAACCCTTCCGGGGCGCGGATCAGCTCAACGTTATAGCGCGCGTAAAACTCTTCCAGATATTCCTGGAAGTCCATCAA
Organism: Enterobacter soli; assembly: GCF_964208575.1. Lineage (GTDB taxonomy): Bacteria > Pseudomonadota > Gammaproteobacteria > Enterobacterales > Enterobacteriaceae > Enterobacter > Enterobacter soli_A. The sequence goes on along the minus strand of NZ_CAXOFU010000012.1, from coordinate 27,491 downwards.
AAAGGCGTGATTGTCCAGCTCGTCAAGGCCAATGTGACGACCGGCACGCAGCTGGCTGTCCAGCGCCGGAAACAACGGATTCGCCAGCGCCTGTGCCAGCTTCACTGGCATCACTTGTTCAATATTTGTCAATGACATGCGCCTGTACCTTGGCTCCGTAATCGTTAATTGGCTGCCATTTCGGCGGCAGGCCGGTGAAATCTGCTTGTGCTACGCCCAGGCGGACCGCCTGATCGACCACAATGCGTGCAATATCGAAATGACGCGCCCGCGGATATTGGGCGAGATAGTCGCGCACCACGAGACCAAGATCCAGCGGCACTTGTCTGGTTTTATAAACCGCGAGCTGTTCTTCGATCATCGCCGCAAGTTGTTCACGAATTTCGTTGAATTCTTCGTACTCAAGATCCGGTGGAAGCTCACCCGTCACCTCTTCGTCGCGCAGCGCCATCTCTTCGTCACGCATATCGAGCAGACGATCGGCGTTGGCGTAGGTCAATGCCCACGGCGCGTCGAAATAGGTTTGTACCGACTGGCGCAGACGCTGGGCGAAGACGCGGTTTTTATCCATATCGATCGCGGTACGGATAAATTTGTGAACGTGACGGTCGTAGCCGATCCACAGGTCAATCGACTGCTGGCCCCAGCTGATAATGCGGTCAAGCTTGCTTTGCAGATCGAAGACCAGGCGGTCGATAAAGTGCAGATCGTCATGGGCAAGCGTTGCATCCTGGATGCGCAGCAGGTTTGCCTGGAGCTTGTCGCCCGCCGCTTCCAGCGTATCCTGCAACTCGCGCAGCGTACCGGAGGTTTCGGAGAGCAAAAGTTCGCAGCTGGAGATCGCCGCGCGCCAGTCTTTGTTCAGCAGCTGCGCGATATCATCTTTTACCTGCTGCTGCTGCTCGTCCATCAGACGCTGGGTCAGGTCGATGCTGTCGAAGATTTCCGCCACCGAGTATTTCAGCGGCGCGTAGACATTGCGGTGCCAGTGGAACTCATCGCCGTTTTCGTCCGCCGCATCCGCCGCGCGCTTCAGCTCGCCCGCAACAATGGACAGCTGCATAGAGAGGCGCAGCGTGGAGAATTCGCGCTGACGAATGTAGTAGTCGGTGATCCCGATGCCCAGGGGCGTCAGGCGATAGATGGCGTTTCCTTCCGCCTGCTCGCTGGTAAAGCGGTTCAGCAGACGTTGACGCACCATGTCGTTAATCGCGTTGTTGGCACGCACGCTAATGGTTTCGCTGGTTTGCTCAAACGCATCACTGACGTGGCGGAACGCATCCACCAGTTCACCCTCGCTCATTTCCCCATCCAGACGCTCGCCGTTCAGCGTGGCAACCGCCAGCAGGAACGAAAGCCGGTCAACCGGCAGCGTAATGGAGAAATCGTTTTTCCTGGCCCAGGCAACCAGTTCGGGGACTGTCTGGGAAAATTCACTCATAGGTTATCCTTGCATCTGCGGTTTATACGCAGTGACGTGAATATAACGGCCAAGGCTCACATACGGCTCCTGGCGGCAATACCGCGTTTCTATTTCAGTTAAAGCGTCTAAGCAGTCATGCTGCTTTTGTTTATCGCGCAGATAATCATGAAACACCCTGACGCCCGTTTTCCCGGTAATTTTCCAGCCGATCTCCTCCAGCCAGCCGTAAACCTGCTGGGGATCGCGCGGGAAATCCGGCGAAAGCGTGCGTCGTTTCTTTTTATACATACCCTGCTGGACATAACCGAAATTACCCACCAGCACGTTACGCATCAACAGACCGTTTGCATTGTAGAACATCAGCGAGAGCGCACCGCCCGGGCACAATACCGACCACAGTGTTTTTAATACGTCTTGCGGCTCGGCGACCCATTCGAGCACAGCATGAAACAATATCAGATCAACCTGAGTTTCCAAATGCTGTGCAATATCCTGAGCGGCGCATTGTATAAAATGCATGTTGTCGCTCACACCTTTCTCTTCCGCCGCGCGTTTTGCCCTCGCGACCATCTCAGCAGAAAGATCGCAAAGCGTGACGTGATGACCGCGTTCAGCCATCAGGATGGCGGTCTGGCCTTCGCCTCCGCCAGCATCAAGCACGCGCAATTTACGGTCGCCGAAGGAGTCCAGAATCACGTCCAGATCCTGCCAGAGGATCGTCTGGCGCAGCTGGCCTTTGGTGGTGCCATAAATGTTGCGCGAAAACTTTTCCGCGATGTCATCAAAATTGCGATCCCGCATTGGGAGAGTTCCACTCGCTAACAGCAAAACCGCTATTTTGTCACACCCGAGCAGAGAATGAACCTCTCTGGTGTAATATCACAGGCAATCACCTGCTGTATGGTTAAAAAAGGAACCAGAAAGGATGCTTTTTACGCTGAAAAAATATCTCGGAGGGATGCTGCTTCCCCTTCCCCTGCTGCTCATGCTGATCGCGCTGGGCCTGGCGCTGGTCTGGTTTAGCCGCTTTCAGAAAAGTGGTAAATCGCTTATCACGGTGGGCTGGCTGGCGCTGCTGCTGCTGAGCCTGCAGCCGGTGGCTGACGGATTATTGCGCCCTATTGAAAAAACCTATCCGACCTGGAAAGGCGATAGGAAAGTTCAGTACATCGTGGTGCTGGGCGGCGGGTACACCTGGGATCCCGACTGGGCGCCCAGCTCGAACCTAATCAACAACAGCCTGCCGCGGCTCAACGAAGGCATCCGCCTGTGGCTGGCGAATCCCGGCGCGAAACTGATCTTCACGGGCGCGGCGGCCAAAACCAACCCGGTGAGCACCGCGGAGGCGGGAGCCCGGGTGGCGGAGTCGCTGGGCGTGCCGCGCGCGTCGATTGTCACCCTCGACAGCCCGAAAGATACCGAAGAGGAAGCGGCGGCGGTGAAACAGGCGATTGGCGAAGCGCCGTTCCTGCTGGTGACGTCCGCTTCACACCTGCCAAGAGCGATGATTTTCTTTAAGAATCAAGGGCTGCATCCGCTGCCAGCGCCGGCTAACCAGATTGCGATCCACGCTCCGCTCAATCCGTGGGAACGGGCAATCCCGTCCCCGGTCTGGTTGATGCACAGCGATCGCGTGGGGTATGAAACGCTCGGGCGCATCTGGCAGTGGCTGAAAGGCTCGTCAGGCGAGCCAGGGCAGGAGTGATTTGGTTGCGAGATCGAAGTTGGCGCGGTTGAACCGGCCGGTATTCACCAGTTGCGCCACTTCATCCCAAAGCAGATAGAGCCAGCGCCGCCACAGGAATGCTTCCGCAACCGGGGCGCGCTGCAGATAGTGCCAGAGCAGGCCTTCGGCCTGGGCGCTGTCGCTTAATCTGAACAGCTCGTACTCGCGCGGTGCCCAGAGCATGATCCCTGGGCCCACCATCGCCAGCAGCTGATCGCTGCGCGGATCTTTGAGCATACTGCGCAGGGTAAAGTTGCCGTGTATCAGCACGCAGTTATCGTTAAATCCTTCAAACAGCGCGGGCAGGCATTCGCGGGTGCGGAACAAGATGCGCTTGTCCTGCATGGTTAAACCGGTATTGCTGAACTGATTGAGCGTGCCCCACAGCACTTCGACCCGCTGGCGATACCAGAGGGGCCAGAGATTATCCTGGGTGCTGTCGACGGGGCCGACCAGCCCCCCGCTGTCCTGCCGGTGCCAGGCCAGCAGCCCTTCCACAATCTGATCTTTTAGCTGCTCCCAGCGCTCCGGAGTGCGCGCGGGCGCTTCTACCGATACGCCGCGGAGCCGCTCAATCAGCAGCACGTCCGGGCCCGGGTGTTCTTCGTGGGTCATCACGCCGTACACCGTCGGCATTCGCACCGTCCCCTCTCTCGCCAGCATCGATATTTTCCAGGCCAACTGTCGGGCGACGCCGGGTGAGGTGAAGCTACGGGCCATTAACGGCATCGGGTTTCCATTACTGTCATACAACGCCCATAGTGCGGTATCAGCCTTCTCATTCACGCACTCAACCCGGCTTAATGGCTCGCCAAGCAGGTGGCTAAGTTCGGCACGCAGCTGTTCCATCTGAGATTACCCCCATAAAAACCACTGCTTTTATAATGAGCGCGCGGGGGATGGTTGTCACCCGTATGAGATCAATTATGGAAAAGAAAAAGGAATAAAAACCAGACGGTAAAACATCCCCCCGAACGAGGGGATGATGGGAATTAACGCAGTTCAGCGCGAACGCGTTCGAGATCTTCAGGGGTATCAACGCCCGTGCCCGGCACTTCCTGGGCAACCGCAACGTGGATTTTCTCGCCGTACCACAGCACGCGGAGCTGCTCGAGCATTTCGATATGCTCCAGCGGGCTCGGCGCCCAGGTCACATAGCGACGGATAAACCCCGCACGATAGCCGTAGATCCCCAGGTGGCGCAGGAAGGTATCGCCAATGGTTTCTCTGGAGGCGGCAAAGCGGTCGCGATCCCACGGAATGGTCGCGCGGGAGAAATAGAGCGCGTAGCCTTCAGCGTCCATCACAACCTTCACGGCATTCGGGTTAAAGGCTTCTTCCGCATGATGAACAGGCACCGCAAGCGTCGCCATGCCAACCTGACGCTGGGCCAGGTTTTCCGCCACCTGACGAATAATGACCGCCGGGATCATCGGCTCGTCGCCCTGCACGTTTACAATGACGGTATCGTCACTGAAACCGCACTTTTCCACCACCTCAGCGAGACGCTCGGTACCGGACTGATGATCGGCGCGGGTCATGCAAACTTCGCCACCCGCGGCCTCAACGGCGCGCGCAACCTCAGGGTGATCGGTGGCAACGATAACGCGGTCGGCGCCGGACTCGCGCGCGCGATCGAGCACGTGGACGATCATCGGCTTGCCGTTGATATCCACCAGCGGTTTACCCGGCAGGCGGGTTGATGCATAGCGCGCGGGAATAATGACAACAAAACTCATGGTTTGCTCTCTTCTGCCACCAGCGAACGGGCTTCGTTTTCCAGCAGCACCGGAATACCCTCACGCAGCGGGAAAGCCAGACTGTCCAGTTTGCAAATTAGCTCTTGTTTATCCTGGCTGTAGTAGAGTTTGCCGTTGCACACCGGGCAGGCAATAATTTCGAGTAAACGGTGATCCATAGTTCCTCCGTATGGGTAATCGATAAAGCTTAACACATTCCTTTTTCAGGGAGTGCCTGTTTCCCAGCCACTTCGACAGTGCGTAAACAGCCCTTCAGGCGCGCGGCCCAGCGTCACGCAGTTCGCGCCCTGCCAGCGAGCAAAATCGGTTATCGCCGACGTTAACCCTTTCTCCAGGCTTGCCGTTACCTTTGTTCCCTCTTCCAGATAGAGCGCGATGACGTCCAGAATGCCGGTTTTGCGGTGCATCTTTGCGTCCATTCGCCCCACCAGCTGCCCTTTGTGCAGCAGAGGTAAAACAAAATAGCCGTACTGACGTTTTGGCGCCGGGGTGTAGCACTCCAGCCGATAGCTGAAGTTAAACAGCTGCTCGGCACGCTTTCGGTCCCACACGACCGGGTCAAACGGCGAAAGCACGGCGCTGTGCGTCGCCTGAAGCTTTCCGTCCTGAGCCTGAGGCAGCAGCGGGAGCAGGTCGGCGTGGAGCCACATCTCCCCGAGGGTGTCGACCTCAACCGGGATAGCTCGCCGGGCGTGCTGCCAGCGTTCCAGAAGCGGTTTCAGCGCGGGCTGACGTAGGCGATAGTAATCCGCCAGCCACTGCGGACGGAATATTCCCAGGCTGCGGGCGCTGTTCTCCAGCATCATGGCTTCGGCGGCCTCCTGGGTGAGCAGATCGCGCTCGTCGTCCCAGTGGGGCATTACGCGATGCGTCAGGTCGTAGACGCGCTGAAAATTACGCCGCTCCACCACCATCACCTTGCCCGACGTGAACAGCCCCTCAAGGTGGCGCTTGTGCGGTTTCCACTCCCACCAGCCGCTACTTCCCTTCTTTGGATGCTCAAAATCGGCCGAGCGCACCGGGCCATTTTCCTGAATATGGGCGATGAGCTGCTCTATTTCAGCCGCGTGCTCCTGCATCCACTCCTGACGGTATTTCCAGCCCATCTTATCCGGGGAGAGCATGCGGTGGCGCACCAGCGAAAAATCGCTGCGCGGCAGAAAGCAGGCCTCATGCGCCCAGTACTCCATGAGCTCGCCCTGGCTCAGCGCGTTGTCCAGCCACTGGGGCTGATACTCGCCCAGACGGCTGAACAGCACCAGATAAGGGCTGCGCGCCACGATGTTAATGGTGTCGATTTGCAGCAGCGACATGCGCTGCACGGTAGAAAGGATATCGGCTGGCCGCGCGCGACGGCGGGGCTTTTTCAGCAGCCCCTGTGCGGCGAGGTGTAAGTTACGCGCGGCAGAGAGCGAGAGTTGCGGTAAAGACATGCGTTTTCCTGTCAGTCAAAGCGCCATCAGAACCGCATTTGCGATTAATGCACCAACGCAATCAGTTCTTTGAGCAATTTTTCCGGCTGCTCGCCGCTGAGTTCAGCGTCAACCGGCAGATACCACCAGTTTTCTTTCGCAAAGCCACGGCATTTTACCGCGTCTTTTTCCGTCATGATGAGCGTCTGCCCCTCAGTCGTGAAGGCTTCAACCTGTTCGGGCGTGAGCGCCTGATGGTCGGCCAGCGGGATGCACTTCTCAGGGCGGGCACCGCAGTGTTCCAGGGTCGCGAAGAAGCGCGGGGGGTGTCCGATGCCGGCCATCGCCACCAGCGACGGGAGTGCCGCCACGTCCCGACGCTCGCCGGTCAGCAGATTCACCGCCAGACCGGGATGAAGCCGCATAGGGATTTCTCCCGGCTTCGCCACGCCGCCGTTCACAATGACGGCATCCACGGATTTGAGGCGCGAAGCACGTTCGCGCATAGGCCCGGCGGGGAGCCACCAGCCGTTGCCAAAACGGCGAACGCCATCAATGACCACAATCTCTTTGTCGCGTGCCAGCGCGTAGTGCTGCAAACCATCGTCGGTGATGATGATTTGAACCGGATGTTCCGCCAGCAGCGCTTTTACGGCGTCGCTGCGAACGGGAGAAACGGCAACCGGCGCTCCGGTACGCTGGTAAATCAGAACCGGTTCATCGCCGGCTTCGGCCGTGGTGGTCTGGGAATTTAACAGCAGCGGATAGGACGCCGCTTTGCCACCGTAACCGCGTGATACCACGCCCGGACGTATGCCCTGTTTCTGGAGTTGTTCAACCAGCCAGATAACGACCGGCGTTTTACCATTGCCGCCCGCGGTCAGGTTACCCACCACCACCACCGGAACCGGGGCGCGCCAGGCGCGCTTCAGCCCCAGGCGGTAAAGCAAGCGAATCGCCCCGCTCACCAGGCCGTAAAGCCAGGAGAGCGGCAAAAACAGCCGCCACAGCGGGGATTCACCTGACCAGATGCGGGCAATCATTCGCCAAACTGCATCTTATGAAGCTGCGCGTAAACGCCGCGATGGGCCAGCAGATCTGCGTGGCTACCGCGTTCAACGATAAGACCGTCTTCAACCACGACGATTTCATCCGCCTGTTCGATCGTCGACAGACGGTGTGCAATCACCAGTGAAGTACGGTTCTTCTGCAGTTCGTCCAGCGCAGACTGAATCGCACGTTCAGATTCGGTATCCAGCGCAGAGGTCGCTTCGTCGAGGATGAGGATCGGGCTATCGCGCAGCAGCGCACGGGCAATGGCGATACGCTGACGCTGGCCGCCGGAAAGCAGGACGCCGTTTTCACCGATGACCGTATCAAGACCGTTATCCATCTTGTTGATAAAGTCCATCGCATAGGCCATGCGCGCCGCATTTTCGATCTGCTCACGGCTGTACACGTCGTTACGGGCGTAAGCAATGTTGTTCGCCACGGTGTCGTTAAACAGATGGACGTTCTGGGAGACCAGCGCAACCTGGTTACGCAGCGATTGCAGCGTGTACTCACGCAGGTCGTGACCGTCTAACAGGATCTCGCCTTCATCAATGTCGTAGAAACGCGTAATCAGGCTGGCGATTGTTGACTTACCGGAGCCCGAACGCCCCACCAAAGCAACCGTTTTGCCCGCCGGAATGCTCAGGTTGATGTTGCGCAGTGCAGGCGTTTCGCGACCAGGATAGGTAAAGGTCACATCGCGGAACTCAACGTCACCTTTCGCGCGTTCAATCACGCGTTTGCCTTCGTCTTTTTCCTGCTCGGAATCGAGGATACTGAACAGCGTCTGGCAAGCGGCCATGCCGCGCTGGAACTGTGCGTTGACGTTAGTCAGGGATTTCAGCGGACGCATCAGCGCAATCATCGACGAGAAGACCACGGTGATAGTACCGGCAGTCAGGGTTTCCATTACGCTTGGGAAGCTCGCCGCATACAGGACAAATGCCAGCGCCAGGGAAGCGATCAGCTGAATGACCGGGTCAGAGATGGAAGAGGCTGAAACCATTTTCATCCCCTGCAGGCGCATCTTGTTGCTGACTTTATCGAAGCGTTTGGTTTCGACTTCCTGGCCGCCGAAAATCAGCACTTCTTTATGGCCTTTCAGCATCTGCTCAGCGCTGGTCGTCACCTGCCCCATGGTGTTCTGCATGTTTTTGCTGATATTACGAAAACGCTTGGACACCACGCGAATAGCGATGGAGACAATCGGCGCCAGAACAATAAGGATGATCGACAGCTGCCAGCTGTAATAGAACATCATGATAAACAGGCCGATAATCGATGCGCCTTCACGCACCACCGTAATCAGCGCGCTTGAGGACGACGATGCCACCTGCTCTGAGTCGTATGTGATACGCGAAAGCAAGGTGCCCGTAGACTGCTTATCAAAGAATGAAACCGGCATTCCCATCATGTGGCTGAAGAGGCGACGACGCATGGTCATCACCACTTTCCCCGATACCCATGAGATGCAGTAGCTGGAAATATAGCTGGTGATACCGCGTAAGATCATCAGTCCGATAACCACCAGAGGCATCCATAGCAACACTGAGCGATCCGTTTTACCAAAACCGTCATCCAGTAACGGTTTGAGAAGCGATAGCATAAAAGTATCGCTGGCTGCGTTGAGGATTAACGCTACGCCCGCCACGATCAAGCCTGTTTTAAAGGGTGCAATCATCGGCCAGAGTCGGCGGAAGGTTTGCCACGTGGAGAGATCTTTGTCGTTATGCATTCAAAAAACCAGCATTTGGTGAAATAGCCGCATATTCTACCCGTTATCTACGGGCGCGCCAAACCACTGATGATACCAACGTGGTAAATATTGATCGCGTAAGCGCCGGATTTGCCAGCTATGTTGCGAAAAGGTCACAGAGATTTGTCCTGATTGGGGTGTATCTAGCCAAAAATAGCCCTCTTTTCTGTACCGCCTGACAACTTTGCCCGATGGAAATCGCCATGCGTTATAGCGGGCCGCAGAAGCCAGCGCGATTTTCCCCTCAGCCCGTTGTACAAGCGGAAGCGATGAAGATGTGTTACTGCCATGATGCGGTACCTGAATGAGTGTAGACCTAAGATGCCGCCAGCGGTGGCTTACCATCGCCAGTTCGGCCTTCGCTTCGATGTCGCCCGTCAGTAAAACGCTCTGCTCACCGTCATCAATTTTTACTACGCAGGAGCGGTTATTCCCGGTCAACGATTGCTCCGGCGGCGGCCAGTGAACGCTAAACGTTAAGCCTTGCCATTGCCACTGCTGTCCGCGAAAGCAGGGAAGATGCCCTGCCCACCCCAGCGGGCTGCGCACCCGCATTGCAGGCCAACTTTTTTGTAAAGATGCCAGACCTCCCGCATGATCGAGATGCTCATGGCTGAGAATAAGCCCGTCCGGGGTCAGATGATGCCAGCGCAGCCAGGGAATAATAATCTGCTGCGCGCTATCGCCCCCCGTCCATGCCAGCCCGGAATCGTACAACATCGCCCTGCCCTGACGTTCAACCACCATCGCCAGCCCTTGCCCGACATCCAGCATATGCAGCGTCCAGCCATCATCTTTCGTCGCTCTCCAGAGTGGAAACGTCAGTAGCAGACTCCCCGCCATACATACCGCAGGCATTGGATTCCAGACGCGCAAGCGCCAGCCAATAATCGCCAGCCAGGGAAGCAAGGTCAGATATTGCCAACGCTCATCCACATTTTGCCAGCCGTCCGGTAACCGCATCAGCAGCCAGAAAAGCCCCGCCAGAGATTTATCCGCCGCCTGCCAGACGAGGGTTTCCAGCACGCCCGATGGGAATAAGTGCAGCAGCATGCCGAGCAGGATCAGAGGAACCGAAACAAACGTCACCAGCGGAACGGCAAACAGGTTAGCCACCAGCGATGACATGCTGAACCCGTGAAAAATCAGCACCTGTAGCGGCAAAAGCAGCAGAAGCATCCCAACCTGCAAATAAAATAAGTTCACAAACGGGCTGACCCAGCGGTTCAGGCGTGGCAGCGGCAGCCACTGATACCAGAAAATCAGCGCGGCGACGGCAAACGCGGAAAGCGCCAGGCTCTGGGAGAGAACCGCCATAGGATCCGCAATCAGGATCGCCGCCACGCAGCACAGCCATACCTCCCACGGCGACCACCGACGGCCGCTTATCTTTAATGCCGCCAGTACGCCGAGCGAGATTACCGTGCGCAGCGCGGGCGGCTGCAGCCCCGTCAGCCAGGCATAAAAGGCGGCGAAACCCAGGCCTGCAAGGAGCGGCATGCGCCAGTCAATCCTGTGGGCGGGTAGGCAAAGCTGCACCCCTCGCGCCAGTAGCCAGAATATCGAAGCCGCAAGCGCAATGTGCAGGCCCGAAATTGCCATCAGATGCAGGGTGCCGGTTTCACGCATCAGGTTATTTATTTCCTTTGATACCGCCAGACGCTCTCCCATCCCCAAGCCGAGGATCACTACTCCCCACTGATATGGTGCGAGCGTATTTTGCAAGGACGACAGGTAGCGTGAGCGCAGGGTACAGGAGCCATCGATCATTTCCGCGTGGGTAAACCTGCCGGTCAGCGTCTGGTGTCGGGCAAAGGCGTTGCGCTGCGAATCGAATCCTCCGTCATTAAGCTCGCCGTGGACGGCCCTGAGGCGCAGCGTCATTGCCCATCGCTGGCCTGCGCAGGCGGGCTGGGGCAAATAGTTGCCATACAGCGCCACGCCTGTTGATGCGTTCCAGCGCTTGCCATTGAGAGCAACAATCTTTCCCTTATGCGTTGTCGCGCCGTCCGTTTCCGTGATAACGACCTCCGCGCGCTGCGCTCCGGTCGTGAGATGCTGCATCGGCCAGACATATTCCATTGCGTCCAGCACGCCCCAGGAGAAAAAAAGCAGCCATAGCCCCGTAAAGCGCAGCCCACGCAGACGCAGCGTCGAGAAGAATGCACCTGCGGCAGTCATCATCCAGACCACATGAATACCCGGCAGCGCAGGCAACCAGAGCAGCGGAACAATTGCCAGAATGGCGCAGGCACTGACTATCGGTATTCCCATCGCAACCTCCCTGTTTCGGGCAGTATGTCGCCGCACGGGGAGAACGTCAGGCAGAGAATGTGAGATTCACAGCGAGGGCTGAGAGATTTTTAACGGTTTGCAGGAAAGCGAAACCAGAATTGCGGCGCATCTTCAGAAGAGAAGCGATAAAAACAAAAAAAGCACCCGAAGGTGCTTTCTTTTAACCCAGTTTAACCCCGAAGGCTAAACTCAGTTGCCGTAAATATTGGCGCGATCGCGCAGCTCTTTACCCGGCTTAAAGTGCGGAACATATTTACCTTCCAGCTCAACTTTATCGCCTGTCTTCGGGTTACGCCCGGTGCGTGGAGCACGATAGTGCAGAGAGAAACTACCGAAACCGCGGATTTCAATGCGCTCGCCCTGGGCAAGAGTGGTGGCCATATGCTCCAGCATCTCTTTTACTGCATCTTCCACTGCCTTGGCAGGGATGTGCGGTTGCTGACTGGCAAGTCTTTCAATCAATTCTGACTTGGTCATGATTCCTCCGGTTCCTTCAAACCAATTAGCTGAACAGCTCATTAAACAAGGGCGGCCGTAGCCGCCCTTTGTTATTGATTACAGGACGAATCCTGCAATCTGTCAAGTCTGCTCCTCATCCTTCTCGCTGTAAATGCGTTACAGCTCAAATGATGTTGAGAACTTGATATTACTCGCCTTTAGCTGCTTTGAAAGCTTCAGCCATTGCGTTGTTAGAGAAGTTTGCATCTTCCTGTTTGTTAACAGTTGCGATTGCATCTTTCTCATCAGCTTCGTCTTTAGCACGAACAGACAGGCTGATTGCACGGTTCTTACGGTCAACACCGGTGAACTTAGCTTCAACGTCGTCGCCAACGCTCAGAACCAGAGTTGCATCTTCAACGCGGTCACGTGAAGCTTCAGAAGCGCGCAGGTAACCTTCAACGCCGTCAGCCAGCTCTACGGTTGCGCCTTTAGCATCAACTGCAGTCACTTTACCGTTTACGATTGCGCCTTTCTTGTTCAGTGCAACCCAGTTGTTGAACGGATCTTCTGCGAGCTGTTTAACGCCCAGGGAGATACGCTCACGCTCTGCGTCAACCTGCAGAACAACTGCAGCGATTTCGTCGCCTTTTTTGTATTCACGTACTGCTTCTTCGCCTGCAACGTTCCAGGAGATGTCAGACAGGTGAACCAGGCCATCGATGCCGCCGTCCAGGCCGATGAAGATACCGAAGTCAGTGATAGACTTGATTTTACCTTCAACACGGTCGCCCTTGTTGTGGGTTTCCGCGAACTGCTGCCATGGGTTGTTTTTGCACTGTTTCAGGCCCAGGGAGATACGACGACGTTCTTCGTCGATATCCAGAACCATCACTTCCACTACATCACCAACGTTAACAACTTTGGATGGGTGAATGTTTTTGTTGGTCCAGTCCATTTCGGAAACGTGCACCAGGCCTTCAACGCCTTCTTCGATTTCAACGAAGCAGCCGTAGTCGGTCAGGTTGGTAACGCGACCAGTCAGTTTAGTACCTTCTGGGTAACGCTTAGCGATAGCTACCCATGGATCTTCGCCCAGCTGTTTCAGGCCGAGGGATACACGAGTACGTTCGCGGTCGAACTTCAGCACTTTAACAGTGATTTCGTCGCCAACGTTCACGATTTCGCTTGGGTGCTTAACGCGTTTCCACGCCATGTCGGTGATGTGCAGCAGGCCATCAACGCCGCCCAGGTCAACGAATGCGCCGTAGTCAGTGAGGTTCTTAACGATACCTTTGACTTCCATGCCTTCCTGCAGGTTTTCCAGCAGCTGATCGCGTTCTGCGCTGTTTTCGGATTCGATAACGGCACGACGGGATACAACAACGTTGTTACGCTTCTGGTCCAGCTTGATTACTTTGAACTCAAGCTCTTTGCCTTCGAGGTGCAGGGTGTCACGAACTGGACGAACGTCTACCAGTGAACCTGGCAGGAACGCACGAATACCATTCAGCTCAACAGTGAAGCCGCCTTTAACTTTGCCGTTGATAACACCAACCACAGTTTCAGCTTCTTCGTAAGCTTTTTCCAGCGTGATCCAAGCTTCGTGACGTTTAGCTTTCTCACGGGACAGCAGGGTTTCACCGAAGCCGTCTTCTACTGCATCCAGAGCAACGTCAACTTCGTCACCAACCTGGATTTCCAGCTCGCCCTGGGCGTTTTTGAACTGCTCTGCCGGGATGGCGGACTCAGATTTCAGACCGGCGTCAACCAGTACTACGTCTTTGTCGATAGCAACAACAACACCACGAACGATGGAACCCGGACGGGTTTCGATTTCTTTTAAGGATTCTTCAAACAGTTGAGCAAAAGATTCAGTCATGTTTAATCTTCAGGTTAATATTAACGTCCACCTGGCTCCGTGCCGGATGGGGTTGTTTCACATACCCGCCGTCAATCCATTGCAGCGGGGGTACTGCTAAATCTGTCGCGATTACGCGAGTGCCAATTTTTGGCGCGCATATTGTAGCGCTTTTTCAATCACTTGCTCAATAGTTAAACTGGTGGAATCCAGAACTAAAGCATCTTCTGCCGGAACAAGTGGGGCGACGGCGCGGTTGCGATCGCGGTCGTCACGCTCTTTTATCTCGGATAAAAGGCGATCAAAGTTAACACTAAAGCCCTTTTCCTGCAACTGAAGCATACGGCGATGGGCGCGTTCTTCAGAGGACGCATCAAGGAAAATTTTAACAGGTGCGTCAGGGAATACCACTGTACCCATATCGCGGCCGTCGGCAATCAGGCCTGGCGCTTCACGGAAACCGCGCTGGCGACGCAACAGCGCCTCGCGAACGCGCGGGAAAGCAGCAACCTGGGACGCCGCGTTGGCCACATCCTGAGTGCGGATTTCGCCGCTCACATCTTCCCCTTCCAGAATCACCTCAAGGTTGCCATCGGTGGAGACAAAGCGTACATCCAGATGTGCAGCCAGCGGTACCAGCGCCTCTTCAGAGGTCACATCCACGTGGTGATGCAGTGCGGCCAGAGCCAGCACGCGATAGATTGCTCCCGAGTCTAAAAGATGCCATTGCAATGCTTCCGCCATCGCTTTGCACAGAGTACCTTTCCCTGCGCCACTTGGCCCATCAATGGTGATTACCGGGGCAACTGCCGTCATCTTTTTCTCCTTAATAAAGGCATACCGTTAACATGAACGCCGCGCATTATACGCGCCAACGTGCGCAACTGTTACCTTTGCGTGCAAATTACGGAATTAATGAAGCTGAGTGTAGAAGAAATCAGGGAGGATGAACGTCAGGAAGCGTAAGGAAATGCCGCATCCGAAGATGCGGCAGGCGTTCTGTCAGGCAAGCGTGCTGATGCGCGCCAGCTGCTCAAAATAGTCCGGGAAGGTTTTCGCGGTGCATTTCGGATCGAGGATCGTCACCGGCGTATCCGACAGCGCCACCAGCGAGAAACACATCGCCATGCGGTGATCGTTGTAGGTGCCAATTTCCGCGAACTGCAGTTTAGCCGGAGGCGTCACGCGAATGTAATCTTCGCCCTCCTCCACTTCGGCACCAACTTTACGCAGCTCGGTAGCCATCGCAAACAGGCGGTCAGTCTCTTTCACGCGCCAGTTGTAAATATTACGCAGGGTTGTCGTGCCCTTCGCGAACAGCGCCGCCGTGGCAATGGTCATTGCCGCGTCAGGGATATGGTTCATGTCCATATCGATGGCGTTCAGCTCGCCGCGCGTACAGGAGATGAAATCATCTCCCCAGGTCACAACCGCGCCCATTTTCTCCAGTACGTCGGCAAAGCGGATATCGCCCTGCACGCTGTTACGGCCAATGCCGGTCACTTTCACCGTGCCGCCCTTAATTGCGCCGGCGGCCAGGAAGTAAGACGCGGAAGAGGCATCGCCTTCGACGAGATAGTTGCCCGGCGACTGATACTGCTGCCCGCCGCGCACGACAAAGCGCTGGTAGGACTGGTTTTCAACGCCCACACCGAAGGTTTTCATCAGGTGCAGCGTGATATCGATGTACGGTTTGGACACCAGCTCACCTTTGATGGTGATAACCGTGTCCTGCGGCGCCAGAGGCGCAGTCATCAGCAGCGCCGTCAAGAACTGGCTTGATACGCTGCCGTCAACCTCAACGGCACCGCCGGTGAAGCCTCCGCGCAGGCGCAGCGGCGGGTAGTTTTCCTGCTCCAGATAATCAATCTGCGCGCCGCCCTGACGAAGGGCATCCACCAGATGACCAATCGGACGCTCTTTCATGCGCGGCTCGCCGGTCAGAACGATGTTGTTGCTGCCAAGGCACAGCGCCGCCGCCAGCGGGCGCATCGCCGTTCCGGCATTGCCGAGGAACAGCTCGAGCGATTCAGTAGCGCGCAGCGCGCCGCCATTTCCGGTCACTTCGCAGCGGGTACGATCGTCAGACAGCGTATAACGGACTCCCAACGCGTTAAGTGCATTGAGCATATGGCGAATATCATCGCTGTCTAACAGGTTTGTCAGAACAGTGGTGCCATTAGCCAGAGCTGCCAGCAGCAGCGCGCGGTTCGAGACACTTTTTGAACCAGGCAGATTGATGGTGCCATCTACCCGCGCGATAGGTTGTAACGTCAGGGATTCCATGAAACTTAACTCTCAACTCAACATAATAAAAACCCCGCAGCATAGCTGCGGGGGTGAAAAACAGCGCGATTAACCGTGACGACGTTCGAAATCGATCATGAAATCGGTCAGTGCCTTAACGCCTTCCAGCGGCATGGCGTTATAAATAGACGCGCGCATCCCGCCAACCACGCGGTGGCCTTTCAGGGCGCGCAGGCCCGCGGCGAACGACTCTTCCAGGAACACTTTATCCAGATTGCTGTCAGCGAGCTGGAACGGCACGTTCATGCGGGAACGGTTGGTTTTCGCCACGTCGTTACGATAGAAATCGCTCTTGTCGATAACGCCGTACAGCAGCTCAGCTTTTTGCTGATTAACCTTGTCCATCTGCGCCACGCCGCCGTTTTGCTTCAGCCACTTGAAGACCAGGCCGGAGAGATACCAGGCAAACGTCGGCGGGGTGTTAAACATGGAGTCGTTATCGTTCAGCACGGTGTAATCCAGAATCGACGGGCAGGATTTATGGGCTTTACCCAGCAAATCTTCACGCACGATAACGATAGTCAGACCGGCCGGGCCGATATTTTTCTGCGCGCCTGCGTAGATAACGCCGTAGCGGCTCACGTCCAAAGGCGCGGACAGAATAGTAGAGGAGAAGTCGGCGGCAACGATCACGTCTTTGCCGAAATTCGGCGTTTCGTCGATGGCGATGCCGTCGATGGTTTCGTTCGGGCAGTAGTGCAGATACGCGGCATTATCGGAAAGCTGCCATTCGCTCATCGGCTTCACGGCACGCAGGCCGTCAACCGTGACTTTGGCATCGATAACGTTTGGCGTGCAGTATTTATGCGCTTCTTTCACCGCGCTTGCGGCCCAGTAGCCGGCATCAACGTAGTCAGCGGTGGTTTTGTCGCCCAGGATATTCAGGGGCACGCCAGCAAATTGACCGCGCCCGCCGCCGTGGCAGAACAATACTTTGTAGTTCGAGGGGATATTTAGCAGATCGCGAAAATCCTTTTCTGCTTCTTCCGCCACCTGAATAAACTCTTTACCACGGTGGCTGACTTCCATTACCGACGTACCCAGACCGTTCCAGTCGCAAAGTTCCTGTTGAGCCTGTTTGAGTACATCCGCCGGTAACATTGCCGGACCTGAACTGAAATTAAAGACTTGAGCCATTTCCCCTCACCACGCTAAAAGCAATAAGTTATAACTGTGGATATCGGTTTTATCATTCAGTGACACGCGCCGCAATGTCTAAAACTTATGACCGGCTAAATGTGTTCCCCGTCACACAATACAATCTGCCATCTCGCTGTCGCAAAACCGACAAAACCGCTGTCAGGTAATGCGTTTAGCCGTGCTCACCCTCGTCCATTCTGGATTCGCGCAGCGCGGGCATAATCGGTGATCCCCCGCCTGCATGGGAATGACGTGACTGCACCTAACGCAGGCGTACTCTCCCGCGTCGGGAACGGTCGTAAAGCGCTCCAGGAAACTGTCCGGCAGAATGCACAGGCCCGGCTTAACGTCATCATCGTGATAGTAATAGACGCTGATCTGCCCGTTGGTTTCCATAATGGCCAGACGCACCTGCCCCAGCTGTTCCACGTTGTTCAGGCGTAGCTCCATAAAGAACTCAAATTCGGTCATATTGGCGCTTTGTACCTTCTCCCACGCCAGCTGTCCGTCTTCGACAATCACAACCGGTTTGCCTTCAAGGAGATCCTCCAGCTTTTCGCTTTTCGACATCAGCCACATCACCAGCCGATACATCAGGGCCAGCGTGACGAACACCACGAAGACCGGCACCATCGGTACGTCGTCATAAAAGGCCACGTCTCCCGCCGCCGACCCCAGCGTCAGGATGATCAGCACTTCAAAAAGGGACATCTGCCGAACGCCGCGGCGCCCGGTGATTTTAAGAAACAGAAAAACCAGTACGAAGGTATAAAGGCTGCGCAGGGCAACTTCGCCTAAAAATTCCGGTGGGACCTTATCGAACGCCATCCGGTGAAGATCGAACGCTTTCATTTTTCTATGCCTTAACAGTAGGTTACTGCCTCTAAGCATAGCCCAACCTTTTATTTTCGCCGAAGATAGCACCCGTCACGCAAAACCCGTATCATTGCGCGCTTTACGTACGATAAAAGTGAACGCCATGACTCAAACGTTTATCCCCGGCAAAGACGCCGCTCTGGAAGATTCCATCGCTCGCTTCCAGCAGAAACTGACCGACCTCGGCTTTAATATTGAAGAGGCCTCCTGGCTGAATCCGGTGCCTCACGTCTGGTCCGTGCATATTCGCGACAAAGACTGCGCGCTGTGCTTTACCAACGGTAAAGGTGCAACCAAAAAGGCGGCGCTGGCCTCTGCGCTGGGTGAGTATTTTGAGCGTCTGTCGACCAACTATTTCTTCGCCGACTTCTGGCTGGGCGATACCATCGCCAACGGCCCATTCGTGCATTATCCGAATGAAAAATGGTTCCCGCTGCCCGAAGACGACGAACTGCCGGAAGGCATCCTTGATGCGCGCCTGCGCGCGTTTTACGATGCCGATAACGAGCTGACCGCCAGTATGCTTATCGACCTGCAGTCCGGTAACGAAGAGCGCGGTATCTGCGCCCTGCCGTTTACCCGCCAGTCGGATGAGCAGACCGTATACATCCCAATGAACATCGTGGGTAACCTGTACGTGTCTAACGGTATGTCTGCCGGTAACACCCGCAACGAAGCGCGCGTTCAGGGTCTGTCCGAAGTATTCGAACGTCACATTAAAAACCGCATTATCGCCGAATCCATCAGCCTGCCTGAGATCCCGGCCGACGTGCTGGCTCGCTATCCTGGCGTGGTGGAATCCATCGCTAAGCTGGAAGCCGAAGGTTTCCCAATCTTCGCCTACGATGGCTCTCTGGGCGGCAAGTACCCGGTTATCTGCGTGGTGCTGTTCAACCCGGCGAACGGGACCTGCTTCGCTTCATTTGGCGCACACCCTGACTTTGGCGTGGCGCTGGAGCGTACCGTCACCGAACTGCTGCAGGGCCGCGGCCTGAAAGATCTCGACGTCTTCACCCCACCAACCTTCGACGACGAAGAAGTGGCTGAACACGCGAACCTGGAAACGCACTTCATCGATTCCAGCGGTTTGATCTCCTGGGACATGTTCAAGCAGGACGCTGACTATCCGTTCGTGGACTGGAGCTTCGCCGGGACGACCGAAGAAGAGTTCGCCACGCTGATGGCCATCTTCAAAGCAGAAGATAAAGAAGTCTATATCGCCGATTACGAGCACCTGAGCGTCTATGCCTGCCGTATTCTGGTTCCGGGAATGTCTGATATTTACCCGGCAGAAGATCTGTGGCTGGCGAATAACAGCATGGGCGCACATCTGCGTGACACCCTGCTTTCACTGCCCGGCAGCGAGTGGGAAAAAGAAGATTACCTGAATCTGATTGCCCAGCTCGACGACGAAGGCCACGACGATTTCACCCGCGTGCGTGAGCTCCTGGGTCTGGCGACCGGGAAAGACAACGGCTGGTACACCCTGCGTATCGGTGAGCTGAAAGCGATGCTGGCCCTGGCGGGTGGCGATCTGGATCAGGCGCTGGCCTGGACTGAATGGACGATGGAATTTAACCAGTCGGTCTTCAGTGCAGAACGCGCTAACTACTATCGCTGCCTGCAAACCCTGCTTTTACTGGCGCAGGAAGAAGATCGTCAGCCGCTGCAATACCTGAACGCCTTTGTACGCATGTACGGCGCAGAAGCGGTAGAAGCAGCCAGCGCGGCGCTGAGCGGCGAGGCGCCATTCTACGGCCTGCAGGCTGTAGACAGCGATCTTAAAGCCTTCCCGGCACATCAGTCGCTGCTGAAAGCCTATGAGAAATTGCAGAAAGCCAAAGCCGCCTATTGGTCAAAATAAGCGCATATAACATGACAAACTGTAGGCGCTTCTAATCGCCTGAGCTATATTACGGGGCAATTTCATTGCCCCGTTTTTTTATTTCTGCGGTAATGATTTTTAAATGTAATAATAAAGTTAATTACGGGTAAATATTATTCTACTTACCTGCGCTTGACTGTTACTAATTATGGTAAATACTCCATTTTAATTAACTGTTTTAAGGGAGAGCGATCGAAAATATTCAACTCTTTTCATAACTTTTAAAATTTATTTTTACACGGATAATCAAATACTTACTCCGCTTTTGCTGTAAAACCATACGCATTGCGGGCCTATAAGCCAGGCGAGATATGATCTATATCAATTTCTCTTCTATAATGCTTTGTTAGTATCTCGTCGCCGACTTAATAAAGAGAGAGTTAGTGTGAAAGCTGACAACCCTTTTGATCTATTACTCCCAGCTGCGATGGCCAAAGTTGCCGAAGAAGCGGGTGTCTATAAAGCAACGAAGCACCCGATGAAAACCTTCTATCTGGCGATCACCGCGGGCGTGTTCATCTCGATTGCTTTTGTCTTCTACATCACTGCCACAACGGGTACAGCGGCAATGCCATTCGGCATCGCGAAACTGATTGGCGGTATCTGCTTCTCACTGGGTCTGATTCTTTGCGTGATATGCGGCGCTGACCTCTTCACCTCAACGGTGCTGATTGTTGTCGCAAAAGCCAGCGGAAGAATTACCTGGGGCCAACTGGCACGAAACTGGTTAAACGTCTACGTTGGTAACCTGATTGGCTGTCTGCTCTTTGTTTTGTTGATGTGGTTATCTGGCGAGTATATGACCGCCAACGGCGCCTGGGGGCTTAACGTCCTGCAAACCGCTGACCACAAAATGCACCACACATTTATCGAAGCTGTTGCTCTCGGCATCCTCGCAAACCTGATGGTCTGCCTGGCGGTCTGGATGAGCTACTCTGGTCGTAGCCTGATGGACAAAGCCATGATTATGGTTCTGCCGGTTGCGATGTTTGTTGCCAGCGGCTTTGAGCACAGTATCGCAAACATGTTTATGATCCCTATGGGTATTGTAATTCGCGATTTTGCGAGCCCGGAGTTCTGGACCGCAGTTGGTTCCACCCCGGAAAGTTTCTCTCACCTGACTATTATGAATTTCATTACTGATAACCTGATCCCCGTCACTATCGGGAACATTATCGGTGGGGGTCTGTTAGTTGGGTTGACATACTGGGTCATTTATCTGCGTGGCGGCGATCGTCATTGATTACCACAGGCAGAAAATAAAAAATCCACTTAAGAAGGTAGGTGTTACATGTCCGAGCTTAATGAAAAGTTAGCCACAGCCTGGGAAGGTTTTACCAAAGGTGACTGGCAGAATGAAGTAAACGTCCGTGACTTCATTCAGAAAAACTATACCCCGTATGAAGGTGACGAATCCTTCCTGGCTGGCGCAACTGACGCAACCACCAAGCTGTGGGACAGCGTAATGGAAGGCGTTAAACTGGAAAACCGCACTCACGCGCCAGTTGATTTTGACACCTCCGTTGCATCCACCATCACTTCTCACGATGCTGGCTACATCAACAAAGCCCTTGAGAAAATCGTTGGTCTGCAAACTGAAGCGCCACTGAAACGTGCGATTATCCCGTTCGGTGGTATCAAAATGGTTGAAGGTTCCTGCAAAGCGTACAACCGCGAGCTGGACCCAATGCTGAAAAAAATCTTCACCGAATACCGTAAGACCCACAACCAGGGCGTATTCGATGTTTACACCAAAGACATTCTGAACTGCCGTAAGTCTGGCGTTCTGACTGGTCTGCCAGATGCGTATGGCCGTGGCCGTATCATCGGTGACTACCGTCGCGTTGCGCTGTACGGTATCGACTTCCTGATGAAAGACAAATACGCACAGTTCGTTTCCCTGCAGTCTGACCTGGAAAACGGCGTAAACCTGGAAGCCACTATCCGTCTGCGTGAAGAGATCGCTGAACAGCACCGTGCGCTGGGTCAGATCAAAGAGATGGCTGCTAAATACGGCTGCGATATCTCTGGTCCTGCTACCAACGCTCAGGAAGCTATCCAGTGGACTTACTTCGGCTACCTGGCCGCGGTTAAATCTCAGAACGGCGCAGCAATGTCCTTCGGTCGCGTATCCACCTTCCTGGATGCTTACATCGAACGCGACATCAAAGCAGGCAAAATCACTGAACAAGACGCTCAGGAAATGATTGACCACCTGGTCATGAAACTGCGTATGGTTCGCTTCCTGCGTACCCCTGAATATGATGAACTGTTCTCTGGTGACCCAATCTGGGCAACCGAATCTATCGGTGGTATGGGCGTTGATGGCCGTACTCTGGTTACCAAAAACAGCTTCCGCTTCCTGAACACCCTGTACACCATGGGTCCTTCTCCGGAGCCGAACATCACCGTTCTGTGGTCTGAAAAACTGCCTCTGAACTTCAAGAAATTCGCCGCTAAAGTGTCTATCGATACCTCTTCTCTGCAGTACGAGAACGATGACCTGATGCGTCCTGACTTCAACAACGATGACTACGCTATCGCTTGCTGCGTAAGCCCAATGGTTGTTGGTAAACAAATGCAGTTCTTCGGTGCGCGTGCAAACCTGGCGAAAACCATGCTGTACGCAATCAACGGCGGCGTTGATGAAAAACTGAAAATGCAGGTTGGTCCTAAATCTGAACCGATCAAGGGCGATGTTCTGAACTTCGACGAAGTAATGGACCGCATGGATCACTTCATGGACTGGCTGGCTAAGCAGTACGTGACTGCGCTGAACGTTATCCACTACATGCACGACAAGTACAGCTACGAAGCCTCTCTGATGGCGCTGCACGACCGTGACGTTGTTCGCACCATGGCGTGTGGTATCGCAGGTCTGTCCGTTGCTGCTGACTCCCTGTCTGCAATCAAATATGCGAAAGTTAAACCAATTCGTGACGAAGACGGTCTGGCTATCGACTTCGAAATCGAAGGCGAATACCCGCAGTTTGGTAACAACGACGCTCGCGTTGATGACATGGCGGTTGACCTGGTAGAACGTTTCATGAAGAAAATTCAGAAACTGACTACTTACCGTAACGCTATCCCGACCCAGTCTGTTCTGACCATCACCTCTAACGTTGTGTATGGTAAGAAAACCGGTAACACCCCAGACGGTCGTCGTGCTGGCGCGCCATTCGGCCCAGGTGCTAACCCAATGCACGGTCGTGACCAGAAAGGTGCTGTTGCCTCTCTGACCTCCGTTGCTAAACTGCCGTTTGCTTACGCTAAAGATGGTATCTCTTACACCTTCTCTATCGTTCCAAATGCGCTGGGTAAAGACGACGAAGTGCGTAAAACTAACCTCGCGGGTCTGATGGATGGTTACTTCCACCACGAAGCGTCCATCGAAGGTGGTCAGCACCTGAACGTGAACGTAATGAACCGTGAAATGCTGCTCGACGCGATGGAACATCCTGAGAAATATCCTCAGCTGACCATCCGTGTATCTGGCTACGCAGTACGTTTTAACTCCCTGACTAAAGAACAGCAGCAGGACGTTATCACCCGTACTTTCACTCAGTCCATGTAATTGGATTTGACTGAAATCACGCGTTAAACAGCGTACAATAAAGGCTCCACGCAAGTGGGGCCTTTTTAGCACCCCCTCCCCCACAGTCTCTTTTGTCCGCTATCTATACTTAATGGATAACAGCCAAAACAGACTAAGAGCCTATCCCATTAGGCGTAACACAGCCGGCTTTGAGCTGTGCATACACAGGCCCCGGACGGGCCGATGCTGGAGATATCACCGCAATGTCAATTATTGGTCGTATTCACTCCTTTGAATCCTGTGGCACCGTTGATGGCCCAGGGATCCGTTTTATTACCTTCTTCCAGGGCTGCCTGATGCGCTGCCTGTATTGCCATAACCGCGACACATGGGATACGCACGGCGGCAAAGAGGTAACCGTTGAAGATTTAATGAAAGAAGTGGTGACCTATCGCCACTTTATGAACGCGTCCGGCGGCGGCGTGACCGCGTCCGGCGGTGAAGCCATTCTTCAGGCGGAGTTTGTGCGCGACTGGTTCCGCGCCTGCCGCAAAGAAGGCATTCACACCTGCCTCGATACCAACGGCTTTGTTCGTCGTTACGATCCGGTCATTGATGAGCTGCTTGAAGTAACCGACCTGGTGATGCTCGATCTCAAACAGATGAACGACGAAATCCACCAGAATCTGGTCGGTGTGTCCAACCACCGCACGCTGGAGTTTGCCAAATACATCTCCGGTAAAGGCATTAAAACCTGGATCCGCTACGTTGTTGTCCCTGGCTGGTCAGATGACGACGATTCCGCGCACCGTCTGGGTGAATTTACCCGCGATATGGGCAACGTTGAAAAAATTGAGCTGCTGCCCTATCACGAGCTGGGTAAACACAAATGGGTGGCGATGGGCGAAGAATATAAGCTCGATGGCGTTAAGCCGCCGAAGAAAGAGACAATGGAACGCGTCAAAGGCATTCTTGAGCAGTACGGACACAAAGTCATGTACTAATAAAAAAGCCCGGCGAGTCCGGGCTTTTTTTATATCTATTTAAAGACGCCGTTAATAATAGTGGTCACGATAGCCGTGCTTAATGCAATTAAGACTAAATTATCGCCAACCACTCGCCATTCATAGCCAGGATACGACGGAAGTTGGCCCAGCATTTTCGCGGGAACGGTTTTCTTCGCAATGCCCGGAGGCAGCGGTTTGCCGCGCGCCAGGTTCTTCGCGATGCCCGGCGGCAAGGAATCATAGCCCGTTAAGCCGTAGTTTAACGCCAGGTGGCGGGCACGATCGAAACTTACGCGCGCATCAACATCATCGCTTACGCTTTTCCGGGATTTCCCCGCATCCTCGTGATTGCCGTTTTGCTTATTACCGTGATTACCGGCGTTCCCGTTGCCGTGGTTGCCGCTATTACCCTGTCCGCCACCGTTACCATTTCCGTGACCGTTTCCATTACCTGGATTCGCCATCGCCGGTGCAGCTGCGAACGTTAAGGACAACACTACCGCCAGTGCTGTAGTGGTAAAACGACGAGTAGACATAGTTGCTGCCTTTTAGTGATAGAACTCGATCGAATTATCGTCCGGCGCAGTAAACACACAATACGTAAAACTCTGAGTTGTGACAGAGACAAAAAAGCCCGTCATCGACGGGCTTTTATTTCATCAGGCGTGCGCTACCGGGGTTGGATGTTCACCCGCTTTACGCAGCAGCATAAGCAGGTAAATAAACGACACGCTGGCAATCATGATAAACAGCAGGTTGTCGGAATAATTCTGCATCAGCATGGCGGTAAAAGTTGGCCCCAGCAGGCTGCCGATGGTGTAGCTCAGCAGCAGCGCCTGGTTCATCGCCACCAGCTGATGGTGTTCCACTTTCTCACAGGCCCAGGCCATCGCCACCGGATAGAGCGTGAAGCCCGCCGCGCCGAGGATAAACAGCGCAGGCGCCATCGCCGCGTTGCTGAGCATCGCCAGGCAGCCCATGATCACCACAAACACCTGCACGCGCAGCACCAACAGACGGCCAAAGCGATCCGCCAGGCGACCAATCGGCCATTGACCGACAATCCCGGCGCTGACCATGACCGCCATCCAGAAACCAATCCCGGAATCGCTGACGCCCTGATGGTTCAAATAGAGCGGCATCAGACCATAAAGCGACCCCAGCACAATCCCGGAGATAATGCAGCCGTTCACACCAAGACGCGCCTGGCGCAGTCTCAGCATCGGCCAGACGTGCGCGGCTTCCTGATGTTCGCTCTGCTGGTTGACGATACGGGTAAACAGCAGCGGCAAAATCGCGGCCAGCACCATTCCCGTCACCCACGGCAGGACGCTCATCAAATCGGTTGGCAGTTTACTGACCATCAGCTGGCCGAGCACGGTGCCCACGTAGTAAACCATCATATAGGCCGCCAGCAGGCGACCGCGGTTGCGGGATGTGCCGCTGCACATCAGCGCGCTTTCCACCACCACCCAGATCATCGCGCACCCCACGCCCGCGATGAAGCGCCACAGCATCCAGCTCCAGAAGCCCACCATCAGGCCAAGCCCGGCGCAGCCGGCAGCAAAAATCAGCGATGCCAGATAATAGCTGCGGTTAAAGCCAAAGCGCTTAATCAAACTCCCCGTCACCAGCGTCCCCAGCAGGTTGCCGGTAAAAAAGGACGAGCTGACCATACCCACCTGCCAGGTAGGTAAGTTTTCATGGGCGAGCCACAGGGGAACCAGCGTATTTAACACTGCGATCGCCAGGGTCAACAAAAGCAGGCCACAGAGCAACAGAAGCACTGGCCGGGTATAGGTGGTCATGGATTAAAAACCGTGAGGAAGTTCAGATTTCGTGCGCATCATGCCACTGGCAAAAACAAAGTCAATCCACCCATTCAGAGGGCGCGCACGATATGTCTCCTGTCGATTTAAAAAACTAATCCTGCTAATGCAACGCCTGCTATCGATAATAATTATCTGTTTGTTTTTGTTTATTTAAGGGGAAAATTAAAGCCAGACGACAGTTGAAAAATTTCATGATGAGAAAAAGAAAAGCCGGGCGCTAAGTCCCGGCTTTATATAACTAAAAATAACCTTAGCTGGCGATGGCCATACCTACCGTCATATGCAGACCGTAGAACACGCCGCGGCCAATCAGTTCACCTGCCAGCACCAGCACAAAAGCCAGCGACAGCAGCGGCAGTGCGGGCTGATACCCTTTGAGCTGAGGCGCAATCCAGCACACCAGCGCCGCGGCCAACAGCACGACGCGCCAGGCCATCAGCGAGCCGTAATCCGGCACCAGCGCAGACGCCTGCTGAATGGAGCTGTGGATAGTCGCCAGCTCAGCACCCTGCATCAGGGCAACAACGGCACTGACCACCAGCGCCAGCAGGGAAACCGCTGGCAGCAGGCGCATCGCCCAGCCGTCGACGCCCGCCACGCGCAGCAGCAGGAAGCCCAGCAGCGGCCCGCCGATGAACATGGTGAGGAAGAAGCTCATTGGCGTCCAGACGCTGTACCAGGTCGGCACGGTGTCGATGGTGTTGTACACGCGAACCATCATCCAAACGAATACCACGCCCAGCACCATAGTGACGATCAGCCACAGGGTACGCAGCCCTGAAGGCAGCTTTTTCAGCGCTGCCAGCAGCCAGCCAATCCCGCCAACGGCAAAGAAGATCGCCCCGCTGGCGATTTCGTTACTCAGCGAGGATGCCCCCACGCGGTTCAGCGAGTTGAACGCGCGCATCGGTGAACCCAGGTGTAGCGTAGAGGCGATGAAACCGATCCCCATCAGCACCCACAGGCCAAACATGCTCAGCACCAGACGCTGCTGCTGCTCTGCGTTCAGGTTCCCTTTTAACAGCGCCAGGGCGAGCACGATAAACCCACCCGCCACGCACTGCCCGAAGACCGTGAAGATCATCAGCGGCCATTCATGCCATCCACTTCCCATCTCACACCTCCTTCGGGTTTGCCAGATAGCCGGTGGTGTCACCCGTCGGACGGCTGTTGGCGTTAGGTTTA
>NZ_CAXOFU010000011.1:0-163661 GCF_964208575.1 Enterobacter soli | reverse complement strand
TTCGGCGATTTTCGGCCGGAAAAAAGGCCTCGCTGGACGCGCTGATTTTGATGAAAAACCTTCATCGCGATAAACGTGATAAAGCGTCCCTCGCATTGCCCGCGAGGGTGTGATGAGAGGAAAAAAATGCGCGTTGAAACTATGCTATGATTCATCAAGTAAAAAAATCACAACAGAATGAATCACATGAATAAACTTGATGCTTTTATCCAGCACGCTGTCAGCTCTGTACCCATCAGCGGAACATCCCTTATCTCCTCGCTATACGGCGATGCGCTTTCCCATCGCGGCGGCGAAATCTGGCTCGGAAGCCTGGCGGCGCTGCTTGAAGGGATGGGCTTTGGCGAGCGCTTCGTGCGTACCGCGCTGTTTCGCCTCAACAAAGAGGGCTGGCTCGACGTGTCGCGCATTGGCCGCCGCAGCTTCTATCGGCTCAGCGATAAAGGGCTGCGCCTGACCCGCCGCGCGGAAAGCAAAATCTACCGCGCGGAGCTGCCGGCCTGGGACGGCAAATGGCTGCTGCTGCTGTCCGAAGGGCTGGACAAAACCACGCTCGCGGACGTAAAGAAACAGCTGATCTGGCAGGGGTTCGGTACCCTTGCGCCGAGCCTGATGGCCTCGCCGTCGCAGCATCTGGCGGACGTGCAGTCGCTGCTCCACGACGCGGGCGTTGCCGAAAACGTCATCTTCTTCGAAGCGCACTCTCCGCTGGCGCTCTCCCGCGCCGCGCTGCGCTCCCGGGTGGAAGAGTGCTGGCAGCTAACCGAGCAAAACGCCATGTACGAAACCTTTATCGACTCGTTCCGCCCGCTGCTGCCGCTGCTGAAAGAGGCCGAGCCGGGCGATCTCACGCCGGAACGCTGCTTCCACATTCAGCTGCTGCTGATCCATTTTTATCGTCGCGTTGTGCTCAAAGATCCGCTGCTGCCCGAGGAGCTACTCCCGGCGCACTGGGCCGGACAGAGCGCAAGGCAGCTGTGCATCAACATCTACCAGCGCGTGGCGCCGGGGGCGCTGGCGTTTGTCAGCGAGAAAGGGGAAACCTCCGTAGGCGAACTGCCCGTGCCCGGCACGCTCTATTACCAGCGCTTTGGTGGCCTGAATATCGCATAAGGAGAAGGTATGCCTGTTTATCAAATTGACGGCCTGACCCCGGTTGTGCCGGAAGAGAGTTACGTACACCCGACCGCGGTGCTGATTGGCGATGTGATCCTGGGCAAAGGGGTCTACGTTGGCCCAAACGCCAGCCTGCGCGGCGACTTTGGCCGTATCGTGGTGAAAGACGGTGCCAACATCCAGGATAACTGCGTGATGCATGGCTTCCCGGAGCAGGACACGGTGGTGGAGGAGGACGGGCATATCGGCCACAGCGCCATCCTGCACGGCTGCGTTATCCGCCGCAACGCGCTGGTGGGCATGAACGCCGTGGTGATGGACGGCGCGACGATCGGCGAAAACAGCATCGTCGGCGCGGCGGCGTTTGTGAAGGCAAAAGCGGAAATGCCCGCAAACCATTTGATTATCGGCAGCCCGGCGAAGGCGATCCGCGAGCTAAGCGCCCAGGAAATCGAATGGAAAAAGCAGGGCACACGAGAGTACCAGGTGCTGGTGGAGCGCTGTAAGCAGACTATGCATCAGGTCGAGCCGCTGCGCGAAGAAGAGCCGGGCAGAAAACGGCTGGTGTTTGATGAGAATTTGAGACCGAAATCGGCAGGGTGACGGGTTCGCAACTGCCCATGCAGCGCGCAGGGCAGTTGCGCAAAATTCACTTCTTCTTGTTCAGCATCGCCTTTAAATCCGCGAACGGGTTATAGGTCGCTTCGCCCACATCCTTCTGCGCGTCTTCCCCGGCCACCACGGTGGTGCCGTACTGGTCGGCCTCGGTGTATTTGGAGTGCTCGTGGTCGTGGCAAAACAGGCACAGCAGTTCCCAGTTGCTGCCGTCTTCCGGGTTGTTGGTATGGTCGTGATCGATATGGTGAACCGTTAATTCACGCAGGTTCGAATAGACAAACTCCCGCGAGCAGCGTCCGCACACCCACGGGTAAATTTTCAGTGCTTTTTCACGATAGCCGCTTTCCAGCCGCGCGTAGTTTTTCGGGATCAGAGCCATTGCTGTGGTTACCTGCTAAAAAAGAAAGTCGTTAAATATATCCCATTGCGAAAGGCAGGAACATCACTAAAGGCCTTCCTCTTCCTGCGCCATTGACAGCGCGCTTGCGCTGGCCGGGTCGAACAGCGACAGGCTCTCGATCTGGTTGAGCATAATCACCTTTCTGAAATCCATCGCGCTGCGGGGATCCGAATCAAGGGTAACGTCGTGCTCGTCATACCATTTACTGTAGTTATTTTCGATGCGCAGGTTCATCGTCTTTTCGTCCCGGTAGCCGCTGAGCATCGGGATCAGCACGATGTTGGCCGTCTTCTCATATTCAAGGGTGGCGGTATGGATCATCCCCACATAAATTCGTCGGGATCGCAGCGTGACCAGCGCCAGCTCGCCTTGCTCCATGCACTGATAGAGCAGCTGCTCAATCCCGCTCGACTGCGCGAGGCGCTTGTAGAGCTTCTTGCGTCCTTCGCCGTCCAGCCGGGCGCTGCCCGCCCAGTTAGAGCGGTACAGACAAAACAGAATGGCGAAGGCCAGCATCACCACGACGGGCGCCTGGATGCCGAGAAAGCTCCAGTTCATGAAGTCCATTTGCCAGTCGGCGTATTTCTGCGAGGTGATGTGGAAAGTGTTATCGGTGGTGGAAAGGATCAACAGCAGCAGCCAGAGCAGGCCGGTGGCAATCACGCCCTGCAGAACGAAAATACAGCCGTACAGTGCCACCAGAAAATAGACGTCCCAGCCGAACGAGCGCTTGATTTTGAAGCGGGTGGAGAGGTCGCGGCTGGTGTACCAGTAGCCGCACACCATCAGCACCATAAAAATCGCGGTTCCCATATTACGCCCTCTTTAGCGCGTTAACATGGCGCAGAAAATCCTGCCGCACCTCGTTGCTTTTATAGTTCACCGAGGCGCTGCCGTCCTGGTCGATGATAATGCGATCGCCATCCTCGACGGCTTCAATAATTTCCTGGTGGCTCATGACCTGCAAAAGTGATTCAGGGCTTGAGAAAAGTGACATAAAAAATCGCCTCATCGCGGAGCATCCTTATTCATCAAAAGGATAAGCCTGGACGATGAGGCGACGGTTTGCCTTAAGGTTAACCCTAAAATCCCTCTCAGAGGTCAATCAGGCCTTGTTTGCGCTGGGTTTGCTGCTGGAGTAGATGAAAAACAGCGCAATGCCCAGGCAGGCGATGGCCGCGAGCCGGCTGGTGGAAAAGGGGATCGCCGGGTTGCCCAGCCAGCCAAAATTATCAATCAGCATACTCATGGCGAGCTGGCCCAGAATCACCGCCACCGTGGCCACCGCCGTGCCGATACGCTGTACCGCGAGCACCATAATCACGATGTACGGCACGCCGCACAGGGCCCCGAGAAGCTGCCATTTAGGAACGTCCATCAGCGTGTAAGCCTGTTTGGGCTCAAAGAAAAAAATCAGCAGCGCGGTGACCAGCGCCCCGACCGAGAAGGTCAGAAACGCGCTTTTAAATACCCCAACCCGGCTGCCGAGCTGCCCGTTTATCGCCGCCTGCACGCTCAGGGTTGCGCCGCCGATCAGCGCCAGAATAATCATTATCACGGTCATGTTTTTACCCCTGTGCAACCAGAATCAGCGCGGCAATGATGAACACCAGCGCGATAATGCGTTTAACGTCAATGCGCCTGTGGGGCGTTCCCAGCAGGCCGTAGTGGTCGATGATCAGGCTTTTAAAGACCTGGCCCGCCAGAATGCCAATCATGGTCATGGCGATGCCGATCGCCGGGGTGGCGATGGTCAGAATGACCACGTAAACCGGGCCCAGCACGCCGCCGAGCAGCTGCCAGGCGGGCTGCGCGAAAAACGACGGGCTGTTGCGCGGGCTGAAAAAGAGCATCAGCAAAAACGTCAGCGCGGTGCCGACGCCGAAGATGCTGAACGTGGCCCACAAATCACCCACTTTCCCGCCCAATGGCCCGAGCAGGCCGGCCTCAACGGACAGCCCCATACCGCCCGCGATTACCAGTAAAATCAAAATCAGCTGCATAGCACTCACTCTCTTATTTTTAAGGTGAGGAAGACTACGCCTGAACACCATTGAGAAAAATGCCATAATGCAGGAAACACCTTTGCAGGAAATGCATTAATGTACGATGCCGAAAACATCAGCATCCGCTCGCTGGCGATCTTCATTGCGGTCTATGAAGCGCAGAACTTTTCCGTGGTGGCGAGGCGGGAGGGGATTTCCGCCTCGCAGGTCTCTCGGGTGATCCATCAGCTGGAGGACGCGCTCGGCCAGCAGCTTTTTTACCGCAACACGCGCGCGATTATCCCGACGGAGAGCGGCCATCTTTTTGTACGTTACGCCCGGGCGATGGCGGGCAGCCTGGAGGAGGCGCGGCGGGAGCTGGACGAGCGGGCGAGCGAACCTTCGGGAACCCTGCGCATCAACGGCCCGGTGTTCTTCGGGCAGCGCCACATCGCCCCCGGGCTGGCCGGGCTATCCGCGCGCTATCCCCGGCTCAGCATAGAGCTGGTGCTGACCGATGATTTTATCGATCCGCACCGGGACGCCGCCGATCTGATCTTTCGCATCGGCACCCTGACGGACTCGGCGTTTCACGCCCGCGTTTTCGGCGAGCAGCGCTACTATCTGGCCGCGTCGCCGGAGTACCTGCGCAAATTTGGCGCGCCCGAGCGTCCGGACGATCTTCACGCCCACAAGTGCCTGGTCTATCGGGGAGCATACGGGCCGAACCGCTGGCTGGTCAGGCAGCCGGGCAGCGCCTGGGTTCACTATCCCGTCACGCCGCTCATGACGTCGAATAATGCGGAAACGCTGCTGGTAGCCGCGCTGGGCGGGATGGGGATTGTGCTTTTCCCCGACTGGCTGGTGAGTGAACGATTGCAGCGCGGCGAGCTGGTGGCGCTGATGCCGGACTATGACTGCTCTATCCACACGGAGCCTCAGAGCATTGCGGCGATCTACCCGAACACCCGGCATCCGCCCCTTAACGTCAGGGCGGCGATCGATCACTACGTGGAACAATTCGGTACGCCGCTCTACTGGCAGGTACCGAATTCTGCGGGGAGTTAGCGGCGCAGTTCGCCGCGGATGATCTCAGCGCCTGCCGACAGGGCCTTCAGCTTGCCCTGGGCAACCTGGCGGGAGAGCGGGGCCATTCCGCAGTTGGTGGACGGGTAAAGCTTATCGGCGTCGACAAACTGCAGCGCCTTGCGCAGGGTATCCGCCACTTCTTCCGGCGTTTCCACGGCGTTGGTAGCCACGTCGATGGCGCCTGCCATCACTTTTTTACCGCGAATCAGCTCCAGCAGATCCATCGGCACGCGCGAGTTGTGGCACTCCAGCGAAATGATGTCGATGTTTGAGGTCTGCAACTTCGGGAAGGCCTCTTCGTACTGACGCCACTCGGAGCCCAGCGTCTTTTTCCAGTCGGTGTTGGCCTTGATGCCGTAGCCGTAGCAGATATGCACCGCGGTTTCGCATTTCAGCCCTTCGATGGCGCGTTCCAGCGCGGCGATGCCCCAGTCGTTCACCTCATCAAAGAAGACGTTAAAGGCCGGCTCATCGAACTGAATAATATCGACGCCCGCAGCTTCCAGCTCGCGTGCTTCCTGGTTCAGGATTTTGGCGAACTCCCACGCCAGCTTTTCGCGGCTTTTGTAGTGCGTGTCGTAGAGGGTGTCGATCATGGTCATCGGCCCCGGCAGCGCCCATTTGATCGGCTTATCCGTCAGCTGGCGCAGATACTTTGCGTCGTCCACGAAGACCGGCTTTTGTCGCGCCACGGCGTCCACCACCGTCGGCACGCTGGC
This sequence comes from Enterobacter soli, assembly GCF_964208575.1. Classification (GTDB taxonomy): domain Bacteria; phylum Pseudomonadota; class Gammaproteobacteria; order Enterobacterales; family Enterobacteriaceae; genus Enterobacter; species Enterobacter soli_A. The sequence continues at coordinate 157,734 of NZ_CAXOFU010000011.1, read as the reverse complement.
GTCGTAGCGGTTACGAATGCGCACCGTCTGGCGGTTTTCAAAATCAACGCCGCTCAGGTGCTCAATAAAGGTGGTGACAAAGTGCTGGCGGGTCTGTTCGCCGTCGCTGACGATATCAATCCCCGCGCGGATCTGCTCGTCCAGCGAGAGGCGTAGCGCGTCCTGTTTACCCGCCAGCAGCTCCTGGTCCTGCAGTTTCCACGGGGACCAGAGCGTTTCGGGCTGCGCAAGCCAGGTGGGTTTCGGCAGGCTGCCAGCGGTGGATGTCGGGAGCAATGTTTTCATTATTAAAGACCTTTATGTGCAAATAATTAAAGCGAGAAGTTATGAGACCACTGCTCAAGAAGCTGTTTACAGGGCTGAATAAAGTGTTCCTGCGTGAACTTGCCCTGCTGAACGGCAAGCTGGCTACGCTCTTCGCGGTCGTAAACAATTTTGGTTAACGAATGATCCTGCTGGTTTAAATCCGGCTGATAAAATTGGCCGGCAGTGAAATTCGCGTTGTAAATTTCCGGGCGATAGATTTTCTGGAATGTCTCCATGGTGCTGATGGTCGCAATCAGCTCCAGGTTCGTATAATCCGCCAGCAGATCGCCGGAATAATAAAAGGCGAAAGGGGCCACGCTGTATTCAGGCATGAAATAGCGCACCTTCAGCCCCATTTTGCCGAAGTACTGCTCGGTCAGCGACGAGCCGTCCGGCTGATACTCAATGCCCAGCACCGGATGGGTGTTGCCGGTGCGGCGGTAGGTGTCCTTGCTGGAGACGCTCAGGCAGATAACCGGCTGCTTTTTAAAATGGCGCTTATACGCATCGGATTGCAGGAAATACTTAAAAATATTGCCGTGCAGCTCGCCGAAATTGTCCGGAATGCTGAAGTCGGCGCGGTCTTTATTATGTTCCGGCAGCAACACGCTGAAATCGTAATCGCGAATGTAGGACGAGAAATTATTCCCGACGATGCCCTCGATGCGCTCGTCAGTTTTTTTGTCGACAATCGTCGGCTGCAGAATTTCAATCGCCGGGAAGCTTTTGCCGTTGCCGACGTGCATATCAACGGAAATAATTTCAAGCTCAACCGCGTAGCGATCGGCTTTAGGATTATCCCAACGCGCAAGGGCGTTGAAGCGGTTATTCATCATCACCAGCGTATTGCGCAGGTTTTCCTGACGCTTTTCCCCGCGCGCCAGGTTGGCAAAATTGGTGGTGGTGCGCGTGTTCTCAGAAGGGTTGTAGTGCTCATCGAAGCAACTGCGCTTAAGGGTAAATGTAAAAGACTGACTCATTTTGGTTATGTATCCTAAGTTCATGTTGCTAAGAAGTTATCAATGACTCCTTTATGACTGAGCCGGCGGCGAAGGGGAAGTGACTTAATTTCAATGCAACATGAGCTATCTTCATGAACCGCTCAAATCCAGGTATAATCCCTAAAATTTCTTATCGGTTTAGACACGAACATGACAAAACTCACCCTACAAGAGCAGATGCTGAAAGCGGGCTTAGTGACCAGCAAGAAGATGGCGAAAGTCCAGCGCACGGCGAAGAAATCACGCGTGCAGGCTCGCGAGGCGAGAGAGGCGGTTGAAGAGAACAAAAAGGCCCAGATCGAGCGCGACAAGCAGCTGAGCGAGCAGCAAAAGCAGGCGGTGTTAGCCAAAGAGTTTAAGGCGCAGGTGAAGCAGCTGATTGAAATGAACCGCATCACCGTGTCCAAAGGCAACATCACCTTCAACTTCACCGACGGCAATCTCATCAAAAAGATTGAAGTGGATAAGCAGACGCAGGCGCAGCTGATCAACGGCCGTCTGGCGATTGCCCGCCTGGTGATTAACGCCAGCGGCGACTGCCAGTACGCAATTATCCCGGCGGTGGTGGCGGATAAAATTGCCCAGCGCGATGCCGAGAGCATTGTGCTTAACAGCGCATTGAGTCAGGAAGCGGAAGACGAAGACGATCCGTATGCGGACTTCAAGATCCCTGATGATTTGATGTGGTAAATCGCGCTTAAAAAGGCGCGGCGCTCCGCGCTTTCACTTCCTCACCGCTCACCGGATGAACAAAATCCAGCCCGCTGGCGTGCAGCATCAGCCGCGGGGTGTGTCCGGTTCCGGGCAACGTCAGCCCGCCGTACAAATCACAGCCTAAAATAGGGTGCCCCAGATGCTGGCAGTGAATGCGCAGCTGATGGGTGCGCCCGGTTTCCGGGGTCAGCTCAACCCGGGTAAGCGGCAGGCCATTGTCTTGAATAAACCGCTCAACGACCCGATATCGGGAGCGGGCGGGCTTGCCGGTAACGTCACATATCGACACCCGCGGAAACAGCGCCGGATCGCTGCCAATCGGCGCGTCGATGATCCCTTCGTTGTTATCGAGATGCCCGCAAAGCAGGGCGCTGTAGGCCTTCTTCACGCTGCGCTGGCTAAACTGGCGGCATATCGCGGCGTTGATCGCTTTGTTAAGCGCCACCAGCATTAACCCGGACGTGCCGAAATCCAGGCGATGCACCAGCGTGCAGCCGGGGAAAATCTTCACCAGACGATGATGTACCGAATCGAGGTTTTGCGGATTTTTGCCCGACAAACTCAGTAAACCGGACGGTTTGTTGATGAGCGCCAGGTGGTCGTCCTGAAACAGGATCTCAATCTGCGCGTCGCAGGGTGGGGCAATAAAGGTATCGACAATAACAGACATCAGGCTGCCCGGCTGGAGAGTGGGAGCGGATGATAACGAAATGCGGGGAAAAGAAAAACCCTCCCACCGGGCGGTGAGAGGGGGAAATCTTAGGCTGCAACGAAACCGTCGATAGCGGCTTTCGCGTCAGACTGCGCTTTGGTCGCGACTTCTGGACCGTAAGCGATACCTTCTGCGAACACGAAGTTCACGTCGGTGATGCCGATGAAGCCCAGGAACACGGTCAGGTACGGCGTAACCAGGTCAGTTGCGGTATCTTTATGGATGCCGCCGCGGCTGGTCAGCACTACGGCACGTTTACCTTTCACCAGACCTTCCGGGCCGCTTTCGGTGTAGCGGAAGGTGACGCCAGCGCGGGCTACCAGGTCAAAGTAATTTTTCAGCTGAGTCGGGATATTGAAGTTGTACATTGGGGCGTTGATCACGATAACGTCGTGCGCCTGCAGTTCAGCAATCAGCTCGTCGGACAGGGACAGCGCTTCCTGCTGACGCGGGCTCAGCGGTGCATCGCTAGGACGCAGCGCGCCAACCAGCTCGCCGTCCAGCACAGGGATCGGGTTAGCGGCCAGGTCACGCACGGTGATTTCGTCCGCCGGGTGCTGTTCGCGCCACTGTTCAACGAAATAGTCGGACAGCTGACCAGACTGAGAGTACCCTGCCAGAATACTGGATTTCAAAACTAATACTTTGCTCATCGGTAATTCCTGTTTTGTATTTGATTGAAGGGGGTTGCCCCGTTGCTTGTTGACACTCTATTCACAATCCTGTCGCAGGGATAGCGCAATATATCGAATTCTATGTTCGAAATTTTTGAATAAGGCGGCGAAAGCCGCGATGTGGTACTCTATATCAATCATTAAAATGAGATTTTACCCGGCAGAGCACTGCCCATTAACGCTATGACAGAACAATCAAAATTCTCCTTCCCGATGCTCCTGAAGCAGCTTGATACGGTGATGCTGCGCGATAAACAGCGTTTTGCGCGCCGTCTGCACGGGGTAAAGAAGGTTAAAAATCCTGATGCACAACAGGCCATTTTCCAGGAGATGGCGAAAGAGATTGAACAGGCGGCAGGGAAAGTCGTGCTGCGTGAAGCGGCGCGCCCGGCGATTACCTACCCGGAAAATCTGCCCGTTAGCCAGAAAAAACAGGAAATCTTCAACGCCATTCGCGATAACCAGGTGGTGATCGTGGCCGGGGAAACCGGCTCAGGTAAAACCACCCAGCTACCGAAAATCTGTATGGAGCTGGGGCGCGGCCTGAAGGGGCTGATCGGCCATACCCAGCCGCGTCGTCTGGCGGCGCGTACCGTTGCCAACCGTATTGCCGAAGAGCTGCAAACGGAGCCGGGCGGCTGCATCGGTTACAAGGTGCGATTTAGCGACCACGTCAGCGATAACACCATGGTTAAGCTGATGACCGACGGTATTCTGCTGGCGGAAATCCAGCAGGACAGGCTGCTGATGCAGTACGACACCATCATTATCGATGAAGCGCACGAGCGCAGCCTGAACATCGATTTCCTGCTCGGGTATCTGCGCGAGCTGCTGCCGCGCCGTCCCGATCTGAAAATCATCATTACCTCCGCTACCATCGATCCGGAACGCTTCTCGCGCCACTTCAACAACGCGCCGATTATCGAAGTTTCCGGACGCACCTTCCCGGTAGAAGTGCGCTATCGCCCGATTGTCGAAGAGGCGGACGACACCGAGCGCGACCAGCTGCAGGCGATTTTCGACGCGGTTGACGAACTGGGTAACGAAAGCCCGGGCGACATCCTGATCTTCATGAGCGGCGAGCGCGAAATTCGCGATACCGCCGACGCGCTCAGCAAACGCGACCTGCGCCACACCGAGATTTTGCCGCTCTACGCGCGCCTGTCGAACAGCGAACAGAACCGCGTCTTCCAGGCGCACAGCGGGCGGCGTATCGTGCTGGCGACCAACGTGGCGGAAACCTCGCTGACGGTGCCGGGCATTAAATACGTGATTGACCCGGGCACGGCGCGTATCAGCCGCTACAGCTACCGCACCAAAGTGCAGCGCCTGCCGATTGAGCCCGTTTCTCAGGCCTCGGCGAACCAGCGTAAGGGCCGCTGCGGACGCGTGTCGGAAGGTATCTGCATTCGTCTGTATTCGGAAGACGATTTCCTGTCGCGCCCGGAATTTACCGACCCGGAAATTCTGCGTACCAACCTGGCGTCCGTTATCCTGCAAATGACCGCGCTGGGGCTGGGCGATATCGCCGCGTTCCCGTTTGTAGAAGCGCCGGACAAGCGCAACATTCAGGACGGCGTGCGCCTGCTGGAAGAGCTGGGCGCCATCACCACCGACGAGCAGGCCACCGCCTACAAGCTGACCCCGATGGGGCGCCAGCTCAGCCAGCTGCCGGTTGACCCGCGTCTGGCGCGTATGGTGCTGGAGGCGCAAAAGCACGGCTGCGTGCGCGAGGCGATGATCATTACCTCGGCGCTTTCTATTCAGGATCCGCGCGAGCGTCCGATGGACAAACAGCAGGCGTCCGACGAGAAGCACCGCCGCTTCCACGATAAAGAGTCGGACTTCCTCGCCTTTGTGAACCTGTGGAACTACCTCGGCGAGCAGCAGAAGGCGCTGTCGTCCAACCAGTTCCGCCGCCAGTGCCGGGTGGATTTCCTCAACTATCTGCGCGTGCGCGAGTGGCAGGATATCTACACCCAGCTGCGTCAGGTGGTGAAAGAGCTGGGGATCCCGGTGAACAGCGAGCCGGCGGAATACCGCGAAATTCATATCGCGCTGCTGACCGGCCTGCTGTCCCATATCGGGATGAAAGACGCCGACAAGCAGGAATTTACCGGCGCGCGCAACGCCCGTTTCTCTATCTTCCCGGGTTCCGGTTTATTCAAGAAGCCGCCGAAGTGGACGATGGTGGCCGAGCTTGTCGAAACCAGCCGCCTGTGGGGGCGCATTGCCGCCCGCATCGATCCGGAGTGGGTGGAGCCGGTTGCCCAGCACCTGCTGAAACGCTCGTACAGTGAACCGCACTGGGAGCGGGCGCAGGGCGCGGTGATGGCGACGGAAAAAGTGACCGTCTACGGCCTGCCGGTCGTGGCGGCGCGTAAGGTCAACTACAGCCAGATCGATCCTGCCCTGAGCCGCGAGCTGTTTATCCGCCATGCGCTGGTGGAGGGCGACTGGCAGACCCGCCACGCGTTCTTCCGCGAAAACCTTAAGCTGCGCGCCGAAGTGGAAGAGCTTGAGCATAAAACCCGTCGCCGCGACATCCTGGTGGACGACGAGGCGCTGTTCGAGTTTTACGACCAGCGCATCAGCCACGACGTGATTTCCGCCCGCCACTTCGACAGCTGGTGGAAAAAAGTCGGAAAAGAAACGCCCGACCTGCTCAACTTCGAAAAGAGCATGCTGATCAAAGAGGGCGCGGAGCAGGTCAGCAAGCTCGACTACCCGAACTTCTGGCATCAGGGCAACCTCAAGCTGCGCCTGACCTATCAGTTTGAGCCGGGAACTGACGCCGATGGCGTGACGGTTCACATCCCGCTGCCGCTGCTCAATCAGGTGGAGGAGAGCGGCTTTGAGTGGCAAATCCCCGGCCTGCGCCGCGAGCTGGTGATTGCGCTGATTAAATCGCTGCCGAAACCGGTGCGCCGCAACTTTGTGCCTGCCCCGAACTACGCCGAGGCGTTTTTAGGCCGCGTCACGCCGCTGGAGCTGCCGCTGCTGGATGCGCTGGAACGCGAGTTCCGCCGCATGACCGGCACCACGATTGACCGCGATGACTGGAACTGGGATCAGGTGCCCGATCACCTGAAAATCAGCTTCCGCGTGGTGGATGATAAAAACAAAAAGCTGCTGGAAGGCCGCTCCCTGACGGAGCTGAAAGAGGCGCTAAAAGGTAAAGTTCAGGAAACCCTCTCAGCGGTGGCCGACGACGGTATCGAACAGAGCGGGCTGCATATCTGGAGCTTTGGACAGCTTCCGGAAAGCTACGAGCAGAAGCGCGGCAACTACAAGGTGAAGGCCTGGCCTGCGCTGGTGGACGAGCGCGACAGCGTGTCCATCAAACTGTTTGATAACCCGCAGGAACAGCAGCAGATGATGTGGCGCGGCCTGCGCCGCCTGCTGCTGCTGAACATTCCGTCGCCGATTAAATATCTGCACGAGAAGCTGCCGAACAAGGCCAAGCTGGGGCTGTACTTCAACCCTTACGGCAAAGTGCTGGAGCTTATCGACGACTGTATCGCCTGCGGCGTGGACAAGCTTATCGATGAAGCGGGCGGCCCGGTCTGGACGGAAGAGGGCTTTGCGAAGCTGCACGAGAAGGTGCGCGCCGAGCTGAACGACACGGTGGTGGAGATCGCCAAACAGGTCGAGCAGATCCTGACCGCGGTATTCAATATCAACAAACGCCTGAAAGGGCGCGTGGATATGACCATGGCGCTGGGGCTGTCGGACGTTAAAGCGCAGATGGCGGGGCTGGTGTATCGCGGCTTTGTCACCGGCAACGGCTTTAAGCGTCTGGGCGATACGCTGCGCTACCTCCAGGCGATTGAAAAACGCCTTGAGAAGCTGGCGGTGGATCCGCACCGGGATCGCGCGCAGATGCTGAAAGTGGAAAGCGTGCAGCAGGCGTGGCAGCAGTGGCTCAATAAGCTGCCGCCAGCGCGCCGTGACGATGAGGACGTGCAGGCGATCCGCTGGATGATCGAGGAGCTGCGCGTGAGCTTCTTCGCCCAGCAGCTTGGGACGCCGTATCCGATTTCGGATAAGCGTATTTTGCAGGCAATGGAACAGATCTCACTTTAACTTTTTGATTTTAATCAGCTTGTATTGATTGAGCGCCAGCAATTCGTTTCTCGTGAAGCGATAGCTGTTTATCAATAACTACAGATGCTACAGCGACACCCTGTTCCGGCCGAAAATCGCCGAAGCGTTTCCGTAAGGCCGGGGCGAGGCGCAGGGACGCGCCGAGAGGGCATAGCCTGCATGGATGCAGGCTGGTGCCCGACCCGAAAGCCTGGAGGAATAAGCTGAGGGCATCGCGAAGCGACGATTTTCTTGCCGGGAGCCAGGTTGGTCAGGGAGGCGGCGGCGAGCCTCCCTGACACGTTCACAAGTATTGTGGTAACAGAGAAGCAGGGAACGTAAGGTGAACGGAATGACCGCCAGAGCCGCATGTTCCCCTCACCCTGACCCTCTCCCGGGGGGAGAGGGGATCAAATTCACCTGTTCACTATTGCCAGCGTAAACCCATCCCACCCTTTGATCCCCACCGTTTGCAGCGCCGTTGCCGTCAGACGCGGGTTATCCCCAATCATCTCGATAAACCGGCGCACGCCCTGAACCCGCGCGTCGTCGCTCTGGCCGTTAATCACTTCGCCGTCGCGCACCACGTTATCGCCAACGATCAGCGTGCCGGGGCGGGAGTAGTGCAGCGCCCACTCAAGATAGCCGGGGTTGTTCGGCTTATCGGCATCGATAAAAATCAAATCGAACGCAGGCACCTCGCCTAGCTGTTCGAGTGAGCGCAGCGCCGGGCCTTCAATAAGCGTGATGCGTTCCGTGAGCCCCGCAAGCTGAATGTTTTTACGCGCCACCCCGGCGTGTACCGGGTCGGCTTCCAGGGTGATTAACTCCCCGTCGGCGGGCAGCGCGCGCGCCATCCAGATGGAGCTGTACGCCCCCAGGGTGCCGATTTCAAGCACGCGGCGGGCCTGGGTCATGCGCACGAAAAGCGCCAGCAGCTGCCCCTGGTTGGCGGCGACGTCATGCTCGGGCAGCCCGGCGAGCTTATTATTTTCAAGAACCTTCTGGAGCACGTCATCCTGGGGGATAAGCTGGGAAATCATGTAATTATCTACGGCAGACCATTGTTGTTGCATAGATTGACTCCTTGGGGTTATCGCCGGGTGCGCATCACAGGCGCGCCGCCCGGCCTGTTTCAGGCGCTGACCCAACCGCCGCCAAGCGCCTTGTACAAATCAATTTGCGCCAGCAGCAGATTATTTTTCACCTGCACCACGCTGGTTTGCACCGAGAACAGCGTTCGCTGCGCGTCCAGCACATCAAGATAGGAAGAGTAGCCGTTGCGGTAGCGGTTTTGCGCGATCCGCAGAGTCTCCTGCGCGACGTCCTGCTGCGCCAGCAGCTCCGCGAGCTGCTCCTGATAGCGCGCGATGGCGTCCAGGCTGTCGTTGACCTCGCCGAAGGCGTTGCGCACCGTTTTCTCATAGCTATAAAGCGCCTGATTGCGCTGGGACTGGGAAATATCCACCTGCGCGTTCAGCGCCTGGCGGTTCAGCAGCGGGGCAAGAATGCTGCCGCCCACGCTCCAGAGCTGAAGCGGGTTATCCAGCAAACCGTGCAGCGCCGGATCCTGTATCGATCCGCCCGCGGTCAGGTTGATCGACGGCAGCAGGCTGGCGCGGGACGCGGCGAGCGTGGCGTCGGCGGCAATCAGCTGCCGTTCCGCCTGTGCAACGTCCGGGCGTCGGTTAAGCAGCGTCGAGGGCAGCTGAGAAGGGAGCTTCAGCGGCGTGAGGGTATCGAAGCTGGCGCTGCGCGCGACGCTGCCGGGATTGCTCCCCAGCAGCAGGCTGAGCGCGTTTTCCTGCTGGGCGATCTGGTGCTGCAAAACGGGAACCTGCGCCCGCGTTGAGCGCAGCTCGGAATCCGACTGCATCAGTTCGAGGCGCGAGCTGTAGCCGGTCTGGAACTGCCGCTGTGCCAGGTTAAACGCCTCTTCGCGGGACTTAAGCGTCGACTGCGTGACGCGAAGCTGTTCGTCCAGCGAAAGCAGGGTAACGTACCCCGAGGCCACCGAGGATGCCACGGTCAAATCGGCGGCGGCAGCGGCGGCCTTTTGCGCCTCAAGAGAGGCTTCTGCGGCGTTCGCGGTATTGCGGTTTACGCCCCAGATATCCACGTCGTAGCTCGCCGTCAGGCTGCCTTTGTACAGCGTGCTGTAAACAGGAAGCCCGGTCGCGGCGGACTGGGCCCGGGCGCGCGTTCCGGTCACGCCCGCGTCCAGCGACGGGAACAGGCTGCCGTTTGCGGCGTAGACCCGGGCCTGGTATTCATTAACGCGCTCCCGGGCGATGAGCACGTCGCTGTTGTTTTTCAGCGCCTGATCAACGTAGCGGTTCAGATCGCTGTCGTGAAAATACCGCCACCAGAGCTGCTCTGCCGGGCTGGCCGGGCCGGTTGCGGCGCGCCACTGCGCCGGGATCTGCAGCGAAGGGCTGGCGGGGGCAACGTCAACGGACTGGCAGCCTGCCAGCAGCGCGGCAAGCAGCGCCGCCGCCATCGGGCGGAGGATCATGGCTTCGCCTCCGCGGTGTCGATGGTCACCTGCACGGACATGCCCGGCCGCAGCAGGGCGGACTCTTCCGGCTTGCCGAGCACTTCAATGCGCACCGGAATACGCTGGGCGATTTTCACAAAGTTCCCGGTGGCGTTGTCCGGGGTGATGGCGCTGAACTCCACACCTGTCGCCGGGGAGATGCTCTCCACGCGCCCCTGGTAGGCTTTGTCGTTTAAGGCATCGACGGTGAACTTCACCGGCTGGCCGACGCGCAGGTTTGCCAGCTGGGTCTCTTTGATATTGGCGATCACCCAGTGCTGCGGCGGCACCAGGGTCGTCAGGTGCGTTCCGGCGGTAACGTAGGCGCCCAGACGCACGGCGATCTGCCCGAGCTGACCGTCGCGCGGTGCCAGAATGCGGGTGTTTTGCAGGTCGATCTGCGCCAGCTCGAGGGCGGCTTTGGCATTGTCCACGTCCGCCTCCAGCGCGCCGCGGTTCACAATCACGGTTTGCAGATCCTGACGCGACATCTCAAGCGTCGCTTTCGCCTGCTCGATATCCGCGCTGCCCTGGGCGGCGCTGGCGAGGGCGGCGTCGCGCTCGCGGATGGACAGGGAGCCGTCGGCGGTCAAATCCTTCACGCGCTTCAGGTCTGCCTGGGTTTTCAGGCTCTGGGCGCGGGCGTTTTTCAGCGCCGCGTCGTTACGCAAAATCACCGCCTCGGCGCTTTTTCGCTGCTGCAGGTTGTTGTTGAGGGCGGCAATTTTCATCGCCAGCTGCGCCTCGGCCTGATGCACCCGCTGGCGGTAAATCCGGTCGTCGATTTGCAGCAGCAGGTCGCCTTTTTTGACCTGCGCGAAATCCTGCACCTTAACCTCGGTGATATAGCCGTTAACCTGCGGGCTGATAAAGGTCGTCTGACCGCGCACGTAGGCGTTGTCGGTGAACTGCGCGTCGCGGGTAAAGGGCGGCAGCTGCCAGGCGTAGAGGATCACCAGCACCCCGACAATGCCGATTGCCGCGGCGGTAAAAACGGAAACAATGCGCACGTTTTTGCGGGTGTTGGCCTGCTCTTTGGCGGCGTCCTGCTGACTCATAGCGTCTCCCAAACCTTCATTTGTCGAAATCCCTCATTTATTTATTGCCGGTGGCGTTCTTCAGGGCCATACGGGCGGTGATGCGCAGGCGCAGCAAGCGCCACAAAATCCACACCAGCGTGGCGGTGGCGATGCTGGCGGTGAGTAAATACGTATCGTTGTAGGCCAGAATCGTGGCCTCAAGGCTGCTGACCGTTTGCAGCTGGGTGACGGCCTGCGTGCCGAGGAGCGCGCTGTCGCCGATCAGGCTTTTGTACATCTGGCTGTAGGCCTGGATCCGGTCATTCACCAGCGGATTAAGCGTGGTGAGCTGCTCCGCCAGCAGGCTGGAGTGGTACTTTTCGCGCCAGGTCTGGAAGGTGCCGAGAATGGCGGAGCCGAGCAGGCCGCCGATGTTCTGGCTCATGCCAAACAGCACCGAGAAGCTGACCAGGTTGCGCGGGTCGGCAATCACGCCGCCGATGCCCGCCAGCATTGCCGGCGCCAGGAAGAAGGCGCTGCCAAAGCCGAGCAGGAACTGGCTTATCATCAGCTGGTCGGGGCGGGTCAGGTTGTTCGACTGGCTGTCGAGCAGCGAGGCGACAATCATCAGCACCAGCGAGGTGATAATCGGCCAGGCGAGCTTCGTCGGCTTAATCGTCAGGCAGCTTGCGGTAATGCCGCAGACGATCCCGGCAAAAATCGACCACGCCAGGTGGGTCATCTGCTCGTTTTGCAGGCCGACGTACTGCAGCCAGCCGATGACCCCGGTGTTCTGCTCCGCCAGCACAATGCGGATCAGCAGCATGATCAGCCCCAGCCGGACAATACTGCCGCTCGACAGCCAGCGGGTGTTGAGCAGGGGGTTGGCGCGGTTATGTTCAAAGACGATGGCAGTCACAATCAGCACCAGCGAAAGCGCCAGCGACCAGCCGATCCACGGCGCTTCAAACCACCAGTCCAGGCGGCCCAGCGACAGCACCGCGCACAGCAGCGCCATGCCCGGCGCGAGCAGGATAAAGGTGACGAAATCTTTCTTCTCAAACACTTTTCGCCGATCGCCCGGCGGCAGCTTCAGCGCCATCACGCAGGCCAGCGACACCAGCGCCAGGCCAAGCTCAAAGAAGTACAGCCCGCGCCACTCGTCAAGCTGGAGCAGTTCGGTGGAGAACAGGCGGGCGAGGGGGATGGCGAGCGACGAGCCGGTAATGCCAATCGTCAGCGCTTTGAGGCGGTGTTTCGCGGGCCAGGCCTGGATTTGGTAGTAAATCCCCAGCGAGCTTAGCGCCGCCGCCACCATACCGTGGGCGGCGCGCACCATCAGGGCGGAGCTGAGATCGTTCACAAACAGGTGGAAAAAGGTCACCAGCACATACAGCACCAAAAACCCTTCGGTAAAGGCGCGCAGACCGTACTGCTGGCGGAACTTCACCAGCAGCAGGTTGATGGAGACGTTGGTCATCACGTACACGGCGGGCAGCCAGGCGATTTCGGTAGACCAGGCCGCAAAGGTCCCCTGTAAGTTTTGCAGGTTGGCGGTGACCACCGCGTTGCCCAGCGCCCCGGTCAGGCAGACCAGTAAACCCACTACGCCATAGGCGATACGCTTGGGCGTGCTGTGGATCGGCGTTGAGGGAGAACCCAGCAGGGCGGGTTTCTCGTGTGGCTGCCACTCGCGAGGAGCATAAGGATCGCGTTGAGGCAGGCGCATAACGTCGGTTACCTTTGGAAAAGTTGAATAGTTAGACGGCTAATGATTCTAAGTCTGACGCAAATGATAATTCAAGCGAATATGATTATGCATGTTAACCAGGTGTTTAGCACAATGGTATGGAAAAAAGCGCGACCCGGGGGACGGGTCGCGAAGCGTTTAGCGTTCGTTTGGCTGCGCGTGTAGCGCGGGCGTGCGCTTCACGCGGCTGGCGCAGAAGATGGCGACCAGCGAAATCGCCACGGTGACCGCCAGATACCAGGCCACCGGAACCCAGTCGCCGTCGTACTTCGCCAGCAGGCCGGTGGCGATAAGCGGCGCGGTGCCGCCAGCCAGCGCGGCGCCCAGCTGATACCCCAGCGTGATCCCGGTGTAGCGCACGTTGGCGCTGAAAATTTCAGAGCACAGGGTACCGAGTACCGCGGTGACCGGCGCCCACAGCACCCCGAAGGCAATCACCGTGGCAAGGACAATCCCCCACGTGGTGCCGGTGTTGAGCAGCATAAACCACGGCACGATAAACAGGCCGAGCACAAACACGCTCACGGCGTACATCCGCTGGCGGCCGACTTTGTCGGACAGCAGCCCCATCAGCGGGATCATAATCGTTGCCACCAGCGCGCCGAGGGTCACCGCCTCCAGCGCCTGGGATTTCTGGTAGGCGAGGGTGGTGGTGGCGTAGCTCACCACAAAGGTCGAGAAGATATAGAACGGCGCGGTTTCCACCACCTTCAGCCCGGCGGCGATCAGCACTTCGCGCCAGTGGTGTTTGAGGGTATCGCGCAGCGGGGCTTTGGCAACCTGGCCGGATTTTTTCACCTTTTTAAAATCAGGCGTTTCGTCGATGTCCTTACGGATCCACAGGCCAAGCAGCACCAGCACGGAGCTCAACAGGAACGGAATGCGCCAGCCCCAGGAGAGGAAATCCTCCTCGCTGAACAGGGTCATCAGCGACACGATAAAGGTCGCCATCAGCATCCCGATGGTCACGCCCGCCTGCGGAATGCTGCCGAAGAAGCCTTTGCGTTTTTCCGGCGCATATTCATAGGCCAGCAGCAGCGCGCCGCCCCATTCGCCGCCGATCCCCATGCCCTGGATCACGCGCATCAGGATCAGCAGGGCGGGCGCCCACATCCCAATCATGTCATAGGTCGGCAGCAGGCCAATCATGACGGTTGCACCCCCCATCAGCGACAGGGTTAACACCAGCGTTTTTTTGCGCCCGATACGGTCCCCGATGTGGGCGAAGAGTACCCCGCCAATAGGCCGGATGAAAAAGGTTAACGAGAACGACAGATAGGAGAGAATCAAACCAATGACCGGGTCGACCATCGGGAAGAAAATCTTGTTAAACACCAGCGCGGCGGCGGTGCCATAGAGAAAATAGTCAAACCATTCAATCGCGCTGCCGGTGAGGCTCGCAATGAGCACCTTCTTGTTTTTTCGTAATACCGTCGTCGTACTTTCATGTTGTGTCATGCCAATTAACCCCGCCACGTAGATGATGAAAGAGGTGTCACCCGGCGCGCTTCAGGTGCAACCTGCGAAATGTAAAAGGTTGTGAAATTGTTAAGCAACTTAGGGTTGGATGTTGATTTTGGCAAGCGGTCGGGGGGCGGGACTGGTCAGATCACGCTGAAATAAGCAGCGGTGGGTGCTTTTCTGGGTGCGATGAGTGGCATGATGTTTTGTGCGGTCAGGCATTAAAAGCATAAAATGCAGGTGCAACCCGCCGATTTTTGGATGTTTCTGGTTATTTCAGAAAGATGACGAAAAGCGCGCGTTTTTCGTGTCCTGGCTTTCAGAGTGCGCCTCTGTGTCGTCGGGTAAAAAAGGCTATCCTGAAGAGTACAGGCTAAGGAGAACACTATGACCCAGGCTAACTTTCCGAGTTTGCCGGACGTCACCCTCGCCGCCGTGAACACCGTGGGTCACTGGCTGGCGCAGGACGATCTCGGCGCGGGCGAAGCGGCACAGAACATCGATTTTGTCGTGCTGGCGGGAAATGCGGTGATCCCGACCATCGACGCCGCCTGCCGTTTCGCCTCAACACAACAGGTTCCGCTGCTGATAAGCGGCGGTATCGGCCACTCCACGGGCTACCTTTATGCCGCCGTTGCCCAACATCCGCGCTATCACCCCATCGCGACGGCGGGCAGAGCGGAGGCGAGCATTCTCGCCGACGTGGCGCGCCAGTTCTGGCAAATCCCGGAGCAGCACGTCTGGGTAGAGGATCAGTCCACCAACTGCGGGGAAAATGCCCGCTTTAGCTGGAACATGATGAAGCAGCGCCACGCTCGGGCAGAGCGCGTGCTGGTGGTGCAGGACGCCACTATGCAGCGGCGAACCGTGGCGACCTTTGCCCGGGTGTGCCGCGACGAGCGCGTTTCGCCCCGGTGGATAGCCCATCCGGGCGTCATCCCTGAATTGCAAAACAGCGATAAGGGGCTGGTATTTAGCGGCGGCGGAGAAGGGCTGTGGCCCGTCGATCGCTATCTGTCGCTGGTGCTGGGCGAGCTGCCGCGCCTGTACGACGACGTGAACGGATACGGCCCCGCCGGGCGCGACTTCATTAATCACGTCGAATTTCCCGCTGAGGTACTCGCCGCGTGGGAGGTGCTCCGGGGCGACGCTATCCTCACCGACGCCCTGACCAGCCGTTCACTTCTTTGATCCGCTGCCCGTTTGCGCAGGCTTTGGCGCAAACGGGCAAATAATGTTGCCGGGATGTAACGCCAAAAAGCGGCTGACCCGATTCTTTTATGAGATATCTCACAAAAACAGCGCCATAGGGTAGGCAACCTCGCCTGCGATTGTAGTTTTTAACAATAAATTTACTTGTTAAAAACAGTGCAATTACAGGAGCAGGACATGACAGTACCCGTACAACATCCTATGTATATCGATGGTCAGTTTGTTACCTGGCAGGGCGAGGCCTGGATTGATGTAATCAACCCGGCTACCGAAGAGGTCATATCCCGCATCCCCGACGGTCGCGCGGAAGATGCGCGCAAGGCGATTGAGGCAGCCGAGCGCGCCCAGGCCGACTGGGAAGCGCTTCCGGCGATCCAGCGCGCGGGCTGGCTGCGTAAAATCGCCGCCGGGATCCGCGAGCGCGCCAGCGAAATCAGCGCCCTGATCGTCGCCGAGGGCGGCAAAATCCAGCAGCTGGCGGACGTCGAAGTGGCCTTCACCGCCGACTACATCGACTACATGGCCGAGTGGGCGCGCCGCTACGAGGGCGAAATTATTCAGAGCGACCGCCCGGGCGAGAACATACTGGTCTTTAAGCGTGCCCTGGGCGTCACGACCGGCATTTTGCCGTGGAACTTTCCGTTCTTCCTGATTGCCCGCAAGCTCTCGCCCGCGCTGCTGACAGGGAATACCATCGTGATCAAACCGAGCGAATTTACCCCGAACAACGCCATCGCGTTTGCCAAAATCGTGGACGCGATCGGCCTGCCGAAAGGGGTGTTTAACCTGGTGCTGGGGCGCGGCGAAACCGTCGGCCAGGAGCTGGCGGGCAACCCGAAAGTGGCGATGGTCAGCATGACCGGCAGCGTGGGCGCGGGTGAGAAAATCATGGCCGCCGCCGCGAAGAACATCACTAAAGTGGGGCTGGAGCTGGGCGGTAAAGCGCCGGCTATCGTGATGGACGATGCGGATCTGGAGCTGGCGGTAAAAGCGATCGTCGATTCCCGCGTCATTAACACCGGGCAGGTGTGTAACTGCGCAGAGCGCGTGTACGTGCAAAAAGGGATTTACGACCGTTTCGTCAACCGTCTGGGCGAGGCGATGAAGGCGGTGCAGTTTGGCAACCCGGCAGAGCGCACGGACATTGCGATGGGGCCGCTGATCAACGCCGCGGCGCTGGAGCGCGTCGAGCAGAAGGTGGCCCGCGCGGTGCAGGAGGGGGCGAAAGTGGTGCTGGGCGGCAAGGCGGTTGAGGGCAAAGGCTACTACTACCCGCCAACGCTGCTGCTGGACGTGCGCCAGGAGATGGCCATCATGCACGAAGAGACCTTCGGCCCGGTGCTCCCGGTGGTGGTCTTCGACACCCTGGAAGAGGCGTTGAAGATGGCGAACGACAGCGACTACGGCTTAACCTCGTCGATTTATACCCAGGATTTGAACGTGGCGATGAAGGCGATTAAGGGGCTGAAGTTCGGCGAAACCTACATCAACCGCGAGAACTTCGAAGCGATGCAGGGCTTCCACGCGGGCTGGCGTAAATCCGGGATTGGCGGAGCGGACGGCAAACACGGCCTGAACGAGTATCTGCAAACCCAGGTGGTGTATTTGCAGTCGTAAAAAATATCTCGCACGAGCCGTGGGCGGTGAGGGGAATGATGATCCGAGTGGTTTGTTCCCCTCACCCTAACCCTCTCCCCGGAGGGGAGAGGGGATTGTAACGTGCGAACATGGTTATCTCGGGATCCCTCTTCCCGAAGGGGAGAGGGGATCCCATTTACAGCGCCGCGTATTTATCCAGCGTCCGCACCAGCTGCGTCACAAACCCATACTCGTTATCGTACCAGGCGACGGTTTTCACCAGCTGCACATCCCCTGCATCGGTCACTTCGGTTTGGGTGGCGTCAAACACCGAGCCAAAATGCGAGCCGATCACGTCCGACGAGACAATCTCTTCGTCGGTGTAGCCGAACGACTCGTTGTTCGCCGTGGCCTGTTTCAGCGCCTGGTGGATCTCTTCGACGGTGACCTTTTTATCCAGAATCGACACCAGTTCGGTCACCGAGCCGGTTTTGACCGGCACGCGCTGGGCGTGGCCTTTCAGCTTGCCGCTCAGCGCCGGGATCACCAGCCCGATGGCCTTTGCCGCCCCGGTGGTGTGCGGAATGATGTTTTCCGCCGCCGCGCGCGAGGCGCGCAGATCTTTGCCGCGCGGGCCGTCGACCAGCGCCTGAGTGCCGGTGTAGGCGTGAATGGTGGTCATGGTGCCGACCTTAATCCCGAAGGCGTCGTTCAGGGCTTTTGCCAGCGGTGCCAGGCAGTTGGTGGTGCAGGACGCCACGGAAATAATGGTGTCGCTGGCGTCAATGGTGTCGTCGTTGACGTTGAACACAATGGTTTTCATCTCACCCGCGGGGGCAGAAATCAGCACTTTTTTCGCGCCAGCCTCAAGGTGGGCTTTTGATTTCTCTTCAGAGGTATAAAAACCGGTGCATTCCACGACCAGATCCACGCCCGCGGCTTTCCACGGAATGTGCTTCGCCTCTTTTTCGGCGTAAACCGAAATGGATTTACCGTCGACAATCAGCGAATCTTCCGTGAAATCCACGCTCCACGGGAAGCCGCCATAGTTAGAGTCGTGTTTGAGCAAATAGGCCAGCACCTTCGGCGAAGTGAGATCGTTAATGGCGACCACGGTGTTGCTGTCCTGGGTTTCAAGAAGGCGGCGCAGTACAAGGCGTCCTATGCGACCAAATCCGTTAATACCAATTTTACTCATGGTTATCTCCTGGTTTGCTGTCGAAGCGACAGGGTGAACTCATCCAGGCTTAGACCATGACGCCCGCACAGGCAATTGAAGATGCTTCATGCGCAGGGAAGCAATTGAAAAACCGCGCAGAAAAGTTAATGAATTTTTAAGGAAAGCTGGTTATGTTGACGCGATACACGTTTTTACTCGGAAAATCCTATGCGTACAAAATATACGGGCCTGCAAATTGGCATTCACTGGCTGGTGTTTCTGTTGGTCATTGTGGCCTATTGCGCCATGGAGTTCAGGGGCTTTTTCCCGCGCACCGACCGTCCGCTTATCAATATGATCCACGTCTCCTGCGGGATCTCGATTCTGGTGCTGATGGTGGCGCGCCTGCTGGTGCGCCTGAAATATCCGGCCCCGCCGATCCAGCCCAAACCGAAGGCGATGATTACCGGGCTGTCTCACCTAGGGCATCTGCTGGTGTATCTGCTGTTTATTGCGCTGCCGATTATCGGCCTGACGATGATGTACTACCGCGGTAACGACTGGTACTCCTTCGGCATGGTGATGCCGCACGCCGCCGAAGCCAATTTTGACCGCGTCGATATGCTCAAGGAGTGGCACGGTTTTCTGGCGAACCTGGGCTATTTCCTGATCGGCATTCACGCCTTCGCCGCCCTGGCCCATCACTATTTCTGGAAAGACAACACGCTGCTGCGCATGATGCCCAACAAGCGTCGCTAGCGGGCATCCCGTGCGTCACCTGCGCAAGGTTCTGCTCGCCACCGGAACGGGGCATTTCGTCGAGTGGTTCGACTTTGGCCTTTACGGCACCCTGGCGGGCATTATCGGCCTGCATTTCTTCCACGCTGAAAACCCGACGATGGCCCTGCTGTCATCGTTCGCGGTGTTTGGCGCGGGCTTCATTATGCGTCCGTTCGGCGGGCTCTATTTCGGCTCGCTCGGGGATCGCATCGGCAGGCAGAAGGTACTGGCGACGGTTATTCTGCTCACCTCCGGCGCCACCTTTGTGATGGGGCTGTTGCCCGGCTATTCGCAGCTGGGCGTGACCGCCACGCTGCTGCTGGTGCTCACCCGGCTGGTGCAGGGGTTTGCTGCCGGGGGCGAGAGCGCAGGCGCCACCGCGTTTCTCGCCGAGTATGCCCCCGCGCACCGCCGGGGCTACTTTACCTGCTGGGTGGATAGCTTCGGCTTTATGGCGTTTGTTGCCGGCTCCGGGCTGGTGTTTCTGCTCACCGCCTGGCTGGGGGAGCGGGCGATGGCCGACTGGGGCTGGCGCATTCCGTTTCTGCTTGCCGCGCCGCTCGGGCTGGTGGGGCTCTATCTGCGAACCCGGCTGCAGGACACCCCTGAGTTCCTCGACGCGCTGAGAAGCGGCAGCACCGACGCCTCGCCGATTAAATCGGTGGTGACTCAGGCCAGAGCGCCGCTGCTGTTCTGCACCGGGTTTGTGCTGGTCAAGGCCGTCGGCCACTGGTCGCTTCAGACCTTTATTCCCCATTATCTGGTCAGCGAAATGGCCCATTCGCGCCTCAGCGCCTACGCCATCACCACGATGGGGCTGTTTGCCATTGCTGTGCTGGTGCCGCTGATGGGCTGTCTGTCGGATCGGGTGGGGCGTAAACCGCTGATGCTGGCGGGATGCGCCGGGCTTATCCTTTTTTCCTGGCCCGCGATGGTGCTGATGGCGCGGGGCGATATGGCCTCTGCGGTGCTGGCGATGGTCATTCTGGGCGTATGTATTGCGGCGTTTGACGGGGCGAGCAATGCGGCAATGGCGGAGCTGTTCCCCACGCGCGTGCGCTTTGGCGGAATGGCGATAGCCTGGAATCTGGCGGTGGCGTTTTTCGGCGGCATTACGCCCTGGTTTTCGGCGTATCTGATCGCGACAACCGGCAACCCGTTTTCCCCGGCGTGGTATGTGATGGGCGCTGCGCTGATCACCTTCCTGACGGTGCTTCGCGCCAGAGAAACGGCGGGCAAACCCTTACCACGCTAGGTGCCGGGCCAGCGGCGCTCCGCAGGCCCGGCTTCTTTTATTGCAGGTGCGCCAGCTCGGCGGCGGTCAGCGCCAGCGGCTGGGCCGACCCCGTTTCCGAGGCGGTCACGGCGGCTTCCAGCACCGCCATCACCGCCAGGGCTTCAACCGGGTGAACCGGGTTCTCAATGTCGCCGTTCAGCGCGTCGCGCACGTTAATGTAGTACTGACGCTGATCGCCTTTCGGCGTGTTAACCGGCTGCGGCTCGCCGCTGGCGTTGAACAGCACCATGTCATCGCTGTCTTCGCCCCAGCTTTCGCTGCCCGGAATAACGCCTGCCAGAAGCTGCGCCTCCTGCTGGTCGATGCGGGCTTTCACCACGCTCGCCTTATCGCCGTGCACGGTAAAGCGTGACGAGCCCCCGGCAACCAGCATGCTGCAGTGCAGAATGACCTTATGCTGCGGATAGTTGAGGACCACGTGCGCCCAGTCGTTGATCTCCGCGCCGTCGCGCAGGGTGGCGATGTTGCCCTGAACGGACTGCGGCAGGCCGAACAGCTGCAGCGTCTGGTCAATCAGGTGTGGCCCGAGATCGAACCACAGGCCGCTGCCCGGCACGTTTTGCTCTCTCCAGCGCACGCGCACTTCCGGGCGGAAGCGGTCGATGTGCGACTCAAAATGCTTCACCTTGCCGATCAGCCCCTGCTCGATAACCTGCTTAATGCCGAGGAAATCGCTGTCCCAGCGGCGGTTGTGGAACACCGAAAGCAGGCGCTGCTTCTCTTCGGCCAGCGCGATCAGGTCGCGGGCTTCCTGCATGTCGAGGGTGAACGGCTTATCGACAACCACGTGTTTACCCGCGTTCAGCGCCAGCGTCGCCAGCGGCGCGTGGGTAGCGTTAGGGGAGGCGATCACCACCAGATCGATGTCCGGGTGCTGAATGGCCTCTTCCGGCGTGGCGACGACGATAGCGTCCGGCAGATCGCGCTTCACTTTTTCCTCATCGCGGGAAGACACCACCGCCAGCTTCAGGCCGTCGACGGACTGGATCAGCGGGGCGTGGAAGGTTTTCCCCACAAATCCATAGCCGATCAGCGCAACGTTGATTGTCTTACCGTTTCGAGCGACAACTTTATTCATGACCATCTCCACATTATTGAGCGTCTGCAAGGGTGATATGCAGCGCGCCGGTGTCCCCAAGCTCGGCCCAGGGACGATCTAAAAACAATTGATGAATGTCGGCCAGGCCGGACACCAGATAGGGCTCGCACTGGTTGAGCTTCATGTGGTCGGCCACGATCCAGCCTTCGTTGCTTGCCGCCAGCATCGCCCGTTTGACTTCGGCATCGGCTTCTTTACTGGCGCTTAGCCCCAGCTGCGGGTGAATGGCGCAGGCGCCGAGAATGGCGATATCGGCCCGGTAGCGGGACAGCAGCGACAGGGTGGCGCTCCCGGCAAACAGGCGCTGCTTCTGGTCCCACCTGCCGCCGAGCAGGATCAGCTCGATGTCCGAACGATCGCTAAAGTGCTGGGCGATATCCAGCGAGGTTGTGATCACCGTCAGCGGCCCCTGGAGGAAAGTGGCCACCGCCATCACCGTGCTGCCCGCGTCGAGGAACAGCGTCGAACCGGCGGGCACGCATTGCGCGACCTTTTGACCCAGCAGTTGCTTGGTTTTGGGCAGAAGGGTGTTTCGGCTGTGGCGATTCATGGCAGAAAGATCGAGCGCGATGGCGCCGCCGTGATTCTTTTGCGCTAAGCCCTGATTTTCGAGGTCGGTAAGATCCCGGCGGATGGTGTCCGCAGAAACCCGCAGCTTTTCTGCAAGCTCGGTGATGCTGGCCTGACCTTGTTCAGTAATAATATCAAGGACATATTTTTGACGGGCGGTTTTGTGCATGGGAATGAATCCTGCAAAATGTTGCAATAGTTTGCATATTACAGCATTTTGCAGGGAAAGGAATCCCTCTCGTCTGGCTTAAACGAGAACGGAAGGGGCTGCGTGGCGTCGGGGTCGGGAGGGGTTGGCGGTCTCTCAGAGATCGTCGCGGGTGAAACCAACGACAATTTCCAGCGTGTTGCGGATCACGTCGCAGGCTTCTGGCTCCTGGGTGATTTCCAGGGCGTGGATCAGCTGCAGGATGATCTCTTTGTTAGAGAGATTATCGCCGGTAAGCAGAATACAGCGGATGGCGGAGCCTAACACTTCCACTTCGCCGCTCATGTGTTTGCCCGCGTTGAGAAAATGCTCCGCCAGTCCTTTGTCATGCAGTGCTTCGAATTGATACGTCTGCTGCCTCATTGCTTTGCCCATGCTGTTCACCGTGTGTGTAGGAATTAATGTTTCTTTATCGAGGTTGTCAGGCTGTCTTTTTTGAAAAGAGAGCGGATCCTGCCAACGTCGTAATCGCCAATGACGCTTCCCCGGTCATGCGAAACGTGGGTGACCTTTTCACGCACCTCGTTTTCTGCCGCGATCAGCGCTTTTTTACGTTCATCGTTTGTTTCAACGTTCGCCATTACGTGCAAGCGTTCTGCCAGGGATGCAAAGGTGATCGGCCCTTCCTCCTTGAGGATGGATAAAACCGCTTCACCAATTAAGTCATCTTTAAGTCGTTCAAATAGCGTTCTATGCATAGCGTTACTCTCACTCCGCTACCCGAAAGGGCATAGCCAGTAAGTTAAAATTCACGTCCGCTTCATCGCTCGAAGAAAAGGGCGATAAGGCCGTTGTAGTGGGCCACCTGTTCCTCGCATGAGGACTCTTCGATACGGCGCAACAGTTTTGTACAAATTGTCATTCTGCTCAGTTGTACATTTTCTTTCAAGATTTCACCCACGATTAACCCGAGCGTTTCCTGCTGGGTGGGAATGTTGTTCCTGTTAAAATACAGAGCAATAGCGCCTTCTGCTGTGGATGCTGCGTTGTTGCGTTTCATCATTTCCCACCGTTAAAAAACATTTTAGTAACATCGATGCAAATGAATTTATACCAGGAAGATAAATCTGTACAGCAAAAATGTACAAGTTTTTACTTTGCTCGAAACTTACCCCTGCTTCGCTATCCCTTTTCCAGATCTCTGCAATACTTAATCCATGCCAAAGAGGAGGGTATGCCATGCAGGACGGTTACTACTGGATAAAGTTTCGGGGCATTGTGCAAAAAGCCCGGTATTCAGACATTCTGATTAACGATGTTGAGAACGGCGGGACGTCGCGCGGCGTCTGGCATCTGATGGGGGAGGATATCGACGTCTGTTCGTCGGAGGAGGCGGTGGTGTTGTCCGGGATCATTTCCCCCGGACAAACGGGGCTGTAGCGGCAAAAATAAAGGCCCCGAAGGACCTTATTTTTATTTTCGACCCAGTAACAGGCCTAAAACAATACCGACCGCACCCGCTGCGACAAGGCCTGACAGGGGGTTGTTACGTACCACTTCCGCGACGTCAGAAACGGCATCGCTGGCCTGGGCCGCATATTTTTTTGCTGTGCCTTTCACCTGATGCTTCGGTGAATCAACAAAATCGCCGAACTGCTGCTGCGCGGAGCCAGCCAGTTCATCAAGTTTGTTTTTCGCTTTCTCGCCTGCGTATTCTGCATTTTTATCGGTGTCGAAATCAGACATTATTTCCTCCTTTGTTGATGATTTAAGGATAGACACAAAACGGGCCCCGCAGGGCATTTTAAGAGTTGTCTCTATCCCTGATGCGCGGCGGCTGGCAGGAAATAGGGGAGTGGGCGATTTAAGATTTGCATCAACTGTGCCGCTTTAAAGCGGCACATTTATGTTTATGGATTACTGGATGAAAATCTACACATACTGGGTGGATCGCGATAAAAGCGGCATGCCGGAATATATAAAACTCTGTATGCATACCTGGGCGTTAGCCATCCCGGGCGTCAGCATCGAAATTATTAATCACAAGAACATTCACGACTATCTTCCAGAAACGCTTCTCACGCCCTCTTTTTATGCCCTTTCACTTGCGATGCAATCTGATGTTGTTTCCGTCTGGGTATTGCTGTCGCGCGGTGGGGTATTTATGGATGCGGATACCATCATGACAAAAAATCCGTTCAGCGAAGGCGTTTTCCCTCAAAATACATTTTCTGCCTTTGGTTACCCGCAAAAAAAGAGTATTCACCTTGCGGTGATCGCTTCCCCACAGCAGAATAATCCCGTTCTCGCTCAGTGGGCATCGGAAATTACCCGACGACTGGCAAAGCCGCTTCCTGAACCGCTTCCCTGGCACTACGTCGGCAACGGTATTATTGATGAATTGCTGAAAAACGATCGATACGCATCCAGCGCGCATATTATCGACGCCGCCTCCAGCGGCAATATTATCGAGATCGACAGCCCTTATGAGCATCCACACCATCGCTACCTGGATTTTTATTTCACGGCCCCAAAAAAGACGGTGAGCGAAATTGTAGGAAAAGCCAGATGCGGATTAATTTCACTCCACAACTCATGGACTCCCGAGGCTTATCGGAAAGCGAGCCTCGCGGAGATTATGCAGTCGAAAAATAATATCCTGTTATCTCATCTGCTGATTAATCTCTGCCTGCCCCGGTAGCGATATACCGGGCGCTTTCGCAGCGCCGCGCTTCGACACCTGTACAGGCGATAACCCCACAAAACGTAACGTTTACAGGCAGGCGCATTAACAGATACCATACCCCCCTATAGTATATTCAGGAGGGCGTATGCCGCATTCCCCCGCAGATAAAAAACGAATTCTTACTCGCGTCCGGCGTATCCGTGGGCAGGTAGACGCCCTTGAACGCGCGCTGGAGTCCGGCGAACCCTGTCTTGCCATTCTGCAGCAAATCGCCGCCGTGCGCGGTGCGGCGAACGGCCTGATGGGCGAAATGGTCGAAATTCACCTCAAAGACGAGCTGGTTACGGGGGAAACAACTCCGGATCAGCGGGCAGCCAGAATGGCCGAAGTCGGCCATTTGCTGCGCTCTTATCTAAAATAAATTCACCGTCCTCACTAAAAGGGAAGTCAATATGAAATCTCGTGCAGCCGTTGCATTTGGTCCTGGCCAGCCGCTGAAAATTGTTGAAATTGACGTTGCGCCGCCGAAAAAGGGCGAAGTGCTGATCAAAATTACCCACACCGGCGTGTGCCACACGGATGCATTCACTCTGTCAGGTGACGATCCGGAAGGCGTCTTCCCGGCGGTGCTCGGCCATGAAGGCGGCGGCATCGTGGTTGAAGTGGGCGAAGGCGTTACCAGCCTCAAGCCGGGCGACCACGTGATCCCGCTGTACACCGCAGAGTGCGGCGAGTGTAAGTTCTGTAAATCCGGCAAAACCAACCTGTGTCAGGCGGTTCGCGCCACCCAGGGTAAAGGGCTGATGCCGGACGGCACCACGCGTTTTTCCTATAACGGCGAGCCGATTTATCACTACATGGGCACCAGCACCTTCAGCGAATACACCGTTTGCGCGGAAATCTCGCTGGCGAAGGTAAACCCGCAGGCGCCGCTGGATAAGGTTTGTCTGCTCGGCTGCGGCGTGACCACCGGTATCGGCGCGGTTCACAACACCGCGAAGGTCAAAGAGGGTGATACCGTGGCGGTGTTTGGCCTGGGCGGGATCGGTCTGGCGGTTATCCAGGGCGCGGTGCAGGCGAAAGCGGGCCGCATCATTGCGGTGGATACCAACCCGGAAAAATTCACCCTGGCGGGCGAAATGGGCGCCACCGATTTCATCAACCCGAAAGACTACGATAAGCCGGTTCAGGATGTGATTGTTGAACTGACCGACGGCGGTGTGGACTTCAGCTTTGAGTGTATCGGCAACGTTAACGTGATGCGCTCCGCGCTTGAGTGCTGCCACAAAGGCTGGGGCGAGAGCATCATTATTGGCGTGGCGGGAGCGGGCCAGGAGATCAAAACCCGTCCGTTCCAGCTGGTGACCGGGCGCGTGTGGCGCGGTTCGGCGTTTGGCGGCGTGAAAGGGCGCACCCAGCTGCCGGGGATGGTTGAAGATGCGATGCACGGCAAAATTCAGCTCGATCCGTTCATCACCCACCGTCTGCCGCTCGCTCAGATCAACGAAGCCTTTGACCTGATGCACGAAGGGAAATCCATTCGTACCGTCATACATTTCGGCGACAACTAATTATTCTGCCAGCGGTTTTTGCCGCTGGCGTTTCTTTAATAATCTTCTCTAAAGTGTGACCTGTCCGGCGCTTTTAGCCGTAATCTAATTTCCCGCCGTGCCGATGACTATTTTACAGGCGTGTTTTTACGCATCTTACCTATAAGAGAGTCGACGGTCATGGACAACACAACTTCGATGCAGGCGCAGCACAAGCTGAGCTTCTTGCATCACATCAGGCTGGTTCCGCTGTTTTCCTCCATTCTCGGTGGCATTATTCTTCTGTTTGCCTTGAGCTCAGGCCTTGCGGGGTATTTCCTGCTGCAGGCCGACAACGATCAGCAGGATGTGACGGCTGAAATTCAGGTGCGTATGGGGCTGTCGAACAGCTCAAACCATCTGCGAACCGCGCGTATCAATCTGATCCACGCGGGTGCGGCAAGCCGTATCGCGGAGATGGATGCGATGAAGCAGAACATCACCGAGGCGGAAACGCGTATTAAGCAGTCCCAGGAGAGCTTTACCGCCTACATGGACCGTGCGGTGCGTACCGCCGAGGGGCAGGCGCTGGATGCGGAGCTCAAGGCGCGCTACGACGCCTATATTGCGGGCATGCAGCCGATGGTGAAATTTGCCAAAAACGGTATGTTCGAGGCGATCATCAACCACGAAAACGAAACGGCGCGCCCGCTGGATGACGCCTACAACGCCGTTCTGCTGAAGGCGATTAAGATCCGCACCGACCGAGCCAATGCCCTGACGGCGCAGGCGCACGACCGCACGCGGCTGGGCCTGATGTTTATGGTGGGCGCGTTTGCGCTGGCGCTGGTGCTGACGGCGATGACCTTCGTTGTGCTGCGCCGCACGGTGATCCATCCGCTCCAGCGCGCGGCATCGCGTATCGAGAAGATCGCGAAGGGCGACCTGACGATGGCGGACGACGCAACGGGGCGCAGCGAGATTGGCCGCCTGACCCGCGATTTGCAAACCATGCAGCATTCTCTGGTGACCACCGTAGGCACCGTTCGCCAGGGCGCGGAGGAGATCTATCGCGGCACCAGCGAGATTTCTGCGGGCAACACCGATCTCTCGTCCCGTACCGAACAGCAGGCCGCGGCCATCGAGCAAACGGCGGCCAGCATGGAGCAGTTAACCGCCACCGTGAAGCAGAACGCCGATAACGCGCACCACGCCAGCAAGCTGGCAGAAGATGCCTCCGGCAAAGCCAGCCGCGGCGGCCAGATGGTCTCCGGCGTGGTGAAAACGATGGGCAATATCTCCACCAGCTCGAAGAAAATCTCCGAAATCACCGCGGTGATTAACAGCATCGCGTTCCAGACCAACATCCTGGCGCTGAACGCCGCGGTAGAAGCCGCGCGCGCGGGCGAGCAGGGCCGCGGGTTTGCGGTGGTGGCGAGCGAAGTGCGTACCCTGGCAAGCCGCAGCGCCAACGCCGCGAAAGAGATTGAAGGCCTGATTAACGAGTCCGTAACCCTGATTGACCAGGGCTCTGGCGAAGTGGTCGCGGCGGGGAACACCATGAATGAGATCGTCGAGGCGGTTAAGCGCGTCACCGATATCATGCTGGAGATCGCGGCGGCGTCGGACGAGCAGAGCCGCGGCATTGTGCAGGTCAGCCAGGCGATTTCCGAGATGGACAAAGTGACCCAGCAGAACGCCTCGCTGGTGGAAGAAGCCTCTGCGGCGGCGGCGTCCCTTGAGGAGCAGGGCGCGCGTCTGACCGAGGCGGTCGGGGCGTTTCGTCTGAACGGGGCGACGGCAAGCCGTGCGGTGGCGTCTTCGCCTGAGGTTAAGAGCGCGCCATTGCGCCCGGCTGCGGCGACGTCCGGGGATAACTGGGAAACGTTCTGAGTTGCCAGCAGCGCCGGGTGGCGCTTCGCTTACCCGACCTACCTGAACCTGTAGGCGGGCAAAAAAAAGGGACCTTTCGGTCCCTTTTTTCATCCGTTACTTCTTATCCGGTAACGCGTAGGCAATCACGTAATCACCACGATCCGGCGACTGACGCGCGCCGCCCGCGTTGATGATGATGTACTGCTTGCCGGTCTTCGGCGACACGTAGGTCATCGGGCCAGACTGGCTGCCCACCGGCAGGCGATCTTTCCAAATCTCTTTACCCGTGGCGGTATCAAACGCGCGCAGGTAGAAGTCCTGAGTACCCGCAAAGAACAGCAGGCCAGACTGGGTAGAGAGCGATGCCCCAAGCGTTGGCATCCCGATTGGGATCGGCATGTGCATACGGATGCCCAGCGGGCCGGTGTCTTCCACGGTGCCGACCGGAACCTGCCACACCAGCTTGCCGGTTTTCAGGTCAACCGCAGACATGGTGCCAAACGGCGGCTTCTGGCACGGAATGCCCAGCGGAGACAGGAAGCGTTCGCGCATCGCGCCGAACGGCGTACCGTCCATTGGCACAATACCCATTTCGATGCCGCTGGCGTTTTTCGCCACGTTAGCGCGCGGAACCATGTAGTTGGCCAGGCCCAGGCGCATATCGTTCACGAACATCAGGCTGTTGTTCGGGTCAACGGACACGCTGCCCCAGTTCATTCCGCCGAGGGAGCCAGGGAACTGGAGGGAGCGGTCGATACCCGGCGGGGTGAAGATCCCCTGATGGCGCATCTCTTTAAACTGGATGCGGCACAGCAGCATATCGACAGGGGTTGCGCCCCACATGTCGGACTCCGTCAGGGTCTGGTTGCCGATCATCGGCATGCCAACGGAATACGGCTGGGTAGGCGAGTAGCGTTCGCCCTCAACGTTACCGGCAGGCACCGGACGCTCTTCCACCTTGGCGACCGGTTTACCCGTTTCGCGGTTCAGCATGAAGATCATGCCCTGCTTGCTGGTCTGCACCAGAACAGGCGTCGTACCGCCTTTACCGTCCGGCAGATCGTACAGTAGCGGCTGGGAAGGCAGGTCAAAGTCCCACAGGTCGTGGTGAGTGGTCTGGAAGTGCCAGCGCACCTGTCCGGTGGTGGCATCGACCGCCACGATAGACGAGCTGTATTTATCGTCCAGCGCGGTACGTTCACCCGCCCAGAAGTCCGGCGTGGCGTTGCCGGTTGGCAGATAGATCAGGTTCAGTTTGGCGTCGTAAGACATCGCCGACCAGACGTTTGGCGTACCGCGGGTATAGGTCTGGCCTTCCGGCGGCTCGCCGGTCAGGTTCGGATTACCCGGATCCCACGCCCACGCCAGCTTGCCGGTGTGAACATCATAGGCGCGCACTACGCCCGGCGGTTCGCCCGTGGAGTAGTTGTCCGCGATGCGTCCGCCGACCACCACCACGTTCCCCGCCACCAGCGGCGTAGAGGTCTGCTGATAATAGCCCGGCTTCACTTCACCCATGCCCACGCTCAGATCGACAGTGCCATGGTCACCAAAGTCTTCGCAGACTTTACCGCTATCGGCGTTGATGGCGATCAGGCGCGCATCGGTGGTTGGCAGGAACAGGCGGCGAGAGCAGGCCGCAGGCTGCGCTGCGTTTTGTGACGCTGTCACGCTTGCGTGGTCTTCAAAATAGCCCAGACCGCGGCAGCGCTGCCAGTTTGGCGCGGTGGCTTTGGAGTCGTAGCGCCATTTTTCTTTACCAGAATCGACGTCCAGCGCCAGCACTTTGCTGTACGGGGTACAGACGTACAGGGTGTCGCCAACCTGAAGCGGGGTGTTCTGGTCTTCCGCGCCGGAGCCGTTGCTCTGCGGGATATCGCCCGTATGGGCAACCCAGGCCACTTTCAGATCGCTCACGTTCTGCTTGTTGATCTGGTCAAGCGCGGCAAAGCGGTCGCCGTGGGTGGTGTTACCCCAGTGCTCCCAGTTCTTTTGCTGCTCGCCGGGGGCGACGGGCTTAACCGGAACCGGCTCGTTGGCCGCGACCAGCGTTTGCGGCTTAAACATCCAGCCTAAGCTTGCCAGCATGGCTACGGCGAGCACGGCGGCGACGCCAAACGCCGGGCCTTTTTTCACGTCCGCGCTGCTATTTGCCGCGCGCAGGAATGGCCAGACAACGGCACACAGGAATGCCAGCACGGCGAAGGTGAACAGGCGAGAGAAAAGCGGCCAGAAGTCCCAGCCCGCGTCGCTCACCGCCCAGAACAGGGACGCGATAAACGCGATGGCGTAGAGGATAATCCCGCTGATACGGTTGATGAAAATCAGGATGGCGGCCACCACCATCACGACGCCCATGATCAGGAAGTACCACGTTCCACCCACTGTGGCGAGCTTAAAGCCCAACCCGCCAACCGCCAGACCGATGAGTGCCATCAGTCCGGCAAGGAGCCACTGGAGGATACGGGGTATCCCTCGCGGCGCGCTGCCTAAAGCCATTTCTGTCTCCTTAAATACGCCCGTCTTTTTCAGTTCCGTGCTGTGCGGCATCTGTACCAAATGGATAAATTCAAACGGGGATAATGATGTTTTTAACGGTTGACACCGTGTTAATTGCGTTGAAATTCACCTGATAAGATGTCAAATGAACCATTTGGTGAATTCGTGGCTATGATAAATCTGTTAAATTGTTTTGCGCAATTGTTAATGAATGATTTCGCATTATTTGATTAATGGCGATAAAAAACCCGCCATCGGGCGGGTGGGTAAGTAGAGAAGCGTGCGGCTTATCAGCCGGGCATGGATTTCCGAATGGCGCTCAACAGCGTCTGGGCGCCGGTCGACAGCGGCGTATCGACGCGGGTCAGAATCCCGATAGGCTCTCCGGCGCCCGGCGACGTCACCGGAAGCGCGGTCAGGGTGCCGTGACGCAAATCGTCCTTCACCGCGCCCGAAGGCACGAACCAGACGTAGTCAAAATCCACCGTGAGCTGGCGCGAAAGGGAGGCCGACAGGGTTTCGATACAGCCGGAAGGCAGCGTACAACCCTGCATTTGCAGCAAGGCTTCGGCGTTCTGGCGCGGAATGGTGCCTTTGGGAGACACCACCACGGGCCACTCCATCACGCGGCTTAAGGTCACGGTGTCATGCAGCAGCGGGTGATTGGGCCGCACCACCAGCTTGAGCGATTCCAGGAACAGCAGCTCATAGTTCAGCCCGGTCATCAGTTCGGGGTCGGACATCCGGCCAATCCCCAGATCCAGCTCGCCCGACTTTAGTCCCGCCAGCAGCATGGTGTTATTCATCGTCGCCACCTGGAGGGTGGTGTGCTTTTGCTGCTTGTGAAACTGGCCGATAACGGCGGGCAGAATGCCGAGCGCCGCGGTAGGCAGGGCGCCCACGCGAACGATGTCGTTAACCTGCTCCTCTTTTCGGTTAAGCGCCTGTCCGGCGGTATTGAGGGCATCCAGAACTTTCACGGCGTGGGTCAGGAACTGTTCGCCCACCAGGGTGAGCTGGGCGCCCAGGCGTCCGCGGTCGAACAGGCGGGTTCCGGTAAGCTGTTCCAGCTCGTTTAGCGTTTTAGACAGTGCTGGCTGACTCAGGTTGAGGGTTTCAGCCGCTCGCCCCAGCGTTCCCTGTTGAGCGACGGCTACAAATGTATGCAAATGGCGCAAGCGTATGCGCTGACTGAACAGACCGTTTTTTTCCATAGGCGATGTTAAAAACAGAGCGATGCGGGTGACAAGTTAAGTTGTTTAATTTTGATAACCAGATAGCAAAATATTTTTAACATTTGATCTGTTTGAGTTACAAGATTTTTTTGGAAATGCGGGGTGCGTCACTGCATCCAATTTATTGTATTCATTCCAGAAAGCGCAGCCTTTAACCACTCGCCTGTCCAGATCACAATTCGTAAATTCTTCCTGCCGACCTAAAAGAGCTTCTCTACACTCCAGGTAATATTCACTGGAGACATGACACCATGGCGAACAACATCACGGCTGATGATATTCGGGAACACTTTTCGCAGGCTATGTCGGCGATGTACCAGCAGGAAGTTCCGCAGTACGGCACCTTACTGGAGCTGGTGGCGGACGTTAATCTGGCCGTTCTGGAAAATAATCCCCTGTTACATGAACAACTGGCGAACGCAGACGAACTCGCGCGTCTGAACGTTGAACGCCACGGCGCGATCCGCGTAGGCACGGCTTTAGAGCTGTCGACCCTGCGCCGCATGTTTGCCATCATGGGGATGTTCCCGGTCAGCTATTACGATCTTTCCCAGGCGGGGGTGCCCGTCCACTCAACGGCGTTCCGCCCGATTGACGATGCGGCGCTGTGCCGTAATCCGTTTCGCATTTTTACCTCGCTGCTGCGCCTTGAGCTGATTGAAAACGTGGCGCTGCGCGAGCGCGCCGCCGCGATCCTCGCCCGCCGCAACATCTTTACGCCGCGCTGCCTCGAGCTTATCGACCTGTATGAGAGCGAAGGGCGCTTTACCGACGCCCAGGCGCGCGAGTTCGTGAAGGAAGCGCTGGAAACCTTCCGCTGGCATCGTCACGCCACCGTGGATCGGGAAACCTATCTGGCGCTGGCGAACGAACACCGCCTGATTGCCGACGTGGTCTGCTTCCCGGGCTGCCACATCAACCACCTGACGCCGCGCACGCTGGATATCGACCGGGCGCAGGAGCTGATGCCGAAATACGGCATCGAGCCGAAGATCCTGATTGAAGGGCCGCCGCGCCGCGAGGTGCCGATCCTGCTGCGTCAGACCAGCTTTAAGGCGCTTGAGGAGCCGGTGCTGTTTTCCGGTGAACATCTGGGCACCCACACCGCACGCTTTGGCGAGATTGAACAGCGCGGCGTGGCGCTGACCCCGAAAGGGCGCGCGCTGTACGACTCCCTGCTGGGGCAGGCGGGCACCGGCAAAGACAACCTCACGCACCAGCTTCACCTGCGCGACGTATTCAGCGCCTTCCCGGACAGCGAAATGTTCCTGCGCCGTCAGGAGCTGGCCTATTTCCGCTATCGCCTGACGCCTGCGGGCGAGGCGCATCGCCAGGCGTTTCGACCGGGCGACGATCCGCAGCCGCTGATTGAACGCGGCTGGGTGGTGGCGCAGCCGATCATCTACGAAGACTTCCTGCCCGTAAGCGCAGCGGGGATTTTCCAGTCAAACCTCGGCAACGAAACCCAGGCGCGCACCCACGGCAACGCCAGCCGCGATGCGTTTGAGGCCGCCCTTGGCTGTCCGGTGTACGACGAGTTCACGCTCTATCAGGAGGCGGAAGCGCGCAGCAAACAACGTTGCGGTTTGCTCTGAAAACGGTACTCTGCCGGGGTGTGATGGAAAAAGAAGGCCGGTATGCAAAATCCCTCCGCCCCTGTGGTTGAAACGCGCCAGGGCGCACTCGTAGGTTATACACAAGATAATGTTCACGTCTGGAGCGGCATTCCCTATGCCGCGCCGCCCGTTGGCAAATGGCGCTGGCGCTCACCGCAGCCGCCCGCCGCCTGGGAAGGGCTGCGCCAGGCCACGGCGTTTTCGCCCTCAAGCTGGCAAAGCAGCGAATACTGTCAGGAGCTGGGCGGCGGCGATCCCGGCCAGTTCTCGGAAGATTGTCTCTACCTTAACGTCTGGTCGCCCGCCGCGCGCGCCGCACCGCTTCCGGTGATGGTCTGGCTGCACGGCGGAGGCTTTACCATTGGCGCGGGCGGCCTGCCTCCCTACCACGGCGGGGCGCTTGCCCGGCGGGACGTGGTGGTTGTTACCCTGAATTACCGCCTGGGGCATCTGGGCTTTTTCGCCCATCCGGCGCTTGAGGGGGAAGAGGATCGCGTGGTGCACAACTTCGCGCTGCTCGATCAGATTGCCGCCCTGAACTGGGTGCGGGAGAACATCGCGGCCTTCGGCGGCGACCCGGACAACATCACCCTGTTTGGCGAATCCGCCGGGGCGCGCAGCGTGCTGTCGCTGCTGGCCTCACCGCTGGCGGGCGGCTTATTCCACAAAGCGATTGTGCAAAGCGGCTACACCCTGCCGGACACCCCGCGCGAACAGGCGCTGCAAAAGGGGCAAATGCTGGCGCGCCATTTTGGGCTGGAAAACGCCACCGCCGAGCAGCTTCGCGAAATCCCGCCGGACGCCTTCTGGCCCCTTGAGTCGCCGCTCAACGTAGCGCCCGCCCCGATCGTGGGCGACTGCGTATTACCGGAAGCGATGCTCGACGTCTTCTTCGCCGCCCGTCAGCATCCGGTGCCGGTGATGATTGGCTCGAACAGCGACGAGGCCAGCGTGATGGCGGTGTTCGGTATCGATCTCGCCGGGCAAATACAGAAGCTGCGCCGGGAGCGGCGATTTGGCCTCGGGCTCATCAAGCTGCTCTATCCGGGCGTGAAGGGGGACGAAGAGCTGGGCAGGCAGGTCTGTCGCGATATGGCCTTCACCACGATGGGCTTTGTGGTAATGCAGGCCCAGCAGCGGGCGGGGGCGCCGTGCTGGCGCTACTGGTTCGACTACGTTGCCGAGGCGGAGCACGCCACCTACGTCAACGGCGCGTGGCACGGGAACGAAGTGCCTTACGTGTTTGATACCCTCTGGCAGGTGGAGCCTTCCCGCCATTACGTGAACGAGCGCGATCTGGCGTTCGCCGCGCAGGTGGCTGACTACTGGGTGAATTTTGCCCGCCACGCCGGGGGCAGTCGCGACGCGCTTCAGGGGCCGACAAACTGGCCCGCCTGCCGCAAAGGGCGGGACGTATTGTTACGTATCGGAGTGAATAAACATGCAGGTTTCAGGCTCGAAAACCGCTTCATGCGCGCCCGGATGAGCCTCTTTAAGCGGGTGATGAAGCACCACGTTAGCCTCGACTGAGCAGGCAGGCGCGAAACGCCGCCAGCGCGCTGTCCTGGTCATGCGATTCACGCATCACCAGGCGGTAGCTCGCCCCGGTCCTGATGCTGGTATCATAAGGCCGCATCAGCCTTCCGGTGCGGATATCCTCCTCCACCAGCGTTTCGTCCGCGATGGCGATCCCAAGCCCCTGAATGGCGGCGGTGATCGCCAGATCCATCGTATCGAAGTGTTGATTTTTGAGCATGGCTTCCGGCGACAGGGGCTGCCGGGTCAGCCACAGCGACCAGTCGGTCTTGTCGCGGGTAGGGTGCAGAAAGGTCAACGACTCCAGCGCCGCACCCGCACGGAGCGGGCTGATAACCGGGGTTAGCGCCTCTTCAAACAATAAATCTCCGGCGCTCATGTGGGTGCCAAACACGATAGCCGCGTCGTAGGATTCGGTTTTGAAATTGACGTTGTGATCGGTGGTGGTGGTCAGGGCGATTTGCAGGTCGGGCTGGTCGCGCTCCACCTCCAGCAGGCGCGGGATCAGCCAGCGCATCGCGCAGGTTGGCGCCTTCAGGCGCACCACGGTCTGCTGGGCGCGGCCGTGCTCGGCAACCGTCAGCAGATGTTCAAACGCCGACTGCAATTCCGGAAGCAGGGCGCTGCCCTGAGGCGAAAGCCGCAGCCCGCGGGCGTGGCGCTCGAATAGCGGGAAGCCAAACCAGCTTTCCAGCGCGGCAATTTTACGGCTCACCGCGCCCTGAGTCAGGCACAGCTCCTTTGCCGCGTGGGTCAGGTTAAGGTGGCGGGCGGTTTTCAAAAACGCGTCAACGGCATTCAGCGGAAAGGTACGGCGCGACATCACAACACCTCAGGTATGCAATTTTCTCATGGCTATTATGACAACAATTCGTTTGTCGCCACAACCGACTTATTGTTTGAATAGTTATGCAATATTCATGAGAAGGGAAAAACGATGACTTTGAGAACCCCGGTGCAAACCCGTTCAAAATTGCCCGACGTTGGTACCACCATTTTTACCGTGATTGGTCAGCTTTCCGCCCAGCATAACGCCATCAACCTTTCTCAGGGCGCGCCGAATTTCTCCTGCGATCCTGCGCTGGTGGCGGGCGTGACCCGCGCCATGGAGGCCGGACATAACCAGTATGCCTCCATGACCGGGCTGCAGGCGCTGAAAGAGCGCATTGCCGAGAAAATTGCCACCCTCTACGGCACGCAATACGATCCCGGCCGCGAAGTGCTGGTCACCGCCAGCGCCAGCGAAGGGCTGTACTCCGCCATCAGCGGCCTGGTGCATCCCGGCGACGAAGTTATCTATTTTGAACCCTCTTTCGACAGCTATGCGCCCATCGTGCGCCTGCAGGGAGCGACGCCAGTCGCCATCAAACTGACCGTGCCGGATTTCGCCGTGAACTGGGATGAAGTGCGCGCCGCCATCACCCCCAAAACCCGGATGATCATCGTCAACACGCCGCACAACCCCAGCGGGCAGGTGTTCTCTGCGAATGACCTCCAGCAGCTGGCAGCGCTGACCCGCAATACCGACATCATTATTTTGTCTGACGAAGTGTACGAACACGTCGTTTTTGACGGGCAGCCGCATCACGGTATGGCAACGCACCCGCAGCTGGCGGAGCGTAGCGTGATTATTTCATCTTTCGGAAAAACCTATCACGTCACCGGCTGGCGCGTAGGCTACTGTGTTGCTCCCGCGGTGCTGATGGACGAGATCTGCAAAGTGCATCAATTTTTGATGTTCTCTGCCGATACCCCAATGCAGCACGCGTTTGCAGAACACATGACCGACCCGCAAACCTGGCTGTCGCTGGCGGCGTTTTATCAGCGCAAGCGGGATCTGCTGCAAACCCTGCTGGCCGAATCCCCGTTCCGCCTGCTGCCGAGCGCGGGGTCGTTCTTCCTGCTGGCGGACTACAGCCAGTTCAGTGACGAAAGCGACGCTGAGATGGTGAAGCGCTTGATCACCGAATGCGGTGTTGCCACCATTCCGCTGTCGGCGTTTTATGCCGACGGCACGGATAATAAATTGATTCGCCTCTCTTTTGCGAAAGATGAAGCGACGCTACGGGCAGGTGCTCAGGCCCTGTGTCGGGTTAAACCACGCTAAGGAATAAAACATGAAATTACGCGCGTTAGTTGTCGGCCTGGGTTTGCTGAGTACGTTCTCCACGTTTGCGGCCACGGAGCTGCGTTATGGCGTAGAAGCGGAATATCCGCCGTTTGAAAGCCGTAACGCCTCCGGCGAGCTGGTAGGCTTCGACATTGAGCTGGGAAACGCCATTTGCAAAGCCGCAGAGCTGCAGTGCAAGTGGGTCGAAACCTCGTTTGATGCCTTGATCCCAGGGCTGGTGGCGAAGAAGTTCGATGCCATTAACTCGGCGATGAACATCACCGATCAGCGCCGCAAGAGCATTGATTTCACCCAGCCGATCTACCGCATTCCGTCGCAGCTGGTAGGCAAAGCGGGCAGCGCGGTAGACGCCACGCCGGAAGGGCTGAAGGGCAAAACTATTGGCGTCTTGCAGGGTTCCATTCAGGAAACCTACGCCAAAGAGCACTGGGAGAAGCACGGTGTCACCGTGGTGTCTTATAAAGATCAGAATATGGCCTGGGGTGACCTGCTGAATGGCCGCATCGACGCCACGCTGGTGATGTCCGCAGCCGGGCAGGCAGGTTTCCTGAGCAAGCCGCAGGGCAAAGGGTTTGGCTTTATCGGCAAACCGGTGTCTGACGACACTATCCTCGGCAGTGGTATCGGCTTTGGGCTGCGTAAGGGTGATGACGCGACCCAGAAGCAGCTGAACGCCGCAATTGATAAAGTACGTGCCGACGGCACGATCGCTAAACTCGCTGATAAGTACTTCCCGGGTATCGATGTCAGCGTAAAATAACCGCCTCGCTTTGCCCCGGTAATCGATGTCTTACCGGGGTTTTTTATACATAACTTTACCCCTTTTTCGGGCCGTTCTGGTCGACAGAAAATATTTCTCAGTTTGTTCATATAATCACCTGCCAACAATTGGATTCTTAACCGTTTTTGTTTAGGCTGTGCGTTCTTTCTTGCCGTCATTTCGCCGAGCGCGAAACTCATTCACACGACCATAAGGACGTTTTCCCAGGCATGAATCGCAGACGTTTTTTAAAAGGCTCCCTGGCAATGGCTGCCCTGAGCGGGACTTCTGGCCTTGCTTCCCTGTTTTCCCAGGCAGCGTTTGCTGCGGACTCCGATATTGCTGATGGCCAGAGCCGTCGCTTCGACTTCACCGTACTGCAATCTATGGCGCACGACCTGGCGAAAACCCCGTGGGGCGGCGCACCGCGTCCTCTGCCGGACACGCTGGCCACCATGACGCCGCAGGCGTACAACGCCATTCGCTACGATGAAAAGCAGTCGCTGTGGAATAACATTGAGGGCCGTCAGCTTGACGTCCAGTTCTTCCATATGGGGATGGGGTTCCGCCGTCGTGTGCGCATGTTCTCGCTGGATCAAACCACGTCCCAGGCGCGTGAAATTCACTTCCGCCCGGAGCTGTTTAGCTACGGCGATACCGGAGTGGATACCAAACAGCTGGAAGGGCAAAGCGATCTCGGCTTCGCCGGGTTCCGCGCCTTCAAAGCGCCAGAGCTGGCGCGTCGCGATATCGTGTCGTTCCTCGGCGCGAGCTATTTCCGCGCGGTGGATGATACCTACCAGTACGGGCTGTCCGCCCGCGGTCTGGCGATCGATACCTTCACCGACACGCCGGAAGAGTTCCCGGACTTTACCGCCTTCTGGTTTGAAACGGTCAAGCCTGGCGACACCACCTTTACCGTCTATACGCTGCTGGACAGCCCAAGCATCACCGGGGCGTATAAGTTTGTGATCCACTGCGAGAAGAGCCAGGTGATCATGGAGGTGGAAAACCATCTCTATGCCCGCAAGGACATCAAGCAGCTCGGCATCGCCCCGATGACCAGCATGTTCAGCTGCGGCAACAACGAACGCCGCATGTGCGACACCATTCACCCGCAAATCCACGACTCCGACCGCCTGGCGATGTGGCGCGGAAACGGCGAGTGGATCTGCCGTCCGCTGAACAACCCGCAGAAGCTGCAGTTCAATGCCTACATGGACAAGAACCCGAAAGGCTTCGGTCTGCTGCAGCTGGATCGCGATTTCTCCCACTATCAGGACATCATGGGCTGGTATAACAAGCGTCCAAGCCTGTGGGTCGAGCCGCGCAACGACTGGGGCAAAGGCGCCGTCGGGCTGATGGAGATCCCAACCACCGGGGAAACCCTCGATAACGTGGTTTGCTTCTGGCAGCCGGAGAAAGCGGTGGAAGCGGGGGACGAGCTGGAGTTCAAATACCGCCTGTACTGGAGCGCACAGCCTCCGGTGCGTTCGCCGCTGGCAAATGTCTACGCGACCCGCACCGGCATGGGCGGCTTCCCGGAAGGCTGGGCGCCGGGGGAAAACTACCCGAAAGTATGGGCGCGTCGTTTCGCCATTGATTTTGTTGGCGGCGACCTGAAAGCGGCGGCACCGAAAGGTATCGAGCCGGTGATCACGCTCTCCAGCGGCGAGGCGAAGCAGATAGAAATCCTCTACGTCGAGCCGTTTGACGGCTATCGCATTCTGTTCGACTGGTATCCTACGTCGGACTCCACCGAGCCGGTGGATATGCGCATGTTCCTGCGCTGTCAGGGCGATGCCATCAGCGAAACCTGGCTGTACCAGTACTTCCCGCCGGCCGCGGATAAACGTAACTACGTTGATGACCGCATCATGCGCTAGCGATTATGCCGGGTAGCGCGTTCGCCTTACCCGGTCTGCAAATACGGTTTTACACGCCCGGTAAGCCACGCGCTGCCGGGCAAACCCGAGGCGCTATGACTTCTGAGATTATCCCCGTTTCACCCGACATCGAGCTGCGCGCGGTTGAAGAGCGCTACGCCGCCGAACTGCATCACCTCGTCATCAAAAACAGAGCCTGGCTGCAAACCGCCTTCGACTGGATCCAGCATACGGGGACGGAGGAAGACACGCGGCGCAACGTGCAGAGCAACCAGATGCTGCACCAGCGCGGGTACGCCAAAATGTTCCTGATTTTTCAGAACGACGAGCTGGTGGGCGTGCTGTCGTTCAACGCCATTGAACCGGCGAACAAAACGGGCTACATCGGCTACTGGCTGGACGAGGCGCATCAGGGGCAGGGCATTATTTCCCGCTCGCTACAGGCCTTTATGCGCTACTACGTAGACGCCGGAACGATTCGCCGCTTCGTCATTAAGTGCCGGATGCAGAACTCCAGCAGCAACCGGGTGGCGGTCCGCAACGGCTTTACCCTCGAAGGGTGCCTGCGCGAAGCGGAGTATCTCAACGGCCGCTTTGACGATGTGAATATGTACGCCAGAATCTTTTCCCTATAGCGCGCCGAGCAGGGGCGTGCGGGTTATCCGCTGAGTGCCGTTGATCACCTTTTCACCGCGCAGATGGATGTTCTCGCCGCCGAAGGCTTCGACAACCGCATCGTCGGTTATCTCGATACGATGCTCGATCAGCACATCTCCGCTGATCTGCGCCCGCCCCTGAATCACCACCCGATCGTCAATCAGAATTGGCCCGCCGCGCAGCCAGGCTCTGCCGCCAATCAGCACGTGGTGCTTGATCACGCAGTTGCCTTCGATAACGGCGTTCTCCGCCACCTGCGAACTGTAGCGCAGGGTCGGGATGGCATCGTCGTCGTGCCCGGCGATCAGGCGGGCGCTGCCGTACACTTTTGCGCAGTCGCAAACCCAGACGTTGTTAAGGTCGTTGCCTTCCAGAATGGCGTTGTCAAACACCTCGGCGCGGTGCTCGATAAACGCGAAGCTCACCAGCGCGTCGCCGTAGATTTGCGCCTGATGCACCACCCGCGACTGGCTGACCGTGGCGTTGCCGTAAATCTGCAAAATCTGCTCGCGATCCGGCGTTAGCCCCTTGGCGGCAATCACCTGGCTCTGGTGCAGCACCCGCGCGTTGCCGAAGATATGGCACTCGCCGCGGATATCCGAACGCTGCACGGTGACGTTGTCACTTATCCGTGCACCGTGGCTGATCTGCGCGCCGTCAATCCAGCAGCTGTCGCCAATCCAGGCGCGATGGCTAATTACACAGGGCTGGGTGAGCCGCGCGTTGCCCCGCACCTGCGCACCGGCAAACACCACGCTGTTTTCATCGTAGATCCAGCAGTCGCCCTCCTGCGACAGGGCGTTTTCATCCTCAACCCAGCCGCCGCGGGTGCCGCTGACGATATCGCTAAAGTCGGACGTAGCGATAATCTGGCGCAGCGACGCGGTGCATTTGCTCTCACCGTTTTGCCAGTGCCACAGGCGGGTTTCGTCACCAAGCCGATACTTTTTCATCGTTTTCTCTCTGATAGGCGTCTTACTAAACGTAGCAAACTTTGGCTTTTTCGAAACGCTGGCGCTCGGCAAAGAAAGTCCTTAAAATGGCATTTAAAATACATTTTAAAATTTCAAATAAATGGAATGCCTTAAGCTTCCTGAGGAAAACCAATGACCGCTGACGAAAACTACTTCACCGAGAAATATGGCCTGACCCGTACCCACTCTGAGGTGCTGTACAGCGCAGGGATTGTGAAGCCGGGGAAAACGCTGGATCTCGGCTGCGGCAACGGCCGTAACAGCCTCTATCTGGCGGCGAACGGTTTTGACGTCACCGCGTGGGATAAAAACCCGATGAGCATTGATAACATCGAGCGCATCAAGGCGGCGGAAGGGCTGTCGAACCTGCGCACGGCGATTAAGGATCTCAATAGCCTGAGTTTCGACGGCGAGTACGATTTTATTCTCTCTACCGTGGTGCTGATGTTCTTGGAGGCGAAAACCATCCCTGGTCTTATTGCCAACATGCAGCGCTGCACGACGCCGGGCGGCTACAACCTGATCGTGGCGGCGATGGATACCCCGGACTATCCGTGCACCGTTGGCTTCCCGTTTGCCTTTAAGCCGAACGAGCTGAGCAACTACTACGAAGGCTGGGACTTGCTCAAATACAACGAAGAGGTCGGTGAGCTGCACCGCACCGACGCCAGCGGAAATCGCATCAAGCTGCGCTTCGCCACCCTGCTGGCACGCAAGCCGGCTTAACGCGCGGCCAGCAGGCAGAGCTGCAGGGCGGTGTTGTAGGAGGCCTCGAACGACGACAGCGGTAAGAACTCAAACTTCGAATGGAAGTTGTGCGCGCCGGTGAAGAAGTTCGGGGTCAGCAGCCCTTTCGCCGACAGCGCCGCGCCGTCCGTGCCCCCGCGCATTGGCGTTGGTTTCGGGGTGATGCCGAGCGATTCCATCGCCTCAAACATCAGATCGATAGCGCGGCGATCGTCGCCAATCGCGTTGCTGATGTTGCTGTAGGTATCTTCGATGTGAAACGCCACCTTCGCCGTAGGGTGCTGTGCGGCAATCAGCTTCGCCACGTCGGCAATCTGCTGTTTGCGGGCGGCAAAATTCTCTTTATCGAAATCGCGGATGTTGGCCTTCAGCACCGCTTCGTTTTGCCCGGCCTGAATGCCGTTAAACCAGATATAGCCTTCGCGTCCTTCGGTGCATTCCGGCGTTTGCTGCCGGTCAAAGTGGCTGATAAAGTCGGTTGCCATTAATAGCGGGTTCACCAGCACGCCTTTGGCGGACATCGGGTGTGCCGTCACGCCGGTAAAGCGGATCTCTGCCGCCGCGGCGTTAAAGTTCTCATAAACAATTTCGCCCAGCTCGCAGCAGTCGATGGTCCAGGCAAAGTCGACGTCGAAGCGCTTAAGATCCAGCGCTTTGGCACCGTTCAGGCCGATCTCTTCGTCAGGCACAAACGCCACCACGATATCGCCATGCTGATGCTCCGCCGTCAGGTTTTCCAGCACCGTCATCACCACCGTTACCGCAGATTTATTATCGGCGCCTAATACGCTGGTCCCGTCGCTGAAAATAATCTCCTCGTTCGGATAAGCCTGAATTTCCGGGTGCTCTTTCACCCGCAGCCAGATCTCTTTTTCTTTATTCAGACAGAGATCTTCACCGGTAAAGGTTAATATTTGTGGATGAATATCCGGTGATAATCCCACGTCCACGGTATCAATATGGGTAATAAAACCGATGCGCGGCGCGCCCGGCACGTTGCCTTTTTTCACCGCCGTCACCGTGGCGAATTCATCAATCACGATGTCGTCTAAACCCAGCTGCTTCAGCTCCTGCGCCAGCTCGCGCGCCATGTCGTGCTGCCCCGGCGTGGAGGGCAGAGTTTTGACCTTAGGATCGCTCTGGCTGGTGATGGCGAGATAGCGGAAAAAGCGTTGGGTTAATTGTCTGGAAAGATCTGTAGCCATAGTGATTCCTTCTTTATTCGTGTTATCAGGTGTTTGCAATATCACTTTAATGTTATTTATGAATCGGCAAAAGTTTTAATTAGCCGTCGAATTAAAAAGACAGGAATAAATAATGAAAAGCAAACTCACAACATTAACGCTGGCGATTGCCGCGCTGACGGTCAGCTCCGCCGTGGGTGCCAAAACGCTGGTGTATTGCTCCGAGGGATCGCCTGAGAACTTCAATCCTCAGCTGTACACGTCCGGCACCAGCGTGGACGCCAGCGCGGTGCCGGTTTACAACCGCCTGGTGGCCTTCAAGCCCGGCACCACCGAGCTGGTGCCGAGCCTGGCGGAGCGCTGGGACGTCAGCGAAGACGGCAAGGTCTACACCTTCCACCTGCGCAAAGGGGTGAAGTTCCAGAGCAACAAATCGTTCAAGCCCACGCGCGACTTCAACGCCGATGACGTGATCTTCTCGTTCATGCGCCAGAAGGACGTGAATCACCCGTACCACAATGTCTCTAACGGCAGCTATTCCAACTTCGAAAGCCTGGAGTTTGGCAGCCTGATTACCGCGATAGATAAAGTGGATGACCATAC
Source organism: Enterobacter soli (assembly GCF_964208575.1). Taxonomy (GTDB): domain Bacteria; phylum Pseudomonadota; class Gammaproteobacteria; order Enterobacterales; family Enterobacteriaceae; genus Enterobacter; species Enterobacter soli_A. The sequence continues at coordinate 113,714 of NZ_CAXOFU010000011.1, read as the reverse complement.
CGTTCGCTTTACGCTGGCGCACCCGGAGGCGCCGTTTGTGGCGGATCTGGCGTGGTATTTCGCCTCGATCCTGTCAGCGGAATATGCCGACGCGATGCTCAAAGCCGGCACGCCGGAGAAGGTGGACATGGAGCCCATCGGCACCGGGCCGTTCAGGCTGGCGCAGTACCAGAAGGATTCGCGCATCCTGTTTACCGCCTTCCCGGACTACTGGCAGGGCAAGTCAAAGCTGGATCGTCTGGTGTTTACCATTACCCCGGACGCGTCGGTGCGCTTTGCGAAGGTTGAGAAAAACGAGTGCCAGGTGATGCCGTTCCCGAACCCGGCGGATCTGCCGCGCATGAAGGCCAACAAAGACATCAACCTGATGAGCAAAGCGGGGCTGAACACCGGCTTCCTGGCGTTCAACACGCAAAAGCCGCCGCTGAATAACGTGAAGGTGCGTCAGGCGCTGGCGATGGCGATCAACAAGCCGGCGATTATCGATGCGGTGTTCCACGGCACGGGCACGGCGGCGAAGAATCTGCTGCCGCCGGGCGTGTGGAGCGCGGACAGCGAGCTGAAGGATTACGACTATTCGCCGCAAAAAGCCAAAGCGCTGCTGAAAGAGGCCGGTTTTGCCAACGGCGTGAGCATCGATTTGTGGGCCATGCCGGTGCAGCGTCCGTACAACCCGAACGCGAAGCGCATGGCGGAGATGATTCAGGCCGACTGGGCGAAAATCGGCGTACAGACCAAAATCGTTACCTACGAATGGGGTGAATACCTCAAGCGCGTGAAGGGGGGCGAACACCAGGCGGCGCTGATGGGCTGGACCACGGCAACGGGCGACCCGGATAACTTCTTCGGCCCGCTGTTTACCTGTACCTCCGCGAACGGCGGGTCGAACTCGGCGAAATGGTGCTATAAGCCGTTTGATGACATTATCGCCGAGGCCAAATCGATAACCGATCGTGATAAACGCGTGGCGCTCTATAAAGAGGCACAGCAGATGATGCACGATCAAATGCCGGCGGTCATGATCGCGCACTCAACCATATTTGAACCGGTGCGTAAAGAGGTTACAGGGTACGAAATCGATCCCTTTGGCAAACATCTCTTCTGGCAAGTTGATATTAAAGAGTAACTTTTCACTGCCCGAAGCCGTTCGGGCAGTCTTTTCGCAATTTGTGCTCTCAACGTCATTTTTTGTCTCACCAGACACTTCAATCTTTTGCTATAACTTCAACTGCATACTTGCAGATAACATGGAAATTCCATCATGCGTACTCACACTTTATTTAAAGTTGCAGTGCTTTCTGGTCTGTTGGCGTTGGCGGGTTGCTCATCTAAAGTAGCGGCCCCCGAACAATACTCAGGCTTTTTAAAAGATTATTCTGGCTTGCAACAAACCACCTCCGCGACGGGCAAACCGACGCTGCGTTGGGTAGATCCTTCTTATAACGAAGCGAATTACGACAGCATTCTCTGGACACCGATTACCTATTATCCAACGCCTAAACCAACGACCCAGATTGGTCAAAGAACGCTTGATGAACTGCTGAACTACACCAACACCAAAATGAAAACGGCGATTGGTCAGCGTAAACCCGTCGTGACGACCCCGGGCAAACACAGCCTGATCTTCCGCGGGGCGATCACCGGCGTGAGCTCACAGAAAGAGGGGCTGCAGTTCTATGAAGTGGTGCCCGTTGCGCTGGTCGTCGCGGGTACGCAGATGGCAACCGGACACCGCACCATGGATACCCACCTGTACTTTGAAGGTGAACTGATTGACGCGGCGACCAACAAGCCGGTGATGAAAGTGGTGCGTAAAGGCGAAGGTAAAGAGCTGAATAACGAAAGCACGCCGATGACGTTTGCAACGCTGAAGCAGGTTGTTGACGACATGGCGACGGACGCCACGATGTTTGATGTACACAAGACGGCGAAGTAACGTCTTTCGGCCTTCATAAAAGGCAAAAGGGGGCCATCGCGGCCCCCTTTTTTAATTCCTGCTTCTACGCCGTGCGCAGTCTGCGGAACCAGGTCTCCGGCTTCATAAACATCACCATGTTGCCCCCCAGGATCAGAATCAGCCCGACAACCCCGTTCAGATGCCACACGTAGCCTTCGTACACCGTTGAAATCGACAGCGCCACCAGCGGGAACAGCAGCGTGCTGTATGCCGCTTTACCCGCGCCGATGCGACCGACCAGCGTGAAGTAGGCCCCAAAGGCAATCACCGAGCCAAACAGCGCCAGATAAAGCAGTGCGCCGATGTAGCTCACCGTCCACTCCGGCATAAAGCTATCGCCCCGGAACAGCGCGATGCAGCCCATCACCAGCGTGCCGTACAGCATCGCCCAGGCGTTGGTGGTCATGGTCTCCAGCCCGCTGCGCTGGTGGCGGATGCTGATCATATTGCCCAGCGAGAACCCGTAGGTGCCCAGCGCAGAAAGGCCAATGCCCGTCAGCAGCGATGCGCTCCAGCCGCTCGCCAGCAGATCGTCCCAGAACAGGGTGACGATGCCGATCAGGCCCAGCGCCGCCGCCGTCCAGAAACGCGCCGGAGGACGCTGCCCGAAGAAGATAAAGCTGTTGATGGCGTTATACAGCACCGCCATGCTGAAGATCACCGACTCCAGCCCGGTGTTGATATGCGAGGCGGCGGTGTAGAAGCACCAGAAGTTGAAGCAAAACACGCAGCAGCCCTGAAGGAGACAAAACAGGTGGTCGCGCAGCGCCAGCCTGCGCAGGCGGCGCAGGGCGATGAGCACAATCATCATGATGGCGCAGGCGACGGCGAAGCGCCAAAAAATCGACACCGGCGCGGGAACGGAGCCCTGCTGCAAAAAAATCGCGATCCAGGTCGTGCCCCAGATAACCACCACCAGCCCGTATAACAATGCGTTCATGTTTTCTCTCTTCTTAAAGCGCGGAAGCCGTCAGTGTGCCGACATCCCCGCAGGCGGGCTTTCACAGGCTTGCGGCAGACTTGCAAATTCTTGCGCTTTTTTCTCGCGCGGAGGCTGGCAACCGGGGACAACAATTCTTAGACTGAGGGTCTGATAAATCACTCGCTAACGGTTATGTCCCACGCTTACGACACCTTCGAAACACTTAGCCAACAAAATGCCGTGCTGCGGGAAACCGTCGCGCTCAACTCCGGTATTCAGCTGGCGGCCTGGTACAACAAGCACGACACCATCACCGTTAAAAGCAACCATCACACCCTTAGCCTGTACGTGGCCGACGGCTACGAGAGCTATCAAAAAACGCCGGGCGGCTGGAAGAACGGCGGCGGGCCGGATCGTTTCTGCCTGATGCCGAAAGAGAGTGAGTCGACGTGGGATATCCGCGACGATCTGTCGTTTGTGCATCTTTACTGCACCGACGAACACCTGCGTGACGTGGGGGAGAAAATCTGGGATCGCCGTCCGCTCTCGTTAACGCTCGACGAGAAAATCTTCGGCAGCGACCCCAAAATCACCGCCCTTTACCGCCAGTTTTTGCTGGGCTGCGACTGGCAGCAAAAAGCGAACCAGCTGACGCTGAGCACCGCCTCGACGCTGCTGCTGACGCACCTGCTGCAAAACTACTCGAACGTGCAGTGGAAGCTGCCGGTAGTGACCGGGGGATTGTCGCCGTTTGTGCTGCGCAACGTGCTGGCCTTCATTGAAGAGAACCTCTCGCAGCCCCTGACGCTCGCGGAGCTTGCCGCCCAGGCCGCGCTCAGCGAATACCACTTTGCCAGGATGTTCCGCCAGTCTATGCAGCAGGCGCCGCACCAGTACGTGATGCAGCGCCGGATGGAAAAGGCCAAAAACCTGGTGATGCATACCCGCCAGCCGCTCACCGATATCGCGCTGGCCTGCGGGTTTAACTCTGCCAGCCACTTCAGCAACCGCTTTCGCAGCGTGATGGGCGTGACGCCTTCTCAGCTACGCGCGGCGGGCGCGTAACAGCACCGTATAGCAAATCCCCCCGGCGACCAGCCCCCAGAACGCGGAACCAATGCCCAGGATCGTCACGCCGCTGGCGGTCATCAGGAAGGTGACAATCGCCGCGTCGCGCTCGGCCTCATGATTCAGCGCCTGATACAGGCTGCCGCTGATAGTCCCGAGCAGCGCCAGCCCCGCCAGCGTCTGGATCCAGCTGAGCGGCAGGGCGGCCATCAGCCCGGAGATTGAGCCGCCAAACAGACCCGCCAGCAGGTAAAAGATCCCCGCCGCGGCTGCCGCCAGCCAGCGTTTACTGGAATCCGGGTGCGCGTCCGGGCTTTGGCAAATCGCGGCGGTAATGGCGGCAATGCAGATGGAATAGACCCCGAACGGGGAAAACAGCAGCGCCAGCCCCCCGGTGGCGACAATCAGCGGCGACACCGCCAGCGGATAGCCGGAGGCCTTCATGGTGGCGAAGCCCGGCGCGTTCTGCGACGCCATCGTGACCAGGAAGAAGGGCAAGCCGATGCTGATCAGGCTCGTGAGCGTGAATTCAGGGGCGATAAACGTCGGTATCACAATCGAAAGGGTGACGTTATTCGTGACAACGTCACCGCCAAGCCAGGCCACCAGGCTGCCCACCAGCAGGGTGGCGACAATGGCGTAGCGCGGGGCCAGCGCTTTGGCGACCAGCCACGCGGCGATCATGCTGGCGCAGAGAACAAAGTGGCCGTCGAGATGGGTGAAAGCCTGTAAACCAAAGCGCAGCAGCACTCCCGCCAGCATGGCGGCGGCGAGGGAGTGCGGGATCAGCTTCATCAGACGGGCAAACAGCCCGGTCACGCCGCAGAGCAAAATAAGCGCGTTGGCAAACACGAAAATGCCGACGGTTTCGGCGAGGGTGACGTCGTGCAGGCTGGTGGCAAGCAGCGCGGCGCCGGGCGTCGACCAGGCGGTCAGCACCGGAGCTTTATACCGCCAGGAGAGCGCAAGGGTGCTGACGCCCATCCCCAGGCCGAGCGCGGTCATCCAGCCCGCAATTTGCTGGGCGTTTGCGCCCGCGGCGGCGGCAGCCTGCCAGACGATCGCCGCCGAGCTGGCGTAGCCCACCAGCACGGCGACAAAGCCGGCCAGCGCGGCGGGGAAAAGGTGTGTTGAACTGCGCATGAAAACTCCCTTGTGCGTTATAGCGTCCGCTGCAATGTAACACTGTGCGCTATAGCGTACAAGTGGTACACTTCGCTGCAACGGGAGGATTATCATGGACATTACTCAACACCTTGCATCCACGCTCAAAACCCTGCGCCAGGCGCGAGGCTGGAGCCTGTCTAAGCTCGCGGAAGAGACCGGCGTGTCGAAAGCGATGCTCGGGCAAATCGAGCGCAACGAATCCAGCCCGACGGTGTCGACGCTGTGGAAAATTGCCACCGGGCTTAACGAGCCGTTTTCCGCCTTTATCACCCCGGCGGCCAGCCCGGAAGCGGTGTTTGACCCGCAGCAGCAGGCGATGGTGGTTAAACCCTTGTTCCCCTGGGATGAGGCGCTGAAGTTCGATCATTTCTCGATAACGCTCGCGCCCGGGGCGATGAGTGAATCCACGCCCCACGAGGACGGGGTAATTGAGCACGTGGTGGTGATTAGCGGCGAGCTGGAGATGAATATCGACGGCGAATGGCGCACCGTGCAGGCGGATTCCGGCGTGAAATTTGCGGGCGACAAACCCCACGCGTACCGCAACAGCAGCGACCGGACGGTACACTTTCACTCCCTGATCCATTATCCCCGCTGAAGGCTCGCAAAACTGTTTCGCTGGCGCATACTTCTGACTACAATAGCCGCCATTTTGACCATAACGGATAACGACGAAGTATGCGCCTGCAATCCCATCATCTTGAACTTTTAAGCCCGGCCCGCGACGCCGCCATTGCCCGTGAAGCGATCCTTCACGGTGCCGATGCCGTCTACATCGGCGGCCCTGGCTTCGGTGCCCGCCATAACGCCAGCAACAGCCTGAGCGACATTGCCGAGCTGGTGCCGTTCGCCCACCGCTACGGGGCGAAAGTGTTCGTGACCCTGAACACCATTCTTCATGATGATGAGCTGGAGCCTGCGCAGCGTCTGATTACCGATCTCTACCAGACCGGCGTCGATGCCCTGATCGTTCAAGACATGGGCGTGCTGGAGCTGGATATTCCACCTATCGAGCTGCACGCCAGTACCCAGTGCGATATCCGCACCGTGGAAAAAGCGAAGTTCCTCTCGGACGTGGGCTTCTCCCAGATCGTGCTGGCGCGCGAGCTGAACCTGAACCAGATCCGCGACATCCACCAGGCTACCGACGCCACCATCGAATTCTTTATCCACGGGGCGCTATGCGTGGCCTATTCCGGCCAGTGCAACATCTCCCACGCCCAGACCGGGCGCAGCGCCAACCGCGGCGACTGCTCGCAGGCGTGCCGTCTGCCGTACACCCTGAAAGACGATCAGGGCCGCGTGGTGGCCTTCGAAAAACACCTGCTGTCCATGAAGGACAACGATCAGACCGCCAACCTGGGCGCGCTGATCGACGCGGGCGTGCGTTCCTTCAAGATTGAAGGGCGCTACAAAGACATGAGCTACGTGAAGAACATCACCGCGCACTACCGCCAGATGCTGGACGCCATCATTGAAGATCGCGGCGACCTGGCGCGCGCCTCCGCCGGGCGCACCGAGCACTTCTTTATTCCGTCGACCGACAAAACCTTCCATCGCGGCAGCACCGACTATTTCGTGAACGCGCGTAAGGGCGATATCGGGGCCTTTGACTCCCCGAAATTTATCGGCCTTCCTGTGGGAGAAGTGCTGAAAGTGGCGAAAGATCACCTCGACGTGGAAGCGACCGAGCCGCTGGCGAACGGTGATGGTCTGAACGTGATGATCAAGCGTGAAGTGGTCGGCTTCCGCGCCAACACCGTGGAGAAAACCGGAGAAAATCGCTATCGCGTCTGGCCTAACGAAATGCCGGCCGATCTCTACAAAGCGCGTCCTAACGCGCCGCTGAACCGCAACCTCGACCACAACTGGCAGCAGGCGCTGCTGAAAACCTCAAGCGAGCGCCGCATCGCGGTGGACATTGAGCTGGGCGGTTGGGAAGAGCAGCTGATCCTGACCATGACCAGCGAAGACGGCACCAGCGTAACGCATACCCTGGACGGTCTGTTTGAAGTGGCGAACAACGCTGAAAAAGCGCTCAACAGCCTGAAGGACGGCGTGGCGAAGCTTGGGCAGACTATCTATTACGCGCGCAGCGTTGAGGTGAATCTGCCCGACGCGCTGTTTGTGCCGAACAGCCTGCTGAACCAGTTCCGTCGCGAAACCGCCGAAATGCTGGACGCAGCCCGCCTGGCGAACTATCCGCGCGGTAGCCGCAAAGCGGTAGCCGTCCCTGCGCCGGTCTATCCGGATACGCATCTGTCGTTCCTGGCGAACGTCTACAACCACAAGGCGCGAGCGTTTTATCATCGCTATGGCGTGCAGCTGATTGATGCCGCTTATGAAGCGCACGAAGAGAAGGGCGATGTGCCGGTGATGATCACCAAACACTGCCTGCGCTTTGCGTTCAACCTCTGTCCCAAGCAGGCGAAGGGCAGCATCAAGAGCTGGAAGGCCACGCCGATGCAGCTGGTGAACGGTGACGAGGTGCTGACCCTGAAATTCGACTGCCGTCCGTGCGAAATGCACGTTATCGGCAAGATGAAGAACCACATCTTCAAAATGCCGCAGCCGGGCAGCGTGGTGGCATCGGTCAGCCCTGAAGATCTGATGAAAACCCTGCCAAAACGCAAAGGCAGCTAATTAGCGAAAGTGGGTCTCCGGTTTGCGCGACTTCTGCCATGCGTGGTGCTCGCGCAAACCTTCCGCCGCCTCCTCGGCAATCGTTCGTAATTCGTCGCTGTCCGCCTCGTGCCGAAGCTGATGGTCGACGCTCTTCACCCATAAATATTCATGCCCTTTATGTCCTGCCATGAGCTGACCCGAGAACAGCGCGCAGGTCAGTAAAATGATGGATAACCCTTTTTTAACCATTGTGTCACCACTGAATAATATTCACGGCAATAATGGCGATAATTTCTTTTGGTTATTATTCAAGAATTCAAATTCTGGAAAAGGAATTGTCAATCTCTGTGGGGCGGTGTGTCAGAACATAATCCGCGTCGCAACTGGGATTAATCTGAAATTATCATCAGCCCTTTCCGGGAATAGACGCCGCCGCGAGCGCCGGCTCTGGCGTAGGGCAGCCCAGCTGCGGCCCCGCAGGTCAAGTCTATATTTCCACCTAAAAATAGTAAGCAAAGATAAATATGATTCCAAGATTATTCTTATATAATGAGAACTTTCTGGCTAAGGACTGAAATTACTCAAAATGAAAAAAAAGATATCTGTAACTGTTGCAGTAATAGCTCTGGCGGTAACCGCGTGCGTCAACTATGCCTACAACGACAAGCCTGAGTTTATGGAGTCTGCAGAGTCGCGTGTGGGATCGTACCTGACGAGCGATTACGGAAAAGTCGCCTGCACCAGTACCAAAATTAACGAACAACGCTGGGAGCTGGACTGTCTGAATCAAAAACGCGGCAAGAGTTTCCAGTACGCCGTATATCCGGCTGAGCAAGCCCCTTACGACGTGTCGCGCTCTTTCTATCTGGAAGCGATTAACGACGACGCGAAGCAGAGCGCCGATCAGGGATTAATGCGTTATCTGCAAATTAATACCCAGGCCGCCGCCACGCAATCCTGATAATAAGCGTGGTTTATAGAATTGTTTACCCTTCGTTAAGTTTACGAATGGTAGGGTGGTATCAGTCCACATCCTGTCACGGACTGACGGGAACGTAGATACCAAAATACAAATCTATCCATGCAAGCATTTACCGCCATTATATGGCGGTTTTTTTTGCCTTAAATTCGGCAAACTGCCTGCGGTACTGCGCCGGAGAGAGGGAATAGTGCAGGCGGAAATGGTGGCGCAGCGTGGCGGACTGGCTAAACCCGGTCTGCTCCGCAATGCTGTCGATGCTGAGGCGGCTGTTTTCCAGATAATCCTTCGCCCGCAGCAGCCGTTCATTGAGCAGCCAGCGCGCAGGCGTGGTGCCGGTCGCATCCTGAAAGCGGCGCAGAAAGGTGCGCTCGCTCATGCCCACGCGGCGGGCGAGCGTTTCAACGCTGTGGGGCTGCGCCAGGTTCTGATGCAGAAAATCGAACAGCTGCCCCATGCGCTGGCTTTCCCGAAGCTGGGCCACCGGGCGGCTCAACTGCTGGGTTTGCGAACCATCCCGGTGCGGAGGAATGACCAGACGCCGCGCAACCTGGTTCGCCGCCTCCGTGCCGTAGTCCCGGCGAATCACGTGCAGGCATAAATCTATCCCCGCCGCGCTGCCCGCAGAGGTCAGCACGTCCCCCTCATCCTGATACAGCACATCTTCCACCACCTCGACCGCAGCAAAGCGCTGCTTCAGGGCGTCGATATAGCGCCAGTGCGTGGTCGCCCGCCGTCCGTCGAGCAGGCCGGCAGCCGCCAGCACGAACACGCCGGAACAGATAGAGAGCACCCGGCAGCCCCGGGCGTTGGCCTGACGCAGCGCCTCGCAGAGCGCGTCGGGAACCGGGGCGTCCAGGCCTCGCCAGCCGGGAACGACGATCAGGTCGGCCCGTTCGAGCAGGCTCAGATCGCCGTCGGTCAGGATGCGGATCCCGCCCGTGGCGCGCAGTTCGCCCTCATCAACCGACGCGACCGCGAACCGATACCAGTTTTCGCCCATTTCCGGGCGCGGAAGGCCGAAGATCTCAACCGCGACGCCAAACTCGAAGGTGCATAAACCGTCATACGCCAGCACCACCACCTGCGGGCGGGAACCCTGTCTTAAGTTTGTCATCATTTTGCGGTTTTCTGGCATGAGTCGATGCATTCAGTGGATGAATTTGTGAATAGAGTAGTGTTAACACAAACGCCAAACTGGAGAAAGAGTCATGAGCTATGTTACTGAATTTCCTGCCGCTGAGCCGCAGGAGGCCGTTGCCCATTTTCTACGCCGCCTGAGCGTGGAGACCGACTGCGCCGACGTCCACCACGCGCTGGTGAATCAGCAGCAGGACTTCGTGCTGCTGCACGTTGTCGGTAAAGCCGAGCAGTTTGCCCGCCGCCACGTGCCGGGGGCGATACACCTGCCGTGGAGCCAGATGAGCGCCGAGAGAATGGCGCAGTGGCCAGCCGATACGCTGTTCGTGGTTTACTGCGCCGGGCCGCACTGTAACGGTGCCGACCGCGCCGCGCTGAAGCTGGCCCGCCTAGGGCGCCCGGTGAAAATTATGCTCGGCGGCATTACCGGCTGGGAAGATGAAAACTTTGCCTTTGCCGGGGAGTGGGCCGCCGTCGCAGGCTGAACATGAATTTTTTTCAACACCCATGAAAATTTCTCGTTTGTCGCGACGCGGCGGGTATGACATCTTTTTTGGACATTTAGACATCCAGAAGTCTAAAGATTCAAATAATGAATTATCACTGCCGGCAATTATCGCCAGCAGATACAGGAGATTTTCATGCAACGACAACACGCCCCGTACCGCGCCGACGTAGTAGGCAGTTTTTTACGCCCGGATGCCATTAAGCAGGCTCGCCAGAAATTTGCCAGCGGCGAGATTGACGCCGGGCAGCTTCGCGCCGTCGAGGACGAGGCGATTCGCCATGTTGTCGAACAGCAGTGCGCCTGCGGCCTGCACGTCGTGACCGACGGCGAATTCCGCCGCGCCTGGTGGCACTTCGATTTCTTCGACGGTTTGCAGGGCGTGGAGCGCTACGACGCCAGCCAGGGCATTCAGTTCAACGGCGTGCAGACCAAAGCCCACGGCGTGCGCGTGACCGGCAAGCTTGGCTTTGGCGATCACCCGATGCTGGAAGATTTCCGCTATCTGAAAAGCATCAGCGGCAGCGCCCAGCCTAAAATGACCATTCCAAGCCCGAGCGTGCTGCATTTCCGCGGCGGGCGTAAGGACATCGACGCCACCGTCTACCCGGATCTGGATGCCTACTTCGACGATCTGGCCACCACCTGGCGCGACGCCATTCAGGCGTTTTACGCGGCCGGCTGCCGCTATCTGCAGCTGGATGACACCGTCTGGGCGTACCTCTGCTCCGACGACCAGCGCCGTCAGATCCGCGAGCGCGGCGATGACGCCGACGACCTGGCGCGCACCTATGCCCGCGTGCTGAACAAAGCGCTGGAAGGCAAGCCGGACGATCTCACCGTGGGGCTGCACGTTTGTCGCGGCAACTTCCGCTCCACCTGGATCTCGGAAGGCGGCTACGAGCCGGTCGCGGAAGTGCTGTTCGGCACGGTGAACGTCGACGCCTTCTTCCTGGAGTATGACAACGACCGCAGCGGTGATTTTGCGCCCCTGCGCTTCGTGCGCCCGGGCAAGCAGCAGGTGGTGCTTGGCCTTATCACCACCAAAAACGGTGAGCTGGAAAACCCGGAAGGCGTGAAGGCGCGTCTGGAAGAGGCGGCGAAGTACGTGGCGAAAGAGCAGATCTGCCTCAGCCCGCAGTGCGGCTTTGCCTCTACCGAAGAGGGCAACACCCTGAGCGAAAGCCAGCAGTGGGACAAAGTGCGTCTGGTCACGCAGATCGCCAGCGAAGTCTGGTAACCCCTCATGCACGGCGCTGCATTATTACGGTGCAGCGCTGTGCCATTCTGAGTCGTTTTCTCCCCGCACCGTTTTCTCCTCCCCGAAAACCCGCCGTTCTCATCCTGGCATCCTTTTTGCTCTGCTAAAGCTGACACCTTTTTCTGCGTCCCCGCCGTACCGGACGTTTTCGCACAGCTTTCTTTTCAGGAGTGAAAATATGCACCGTCGTACCTTGTTAAAAGCTTTTGCACTGTCGGCCTCCGCGATCGCCATGGGAGTGAGTTTCAGCGTACAGGCTGCCGATACCATCAAAGTGGGGATCATGCACTCTCTGTCCGGCACGATGGCGATTTCCGAAACGCCGCTGAAAGACGTCGCGCTGATGACCATCGACGAGATCAACGCTAAGGGCGGGGTGCTGGGGAAAAAGCTGGAGCCGGTCGTCGTTGACCCGGCCTCCAACTGGCCGCTGTTTGCCGAAAAGGCCCGCCAGCTGCTGAGCCAGGATAAGGCCGCCGTGGTGTTTGGCTGCTGGACGTCGGTGTCGCGTAAATCGGTGCTGCCGGTGTTCGAAGAGCTGAACGGGCTGCTGTTCTACCCGGTGCAGTACGAGGGCGAAGAGATGTCGCCGAACGTTTTCTACACCGGGGCCGCGCCTAACCAGCAGGCGATCCCGGCGGTGGAGTATCTGATGAGCGAAGACGGCGGCGGCGCCAAACGCTTCTTCCTGCTCGGCACCGACTACGTCTATCCGCGCACCACCAACAAGATCCTGCGCGCCTTCCTGCACTCTAAAGGCGTGGAGGATAAAGATATCGAAGAGGTCTACACGCCGTTCGGCCACAGCGATTACCAGACCATCGTCGCCAATATCAAGAAATTCTCCGCGGGCGGTAAAACGGCGGTGGTCTCCACCATCAACGGCGATTCCAACGTTCCGTTCTATAAAGAGCTGGCCAACCAGGGGCTGAAGGCGACCGACGTGCCGGTGGTGGCGTTCTCGGTGGGCGAAGAGGAGCTGCGCGGGATCGACACCAAACCGCTGGTGGGTAACCTGGCGGCGTGGAACTATTTTGAATCCGTGGATAACCCAACCAACAAGGCCTTTGTGGCGGATTACCGCGCCTATGCCAAAGCGCACAAGCTGCCGAACGCCGACACCGTGGTGACCAACGATCCGATGGAAGCCACCTACGTGGGCATTCATATGTGGGCGCAGGCGGTTGAAAAAGCGGGTACCACCGACGTGGACAAAGTGCGCGCGGCGATGGCGGGGCAATCCTTTAAGGCGCCGTCGGGCTTTACGCTGACCATGGACGCCACCAACCACCATCTGCACAAGCCGGTGATGATTGGCGAAATCGAAGGCAACGGCCAGTTCAACGTAGTGTGGCAGACCGAGGAGCCGGTTCGCGCCCAGCCGTGGAGTCCGTACATTGCCGGGAATGACAAAAAGCCGGATCAGCCGATGAAAACCGCCAGCAACTAAGCCACAGCCCTCAGGAGTAAAGCCATGAACGCCATGCGCATTTTCATCGCTATCATGTGGCTTGCCGGACTGCTGCCAGGGATGGCGCAGGCATCGGATGCCGATAACTTTGTCACCGCCAGCCGCAGCCAGCAGGCAACGATGCTGGCGCAGTGGGCCGCCTCGCCGGATCCGGCCCGGCTGCCGCTGCTGCGGGCCCTGCAAAAGGAGAGCCTGTTTGTTGACGGGCAAAAGCACGCCTTTATGCGCTCCGGCGATTCTCTGACCGCGCTGGGCGACGCCAGCGCCGCATCGGGGCAACCCAAAGCCGTTCGTCTGACCAACCGTCTGCGCGTTCTCGCGGCAACGGCGCTGGCGACGCACCAGCTTGTGAGTGACAGTGTCACGGAAAGGCGCGCCGCCGCCAGACAGCTTCAGCGTGACGTGCAGCCCGACATGGGCGATTTTCTGCAAAAGCGCCTGAACGGCGAAACGGACGACGTGGTGCGCCAGTCGCTGACGCTGGCGCTGGCGAACCTCCAGCTTGCCAGCCCGCAGGCGGACGTGCGCCGCAGCGCGGTGGAACGGCTGGGCCAGTCGGACGATCCCGACGTGCAGGCCAGGCTGACCCCCTTCACCCAGGCGCAAACCGAGCCGGATGCCGGCGTGCGCGCCGCCGCGCAGCAGAGCCTGGAAAGCATCCAGCACCGCCTGATGTGGGGGGATTTGCTCGGGCAGGCGTTTATGGGGCTGTCGCTCGGCTCCGTGCTGCTGCTGGCGGCGCTGGGGCTGGCGATCACCTACGGTCTGCTGGGCGTAATCAATATGGCCCACGGCGAAATGCTGATGCTGGGGGCCTATGCCACCTGGATGGTGCAGCAGGCGATGGCGCAGCTTGCCCCGCAGTGGCTGGCGCTCTATCCGGTGGTGGCGCTTCCGGTGGCTTTTGTGCTGACCGCGTCGGTCGGGATGCTGCTTGAGCGCACGGTGATCCGCCATCTGTACGGCCGACCGCTGGAAACCCTGCTCGCGACCTGGGGTATCAGCCTGATGATAATTCAGCTGGTGCGTATGACCTTCGGGGCGCAGAACCTCGAAGTGGCAAACCCGGCCTGGCTCTCCGGCGGGGTGCAGGTTTTCGCCAACCTGACGCTGCCGTGGAACCGCATCGTGGTGCTGGGCTTTGTCCTGCTGGTGCTGTTCTTCACCTGGCTCATCCTCAATAAAACCCGCCTGGGGCTGAACGTGCGCGCGGTGACGCAAAACCGCAGCATGGCGGCCTGCTGCGGCGTGCCCACCGGGCGCGTGGATATGCTGGCCTTCGGCCTGGGCTCGGGCATTGCCGGGCTGGGCGGCGTGGCGCTCTCGCAGCTGGGGAACGTTGGGCCGGAGCTGGGCCAGGGCTATATCATCGACTCGTTCCTCGTGGTGGTGCTCGGCGGCGTCGGGCAGCTGGCGGGCAGCGTGGCGGCGGCGTTTGGGCTGGGCATTTTCAACAAGATCCTGGAGCCGCAGATGGGCGCGGTGCTGGGCAAAATCCTGATTCTGGTGGCGATCATTCTGTTTATTCAGAAGCGTCCTCAGGGGCTGTTCGCACTCAAAGGGAGGGTTATTGACTGATGAGCCAGCCGCTTACCTTAACGCTGGCGCGTAAAGCGCCGCGAACCACGCAAATTATCGGAAGCCTGGTGATCGCCATCCTGCTGGTGCTGCCGTTTCTGGCCCTGTTGCCCGCCACGCATCCGCTGGCGCTGTCGACGTGGATGCTGACCCTGATCGGCAAAATCCTCTGCTACGCCATCGTCGCCGTGGCGCTCGATCTGGTCTGGGGCTACGCCGGGATGCTGTCGCTGGGCCACGGCATCTTTTTCGCCCTCGGCGGCTACGCGATGGGAATGTACCTGATGCGTCAGGCGGCGGGCGACGGTCTGCCCGCGTTTATGTCGTTCTTATCCTGGAGCGAGCTGCCCTGGTTTTGGTGGGGCACCCAGCACTTCGCCTGGGCGCTGGTGCTGATTGTGGCGATCCCCGGTCTGCTGGCGCTGGTGTTCGGCTGGTTTGCGTTTCGCTCGAAAATTAAGGGGGTCTATTTCTCGATCATGACCCAGGCGCTGACCTACGCGGGGATGCTGCTGTTCTTTCGCAATGAAACCGGCTTTGGCGGCAACAACGGCTTTACCGGCTTCACCACGCTGCTCGGCTTTTCCGTTACGGCGACGTCCACGCGCATCGCGCTGTTTTTAGCCACCGTGGCGCTGCTGCTTCTGGCGCTGGGGGCGGGCTTTGCGCTGGCAAAAAGCAAGTTTGGCCGCATTCTGACGGCGGTGCGCGACGCGGAAAACCGACTGACGTTTTGCGGCTACGATCCGCGCGGCTTCAAGCTGCTGGTGTGGACGCTCTCCGCGGTGCTGTGCGGGCTGGCGGGGGCGCTGTATGTCCCGCAGGTCGGCATTATCAACCCCGGCGAAATGTCGCCGACCAACTCCATTGAAGCCGCTATCTGGGTCGCGCTCGGCGGGCGCGGCACGCTGGTCGGCCCGGTGATTGGCGCGGCGCTGGTGAACGGCGCGAAAAGCGTCTTCACGGTGGCGATGCCGGAGTACTGGCAGCTGTTTCTGGGGCTGATTTTTATCGCCGTGACGCTGTTCTTACCGCGCGGCGTCTACGGTCTGTTTCGTAAGGGAGAGAAATAATGCAGCCAGCCGAAGGATTATTTACCCGCCAGCTTCCCGGCGATCGCTACCGGGATCAAACCGACCCGGTATTGCAGCTCGAGGCCATCAACGTCAATTTCGACGGCTTTCAGGCGCTGACCGATCTCTCGCTGAACATCGGCGTCGGGGAGCTGCGCTGCGTGATTGGGCCGAACGGCGCGGGGAAAACCACGCTGATGGACGTGATCACCGGCAAAACGCGGCCCCAGAGCGGGCGGGCGATTTACGATCAGACCGTCGATCTCACCGGCCTGGATCCTGCCGCCATCGCCCGCCAGGGGATCGGGCGTAAGTTTCAGAAGCCGACGGTGTTTGAAGCGCTCACGGTGTGGGAGAACCTCGAGCTGGCGATGAAGTGCGACAAGTCCGTGTGGGCGAGCCTGCGGGCCAAACTTACCGGCGAGCAGGCCGACCGCATCGATGACATGCTGGTGCTGTTACGCCTGAGCGCCGAGCGCGACCGCCGCGCCGGGCTGCTGTCCCACGGGCAGAAGCAGTTTCTGGAGATCGGCATGCTGCTGGTGCAGGATCCGCATCTGCTGCTGCTCGACGAGCCCGCCGCAGGCATGACCGATGCCGAAACCGAGTACACCGCCGAGCTGTTTCGCACCCTGGCGGGCAAGCACTCCCTGATGGTGGTGGAGCACGACATGGGCTTTGTCGAAACCATTGCCGACCACGTGACCGTGCTGCATCAGGGGCGCGTGCTGGCGGAAGGTTCGCTGCGCGAGGTGCAGGCGAACGAGCAGGTGATTGAAGTCTATCTGGGACGCTAAGGAGCCTTGATGCTACAGGTTAACGAACTGAATCAGTATTACGGCGGCAGCCATATTCTGCGCGGCGTGAGCTTTGAGGCGCAGACCGGAGAGGTCACCTGCCTTCTGGGGCGCAACGGCGTGGGCAAAACCACGCTGCTGAAATGCCTGATGGGGCTGATCCCGGTGAAAACAGGGGACGTCACCTGGCAGGGGAAAAAGATCACCCACAGTAAGCCGCACCAGCGGGTGCAGTCCGGCGTGGCCTACGTGCCGCAGGGGCGCGAAATTTTTCCGCGCTTAACGGTGGAAGAGAACCTGCTGCTGGGGCTGTCGCGCTTTTCCGCCCGCGAGTCGAAAAGCGTTCCCGACGATATCTGGCAGCTTTTCCCGGTGCTAAAAGAGATGAAGCACCGGCGCGGCGGGGATCTCTCCGGCGGACAGCAGCAGCAGCTGGCGATTGGCCGCGCGCTGGCGAGCCGCCCGCAGCTGCTGATCCTCGATGAGCCCACCGAAGGTATTCAGCCGTCGGTGATCAAAGAGATTGGCCTGGTGATACGCCAGCTTGCCAACCGGGGCGACATGGCGATTCTGCTGGTGGAGCAGTTTTACGATTTCGCCGCAGAGCTTGCCGACAGCTATCTGCTGATGTCGCGCGGCACCATCATTCAGCGCGGGCGCGGAGAAAACATGGAGCAGGAGGGCGTTCGCGGATTGGTTGCGATCTAAAATGTTATAATATAACATCCTCATTCTCATAAAACGGAGTGAGGGTTTTGTTTTGGCTACACATATTGGGAAATTTGCAATGACTCTGGGGGCGCTGCTGGTCAGCGGCCAGCTGTTCGCCCATTCACACGGCCACCAGATGACGGAAGCCGAACAGAAAGCGGCAAACGGCGTGTTCGAGGATAAAGACGTGAATGACCGCAGCCTGTCCGACTGGGACGGGGTCTGGCAGTCGGTGTATCCGTTCCTGCTGGACGGTTCGCTCGATCCGGTATTCAAACAGAAAGCGGAGAAGGACAAGAAGAAGTCCTTCGACGAGATCAAAGCCTATTACCGCAAAGGGTACGCCACCGACGTGGACACCATCGGCATTGAAAACAACGTGATGGAATTCCACAAGGGCAAGGCGGTGAGCAGCTGCCGCTATGACTACAGCGGCTACAAGATCCTGACCTACGCATCGGGCAAGAAGGGCGTGCGCTACCTGTTCGAATGTAAGGACGCGACGAGCGCGGCGCCGAAGTTTGTGCAGTTCAGCGACCATACCATCGGGCCGAAGGCGTCGTCACATTTCCACATCTTTATGGGCAACACCTCCCACGAGGCGCTGCTGAAAGAGATGGATAACTGGCCGACCTATTATCCAAACGAGATGTATAAAAAGCAGGTGGTGGAGGAGATGCTGCACCACTGAGCGGCCTGAGGAGCCGGGGGCGCTGCGCCGCCCGGCTCCTGGCGTCACGCCGTTTTGACCGATTCGCTCCACGCCGTTACGCTCATGCCGCGCAAAATCATCAGCCAGGCTGCCAGTATCGCCGCCATCATAATCACAAACAGCGACCAGTGCGGAAGATGGGTCAGAATGATCCCGGTGATCATCGGGTTCGCGGCGGCGCCGAGCCACCCCAGCGCCTGGGCGGAGAAATAGCTGGCCTTCATTCCCGGCGGGGCAATGTTGTCGATCAGCATGTATTCGCCCGGTGCATAAATAATCTCACCAATGGTAAAGATCGCGGCGGCCAGGCCCCAGTAGATCAGGTTCTCGCCGGAGAACATAAAGCCGCCGAGTCCCAGAATGAAGAACAGCGTGGCCACCGTCATTAACGGGCGAATGTTGCTGGCGGAGATCTTGCGCCCGAGGGCGTATTGCAGCGTCACCACCACCGCGGCGTTCACCGGTAGCACCACGGCGACCACCCTCTGGGCAAAATCGCTGTCGGCGTGGGCGGCCAGCACGTACTGGGAAATACAGCTGGCAAACGAGCCGCCGACGTAGGAGGCGAGCAGGCCGGAAAGGGTGAACCAGAACAGCGCCCGGTCTTTAAGCAGTATCGACGGTTGCCAGGGCGCCGTTTCCTGCGCGGTGTCCGAGGCGATGCTTTTCTGCACGTAGAACTGAATAAACACCAGCGGCAGCGCGGCGCAGAAGGCCGCCAGCCAGAACGGAAGCTGCAGGCTGTACATCACAAGCCAGGTGCCGATCGGCGGGCCCACCGTCCAGCCGATGTTGAGGAAGCTGTAGTTCAGGGAGAACACGCGCGCCTTTTCGCTGGAGGTCAGCACGTCCGAGAACCAGGCCTTCAGCACGGTCGAAAACACCGAATAGGCGCAGTTGATCAGCGAGAAGAACAGCACCACCAGCGTGACGCTGTCCACCAGCGGGATGGCGATAAAGCCGAGAATAAAGGCCGAAATGGAGAGAAGCATATAGCGCTTCTTATCAAACTTGTCGGCCAGAATGCCAAACCCCAGGCTGAACACCACGCCAATCGTCAGCGCGATGGTCAGCGCATAGCCGATATTTTCCACGCTCATGGAATATTCACGCGTCAAATAAATGGTCATAAACGGCAAGGTCGCCCCGCGACCAATTGTTAATAACAATGACGATGCCAGCAGCGCTGCGGTAGAGCGCCTGAGAGTTGGTTTCATTTTCCTGCCCGACAGTTGCTTATGATTTTTTGTAATGTCTTATCAGGATTATCACGCCATAAGGGGGCTTGTATAGCACCTAATTTATCCATCAGTGCTTCCATTGACTGCCAGAATTAATGATCTTTTCCTCAGTGCTTTTTTTCGTTACCTTGAATCTGTTTACAAAAATTTAATAATTGGGGATGGCGTATGACGCGGAAAGACGGGCTGCTGGCGCTGCTGGTGGTCGTAGTGTGGGGACTTAATTTTGTGGTGATCAAAGTCGGCTTGCACAGCATGCCGCCGCTGATGCTGGCGGGGCTGCGCTTTATGCTGGTGGCGTTCCCGGCGCTGTTTTTCGTTGCCCGTCCCAAAATCCCGTTTCGCCTGCTGCTGGGCTACGGCCTGACCATCAGCTTCGGTCAGTTCGCCTTCCTGTTCTGCGCAATCAAATTCGGTATGCCCGCCGGGCTGGCCTCGCTGGTGCTGCAGGCGCAGGCCTTCTTCACCATCATCCTCGGGGCGTTTGTCTTTGGCGAGCGTTTGCAGGGCAAACAGCTGGCGGGCATTACGCTGGCGGTCTTTGGCGTGTTGGTACTGGTGGAAGCGAGCCTCAACGGGCAGCACGTGGCGCTGCTGGGCTTTATGCTGACGCTGGCGGCGGGGCTGAGCTGGGCCTGCGGCAACATCTTCAACAAGCTGATTATGCAGCACGAGGCGCGACCGGCGGTGATGTCGCTGGTGGTCTGGAGCGCGCTGATCCCGATCGTACCCTTTATGGTGGCGTCCTTTATCTTCGACGGCCCGGCGCTGATGTTCGAGAGCCTGGTGAATATCGATCTGACGACCATTCTGTCGCTGGTCTATCTGGCGTTTGTCGCCACCATTATCGGCTACGGCATCTGGGGTTCGCTGCTCGGGCGCTACGAAACCTGGCGCGTGGCGCCGCTGTCGCTGCTGGTGCCGGTGGTGGGCATTGCCAGCGCGGCGCTGCTGCTCGGTGAAAAGCTCAGTTCGCTACAGCTGCTGGGGGCGGTGCTGATCATGGCCGGGCTGTACATCAACGTGTTTGGGTTACGCTTTCGCCGGACGGCGCAGGTGAGAAATTAAGGCATAAAAAAGCCCCGCATCCGCGGGGCAAAAACGAATCAGAGGTCGTGGTTGTAGTACGGCACGCCTAATTCGTCGGATTTGTCGCTACCAGCACCCATATGGTTAAAGTCGAACGGTGACTGGTTATTGGCAGACGGCAGCATCATCGTGTCGCGATTATTTTGCTGCGCTGCAACAGGGGTTTGCTCCGCAAATGTCTGGCCGGAGACCAGCACCAGTAAGGTGAGGGCGGCGGAGGCGGTAAATTTCATGATTTCCTCGGTTACGTCTATACAGGCGATGATTAACTACAGTGTTTTAGCGGATAAAGGTATCGGGATTCTCCCGGCATACTGGTAATTCGATACTTATGAGGCGGCACGTCGAAGTAGTTCTTAAACGTACGCGTTAAGGTCTGCTGTGATTCAAACCCGTATCGTTCCGCCAGATAAAGGATCGGTTCATTGCTTTCTTTGAGCTTCTGGGCAATTTCCGTCAGCTTGCGGCTGCGAATGTATTGTCCTAATGAATGACCGGTCTCTTTTTTAAACATCCGTTGCAGGTGCCATTTTGAGTAACCTGAACGCTCTGACACCTTTTCAAGGGAGAGCGGCGATTCCAGGTTATCTTCGATCCAGTCCAAAATGCTATGAATGGTGATAGCGTCAGTATTGCGTCTGGACATCGTCATACCTCTTTCTGTTTACGGCAGTATTTTCTTAAGCAAGTGCTCAAGCGTTGCCACTTCATCTGCCGTTAAGTTTTTTGTTAGTTCCTGGTGCAGTGTTTGTCCTACTAATTGATGACATTGCTCACACATCGCTGCGCCGTCGCTGGTGAGCTTCACCAGTACGCCGCGTTTGTCATTCGGGTTAGGGCTTCGTTCTATCCATCCTTTGCAGACGAGCCGATCCAGCATGCGAGTCAGGGCGCCGAGATCGACAGAAAGGACCTTTTTCAGCTCAACGGGCGTGATACACACTTCGCAGCGAATGGAACACAGCACTTTGAACTGTGTTGCGGTGATATCAAGCGGTGACAGGTACTCGTTGAGCAGACGGTCTTTTTTCTGATTAACCATGTGGATAAGACGACCCAGTGGGATTATGTCGTTAAAGAGATCACTGGTGCTTTTCACAATGGTTGCCCTGGCAAGTAGTTTAGTCACGGCAGATATTATTGCTCAGGCAAGTATAAGTCAACTGAATGGATCAGCCGATGCCACGAATTGCTAAAACGTTTCATGAACTTTTTTTAGTTGCTTTCAAATCAAAAACATAACTAACCGTTATCGTTCCCAGGTGAAAATAATGGTTACGTTGTGGCAATGGCTGAAACGCCGCGTTTCCCCCTATAATTGCGAGGATGAATATGGATAAGGACGACGACGCACTATGTTGGATTTGATTAAAGCAATAGGTCTCGGGCTGGTGGTGCTGCTGCCCCTGGCTAACCCGTTAACCACGGTTGCGCTGTTTTTAGGGCTGGCAGGGAACATGAACAGCAAAGAGCGCAATCAGCAGTCGATGATGGCCTCGGTGTACGTTTTCGCCATCATGATGGTGGCCTATTACGCCGGACAGCTGGTGATGAACACCTTCGGGATTTCTATTCCGGGCCTGCGTATTGCGGGCGGGCTGATTGTCGCGTTTATCGGCTTCCGGATGCTGTTCCCGGCGCAGAAGGCGCATGAATCGCCGGAAGCCAAAAGCAAATCCGAAGAACTGGAGACCGAACCTTCCGCCAATATCGCCTTTGTGCCGTTAGCCATGCCAAGCACGGCGGGGCCGGGGACGATCGCGATGATCATCAGCTCCGCCTCTACGGTGCGCGACGGCTCCACCTTCCCGGACTGGGTCGTGACGGTCGCGCCGCCGATCATCTTTGCCCTGATCGGCATTATCGTCTGGGGTTCGCTGCGCAGCTCCGGGGCGATTATGCGCTGGGTGGGCAAGGGCGGGATTGAGGCGATCTCCCGCCTGATGGGCTTCCTGCTGGTCTGTATGGGCGTGCAGTTTATTATTAACGGCGTGCTGGAAATTATTAAGACCTACCATTAAAACTGCGCCCGGCGGCGCTACGCTTGCACGGGCCTACGGGTTTTGTAGGCCGGGTAAGCGCAGCGCCACCCGGCACAATCCCGCAAAATGGTCACCCGTGCTGGCCCTGTTCCTCCATCGCTACCGGCCATTTGCGGAAAATCAGCACCGACCAGATAAACGCCGCCAGCGCCGGGATCGCACCGATGTAGCCAATCGATGCCATCGAGAAGTGGAGGCTGATCTGATTCCCTAACAGCGCACCCGCGCCGATGCCGATATTGAAAATCCCCGAGAAAAGCGCCATTGCCACGTCGGTCGCGTCCGGCGCGAGCGCCAGCACTTTCACCTGCATTCCCAGACCGATAATCATGATCGCCACGCCCCAGAAGAGGCTCAGCGTCGCCAGAGACATTTCGCTCTGCGCGGCGGGCATCAGCAGCACCAGACACGCCACCAGCAGGCCAATCGCGGTGCTCACCAGCAGCGAGGCGTGCTGGTTGCCAAGCTTGCCGAACAGCACGCTGCCGATAATCCCCGCGCCGCCCAGCACCAGCAGCAGAAGGGTGGCGAAGTTGGCGCTAAAGCCCGCGACCGTCTGCACGAACGGCTCAATATAGCTGTACGCCGTGTAGTGCGCGGTCACCACCACCACGGTGAGCAGATAGATGCTCATCAGCGCAGGGCGGCGGAACAGCAGCGGCAGGCTTTTCAGCGAGCCGGAGTGTTCGCTCGGAAGCGTCGGCAGCAGCTTCACCAGACACACCAGAGTAATGAGCGCGCCTGCGCCGATGGCGAAGAAGGTGGTACGCCAGCCAAAGTACTGGCCGACCACGCGGCCAATCGGCAGGCCGAGTACCATCGCCAGCGCCGTGCCGGTGGCGATCAGGCTCAGCGCCTGGGCGCGCTTGCCCGCCGGGGCAAGGCGGATCGCCAGCGAAGCGGTTATTGACCAGAACACCGCGTGGGCAAAGGCGATACCGATTCGGCTGATCACAAGCACCGTGAAGTTCCAGGCCATAAACGACAGCACGTGGCTGGCGATGAACAGCGCGAACAGCCCAATCAGCAGCTTGCGCCGCTCCATCTGGCTGGTCAGCAGCATAAACGGCAGCGACATCAGACCCACCACCCAGGCGTAGATGGTCAGCATGATCCCCACCTGCGCGGTTTCCATGTGGAAACTGTCGGCAATGTCAGACAACAGCCCAACGGGAACAAATTCAGTGGTATTAAAAATAAACGCGGCAATGGCCAGCGTGACCACTCGTAGCCACGCGACCTTGCGGGAAACTGTGTTTGTTGTCATAGGGATGTCTGGGATTCGTTGCTTGAAAGATGAGAAGAGGATCTTAAAGCGTTAAACGGCTAAAACTCAATCATTATGTGACGCAGATCTCAATATTTACCTTATGGCGGCGGTAGCGGCGCGCGCTGTTTTCCGTGAATATAAAGCACAACACAATAAAAACAGGCGGTAAGACAATGCAGGAGATTGATTTTTATCTGGTTGATGCGTTCAGCGAAACCTCGTTTGGCGGTAACCCGGCGGCGATATGCCCACTGAAGGCCTGGCTGCCGGACGAGACTCTGCTCAGGATGGCGCAGCAGCACAACCAGTCGGAAACCGCGTTTTTTGTCTGCCACAAGGGCGGCATCGAGCTGCGCTGGTTTACCACGCTGACGGAGGTCAATCTCTGCGGCCACGCCACGCTTGCCGCCGCCTGGGTGCTGTTCAACGAGCTGGACTACCCGGACTCGCGCATTCATTTTGACACCGCCTCCGGCAGATTAACCGTCAGCCGCGAGGGGGAGTGGATGACCCTCGACTTCCCGGCCTGTCCGACCGAGCCGCAGACGCCGCCAAAGGCATTGCTTTCTGCGCTGGGGATCGACCAGTATGTTGAGGCCCGCAAAGGGCGCGCCTGGGTCGTGGTGCTGGAAAACCGGCAGCAGGTCGAGGCGGTGACGCCGGATATTTCGGCGATGACCCCCGGCGAGCACAAGGTGGCCATCACCGCGCCAGGCGGCGACGGCTACGATTTTGTCAGCCGCTTCTTCTCGCCGGGCGTCGCGGTCTGGGAGGATCCGGTGACCGGATCGTCGCACACCATGCTGATCCCGTACTGGAGCGAAAAGCTGGGAAAAACCACCATGTTTGCCCGCCAGGTATCGGCCCGGGGCGGCGACGTGCGCTGTGAACTGAACGGTAATCGCGTGCTGATGAGCGGCAAGGCGTCGCTCTATCTCAAGGGCACCGTATTTTTGCGCTAAAGACGTATAACAACAGGGGAAAAGACAATGCAGGAAATTGATTTTTATCTGGTCGATGCGTTCAGCGACAAGACCTTTGGCGGCAACGCGGCGGCGGTATGCCCGCTGGAAGAGTGGCTGCCGGACGACATCTTGCTCAAAATGGCGCATCAGCACAACCAGTCCGAAACCGCGTTTTTCGTGCGAACCGATGCGGGCTTTGAGCTGCGCTGGTTCACCACGCTGCACGAAATCAACCTTTGCGGCCACGCCACGCTCGCGGCAGCGCATATCATTTTTGAATATCTTGACTATCCGCACACGGAAATCACCTTCTCGACGCGCTTCGTCGGCGATCTGACCGTCAAACGCAGCGGCGACTGGCTGACCCTGAACTTCCCGGCGTGGCAAACCGAGGCGGTGGAGAACCCGCCCGCGCTGCTGCTGAGCAGTCTGGGCCTTCGCGAGGCGAAAGAGGTTCGCGTCGGGCGCGATTATATGGTGGTGCTGGACAATCAGCAGCAGGTGGAAGCCATCGCCCCGAACATCGCGGCAATGATCCCGCTTGGAAAAATGGTCTGCGTGACGGCGCCGGGAGAGGAGTATGACTTCGTCAGCCGCTTCTTCTGCCCGGGCGAGGGCGTGCCGGAAGACCCGGTCACCGGGTCTACCCACAGCATGCTGATTCCGTACTGGAGCGACAGGCTCGGCAAAACGCAGCTGAACGCCCGTCAGGTGTCCTACCGGGGCGGCGATCTGCGCTGCGAATACCTCGGCGACCGGGTACTGATTGGCGGTAAGGCGACGCTGTACATGAAAGGCAAAATCTACCTGCGCGGGTAGGTTGTCGGGTGGCGGAGCGGCTCCGCCACCTCTCCATAAGTTAATACTATGAAATTCCCCGAAATGGCTGCGCTATGTTGAAGAAAAACAAGACAAGGAGCCTGCCATGTATTCCATTTCCTCTGAATCTGCACGTCACCCGGACATCCTGAAGCTGATTGCGGCGCTCGACCGCTATCAGAGCGAGCTTTACCCTGCGGAAAGCAACCATCTGCTCGATTTAAGCGAGCTGCCGCAAGAAACCCTGATCCTGATGATTATCCGCGACCCGCAGCTCACCGCCGTCGGCTGTGGCGCTGTGGTGCTGAACGGCGACGGCACGGGGGAAATGAAGCGGGTCTATATCGACCCGACCCACCGCGGGCAGCATCTGGGCGAGAAGCTGCTCGCGGCGCTGGAGGACGAGGCACTGAGCCGCCACTGTCATACCCTGCGCCTGGAAACGGGCATTAAGCAACACGCCGCCGTGCGTCTGTACGAGCGCTGCGGGTACGAGCTGCGTCCGGCGTTTGCCCCGTACAGCGAGGATCCGCTAAGCCTGTTTATGGAGAAGGCGCTGGTTGAGGACGTCCGTTTAGCAGCGCTATAAAGGCTTCGAGCTGGCGGGTCATCGCGCCGCGCCGCCACACCAGCCAGGTGGTGAGCCAGCGCCAGTTTTCCGCCAGCGGCCAGGCCTCAACCTGATGATGCCCCGGCATACTCTCCAGCATCGAGCGGGGCATCAGGGCAATCCCCGCGCCGGCAATCACGCAGGCGAGCATACCGTGATACGACTCCATCTCATGAATACGCCCCGGCGTGGCGCGGTCCGCGTGGAACCAGCTTTCCAGATGCCGACGGTACGAACAGTTGGCGCGAAAGGCGTACACGTCGCTGCCGCTCACGTCCGCGGCGCGGGTCACCGCCGCGTGTCCGGCGGCGGTAACCAGCATCATCTCTTCCCGGTAGACCGGCATCCCGTCCAGCTCCGGGTGCGACAGCGGCCCGTCAACGAAGGCGGCGCTGAGCGTGCCCTCCAGCACGCCATCGATCATCGTCCCGGACGGCCCGGTGGAGAGGGCAAACTGGATGCGCGGATAGCGCTGGTTAAACTGCGCCAGGCTTTCCGGAATGCGTACCGCCGCGGTGCTTTCCAGCGCCCCCAGCGCAAACAGCCCCTGCGGTTCATCGCCCGCCACCACCATCCGCGCCTCGTCAACCAGCGCCAGGATCTGCCTGCTGTAGCGCAAAAAGTTATGCCCGGCGGGCGAAAGCCGCAGGCGCTGGTTCTCGCGGATAAACAGCTCAACGCCGAGATCCGCCTCAAGCTGGCGAATGCGGGTGGTGAGGTTCGACGGCACGCGGTGCACCTTCTGCGCCGCCTGGGTAATGCTGCCGGTCTGGGCGACCGCGTTAAACATCTCAAGCTGAGTTAAGTCCATGCCATTCTCGATTCGTGAACAAGGTGGTCATTATTATTCATTTTTAAGAAATAGCAGAGTGGGCCACAATTAATCAACCGTTACCGCATGGAGATAATCATGAGCCATTCACCCGACACGCACGCACTGTCCGTTAATCCCGCCACCGGTGAAACCCTGGCGGCTTACCCGTGGGCGAGCGCCGACGATGTAGCGCACGCCGTTGCGCAGGCCGATGCCGGCTTCCGCCAGTGGCGTCGCGAGAGCGTTCAGCACCGGGCGCAGAAGCTGCGCGATCTGGGCGCCGCGCTGCGCAGCCGCGCCGAAGAGATGGCGCAGATGATGTCCCGGGAAATGGGCAAGCCGATTGCCCAGGCGCGCGGGGAAGTGACGAAATCCGCCAACCTGTGTGACTGGTATGCCGAACATGGCCCGTCGATGCTGCAAGCCGAGCCAACCCTGGTTGAAAATCACAACGCGGTGATTGAATACCGTCCGCTGGGGCCGATCCTGGCGGTCATGCCGTGGAACTTCCCGCTGTGGCAGGTGCTGCGCGGCGCGGTGCCGATTTTGCTGGCCGGGAACAGCTACCTGCTCAAGCACGCCCCGAATGTGCTCGGCTCGGCGTCGCTTATCGCCGATATTTTTGCCGATGCGCAGTTCCCGCAGGGGGTGTTTGGCTGGGTAAACGCCACCAACGAGGGCGTCAGCCAGGCCATTAACGACCGCCGTATTGCCGCGGTCACCGTGACCGGCAGCGTGCGCGCCGGCGCGGCGATTGGCGCCCAGGCGGGTGCCGCTTTGAAAAAATGCGTGCTGGAGCTGGGCGGGTCGGATCCGTTTATCGTGCTGAACGACGCGGATCTGGATCTGGCGGTGAAAGCCGCCGTCGCCGGACGCTACCAGAACACCGGGCAGGTGTGCGCCGCCGCGAAGCGCTTTATTCTGGAAGAGGGCATTGCCGAACGCTTCACCCGCCGCTTCGTGGACGCCGTTGCCGCGCTGAAGATGGGCGCGCCGGACGACGAAGAGAATTACGTTGGCCCGATGGCGCGCTTTGACCTGCGCGACGAGCTTCACCAGCAGGTGCAGGCTACCCTTGCCGAAGGCGCAACGCTGCTGCTCGGCGGCGAGAAGCTTGCCGGAGAGGGCAACTACTACGCCCCGACGGTGCTGGGGAATGTGACCCCGGAGATGACCGCGTTCCGCCAGGAGCTGTTTGGCCCGGTGGCGGCCATTACGGTGGCGAAGGATGCCGGACACGCTCTGGAGCTGGCAAACGACAGCGATTTTGGCCTGTCGGCAACGGTCTTTACCGGGAGCGACGCGCTGGCCGATAAATTCTCCCGCGAGCTGGAGTGCGGCGGGGTGTTTATCAACGGCTACAGCGCCAGCGACGCCCGCGTTGCCTTTGGCGGGGTGAAGAAGAGCGGCTTTGGCCGCGAGCTGTCGCACTTCGGCCTGCACGAGTTCTGCAACGTGCAGACGGTGTGGAAAGATCGCCTGTAATAGTCCGGCCGGGCAGCCAACGCCGCTGCCCGGCCATCTTCCCCCCGCGTCATGTTTCTGCAATGGTTCTGTCATTTTCGGTGCGTAGACTCCCTCGCGTCTAACGTATTGTTACAGAAGAAAATTATGAACCTAACGCAAATTTTCCGCCGTATTTGGCGGCGCATCATTCCCCGTCAGTTCGGCCTGCTGGCGGGGATCTTTTGCATTATCGGCCTGTTCTCCGCGCTGCAGCTCTCCTCGTCATTTCTCCTTACCGCCTCGCTGCGGGAGGCCCAGCGTAACGAACGGCTTAGCCAGCTGGCGTACCAGCAGCAGGGCAGGCTCGACAGGGCCCGCGTTTCGCTGCTGGCGGCAAGCGATCTGCTCAACCGCGCCGGCGTTTACTTTATGCAGGATAAAGAGACCGGCTCCGACGGCAGCTGGCACAGCCTGATGGACGACGCGCAAAAGGCGCTGGAGGCATCGCAGCAGGCCTGGAGCGCCTGGCTTGCCTTAAGTCCGCCGAAGGACGAGGCGCTGGTCAACAGCTATCAGCTGTTCTACGGGGCAATCAAAGAGCAGGCGGAAGGGCTGGTCAAAACCAACGCCATCGACGCCTTCTTTGCCGTCCCCGCCCAGGCTTTTCAGACCGACTTCAACGATAACTACGCCCGCTACCAGCAGATGAGTGAACGGCAGGCCGCGCAGGGGCGACAGTCGCTGATGGCGCAGCTTTCCGGGCTGCAAACCCTGTTCCTGCTTGCGCCGCTGGTGCTGCTGGCCATTGCCGTGGCGGTCTGGTTTGGCATGGCGAAATGGGTGATTGCGCCGCTGCGCCGCTTGATTCGCCATATTGACCGGCTGGCGGCGGGCGACCTGTCGGCGCATCCGCCCGCCGTGAAGCGCTTTAACCGGGAAATCGGCCAGCTTAGCGACAGCATTTCGACCATGCAGGGCGGGCTGCGTCAGCTGGTCACCCAGGTGAGCGACGCCACAACCTCGATGGTGGAGAACATTGGCGCCCTGGCGCAGGGAAATCAAAAGCTGTATCAGCAGTCGGTGCGCCAGGCGAAAGAGCTGGAAGACGTGACGGCGCATATCGCCGCGCTGGAAACCCACGTCGAGGGCAACACCGGCTACGCGAAGCTCGCCAGCTCCCGGGCGGACGAAGCGCGGCAGGCGGCGGCGGGGGGCGACCAGATGATGTCCAGGGTAAACGCCTCGATGCAGGCGATCGTCGAGCGATCGTCCGAGATGCGTGGGATCGTATCGATGATCGACAGCGTGGCGTTTCAGACCAACATTCTGGCGCTCAACGCCGCTATTGAAGCGGCCCATGCGGGCAACCAGGGGCGCGGCTTTGCGGTGGTTGCCCGGGAGGTGGGGCTGCTGGCGCGTAAGAGCAGTCATTCCACCCAAACCATTCAGGAGCTGATTAATTACTCCCTGCAAGGGATCGAGGACGGCTCTAAAGCGGTGAATCGTCTGGAGGATAATTTGCAGCAGGTGACCGGGCTGGTGGCGCACTTAAGCAGTCTGCTGAATGATATCTCCGCCGCCACCCTGAGCCAGGGGGAGAGCATTCATCAGATGACCCGCCAGCTTCATGCCCTGAACCAGGTTTCCCGCCAGACGGACGCGCTGGTTTCCGGGGCATCGCAAGCCTCCGAGCGTCTGCATCAGGCGTCCGGCGAACTACTTCAGGCGGTCTCCCGTTTTCGTCTTCCTGCCTGACGCAATACATAAGCCTCTGTTATACTCGCAGCCCGTTTTAGCCTGAGGGCAAGGAGCAAAGTGTGGCTGCGGTCATCCATAATGAGATGCTGGACGAAATTCTGGCGCAGGTACGCCCGTTACTGGGGCAGGGTAAGGTTGCCGATTATATTCCGGCGCTGGCCTCGGTCAGCGGCAACAAGCTTGGGATTGCCATCTGTACCGTAGACGGGCAGCGCTATCAGGCCGGGGATGCCGCCGAGCGGTTCTCCATTCAGTCGATTTCCAAAGTGCTGAGCCTGGTCGCGGCGATGCGCCAGTACGAGGAGGACGAGATCTGGCAGCGCGTGGGCAAAGATCCGTCCGGCCAGCCGTTTAACTCACTGCTTCAGCTTGAAATCGAACAGGGCAAGCCGCGCAACCCCTTTATTAACGCCGGGGCGCTGGTGGTGTGCGACATGCTGCAAAGCCGCCTGAGCGCGCCGCGCCAGCGGATGCTGGAGATCGTGCGTCAGCTGAGCGGCGTTCAGGACATCGCCTACGATCCGGTGGTGGCGCGCTCGGAGTTTGAACACTCGGCGCGCAACGCGGCGATTGCCTGGCTGATGAAGTCCTTCGGCAATTTCCACAACGACGTTGCCACCGTGCTGCAAAACTACTTCCACTACTGCGCGCTGAAAATGAACTGCGTCGAGCTGGCGCAGACCTTCCTGTTTCTTGCGCACCAGGGCCACGCGCCGCATCTCGATCAGGAGGTGGTTACGCCGATGCAGGCGCGGCAGATCAACGCCCTGATGGCGACCAGCGGCATGTATCAGAATGCCGGGGAGTTCGCCTGGCGCGTGGGGCTGCCGGCGAAATCCGGCGTGGGCGGCGGGGTGGTAGCCATCGTGCCGCACGAGATGGCGATTGCCGTCTGGAGCCCGGAGCTGGACGAGACCGGGAACTCGCTTGCGGGCGTGGCGGCGCTGGAGCAGCTGACCCACCGTTTAGGGCGTTCCGTTTACTGATGTCCACGTTCGATCCGTTATTCACCCGGCTGGCGCGTTCAACCTTTCGTTCGCGCTTTCGCCTCGGGCCCAAAGAGCGGCAATACTGCTGGGATAAAGGGGCAGACACCATCGACCAGCACGCCGCCGACTTTGTTTCCAAAAGGCTTGCCCCCGCGCAGCCTGCCAACGACGGCAAGCAAACCCCGATGCGCGGTCATCCGGTGTTTATCGCCCAACACGCCACTGCCACCTGCTGCCGGGGATGTCTGGCGAAGTGGCACAATATCCCGCAAGGTGTAACACTTGATGCACAGCAGCAGCGGTATATCGTCAGCGTGATCCACCACTGGCTGGTTTTGCAAATGAACTGCCAAAAATGACGAGTTATGCTTCTGCCGTATATGTGTTATAGATGCAGATCTGGTTATCCCGGCGCCTGCTGACCCCCGAAAATAATTGCGATAAGCGATTATATGGATCGATATTTCATGCCTTCTGCTCTCACGTCGTTCAAGCTTTTCCTGCCTGATAACCCTCTGCGAAACGCGGCGGGGATCTTCGTGCTTACCACCTTGTTTTATTTCGTGGGGGCGGAGCTGCGTCTGGTGGAAGCGTTATCCCTCTTCTGGCCGCTGAACGGCGTGATGGCGGGCGTCTTTGCCCGGTATGCGTATCTTAATCGTCTGCACTACTACGCGGTTTCATACGTGGCGATGCTGGTTTACGACGCGGTCACGACCAGCTGGGGCGTCGCCTCGCTGATTATTAATCTGTCGAACATGGTCTTTATCGTCACCGTCGCGCTGCTGGTTATCCGCGATAAACAGCTAATGAAGGGCAGGCCGGATCCCATTAACGCGCTGCGGCTGTTTAACTACTGCCTGGTTGCCGCCTTGCTCTGCGCGCTGCTGGGGGCGTTTGGCTCCGTGGGGATCGACAGTAATACCTTCTGGCCGCTGTTTGCCGACTGGTTTAGCGAGCAGTTCTCCACCGGCGTACTGATTGTGCCGTGCATGCTGACGGTGAAAATGCCCGGCGCGTGGTCACTGCCAAAACCGCATCTGGAAAAATGGCTTCCGGTGCTGGCGCTGATTGTCTCCGTCGTCGCCTCGGTGGTGATTGGCGGGGCCGGGAGCCTGGCCTTCCCGCTGCCTGCGCTGATCTGGTGCGCCGTGCGCTATTCGCTGCCCGCCACCTGTCTGCTGACCTTTATGACCGGGGCGGTGGAGGTGATCCTCGTGGCAAACTCCATTATTAACATTGCCGTGGCTGCGCCGCTCTCCACGCCGATGATGTTTTCTGCCCGTCTGGGGATCGCCACGATGGCGATTTGCCCGGTGATGGTGTCCGTGAGCGTGGCGGCGATTAACGCCCTGATCAAGCAGGTCTCCCTGCGCGCCGACTATGACTTTCTGACCCACGTCTATTCCCGTTCGGGCCTGTATGAGGCGCTGAAGCAGGAGGAAAGCCATCCCCATTCCCGCTTCCTGACGGTAATGCTGCTCGATATCGACTATTTCAAAAGCATCAACGACAGCTACGGTCACGAATGCGGGGACAGCGTGCTCGCTACCTTCGCCAGGCAGGTGCAGAAGGTGGTCGGGGAAGATGGGCTGGTGGCGCGTATGGGCGGGGAGGAGTTCGCGGTGGTGATCGGCTCCGCCGACTCTCGTCAGGGCTTTGATCTGGCTGAACGTATCAGGGTGTCTGTCGCAAATCATCCTTTCGTCTGGCGCGACCGGACGCTCTTTTTAACGGTGAGTATCGGTTTAGGCAGTGGAAACGCCGAGTCGCGGCGGCTGACCGAGGTGTTTAATAAGCTGATGGCGGAAGCGGACGACTATTTGTATCGTTCGAAAAAAGCTGGTCGAAACCGTACCAGCGCCCGTTTGCCGGACGAAATCATGGTGGCTGAACCCGAGCGTGGCGCATAGCGGGTGTAAACGTCACCATCCCAGGCAGAATGCGGCATGCGTGTTAACAAATTACTGATAAATTGCTTGCTACACATTTTTAAGGTCAATAAGATACAGCAAGAAATATATCGGAAAAATCTTAGTATGAACGGAACTGACTCACTCAGTAAACACGGTCGCTTACCAGGCAGTCGGTTCGTCAAGCGTATGTATCTGATGCGTATCCTCGGTACGTTTCTCTGCTTTATTCCCATTCTCTCGGTGTTGATTGAGCACCAGCGTTCAGTCTGGCTAATGCTTTTGCTGGCGGCGAACGCCTTTGTCTGGCCGACCTTCGCCTGGCTTCGCGCCCGCCGCGCGCCGGTGCCGCTGGCGACAGAGCATCAGAACCTGGTTATTGACGCGGGGGCGGGCGGCTTCTGGATCGCGATGATGGCGGTGAACCCGCTGCCGTCGGTGGTGATCGCCTCGATCCTGCTCGCAGACAGGCTGGCGGCGGGCGGCTACGTGCTGATGCGCAAAGCCGCCGTCACCCTGCTGGTGGTGTTTCTCATTACCTGGCTGACGCAGGGGATGGCGGCGGATATGGCCGTTTCTCAGCGCACCATGTTTGCCACCCTGCCGCTGGTGGCGATCTACCTGATTGCCCTCAGCGCGTTGACCGACAGCATCGCCCTGCGCCTGCGCGTTAAAAGCCGCGAGCTTGAGCGCATAGCGATGATGGATCCGCTGCTGGATATCGCCAACCGTCGCCTGCTGGAAAAGCGTATCGATCGCGAGCTGAAGAGACTCCGCCAGTCGTGCCGCGAGTCGGCGCTGATGTTTATCGATATCGACAACTTTAAGGACGTGAACGACAGGTTCGGGCACAAGGTGGGCGATGCGATGCTCGCCACCGTGTCGCAGATTTTGCATCTCGCCACGCGCCCGTCGGACACGCCGGCGCGTCTGGGGGGCGACGAGTTCGTGATCCTGCTGCCGGATACCACCCTTGACGAGGCCCACGTCGTGGCGACGCGCATTATGGATGCCGCTGCGGTAATGAAGGATGTGGCCCAGGAAGCGGTGCACTGCACGCTCAGCATCGGTATTGCGAGCGCCACCCGGGAGATGGAAAACGTAACCGACTGGCTGCAGGCCGCCGATAATGCCCTGTACCGGGCCAAGCGCGACGGCAAGAACAGGATATTCGCACACTGACAATGTCTCTGTTTAGGCTACGCTTTTAAGAAAACCAAGACGCCTCTGGAGACAGCATGAAAGCACCTGACATCCCTGCAAATGAAACGGATCGACTCAACTCTCTGCGCGAGTCCGGGCTGCTCGACATCGACAGTTCAGCGGCTTTTGACCGACTCACCCGGCTGGCGAAGCGCTTTTTTCAGGTTCCTCTCGCCATGGTCAACGTGGTGGAGGAGCACGAGCTGATCGCGCGGTCGATTGACGGCGAGGCCAGCAGCACCTATCCGCGCAATATCTCGTTTTGCGGCCACACCATTTTGAATGCCGCTCCGCTGGTGATCTCCGACACCCGGCAGGACGATCGCTTTGTCGATAACCCGCTGGTAACCGGGCAGCCGGGCATTCGGTTCTACGCCGGGATGCCGCTGCGCTTGCGCGATGGCGCAAGCGTGGGCTCCCTGTGTCTTATCGATTATTCACCGCGTGAATTCACGGCGGCGGATCTGTCGGTGTTAAGCGATCTTGGCGCGCTGGTGGAGGACGAATTCGCCGCCGTTAGCGCCGCGACAACCGACGAGCTGACGGGGCTGTTTAACCGGCGCGGCTTTAATCAGTTTGTGAACTTCGCCCTGTCCGTTGCCCGGCGCCGCGCCGAGCCGCTGACCCTGGGCTGGATCGATCTCGACAAGTTCAAGCTTATCAACGACACCTGGGGCCACGACGAGGGCGATAAAGCCCTGAAAGCGATGGCCGACCTGATGCGGGCCTCCTTCCGCGAGGCCGACCTGCTGGT
This sequence comes from Enterobacter soli, assembly GCF_964208575.1. GTDB lineage: Bacteria > Pseudomonadota > Gammaproteobacteria > Enterobacterales > Enterobacteriaceae > Enterobacter > Enterobacter soli_A. Next base: position 78,835 of record NZ_CAXOFU010000011.1, on the reverse strand, counting down.
GCGCTTCGGCGGCGACGAGTTCGCGGTGCTGTTTGCCGATACGGATGAGAAGGGGGCGTGGATCGCCATGCACTATCTGAGCGAGCAGGTCGCGCTATACAACGACCGCAGGCTTCACCCGTGGGCTTTGCAGTTTTCATGGGGTGTCAGCGAGTTCGACCACGCTCAGAACGATCTGCAGCAGTGGCAGAAAGAGGCCGATGAGAAGATGTACGCCATGAAGCGGGAGCACGGTGCGTCCCGTTAACATACAAAAAACCTATCGCTATCGATATTGCGTTAAATAATTGTTAATCGCAAAGTAAGGGGGATACCACATAAGGACAAACCATGACCCCCTCACTGCACATACACACTCTCTCCCGGGAAGAGATCCTCACCCACGTTGACGCGCTGGCCGACATTCTCGAAAACTGCGTCAACGGCGGCGCGTCCGTGAGCTTTATGCTGCCTTACTCGCACGAGAAGGCCCGCGCGTTCTGGCTGAACATCGCTGAAAGCGCGGGGCGCCAGGAGCGCACTGTGCTGGCCTGTCGCGACGAGCGCGGCGAAATCATTGGCACCGTTCAGCTCATTACCGACCAGCCAGAAAACCAGCCGCACCGCGCGGACGTCGCCAAGCTTCTGGTGCATGATAAAGCCCGGCGCAAAGGCGCCGCGATGGCGCTTATGGAAGCGCTGGAGGCGCAAGCGCGCAGGCAGGGGAAATCGGTGCTGGTTCTGGATACGTCCACCGGCAGCGGCGCGGAGGTGTTCTACCAGCGCGCGGGCTGGCAAAAGGTGGGCGAGATCCCGCGCTACGCCCTGATGCCCGACGGCGAAATGACGGCCACGTCGGTGTTCTATAAGTTCCTGTGATTTCTTTTCACAATGACGTTATGAATTGATCAAAACAGGGGTCTTGGTCGAAAAGTTTTGATAAGTTATTACACCAATCTTATCAGGCTGTATGACTAATCATAAAAGGACCCCATTGTGAACACACTCAACCGTCGTGATTTCCCCGGAGCTCTCTACCCAGAACGTATCATCCAGTTTGGTGAAGGCAACTTTTTACGGGCGTTCGTAGACTGGCAAATCGACCTGCTGAACGAACATACCGACCTGAACGCCGGCGTGGTGATTGTACGCCCGATCAAGAGCGATTTCCCGCCGTCGCTGAGCACGCAGGATGGCCTCTACACCACCGTTATTCGCGGCCTCAACGAGCAGGGTGACGCGGTGAGCGATGCGCGTCTTATCCGCTCCGTTAACCGTGAAATCAGCGTTTACGACCAGTACGACGCGTTCCTGGCGCTGGCACACAATCCGGACATGCGCTTTGTCTTCTCCAACACCACCGAAGCGGGCATCAGCTACCACGCGGGCGACAAATTCGACGATGCGCCGGCGGTAAGCTACCCGGCGAAGCTGACCCGTCTGCTGTTCGAGCGTTACACCCACTTTAACGGCGCAGCGGATAAAGGCTGGATCGTCATTCCGTGTGAGCTGATTGATTACAACGGCGAAGCGCTGCGCGAGCTGGTGCTGCGTTACGCGCAGGAGTGGGCGCTTCCGGCGGCCTTTATCCAGTGGCTGAACGAGGCGAACAGCTTCTGTTCAACGCTGGTCGACCGTATCGTCACCGGATATCCGCGCGATGAAGTGGCCGCGCTGGAAGCGGAGCTGGGCTATCACGACGGCTTCCTCGATACCGCCGAACACTTCTATCTGTTTGTGATTCAGGGGCCAAAATCCCTGGCCAGCGAGCTGCGCCTGGATAAATTCCCGCTCAACGTGCTGATTGTCGACGACATCAAGCCGTACAAAGAGCGCAAGGTTGCCATCCTGAACGGGGCGCACACGGCGCTGGTGCCGGTGGCGTTCCAGGCGGGGCTCGATACCGTGGGCGAAGCCATGAACGACGCCCAGGTGTGCGCGTTTGTGGAAAAAGCGATTTACGACGAGATTATCCCGGTGCTGGATCTGCCGCGCGACGAGCTGGAATCCTTTGCCAGCGCGGTAACCGGGCGCTTCCGCAATCCGTACATCAAGCACCAGCTGCTGTCGATTGCGCTTAACGGCATGACCAAGTTCCGCACGCGTATCCTGCCGCAGCTGCTGGCAGGGCAGAAGGCAACGGGTAAACTGCCGGCCCGCCTGACCTTTGCGCTGGCGGCGCTGATTGCCTTCTACCGCGGGGAGCGTAACGGGGAAAGCTATCCGGTGCAGGACAACGCGCACTGGCTCGAACGCTATCAGCAGCTGTGGACGCAGCATCACGACAAGCAAATCACTACAACCGAACTGGTGACCGCCGTTCTGAGCGTAACCGAGCACTGGGAGCAAGATCTGACTCAGGTTGACGGATTGGTACAACAGGTTGCGCGCGATCTGGATGCGATTATGCAAAAAGGGATGCGCGATGCGGTAACACCGCTCTGCTAACGCACGTCGGGGAACGGCCTGAAAGGGCCTTCCCCTGTTTTTTAGAAACTCATTAGTTACAACATACTATGTGCTCTTTTTTTAAAAAGAGGTCTTCGGCACCGTGCGGTTTAGGCTCAACAGGTCAGAAAAAGCAATGTTCCGTTAACAAGCTTGCAACTGTGAGAGGGATCACGTTTAATACCCGCGCGCTTTCCCTTTATGACACTGACTATGATCGTTCGCCCTAAACAGCACTGGCTACAGCTTATTTTCGTCTGGCACGGTTCGGTGCTGCCAAAGATTTACACCCGACTGCTGCTTAACTTCCTGCTTTCTATCGCCGTTATCCTGATGCTGCCGTGGTACACGTCGCTCGGCATCAAATTTACCGTCGCGCCGTTCAGCATTCTGGGCGTGGCGATCGCGATATTCCTCGGTTTCAGAAATAACGCCTGCTATTCGCGCTACGTCGAAGCTCGCCAGCTTTGGGGACAGCTGATGATAGCGGCACGCTCGCTGTTTCGCGAGGTAAAAAACACCTTGCCTGACGATCCGCACCTCGGCGAGTTTGTGCGTTTGCAAATTGCCTTCGCCCACTGCCTGCGCATGACGCTGCGCCGCGTGCCGATGGAGCAAAAGCTGGCGGAGTATTTGCCAGCTGACGATCTGCGCAAGGTGATGGCGTCAAATTCGCCCGCCAACCGCATTCTGCTGATCATGGGGGAGTGGCTTGCCGTCAGACGCCGGGAAGGGCAGCTTTCCGATATCCTGTTTCACAGCCTGAATAACCGTCTGAACGACATGTCGGTCGTGCTGTCGGGCTGCGAGCGTATTGCCACCACGCCCGTCCCGTTTGCCTACACGCTGATTTTGCACCGCACGGTCTACCTGTTCTGCATTATGCTGCCGTTCGCGCTGGTGACCGATCTGCACTACATGACCCCGTTCGTGTCGGCGCTGATTTCCTACACCTTTATTTCCCTGGATACGCTGGCCGAAGAGCTTGAAGATCCGTTCGGCACCGAGGACAACGACCTGCCGCTGGACGCCATCTGCAACGCCATGGAGCGCGACCTCCTGCAAATGAACGACGAACAGGATCTCCCGGAGCGGGTGACGCCGGACAGGCACTATCAGCTGACCTGACGGGCGTTCCACTCCTCGCGGGTGATCTCCCAAAGTTCGGAGTCGAGCAGGCCGCTGACGTAGGCTTTCTTTTCCGTCCTGATTAACCTCATGCCGCTGCTGGATGAGATGCGCTGAGAGCGGGTATTGTCTGCCGCTTTTGGCGCCCGCAGCACCGGTTTGTTTAGGGTGTTAAACCAGAAGTCCGTTGCGGCAATGCTGGCTTCGCGCATATAACCTTTTCCCTGCCATGCCGGCGCCAGCCAGAATCCCCGGTTGTTATCCTCCACGTCGTACAGGCAGATAAGCCCGATAAGATCGTCCGGCGCTTCACGGCGGCGTATCGTCCAGAACCAGGCAACCCCTTTTTCCACATCCGGCAGCGCCACGTTATTCACGTAATGTTCTGCGCCGTTGTCCGGGTAGGGCCAGGGAACCGTCGCCACCATATAGCGAACAATCTCCCAGCGCGGATACAGCTTTTGGATCTGCGGGGCATCTGCAGGGGTGAGCGGCGTAAGCAGCAAACGTTCGGTGGTTAACGTGGGAGTGGGCATCGGCAGATCTCCTTATTTAAGCGTTATGCTTTTGTTTGCCTTCTGGTATTTTCATGATTATCACAATCAGGACCGGTGCGCCGTAATTCCTTCACTACAAAAAGAGGTAGCCATGACGCTGAGACAGGCAAAACCGCAAGAGGCCGAAATACTCTGGGACGTTCGCAATCAGGCGATTCGCTCCGGCTGCAAAACCAGCTATGACGCGGACGTCATCGCCCGCTGGACGCCCGACTCGATGCCTGAAGCCTATCGGCAAATGGTGAAGGAGAACCCGTTTTACGTTGTGGAAGACGAAAAGGGCGACATCGCCGCGACGGGCTATCTCGATCTGAACACCCACAGCCTCGAAGCGATTTTCACCGTGCCCGCCGCGTCGGGAAAAGGGCTGGCGAAACAAATTATCAACGCCCTGAAAGCCGAGGCCAAAGTCCGCGGCATCACGCGCATCACGCTCTCTTCAACGCCTAACGCCCATACGTTTTACCAAAAGCAGGGCTTTATCACGAGTGGGGAGAATGTCCACTTCTCGCGGATGGCCCGCGCCGAGCTGCGCTGTTTCGATATGTATTTAGATCTGTAACGTGAGGGAAATATGGCAGTCACAGTAAGAGCATTACGTGAGGATGATTATGCCCAGTGGCGTCCGCTCTGGGACGGTTACACGCGGTTTTATGACTGCGTGCTCGACGAGTCGGTTACCGCTGCAACTTGGGAAAGGGCGCTAAATCCCGACTCTGCGATGTTCTGCCGGGTGGCAGAAAGCGAGGGGCGCGTGATTGGCTTCGCGCTCTGCATACTGCACGACGGCACCTGGTCGACGGCGCCCATTTGCTATCTTGAAGATCTTTTCGTCGATGAAAACGTTCGCGGTGCGGGCACCGGACAGGCGCTGATCGCGGCGCTGATGGAGGAAGGCAAGCGCGAAGGGTGGTCAAAACTCTACTGGGTCACGCGGGAAAATAACCCGGCGCGCAAACTCTACGATCGCTTCGGCGAAGCCGATGACTACGTTCGCTACCGTATTTCGCTCTAACCCCGCCTGAAAATAGCCTGTGTTTGTATCACACTGTATCTGAACCCGCGATACATACATTGGCTTGCAAAATGGCCGCATTCGAACATATCCGCCATACAAAAGCGTGTTGGTATAGACCCGTAAATTGACCTCAACCGGAGATACCAACATGTTTAATAAACTCGCTTACTCAGCCCTGGCGTTAACCGTTTCTCTCGGCACCGTGATGTCCTGTCAGGCTGAAGCCGCAGGGCAGGATTTCGCGGCGGCATTCAATCAGATCCACCAGATTAACGCCGGCGATCTCAACGTCGGCTATGTCGATATCGGCCCGAAAGACGGTCAACCCGTTATCCTGCTGCACGGCTGGCCGTACGACATTCACAGCTATGCGGAAGTCGCCCCCGCGCTGGCGGCGAAGGGCTACCGAGTGATTGTTCCGTCCCTGCGCGGCTACGGCACCACGCGCTTTCTCTCCGCGAAAACCCCGCGCAACGGCCAGCCGTCGGCGCTGGCAAAAGATATTGTGAACCTGATGGACGCGCTGAACATCAAACGGGCCGATTTTGCCGGATACGACTGGGGCGCCCGCACGGCGGATATCGTCGCGGCGCTGTGGCCGGAGCGCGTGAAGTCGCTGGTCTCGGTCAGCGGATATCTGATAGGCAGCCAGGCACTGGGCAAACAGCCGCTGCCGCCGAAAGCGGAGCAGCAGTGGTGGTATCAGTTCTACTTTGCCACGGCGCGCGGCGCGCAGGGCTACGCGAAAAACACCCATGATTTCGCCCGCCTGATCTGGACGCAGGCCTCTCCGGACTGGAAATTCAGCGATGAAACCTTCAACGCCAGCGCCAGGTCGCTGGATAACCCGGACCATGTTGCGGTCACCCTCAGCAACTACCGCTGGCGTTTAGGCCTGGAAAAAGGTGAACGCAAATACGATCGCTACGAGCAAAAGCTGGCGACGCTGCCGACCATCAGCGTGCCGACCATCACCATCGAAGGCGGCAACAACGGCGCGCCGCATCCGGCGCCTGAAGCCTACGCCGCGAAATTTACCGGCAAATACGAGCACCGCACCTTTGGCGCAACCGTAGGGCATAACCCGCCGCAGGAAGCGCCGCTGGATTTCGTCAAGGCGGTGGTGGACGCGGATAAGCTCTGATATGTGCTATTTTCAATACGTTATCCCTCTTTCAGGAGCGTGCGGTGGAGCATATTGATCATATCCTTGTCGTCGATGACGACAGGGATATTCGCGAGTTAGTGGTCGACTATCTGGTGAAATCCGGTTACCACGCCTCTGGCGCCGCCAACGGCAAAGAGATGCGCATGGTGCTGGAGAAACAGCACGTCGATTTGGTGGTGCTGGACGTGATGATGCCCGGCGACGACGGGCTCACGCTCTGCCGCCAGCTGCGCAGCGGTAAGCATAAAGATCTGCCGATTTTAATGCTCACCGCGCGCAGCGAAGATACCGACCGGATCCTCGGGCTGGAGATGGGCGCGGATGATTACCTGGTGAAACCCTTCGTGGCCCGGGAGCTGCTGGCGCGAATCAAAGCCATTCTGCGCCGCTTTCGCACCATGCCGCCGAACCTGCAGGTGACAGAAGCAGGGCGGCTCGTTGTTTTCGGCGACTGGCAGCTCGATACCGTCGCCCGGCACTTGATTGACGGCGAGGGCATGGTGGTGGCGCTCAGCGGGGCGGAATACCGGCTTTTGCGCGTCTTTGTCGATCATCCCCAGCGCGTGCTTACGCGAGATCAGCTGCTGAACCTGACCCAGGGACGCGACGCCGAGCTGTTTGAACGCTCTATCGATCTGCTGGTCAGCCGCGTGCGCCAGCGTCTGAACGAAGACGCGCGCAGCCCGGCGTATATCAAAACCGTGCGCAGCGAAGGCTACGTCTTTACCATGCCGGTCACCATCGTCGAGGCCAATGAATGAGGCTCTGGCCGCGCTCGCTGCTTGCGCGTCTGCTGGTCATCGTGTTTATCGGCCTGCTGCTGGCGAACGCCCTCAGCCTGACGCTGGTCATGTACGAGCGGATGCGCAGCGCCCGCGCGGTGATGCTCGGCAATCTGGAAAACGACGTAGCCACCAGCGTGGCGATCCTCGACAGGCTCCCGGCCAGCGAGCGCCAGGCCTGGCTTCCCCGGCTCGATCGCGGTAATTACCGCTATATCCTCAGCAACGGTGAACCGGGCGCGGCTCCGCAGGACAAACGCTCGCAGGACGCAATCCGCACGCTCAAGGCCACGCTTGAGGGACAGTATCCGCTGCGGTTTACCGCCGTTGCGGGGCCGATTTCCCATATACAGGCGCACCTGACCCTGCGCGACGGATCCCCGCTCACGATCGACCTGATCCCGCGGATGCCGCCCGTTGCCAGCTGGCTGCCGATAGTGCTTCTTCTCCAGCTGCTGCTGGTCGCCCTCTGTTCGTGGATAGCGGTGCGTCAGGTGGTGCAGCCGCTGTCGCGCTTCACCCGCGCGGTTGATACGCTCGACCCGGCGGCGAACACGCCGATGGCCGAGCGGGGGCCGGTGGAAGTTCACCGCGCCGCGCACGCCTTTAACGCCATGCAGTCGCGTATTCAGACCCACCTGCGCGAGCGGACGCAAATTCTGGCCTCTATTTCTCACGATTTACAAACCCCCATCACCCGCATGAAGCTGCGGGTAGAAATGGCGGAGCAGCCGGCGCTGCGCGATAAGCTGCTGAATGATTTAGACGCGATGTCGCGTCTGGTGCGGGAGGGCATAGCCTATGCCCGGTCATCAGAACCCCTGGAGGAAACGTCGCTAAAGCTGGAGCTGAACGCCTGGATAAACAGCATCGTCTGCGATTATCAGGATATCGGTAAAAACGTGCAGTTTCAGGCATCCGGTACGCGCCTGCCGCTCACCACGCGCCCGCAGGCGCTGCGCCGCGTCATGACCAACCTGCTGGATAACGCCCTGAAGTATGGCGATACGGCGGCGGTTGAGGTTCACCAGCCGGATGAAAAGCACGTCGCTATTCGCATCATCGATAGCGGGCCGGGCATTCCGGAGGCTGAACTTGAGGCGGTTCTGCAGCCGTTTTACCGGGTTGAAACGTCGCGCAACCGCGATACCGGCGGCACGGGACTGGGGCTGGCGATTGCCGCCCAGCTCACCGCGCAGCTTAACGGCACGCTGCAACTCGCCAACCGCCCGGCAGGCGGGCTGGAGGTCACGATCACCTTGCCCCGCGGCTAATTGTACGGCTTTGTATCCGGCAGGACGTGCGATACAGAGCCTGACAAATCCCGTCTTTTAGCACACATCCCCAACACATCCGCACGCTGAAATGACCTCACTGCAACGTCGCAGAGACTTAGTCATGTGAGGTCATTATGTTTCTGATAATCGCTTTTCTCGGCGGGATGGTGAGCCTGCTTAGCCCCTGTACGCTGCCCGTTATTCCGCTGCTGTTTGCCGGATTTCAGGGGCAGCGCCGCCATATGCTCGCGCTTTTTGCCGGGATGATCGTGATGTTTACCCTGGTGGCGATGCTGGTTACCGCCGCAGGGGAATGGATTGTAAGCGCCACCCAGATTGGCCGCTGGGCCGCGCTGGTTATTCTTGCCGCCGCGGCGCTGGGGCTGATCTTCCCGAACGTCGCGCAGCGAATCGCCGGGCCTGCGGTCAGGGCCGGTAATCTGCTGAACCAGCGCAGCATCGGGATGCGCGGGATGCCCGCCGCGTTTCTGGCGGGGCTGGCGGTCGGGTTGCTCTGGTCACCCTGCGCCGGGCCGATCCTGGGCGCAATTTTCAGTCTGAATATTGCCGGGCATTCGGCGTTTACCACGGGCGCGCTGCTGGCGGCCTACGGCGCCGGATGCGCCGCGATGCTGGGGCTACTCGGCGTGGGAGGGCGCAAGCTGATGGCGCCGCTGCGGGCAAAATCCGCGCTTATGGCGCGGCTGCGTCAGGGCGCGGGCGCGGTAATGCTGGCCGCCGTGGTCTTTAGCGCGACCGGGCTCACCTCCGCGCTGCAAGGGGCGAACGGCGTGGCGGACAGGCTGGAGCACTCCCTGCTCAGCCTGGCGAAACCCTCGCCCGTGAAGCTGCAGCCCGCCGTCGAGCAGGTGCCGAGCAGCCAGCTCCCTTCGCTGAGCGGCGGCACCGGATGGATAAACGGTGACCCTGTCACGCCGGAATCACTGAAGGGCAAAGTGGTGCTGATTGATTTCTGGACGTGGGACTGCATCAACTGCCAGCACACGCTGCCGTACGTGCGCGAGTGGGCGAACAAATACGCATCGCAGGGACTGGTGGTCATCGGCGTGCACACGCCGGAATACCCGTGGGAAAAACCGCTCTCCTCGGTGAAGGATGCGGTCAACAAGTGGCAACTTCCGTACCGCGTGGTGGCGGATAACAACTATCAAATCTGGAATGCGTTCGGCAACCAGTACTGGCCAGCGCATTATTACTTTGATACCAAAGGACAATTGCGCTACACCTCCTTTGGCGAGGGGAATTACGGCAAGCAGGAGCAGGTTATTCAGCAGCTTCTCAAAGAGGCCCGTTCATAATCCCGGGCGGCGTCGTCTTAATATCTTTTTTTAAGACGACCCGCCTTCACAATATGTGCTTTTAAAAATGTGTCTTTATTTCATGCATTCTTTGCGATTTGTGCGCTAATAATTTATTTGTTTTACATGTTTTTACAAGGATGGTAACTATATTGCCCGACCACTGCCTCAGGCGGTGCGAAAATATAATAAATGCATATGACAGGGTATATATAAAATGAAAATTACGCATCTGAGCATGCTCATTAGCGCAGCATTGCTCTGCACAACCGCGCACGCAGCAGAAATTTATAATAAGGACGGCAATAAGCTGGATCTGTATGGCCTGGTTTCCGCCGAGCATTATTTCTCAGATAATAGCAGCAGCGACTGGGATGGCGACCAGACCTATATGCGCCTGGGCTTTCGCGGCGAAACGCAAATTAACGACCAGGTTGTCGGCTACGGTCAGTGGCAGATGCATATCAACGCCAACGGCGCGGAATCTGAATCAAATAATCCCCGCACCCGCTACGCGTTCGCTGGCCTGAAGGTCAACGATTATGGCTCTATCGACTATGGGCGTAACAAGGGCGTGCTGTACGATTCGCTCGGCTTTACCGACATGCAGCCCGAGTTCGACGGCATGACCTATGGCTCTGACCAGTTCATGTTCAGCCGCAGCAACGGCCTGCTGACCTATCGCAACACGGACTTCTTCGGCGCCGTGGAAGGGCTTGATTTTGCGCTGCAATATCAGGGTAAAAATGACGGCGGCGGCGAGCCGGGCGTGCGTGACGTATTACGTCAAAACGGCGACGGTTTTGGCGCGTCCGTGACTTACGATATTGGCGCAGGCTTTAGTATTGCCGGATCCATGATGAGCGCCGACCGTTCAAATGAGCAGAATAATACCGCCGGTATTATGGGGCAGGGTAAACGCGCGGAAGCTTATTCCGGCGCAATTAAATATGATGCCAATAATATCTATCTGGCGGCTATGTTCACCCAGGCATATAACGCCTCGCGTTTTGGTTCGCATTCCAGCGACAGCGCATACGGCTATGCGAATAAATCGCAAATCATGGAATTCTACGCGGGATATCAATTTGATTTCGGCCTGCAACCTTTTGTCGCCTATGACGTGCTGAAAGGGAAAAAACTGGGCAAAGCCGCCACGGGAAATACCTATGGCGATGAAGATCTGATCAAATATGTTGATTTCGGCGCCACCTATAACTTAAACAAGAACATTAACGTATTTGTTGATTATATGGTTAACCTCGTCGATGAAGATAAATTCACCCGTGAAGCCGGGATCAACACCGACGATGTGGTCGCGGTAGGCGTGGTTTATCAGTTCTGATAAACGCCTTACGGCTCACGTCTGGCGACGATAAACAGTCGCGGAAACGCCAGCAGTATCTGCCCGTTTTCCTGGAGCGGATACTGCTCTTCCAGAAGCTGATGATAGCGCTTCAAAAAATTCTTCTGCTCACTCTCGTTTAACTCCTGCAGCCACGGACGCAATCCCGTTGCGCTCACCCAGTCGATAATGGCCTGGTGGGAACGCATCTTGTGGTAATAGGTGGTTCGCCAGATATCCACGTCGCATCCCGCGTCGGTCAAAATATCGTAATAGGCATGAACGCCCGGCAATGCCTCGCGCCCGCGATCCGGATAACCTTGCTCATAGGCCACCTCGCGCATCGCCACGTGCGTCGGCTCCAGCCAGTTGTCCGGCATCTGTATCGCCAGCACGCCGCTTAAGCGCAGAAGCGACACCAGGTGGGGCAGTAAATCGTAATGGTCGGGAACCCACTGCAGCGAAGCGTTGGCATAGAGAAGATCCAGCGGCTGCGAGGGCTTAAATTGTCGGATGTCGGACTCAACAAAGTGACAGTCCGGCAGGGCGGCGCGGGCTTCTTCCAGCATGGCCGGGGAGTTATCCACGCCGGTGACCTCTGCCGACGGCCAGCGGTGTTTTAACAGCGCCGTGCTGTTGCCGGGCCCGCAGCCGAGATCGGCGATTGACGACACCTCATCAAGCGGGACTCTGGCGAGCAGCTCAGCGGCGGGGCGCGTGCGTTCGGCGCCGTATTGCAGGTAAAGCGATGGATTCCAGTCGGCCATTTTGCGCATCTCCTGTTCGATTATTCAGCAAGAATAGCACAGGCAGATACCTGCGCCGCGGCAGGTATCTGACGGCAGATGTTACAAAATGCCTTTCAGGGCAACATGATAGAGCAGCATGATGGTTTTACCGTCGACGATAAGCCCGGTTTCAATGCCGCGTAGCGCCTCCTCAAGCGTCATCTCCAGCACTTCGATATCTTCCCCCTCCGCCTTGATTCCGCCGCCTTCACCGGCCCGGTCGCGCGGGTGATATTCCGCCAGATAGAAATAGAGCTTTTCGGTTACCGAGCCCGGGCTCATGTAGGCCTCGAACACCTTTTCGACGCTCGACACGCGAAAGCCGGTTTCCTCTTCCGCTTCGGCCCTGATGCGGCTCTCAGGATCCATGTTGTCCAGCAGGCCCGCCGCAGATTCAATAAGGTAGCCGCTATGGCCGTTGACGAACACCGGGAAACGGAACTGGCGGGTGAGAATGACCGTTTTTTTCTCGCGGTTGTAGAGCAGGATCGTCGCGCCGTTGCCCCGGTCGTAGACTTCGCGCTCCTGACGCTGCCATTCCCCGTCATGGCGCTGCAGGTCGAAGGTGTATTTCTTCAGGATGTACCAGTTATCGGAAAGGGTTTTGCTGTCGATGATGCGTATTTCTGCATGTTTGCACTGCATGATTGTCTCTCCATACGATGAGCTGTTATCATAATCAGCATGTTCGTGCATTTTCAAGATAAAACATGCAATATCAGGAAAACCGAGATGCTGACCAGTCAACGAAAGCAATTGATCCTTGAAAAGCTCGCCGCGCAGGGGCAGGTTCTCTCCCGGGAGCTGAGCGTGCAGTTTGACGTATCCGAAGACACTATTCGCCGGGACCTGCGCGAGCTGGCGGCAGAAGGGCGTTTACAGCGGGTTCACGGCGGCGCGCTGCCGTCTTCATCGGCGGTTGCTCCCTTTGCCGAACGTAAATCCGTCAAGCCAGACGCCAAGAAAAACGTGGCCCGCGCGGGGGCGCGGCTGATTTCCGAAGGTCAGGTGGTGATCGTGGACGGCGGGACGACCACCGCTGAACTGCTGACGTTTTTACCGCAGGATTTGCGCATTACCGTGGTAACCCACAGCCCGGGCATCGCGCTTGGGCTGGTCGAGCATCCGACAATTGAGGTTATCCTGATTGGCGGACGGTTATATAAACACTCGGTTGTGGCGGTGGGCGCAGCGGCCATTGAAGGTATCAACAACATCCACGCCGATATTTTCTTTATGGGCGTCACCGGCATTCACCCGGATGCCGGGTTAACCACCGGCGATTACGAAGAAGCGTGCATCAAACGTGCATTTTCCGGCAGAGCGGCGGAAACCATCGTGCTGGCCTCGCCGGAGAAAATTAACGCCGCATCGCCGTTTGCCATTGGCGACCTGTCGCTTATCAACACCGTAGTGGTTGAGCGCGACACCGATCCGGCCTGGGTGAAGGCGGTGCGGGAGAAGGGCGTTTCGGTGGTGACGACCTGAGATCGTGAGGCAGAGTTCGCCAGCAACCGATGACGTTTTGTTGCTGGCGGCAGCCAGGCGATCGTGAAAATGAATCGCGATAGCATTGTAATCCATTGAAAATAAAGCCATTTAAATTCAGCCCAAATCTTTCCCACCGTTAACACCATCGTACATCTGTGATTCACCTCTTATTTACATCATTTAAACCAATCGTTAACTGGATAAAAACGCCGCAGCCTCGTTATAGTAGTTTTGTAAAATAAAACTTAGTTGTACACAGTGCAACAACAGTGAGGCGGTTGACGATATCCGAATCTCAGGGCATCGCGTTCTCTCATTTATTTCATCTCTACATCGTTTTCCTGATAAACATAATGAAACCCTGCGAGGAAACAATGACCGATCAATTAACGAACTGCGCGAGCGATAACGACGCGCTGGAAAAAGAGACCATGCGGCGGGTTATCTGGCGCATTCTGCCTTTCCTCATAGTGAGCTACCTGGTGTCGATTATTGACCGGGGCAATATTGGTATGGCCGCGCTGCAGATGAACCAGGATCTGGGCCTGAGTAAGGCGGCTTTTGGGTTCGCCAGCAGCCTCTATTTTGTGGCCTATTTTATCTTTGAAGTGCCCAGCAACCTGGCGATGCAGAGAGTAGGGGCACGGCTGTGGCTCCCGCGCATTATGATCAGCTGGGGTCTGGTATCAATGTGTATGGCGCTGGTTCAGGATACAACCTCGCTGTATATCGTCCGTTTCCTGCTGGGTGCCGCCGAAGCGGGCTTTTTCCCGGGCGTGGTGCTTTATCTGACCTGGTGGATCCCGTCGCGCTACCGTGCGCGCATCATTGCCTCCTTTATGGTGGCCATTCCGCTGGCTAACTTTATCGGCTCGCCGCTTTCAGGGCTGATCCTTACGCTTGACGGCTGGCTGGGCCTGCGTGGCTGGCATTTGTTGTTTATTATTGAAGGGCTACCGGCGGTGCTGTTGGGGATAGCGGCATTTTTCGTCCTGCGCGACCGCCCGCATCAGGCTGCCTGGCTGAGCGATCGGCAGAAAGCGTGGCTGGAAAATACGCTTGAGTCAGAGCGCCAGCAGCAGAAACATATCGGGCACATCAGCACGTGGAAGCTGTTAAAGCATCGCCAAATCTGGCTGATGGCGCTGATTTACGCCGGCGCATCGTCTGCCGGCACCACGCTTAGCGTCTGGTCGCCGCAGCTGCTGAAGTCTTTCCATCTTGATAACCTGACCACCGGCCTGCTTAACGCCATACCTTATGGCCTGGCCTCCGTGCTGATGATCGTCTGGGGGCGCAGTTCGGACCGCACCAACGAGCGTCGCTGGCACACCGCATTGACCCTGTTTATGATTGCGGCGGGCGTCTTCGCGGCGTTTATTAATCTTTCGCTGCCGGCCACCATTATCATCCTCAGCACCATTCTGGTTGGCGCTTATTCCGCGAAGGGGCCGTTCTGGGCGCTGGCGTCTGGCTGGCTGAGCAGCACGTCGGCCGCCGCAGGGCTGGCGGCAATTGGCGCGATCGCCAACCTGATCGGCGGTGCCGTGATGGTGAATGCCTACGGCATTATTGATGAACGGACAGGAAGTCATACTCTGGCGATGTTGCCGCTTGCAGCTCTGTGTCTGGCGGGGGGCATTGCGGTGCTGGCAATGGGGCGCCGTTATTCGCGGCCAGCCAGCCAGGAAAAACAGGTCAGCCATTAATGCGCAAAGGCGGGATTATCCCGCCTTTTTTGATCATTCCTTCAGGCCGTAAAACGCTTCGCAGAAGGGCTTGCTGGCCCCTAATTTGAGCGACAGACGGTTGGCTGTTTCATACATCAGCTGGCGGATGCCGCTCTCTTTGCGATCTTCCGTCAAACGCGATGACGGCCCGGTCAGGGCCAGCGCCGCGATCATTTTATCGTGGACGCCAAACACCGGCATCGCGAAGGCCGAGGTATGCGGATCGCGCGCGCCGGAGGTGTAAAACGGCAGCGCTGAATCGTCCTCCTGCAACGCTTCGCCCATTCCCCAGTGCCGTAAAACCTTGCTGATAGCGGAGCCATCCAGCGGGAACTGGCTGCCGGGCAGGTTGCTGTGGCGTAATCCGTGCGACGCTTCGGCGCGGAACAGGCACAGGCGCTGTCCGCTCTCAATCACGTACCAGCTCGCGCTTTCGCTGGACGCCTGCGATAGCGTCTGCAATTCCGGCTGCACGATCCTGCCAAGCTGGAAAGATTGTTCATAGAGCTTGCCGAGATAGAGCAGCCGATGGCCGAGCGTATAGGTGCCATCGTCATGCCGGATGATGTAATTCATACGCTCAAGCGAATTCATCAGGCGATACACGGTTGTTTTGTGATATCCCGAAAGCTGGGCCAGCTCAGTCAGCGTCAGGCTGTCATTACCGGGATGGAAGCAATCAAGTAAAGCCAGCGCCTTTTCAACAGCAATTACGCCTTCATTCCCCATCGTTTTCTCCTTTTTGCCGAACAAAATTGTACCTGAATTTTGTGAGTAACTTCGTGTTTACATCACAAACAACTTCGCAACGCTGGCTAAAAGCGAAGCAATGCCCGTATAGTTGTTTTACATAGTACACGTTAGTTGTATCTAGTAAAACAAATGGAGAATACCCATGCCTGCATCCCAACAGAAACTGATAAATGTCGATATTGAACGCGTTGCCCCAGAAGAGGTCCGTCAGGCCGCCGAATTCCAGGCGGCCATTCTCGCTGACGTAGCCGGGCGCCGTGGCACATTACACGGTCGTATCAAGCCGCTTGCGCCACATATGTCGGTTGCCGGACCGGCTATTACCGTAGAGGTTCGTCCGGGCGATAACCTGGCAATTCACGCCGCGATGGCCATCGCCAAACCGGGTGACGTATTAGTGATCGACGGAAAAGGGGATTTGTCCTGCGCGCTGCTGGGAGAGATCATGGCAACCCAGGCGCAGGCCAGCGGTATCGCAGGTATCATCATCGACGGCGCCGTTCGCGACGCGGAAACCTTAAGCAAACAAAACTTTCCCGTTTTCGCCGCCGGCCTGAACCCGTGTGGCCCAACCAAGTTCATACCGGGCAGGGTGAATCATTCTATTTCCGTGGGTGGCGCAGCGGTGCAGGCAGGGGATTTGGTCGTCGGGGATATTGACGGCGTGGTCGTCATCCCGCGCGATGAGGTTCGCACCATTATCGATCTGGCAAAAGGGAAGCTGGAGATGGAATCAAAACGTCTGGTTGCCATCCGCGAGGGCGAACTTCGTCCGCACTGGCTGGAGAGCGCGCTGCGTCAGGCGGGAATGCTGAGCGCCGGGGAGACACTGCCATGAAGACTAAAGAAGTCGTACTGGTTACCGGCAGCGATTTGGCGGATGCGGCGCTCAGCATGCTGGAAGATTACGAGCTGGTATTTGCTGGCCGCCAGCCAACGGAAGAGCAGCTGATAGCCTTGTGCCAACAGCACAATCCGGTGGCGATACTGGTTCGCTACGGCAAAATCACGGCTTCGGTGATGGACGCCGCGCCGGCATTAAAGGTGATTTCCAAGCACGGCAGCGGCATTGATGTCATCGACGTGGAGGCGGCGACGGCGCGCGGAATTCAGGTTCGCGCCGCGCCTGGCGCCAACGCCGCTGCGGTTTCCGAGCACACCTGGGCGTTAATTCTGGCCTGCGCGAAGTCGCTCATTCCGCTTGACCGCCGCATGCGCGAAGGTTACTGGGACAAATCAACGCATAAATCCCTCGAGCTTGAAGGCCGAACGCTGGGGCTGATTGGCCTGGGCGCCATTGGCAGCCGCGTGGCGAAAATCGCCAGCGCCTTTGGAATGAAGGTTCAGGCATACGATCCCTATGCAAAATCGTTCCCGTCTGGATGTGAGCGCGTGGATGAGCTTAACGACCTGATCGGCCAGGCCGATATTTTGTCGCTACATTGTCCGTTGACGCAGCAAAACAGGGGAATGATCAACGCCGCTACGCTGGCGCTGTGCAAGCCGGGCGCCATACTGGTCAACACGGCGCGAGGCGGATTGATCGACGACGCGGCGCTGGCCGCGGCATTAAAAGCAGGAACCCTGAGCTGGGCGGCTCTCGACAGTTTTCATGTTGAACCATTAACTGCGCCGCACATTTGGGAGGAGATCGACAACGTCATTTTGTCGCCGCACGTTGGCGGCGTGAGCGACGCGTCTTACGTGAAAATGGGAACAGCAGCTGCGGGCAACATTTTGCAGGTGCTGCAGGATTCCGCGCAGACGGAAACGGCGTACTAAAACTGGAGCAGCTCCGGGGTGAACGGGGCTGCTGTGTTTTTGGTGGGGGCATTAGCGTGGTGGTCGGAGAAGATGCTGATTTGGTTAACGTCGTACAAAGTGGAAACTTTGCCACATGAGGCGCTATCAGAATCCTTTGATCTTGAGAGTAGACTTGACGTGCCGGATGTCGTAACTGGGACTAAAGATAACATTGGTGCGCATAATGTATATTATGTTAAATGATATAAATCGTGGTCACGTGCATGAGCACCTCTCTTTCAGATCGCTGAATCAGTTCGCTTGCTAAAGTTCAGTTGTGGCGGCACATCGCTAAGTTCAAGGCTTTCATTTATCTGGAAGCAACCAAAGAACTCATCTCATGGCTGATCAGACGACAAGAGGGACTCAAAGCCCCTCTTCTGTTCATTGTGCCTTAACGATAGACAAGCGTGCATGTCAGAGGTAACGGTCAGCGAAAATCTCGTACTCGTGGTTTACTTGTTCTTCGTCGATATCAGGACGGTTTTTTATCTCTACTTTTAGCTGCCGGAACATACCAACCCTGGCATAGTCCCGAGCTGCTCGATTGATTGCTTCAATATGATAATCGTCAACGACAAAATCGCCCTCCCGAACTGAATAGATAAGAAGAGGTCTGACTTTTTTATGTGGCTTACACGCGATTAACCATTCCGTACGAATACTTATTGCTTTGCAGTCAGCATTCAAATTGCTGGCGCGTAAGTAGGTTTCTATCAACCTGCCGGCCCGCTTGATATACATTGGCACGTTCGCTTCTACAAGTACCACCTCATCATCGTCGCAGCCGGTAGCACCGAGTATTAAGAGTAATAAGAACGCGTATTTGATAATTTTCATTTCGACCCCTCTCAAAAAAAGAGAGCTCCGCCCTCTTTCCAAATAAAAATTGACCGTTGTTAGTTTTTTTCTTTTGATGTGTATGAAGCCCGCGTTTGCGGGCTTTTTTTATAGCGGGTAACGTAAAATCGCGTGTAGGTCCGCACCAGATGGCAGATCTTCGCCGCGCACGGCTAACACCCTGGCTCCGGTAGCAATCGCCCTTTTAGCGATCTCGTCGATAATTCCGTAACCGTTTTCTCCCTCATCCAGCGAGAGCAAGCCGTCCTTGTTAATGGTCCCTTTTAACGAGCTTTCGATGTTAATTAAAAGCAGCTCTATAGCCCCGAAAGTTGCGGCGCGGGCGGCCTCCGAAAGTTCCTGAGTTACTCGCCGTTCACCTGCGCGGATTTCGAAACGTGTTTTAAGGGCATCTAACTGCGCCCGATAGTAGTTATCCAGTAACGGGCGAACCTGAGATACCAGGTCTGTCAGACCGATATGTTCGGCGTTGGTGAACAACGTTTCGTCGGTAAGGTTCGAGAGTGTATTCGTGGCACGATAGATAGAGGCCAGGGGTTCGGCAGCAACTAAAAAAAGCGGGTGATTGTTGATGGCTAACAGCGGGCGCAGGGCTTGATCTACTTTCCGGGTGTATTGCGCGAGCCGCACCTTATGATGCACAGCCCCATGATGATGATCGTTTAACACGGCTTCAGTCATTGCGTCGCGTCTGCATGTTGGCATGTTTGGCACTTCCACCTCTGCCGGCGGGACATCCGCAAAAAACTCGATCAGCCGTGCTTCGTTCACTGATAGCGCCAGAATATACGCTGAGTGCGGGAACGTGAGCGCGCGTAAAAGCGGCTTAAGGTAAAAGCGTTCGCTGACTTCAAGCTGATTAAGTAAGTTGTTCGCTAAGCGGTAAGTAGTGATACTTTCCGGTGTCGCCAGAATGGCAAGGCTTCGGGCGTGGCAATCCCAAAATTCAACATCTTCCAGTACCGAATAGAGTTCCTCTTCAAGCATGGCTAAACGGCGCTTATCAAGCCCTTTTTCTTCGACCTGCTGCAAAGCAGATTTTATGAAATTGCCTAACTGAATTTTGCTGGCCTCCAAATTCTGCCGGATCGGGGAGGTTTCGAGGTAAATAGAGATACAGGCATCAGAACGAATATCGGATAAACGAGAAAACTCGTCATGGCCAGGAATATCAACGTATAACATAATATGCCTCAAGAAATTTAATATTTAGATAATTGCCTCATCCATTTTGAGAGTAAGGTGATCTCAAATGGAGAAGTCATATATAAGTTAAGGGTTGTTATCATTTTCATTGAGCATGTTACTAAGGTAAAAAATCTAAATGTTGCGTAACTCCTTGATAAAATAATGTGGGAACAATTTTATCGAACAACAAGCACAGAGCATTCTGCGTGTCTTACTACTGCAGCGGTCGTAGAACCGAGCAGATATTTTGTAAATTTATCGCGCCGCGAGCTAATGATTATCAGGTCGGCTGAAAGCCTGGACGCCATTTCGAGAATTTGATCTTTCGGGGAGCCTGATGTTACATGAATGAAGGTTTTCACATCAGGTAACTCGAAGTTTCTTACTGTTTTTTCGAGAGTTTTTTTGGCTGTATTAACAAGTTCATCGATCGATGGGATATGGATTGAGTGACGCCCTCCCAGTGCGGGGTAGTAAGGAAAGGGTTGTACTACAGATAAAAAATGAATCTCACTGGTATTAAAACGTGATTCATTTTGCGTATGGGTAATAATAGTGTGAGCTAAATCACTCTCGGTTACATCAACAGGAACGAGTAATTTTCTGGTCATAAATCCTCCGTTCTTTATAACTTTTCAATTTATTTATCACATGTTGGGAAAACGATAATCTATATAGTCGCCTCTACGAGAGACGACTACATATTGCACGCTAAAAATAGACCTTTTTGGGTTAATTTAACTTAAACAGTTCTTAAACAAGGGAGAGAAAGATAATAAAGCGCGAAATAGATAAGTGTATTTCAAGTGATAGCTTTTGTTAGCATGATTTATATCAAATTAGGCAGGTTATTTTTATAATATGGGCACGTGAGTCAAAATTATAAAAAGTGTGATACGGATCGGGTGTTAATTAATAAGACTGGAAACAGGTGTATGGCAACACGAACTCATGGTCGCAGTTGCGGTGCCTCATACCAGGTGGCTGGTCGTCGATGCGGCTCTCCAGGCTCAGCTTGACGGCCTCGATGCTTTCAGACATGGCAAGAATGACCGTGTTTCACTCAACTGCCTGCTGGCTTGCCCCCTTCTCGCACCAGGCCTTCCGCAGCAGCGCCTGCGGAAAACATCAAACAATCCGATTTGTCGTTGCTGTTCAGCACTCTGACGGGATACCATATGAACATTCATAATGAAATACACCATTAATCTGTTGTTATAAAAAACATTATTAGCAAAAACATATTAAAAATGTAAGGTATCATCATAAAATGGATTTAGCTTTAGAAACTAAGACAAAAATTCAGGCCGCAAAGAAGTATAGAGATGACATTGATGGACTCCGTGCTGTTGCCGTGATGCTTGTTATATTATTTCATGCTGGCTTGTCATTTTTTCCATCTGGATTTATCGGAGTAGATATTTTCTTCACTATATCTGGATTCCTTATCACTGGAAAAGTTATTAGTGAAATTGAAAAGAAAACCTTTTCAGCTTCAGGATTTATCTCTGGTCGATTATGGCGATTGCAGCCTGCTCTTATCACAGTTATGCTGGCGACTATTGTCGTAGCATCATACTGCTACATTCCTGAGGATTATCTAGCCTTTACTAAAAGCGCTAAATATACGTCTTTGTTTTTATCAAATCAGTATTTTGATAAACTAAGTGCGACCTATGCATCTCCCGACGCGGACTATTTTCTTCTTTTACACACATGGTCTCTGGCGATTGAATGGCAATGGTATCTTTTATTTGCGCTCTTTGCGGCCATCCTTACCATAGCAATCAACAAGGCTAAAATTAGAATTACGCCGAAAACAATGCTTTATGGATGGCTGACACTAACTGTTATTGCAACTGTTGCCGTGATTATAATATCTCATTTTAATCACAAACAACATTATTACTCGCTAGCAATGCGTGCATTTGAGTTTCTTATTGGTGGTAGCGCAGCGCTTTTAAAGAATCGAATTCCTGCTTTTAATAAAACTTTAAATAATATACTTGCCGCGGGAGCTATTATTGCCATCGGTTGGGTTTCGGCAATAAACATTCCCGTTTCATTATATCCAAATGCATGGACCCTGCTTGTCTGTGCCGCTTCTTCGCTTTTGTTTTTAAGTCAAGGCTCGTTTGTAAGTCGTGTTTTACAGATGACCCCAGTTAACTACACAGGGAAGATATCTTACTCATTGTATCTATGGCATTGGCCAGTATTTGCAACGTTTAATTATCTTGGGCACCCTCTTTCTGGTTCTTCATTATATCTTGCGTTACTCATTACACTGGGTATGGCAATACTTTGCTATCATGGAATTGAAAACAAATTCCGTAGAGTGAAAATGCCTTTTCTGAAGAGCCTCGTCCTGCTGGTCGTTGCACCACTCGTGGTTTGCGTCACGCTGTATTCTGTCACTGAAAAATCTAATGGCCTACCGCAGCGTTTTAACGCTGAATATAATCATTCCTTCCAGCTACTCCATGATGCTTCAGACAAGGCCGCTTTAAGAACTGATTGTCACGGTGGAAAACAGATCCTGGCCGACTGCCATTTCGGCGATAATGACGGCTCTAAAAAGGTCTTTTTAATCGGCGATTCAAATGCTAACCATTTTTGGGGTTTTTATGACGTTTTAGGAAAAGATGCAAATGTGAAAATGTACTCTCTTTCCACATCTTCCTGTCTCGCTTTACCAGGCATATATCAATTCGACTGGTGGCAGTACAAAGATGTGAAATATGAGAAATGTCATGATAATACTAAAAAATATTATGACTATATAAAATCAAATCACTATGATTACGTGATTATTGGCCAGGTATGGAAAAATTATTTCGGCACCCACTTGATCAATAAAGATGGTGACGAAAGAAGCGAGTCTCTCTCAAATAAGCGATACGAGGATGCACTTCGTGCCGCATTGAATATCATTGTCAGCGCAGGTTCAAAGCCAGTCATCATGTTCACGATTGCCACTATGCCTGTTAACTATCAGAACTGTATAAACCAGCACGTTATCCACCGTCGTCCTTATGATGTCAATGAATGTGACAATCAAAATCCTTCAAGGGATAACAATGAAAACGTGACGAAGCTTATGCAGAAAATGAAGAGCGAATTCCCGACGCTTACATTCATTGACTCAAAGTCTATTCAATGCGTAAGTGGTAAATGCATCACTAGCATTGATGGAACAACTATATATCGTGATGAAGGGCATTTAACTGATTTTGCTTCCTACAAATTCGGTGAGATGTATATCAAAGAGTTCGGTAATCCGCTTAAATAAATCCCCATTACGCCAGGCATCGCCTGGCGTTTTCCTTATTTCATCAGGCGTTACGCCCCGCCATCACACCACCATCCACATCCCAAATCGCGCCCGTAACCCAGCCCGCCTTATCGGAAAGAAGAAACGCCACTGTTTCAGCGATATCAGCCGCCGTGCCCACGCGGCCGATAGGATGGAAACCGTCAAAGCTATTCATCACATCTTTCACGTCGTCTTTTGGAATAAAGCCTTCGTAAATCGGCGTGTGAACCACTGCCGGAGATACCGCATTCACGCGTATACCCTGTCCGCCGAGTTCAATGGCCAGATTTTTGGTTAACGCGTGAAGACCCGCTTTTGCCATTGAATAGGCAGATGAAGGCGTTGCGGCAATGGCCTGCTGAGCCCACATCGACCCGACATTTACGATGGCGCCCTGCGTTCCCGCCTCGAGCATGTTGCGCACCACCGTGCGGGTAATAAAGAACATCGCGCGGTTGATGCTCATATACATGTCGTAGTCGGCCGCTTCATGCTCGATAAAGGCTTTCGGGAAGAAAACCCCGGCCGCATTTACCAGCAGGCTAATATCGCTATGCGCATCGTTGATCGCGTCGATTACGCGCCGCATCCCTTCCTCTTTCATCAGATCGGCAACAATAATCGCTACCGGGCCGAACGCCGCCAGCGCCTGACGGGCCTGCTCTGATTTATCTTCGCGGCTGCCAATAAGCACCACGCTGCCGCCCTTTTGCAGAATCCTTTTTGCCGTTTCGAAACCCATGCCGCTGGTGCCACCGACCACTAACAGTTTTTTACCGGCGAAAGAAACGTCCATCGTTAACCTCATATATTCATTTTGACGGGTGAAAGCAGCCTTGCTGCTCTTCGTGTGGCAGCAGAATGCCACTCAGAAAGCGCGGTGACGAATGAGAAGAAATTGCGTGTCGGGAAAGAAATTCTATCTTACTCGGGTATAGTTATGGGCAGTTCACTCCGGAGTTTTACATGCGATCGCTTAACCGACTCAAATGGCTACACGCCTTTGAAGCCACTGCCCGGCACGGCAGCTTTACTGGCGCTGCCGAGGAGCTGGGGGTAACCCCTGCCGCCGTCGGTCAGCTTGTCCGCTCCCTCGAAGCCTGGGTTGGCCACCCTCTCCTTCACCGCACCCGCACGGGCAAGGAGCGTCTGACGCTGGTTGATGAAGCGCGGGATGCGTTGCAGGACATTACTCATGGGCTGGATAAGCTGGAAGCGGGATTAAACAAACTGCGCGGTCGCCGGGCGCGGGCGGTGGTGGTCGTTACGGCCTCTCAGGTTCTGATGATGAACTGGCTGATGGCGCGTCTTAACCGCTTTGCAGAAACCCATGAAAACATCGATCTGCGGCTTAACGTCACTGAAAAGCTAATGGACGTTGCCCACGGCGAAGCGGATATCGGCATCCGCTGCGGACAGGGCGACTGGCCAGGCGTCAATAAAACCTGGCTGATGGATGAAGAGGCGGTGCTGGTATGCAGCCCGCGCCTGGCTCCGCCGGAGAAAACCGACTGCGCAACATGGCTCGCCGCGCAAAAGTTGATCCACGATGACACCCCGCATCCCGGCGCAGATTTTCCATCCTGGGAGACCGTATTCAACACGCTGAACGCCCCGGAGCCGCGCGAGAGCCGACTGCATATCAACTCCACGTCTGCCGTGATTTTATCGGCGCTCAGCGGTCGCGGGGTGGCGATAGTGCGCCATGCCCTGGTGAAGCAGCTGATTGAAACCGGGCAGCTCGTCCATTTACAGCCCAACCACCGCTGGCCGCTGAAATGGGCCTATTACGTGGTCACTCCGCAGCAGTCGGTCATGCGCAATGAGGTCAGCGTTTTTCACGACTGGCTGCTGCAGGACGTGCTTGAACAGCCGTAATATTGATAAAGAGAGGATTCAGCCGGGCCATTGCCGCCTTCCCTCCTTTCTTGTAACCTTTGACCGTTTAATCCCCCAGAAAATATGAGAAAACCGGACGCAACATGACTGCACACACTTCGAAAGATCCTTTGCATGGCGTAACGCTTGAGATGCAGGTCAATGCGCTGGTTGCCCGCTACGGCTGGGATGAACTGAGTAAACGCATCAAAATCAACTGCTTTAAAAACGATCCCAGCGTCAAATCGAGTTTGAAATTCCTGCGCAGAACGCCCTGGGCGCGTGCAGAAGTCGAAGCGCTGTATCTCGACTCTCTCGACGATGACGCCATCGATGAACCGGATGTTCCCGCCTTTAACCCCTGGGCTAATAGTCGGATCACTAAGAGCTAAAACATCAATGTCACGACACGTAAAACGGATTGGTGCGCTTATTGGTTGCGCACTTTTACTTGTTAGTTGCTCCTCAAAACCCCCTAAATCGCTCGTCACGCCCCTGCCGCCGGTGGATAAACCCGGCCAGCCGCTCAACGAACCGATGCGCGGCATCTGGCTGGCGACGGTCTCTCGCCTCGACTGGCCGCCGGTATCCTCGGTGAACGTCAGCAGCGCAGAGCTGCGCATCAGCCTGCAAAAGCAGGCGCTGAAGGACAAGCTCGATAATCTCAAAGGACTGGGTATCAATACCGTGTTCTTCCAGGTGAAGCCCGACAGCACCGCGCTGTGGGCGTCCAAAATCCTGCCGTGGTCAGACATGATGACGGGCACGATTGGCGAGTATCCTGGCTACGATCCGCTGCAGTTTATGCTCGACGAAGCGCACAAGCGCGGCATGAAGGTTCACGCCTGGTTTAACCCCTATCGGGTCTCGACCAACATCAAACCCTCGACCGTTGCGGCGCTCAACCGAACCGCCTATCAACAGCCCTCCAGCGTATATGTGCAACATCCTGAGTGGATCCGCACCTCGGGGGATCGCTTCGTGCTCGACCCGGGCATCCCGGAAGTGCGCGACTGGATCACCCGCGTGGTAAACGAAGTTGTCGCCAACTATGCGATAGACGGCGTGCAGTTTGATGACTATTTCTATACGGAAACGCGCGGTTCGACGCTCAACGATAGCTCGACATTCCAGCGCTACGGTCAGGGCTTTGCGTCCAAAGCAGACTGGCGACGCCACAACACGCAGCAGCTGATCGCGCAGGTGTCGAAGGCCATTAAGGCCCAGAAGCCCAACGTCGAATTTGGCGTAAGCCCGGCGGGCGTCTGGCGCAACCGATCGTTTGATCCTGCGGGGTCGGATACCCGCGGCGCCGCGGCCTATGATGAGTCCTTCGCGGACACGCGTCTGTGGGTGCAGCAGGGTTTGCTGGACTACATCGCGCCTCAAATTTACTGGCCCTTCTCACGCAGCGCGGCGCGTTATGACGTTCTGACGAAGTGGTGGGCGGACGTCGTCAAGCCGACCCACACGCGGCTGTATATCGGGATTGCGTTTTATAAGGTGGGAGAGCCATCTAAAAACGAGCCGGACTGGACGGTGAACGGCGGCGTGCCGGAGCTAAAAAAGCAACTAGACCTCAACGAATCTCTGCCCGGCGTGAGCGGCACCATCCTCTTCCGTGAGGATTACCTCAACCAGCCGCAGACCCAGGATGCGGTGAGCTACCTCAGAAGCCGCTGGGGAAGCTAAAAAAAAGGCAGAAACGCGCGGTTTCTGCCTGTTTTACTTAGGGTTTCGGGCCAAACATCTCCGTGAGCTGCTTCTCGTCCGGCATTCCAACCACCTGCTGCAGCTCATTTCTCGCGTTCAGATAATAAATCGCTGGCGTGGCGTTTGCCCCCAGCGAGTCCATCAGCTTCTGATGCTGTTGCAATACATCGAAGGTCGCGCGCGACGTTTCGCCTTTGTTTTCAGGCAGTTTTTTACCGCCCGACAGCTCGTACTCCTTCCACGCGGTGACCGGATCTTTGGCGTTCAAGATGGCCGACGCGTAAGGGCCGCTCTTCGGATTCAGAAACGCCACCAGCAGCGTGTTTAGCTGTACTTTCCCGGCCTTCACCCAGGGTTGCGCCTCAGACCAGAACGCTTTGCAGTACGGGCAGAACGGATCGGCAAAGACAAACACCTTGCGCGGGGCGGTATCAGCGCCCTCTTTCAACGGATGCGCCGCATTAAGCGATGTCCACATCTCTTTTCCAAGCGGAATGTAGATCTCTTTCTGGAAAATCTCTTCGCTCAGGTTTTTACCTTTATCGTCATAAAGATAGCCGGAAACAACGTGCTTACCGTCAGGCGTTAAAAAGAGCGTCACGCCCATGTCCTGATACTGCCCCAGCCACGCCGGTGCACCGCCCGGCGCGTCGATCTTCTTGAGGATTTTGATCCCCTGCTGCTCGCTGAAATTTTTCACCACGTCAGGCAGAGCCTCTGCCGCGTTTGCCAACCCGGAAATTGCCAGCGCGGAAAGTAACAGTAATTTTTTCATTCGTGTCTCCGCAGTCAGCCGAAAGCCGTCGGCTGCGCGTAATGATTCCCATAGTCGATTTGAGATCATAAACGACAGGAATGATTCTACAAGGCTTTGCACTGTAAGGATTTGTCTGTAGGGCTACTCGCCCGTCAGCGCATCATAGATATCCCGAAGCCGGGTTCGCAGATAAAGCACCGCCTTGTGCTTGCGGGACAAGAGCGTTTGCACGCTGACGCCGTTCTCTTCCGCCAGCGTTTTCATGCTGTAGCCCTGGAGTTCCGTTTTTTCGAACACCTCGCGCTGGGGTGACGGCAGTTCGGATAGCGCATTTTCCAGCTCTTCCCACATCAGCGTTTTCAGATACTCCTCTTCGGGCGTCTGCGGGATGCCAAACAGCGTTTCGGCGATCTCATCCTCGGCGAAATCGCCGTCGTCGTCTGCGCTGAAATAGCCGGGCAGCGGCACTTCGCGTTTCTTACGCGCCCGGTCGGTCATTTCATTGCGCGCCGCCCGAAAAAGCCAGGCGGCAACGTTCTCAACCGGCTGCTCGACGTTCATCAGCTGAACGGTGATTTCCTGAAAGATATCGTCAGCGTCCTCGCGAACGGCGCTCCGTCCGCGGATGAAGGCTTTCAACCGCGTGCGGCAGGCATGTAGCGCCGACATCAGCAAAGAGTCGCCTGCCGCCCCGGTTTTCATCTCGCTCACTCGGCTTCCGGTGCTTTTGCAGTGCTTTCATCACGCTTCTCTTCGCGATGCCCGCGCCCGCCGCAGTGTCCGTGACGGCCAAACCCGCCGCGACGCTGCTGGATAAAGGCTTCCCGCTGCTCGGGCGACATCTTCATCCAGCGCTCATGCATCCGCCGGTGTCCGCCAAACATCCCCGGACGAAAACCCAGACCGCCAAAAAGAATACGGCACAGGATCAACAGCCCAAGCGCCTGCCAGAACCCGATGGCGTTGACGCCCAAAATGGCTGGCAGGATCGCATTCCACAGGGACATCACCAGCAGCCCCAGCACCACAAACACGATCGCGCCGATGGCCAGCGCTTTCCCCATGCGATGTCGCCCAAAACCACGCCCGCGGCCGCTTTCGTGCATAGTAAAATCTCTCATTGTCGTTACCTCATTAACCTACTGATTATGGTCTGTGGTGAGGTAGACGTATGAGCGGAGGAAATATTGCTGGAATGGGGAAAAATTTATTCGAATATTAAATAATATGCGGCCAATGAATGTCACCAACGCCGTTAAGCTGCGGTCGGGCAAACAAAAATCCCTGAAAACGCCTGATCCCGGCGGACTCAAGCCAGCACCACTCCTCTAGCTTCTCAATCCCTTCCGCCACCAGCGAAATCTCCATGTCGGTACAGCAGCTGACGATGGATTTCACAATCGCCTGTTTCGGCCCGCTCAGGTGAATATCGCTGACAATCTCCCGGTCGATCTTGATCTTGTCCGGCTGGAATCTGGTCAGCAGCGACAGCCCCGCATAGCCGGACCCGAAGTCGTCAATCGCCAGGCCAATGCCTTCGGCACGCAGCTGTTTAATGGCGCTGTTAAACTGGTTAAAACCGGAAATCATTTCGTTTTCAGTAACTTCAATCACGACCTGTTCCGGCTGGAGTCCATGACGCTTGATTTGATCCACCAGAAACTCCACCGCGCCAGGCACATTCACCAGAGACATGGGCAGCAGGTTTACCGCAATTTTATGGCCGCCAATGCCGAGCTTCTCGGCCAGCGCAAAGGCGTAGGCCTTGGTCTGAAGGTCAATCTCGTAGATTTTGTTCTGATCGATACTCTGGAAAAATCGCTCCGGGCTACCGCCGTCGTTGCCGCGAATCAGCGCCTCGAGGGAGGTGATTTTCCCCTGGGTGGGTTCAACGATAGGCTGGAGGGCGAACTGGCAGCTCTGATTGGCAATCAGCCCTTCGATCCGTTCGCCAAAGGGCGCGTTTTCTTTCGACAGCGTCCACTTATCCGCAGTGAGCGCAGATGCCGCGCGCGCCGTTTTTTTCTGGGTAATGAACGACTGGATGAATTTAAACACCCTGTCTTCGGAGGCAAGGTAGCTTTCGAGCTTACTGTAGCGCAGAACGGATTCCAGTACCGCTTTCGGCGATTCAATGCGCAGGTCAAAGAGGAACATACCGACATTCTCGAAGCGCCTGCGCGGACCGTAGTCCCGCATCAGCTCGACCACGTCGGTGTGCCGCCTGTCGTCACGAATGCGGTGAAACAGCTTAACGATGCTCTCCTCCGCGCCTTCCAGCACCTGGAGGATCTCGAGTCCGTTAAACAGCATAATTCCGGTAATATTCATTAGCGCATTGCGCTGCCGCGCGTGCTTAATCAGGGCGTCAAGCTGCTCTGATTTACAGGATGAATTTAACTGGCTTCGGTAAATGAGTGTTGTCAGCACAGTAATTGTTCCTGATCTTTTCTATGCGGCGATAAGCTATTGTTTAGCATACTTCCCCTGTAGCGACTAATTATATTCACGCGGGTAAGCGCATTAATATCGCCCGTAGGAAAACATCCACAATGTGAATGCGTTAGCGCTGCCTACTTTTTCTCATCCGCATCAATGTGCTCGTCGATCCTCGCCTGCATATAGCTGTAAAACGGATTCGAGGTAATCCGCATCAGCGTATCTTTCCCGACGCTTAAAACCGAGGTTTCGCCCCACAGCGACACCGTGCCGAGGCTTACGCCGTAGCGGTTTTTCTCTTCTGGACGGCTGCCGTAGAGGTCATCGTCTGGCGGAAAAGGCACCGCCACGTGCGACAGGGAATAGACGTCCTGCGGGTAAGGCGTGGATAAAGGCACGCTCTGCGCGTCGAGACTTCCCGCCGGAGTGGTTTTTGCGACCGTATCAAAGGTGTGCGGCGTAGCGTTGGTGATTACCGTGACACTGTAACGCCTGAGCGCAGCGGGAAGCAGCTCCGACACCGCCGTCCAGGATGCGGGTTTAAACAGCGGACGCAGAATGGCGGCCTGGTTGATATCAAACACCACCAGCTCGCTGCCGTTGTCCGGCAGCCTGTCGAACAGTCCGGTGACCACCGCGCGGGTGCTGACCGTTGAATCCATCACCGACTGGAAGGCAATCACCGGCGGCAGCGACGCGAGCCTGCCTTCGGCCTCGGCGCGCCCAAACTGCTGCTGCAGCGCTTTGGTCAGCAGCCAGGACTGGCGGGCGGCGTTGACCGGGAAGGAGTTATATTTATACGGGTTATATTCCGGGGTGATGTTAAGCCACGCGGATTTCGCAAACGCCGGGAGCATGGCGGGTAATCCGGCAAGCCCGGCAAAGCGCGCGAACGCCGTGACGCCAATCATCGGCGAGAGCAATACCAGCCGCTGAGGTTTACGCAGGTTCGGTGAATCCAGGCTGTCGAGGGCATACTTCATTGCCAGCGCCCCGCCGTTGGAATATCCCACCAGGTGCAGCGGCACATCGCTTCCCGCCAGACGCGTTGCTTCCCGCACGCCGAGCCGCGCCGCGGCAAGCCAGGACTCCCAGTCGACGGCCGTCAGCGCGCCGGGCGCGGTGCCGTGACCCGGCATGCGCGGCACCACGGCGACAAACCCGTGCTGCTGATAATCCAGCGCCAGATGCCGGACGCTGTAGGGCGCATCCGTCAGTCCGTGCAGCAACACCACCGCGCCGCGCGGCTTGCCGGCGGGCATCAGCACGAACGAGCGGTTGGCATCAGGAGTAAACTGCCCCGGCCACACAAGGCTGTGACGATAAAAACGGTTGAGCGGCGTCTTCTCGCTCTCTTCAACGCGATCCGTCACCTCGCTCTGTAGATCGCTGAAAATGGCCTTTTCTCTCTCGAGGTACTGAGCGAAGGTCGCGCGATCGATTTCGCGAGCCGACATCTCATCCCCTGTCCAGGTGTGCCATTCGTGCAGGCCGGGCTCTTTCAGCGAGGCATAAATTCGAACGGTGAGCAGCACGATCAGGACAATGCCGACAACCAGTGCCACTTTCTTTGCCAGAACCATAAGGCGCACGCTAATGCGCCACGGCAGGTTAGCCATGCCGGTATCCCTTTCCTTTCTACGATGCCCTTATCTTAACAAAAATGTGAAGGCGCTGACGGTTTTGCCAAAGTCCAGCCCGCGCCGTCCGTCCCTGCACCAAAAGTGAACTACGCTGCACAAATGTTGATCATTAGTTAAACAAATATTGCATTAGCTTTGCTGCCGCAGGCGGATTTCGCCGTCATGTGAACATGGCACGCGCCGTGCATTGTTAAGCAACTAACACCCTATCGGCGTTTGACAGCCTGTTAACAGCGAGGCGGTATGACGACAAAACCAGAGATGCTGGCCCGTATCGAAGCGCGTTTTAGTCAGTTCACGCCCAGCGAAAAGCGCGTGGCGAGCTGGATGCTGGCGCACGGGGCGCAGATCCCGTTTGAAACGGCGGAAAGCGTGGCGCTGGCAACCGGCACCAGCGGCATTACGGTAGGACGCTTCCTGCGTAAGCTTGGCTATCGCAATCTGGAAGACGCCAAAAAAAGCCTGCGCGATCCGTATCAGCCCTGGGGCATGAACGATCGCCTCGACTCCTGGCAACAGCAGCAGCCGCTCTCTGACCGACTCCAGCATTCGCTGTCGCTGGAGGTAGACGCCATTACCCACGTCTATCAGCTGGCGCAGACGGATGTGTTTAAGCAGGTGGTGCATCAGCTCACCCACGCGGACGCGGTGTTTGTGCTGGGCATTCAGTCCACGCGCGGGATCGCCAACGCGTTTTTCAGCCATCTGGAGTATCTGCGCCCGCGCGTTAGCTATTCCGAGGGGCTGTCCGGCAGCTGGGTGGAGTCGCTCAATTCCGGGTTTGCGCGGCCCTACATCGTGCTGACCGACACCCGCGCCTACTCCGCTATCGCCCGTCAGTACTGCCGGGTGGCGAGTGAGAAAGGCCTGTCGATGGCGCTGATCACCGATATCTGGTGCCCCTGGGCGCGAGACTACCCGGGAGATTTGCTGCAGGTGAAAACCGATACCGGCCACTTCTGGGATTCGCTGGCCCCGGTGAGCTGCCTGTTCAACCTGCTGCTGTCGGGCGTGGTGGAGATGCTGGGTGACGCCCTCCCGGAACGCCTGGCGATAAACCGACAGCTACAACAAGAGTTTGGTCAATTCGAACGCTAAAGGAGCGGAGCTATGCCCGAAGAGTATCCCCTGGTGGATGTGGCGAAGATCTTTCCCTCGCTGCATATCGATCTGAAGTACGCGACTGCGGACAACCTCACCGGTCATCCGATTTATCAGGAGCACCTGTGCCTGCTGCACGCCGACGCCGCCACCGCGCTGGCGAAGGCCATCAGCATTGCCACCCTCGCCGGGCTAAAACTGGTGGTCTACGACGCCTATCGCCCGCAGGAGGCGCAGGCCCAGCTGTGGCAGGCCTGTCCAAACCCGGAGTACGTGGTGGACGTGGCGATTGGCTCTAACCACAGCCGCGGCACGGCCATCGACGTCACGCTGATGGACGAGCACAGCCGCATGCTGGATATGGGCGCCGGGTTTGACGAAATGCACGACCGCTCCCATCCGTATCACCCGTCCGTGCCGCCTCACGCCCAGCGCAATCGCCTGCTGCTGAACGCCATTATGTTCGGCGCCGGGTTTGTCGGGATAAGCAGCGAATGGTGGCACTTTGAGCTGCCGAACGCCGCCGGCTATCCGCTGTTAGAAGACCAGTTCGCCTGTTATACGCCTGCACACACATCACGTTAACGCTGGAGCACTGCCATGAAAACAACGCTTCTCACTACGCTCATCGCCGCCACCCTGGCCTGTAGCGCGCCCCTGGCGCAGGCTGCGGTGCCAAAAGACATGCTGGTCATCGGGAAAGCCGCCGACCCGCAAACCCTCGACCCGGCGGTGACCATCGATAATAACGACTGGACGGTGACCTATCCCTCCTATCAACGGCTGGTGAAGTACAAGCCGGGCACCACCGAGGTGGAAGGCGATCTGTCGACGGGCTGGAAAGCCTCGGACGACCAGAAAGAGTGGACCTTTACCCTTGCCGATAACGCGAAGTTTGCCGACGGTACGCCGGTGACCGCCGAGGCGGTGAAGCTCTCCTTCGAGCGCCTGCTGAAAATCAGCCAGGGGCCGTCTGAAGCCTTCCCGAAAGATTTGAAAGTGGACGCGGTGGATGAGCACACGGTGAAATTCACCCTAAGCCAGCCGTTTGCGCCCTTCCTCTACACCCTGGCGAACGACGGGGCGTCCATCATTAACCCGGCGGTGCTGAAAGCGAACGCCGCCGACGATGCCCGCGGTTTTCTGGCGCAAAACACCGCCGGGTCCGGCCCGTTTATGCTGAAAAGCTGGCAGAAAGGCCAGCAGCTGGTGCTGGTGCCGAACCCGCACTGGCCGGGAGCGAAACCGCACTTCAAGCGCGTGTCGGTGAAAATCATCGGTGAGAGCGCCTCGCGTCGCCTGCAGCTCTCCCGTGGCGATCTGGACATCGCCGACGCCCTGCCCGTCGATCAGCTCTCCGCCCTCAAGCAGGAAGGCAAAGTGGCCGTGGCGGAATACCCGTCCCTGCGCGTGACCTATCTGTATCTCAACAACGGCAAAGCGCCGATGAACCAGGTGGATTTGCGCCGGGCGGTCTCCTGGGCGACGGATTATCAGGGCATGGTGAAAGGGATCCTCAGCGGCAACGGCAAGCAGATGCGCGGGCCGATCCCGGACGGGATGTGGGGCTTCGACGCGAGCGCCATGCAGTACAGCTTCGATGAGGCCAAAGCCAAAGCGGCGCTGGAGAAGGTACAAGAGAAACCCGCCAGCCTGACCTTCCTCTATTCCGACAACGACCCGAACTGGGAGCCTATCGCCCTTTCCACCCAGGCGAGCCTCGGCAAGCTGGGCATCAACGTCAAGCTGGAGAAGCTGGCCAACGCCACCATGCGCGACCGCGTGGGGAAAGGCGATTACGACATTGCCATCGGCAACTGGAGCCCGGACTTCGCCGACCCGTATATGTTCATGAACTACTGGTTCGAGTCGGACAAAAAAGGGCTGCCGGGAAACCGCTCGTTCTATGAGAACAAAGAGGTCGACGGCCTGCTCCAGGCGGCGCTGAAAACCACCGACCAGGCCGAGCGCAGCAAAAATTACCAGCAGGCGCAGAAAATTGTCATCGACGAGGCGGCCTACGTTTATCTGTTCCAGAAGAACTACCAGCTGGCGATGAACAAAGAGGTCAAAGGCTTCACCTTTAATCCGATGCTTGAGCAGGTGTTCAACATCGACACCATGAGCAAGTAACGGGCCGCGCCGGGGGAAAGCGTATGACGTTCTGGAGCATAGTGCGCCAGCGCTGCTGGGGGTTAATCCTGGTGGTGGCCGGCGTGTGTATCATCACTTTTATCATTTCGCACATGATCCCCGGCGATCCGGCGCGCCTGCTGGCGGGCGACCGCGCCAGCGACGACATCGTTCAGGGCATTCGCCAGCAGCTCGGGCTGGACAGGCCGCTCTATGTGCAGTTTGGCCGCTACGTGGATGCGCTGGTTCACGGTGATTTAGGCACCTCTATCCGCACCGGGCGTCCGGTGGCGGAGGATCTCAAAGCCTTTTTCCCGGCCACGCTGGAGCTGGCGTTTTGCTCTCTGCTGCTGGCGCTGGCAATCGGCGTGCCGCTGGGAATTTTGTCGGCGGTGTACCGCAACCGCTGGCTGGATCACCTGGTGCGCCTGATGGCGATGACCGGGATCTCCACGCCCGCCTTCTGGCTCGGGCTGGGGGTGATAGTGCTCTTCTATGGACATCTGCAAATCCTGCCCGGCGGCGGCAGGCTGGACGACTGGCTCGACCCGCCTGCCCGGGTGACCGGCTTTTACCTTATTGATGCGCTGCTCGAAGGCAACGGCGAGGTGTTCTTTAACGCGCTCCAGCACCTGATCCTGCCGTCCCTGACGCTGGCGTTTGTGCATCTGGGCATCGTGGCGCGTCAGGTGCGTTCCGCCATGCTCGAGCAGCTCAGCGAAGATTACATCCGTACCGCCCGCGCCAGCGGCCTGCCGGGGTGGTACATCGTGCTGCGCTACGCCCTGCCGAACGCAATGATCCCGTCCATCACGGTGCTCGGCCTGGCGCTGGGGGATCTGCTTTACGGCGCGGTGTTGACCGAAACCGTCTTCGCCTGGCCGGGGATGGGCGCCTGGGTGGTGACCTCCATTCAGGCGCTGGATTTCCCGGCGGTCATGGGCTTCGCCGTGGTGGTGTCGCTGGCCTACGTTTTAGTGAATCTGGTGGTCGACCTGCTCTACCTGTGGATCGACCCACGAATCGGGCGCGGAGGTGCCGAATGATGATGACTCAGGAAACGCCCGTTCCGGTGAAAACCACGCCGCCGCGCATCGACTGGGCGAAGCTGTTCTGGCTGCTGCGCAAAAGCCCGCTGACGCTGGTCGGCGGGGTGATTATGTTCCTGATGCTGGCGCTTATGGTGACCTCGCCGTGGATCGTGCCGCACGATCCTAACGCGCTGGATCTGACCGCGCGCCTGCAGGCGCCCTCGGCGCAGCACTGGTTTGGCACCGACGAGGTCGGGCGAGATCTGTTCAGCCGCGTGCTGGTGGGCAGCCAGCAGTCCATCACCGCCGGGCTGGCGGTGGTGGTAATTGCCGGAGGCATCGGCTCCCTGCTCGGCTGTTTGTCCGGCGTGCTTGGCGGGCGCGGTGACGCCCTCATCATGCGGGTGATGGATATCATGCTGTCGATCCCCTCTCTGGTGCTGACGATGGCGCTCGCCGCCGCCCTCGGCCCGAGCCTTTTTAACGCGATGCTGGCGATAGCCATTGTGCGCATACCCTTTTACGTGCGCCTGGCGCGCGGGCAAACCCTGGTGGTGCGCCAGTTCACCTACGTGCAGGCCGCCCGGACGTTTGGCGCCTCGCGCTGGCATCTCATCAGCTGGCATATCCTGCGTAACGCCCTGCCGCCGCTGATTGTGCAGGCGTCGCTGGATATCGGCAGCGCCATTCTGATGGCCGCCACCCTTGGGTTTATCGGGCTCGGCGCGCAGCAGCCTAGCGCCGAATGGGGTGCGATGGTTGCCGTCGGGCGTAACTATGTTCTTGACCAGTGGTGGTACTGCGCGTTTCCGGGCGCGGCGATCCTGATCGCCGCCGTGGGGTTCAACCTGTTTGGCGACGGGATCCGCGACCTGCTCGACCCGAAATCAGGAGGAAAACAGTGATGAGCGAATCGGTCCTGTCGATTGAAGACTTACACCTGAGCTTCCCGATTTTTCGCGGGGAGGTTCACGCCCTAAACCACGTTTCGCTGGAGATTAAGCGCGGCGAAATCGTCGGCGTGGTGGGGGAATCGGGCTCCGGAAAATCGGTCACCGCAATGCTGGCGATGCGCCTGCTGCCCGAAGGCAGCTATCGCGTTCACCACGGGCAGGTAACGCTGCTGGGGGAAGACGTGCTTCGGGCGTCAGAAAAGCAGCTTCGCCAGTGGCGCGGGGCAAAAGTGGCGATGATTTTTCAGGAGCCGATGACCGCCCTCAACCCGACCCGGCGCATTGGCAAGCAGATGGAGGAGGTGATCCGCCAGCACCAGCCCCTTTCGCGCCGCGCCGCCCGCGCCAAAGCCATTACCCTCCTGGAGGAGATGCAAATTCCGGATGCGGCAGAGGTGATGGACCGCTATCCGTTTGAGCTGTCAGGCGGGATGCGCCAGCGGGTGATGATCGCCCTTGCCTTCTCCTGCGAGCCGGAGCTGATCATCGCCGACGAGCCGACCACGGCGCTGGACGTCACGGTGCAGCTGCAGGTGCTGCGGCTGCTGAAGCACAAGGCGCGCGCCAGCGGCACCTCGGTGCTGTTTATCAGTCACGATATGGCGGTGGTCTCCCAGCTGTGCGACCGCACGTACGTCATGTATGCGGGGAGCGTGATTGAGAGCGGCACAACCGACACCTTAATTCGTCATCCCGTTCATCCTTATTCGATAGGCCTTTTGCGCTGTGCGCCGGAAAGCGGCGAGCCGCGCGAGATGCTGCCCGCCATTCCCGGCACGGTGCCTAACCTGACCCGCCTGCCGCGCGGCTGCGCGTTTCGCGAGCGCTGCTTTGCCGCCGGCGCGAAATGCGACGAAACGCCGCCCTTACGGCCCAGCGGCGCGGGCGACAGGCAGGCGGCGTGCTGGTATCCGCAGCTGGAGGTGCGTCATGTCTGATATTTTGCTCAAGCTGGAAAGCGTTCACGTGAACTTCCCGGCGCGTAAAAACTGGCTGGGACGCGTTACGGAGCAGGTTCACGCCCTGAACGGGATGGATCTTCAAATCCGCCGGGGCGAAACGCTGGGCATTGTCGGGGAGTCCGGCTGCGGGAAAAGTACCCTCGCGCAGCTGCTGATAGGCATGCTCAAGCCCAGCGCCGGGGCGTGCCAGCGCACGCGGGACGCAGGCGGAATGCAGATGGTGTTTCAGGATCCGCTCTCATCTCTCGACCCGCGCCTGCCGGTCTGGCGGATCATTACCGAGCCGGTGTGGGTGCAAACGCGCAGCAGCGCCCGTGAGCGCCGTCGACTTGCCGAAACGCTGGCGCAGCAGGTCGGCATTCGCCCGGAGTATCTCGACCGTCTGCCCCACGCGTTTTCCGGCGGCCAGCGCCAGCGCATCGCCATCGCCCGGGCGCTGTCGTCCAGTCCCGATATCATCGTGCTGGACGAACCCACCAGCGCGCTGGATATTTCGGTGCAGGCGCAAATCCTCAACCTGCTGGTGAAGCTCCAGCAGCAGCGCAATCTCACCTACGTGCTGATCTCGCACAACGTGTCGGTGGTGCGGCACATGAGCGACCGGGTGGCGGTGATGTATCTGGGGCAGATCGTCGAGCTGGGGCAAGCTTCGCAGGTGCTGGGCCAGCCGCGCCATCCCTACACCCGGCTGCTGCTCGATTCGGTGCCTAAGACCGGCGAGCCGCTGGACGACAGCCTGGCGCTGCGTAAAACGGAGCTGCCGGGCAATCGCCATCTTCCCGTCGGCTGCTATTTCCGCGACCGCTGTCCGCTGGCAGCCCAGGGCTGCGAAGCGCCCCAGGCTTTACAGCCAGCAGCGGACGGACGCACCGTGCGCTGCTGGCGTAACCTTAGCTGAGCGGCAAAGCCTTAAATCTGCGCCATCCCGCCGTCGACGAACAGCTCGGCGGCGTTAATAAAGCTCGCGGCGTCGGAGGCCAAGAACGC
The DNA here is from genome assembly GCF_964208575.1 of Enterobacter soli. Lineage (GTDB taxonomy): Bacteria > Pseudomonadota > Gammaproteobacteria > Enterobacterales > Enterobacteriaceae > Enterobacter > Enterobacter soli_A. Next base: position 40,287 of record NZ_CAXOFU010000011.1, on the reverse strand, counting down.
CACCGCTTTGCCCACCTCCTGCGGCTGCCCCAGACGTCCCAGCGGCACCTGGGCGGCCAGCGCATCGTAAAGTCCCTGACGCTGATCCTCCGGCACCAGATCCCCAAGACCCGGCGTCCTGACCGGCCCCGGGCTGACCACGTTCACCCGGATGCCGCGTCCCTGCAAATCCAGCGCCCAGGAGCGGGCGAAGTTCCTCACCGCCGCCTTGCTGGCGCTGTACACGCTGAAGTTGGCGGTGCCTTTGATCGATACCGTCGAGCCGGTCAAGATAATGGACGACCCCGAAGCGAGCAGCGGCAGCGCTTTTTGGACGGTAAACAGCACGCCGCGCACGTTGGTGCCAAAGATACGGTCAAACTGCTCTTCGGTAATGGCGCCGAGCGGCAGCATGTCCCCGCCTCCGGCGTTGGCAAACAGAATATCCAGACGGCCTTCGTCTTTCGCAATCCGGGCGTACACCAGATCGAGATCCGAGAGCTTAGAGACATCCGCGCGGATCCCCACCGCCGAAGGATGAATTTGCCCAACGGCGGCGTCCAGTTCCGCCTGGCGGCGACCCGTGATATACACCTTCGCACCCTGCGCCGCCAGCTCCTGCGCGGTAGCCAGACCAATCCCGGTGCTGCCGCCGGTGACCAGAGCGATTTTTCCTGAGAGCGTGTTGTTCATGTCATTCACCTTCTTTTACGGGGTTTACGATGCCAGCAAAAGCGGTTGAAGGGGCTTTCGCTTGCGTTGGAGTTACTGTAGCGTTGCCGTGATTAGCAAAAAACCAGCAAAAATGAAAATGACTATTCACACAGAGAAATAATGAAGGGGGATAGCGTGGATCAGCTGATGGCAATGCGCGCCTTCACGCGCGTCGTGGAAACCGGGAGCTTTACGCAGGCGGCGGACTCGCTGAACATGCCTATCGCCACCCTGAGCAAGCTGGTGAAAGCCCTCGAAGCCCATCTTGAGGTGCGCCTGCTGCACCGCACGACCCGGCGCGTCGTCAGTACCCCGGAGGGCGAAGCCTACTATGAAAAAGCCCTGCGGGTGCTGATTGATATCGAAGATATCGACACCTCGTTTCGCGTTTCCCGCAGCACGCCGAAAGGCCACCTGCGCATCGACGTTGGCGGCTCTACGGCCCGGGACGTGCTGATCCCCCTGCTGCCGGATTTTATGCAGCGCTACCCGGACATTCGCATCGATCTGGGCGTAGCCGACCGGCCTGTGGATATGATCGGCGGCAACGTGGACTGCGTGATCCGCGGCGGACCGCTCAACGACTCAAGCCTGATTGCCCGCCATATCGGCGATGCGGAGATGGTGACCTGCGCCACGCCAAACTACCTGAAAAAATTCGGCGTCCCGGCCTATCCGCAGGAGCTATGCAACGGCCACCGGCTAGTGAGCTATCTTTCGCCCGTGACGGGCAGAGCCTTTCCCTTCCGCTTTCGCAAAAATGGCCAGACGCACGAAACGGTCGCGGCTCACTATCTGGGGGTAAATGAAAGCAATGGTCATCTGGCGGCATCGGTCGCGGGGTTGGGGATTATTCAGACGTTCAGGTATTCAGCCAAATCTTATCTGGCAGACGGGACGCTGGTTGAGATCCTTCAGGCATGGCGCCCGGCGGCGTACCCTTTTCACGTGGTCTATCCGCAAAACCGGCATCTGACGCATCGCCTGAGGGTGTTTATCGCGTGGATTGCAGAGGTATTTTCTGCGGCGTTGAAAGGTTAGCCGGGCGCGAGCCCGGCCAGATCGCTTAGTTCAGCGTATAGTCCAGAGTGATTTCTGCTTTCAGCAGCTGCGACACCGGGCAGCCGGCCTTCGCTTTCTGGATAATGCCGTCAAACTGCTGCGGATCGATGCCCGGCACTGTGACCTTGCTTTGCAGGGCAACTTTAGTGATCGCAAAACCGCCGTCGGTTTTGTCCAGCGACACGTCCGCCGTGGTGTCGATAGAATCAGCGGTATACCCCGCCTCGCCCAGCATCAGCGACAGCGCCATCGAGAAACAGGCCGCGTGCGCCGCACCGATCAGCTCCTCGGGGTTAGTCCCTTTCGCCCCTTCAAAGCGGGTGTTAAAGCCGTAAGGTTGCTGATTAAGGACGCCGCTCTCCGTTGAGACAGTCCCTTTGCCGCGTTTAATATCGCCAGACCAGTGCGCCGAACCGTGCTTATGAATCGTCATTCTTGCTCTCCTTTTGGCTTACAAAGGGTTAAGTATAGAACATCGTTCAGGAACGTTCGGTAACGCAGATAATTCCTGGTAAAGCGCGAGATTACACTTTGACAAAGCGATAAAAAACGACAATCACAAATATGAAAAACAAGGGAACAAGCCAGACTGGGCTATCTGGAAATAATAAGCCCTGAACCAATGCAAAAATGAGGGTAAGCACCGCAGGGCCGTAATACGAAACCAGCGAATGGAGAATTCTCCTGAAAAATCTTTTGAGTGAATACATGATTTTTATCCAATCATACGGGCAATTATTTCTGCAATTTCATCGTCCGATGACCAAAGCGCATTTAGCGCGTCAGCCCGGACAAATAAGGGTTCAATCAGGAAGTACATCATTTCCAGCTCCTGTGCATAGAGAGCTGAATAGTAGGCCGGACAAATAGTGTGAAGACGATTGGCACTGTCTGCTGCTTTCTGAACCAGGCCATATATTCCAATGAGAGCTACTACCCCGCCTGCTCTGCGCCCTGCCAGAGCGCTGAACTCAAGACTGAGATTCATCCCTCCTGCAACAAGGCAAGCCGTTGCCAGTGCAAACCCGGCGTTGGTAAGTGAGCTGGCGGCGACATGGATGTTTACCGCCATAAGTCTTTCACGTATGTGCTCTAAACTCTCGTGACTTTTGTGGCTGAGTATCACTTCGAAATATGATTTGAGCATCTCAAATACAATATCTGTATACTTAAGAAGATTAATCACGCCGTTTCTGAATCTAATATCTTCTGTTTTATGCCGCTGACAGACGTCGTTATATTCCTCCGTAAAGCAGGATGCGTAATACAAGGCCCGCGTTGCACCCTGGCCTATCGTTTCAATCTGACGAGAAACAGCATGACCCACACTCGATAATGCATATTCGAGCTTTAGCGCCAGAATTTTATTCGCCTGTAAATAATCGATCGTTTCATTGCTGAAATTCATAGCAGCTCCTTGCTATTTATTAAGTCCATTTTTCACGAGCGGACGGGAAATTTCCGTCAAATCCTAACGTAAATAACGCACAATTTCATCCAGGAAGACCCTGAGCGATGCAGGCTGATATTCTCGCGATTGGTAAATGCCATAAATATCGAGGCTAGTGGGTTTAAGCTGTGGCAAAACAGGCACCAGCTTTCCCTGCTCCAGCGCGCTCTGCGCCTCGCGTTCCGGCAGCATGGCGATACCGCAGTGGTTAATTGCGGCGTCCATCAGCAGCGAAGAGATGCTGGCACTCAAATTACCGCTCACCGCCATGGAAACAGGTTCGCCCTCCTGGGTGGTAAAGCGCCACGATTGCCCGGCAAAAAAGCTGTAGTGCAGGCAATTATGGGCCGTTAAGTCCTCCAGCCGCTGCGGCGTTCCGCTGTGGGCAAGATACGCCGGGGACGCGCACAGCACCGAGCGGCACTCCCCGAGGCGACGGGCAATCATTCCCGGCTCCGGGTTATCGGTTATCCGAATGGCGACGTCAATGCGCTCCCCGACCAGGCTTACCGGATGATTATTCACGTCCAGCTCAATGCGCAGCTGCGGGTAGCGCGACAGCAGATCCGGCAGCACCGGGGCAATCATATGGATGGCGGTAAAGTGCGCGCAGGCCACCCTCAGCGTGCCCGCCGGTAAATCGCTGGCGGACTGGTCTTCGATCTCCTGGGAAAGCTGTGAAAGCGTGCGGGTTTTCAGCAGCACTTTTTCCCCCGCGGCGGTGAGCGTCAGCTTGCGCGTTGAGCGGTTGATCAGCCGGGTTCCGGCCCACTTCTCCATCTGCTCCAGGTAGCGGCTCACCATCGGACGCGAAATGCCCAGCGCGCGGGCTGCCGCGCTGAGGCTGCCCAGCTCGCATATCCGGTTATAGACCTGGGCGGCGATGACACGATCCATGCTTCACTCCATTTGCTCGATTTATGAAACTAAGCATGTCCTGTTTCAGGAATTCTGGCAAATCGAGATATCCGTACAATAGAGACTTTCCTGATAACAGAGACACTATGATGAAGCTCACCCGCCTTGCCCTCCTCGCAACCCTGTTTACGCCTGCGGTGTTTGCCGCGCCGTTAACCATTGATACCTATAACCCGCAGGAGAAAGGCATTTTCGCCGTCTCCTCAACGCTGGTTTACGGGCCAACCGAGGCCGTGCTGTTCGACGCCCAGTTCAGCGTCAAGGACGGCGACGCGCTGGTGGAGAAGATCCGCAAAAGCGGCAAGACGCTGAATAAAATCGTCATCACCTCCGGCGATCCGGACTTTTACTTTGGCCTGCAGCCGCTGGTGAAGGCGTTCCCGAATGCCAAAGTGGTGGCCACGCAAAAGGTAGTTGATCACATCAACGCCACAAAAGCGGCCAAGCTCGCCTTCTGGGGCCCGCAGATGAAAGACGGCGCGCCGACGCAGCTTATCGTGCCGCAGGTTATCGCCTCGACGACCTTCCTGGTGGACGGTGAAAAAGTGGATATTGAGCAGCCGGACAGCTACGCCGCCTACGTGTGGATCCCGTCAGCCAAAACTATTCTGGGCGGCACCGGCGTCTCCTGGGGCATTCACCTCTGGACGGCGGATACCCAAACCAAAGCGAGCCGTCAGCAGTGGCAGCAGACTCTGGACGCCATGGCGGCGCACCAGCCAGAGCGCGTGATCCCGGGTCATTACCTCGGCACGCCGCCAGCAGGCACCGCAGCCATCGACTTTACCCGCACCTACCTCCAGCAGTTCGAACGGGCGCTGGACAAGCATAAAGATTCCGCCAGCGTCATCGACACCATGAAAAAACAGTGGCCGAACCTTGCGGAAGCCAGCTCCCTCGAATTAAGCGCCAAAGTGAACACCGGCGAGATGAAGTGGTAATAACCTGATTTTCTCCTGCTATATTTATATTTTTATAGCAGGAGAAATATATGCCCTCGACAGTAAGAGGCATCGACCATATTGGTATTACGGTGCCGGACATTGAAAAATCCACGCAATTTTTCGAGCACGCCTTTGGCGCAAAGGTTTTATATCAGTCGCTGGATTCAAAAACCGATAATATTGACCACGCATCCCAGCAGCACACCCTGAGATTATTCCCGGGCACCCGCATCCGCGCCATCCGGATGCTCGCCATGCCGCACGGCCCCGGCGTCGAGCTTTTCGAAATGCACGGCCCGGAACAGGGTATGCCCGCCCGCGCCAGCGACTTCGGCCTGCAGCATTTTGCTGTGTATGTTGATGATTTTAATCAGGCCATCGCCGCGTTCACGGAAGCCGGCGGGGAGATGTTTACCGAGCCGAAGCCCCTGACCTTTGCGGATGAACAAGGCGAAGGCAACGCCTTCTGCTACGGCCAAACGCCCTGGGGCAGTATTATCGAATTGATCTCCTGGCCCTCGCCGATGCCATACGAAAAAAAGACAAATTTACGCCGCTGGAAGCCCTGATTTTAATTTCCAGGGGTTGAATATGATAATTTTATTTCCAGGATGAATCTGAACCACAACGGCAAAAATATTTGTCACTCTGTTTTTGAATCAGGATTTAAGCAAGCCGTAACATTAAACAGATAACGACACGGAGGCACTATGTTTACTTATTACCCGGCACACACAACATCTGCACAACCTGAGCTCGTCAACGCGATCGCGCAGGGTCTTCACGCCGAGCACGGTGCTGTGACTGAAGATGACATTTTGATGGAGCTAACCAGGTGGGTGGAAGCCACGGACAATGACATCCTCAGTGACATCTACCAGCAGACCATTAACTACGTTGTCAGCGGGCAAAACGCACCCTTGTAAAAACCTGCTAAGCTTGATCGGCAACCTAAGGGATACATTTCTTCCGCACATGCGGAGTTGTCCTTAAAACTATCAACAGGATTGAGGAGTACATATGAAATCAAACCGTCAGGCACGCCATATTCTGGGACTGAACTATAAGCTCTCTAACCAGCGCAAAGTCGTGGTTGAGGGCGACAGCGAAACGCAAATCGCGCACGCCACCGGCAGAAAACGCCACACCGGCCAGTAAGTTCCCGTCAGAAATCCACAACACCATCGGCAAAACCGATGGTGTTTTTGTTTATGTGTTGCGGTAATTAATATTTTGCTCCTCTATAATACTGCCCGACCGCGCCCCGCAGCACAGGCCAGAAAGATGACAAACGCAGTGTCAGGGACGGATCTTCATAAAAAGAGTGAGTGACATGGACAACAAACTGAAAAAACATCGTTCCCTATATATTCCGTACGCCGGACCCGTTCTGCTTGAATTCCCCCTGCTCAACAAGGGCAGCGCCTTCAGTATGGAAGAGCGCAGCAGCTTTAACCTGCTCGGGCTGTTGCCTGAAGTGGTTGAAACCATTGAAGAACAGGCGGAACGCGCCTGGATCCAGTATCAGGGTTTCAAAACTGAAATCGACAAGCACATTTACCTGCGCAACATTCAGGACACCAACGAAACCCTCTTCTACCGCCTGGTGCAAAACCATCTCGAAGAGATGATGCCGGTCATTTATACCCCAACGGTCGGCGCGGCCTGTGAACGCTTCTCTGAGATCTACCGCCGCTCCCGCGGTGTGTTCATCTCCTATCAAAACCGTCACAACATGGACGACATTCTGCAAAACGTGCCGAACCACAACATCAAGGTGATCGTGGTGACCGACGGCGAGCGCATTCTTGGCCTGGGCGACCAGGGCATCGGCGGGATGGGCATTCCAATCGGGAAGCTGTCGCTCTACACCGCGTGCGGCGGCATCAGCCCGGCCTATACCCTGCCGGTGGTGCTGGATGTGGGTACTAACAACCAGCAGCTGCTGAACGACCCGCTGTACATGGGCTGGCGCCATCCGCGTATTACCGACGACGAGTACTATCAGTTCGTTGATGACTTCATCCAGGCCGTTAAGCACCGCTGGCCGGACGTGCTGCTGCAGTTCGAAGATTTCGCGCAGAAAAACGCGATGCCGCTGCTCAACCGCTACCGCGATGAGATCTGCTCCTTTAACGATGATATTCAGGGCACCGCCGCCGTGACCGTCGGTACGCTGATCGCCGCCAGCCGCGCAGCGGGCAGCCAGCTGAGCTATCAGAAAATCGTCTTCCTGGGCGCAGGCTCTGCGGGCTGCGGTATCGCCGAGCAGATCATCGCCCAGACCCAGCGCGAAGGCTTAAGCGAAGAATTGGCGCGCTCCCGCGTGTTCATGGTTGACCGCTTCGGCCTGCTGACCGACGGGATGCCGAACCTGCTGCCGTTCCAGACGAAGCTGGTGCAGAAGCGCGAGAACCTGAAAAACTGGGATACCGACAACGAGGTGCTCTCCCTGCTGGACGTGGTGCGCAACGTGAAGCCGGATATTCTGATCGGGGTGTCCGGCCAGACCGGGCTGTTCACCGAAGAGATCATCCGCGAGATGCACAAGTATTGCGAACGCCCTATCGTGATGCCGCTGTCCAACCCGACCTCCCGCGTGGAGGCGACGCCGCAGGACATCATCGCCTGGACCGAAGGCAACGCGCTGGTTGCTACCGGCAGCCCGTTCGATCCGGTCGTGTGGAAGGACAAGGTTTATCCTATCGCTCAGTGCAACAACTCCTATATCTTCCCGGGCATCGGCCTTGGGGTGATCGCCTCAGGCGCATCGCGCATCACCGACGAAATGCTGATGTCGGCGAGCGAAACCCTGGCGGGCTACTCGCCGCTGGTCAACGACGGTGAAGGCCTGGTGCTGCCGGAGCTGAAAGATATCCAGAAAGTGTCCCGCGCTATCGCGTTTGCGGTCGGCAAAATGGCGCAGCAGCAGGGCGTGGCGGTGAAAACCTCTGCCGACGCGCTGCAGCAGGCCATCGACGACAACTACTGGAAGCCGGAGTACCGGAGCTATCGCAGGACATCGATTTAATAGATGTGGAATGGCTCCTTCTTGCAGTGTGCAGAAGGGGCCACCGAAGCCGTATGTTCCCCTCACCCTCTCCAAAAGGCTGACAAATATTCAGTATTTTTTTTAACTCTCGAAGCGACAGATTTTTGGCTTAAGAATAAACCGGTTACAGCGACGCCCTGTTCCGGCTGAAAATCGCCGAAGCGTTTACGGAAGGCCGGGGCGACGCGCATGGATGCGCGGCGAGGGCGGCTTTACAGGGACGTTTCATCCGCCCGCCCCGATAAGCCTGGAGCAAACGCTGAGGACAAAATTGCCGGGAGCAATTTTGGACAGCGCTTGCGCTGGCCCCGAAGGGGTGAGTCCCATGGATGGGACGAACAATCCCCGAAGCGGCGATTTTCTTGCCGGGAGCCCGGGTGGTCAGGGCGGCGGCGACTGAGCCGCCCTGACACGTTCACAGGTATTGTGGCGACAGAGAAGCAGGGAACGAAAGGTGAACGGAATAACCACCGAAGCCGTATGTTCCCCTCACCCTAACCCTCTCCCCGAAGGGGCGAGGGGATTGTTCTGTGCAAACGTCACACTAGCCAAACCCCCATTCCCCCGCTACACTCCCTTCACCCATTAATCTACTGAATATATAAGGAGGCCAATTATGCTGTACTGTGAAATTTTCAATGTTTCACATACATTTGGTGATCGCACCAGCTCAAGCGTTATCGGTATCGTGCTGCGATAACTTCTGCTTGAGCGAAGACACCAACCCCTGAATCCCTTCTCTCGGGCTTACTGAGTTATCGTCAGCGATGTTTGACGAGGCATAAACATGCCTGTAACTCTTGGGTAAGCAACAAATGAGCACTTTACTCACTGCACAATCTTTACGCGTTGATACGGCGTTTGGCACGCTCTTCGACTCACTCTCCTTTACGCTGAAAAAAGGCGACCGCATTGGTCTGCTGGGCGATAATGGCTGCGGCAAAAGTACGTTGTTAAAGGTACTGGACGGCACTGACACCCCTGCTGCCGGAACGGTGGCGCTGGCCGGACACTGCCTGATGGCGCGCGTTGAGCAACATCTGCCGGAGGCGATCTATCCCCTGACCATGCTGGACGCGGTGCTGGCTCAGCTGCCGCAGGCCGAACGCGACAGCCTGCGCTGGAAAGCCGAAACACTGCTGGCGGGCATGGGCTTCACGCCGCAGGACATGGCGCTGCAATCGGCCACCCTCAGCGGGGGGCAACACACCCGCCTGCTGCTGGCACGGGCGCTCATCAGCGAGCCGGATCTGCTCCTGCTCGACGAGCCGAGCAACCACCTCGATCTGCCAACCATGCTCTGGCTGGAGCAGTTCCTGCAAAACTGGTCCGGCAGCTTTGTGCTGGTGTCGCACGACCGTCAGCTGCTGGATGCCGTCACGAACGGCAGCTGGATCCTGCGCGACAAGACGCTGCACTACTTCGCGCTGCCCTGCACGGCGGCGCGGAACGCGCTGATCGCGAAAGATGAAACTGACGCCCTGCGCCACAAGGCAGAGCAAAAGGAGATCGACCGCGTCACCGCCAGCGCAAAACGGCTGGCAACCTGGGGCAAGGTCTACGACAACGAAGACCTTTCGCGCAAAGCCAAACAGATGGAAAGACAGGTTGAACGCCTGAAGGAGAGCCAGACCGAGCTGACGGCAGGCAGCCAGTGGACGTTAACCCTGCGCGGTGATGCGCTGCGGGCGGATCGTCTGCTGGAAATGGACAGCCTCGACGTGCCGCCGGCACCGGGACTGCCCGCGCTGTTTAGCGTGGACGTGGTGCGCATTAAAAGCGGCGACCGGGTCGCGATAGTCGGGCGCAACGGCTGCGGGAAATCGTCCCTGATGAAGCTCATCTGGCGGCAATTTATCAGCGGCCAGCTCTCCGACGCGCTGAAAATCCACCCGCGCGTGGCGATGGGCTATTACGACCAGACGCTGCACCAGCTGCCGGACGAATCCTCGCTGCTCGACGCCCTGGAGCCCTTTGCCCCTGCCCCGCAGGATCGCAAAATGGCGTTAATCAGCGCCGGCTTTCCGTGGGCGCGCCACGGGCAAAAGGTCAGCACCCTCAGCGGCGGCGAGCGATCTCGCCTGCTGTTTGTCGGCCTGACGCTGGCCCGCTACAGCCTGCTGATGCTGGATGAACCGACCAACCACCTGGATATGGAAGGCAAAGAGGCGCTGGCCGACACCCTGCAACAGTTTGAAGGCGGCGTGCTGCTGGTGAGCCACGACCGTCAGCTTATCAGCCAAAGCTGCAACCGCTTCTGGCTGATTGAGGACGGTAAACTGAGCGAGTGGCACGATGCCCAGGCGGTATTTGAACGCCTGCGCGAGGGCTCGGGCATCGCGCAGCCAGAGGAGATCGTTGCGCGTGCAGAGGCGCACTCTTCGCCTTATGACGATTTACTGGAAAGGCTGGTCGCCCTGGAAACGCTGCTGGCGGAGGATTTGGCGCGCAAGCCGAAGCATCAGAAGCCGCAGCTTCAGGCGCAATGGTGTAAAGAAATAGAGGCTCTGGAAGCTCAGCTGTAACTCTGTGCCCGGCGGTAGCCGCGCCGGGTCAGTTTTTTACTGCGGGTTTTTCGCTTTCCAGGCATCCCACGCCTGCTTAATTTCCTGCTTCGCCGCCGCCGCATCGTTAAAGCCGCTCAGCTCCACCTTCTTGCGCCCTTCCGGAAGCTGCTTATAGACGCGGAAAAATGATTCCAGGCGCTGCACTTCAATTTTCGGCAGATCGGTCAGCTCTTTGATGTCGTCGTAGGTCGGGTCGATTTTACTCGCCGGCACCGCCACGATCTTGTCGTCCTTCTCGCCGCCATCCACCATTTTCAGCACGCCGATGGCGCGCAGCTTAATGAGCGTGCCCGGAGCCATCGGGGCGCGGGTGTAGAAAATTACGTCCAGCGGATCGCCGTCACCGGCCAGAGACTGGGTCAGCGAGCCGTAGTTGACGGGATACGCCACCGGCATGGACTGGAAACGGTCGGCCACGATAAAGCCGGTTTTGGCGTCGGTTTCATACTTGATGATGCCGCCTGCCGGGATCTCGGTTACGGCGTAGAACTCCTCCGGGTTGTTTTCCGGCTGAGGGAAATCGAGGATGTTTTGCGCGTGAACGGAAGCGGAAAGCAGGACGCTGATTGCGATAAGTTTTTTCACCAGATGCATTGTCTTTTAACTCTTCGGTTATTTGGAAGACAACACGTTACGTTTGAAGAATGACAGAACCATGACAGTTTTTTGGCAGTTTTATTCCCCACCATTTATTAGAGGATCGTCGTATTCTTAATCTGAAATCGTGGCAAATTATAACATTATGTTGCCACTGCCTTGCATTACAGCGCCAAACTCTTAATCCTTAGTGAGTACCACACCTGCTATGCAGATACTCATCATGAACAAGGAGAAACACATGAAGGCTGCTGTTGTCACTCAGGATCACCACGTAAACGTCACCGAGAAAACCTTACGCCCTCTGAAGCACGGCGAAGCGCTGCTGAAAATGGAGTGCTGCGGGGTTTGTCATACCGACCTGCACGTAAAAAACGGTGATTTTGGGGATAAGACCGGGGTGATCCTCGGCCATGAAGGGATTGGTATCGTTAAAGAGATTGGCCCGGGCGTGAACTCGCTGAAAGTAGGCGACCGCGCGAGCGTGGCCTGGTTCTTTGAAGGCTGCGGCCACTGCGAATACTGTAATACCGGTAACGAAACCCTGTGTCGCGACGTGAAAAACGCGGGCTATTCCGTGGATGGCGGTATGGCTCAGGAGTGCATCGTGACCGCAGACTACTCGGTAAAAGTGCCGGATGGTCTTGATTCTGCCGCGGCGAGCAGCATCACCTGCGCCGGCGTCACCACCTACAAAGCGGTGAAAATTTCCCACATCAAGCCTGGCCAGTGGATTGCGATTTACGGCCTCGGCGGTCTGGGCAACCTGGCGCTGCAGTACGCTAAAAACGTCTTTAATGCCAAAGTGATCGCCATCGATGTGAATGACGAACAGCTGAAGCTGGCGGCCAGCATGGGCGCGGATTTGACCGTGAACTCGCGCAGTGAAGACGCCGCCAAAGTGATCCAGGAAAAAACCGGTGGCGCACACGCTGCGGTGGTGACCGCGGTGGCGAAAGCCGCATTCAACTCGGCGGTGGACGCCGTTCGTGCCGGTGGCCGCGTGGTTGCGGTTGGCCTGCCGCCGGAATCCATGAGTCTGGATATTCCACGCCTGGTGCTGGACGGTATTCAGGTGGTCGGTTCGCTGGTCGGCACCCGTCAGGATCTGCAGGAAGCCTTCCAGTTTGCCGCCGAAGGCAAGGTTGTGCCGAAAGTGACCATGCGTCCGCTGGAAGATATCAACGCCATCTTTAAAGAGATGGAGCAAGGGCAAATCCGTGGCCGTATGGTGATTGATTTACGCTCTTAATTCCCCTGAGCCGGGCGGTCATTTCGCCTGCCCGGCCTGTTACGACGAACGTCGGTCTGCAATCCACTCCTGCACCTCTATCTGGAACGTATCCGGTGCTTTACGGTACATCTTGCGCGCCAGGTCGAGGATCGTGTGTCGCGACAGCTCCTCTTCCATTCGCTGCTGTGCGTTGTCCATTACCGAACGCACGCCGCACGGCCCCTCGCAGACCCAGGCGGGCGGCGTTTCGTCGAACACCGCTAACCGCTGCCGCACTTCCCGACATTCAAACATGTTCTTTTCGCCGTCGATGGCGTGCGCCACGTCCAGCACGGAGATCAGCTCCGCCGGGCGCGCGAGCTTAAATCCCCCGCCCTTACCCTCGGTGCTGCTGACCAGCCCGGCGCGGGACAAACGGGTGAAAATTTTGCCCAGATAGTCATAGGGCACGCCCTGAAGGGCGGCCATCTCTCTGACGCTCATCTCGCGCTCGTTGCCTTTTGCATCCACCATACACATCAGGCTGTGAATGCCGTATTCCACGCCGGAACTGTAAAAAGCCATGGTTAACTCCGAAGTCATTATTCCGGGTAATTATAGCGATGTTTACGAAAGGTTAAACACTTCAAACTCCCCAATGCTTTAATCCACTGAATTCCCACGACCTTAAACCTTAACTCAGAAAAAAGTTGTCGCAGTTGACTCCGACAAGTATAGTTGCAGTTATGTCAGGCATACAGCCTGAAGACCAAAAGGATCGAAGATGAAGAAGCAAATTTTAATTGTAGGCAGCGGGTTTTCCGGCATGTGGGCGGCCGTCAGCGCGGCTCGACTGGCCGAGCTGGAAAAGAGCCATGAGCTAAATATTACCGTGCTGGCCCCCGTGCCGGAGCTGCGCGTTCGCCCGCGTTTTTACGAGGAGAACGTCTCCACGCTGGTCGCCCCGCTCAGCGATTTGTTTGCCGAACTGGATATCAACTTCATTGCCGGAAGCGCAGAGCGCATTGATTCAAAAGCAAAAACCGTCTGGTATCGCGACGCGCAGGGCAACACCTCTTCTGCTGCCTACGATCGCCTGGTGCTGGCCATGGGCAGCCAGACCCGACGCCCTGCCGTCGCCGGTCTTGCGGAGCACGCCTTTGATATTGACCAGCTGGAATCCACCCAGGTGTTCGAAAAACACCTTGATTCGCTGACGGCGCGTCCGTCTACCCCGGCGCGTAATACTGTCGTGGTGTGCGGCGGCGGCTTCACCGGCATTGAGCTGGCGACCGAACTCCCTGCCCGTCTTCGCGCGCGCTTTGGCGACGATACGCAGACTAAAGTTATCGTAGTAGAGCGCGGAGCGGCAATCGGCGGTCGTTACAGCGCCGGGCTGCGTAACACGATAGAGGAAGCCAGCAGCGAGCTTGGCGTGGAATGGCGTCTGAACAGCGAAATCGAAGCCATCGATGCCGAAGGCGTGACGCTGAAAAACGGGGAGCGTATTGCCTCCTCTACCGTGGTGTGGACCGCTGGCGTAGAGGCGAACGCCCTGAGCCAGCAGATTGACGGTAAACGGGATAATCAGGGGCGTTTAAGCGTGACGGAAACGCTACAGATTCCGGGACATCCCGATATTTTCGCGACCGGGGATATGGCCCACGCCAAAACCGACGACGCGGGCAATACCGCGCTGATGACCTGCCAGCACGCCATTCAGCTCGGTAAGTTTGCCGGGCACAACGCCGCGGCGAGCCTGCTGAACGTCGAGCCCTATCCTTATCGTCAGGTGAACTACGTTACCTGCCTCGACCTGGGGGCCTGGGGTGCGGTCTATACCGAAGGCTGGGAGCAGGCGGTGAAGTCGGTGCGCGAAGAGGCGAAGAAGATCAAAATCGCCATCACTAACCAGCTTATCTACCCGCCCGCAGCCGACAAAACCGTGGCCTTTGCCGCCGCCGACCCGCTGGCGAAGTTTGTCTAGCCCACTCCCCGCGCCCCTTCGCCGGGGCGTTTTTATTTTCAGTTTCCGGCAATCCTTATCTCAATTCCTTTGTTCCCTTGCTTTCAGCCGCGCCCGATGATGGCTGCGACGCTAACAAGAAGATAACAAAGGAATTCACCATGCAAACCCCCTTTCGCCTGCCGCTCCTCACGGCGCTCATTCTGGCAACAACCGCGGCCTATGCGGCAGATGCGCCCGTCAAAGGCGGCACGCTGATCTATCTGGAGCAGCAGGCGCACACCAACCTTTATCCTCCCGCGGGCGGGTTTTACCCCAACGGCGGGATCCTGAACCAGATCACCGACAAGCTGACCTGGCAGAACCCGAAAACCCTCGAGGTTGAACCCTGGGTGGCGGAAAGCTGGACCACCAACGCCGATAAAACCGAGTACACCTTTAAAATTCGCCCCGGCATTACGTTCTCTGACGGTACGCCGCTGGATGCCGCCGCCGTGGCGAAAAACTTCGATACCTACGGACTGGGCAACAAGGCTCAGCGCCTGCCGGTGTCGGAGGTGATCAACAACTACGATCGCAGCGAAGTGGTCGATCCCCTAACCGTGAAGTTCTTCTTCAAAAAACCGTCGCCAGGTTTCCTGCAAGGCACCGCGACCATCGGTTCAGGGCTGGTGTCGCTGAGCACTCTGAAGCGCAACTTCGAAGAGCTGGGCGATGCCCGCCATATCATCGGCTCCGGGCCGTTCGTGGTGAAGGATGAAAAGCTTGGTCGCGAAGTGACGCTGGAAGCGCGTAAAGACTACCGCTGGGGGCCGAAAAACCTGCCCCAGCAGGGCCCGGCAAACCTCGACGGCATTAAGTTTATCGTCACCCAGGAGGACAGCGTGCGCGTGGGCGCGCTGCTGGCGGGCCAGGCGGACTTTATCCGCCAGGTGCAGGCCTACGACGAAAAGCAGGCCACCGACCAGGGCTATAAAATCTACGCGGCACCGACCCGCGGCGTGAACGACAGCATCAGCTTCCGCCCGGACAACCCGCTGGTGGCGGACGTTCGCGTGCGCCAGGCATTGCTGCACGCCACCAACGCGAAACAGGTTGTGGAGACCCTGTTCTCCCCTAACTATCCGCAGGCCAAATCGGTTATCGCCGACTCCGCCGCAGGCTTTGTCGATCTCAGCGATAAGCTCGCTTTCGATCCGGCAAAAGCCAATAAGCTGCTGGACGATGCGGGCTGGAAAACGGGCAGCGACGGGATCCGCGTGAAGGACGGGCAGCGTCTGGCGCTCACCATTTATGAATCTCTGCCGCAGCCGCAAAACAAAGAGGTTTTACAGCTGATTGCGCAGCAGTGGCGTCAGACGGGCGTAGCGCTCAGCGTCAAGGCCGGCGATGCCGGAAGCCGCACGCTGGATAACCTCGACCCGCTAAAAACCCCGCTCACCGTGTCGGAGGTGGGCCGCGCCGACCCGGACGTGGTGAAAAGCATGTTCTACCCGGCAAACCGCGACGCGCTGCTGCAAAAGGGAGGCTCAAGCGACAAGGTGAAGACCTTCCGCGACGACAGGCTGAACGATCTGCTGGTGAATATCTCTGCGGAAGTGGATCCGCAAAAGCGTCTTCAGCTTACCGGAGATGCCCAGCGCTACCTGCTGGACAACGCCTACGTAATCCCGATTTTCGAGGAGCCGCAGGTCTTTGCCGGTGCCCCCTGGCTGAAAGGCGTGAGCTTTGAAGCGGTAGGCCGCCCGTCGTTCTACGGCGCGTGGATTGAGAAACACTGAGGAGCCGCCAATGCGCCACACACTTCTTCAGCGTTCAGGCCACGGGCTGCTGGTGCTCTGGGCCGCCTTCACCCTCTCGTTCGTGCTGCTGCAGGTGCTGCCGGGTGACGCGGTGCTGATTAAATTTCAGAACCCGGATCTCGGCCTCAGCCCGGCGCAGATCCAGGAGATGCGCGTGGCGTACGGGGCCGACAGCCCGCTGTGGCAGCAGTATGTTCATACGCTGTTTGCCATGCTGCGCGGGGATTTTGGCTATTCGCTACAGGCGGGCGTCCCGGTGAGCGAGCTGATCGCCAGCAACCTGCCGGATACCCTAAGCCTGGCGCTTCCGGCGTTTGCGCTGGCGGTGGTGCTGGCGTTTACCCTGGCCTTCGCCTCGCGGCTGCCCGGTTTACGCTGGCTGAGCAATACCATCCAGTCGCTCCCGGTGCTGTTTATCTCTCTGCCCACCTTCTGGCTGGGCATTGCCCTGATCCAGCTGTTCTCTTTTCAGCTACGGCTGATCCCGGTGATTAACCCCTCGCCGCTGCAGGGGCTGATCCTGCCGATCGTGACCGTCGCCATCCCGATCTCCGCGCCGCTGGCGCAGATTTTAATGCGCAGCCTGGACCAGGTTGCGGCGCAGCCTTTCGTGGCCGTCGCCCGCGCCAAGGGGCTGAGCGAAACCGCCGTGCTGTGGCGACACGTCACCGGCAACGCCCTGCTACCGGTGCTGAATATCGCGGGTTTGCTGCTGGGCGAGCTGATTGCCGGGGCGCTGATCACCGAAACCGTCTTTGGCCGAAGCGGCCTGGGGCAGCTCACCCAGCAGGCGGTGAATAACCAGGATATCGCCGTGCTGCAGGCGGTGGTAATGATTTCGGCGCTGGGTTTTGTCCTGATTAATCTGCTGGTGGATCTGCTGATGCCGCTGTTCGATCCCCGTCTGCATACCCTTACCGGAGGTGCATCATGAGCCTTGTCGATTACGCCGCCGCGGCGCGCAAGCGCGTGCCCCAGTGGCAGGCCTTCTCCTGGCAGCCCGGCTTATGGCTGGCGTGGGCGGTGATTGCGACCGCCGCGCTGGCGGCCTTCGCCCCGGGGCTTTTCACCCACTACAGCCCGATTGAAGGCATTGCCGGCGCGCAGCGTCTGGCGCCGCAGGCCGGGTACTGGCTGGGAACCGACCAGCTCGGGCGGGACGTGTTCACGCGCATCGTGTACGGCGCGTCGCACTCCCTGAGCGCGGCGCTGGCTGCCGTCAGCCTTGGGCTGGTGGTGGGAACCGGTATCGGCGTCATTGCCGGGGCCTTTGCCGGACGCGTGGAGTCCCTGCTGATGCGCTTTGTTGACGTCCTGCTCGCCATTCCCTCCCTGCTGCTCTCGCTGACGGTGATCATTTTGCTCGGCTTTGGCACCGTCAATGCCGCCATTGCGGTGGGCGTGGCCTCCGTCGCCAGCTTTGCCCGTCTGGCGCGCGGTGAGGTGGTGCGCATACGCCATAGCGATTACGTCGAGGCGGCGTTCGGCAGCGGCGGCACGTTTTTGTCCGTCCTGTGGCGCCACATTCTGCCCAACTCCCTAACCGCGGTGCTGGCGTTTGCCACCCTTCAGTTTGGTCAGGCGATCCTGGCGCTCTCTACCCTCAGCTTCCTTGGCTACGGCACGCCGCCGCCCGTGCCGGAATGGGGATTGCTGATCGCCGAAGGGCGTAACTATCTTTCGACCGCCTGGTGGCTCACCACCTTCCCCGGCGTTGTTGTTATCGCCGTGGTGCTGGCAACCAACCGCATCAGCCAACAGTTCAGCGGAGGCCGCGTATGACCGTTCTCTCAGTTGAGGATCTCAGCATTAGCTACCGCACCGGCCGCCGCTGGCAGGAGGTGGTGCATCACGTCAGCTTTAGCCTGAAGCGGGGCGAAATGCTGGCGTTCGTGGGCGAATCCGGCTCCGGCAAAACCACCACCGCGCAGGCGATCATCGGCCTGCTGGCGGACAATGCCCGTCGCGACGGCGGTAAAATTGTGCTGAACAATGAAGACATCAGCCGCTGGTCAGCCAAACGGCTCGACGCGCTGCGCGGGGCGCGAATCAGCCTGGTGCCGCAAGATCCGGGCAACTCCCTGAACCCGGTGAAAACCATCGGCGCGCAGGTGGGGGAAATCCTCCAGCTGCATCAGAAAATATCCGCCAGGGCGCGGGATGAGCAGGTGCTGGCGCTGTTAACCAAAGTCGGCCTGAGCCATCCGGAACAGCGCATGAAGCAGTACCCGCATCAGCTTTCCGGCGGCATGAAGCAGCGCGTGCTGATTGCCATCGCCATTGCCCTGCGCCCGGACGTGATTATTGCCGACGAACCGACCAGCGCCCTGGACGTGACGGTGCAAAAGCGCATTCTCGACCTGCTGGACGTGCTGCGCCGTGAGTCCGGCACCGCCGTGCTGTTTGTCACTCACGATCTGGCCCTCGCCGCCCAGCGCGCCGACCGGCTGCTGGTCTTCCGCCACGGCGAGGTGCAGGAACAGGGCGCAACGGCGGATATCGTGCGCGCGCCGCAGCACGCCTATACCCGCCAGCTGCTGAGCGATTTGCAGGGGCAGCGTTTGACCATCGCCCCGGTGTCCGGCCGTCCGCTGGCGTCCCCCGCCATTCGCGCCCTGTCGATTGGCAAGCAATTTTCTCTCGGCAATGGCCATCGTCTTCAGGCGCTCGACGACGTCAGCTTCGAAGTGACGCGCGGCAGCACCCACGCGCTGGTTGGCGAGTCGGGATCGGGAAAAACCACCCTCGCCCGCATCCTGCTTGGGTTTGAACAGGCCGACAGCGGGCGGGTGGTGATTGATGATATTGACGCCACCACCTTAAGCCACGAGGCGCGCCGCCAGCTGCGGCAGAAAATTCAGTTCGTGTACCAGAACCCCTTCGCCTCGCTCGATCCGCGCCAGAGCCTTTTTGAGATTATCGAAGAGCCGCTGAAAAACTTTGCCCGCATCCCTAAAGAGGAGCGCAAGGCGCGGGTCGAAACCGTGGCGCAGCGCGTCGCGCTGCCCGTCGAACTACTGAACCGCACCGCGCGAGAGCTTTCCGGCGGTCAGCGCCAGCGGGTCGCCATTGCCCGGGCGCTGATCCTCGAGCCCACCATTCTGGTGCTCGACGAGGCCACCTCCGCGCTGGACGTCACCGTGCAGGCGCAAATTCTGGCCCTGCTGCAGCAGCTTCAGCAGCAGCTTGGTCTGACCTATCTGTTTATCACCCACGATCTGGCGACCGTTCGCCGCATCGCGCACAGCGTTACGGTGCTGCGCGGCGGCCAGGTTGTTGAACATGGCGCGGTCGATACGCTGTTTGCTTCGCCGCAGAGCAGCTACACCCGCGAATTGATTGATGCCATCCCCCATTTTTCACCCGCTACGGAGGAGTTCGCATGACGCGAAAACGCCTGGGATTTTTCACCCGCCTGCTGGACGTGGCGACGCCTAAAGAGCGCTACCGGCTGGCGACAGAGCAGATCCAGCACGCCGAGCGCCACGGCTTCGACAGCGCCTGGATTGCCCAGCACCATTTCCACGAGCAGGAAGGCGGCCTGCCGTCGCCGCTGCTGTTCCTCGCCCACGTGGCGGCGCACACGCAAAAAATCCGTCTGGGCACCGCCATCATCACCCTGCCGATGGAAAACCCGCTGCGCGTGGCGGAAGATGCCGCGGTGCTGGATCTCCTTTCCAACGGACGGCTGGAAGTGGGGTTTGGCTCAGGCGGCACGCCGACCTCGTTTCTGCCGTTTGGCCTGACGTTTGCCGAACGCGCCGCGGCGTTCGCTGAGAATCTGCACGTCATCCAGAGCGCCTGGGGCGGGGATTCGCTTACCCATCCCGATAACCATCTCTACCCGCCCGCCCCGCAGCTTAACGGGCGGATCTGGATAGCGACCTTCTCGGTGGACGGCGCGGTTCGCGCGGCGCAGGCCGGACACGGGCTGATGCTGTCCCGAACGCAGCCGCGCCCGGCGAACCAGCCGGAACTTACCCTGGACGCGATTCAAAACCCGATCGTGGATGCCTATCTCGACGCCCTGCCTGCGGGCGTTGCGCCGCGCATTCTGGCCTCGCGCACCGCGTTTGTCGCCGACAGCGATGACTACGCCCTGCAGGTTGCCGCCCCGGGGTTAACCAAACAGGCCGCCCAACACCGCGCTGCCGGGCATCAGGTCAAGGGGGATAGCGTGACGGACTATCGCCGCCAGTTTGACGCGCACGTTGGCGCGCCTGACGCGGTGCTGGCCTCGCTGAAGGCCGACTCGGTTCTGGCGCGCGCCACCGACATTTCCTTCCAGGTGCATTCGGTTGAACCTTCGCACCAGGACACCCTGCGCTCAATTGAACTGATTGCGAAACACATTGCCCCCCACATTCTTTGAGGAGACACGTTATGGCATTAAGTCAGGATATTCTCGCCGAGCTGGCGGAGATCGCACCCGGTTCACCGCTGGCCCAGGCTCGCGCCACCCGCGATGCCGCAACGCGCCACGCCCAGGGCAGCTACGAAACCCTGTTCAGCCAGCAGGACGCGGCTTTTGCGCTGGACGAGCGCTTCGCGGTGGCGGCGAAGGTCGCCAAATGGCACAACGCTCCGGCGCTGGCGGCGCACTATGCCGGATTTGGGCTGGCAGACCCGACCTCCCCACGGCTTACGCCCGCGCTGAGCTTCGCCCGCCTGCTGACCTTTTCACCGGTTGACGCCACCCCGGCCGCGCTGAAAGCGCTGACGGACGCGGGCTGGAGCAAAGAAGGCATCGTCACGCTGGCGCAGCTGATCGCCTTCGTCAGCTTCCAGAGCCGCCTGATCGCGGGTCTGCGCCTGCTGAACGATAAATCCATTGCCGCCAGCGATACGCCGGTGGTCGCGGGCGTCTGGCATACCCAGGCCACCACCGCGACGGGCAAAGCCGCGCCGGTGGCGTTCACTCAGCAGGAGCTGGGCTGGGAGCCGTGGCTGGCGGCAAAACCGCTGGCCGAGTTCACCGCGGATGAAGTGGCTATTCTGGCGAAATTTGGCCATACCGAATCGGACTATTTCCGCCTGCTGGGGCGCAACCTGCCCGTGCTGGAGCAGCGCACGCTCACGGATAAAGGGATTTTCTATACGCCGGGAGGATTGCCCCGCGCCGAACGCGAGCTGGCGGCCACGGTGGCCAGTAAGGTCAACGGCTGCATTTACTGCGCATCTGTCCATGCGCGCAAAGCCAGCCAGCTCTCGAAGGACGACGGCGCCGTTGAAGCGCTGCTGGCCATCCGCCCGGGCGGTACGCTGAGCGAAGGGCAATCTGCGCGCTGGCAGGCGGAAATTGATTTTGCAGCGGCGCTGTCGGTCACGCCGCCGGCGGTGACCCCGGCGCATCTCGCCGCGCTGGAAAAGGAGAAGCTGGACACGCTGGAGCAGCTCGATCTGATTCAGTCGGCCGCCTTCTTCGCCTGGGCCAACCGGCTGATGTTGACCCTCGGCGAGCCCTGGCTTTCCTGAGTAGACTCAGGCTAGCGCGCGGGCGTTAGCCTGATTTTTTCGGGCTTTCAGGTAGCCGTACATCAGCAGAGCGGACATCGCCGAGAACGACAGAAGCGCCGCCGGGAGGGTGACATAGCTCCAGCTAAAGCCAAGGGTGATCATCAACCCGCCAAAATAGGCGCCGATAGCGCTGCCGAGGTTAAACGCCATCTGTCCCCCCGCCGCACCCAGCATCTCCCCGCCTTTCGCGTTTTGCAGCAGCAGGATTTGCAGCGGCGCCGAGAGGGCGAACAGCCCGGCGCAGCAGATAAAGCCCATCACCAGCGAGGCGGTTTTGTGCTCGCCAAACGCAAAGAGCAACAGCAGCGACGCGACGATGATGAGATCCGTCGTTGCCGCGATGCGCAGTGGGCTAAACCGCCCGGACAGCTTGCCGCTCAGCAGATTACCCAGCACCATGCCCAGCCCCATCAGCATCATGATGACCGTCATCAGCCCTTCGGAAAAACCGGACACGTTGACCATAAACGGCTTAACGAAGCTGAACCAGGCAAAGACCCCGGCGTTGCCAAACATGGTGGCGGCGAAGATCAGCCAGGGTTCCGGCTTTTTCAAAAAGTGAAACTGTTCGGCCAGCTGTGTTTCTGTTTTGTCGTGCAGGTTTGGCACCCACATCAGCACCGAGAGGATCACCAGCGCGTCGAACACGGCGATCAGTAAAAACGTATAGCGCCAGTTAAATTCGTGCCCCAGCCAGGTGCCGAGCGGCACCCCCATCAGGTTGGCGACGGTCATCCCGGCGATCATCCCTGCGACGGCTACGGTGACTTTGCCGGGCGGCGCGATCTTCGACAGGATTATCGCCCCTACGCCAAAGATGGCGCCGTGCGGAAAACCGGAGATCAGGCGCCCCGCCGCGAGCCAGAAGTAGGACGATGAAAAGGTGAAAACCGCGTTCCCGACGGCGCACATCGCCACCAGAAACAGCAGCGTGGTTTTGAGCGAGAATTTACCGGAAAAGAGCGCGACTATCGGTGCGCCGATCACCACGCCGAAGGCATAAAACGAAATCATATTCCCGGCTGATGGAATGGAGATCCCCGTGTCCCGCGCCAGCTCCGTGAGCACCCCCATGATGCCAAACTCAGCCATTCCCAGGCCGAAGGTGCCAAGCGCCAGCGAAAATATTGTTTTTTTCATACCGCAACCACGTGTTAAAAATGTGCAAAACGAATTATTGAACAATCTGGTATGGTGAGCCAGTTCAAATCGGCTCTCTGACAGGTTAATCCATTAATTCAGGTAGTTTACACTTCATGTTACGGCCCCGTTTTGCCGCGACCGGACAACCTGAGGATGACTATTATGGCCAGTAAGAAGAAAGCCAGCGTCGTTGTTGATGTCGTTAAAGCTGAACCCCTCAAAACCAAAGAGTATGAGAAAGCGCTGCGCCGCCTGCACGTTGAGCTGGTTAAGCTCCAGCAGTGGGTCGTCAGCAAAGGGCTGAAGGTGTGTATTGTCTTTGAAGGACGCGACGGAGCCGGGAAAGGTGGAACCATCAAGGCCATTACCGAGCGCGTCAGCCCGCGCGTGTTCCGGGTCGTGGCGCTGCCAGCGCCTACCGACAAGGAAAAAAGCCAGCTCTACTTCCAGCGCTACGTATCCCATCTCCCCTCTGCCGGTGAAATCGTCATCTTCGACCGAAGCTGGTACAACCGCGCGGGCGTTGAGCGGGTCATGGGGTTTTGCACCGAGGAGCAGGTGGAAAAGTTCCTGGACGGCACGCCGGTGATGGAAAAGGCGATGGTCGATGCCGGGATAATTCTGCTGAAATACTGGCTAGAGGTGACGCCAAAAGAGCAGGAG
The DNA here is from genome assembly GCF_964208575.1 of Enterobacter soli. Lineage (GTDB taxonomy): Bacteria > Pseudomonadota > Gammaproteobacteria > Enterobacterales > Enterobacteriaceae > Enterobacter > Enterobacter soli_A. Next base: position 16,700 of record NZ_CAXOFU010000011.1, on the reverse strand, counting down.
CGCCGCCTGCGCGACCGCATCAACGACGGCCGCAAGACCTGGAAGCTCTCCCCGATGGACATTAAATCGTTCAATATGTGGGATGACTACACGGTGGCGCGGGATGCGATGTTTGCCGCCACCGACACCGCCTGGGCGCCCTGGTTTGTCGCCCGTTCGGAAGATAAAAAGCGCGTGCGGCTGAATATTATTTCGCACCTGCTGGCGCAAATTCCCTATAAAGATTTGCGTATCGAACCGGTTGAATTGCCAAAACGCAAAATTGGCAAAGTCAAACCGTCGAAATATCCGTTCCGCTATATCGCGGAGCGCTTCTGATATTCACGAGCCTCTTTGCAGGAGAATGTAACGAGGCTCTATTTATTTCCTGCCGTCTGGAATGCTGCTCGCACTCTTTATATTACCAGGGGAAGCGGTATTGTTTTTTGTTGGGGAGGGTTGATAATGGCCCGCACCAGCAAAGGAGGCCAACGTGAAATCGAATCGTACCAAAGACAGGCAGTCACAAACTCACCCGACGGGCTTACGCCCCCAACCTGCCGCAGGCGCAGAAGCGCTACGGCAACCGCAGCAGAAGGACAAGGCGTTTATCGAGGCCATGAATGCGTTTACGGCCAAAGCGGGATTGTTATCTGAGGATCCTTATTTTGGAGGGATTTGATGTGTTTTCAGTTTGATGTTTACCGAAATCCATCAGGCAGAACGCGAGAATATCAGCCCTATTTTATGATCATTCAGCATGATTATTATGACGATCTGTCAACAAGGCTTATTTTACCGCTAAGCTACAGAAAAAATCTGAATGGGCAATTTCATCCAGCTGTACCCTTAGTCAATATTGATTTTCAGACTTTCTTTTTAAATACGGCAGGAATTACGCACGTAGATAAAAAGAAGTTAAACAATAAAGATTACATATGTAACTTACGAAGTGCCAGGAGCTCGGTTATTTCGGCCATTGATGCGTTAATTACCAATACCTGACATCTGAAAAACGCCGCCGGCCCAGGCCGACGGCGCTCAGTTTACTTCAACCCTTCGGTGCTCTCTTTCTTCGCTTCCAGACGCTCAACGTCACGATACCAGCGAGGGTGGTGTTTCTGCGCCCAGCGGCGGCTCACCTTCCCTTCAATCATGCCTTTGATCGACCCCTTCACCCAGAACGCCATATACATATGAATTAGTATGGCGTGGATCAGAATGATGGCCGAGGTCGCGTGGATCAGCAGCGCGTAGCGAATAACCTGGATCGGGAAATAGTGGGCAAAGTACGGACGCCAGATAATCACCCCGGTCACCAGCAGCACGAAAATCATGCTCATGATGGTCCAGAACATCATTTTCTGTCCGGCGTTGTATTTGCCGACCTTCGCCACCTTATGCTCGTTGCCTTTCAGGACTTCAACAATCCCCTTCACCCACGGAATATCCTGCTTATCCGGGATGTTGTGGTGAACGAAGCGCACGAACATAAACATCAGCACCACGAAAATCAGCACGCCGAAGAACGGGTGCAAAATGCGCCCCATCTGCGGCGTACCGAAGGTTTCGGTCAGCCACTGCAGCGTCGGGAAGAAGAACGAAATCCCCGATACCGCCACCAGGAAGAAGCAGATCACCACCGTCCAGTGACAGGCGCGGTCGATAAACTTCGTGCGCACAATCATTTTCGACTTACTCATGATGCTCCTCCTCGTCGTCATCCACCTCTTTGTTCGGCCCGATACCGATGTAGTGATAAATCAGCCCGGCGAAGGTGGCGATAAAGCCCGCCGCCGACAGCGGCTTGAGCGCCCCTTTCCACAGGTTGATCGAGGTATCGATCGCCGGATCCTTCGGCAGATTGTGGTACAGCTCCGGCTGGTCGTTGTGGTGCAGCACGTACATGACGTGCGTCCCGCCCACGCCCTGCGGGTTATAAATGCCCGCATTCTCGTAGCCGCGCGCTTTCAGCTTGTCCACGCGCGCCTGCGCCACGTCCAGCATCTCTTTCTTGGTGCCGAAGTGGATAGCCCCGGTCGGACAGGTCTTCACGCAGGCGGGCTCCTGCCCGACGCTGACGCGATCCACGCACAGGGTGCATTTATAGACCCGGTTATCCTCTTTATTGAGGCGCGGGACGTTAAACGGACACCCGGCGATGCAGTAGCCGCAGCCGATGCAGTTGTCCTGCTGAAAGTCGACGATGCCGTTGGCGTACTGAATAATCGCCCCGGCGGACGGACAGGCTTTCAGGCAGCCCGGATCCTCGCAGTGCATACAGCCGTCTTTGCGGATCAGCCACTCCAGCCTGCCGTTCTGGTCGGTTTCGCTAAAACGCATCACCGTCCAGGATTTGGCGCTCAGGTCGGCAGGGTTATCGTAAACCCCGATGCAGTGCCCCACCTCGTCGCGGATGTCGTTCCATTCGGAACAGGCCACCTGGCAGGCCTTACAGCCCACGCAGGAAGAGACATCGATAAGCTTGGCGACTTCAGCCTTGTAATCCCGCGCGCGGGGCGCGGGAGTGATCGGGTTGGTCGCGGAGCGTTTAATAATGTCTTGTGTTTCCATCGCCATTTACTCGCTCCTTACGCTTTCTCGATGTTGACCAGAAACGCCTTGTACTCCGGCGTTTGCGAGTTGGAATCGCCGACGTTTGGCGTCAGGGTGTTGGCGATGTAGCCCTTCTGCGCCACGCCCTCAAAGCCCCAGTGCAGCGGAATACCGACGGTTTCCACCTGCTGCCCGTGCACGTTCAGGGTTTGCAGACGGCGGGTGACCACCGCGACGGCGCGAATGAACCCGCGCTTGCTGCTCACCGTCACGCGGTCGCCGTTGGTGATGCCCTTCGCTTTCGCCAGCGTTTCGCTGATCTCCACAAACTGTTCCGGCTGGGCGATGGCGTTAAGCCGCGCGTGCTTGGTCCAGGTGTGGAAATGCTCGGTCAGACGATAGGTCGTTCCCACGTACGGGAACTTGTCCTTCTTGCCCAGGCGCAGCGCGTCGTCTTCATACAGACGCACCACCGGGCTGGAGACCACGTTCGGGTGCAGCGGGTTGGTGCCGAGCGGCGTTTCCATCGGCTCGTAGTGTTCCGGGAACGGCCCTTCCGCCAGCTTGTCCAGCGCAAACAGACGTCCCAGCCCTTCCGGCTGCATAATGAACGGCCCGGTTGCGCTGCCCGGCGCGGCAGTGCTGAAGTCCGGGATATCATTCCCCGCCCACTTCGCCCCGTTCCACTGGATCAGCATCCGTTTCGGATCCCACGGCCTGCCGTTGATATCCGCCGACGCGCGGTTATACAGCACGCGACGGTTCAGCGGCCACGCCCACGCCCAGCCGAGCGTATTGCCCAGCCCGGACGGATCGGCGTTATCGCGGTTGGCCATCTGGTTGCCCTGCTCCGTCCAGCTGCCGGCGTAGATCCAGCAGGACGACGCGGTTGAACCGTCGTCGCGCAGCAGCGCAAAGCTGTTCAGCAGCTGGCCTTTTTTCGCCAGCAGGTTGCCGCTGGCATCGTAGAGATCCGCCAATGCCACGCCGTTGTTCTCTTTTGCCACCTCTTCGGACTCGGGATGGTCCGGCTGTCGGTAGTTCCAGCTCATTTTGAGCAGCGGCTCCGCGCCTTTACCGCCTTCGCTGCGGTACATTTCGCGCAGACGATGGTAGATCCCGGCCAGGATCTCGCCGTCATTGCGCGCTTCGCCCGGCGCGTCCTGGCCCTTCCAGTGCCACTGCAGCCAGCGGCCGGAGTTGGCAATAGAGCCGTCCTCTTCCGCAAAGCAGGTCGACGGCAGGCGGAAGACTTCGGTCTGAATCGAGGCCGGATCCACGTCGTTCATCTCGCCGTGGTTCTGCCAGAAGTTGGAGGTTTCGGTCACCAGCGGATCGACAACCACCATGTACTTCAGCTTGCTGAGGCTACGCACCACCTTGTTTTTATCCGGGAACGAGGCAACCGGGTTGAAGCCCTGGCAGATGTAGCCCGTGACGTTGCCCTTATCCATCATGTTGAAATACTTGATGACGTCGTAAGCCTGGTCCCACTTCGGCAGCCACGCATAGCCCCAGTCGTTCTCTTTCTGCGCCGCGTCGCCGTAGAAGGATTTCATCAGGCTGACGTAGAACTTCGGATAGTTGCTCCAGTAGTTCACCTGATCCGGCAGCGTCGCTTTTGGCGTGTTCGCCGCGAGATAGCTTTGCAGATCGGTCTGCTTTTCCGACGGCAGCGTCAGGTAGCCCGGCAGGCTGGTGGACAGCAGGCCAAGATCGGTCAGACCCTGAATGTTGGAGTGACCGCGCAGGGCGTTTACCCCACCGCCGGCCATGCCCATATTGCCGAGCAGCAGCTGGATCATCGCCATGGTGCGGATGTTCTGCGCGCCCACGGTGTGCTGCGTCCAGCCCAGCGCGTACAGGAAGGTGGTGGTTCTGTCGGCGGCGCTGGTAGAGGCCAGCACTTCGCAGACCTTCAGGAAGTCCGCTTTTGGCGTGCCGCAGATGTTCTCCACCACGTCCGGCGTATAGCGGGACACGTGCTGCTTCAGCAAATTCCATACGCAGCGAGGATGGGTCAGGGTTTCATCCCGCATCGCATAGCCGTTTTCATCGAACTGATAGTTCCATGAAGACTTATCGTACTGGCGTTTCTCAGCGTCATAGCCGCTGAACAGGCCGTCATCAAAGGCAAAGTCGTCCCGCACCAGCAGGTTGGCGTTGGTGTAGTGTTTAACGTATTCCGCGTTAATTTTGCCGTTTTCAATCAGGTACAGCAGCACGCCGGACAGGAACGTAATGTCCGTACCGGAGCGGATTGGCGCATAGATATCCGCCACCGATGCCGTACGCGTAAAGCGCGGATCGACGACGATCAGCGTCGCATCGTTGTTGTTTTTCGCTTCCATCGCCCAGCGGAATCCCACCGGATGGGCTTCAGCGGCGTTACCGCCCATCACCACCACGACGTTTGCGTTTTTGATATCAACCCAGTGGTTGGTCATCGCACCGCGACCAAATGTTGGAGCAAGACTTGCTACCGTTGGTCCGTGTCAGACGCGCGCCTGGTTGTCTACCGCCAGCATCCCGAGGGAACGCACAAACTTCTGCGTCAACATGCCGGTTTCGTTACTTGCCGCAGACGCGCAGAGCATCCCGGTGGAAAGCCAGCGGTTAACGGTTACGCCCTGTTCGTTTTTCTCAACAAAGTTAGCGTCACGGTCGGCTTTCATTAATCTGGCGATGCGTGAGAACGCCTCGTCCCAGGAAATTCGCTGCCACTTATCGGAACCCGGCGCGCGGTATTCCGGGTAGCGCAGGCGGTTTTCGCTGTGAACGTAGTCCAGCAGGCCCGCCCCTTTCGGGCACAGCGCCCCGCGGCTTACCGGATGATCCGGATCGCCTTCAATGTGGTAAATCGCTTCTTTGGCGTTCTTCGCGCCATCACCCAGGCTATACATTAATAGCCCGCAACCCACGGAGCAGTATGTGCAGGTGTTACGGATCTCTTTAGCACGCAGCAGCTTATAGTTGCGTGACTGAGCCAGCGCCATTTTGGGAGCGAATCCCAGCATAGCGGCCGTTGTTCCGGCCATACCGCCCGCGCAGATTTTGAAAAACTGTCTGCGGCTGACGTCCATTGTGGTCCTCTTTTTCTGATAAGACTTCGCGCCGCAAACTAACAGCAATACCCCTGATTTTTTTGCGTCAAATCAATGTCGTCTGCCTTCGCCCCCTTAATAGTCGCCCCGTGCGCATTTGAATAATCCTTTAGGGTTAGGCGCTTAGCAGAATAATTCGCGATGCCCGAAGGATTAATGTTATAAATTTTCCCTTTGTATTTTAGGGCGATGGCACGGTAATGGATAAAAAGAGAGCAACGCTGATTGGCCTGGCGGCGATCCTGCTATGGAGCACGATGGTCGGGCTTATTCGCAGCGTCAGTGAAGGTCTGGGGCCGGTGGGCGGTGCGGCAATGATTTATACCGTCAGCGGATTAATGTGCCTGCTGACGGTGGGATTTCCGGATATCAGACGTTTCTCAACGCGATATTTAATTGCGGGCAGCGTACTGTTTGTCAGCTATGAAATTTGCCTCGCATTATCCCTCGGCTATGCCGCCACGCGCCCGCAGGCCATTGAGGTCGGCATGGTCAATTATCTGTGGCCCAGCCTGACGATTGTGTTTGCGATTTTATTCAACGGTCAAAAATCATCGCTGTGGGTGATCCCCGGACTTCTCATTTCCATATTGGGCGTATGCTGGGTATTAGGCGGCGAACGCGGCCTGCATCCCGATGAAATTATCCGCAACGTGATCTCAAGCCCTCTCAGCTATGCGCTGGCGTTCGCCGGGGCATTTATCTGGGCCGCCTACTGCACCGTGACCAGCAAATTCGCCAAAGGACAAAACGGGATCACCCTGTTTGTTTTGCTCACTGCCGCCAGCCTGTGGGTGAAATATGCCGTTAGCCCGCAGCCTGAAATGATCTTTAGCGTGTCCGTGGTGGTGAAGCTATTATTGTGCGGCGTGGCGCTGGGGTTGGGTTATGCCTCGTGGAATATCGGCATTCTTCACGGCAATGTCACCGTGCTGGCGGCCGTGTCGTATTTCACGCCGGTATTATCCGCCGCGCTTGCCGCCGCCGTATTAAATGCCCCGCTCTCGTTCTCTTTCTGGCAAGGGGCGCTGCTGGTCTGCGCCGGGTCGCTGCTGTGCTGGTACGCCACCCGAAATAACGCCTGATATTTCTCTGCCGGGCAACATTCGCGCCCGGCAAAAACTACGCTAATAATTGTGATCTCACGTCAGAATATTTATTTGAGCGCTGGAGAATGTGTTTACATTCTGTTTATATACGCTCCCTTCCGTAAACATAAATCCGCATTTATTGACATTAATTGACACCGCACAGTGACTAATTCCCCGCGAATACTTACGTTGTATATAGCACTTATTGCAATAGTTTATTTCTGGATGTTTCAAGAATTCACGACAGGAACCGCGCCAGGAAATCCTTATAAGCTACTGTTTTTAGGTTAGGAAAAACCCATTTCCGCAAATTTCCACCGCGGCCAAAACGATAATTGAGCGGCAAAATAGGCACCCCTTAAAACTATTTCCCGCTCAATGGTTGAGGCGAGGAAATAATCCATTTGCGACTATTAATTAATCAAAACCATCGTTTCAGCGGCAATTTTTCAGATCACGATCACACTAATTGAAATTATCGCTAATATTTTGAAACTTATTATTGAAACCAGGCTACAAGATTTTTAAAAATAACACGCCATTGACGAACAGCCTCGTTTAGTAATCGTTTAGAAATGGCTCAGGAATACCCAAAGAAAATTATAAGGATTATTTAAGATGAAACTTAAATTAGTTGCAGTGGCAGTGACTTCCATGTTGGCAGCAGGCGTTGTAAACGCGGCTGAAGTTTATAACAAAGACGGTAACAAGCTGGATCTGTACGGTAAAGTAACAGGTCTGCACTATTTCTCTGATGACACCGGCAGCGACGGTGACAAAACTTATGTTCGTCTGGGCTTCAAAGGTGAAACTCAGATCAATGACCAGATGTCCGGTTACGGCCAGTGGGAATATGAGTTCAAAGGCAACAACGAAGAAAGCAACGGCGACAAAGGCAACAAAACTCGTCTGGCGTTCGCAGGTCTGAAATTTAACGAATTCGGTTCTTTCGACTACGGTCGTAACTACGGTGTTGCTTACGACATCGGCGCATGGACCGACGTTCTGCCAGAGTTCGGTGGTGATACCTGGACTCAGACTGATGGCTTTATGACTGGCCGTACTACGGGCGTTGCAACCTACCGTAACAGCGACTTCTTCGGTCTGGTTGACGGCCTGAACTTCGCCGCTCAGTACCAGGGTAAAAACAACAAGCGCGACATCACCGAAGCGAACGGTGACGGTTGGGGCCTGTCTTCTACCTATGAATTCGACGGTTTCGGCGTGGGTGCAACCTATGCGAAATCTGACCGTACCAACAACCAGGTTCGTGCAGGCGAAGTGGCTAACACCATCAACGCTGGCGGCGACAACGCAGAAGTTTGGGCGGCTGGCCTGAAGTACGATGCGAACAACATCTACCTGGCAACCACCTACTCTGAAACCCGCAACATGACCAACTTCGGCAGCGGTTTCATCGCGAACAAAGCGCAGAACTTCGAAGTTGTTGCTCAGTACCAGTTCGACTTCGGTCTGCGTCCGTCCGTTGCTTACCTGAAATCCAAAGGTAAAGACCTCGGTTCTTACGGCGACCAGGATCTGGTTGAATACGTTGAAGTTGGCGCGACCTACTACTTCAACAAAAACATGTCCACCTACGTTGATTACAAAATCAACCTGGTTGACGACAACAGCTTCACCAAAGTTGCTGGCGTGTCTACCGACAACATCGTTGCTCTGGGTCTGACCTACCAGTTCTAAGATTTGTCAGTATAAAAAGGCCAGCCCTCGCGGTTGGCTTTTTTTTTAGGTTGGACTGGCGTGATAAAGGAGAACGCCATGCACATGTTCAAAGGACGCTGCTTGTGTGGGATGAGCCAGTTTAGCGTGAATCTCAGCAACTTCGACGTGTATGCCTGCCACTGTACGCTCTGCCAGAAATGGTCGGGCGGCATAGCCATGTACCTGGAAGCCGAGGGGGAACCCCTTCTGGAACAGGACTCCATCGCCCCTTCTCATTTTGCTTCGTCGTCCCGCGGCGAACGCTGGTTTTGCCCCGGCTGCGGCTGCCCGCTGTGGTTTGAGCTCACCTCATCGTCGCGCTACTTCGTTCCCTGGACGATGCTTGAAATGAACGAAGACGAGCGCCGTCGCCTGGTGCTCGCCGCCGAGATCTACACCGAAACGCAGCCCGCCTTCTGGGGACTGACCGGACAATACGCCCGCTACAGCGGAACGGACATCGAGGCGCTGGACAACAACTGCCCGCTTACGCCGTAGGCTGTTCGCTGCCCGCCGCGCGGCGAAGCCAGTTTTGCAGCAGCTTGCCATCCTCCGTCATCTCCGTATCGGCCCGTACGCACAGGTGATAATCGCGCCCGTCGTCGATGGGCAAATCGAAGATTTTCACCAGCTCACCGCTTTCAAGATACGGCGCGATAAGCGGCTCGCGCATGAGCGCACAGCCCAGCCCGGCCTGAACGCCCGCCAGCGTCAGCAGGCCATCTTCAAACATCGGGCCGCTGCGCCGTGGCGGACGCTTCACGCCCTGCTGGGTGAACCACTGCTGCCAGGTCGTGCGCTCCTCGTCGTGCAGAAGCGGCATTTGCAGCAGCTGTTCCGGCGTGTCGATATGGCCGTGAATGCGCAAAAACGCGCGGCTGCATACCGGCACCATCTTGCCGGAGATCAGCTTTTCACTCTGATACCCCGCCCACTGGCCGTTGCCAAAACGGATCGACATATCCGACGCGTCGCTTAAATAGTTGCGGTGGTTGGCGTAGACGACGTTGATTTCCGTTTGCGGATTGGCGCGCATAAACGCGGGCAGGCGCGGAATAAACCAGCCCATGCCAAACAGCGGGATCAGGCTGATGGTCACCTGCCGGGTTTGCGCCTGCTCCACCAGATGCTCGGTGGCCTGGCGCAGGACGTTAAACGCCGCGCGAATTGAACGGTAGTATTCACGCCCCTGCTGGCTCAGCGCCAGCCTGCGCCCCTGCCGCTCGGTCAGGGGCATTTGCAGATAGCCTTCCAGCACTTTGAGCTGATGGCTGACCGCCGACGGTGAGATATCCAGCTCCTGCGCCGCCAGCGTTACGCTGCCGAGCCGGGCGATGGCTTCAAACGCACGCACGGCACGCAGCGGCGGATCGTTTGCCAGGCGGCTTTCGGCGAAGACGGATTGTTCTGTTTTATTCATATATTGATTTCTTTAGGGTTTTTACCCGCTTGCAGGGTTTTTATATCTTCATATAAATCATACAGATAAGACAATATCGGATTATCATAAGAAATAATATATGTGTATTTTACAATTTAATTCAATTGTTGGATGGTAGCCGTTAAAAGAGCAATTAGTCGGATACGAACGTTGGATACTCTCATACAACAATTGATCAACGGGGTGATGCTGGGAAGCATCTACGCGCTGATCGCGCTGGGCTATACCATGGTGTATGGCATTTTGCGCATTATTAACTTTGCCCACGGCGATATTCTGATGGTCGGCGCGCTCACGACGCTGTCCGCAATCAACGCCCTGAATACGGCCTTCCCGCACCTGCCGCTGCTCCTGCAGCTTGGCTTCGCCCTGCTGATTGCCATGGGCGTCTGCGCGCTGCTGGCGATGGCGGTGGAGCGCTTCGCCTATCGCCGCCTGCGCAACGCGCCGCGCCTCGCGCCGCTGATTTCCGGGATTGGCGTGTCGGTACTGCTGCAAACCGTGGCGATGATCGTCTGGACGCGCAACCCGCTGATGTTCCCGCAGATCCTGCCGATGGATCCGATTGCGGTCACCGCAGGCAGCGAAACCCATCCTCCGGCCATTGTCACCGTCACCGGGATCGTCACCGTGGCGCTGGCGCTGGTTGTGATGATCGGCCTGTGGCTGTTAGTGGAATACACCCGCCTCGGGCGCGGAATGCGCGCGGTGGCGGAGAACCCGCGCGTTGCCACCTTAATGGGCGTTAACCCGAACGCCATCATTACCCTCACCTTTGCCATCGGCGGCGCCTTTGCCGCCCTCGCCGGCGTGATGATGGCGAGCAACTACGGCAACGCCAGCTTTTCGATGGGCTTTTTACCGGGCATTAAGGCCTTTACCGCCGCGGTGCTCGGCGGGATCGGCAACATCCGCGGCGCGATGGTCGGCGGCATTTTGCTCGGCATTATTGAAGCGCTCGGCGCGGGGTATCTCGGCGAGCTGACCCACGGCGTGTTTGGCAGTAACTATCAGGACGTCTTTGCCTTCATCGTGCTGATTCTGGTGCTGGTCTTCCGTCCGGCAGGTTTACTGGGCGAGCGCGTGGCGCACAGGGCGTAGAGGACACTATGACAACGGTACAACTTGAGAAACCCGCCGCTACCCGCAAATTTTGGTCAGGCATGACCCTGTTTTGCCTCGCTCTGGTGATTGCCCCCGTGGTCGCCACCCAGCTTGGCGGCAACTACTGGGTGCGGGTCATCGACTTTGCCCTGCTCTACATCATGCTGGCGCTGGGGCTGAACATCGTGGTCGGCTACACCGGCCTGCTGGATATGGGCTTTATCGCCTTTTACGCGGTGGGCGCATACCTGGCCGCGCTGCTGGCCTCCCCGCATCTGCTGGAGGTGTTCCCGATCCTCGCCGTCTGGTTCCCGGACGGGCTGCACACCTCGTATCTGCTGATCGTCCCGGTCGCCGCGCTGGTAGCCGCGGTGTGCGGCATTCTGCTCGGCGCGCCCACCTTAAAGCTGCGCGGGGATTACCTCGCCATTGTGACCCTCGGCTTTGGTGAGATTATCCGCATCCTGATGCGCAACCTCGACCGCCCGGTGAACATCACCAACGGCGCAAAGGGCATTACCGGCGTGGATACCCTGAACCTGTTCGGCCTGAAGTTTAGCGGCGTTTACCACTGGTTTGGCTTTAAGGTGCCCGCCCTGTGGCTGTGGTACTACCTGCTGATGCTGGTGATTGTGGCGATCATTTTTGTCTGCCTGCGTTTGCAGCACTCGCGCATTGGCCGGGCCTGGCACGCGATCCGCGAAGACGAAGACGTCGCCCGGGCTATGGGCATTAACGTGCGTAACTACAAGCTGCTGGCCTTTGCGATGGGCGCCTCGTTCGGCGGCGTGGCGGGGGCGCTGTTTGGCGCGTTCCAGGGCTTTGTTTCCCCCGAATCCTTCACGCTGCAGGAGTCCATTGCCGTGCTGGCGATGGTGGTGCTGGGCGGGATGGGACACATCCCGGGCGTAATCCTCGGCGCGGTGCTGCTCACCGCCCTGCCGGAGCTGCTGCGCAGCCAGGCGGCGCCCGTACAGCAGGCGCTGTTTGGCACGGTGCTGGTTGACCCGGAAATTCTGCGCCAGCTGTTTTACGGCGTGGCGCTGGTCGGCGTGATGCTGGTGCGTCCTTCCGGCATCTGGCCGGTACGCCATAAGGAGATCGCCGCATGAGCCTGCTCACCGTGCGCAATATGTCCAAACGCTTCGGCGGCCTGACCGCCGTGGACAATGTCTCGTTGTCGATCAATCCGGGCGAGATCTACGGGCTGATTGGCCCTAACGGAGCGGGCAAAACCACCTGCTTTAACCTGATTACCGGGCTATATCCGGCGGACAGCGGCGAGTTTTTGATTGCCGACACGCCCTATTACCCGAAACAGATCGAGAAAGTCACCGCCGCCGGGATCGCCCGCACCTTCCAGAACGTGCGCCTGTTTAACGAGATGTCGGTGCTGGAAAACGTGATGGTCGGCCGCCACGTGCGCACCCGCAACGGCCTGTGGGCGGCGCTGAGCCGCCACAAGCGCGCGCGGGAAGAGGAAGCGCAGACCCGCGAACTTGCCTGGCACTGGCTGGAGTACACCGGGATTGCCAAGTTCGCCCACTACCGCGCCTGCGATCTGGCCTACGGCCATCAGCGTCGGCTGGAAATCGCCCGGGCGCTGGCAACCGATCCGCTCTTACTGGCGCTGGATGAGCCCGCCGCGGGCATGAACGCGGCGGAAAAGAGAGCGCTGGGCGAGCTGCTCATGCGCATTCGCGACGACGGCAAAACGCTGTTGATGATTGAACACGACGTCAAGCTGGTGATGGGCATTTGCGATCGCCTGACGGTGCTTGATTACGGTAAAACGCTCGCCAGCGGCACGCCGGACAGCGTGCGGCGCGACCCGGCAGTGATTGCCGCCTGGCTTGGAGGCCATGCCCATGTCTGAACTACTCACGGTTGAACGTCTGGACGTGCACTACGGCGGCATTCAGGCGGTGCGCGATGTCTCCTTTACCCTGAATGAAGGCGAACAGGCGACGCTCATCGGCGCAAACGGCGCGGGCAAAAGCTCCACCGTGCGCGCCATCACCGGGCTGGAAAGCTTCAGCGGCGCTATTACGTTTAACGGCAAAAGCGTGCGTAAATACAAGGCCGAGGCGCTGCTGCGCGACGGGCTGGTGATGGTGCCGGAAGGCCGCGGTATCTTCGCGCGCATGACGGTGCTGGAAAACCTGCAGATGGGCGCATGGCTTCGGCGTGACAACGTCACCGTTAAGCGGGAAATGAACGATATTTTCGACCGTTTTCCGCGCCTCGGCGAACGTCAGCACCAGCTTGCCGGGCTGCTCTCCGGCGGCGAACAGCAGCTTCTGGCGCTCAACCGCGCCCTGCTCAGCCGCCCGCGCCTGCTGATCCTCGACGAACCTTCCATGGGGCTGGCCCCGAAGATGGTTGAGAACATTTTCGCGGTCATCGCCGAGCTGCGCGAACGCGGCGTCGCCCTGCTCCTCATCGAGCAAAACGCGCGGCTGGCGCTGGAGGTGACCGACAGGGCGTGGGTGATGGACAGCGGTAGCATTGTTCATCACGGCGCGTCCAGGGCAATGCTCGACGACGACCAGATTGCACAGATTTATTTGGGCGAAATGCCCGTTTGACAACACCAACCGACACCAACCAACACCAGGGAATAACAATGAAAACAGTAAAAATCAGTGCGCTTAGCGCCGCGCTTCTGCTCAGCGGTTTTGCCTCAACGGGCGCGTGGGCCGCAGGCGAGGAAACCGTGCTTATCGGCCTGGCGGGCCCGCTCACCGGCCCGTCCGCCCGTATCGGTAAAGATCTGGAGAACGGCGCGCAGCTGGCGATTGACGACATCAACAAGCAGCACCCGACTATCGGCGGCAAAGCGGTGACCTTCAAACTGCAGTCCGAAGACGACCAGTCCGACCCGCGTACCGCCGTGGCGGTGGCGCAGCGTCTGGTGGACAGCGGCGTGGCAGGCGTGGTCGGCCACTGGAACACCGGCACCAGCATTCCGGCGGCGCGGGTTTATCACGATGCGGGCATCGCCCAGGTCGCGCCCGTGGCGACCGGCCATGCGTACACCAAACAGGGCTTCGACACCAGCTTCCGCGTGATGGGCCACGACGATGACGGCGGCCAGTTTGCCGGGCAGTACGCGGTAAACACCCTGAAAGCGAAACGCATTGCGGTGATCGACGACCGCACCGCCTTTGGTCAGGGGCTGGCGGATGAGTTCATCAAGTCTCTCGAGGCGCAGGGCGTGAAAATTGTCGACCGCCAGTACGTTGACGACAAAACGGTTGATTTTAGCGCCGTGTTAACCGCCATTCGCAGCAAGAACGCCGATCTGATTTTCTTCGGCGGCGTTGACAGCCAGGCGGCACCGCTGGCGCGTCGTATCAAACAGCTCGGCATGAACGCCACGCTGATGGGCGCAGGCGGTTTCGTCAGCCAGACCTTCCTCCAGCTGGCGCAAAAAGAAGGTGAAGGCGTGGTCGCGCTGGAGCCGGGTCTGCCGGTTGAGCAGATGCCTGGCGGTAAAGCCTTTGAGCAGGCGTATCAGTCCCGCTACCACACCCATATCGAACTGCACGCGCCGTTCGCCTACGACGCCACCCGCGTGCTGGTCGCGGCGATGGAGAAAGCGGACTCGGTGGATCCATCCGAGTACCTGCCTGCCCTGCGCGCCATCAGCTATTCCGGCGTTACCGGACAGATCGCCTTCGATGACCAGGGCAACCTGAAATCACCGTCCTTCACCGTCTATAAAGTGGTGGATGGCAAATGGCAGCCGCAAACCGTGCTCGGTGGCGCCAAAACGAAGTAACGCAGTGAGGCAATGTGATGAGTGATAATAATGAGCTGGGCATTCTCGCCCGCCGCAAAATTGAAGCAGAAATTATTAAGCCAATTTACGAGATCCTGGTGCGCGAGATAGGGAAAGCCCGCGCCCAGGCGGTGATTGGCGAGGCCATTGAGCAGGCCGCAATCGACGCAGGCAAAGCCTTTGCCAGCAAAGAGCCGAACGGCACGGACGTGAAGAGCTTTATCGCCCTGCAGTACCTGTGGGAGAAAGATAACGCGCTGGAGGTGAAGGTGATCGACGCCGACGAGCAGCAGTACAACTACAACGTGACCCGCTGCCGTTACGCCGAGATGTATCACGAAATGGGCCTGGGTGAGATCGGCCACCTGCTCTCCTGTGCGCGCGACGAAAAGTTTATCGTCGGCTATGCGCCGGACGTTGAGCTGACCCGCACCACTACCATTATGCAGGGCGGCGCGTGCTGCGACTTCCGCTACCGCAGTAAAAAGGACAACGCATGATCCGCGTAAACGCCGGGCGCCTGTGGTCAACGCTTGAGATGATGGCGCAAATCGGCGGCACGCCCGCCGGAGGCGTCACCCGTCTGGCCCTGAGCGAGGAAGACCGCATCGCGCGTAACCTGCTGCGCGACTGGGCACTGGAGGCGGGATTTACCTGCACCGTCGACAGCATGGGCAACATGTTTATCCGCCGCGCCGGTAAAAACCCTTCGCTTGCGCCAGTGATGACCGGGTCGCACGTCGATTCTCAGCCGCTCGGCGGCAATTACGACGGCATTTACGGCGTGCTGGCCGGGCTGGAGCTGCTGCGAACGCTCAACGACAACGATGTTGAAACCGAGCGCGATATCGTGCTGGTGAACTGGACCAACGAAGAAGGCGCGCGCTTTGCTCCGGCGATGCTCTCCTCCGGCGTCTGGACCGGGCAGTTCAGCGAAGCTTACGCCCACGCCCGGGCGGATAGCGCAGGCGTGACGGTCGGGGAAGCGCTGGACAGCATCGGCTATCGCGGCGAGCAGCCCGCGCAGGCTTTTCCGATCCACGCCTGCTATGAACTGCACATCGAGCAAGGGCCGATTCTGGAAGACGAGGCGGTGGATATCGGGCTGGTGCGCGCGGCGATGGGCCAGCGCTGGTTCACGATTACCCTCGACGGCTTTGCCGCCCATGCGGGCACGACGCCGATGCACAGCCGCCGCGATGCGCTCACCGCGTTTGCGGCGCTGGCGTTAAGCGTCGAACAGATTGGCTATCGGCACGCGCCGGACGGACGCGCGACGATCGGCATGGCGAACGTCACGCCGAACTCGCGCAACGTGGTGCCTTCCCGGGTGGTGTGCAGCGTGGAGTTTCGCCATCCTGAGCAATCCGCGCTGGAGGCGATGGAAGCCGCGCTGCATGAGGCGGCGGAAAGCCTGGCCGCGCGCGGCGTGACCGCAGGCGTGGAGCGTATTTTTGACTACGCGCCGATTGCCTTTGACGCGCGGTGTCTGGCGCGCACGGAACAGGCCGTTGCGGCGCTGGGCTATTCGGCAAAGCCGATGGTCTCCGGCGCCGGGCACGACACCTGCTACGTGAGCAAAATTGCCCCTGCGAGCATGATTTTTATTCCGTGCGTGAAGGGGATCAGCCACAACGAGGCGGAAAAGATCCTGCCGGAGTGGTCAGAGAAAGGGGCGAATGTGCTGTTGCATAGCGTGCTGGGGGCTGCGCAGGAGCAATAAGGTGGCTCACCTTTGCGAAAGTGCAGTAGTCAGAGGGACATGCAGCTGTGGCGGTCGTTCCGTTCACTTCACGTCTTCTGCTTCTCTGTTACCACAATACTTGTGAACGTGTCAGGGCGGCTCAATCGCCGCCGCCCTGACCACCCGGGCTTCCGGCAAGAAAATCGCCGCTTCGCGGTGCCCTCAGCTTATTCCT
>NZ_CAXOFU010000010.1:0-174957 GCF_964208575.1 Enterobacter soli | reverse complement strand
GTCAGGGAGGCGGCGGTGAGCCTCCCTGACACGTTCACAAGTATTGTGGTGACAGAGAAGCAGGGGACGTAAGGTGAACGGAATGACCACTACAGCCTTATGTACCCCTCACCCTGGCCCTCTCCCCTCCGGGAGAAGGCACGCCAATCACCGACGACGGTAGTTCTTCTGCGCCGTATTCACCTTATAAAGATAGCGGCGAGACTCCGCGGACGGGTGGCGGGTGGTCAGGGTAGAGTAAACATCCCCCGGCGCCATGCTGTTGATGATATTGGCCGCCTGCACCTTGTCGTTCGAGAACACGCGCAGCACGCTGCCCGCGCCGCCGTTGTAGGCGGTGATCACCGCATAGCGACGCGAGGTTGGGTTATCGATCCCGCTCAGATAAACGTTGTTAAGCATCGCCAGATACGCGGTGCCGGTATCAATGTTGCTTTGCGGATCGAACAGGTAGCTGCGGCTCGGCGTGCCGGATTTACCCTGCGCCCGGAACACGTCTTTACCCGCGCTGTGCTGCACAACCTGCATTAGCCCCAGGGCGTCGGAACGGCTTACGGCGTAAGGGTTGAACGAGGATTCGGTCTGCATAATCGCCAGGATCAGCGACTCGTCCACGCCGTATTTGCGCGACGCCTGACGCACCATGCCCACGTATTTATGCGCACGTTTGTCGAGGTGGTTCGGCACCAGGTTGATGGTCACGCTGTAGATGATTTTCAGGCCGTTGGTGCGGCTTTTGAGGCGCGTTTGCAGCAGGTAGTCGGCAAACTTGGTGGCGCGGCCTTCCCAGCGGATCGCCTGACCGGTCTGATCCACAACCTGGCCGTACAGGAACGGCTCTTTGGAAATCGTAATATCGTCGGCGTCGGAATAGAGATCGATAGAACCCGGATCGTCACCCATCAGCAGGGTTTTGACGATCGCCTGACGCAGGCGGGCGGCAGGTTCAGTCCCGGCAATAGTTTCGACGGTGATCGTACCCTCATCAAAGTTGATGTGGCTACGCGTCTGGTAGGCGTCGGTGTATTTAACGTAGTCCTTAGGTCCGGCAATAAGAACTTCGTTAAATCCCCATATGTTTTCGATGTTATGGGCAAACTGCCCCATCAAAATGTCAAAACCGTTGGTGTCCTTGACCCAGGCTTCGTTGTATTCATCGCCTTTATTTGAAGAACAAGACACAAGCAACGGCGCAACAAGAGCTAGCGCTAAAAGTTTTTTCATCATTCCGGGAGTGCGTGTTGTGTTTGCTTTGGGGGTGCTGTTGCCCGGCGGCGCTGCGCTTGCACGGGCCTACGGTTTTGTAGGCCGGGTAAGCGCAGCGCCACCCGGCACCAGCAGCGCGATATTATTTTTCCGGCGGCGTATAGCCTTCGATGTGCACGTCTTTACCTTCAAACAGGAAGTTCACCATCTCCTGCTCCAGCAGTTTGCGGTCTTCCGGTTTCATCATGCTGAGCTTCTTCTCGTTGATCAGCATGGTTTGCTTTTTCTGCCACTGTCCCCAGGCTTCTTTGGAGATCTCGTTGTAAATGCGCTTACCCAGGTCGCCAGGGTAGAGCTGAAAATCCTGGCCTTCAGCGTCGCGCTGCAGGAAGGTGCAAAAAATGGTTCTGGCCATACTTATTCCTCTTTTTCTTGCCGATGCTAAATCAGTGCACCGGCACGTAATTGCTGTAACAGGCGCTCCACGGGAGCCGCCAGTCCGACAGATGGCGGTTGCGCTAAGTTATACCAGAGAGCCGGGCCTTCATCCATGCACGCGCTGAATGAGGACACGGGAAGCCACATAGGCACAATATCCAGATGGAAATGGCTGAAGGTATGGCGAAACGCGGTTTGTTGCATGAGGTTATCGGCAGCAATCCCGCGCTGTTTAAGCCATTCCCGAAGTGCGGCTTCATCTTCAAACTGTGGGAAGCAGTATAGACCACCCCACAGGCCGCTCGGCGGACGTTGGGCGAGGAACACCTCATCACCCTGCTGCATCAGCAGCATATACCCGGTGCGCTCCGGCAGCGTCTGCTTGGGCTTTTTGCCCGGATACTGCGCCCACGAATGGTTGGCATAGGCCACGCAGAGGTTATTCACCGGGCACAGCTCGCACTTCGGCTTAGAGCGCGTACACACCATCGCCCCTAAATCCATCATCGCCTGATTAAAGCGCTCCACGCCTTTCACCGGGGTGACCGCTTCGCTGATCTCCCACAGCCGTTTTTCGACCTCTTTCTTGCCAGGCCAGCCGTCAACGGCATAGCAGCGGGCCAGCACGCGTTTTACGTTGCCGTCGAGAATCGGAAAATGCTTGCCTAAGGAGAGGGAAAGGATCGCGCCCGCGGTGGAACGCCCAACGCCCGGGAGATCCGCCACCTCGTCGAAGGTTTCAGGGAATTTGCCGTTGTGCAGCGTCGCGACCTGCTGCGCGGCTTTGTGCAGATTGCGCGCGCGGGCGTAATAGCCAAGCCCGGTCCACAGGTGCAGCACTTCGTCTAAAGGGGCATTGGCCAGATCGGTGACCGTGGGAAAGCGCGCCATAAACCGCTCGAAGTAGGGGATAACAGTCGCGACCTGCGTTTGTTGCAACATCACTTCGGAGAGCCATACTTTATAAGGCGTTTTTTCAATTTGCCAGGGCAGGGTTTTACGCCCGTATTTGTCGTACCAGTCCAGCACCTGGGCTGAAAATTGAGAGGCTTGCATGGTCATCGATTCGCTTAATCAGGGACGCCGATTGCAGCACAGCGCCAATCTGCTGTAAACCGGATCTTTCCCATGCTTGCATAGAAGCCTTAACTTTGGATAATGCCCGTTTCCCGAACATTCTCACAAGCAGACAACTCTTTTATGAAAAACGACGTCATTTCACCGGAATTTGATGAAAACGGCCGCCCGCTGCGCCGTATTCGCAGCTTTGTCCGCCGTCAGGGTCGCCTGACAAAAGGGCAGCAACACGCGCTGGACAACTACTGGCCGGTGATGGGCGTTGAGTTCAGCGAGCAGCCCGTCGACTTTAGCGAACTGTTTGGCCGCGACGCGCCGGTTACGCTGGAGATCGGTTTTGGCATGGGCACGTCGCTGGTGGCGATGGCGAAAGCGCGCCCGGAGCAGAACTTCCTCGGCATTGAGGTTCACTCCCCGGGCGTGGGCGCGTGTCTGGCGACGGCGCACGAAGAGGGCGTGGAAAACTTGCGCGTGATGTGCCACGACGCGGTAGAAGTGCTGCACAAAATGATTCCTGACAATTCTTTGAACATGGTTCAGCTCTTTTTCCCTGACCCGTGGCACAAAGCACGTCATAATAAACGCCGTATCGTTCAGGCACCTTTCGCAGAGCTCGTGAAAAGTAAGCTTAAGCTGGGCGGCGTCTTCCATATGGCGACCGACTGGGAACCGTATGCGGAACATATGCTGGAAGTGATGTCGTCGCTGGACGGGTATAAAAACCAGTCCGAAAGCAACGACTATGTACCGCGCCCGGACTCACGTCCGGTGACAAAATTTGAACAGCGTGGCCATCGTCTCGGCCACGGTGTATGGGACTTAATGTTCGAGAGGGTGAAATAATGGCAAAGAACCGTAGCCGTCGTCTGCGTAAAAAAATGCACATCGAGGAGTTCCAGGAGGTTGGTTTCTCCGTCGCATGGCGTTTCCCGGAAGGGACCAGCGTAGAGCAAATTGATCAGGATGTTGATGCCTTCATCAGCGACGTTATTGAGCCGAACAAGCTGGCGTTTGATGGCAGCGGTTACCTGGCGTGGGAAGGTCTGATTTGCCTGCAAGAAGTGGGCAAATGCACCGAAGAACACCAGGCCGCAGTGCGCAAATGGCTGGAAGACCGCAAATTCGAAGACGTGCGCATCAGCGAACTTTTCGACATTTGGTGGGACTAAGTAAGCAGTACGGGGCCAGCATTAGCTGGCCCATTTTGTCTTAGGGAGTTTAAATGATGCGTAAAACGTTGCTGGCTGTTGCTCTGATGGCAACCGGATTCACCGCCCATGCGGAGTATAAATGTAGCGTCACGCCGCGCGACGACGTGGTCTTAAGCCCGCAAACCGTGCAGGTGAAAGGCGAAAACGGCAATCTGGTGATTACCCCGGATGGCAACGTAACCTTCAACGGCAAGCCGTACAACCTGACTGCCGCCCAGCGCGAGCAGGCAAAAGATTACCAGGCGGATCTGCGCACCGCGCTGCCGTGGATTAACGACGGCGCCCTGACGCGCGTCGAGAAGAGCCGCGTGGCGCTGGACAAGATCATCACCAAAGAGGTGGGTGAGAGCAGCAACATGCGCACTCGCCTGACCAAGCTGGATGCTCAGCTGAAAGAGCAGATGAACCGCATTATCGAGAAGCGTACCGACGGCCTGACGTTCCACTACAAGGCAATCGATCAGGTGCGTGCCGACGGCCAGAACCTGGTGAATCAGGCGATGGGCGGCATTCTCCAGGACAGCATCAACGAGATGGGTGCCAAAGCGGTGCTGAAAGGCGGCGGTAACCCGTTACAGGGCGTTTTAGGCAGCCTGGGCGGCCTGCAGACCTCGATTCAGAACGAGTGGAAGAATCAGGAAGCAGATTTCCAGCAGTTCGGCAAAGACGTGTGTAAACGCGTGGTGTCGCTGGAAGATAGCCGCAAGGCGCTGGTGGGGACGCTGAAGTAACGTTTCTGCGCGCTGGGCCCCTCACCCTAACCCTCTCCCCGGAGGGGCGAGGGGATGGTTTGCTCCCTCTCCCTTTCAGGGAGAGGGCCGGGGTGAGGGTAGCAGCATTTGCAGCGTCATAAAGATCTGATCCAGTACCGCCTCTTCACTATTACCGAGTTCGTTGTTCCAGAATCGAATCACATGCCAGCCCTTTTGGTTTAACCACTGCGTCCTTTGACGATCGTATTCCCTGTTTTCATCATGTTGTCCTCCATCCAGCTCAACTGCCAGGCGCGCCTCGCAGCAGGCGAAATCCAGAATGTAATTCCCTACTGGATGCTGTCGGCGAAATTTATAGTGAGCGAAACGACGACCGCGCAGTAAATACCACAGCCGATTTTCTTCATTTGTGAGCTCGCGCCTGAGCCGTTTTGCATGTGAGCGAATAATGTCCATCCCTACACTCTGCCAGCCTTTCCCTCAGCCGGCAGAACGGGATGCAAAATCCTGAACCTGTCTTCAGGATCCTTCGGCGAGGAACAGCTCAAGGAGGGAGTTTAAAAACAGCTTGCCGTGCTCGGTGATTTGCCAGATTTCGTCAGTCTCAGTGAGATACCCCTTCGCCAGCGCCTCGTCAATCTGCGGGCGGATGACCGTTTCCGGCAGCCCGGTATACAGCGTGAACTCAGCGCGTGGCGCGGCTTCCAGCAGGCGGAAGCGGTTCATAAAGAACTCGAACGGCTTGTCGGCCACTTCCACGTCGTGTTGACGTTCCAGATAGCGCCCTTCCATATACCCGCGCGGGTGGCGCGTTTTGGCGGTACGCAGAATACGCCCGTCCGGGAAGGTCACCTTGCCGTGCGCGCCGCAGCCAATCCCCAGATAGTCACCAAAGCGCCAGTAGTTGAGGTTGTGCTGACACTGATACCCCGGCTTCGCGTAGGCGGAGGTTTCATACTGCTGATAGCCCGCGTCGGTCAGCAGCCGATGGCCTTGCTCGAAAATATCCCACAGCGCGTCGTCGTCCGGCAGCACGGGCGGGCGGGAGCCAAACAGCGTGTTCGGCTCGATGGTCAGCTGATACCAGGAGAGGTGCGGCGGGTTAAGCGCAATCGCCTGTCGCAGGTCGTCCAGCGCCTCTTCCAGCGACTGATCCGGCAGGCCGTGCATCAGATCGAGGTTAAAGCTGCGAAGATTAAGCCCGGTTGCCAGGTTCGCCGCGCGTTTTGCCTCTTCCGGGCCGTGGATACGCCCCAGGCGCTTAAGCTTCGGCTCGCTAAAGCTCTGCACGCCGATGGAGATACGGTTCACGCCCGCACGCTGATAGTCGACAAAACGGTCGGCCTCAACGGTGCCGGGGTTCGCCTCCATCGTAATTTCTGCATCCGCTGCTAGGTTGAGGCGCGCACGCACGCCGTCCAGCAGCGTTTGCATCGCCGGGCCTGAAAGCAGGCTCGGCGTACCGCCACCAATAAAAATGGTCTTAACTTCACGTCCCTGTGCGTAAGGTACATCGGCGTCCAGGTCGGCCAGCAGATGCGCAACGTAATCATCGTGAGGCACTTCGCCCTTCAGCGCGTGCGAGTTGAAGTCGCAGTACGGGCATTTCTGCACGCACCACGGGATATGAATATAAAGACTCAGAGGTGGCAAATTAGCCATTACGTAATGCTTCCAGTAACAGTTTCAGTGCGCGCCCACGGTGGGAAATCGCGCTTTTCTCTTCGCGGGTCAGCTCCGCGGCGGTTTTGCCCTCGGTCGGGACAAAGAAAATCGGGTCGTAGCCAAAGCCGCCGCTGCCTGCTGCTTCGCGGGTAATCACGCCCGGCCAGCTGCCGTGGCAGACGATCGGGGTTGGGTCTTCGGCATGGCGCAGATAAACCAGCACGCAGTGGAACTGCGCGGTGCGCTGCGCGTCCGGCACCTCTTTCAGGGTGTCCAGCAGCTTTTCCAGATTGCGCTGGTCGGTAGCGCCTTCGCCGGAATAGCGCGCGGAGTAGATCCCCGGCGCGCCGCCCAGATAATCCACCGCCAGGCCCGAATCGTCGGCAATGGCCGGCAGGCCGGTCACCTGCGCCGCGTGGCGGGCTTTCAGGATCGCGTTTTCGATAAACGTCAGGCCTGTCTCTTCGGCAGAGTCCACGCCCAGCTCTGTCTGTGCCACCACATCCAGACCAAAATCATTCAACAGCGAGGCCAGCTCGCGCACTTTACCGGCGTTACCGGTAGCGAGAACAACTTTCTGCATCGTTTTTTCCTATTCTGTCAACGCCGCGACTTCCGTCGGGATGGATTGCGGATTGAGGATTTTTACCTGTTTATGACGCCCAAGTTCACCCTTTTCAATGATGACCTGACTTTTTGCCACGCGGAACTGTTTTGCCAGATATTTGGTCAGATGCGCATTGGCCTGGCCATCAACGGGTGGGGCGGTGATGGCGACTTTCAGTTCGTCGCCATGCAGTCCTACAATGCTGTCGCGGCTGGCTTTCGGCTGAATATACAGCCGTAAAACCAGCCCGTCGGCGCAGGTGCTTACCGCACTCATAGCGCCATCCACAGCCCCGGCAGCAGCATGTTGCCCGTGGCCTGCAGCAGCTCGGCGATGCCCATATTGATAACGTACAGCAGCAGCACCAGAATCATTGGCGAGAAGTCGATACCGCCCATGGAAGGCAGCAGATTACGGATTGGTCGCAGCAGCGGCTCCGCCAGCTGGATCAGCGCGTACTCCACCGGGCTACGGCCCTGGCTTACCCAGCTCATGATCGCCATAACCAGCAGCACCCAGAAAATCAGCAGGCCAATGGTCTTCACCAGGATCAGCACCGCGGCAATCCAGATGATCGGCTGGAAGGTCACCACCATAAACAGCACGATGGCTTTGATCACGCTCAGCACAAACGACACCAGCAGCGAGGCGCTGTCGATTGGCCCCATCGCCGGGATCACGCGGCGCAGCGGCCCGACAACAGGTTGTGTGATTTTCACGACAAACTGCGAGAAGGGATTGTAAAAATCACAACGAGCCCACTGCATCCAGACGCGCAGCAAAAGCGCCATCGTATACAGCTCAATGACCGTTGAGAGCAGGAAAGTCAACGTCTTCATGGCGTTCCTCAGGTTTCCTTATTTTTGGGAGTAATCGCGCGCACCGAAAATAGCCGTGCCGATGCGCACCATAGTGCTGCCTGCCGCAATCGCGGCTTCCATATCGTCCGACATGCCAAGCGAAAGCGTGTCTACCGTTGAATAGCGGGCCTTAAGCGCCTCAAATGCTACAGCCATTTGCTGTGCCACGGCAAACTGCCTTTCGTAACTTGACTCAGGCGCCGGGATTGCCATCAACCCGCGCAGGGTTAACCCCGGCAGCGCAGCCACCTCGGCGGCCAGCGTATCCAGCTCATCCAGTGCGATACCGGACTTGCTGTTTTCGTCGCTAATGTTGATTTGAATCAGCACGTTAAGCGGCGGTAAATCCGCCGGGCGCTGCTCGCTGAGGCGGGTGGCGATACGCAGACGATCGAGGGTGTGACACCAGTCGAAATGCTCCGCCACCAGACGGCTTTTGTTCGACTGCAGCGGGCCGATAAAGTGCCACTCCAGGCCACCGTTTCCCGCTTCACGGAAATAGCGAATTTTATCCACGCCTTCCTGCACGTAGTTTTCGCCAAACGCGCGATGGCCGGCGGCAATCGCTTCTGCGATGGCGCTCGCAGGTTTGGTTTTGCTGACTGCAAGTAACGTAACTTCTTCTGGAGCACGGCCGCAACGCTTTGCAGCGGCTGAGATTTTGTCCCGGACCTGTGCCAGGTTATGCGCAATGTCGTTCATTTTCCGAGGAGAGTCGTGTGGTGTTGGAAGAAATTGTGGCCCTTAGTGTAAAGCATAACGTGTCGGATCTACACCTGTGCAGTGATTCGCCACCCCGCTGGCGCAGGGCCGGCCTGCTGGAGCCTGCGCCGTTTCCCTCACCTGACGTCGGCCAGCTGTTAAAAACCTGGCTGACCGACGAACAGCAGGGCGAGTGGTGGGCAAACGGGCAGGTGGATTTTGCCCTGACGCTCCCCGGCGGCCAGCGGCTGCGCGGGAGCGCCTTCAGCCATATCAACGGCGCGTCGCTCGCGCTGAGGCTGCTCCCTGCGTCCTGCCCGCAGCTTGCGGCGCTGGGCGTGCCGAAGGCTATCCCGTCGCTGCTGGAAAATGACGGCGGCCTGATTCTGGTCACGGGCGCGACCGGCAGCGGTAAATCCACCACCCTGGCGGCGATGGTGGATCACCTTAACAATCATCTGGACGGGCATATCCTGACGCTGGAGGATCCGGTGGAGTTTATTTATCAAAGCGAGCGTTGCCTCATCCAGCAGCGGGAGGTCGGCCAGCACTGCCGCTCGTTTGCCGATGCGCTGCGCGGTGCCCTGCGCGAAGATCCTGACGTCATCCTGTTGGGGGAGCTGCGCGACGGTGAAACTATCCGTCTTGCGCTAACGGCGGCGGAGACCGGGCATCTGGTGCTGGCAACGCTGCATACGCGCGGGGCGCCGCAGGCCATTGAACGGCTGGTGGATACCTTTCCGGCGCAGGAAAAAGATCCGGTGCGTAACCAGCTGGCGGGCAGCTTACGCGCCGTGCTGGCACAAAAGCTCTGTCCGGACGCGCAGGGCGGACGCGTAGCGCTTTACGAACTGCTGGTGAACACCGCGGCGGCGGCAAACCTGATCCGCGAGGGCAAAACCTGGCAGCTG
Source organism: Enterobacter soli (assembly GCF_964208575.1). GTDB lineage: Bacteria > Pseudomonadota > Gammaproteobacteria > Enterobacterales > Enterobacteriaceae > Enterobacter > Enterobacter soli_A. The sequence continues at coordinate 165,567 of NZ_CAXOFU010000010.1, read as the reverse complement.
CCGGGGATCATCCAGACCGGGCAGCAGGCGGGCATGCAGAATTTCGCCCAGAGCCGCGCCGAACGCTGCGCCCAGGGGCGGCTCAGTGAAAGGGCTGAGAGGGCGCAGGCATGACCTTGTTTCCTGCCGCGCGAGCGGTAGAATCGACTTTCCTCCTTAAGAGCAGACGAAACCATGTCATCACAACCCAATCAAAGCCTCATTGACGGTATCCGCTGTCTGCAATATCTGGTCTCCAGCGATCGTGCAATTGGGTGTCGCGAGCTGGCGCGCCTGATGGGAATTAACACCACGCGGGCTAACCGCCTGCTCATGACCATGGCCTCGATTGGCCTGACGATGCAGGATGAGCAGCGTCGTTATCTGCCGGGGCCGGGTATTCACGCCCTGGCGGCGCAGTCGATTCGTGGCTCGGCGCTGTTTTCACGCGCGCTGCCGATTCTTGAGCGCCACGCGCCGCGGGATATCGTGGTCGCGCTGGGCGTGCTCTGGGAAGACCAGATTATCTACATCTGGCACTCGGTTCCCGGCAGCCAGACCACGCAGGCGCTGGCGGGGTATCGTATGCTTCCGGCCTGGCAGTCGGTCATTGGCATGGCGCTGCTGGCTGACGAGAGCGACGAGCAGCTGATGCAGCGTTTCACCGAGGCGCAGTGGCTAAATCTGGCGCCCCACCTTGAGCAGCAGCGTAAAACCGGGCGCGTTGTCTGGCATCACGACGACGGGGAAGTCTCGATGGCCATTCCCGTCGGGGCGCATCAGGCCGCGCTGGCGTTTGCCGGGATGTGGAATGTCGAAGAGTCGGTGGTGGAGGCGCGCCTTGGCGAGCTTGAGCAGCTCAATGAAAAGCTGCTGAAGGTGCCCGATTTCGCGGGCAAATCAGACGCGGATCAGTAGCCCTGCTCGAAGAAGCTTTCGAGGATAATCACGGCAGAGGCAGAGTCTACGCTGCCTTTGTTGAGCGCCCTGAAGCCGCCGTGTTCAAACAGACCCGCGCGGGCCTCAACGGTGCTCAGACGCTCGTCGTGCAGCTTTACCGACACGCCGAATCGACCGTGGATTTTGTTCGCGAACTTGCGCGCGCGCGCGGTGAGCGGCTGCTCGGTGCCATCCATGTTGAGCGGCAGGCCGACGATAACGTCATCCGGCTGCCACTCTTTCAGCAGGCGTTCGATAAGCGTCCAGTCTGGCGTGCCGTCGTTAGCCTTGAGCGCCGTCAGCGGGCGTGCCGTGCCGGTAATGCGCTGGCCCACGGCAACGCCGATACTTTTGGTGCCAAAGTCGAAGGCCAGAAGCGTTCCGCTCATTATGCGTGCCCCGCTACGCCAGGCATGGTCAGAATATCAATGCCAATCAGCTTTGCGGAATCACGCCAGCGATCGGCGATAGGCGTTTTAAACAGGATGTTCAGATCCGCAGGTGCCGTCAGCCATGCGTTATCCAGGATCTCCTGCTCAAGCTGGCCCTTTTCCCACGAGGCATAGCCCAGCGCAACCAGCACTTCGGACGGTTGATCCGCCGTTCCCAGCGTTTCAAGCACGTCGCGGGAGGTGGTGATGACGGTGTTATCCGAAATACGAATGCTGGAGGAGAACGCCGGAGGCGTATGCAGGATAAAGCCACGATCTTCCGCAAGCGGCCCGCCCAGCATCACCGGCTTATCAAGACGGATCTCCGGGAGGCGTTCTTCGGTCGTGATTTTAAGCTTTTCCAGAATGCCTTCGACTTGCAGGTTTTCCAGCGGCTTATTGATGATAATGCCCATCGCGCCGTCTTCATTGTATTCACAGATATAAACGACGGAGCGGCGGAAAATCGGATCCTGGAGAGCAGGCATGGCAATAAGAAAGTGATGCTGTAAATTCATTGTCAGAGGTACTGTTTCCTGGTTTAAAAAGCGACAGCGCCCAGTATGGGGATAAACCAGGGCGCTGTCACAGGTTATTTCTGAATACGTTTTTCGATTGCGTCCATCAGCATTCCGGTGATCGAGACCGGGAATTCCGCTTCGATTTCACGAATGCAGGTCGGGCTGGTGACGTTCACCTCGGTCAGACGGTCGCCGATGATGTCCAGGCCAACAAAGATCAGGCCTTTGGCTTTGAGCGTTGGGCCGACGCGGCGGGCAATTTCCCAGTCGCTTTCGGTCAGCGGACGCGGTTCGCCGCGGCCACCAGCCGCCAGGTTGCCGCGGGTTTCGCCGCCCTGCGGAATGCGCGCCAGGCAGTAAGGCACCGGCTCGCCGTCCACCACCAGAACGCGCTTGTCGCCGTCGACGATGGCGGGCAGGTAGTTCTGCGCCATGCAGTAGCGCGTGCCCAGCTCGGTCAGGGTTTCGGCAATCACGCCAATGTTCGGGTCGCTCTCTTTCACGCGGAAAATAGACGCGCCGCCCATGCCGTCCAGCGGCTTCATGATGATATCGCCGTGCTTCTGCCAGAAGGCTTTCAACTGGGCCTTGTTGCGCGTTACCAGCGTTTCCGGGGTCAGGTCAGAGAACCAGGCGGTATAGAGCTTCTCGTTACAGTCGCGCAGGCTCTGCGGTTTGTTAACGATCAGCGTGCCTTTCTCTTCTGCGCGCTCAAGGATATAGGTGCAGTAAATGAACTCGGTGTCGAACGGCGGATCTTTACGCATCAGGATAACGTCGAGGTCGGCAAGCTGGATATCCTGCTCGGTGCCGAATTCATACCATTTATCGTAATTCTGCTCGACGCTTAAGAGGCGGGTACGCGCGCGGGCTTCACCGTTGATCAGGTAAAGATCGTTCATCTCCATATAGTGGAGTTCGTAACCGCGGCGCTGGGCTTCCAGCAGCATAGCGAAGCTGGAATCTTTCTTGATGTTAATGTTTGCGATGGGATCCATCACGATGCCGAGCTTGATCATGTTCTTCTCCATTTATACGTCAACCCAGATCGCCAAAACGCACCTGTAGCGCGGTGATGGCAGTGAGCGCAGTTGTCTCAGTACGCAGAACGCGAGGTCCCAACAGAATATCAGTAAACGCGTAACGGGCCGTCATGGCAATTTCGTCCGCCGAAAGGCCGCCTTCGGGGCCAATCAGCAGGCGCACGCGTTCAACGGGCAGCGGCAGCGTGTTGATACTGGCGCTGGCGCGCGGATGAAGATTGAGCTTAAGCCCGGTTTCCTCTTCGGCACACCACGCTTCCAGATCCATCGCCGGGCGGATCTCCGGGATGCGGTTACGTCCGCTCTGTTCGCAGGCAGCAATGGCGATTTTCTGCCACTGCTGGATCTTCTTGTTCAGACGTTCAGCATCCAGTTTAACGCCACAGCGTTCAGAAAAAAGTGGCGTAATGAGGCTTACGCCCAGCTCAATGGATTTCTGAATGGTGAATTCCATCTTCTCACCGCGCGACATCACCTGGCCTAAATGGATGTGCAGCGGGGATTCACGGTCGTCCACCTCGCCGCGCAGCACGTTCACGTGCACGCTCTTTTTATCCGCGCGTGTGATTTCGGCGTCGAATACCTGATTCGACCCATCAAAAAGCTGGATTGCCTGACCCGCGCCCATGCGCAGCACGCGGCCCACGTGGTTTGCGGCGTCGTCAGACAGGGCGATTTCATTGCCCACGGTAATCAGTTCAGGGTGGTAGATGCGGGGAACGCGCATAGTCAGAATTCCATGTGTGGTGCGAGAGAAAATGAATGCCGCTAGTGTAGGTTAGCTCTTTTGCGCCTGGCAAGCCCGCTGGACGTAAGGGTTGTGGTTGCCCTGAACCTTAGCGATGCGCTCGTCGCGCTGGCACTCCCAGTCGGTAACCGGATATTGCTTGTCCCAGGCGTTAAACAGCTGGGTTTGCTGACGCGACAGGTTGAGGTCATAGCGGTCGCGCATGTAGAAGTAGGTGCGGGCGATGCTGCCGCGCGCGCGCGCCGGTGGCTCGGCGACTTTCTCTTTGAAATCAACCTTCATGGCGCACTGTCCGTACTGGCCTTCGCCGCCGTTCCACTGGCCGTACATGAAGTTGCCGCGGTCGCCATTCACTTCGCCCACCGCCGGCTGCAGGTTGTGCATGTCGCTTTCCATCTGGCGATAGACCGGATCTTTGCTGCAGTTTTTGCGTCCGCCGTCCTGCCAGCACTGGCGCTGGTGGCCGAATTGCCAGGCGGGAACCACATGTTCCCATTCGATTCGGCTGGCGCGGTTTTCGTTTTTACGCACTTTGTAGCCGCAGGACTCAAGGTCTACGACCCCTTTTTTGCCCTGCCAGTTAATTTTGCAGCCGCAGTAGAAATCACCCGGTACGTCGGCGTTAACCTTAACGCCCGCGGATTTGGCCTGTGAGAAGCTGTTGATACCTTCGGCCAGCGCCTGGCCTGAGAGAGCGGTTGCCAGAAGCGCAACCGTGAAAGCGAAATTACGGGACATCGTTGACTCCGTGTCAAAATAAGCCCGCAACGTAACGAATGTTGTTCTTGTATGCAATCAGTCAGATCAGGAAAGTTCCTGATTGTGCAAAGGTTATTCGACAACCAGCGGTTCACCGCATTTAACGCAGCGATAGGTCGCTTCTCCGCGCACCACGCGGTTGTGGCGACGCACGGTCAGCTGATGCTGCTGGCACTGGCAGCGATAGGGGAAGGTATTGCGGCGAACGGAACCCAGTTCAAACTGGTGCGTGCGGCGCGCCGGCACGCCGAGGACGGCTTCCATCATCCACTTCCACTCTTTGCCGTGCGGCGCCACGCGGCCAAAGTGTTTCCACACCAGCAGGTGCGCCAGCTCGTGCGGAACCACCTCATCGATAAACGCCTGCGCGTTCTCCAGCATCAGCACCGGGTTCAGGCGGATTTCGTAAGAGTCCAGCCAGGCGGTGCCCGCCGAGGTGCCGCGCTGCTGATAAACCACTTTTGGCTCAGGATAGTTACGTCCGAGCTTCAGGTTTGCCTGGGCGAGTTTTTCCCGCAGGCTGCGCATAACGGCCTGCTGAAGAGCGATAGGAAGGCGGGGAGTTTTCATAGGGGCAGAGCATAAAACGCGAAGCGGGGAGGTGCAAGAGGCACCTCCCGCGCGGTGAATCAGTCGTGTGCGCCGATTTCGCGCAGCGGACGACCTTTCATCAGGTTACGTTCAATATGTTCCAGGGAAACGTGTTTCGTTTCAGGAACCAGCCAGACGGTCAGAATAATGAAGAACAGGTTCAGGCCGGAGTAAACCCAGAAGGTGTTGGCGTTACCGAGGGTGTTGAGCATCGTCAGGAAGGTTGCGCCGACGATCATGTTGGCTACCCAGTTGGTCGCGGTGGAGCAGGTGATACCGAAATCGCGGCCTTTCAGCGGCTGGATCTCAGAACACAGAACCCAAATCAGCGGACCGGCGCTCATCGCAAAACCAACGATGAACATCAGCAGCATCGCCACGGCAAAGTACTGCGCCGTTGGTGAGTGAATGCCCACATGCATCATCGTACCGAGCACGCCCATGCCGACTGCCATCACCAGGAAGCCCAGCGTCAGGGTTGGCTTACGACCCCAGCGGTCAACCAGACCGATAGCGATAAAGGTTGCCAGCACGTTGGTCAGGCCAACGATAACCGTCCCCCACATCTGCTCGGTGGTGTTGGTGTAACCCGCCAGCTCAAAGATTTTTGGCGCGTAGTACATGATGACGTTCATCCCGGTAAACTGCTGCATAACCTGCAGCAGCACGCCGAGGAACACCGCGCGGCGGAAGTTGCTGTTCTCTTTGAACAGCGCCCAGCCGGACTGCTTCACCTTCAGGCTTTCGCGGATCTCTTCCAGCTCGTTTTTCGCCTCAGCGCTGGTATCGCGCAGACGCATCAGCACGCGCTCGGCATCGTGGAAGCGGCGCTTCGCCGCGAACCAGCGCGGGCTGTCCGGCAGGAAGAAGACGCCAATCAGCAGCAGAACGGCAGGGATGATGATCACGCCCAGCATCCAGCGCCATGCACCGCTGTAGCTGAACGCGGTGTCGGACAGGTACGCGCCCAAAATACCGATGGTGATCATCAGCTGATACATTGAAATCATGCTGCCGCGAATTTTTTCTGGCGCGATTTCAGACAGATACAGCGGTGCGGTGTAAGAGGCAACGCCCACGGCCAGACCCAGCAGCACGCGGGAGACCAGCAGCACTTCAACGTTCGGCGCCGCTGCCGAGAACAGCGAACCCGCCACGAACAGGATTGCGCCGATCATCAGGCTCTTTTTACGCCCGAGCTTGAAGGAGAGCCAGCCGCTGCCGACCGCCCCGACCGCCGCACCGAACATCATGGAGCTCACGACCCACTCTTGCGTGTGTGCGTTTATCTGGAATTCATCGGTGATGAAAGGTAATGCACCGGCAATCACGCCGATATCCAGGCCAAAGAGTAATCCTGCCAGGGCTGCGAGGAAGCAGACGAAGAAAGTCATCGCCTTATTGGACGTACGCCCCTGTTTTTTATTGTCAGGCATTATGCCCTCCAGTTGGGTTATCAGTTTTGTCGATGTTAAGGGTAGGTGAGCAACCCGTAAAAATATGTGAGATTAGTCACATAGGTGTAATCGGTTACACTAATGCGTAATCGTAAATGTAATTAAAGCTTTGAAAATATAGAGCTAAATTAATTGATATGCATCGCGGAAAAGCACATTTCAGACTTAACTGAAAGGGAATGTAACAGCAGAAGAAATGCGATCATGCAAAGAGAATAGTCTGAAAGCGGGAGATATTCGCTGCGGTGTAATCGGTTCCATGTGGTGCGGCTTTCTGCCGGGTGGCGGCTGCGCCTTACCCGGCCTACAAATACCGCAAAGCCCGTAGGCCCGCGCAAAGGCGATCGTACAAATGCAAAAGGCCAGCCCGAAGGCTGGCCTTTTAAACGCGATGACGGTCGATTACTTCAGACCGGCAGCTTCACGCAGCAGGGCGGCTTTGTCGGTTTTTTCCCATGGGAAATGTTCGCGACCAAAGTGACCGTATGCAGCGGTTTCCTGGTAGATAGGGTGCAGCAGATCCAGCATCTGAATCAGACCGTAAGGACGCAGGTCGAAGAACTCGCGGACCAGCAGGGTCAGCTGTTCTGAAGGCACTTTTTCGGTACCGAAGGTTTCCACCATGATGGAGGTCGGTTCAGCCACGCCGATAGCGTAGGAAACCTGGATCTCACAGCGGTCAGCCAGGCCCGCGGCAACGATGTTTTTCGCAACATAGCGTGCAGCGTAGGCAGCAGAACGGTCAACTTTAGACGGATCTTTACCGGAGAACGCACCGCCGCCATGGCGAGCCATGCCGCCGTAGGTATCAACGATGATTTTACGGCCGGTCAGGCCGCAGTCGCCCATTGGGCCACCGATAACGAAACGGCCGGTTGGGTTGATGAAGAATTTGGTCGCGGAGCTCAGCCATTCAGTTGGCAGAACCGGCTTGATGATCTCTTCCATCACCGCTTCCTGCAGGGATTTCTGGTCAATATCTTCGGCGTGCTGAGTGGACAGAACCACGGCATCGATACCAACGATTTTGCCGTCGTCATACTGGAAGGTGACCTGGCTTTTCGCATCCGGGCGCAGCCACGGCAGGGTGCCGTTTTTACGCACTTCGCCCTGACGCTGCACCAGACGGTGCGCGTAGGTCACAGGCGCTGGCATCAGCACGTCGGTTTCGTTGGTTGCGTAGCCAAACATCAGGCCCTGGTCGCCCGCGCCCTGTTCCAGCGGATCGGCACGGTCAACGCCCTGGTTGATGTCAGGAGACTGTTTGCCAATGGCGCTCAGTACCGCGCAAGAGTTGGCATCAAAGCCCATATCAGAATGCACATAGCCGATTTCACGCACCGTGTTACGGGTGATCTCTTCGATATCAACCCAAGCGCTGGTGGTGATCTCACCGCCAACCAGAACCATGCCGGTTTTGACATAGGTTTCACACGCTACGCGCGCTTTCGGATCCTGAGCGAGGATCGCATCCAGCACCGCATCGGAGATTTGGTCAGCAATTTTATCAGGATGTCCTTCTGATACGGACTCGGACGTAAACAGGTGTTTTGCCATGTTTTATTTCACCTAAGAGGAATTTGGTTAGCTCAAGCTGCTGTGTGGAATAGCCTATGGAGATAATTCTACCAAGGCCTGCAGGTTTTTGACACTGGCAGTCTGAGTGTTAATCGGTATGGATGGATTAACATCTGGACGTCTATTTTAGGTCACTTCTTCGCCCGATTTCCAGTTTTTTTTGATTCAGCTCTCACTGCGTTGAAATGGCGGCTGGAAATTTTTCCTGACGCTGCTGGCAACACGCGCATTTTTGTTTTGCTTTTTAGCCCCCTTCTCGGTATAAAACGCGGCGCGCGGCTCATATAAAATAAGCGCTCGATGAACTCATCGTGTCGCCACTTCCAGCCGGGTTAAGCAGTGAACATTTAGCTTTGGCTTGTGGTCCGTTTCAGCAGGAACGGCCGTGGAGGTGATAACAGATAATGAACCATCGTTTTCCGCTAATTCAGCGCAGCCGTTCTGGCGCGCATTTGATTCCCGCAACCCGCAAATCTAGTCTGCAAACCTGCCGATGTTATACCCATCTCGGTGCTTCTCAGGACTCCAGGGCCGGTCACGCTCTGTGAAAACTGAACAAGGGCGCTCTTGTTAATTCAGGAGTTTTCTCGTGGTTTCGCCGAACCTGTCATACAGAGTTCGGATACGTGTTTTACAATGATATGAATAAGAAACCGGTCGCACGGTCTGGATTTCAGCATTCTCTGCTGGGAAACCGGGCCGTTTATGGGTTGTTATCGCCGTATAACGCTGCGATAGTAGTCAACTGTTTTACACTTAATACAAAGAGTTGAGGTTCGCTATGTCTGACGACATGTCTTCGGTTTCGCCTTCGTCAGCAGGCGACCAGGGTGTACTACGTTCTATGCAGGAGGTTGCGATGAGCTCCGAGGAAGCCAGCAAGATGCTGCGCACATACAATATTGCCTGGTGGGGCAATAACTACTACGACGTCAACGAGCTGGGCCACATCAGCGTTTGCCCGGATCCCGACGTCCCTGAAGCGCGCGTGGATCTCGCTAAGCTGGTGAAAGCCCGCGAAGCGCAGGGCCAGCGTTTGCCTGCACTGTTCTGCTTCCCGCAGATCCTGCAACATCGCCTGCGTTCCATTAACGCCGCCTTCAAACGCGCGCGTGAATCTTACGGCTATAAGGGCGACTACTTCCTGGTTTACCCGATCAAGGTGAACCAGCATCGCCGCGTCATTGAATCCCTGATCCACTCCGGCGAGCCGCTGGGCCTGGAAGCAGGTTCCAAAGCCGAGCTGATGGCGGTTCTGGCGCACGCGGGCATGACTCGTTCGGTGATCGTCTGTAACGGCTATAAAGACCGTGAATACATTCGTCTGGCGCTGATCGGCGAGAAGATGGGCCACAAGGTCTATCTGGTTATCGAGAAGATGACCGAAATCGCCATCGTGCTGGAAGAGGCCGAGCGTCTGAACGTTATCCCGCGCCTCGGCGTGCGTGCGCGTCTGGCGTCCCAGGGCTCCGGTAAATGGCAGTCCTCCGGCGGCGAAAAATCCAAGTTCGGCCTCGCGGCGAACCAGGTTCTCCAGCTGGTGGAGATCCTGCGGGAACGCGGTCGTCTGGACAGCATTCAGCTGCTGCACTTCCACCTCGGCTCGCAGATGGCGAACATTCGCGATATCGCCACCGGCGTGCGCGAATCGGCCCGTTTCTACGTTGAGCTGCACAAGCTCGGCGTCAACATTCAGTGCTTCGACGTGGGCGGCGGCCTGGGCGTGGACTACGAAGGGACCCGCTCGCAGTCTGACTGCTCGGTAAACTACGGCCTGAACGAGTACGCCAACAACATCATCTGGGCGATTGGCGACGCCTGTGAAGAGAACGGCCTGCCGCACCCGACGGTGATCACCGAGTCTGGCCGCGCGGTGACCGCGCACCACACCGTCCTGGTGTCCAACATCATCGGCGTGGAGCGTAGCGAAACCACCGAAGCGACGCCTCCGGCGGACGATGCCCCGCGTTCCCTGCAAAGCATGTGGGAAACCTGGCAGGAGATGCACGAGCCGGGCACGCGCCGTTCCCTGCGCGAATGGCTGCACGATAGCCAGATGGATCTGCATGATATTCACGTCGGCTACTCTTCAGGCACCTTCAGCCTGCAGGAGCGCGCGTGGGCAGAGCAGCTCTATCTGAACATGTGCCACGAAGTGCAGAAGCAGCTTGATCCGAGCAACCGCGCGCACCGTCCGATTATCGACGAGCTGCAGGAGCGTATGGCGGACAAGATTTACGTCAACTTCTCCCTGTTCCAGTCGATGCCGGATGCCTGGGGTATCGATCAGCTGTTCCCGGTTCTGCCGCTGGAAGGGCTGAACCACGCCCCTGAGCGTCGCGCGGTGCTGCTGGACATCACCTGCGACTCCGACGGCGCTATCGATCACTACGTGGACGGCGACGGTATTGCGACCACCATGCCGATGCCGGAGTACGACCCGGAGAACCCGCCGATGCTGGGCTTCTTTATGGTCGGTGCGTATCAGGAGATCCTCGGTAACATGCACAACCTGTTCGGCGATACCGAAGCGGTTGACGTGTTTGTCTTCCCTGACGGCAGCGTGGAAGTTGAGTTGTCCGACGAAGGGGATACCGTGGCGGACATGCTGGAGTACGTGCAGCTCGATCCGAAAACCCTGCTGACCCAGTTCCGCGACCAGGTGAAAAACACCGGTCTGGACGACGCGCTGCAGCAGCAGTTCCTGGAAGAGTTTGAAGCGGGTCTGTACGGGTATACGTACCTGGAAGACGAGTAGGAAAATCACCCTCTCCCGGTGGGAGAGGGGCGGGGTGAGGGCAACAGGCTGCTGTACCGCTGATGCCCGGTGGCGCTGTGCTTACCGGGCCTACGAATGTAGGCCGGATAAGGCGGAGCCGTCATCCGGCAGAATGCTATACTCTCTTGAACCCGTATGAATTAACGGCGATAATTCGCCCCAATCAGCGATTTACGAATCAATCCCTTCCTCGTCGGGTTTAACGACGCGGAGGGGATTTTTTTTCATCCGTTTTTAATGTATCGACTTTAAAAGAGGTCAGGTCATGAGCACTTTAGGTCATCAGTACGATAACTCTCTGGTATCTAACGCGTTTGGTTTTTTACGCCTTCCAATGAATTTCCAGCCCTACGACAGCGACGCTGACTGGGTGATCACCGGCGTGCCGTTTGATATGGCTACCTCTGGCCGCGCGGGCGGTCGTCACGGCCCGGCGGCAATCCGTCAGGTGTCCACTAACCTGGCCTGGGAGCACAACCGCTTCCCGTGGAACTTCGACATGCGCGAGCGCCTGAACGTGGTGGACTGCGGCGACCTGGTCTACGCCTTCGGCGACGCGCGTGAAATGAGCGAAAAGCTGCAGGCCCACGCCGAGAAGCTGCTGGCTGCCGGCAAGCGTATGCTCTCCTTCGGCGGCGACCACTTCGTGACCCTGCCGCTGCTGCGCGCGCACGCGAAACACTTCGGCAAAATGGCGCTGGTTCACTTTGACGCCCACACCGACACCTACGCGAACGGCTGCGAATTCGACCACGGCACCATGTTCTTCACCGCACCGAAAGAAGGCCTGATCGATCCGAACCACTCCGTGCAGATTGGTATTCGTACCGAGTTCGACAAAGACAACGGCTTTACCGTGCTGGACGCCTGCCAGGTGAACGATCGCGGCGTGGACGACATCATCGCGCAGGTGAAGCAGATCGTCGGCGATATGCCTGTCTACCTGACCTTCGACATCGACTGCCTGGATCCGGCGTTTGCACCGGGCACCGGTACGCCGGTGATCGGCGGCCTGACTTCTGACCGCGCCATCAAGCTGGTGCGCGGTCTGAAGGATCTGAACATCGTGGGGATGGACGTGGTGGAAGTGGCTCCGGCCTATGACCAGTCCGAGATCACCGCGCTGGCCGCGGCGACCCTGGCGCTGGAAATGCTCTACATCCAGGCGGCGAAAAAAGGCGAATAAGCCTAGACGCCGAGTGCTGCTGCGCGACGCATGCGCAGCAGCAACATTCCTCCCGCCAGCAGGGTAACGACCTGCGACACGACCAGCACCGAAAATCCGGAGCTGACCGACCCCATTGATTTCATCACCATCCCCATCAGCAGCGGAATAAACGCCGCGCAAATATTCCCGATCCCGTTAATGATTCCGTATGCGCTGCCCACCGCTTCCCGCGCGGCGTGATGCTGGATAACCGCTGGGATTGCCGCGCCCTGAAGCCCCCAGAAGACGTTCGCCGAAAGCATAAACAGCGCCAGCCATGCGGGCTGATGGCTCAGCATCAGCGCGACAACGGACAGCGCCGTTAGCGCCCCGCCCGCCACAAAAAGCAGCGGCGCCTGCTCCGGGCGCATTTTGTCGAGCAGCACCCCGCCGAGGAATTTAGAGCCCAGGCTCAGCAGGAAGGGAATGGCCGCCAGCCAGCCCGTGGCGTGCAGCGAGAAGTGGTGCTCGTCGCGCAGCCATGCGGGCAGCCACGCGCTGCTGCCCCAGAGATAGCTCAGCGTGGCGATTTCAACCAGCAGGATCCAGCCCAGCAGGGGCGTTTGCCACGCCAGGGTGAAGGTCTGCACAAAGCCCGGCCTGACGGCGTTCACCGTCCGCGCCGGAGCGGGCAGGAAACGCCAGATGAGGCCGCCCCCGAGAACCAGGTTGATCGCCGCCAGCGCATAGAACGAGCCGGCCCAGCCGAGATGGGCCATCAGCCAGGTGACCAGCGGAAAGCCGACCGCCAGCCCGAGGGAAACGCCCAGCGCGGTCACGGCATTGGGTTTGCCGATCTCCTCTGCGCTAAAGCTGTCGCTAATGAAGCGCGTTTTCATCGAAAAGAGCGGCCCTTCGGCAATCCCCAAAATGACGCGGGCGATGAGCATCCCCATCAGCGAGCCGAGCAGGGGGGAAATCGCGCACACCGCGGCCCAAATCGCAATGCTGCTTAATAATCCCTGCCGGTAATGCAGCTTGCTTTCAATAACTGGCGTTAATAATAAAGCCGAAAAACCATAACCCAGCAGAAAGCAGGTCATCAGCATTCCCTGTAACATTCTGTTTTCATTTAGCCGAAAATGTTCGGCAAATTCTGGGTTTAAAATCATTACCGAGATATTTACCCGGTCGACGTAGGAAATAATAATGAGTAATAACAGTGCAATTGTGCCTTGCCATCTTGCCGTCATAAATCCTGCCTTGTGCTTGCGTTTATTTATATTTTTATCAGTGTGATTGTCACGGAGCTAAAATGGTTCACCTGTGAAACTCATTGTTTATAAACGATAAAATAAAAATGAGTTTCATATATGAAACACCGAATCCGGCATCTCTTTTATTTTTAAGGAACAAAAAGAAAAGAAGTCAATATCTCTTTATTCAAATTTAAAGCCATCGATAAATCGTATTCATTCACGCCGTAATAATGAAAATTTCATATCGCTGCATTTTTTCGTGATCCTTTGCACACTTAGTTAATTAATTGCCTTTCGATTAACAAATTCGTCACATTGATGCTTGACGAAACATTCATCGCTTTTATATTGACCGTATTAAATAAGAAACAGAGTTTCATATATGAAACAAAAGCCTGGAGGATCGTGATGAGCTGGATAGGCGTATGTGACGCAGAGCAAGTACAGGAAGATTTCCCTTTTAGCGGCAGCGTCGAGGGTAAAGAGATCGGCGTTTATTTGATTGACGGTGAATATTACGCGCTGGAAGACGTATGTCCGCACGCTTATGCCCTGCTGAGCCAGGGATTTGTGGAAGACGGCAAGGTGGAATGCCCGCTGCACGAGGCGGTTTTCGACGTCAAAACCGGCCAGTGCCTGCACGGCCCCGGTGGCCGCAACCTTAACCGCTACCCGGTGCGGGTCTTTGAAAACCAAATCCAGATTACCTTTGTCGAGGAGACCGTGGCATGAGCGATACCCTGAACTTCAACCCGGCGCTGCCGGAGAGCCGCCAGTTTGCCCCGCCTGCGGAGGGCGGCAACGGCGCCATCCATAAGCCGGGTGATTACCAGAATCTGATCTGGCAGACGCGCAGCCGCGAGCCGGAAAGCTGGGAGCTGAATCTCATCGCCACGCTGGAAGATCTCTTTGAACAGGGCGCGGAAACCCTGCCGGATCTGGTCAACGGGCTGAACGCCGTGCGCATGCACGACCAGCAGGGCGAGCCGTGGAGCGAGTCCAGCTTCCAGGCATTCTTACAGGTTAACGGCTACTGAGGGCAAAGCGATGACGACTACCGTACAAAACTATCTCGATAAGGGTCTGCGCGGCCTCTGGTATCCGGTGCTGTCCAGCTGGGAAGTGCAGTCTGCTCCTGTGGGCATTACCCGCCTGGGCGAGCAGATTGTGGTCTGGCGCAACAAAGACGGCCAGGTGCAGGCGCTGGAAGACCGCTGTCCGCATCGCGGCGCGCGTCTGTCGATGGGCTGGAACCTCGGCGACCGCATCGCCTGCTGGTATCACGGCGTGGAAGTGGCGGGCAACGGCGAGGTGAAAGATGTGCCCGCCGTGGATAAATGCCCGCTGGTCGGCCAGCAGTGCGTGCGCAGCTATAGCGTGCAGGAAGCGCACGGCGCCATCTTCCTGTGGTTCGGCGTCACCGCCGACCAGCAGCCGGACGCGCTGACCTTCCCGGACGAGCTCGCAGACACGGAGAACTTCAGCAACTTCCTCTGCACCGCGGCGTGGAAATGCAACTACCAGTACGCGCTGGAAAACGTCATGGACCCGATGCACGGCACCTATCTGCACTCGTCGTCGCACTCGATGGCGGAAGGGGATCGCAAGGCTGACATGGTGCTCCAGCCAACCAAAACCGGCTTTATTTTCGAGAAAAAAGGCCAGAGCGGCGTCAACTTCGACTGGGTCGAGCTGGGCAACAGCGGCACCTGCTGGATGCGCCTGTCCATCCCCTATAAGAAGCGCTTCGGGCCGGGCGGCCACTTCTTTATCGTCGGCATGGTGGTGCCGGAAGATAACGACAACTGCCGCGTCTTCTTCTGGCGCATCCGCCGCGTTCAGGGCTGGCAGCGCGACATGTGGCGCTTCATGTACCGCAACCGTCTGGAAAAACTGCACTGGGAAGTGCTCGAGCAGGATCGCGTGGTGCTGGAAAGCCTGGCACCAAACGCCCGCGACCACGAATACCTTTACCAGCACGACGTCGGCCTCTCCCGACTGCGCCGCATGATGCAAAAGGCGGCGAAAGAGCAGCTGGCGACGCGCGAAGAGCAGCAGGGAGCCGCCTGATGAATGGCCTGCTGAGCGGCAAGCGCATTGTCGTGACCGGCGCGGCGCGTGGGCTGGGCTATCACTTTGCCAGAGCCTGCGCGGAGCAGGGCGCGGCGGTGGTGATGTGCGACATCCTCGAAGGCGAGCTGGCTGAAAGCGCCCACGGGCTGCGCGAGCGGGGCTTTGCGATCGAATCGCAGGTTATCGATCTGGCCGATCCGCACTCCATAGAACGGGTCTTCAGCGCCGTTGGCGAAAAAGGGCAAATTGACGGCCTGGTGAACAACGCGGCGATGGCGACCGGCGTGGGCGGCAAAGACATGCTCGATTACGATCCGGATCTCTGGGATCGGGTGATGCGCGTCAACGTCAAAGGCACCTGGCTGGTGACCCGCGCCGCCGTGCCGCTGCTGCGCGACGGGGCGGGGATCGTGAACGTGGCGTCCGACACCGCGCTGTGGGGCGCGCCGCGCCTGATGGCCTACGTCGCCAGCAAGGGCGCGGTGATTGCCATGACCCGCTCAATGGCCCGCGAGCTGGGCGAAAAACGCATTCGCATCAACGCCATCGCCCCGGGGTTAACCCGCGTCGAGGCAACCGAATATGTCCCCGCCGAGCGGCATCAGCTGTATGAAAACGGCCGCGCGCTGGCGGGCGCGCAGCAGCCGGAAGATGTCACCGGCAGCGTGGTCTGGCTGCTCAGCGATCTGTCGCGGTTCATTACCGGGCAGCTGATCCCGGTCAACGGCGGTTTCGTCTTTAACTAAGGTAGAGCGAGTATGGCAAACGATCGGGAAGTGAAGTATCTGGTGCCGGGGCTGGAACGCGGCCTGCAGCTGCTGTTGGCCTTCGGCGAGCAGCATCGCGAACTGACCTTTGCCGAACTGCACCGGCTGGTAGATATGCCAAAAGCCACCGCCTACCGCGTGGTGCAGACGCTGGAGTTCATGGGCTTTCTGGAGCGCAACGCGCGCACCAATACCTTCTCGCTGGGCATGAACGTGCTGCGCCTCGGCTTTGAGTACATCGCCTCGCTGGACGTGGCGCAGGTCGGCCAGCCGGTGATCGAGCAGCTGCGCGACGTGAGCCAGTGCAGCAGCCATCTGGCGATCCGCGACGGGCGCGACATTATCTACATCGCCCGCGTCAGCGCCGCCGGATCGCGCATCAATCAGGTCAGCATTGGCACCCGCCTGCCGGTGCACTGCACCTCCCTCGGGCGTATGCTGCTGACCGACATTTCCCGCGCTGATTTCGAACAGCTGTTCCCGCAGGAGCGCCTGCCGGGCAACACGCCGGGCCAGCTTCACGACCGCGAAGCCCTGTGGCAGATGGTGCAGCAGGACAAAGCCCGGGGATACGTGATTGGCGAATCCTTCTTCCGCCACGGCATCTCCTCCATCGTCTACCCGGTGTACGACCGAAGCGGACGCGTGGCGGCGGTGGTCAGCATTCTGGTGCCGTCGGAGGAGATCCCGCAGGCCGACCGCGAGCGTCTGCAAAACGAGGTTCGCCTCGCGGCGGATAAAATTTCTGGCTTCTTAGGATACCTGTCACAGGCCAGTTAAATCAGTGAGTTAACGTCAGGCGCTTGAGTGCGTCGGGCATGTTTTACGCCCAATTTGGGCCAGATGAGGCAACGAACGATGAGTGTAACCGGAATTGAAAAGCTGGAATTTGGCGTGGAAGACCTGACGCACTGCGCCAAATTTATGCGTGATTTTGGCCTGACGGGCGATGCCAGCGGCCAGCGCTTTACCACCCTGAGCGGCGCGCGCGTGGAGCTTAACCCGATTGACAGCCCCGACCTGCCGCCGGCGTTTGAAGCGGGCAACACCCTGCGCCGGATGACCTGGGCGGTGGCTACCCGGCAGGATCTGGAGGCGCTGCGCCCGAAGCTTGCGCAGCAGCCCGGCTTTCGCGAAGTGGGCGACGCGCTGGAGTGCCTCGACCCGAACGGCATGACCCTGCGCGTGCAGGTCAGCCAGCAGACCGACGTAGAGCTGAACGTGGAGCCTATCAACCAGTGGGGCGACGCGCGCCGCATCGACACGCCGAGCCCGGTTTACGAACGCGCCCAGCCGATTAACGTGGGGCACGTGGTGTTCTTCGTGGAGGAGCTGGCGGCGGTGGAGACATTCTATCGCGAGGTGCTCGGCTTCCAGGTGTCTGACCGCTACATCAACCGCGCCGTGTTCCTGCGCTGCGGCGCGCGCGGCGGGCATCACAACCTGTTCCTGCTGCAGCTGCCGAACCGCAGGCGCGGCCTGAACCACGTGGCCTTCACCGTGCGCGACATCCACGAGGTGATCGGCGGCGGTATCGCGATGAATAAAAATGAGTGGAGCACCTTTATCGGGCCGGGCCGCCATCCGGTGTCGTCGGCCTATTTCTGGTACGTCAACAGCCCGACCGGCGGCGCGTTTGAGTACTACACCAACGACGATTACCTGACCGAAAACTGGCAGCCGCGCGAGCTGGAGCACTCTCTGGTCTCCTTTACCGAATGGGCGGTGGAGGGCGGCATCGACCACGATACGCGCCGCCAGCAGAAAAAGCCGGAGGCGGTATGACGTCGCGCATTGTCATTATCGGCGGCGGCCAGGCGGGCGGCTGGGCGGCGAAAACCCTGCGCGACGAGGGCTTCGACGGCGAGATTTGCGTGGTGGCGGAAGAGGAGTGGGATTTCTACGAGCGTCCGCCGCTGTCTAAAGCGTCTTTGCTGGAGCCGGACGCGGCGCTCCCGCGCCTGTTTACCGACGAGGCGCAGCGGGCGCTGAACCTGACCTGGCACCGACCGCTGCGCGCGGTGCAGATCGACCGCGACGCGAAAACGGTAATGTTAAGCAGCGGCGAACGCCTTAGTTACAACATGCTTTTACTGGCCACCGGAGGGCGGGCGCGCCTGCCGGGCGAAGCGTGGTCAAGGCATCCGCAGGTCTACACCCTGCGCCACTGGCAGGACGCGCAGCGCCTGAAGCGTCGCCTCGCGGAAAGCCGCCAGCTGGCGATTATCGGCGGCGGGTGGATCGGCCTGGAGATTGCCGCCTCCGCGCGCAAAAGCGGCGTGGCGGTCACGCTGTTCGAGCAGCAGCCCGCGCTGTGCATGCGCTCGGTGAGCGGCGAGGTCTCGCAGCGTTTAGCCACAATGCATCGCGAGCAGGGCGTGCAGATCCGCACCGGCTGCGGCGCGCTGGAGCTGGAAGACGACAGCGGCCTGCCGGTTATCCACTGCGACGGCCAGCGCGAAACCTTTGACGCGGTGGTGGTGGGGATCGGCGTCGATCTCAACCTGGAGCTGGCGCGGGACGCGGGGCTGAAGACCGAGCGCGGGATCGTCGTGGATGCTCAGGGGCGCACCTCGGATCCGTTCATCTTTGCCGCCGGGGACGTGGCCCAGCACCATCGCTACGGCCTGTGCATTCAGTCCTGGGCTTTCGCCCAGAACCAGGCGGTGGCGACGGCGAAAGCGATGCTTAACCCCGACGCTCCGGGCTACGACGAGGCGCCGTGGCTATGGTCGGATCAATACCAGCACAACATCCAGATCCTCGGCATTCCGCAGCCGGGCGGCAGCACCATCGTGCGGGAAGACGCGCTGTACTTCTCGCTGGACGACGGCGGGCGGCTGACGCAGCTGGTGGCGTTCAACGATGCGCGCACCGTCAAGCTGGCGAAGCGCTGGATGGCGGCAGGGCGGGATCTCTCTGACGTGCCGCTCGCCGACCCGGCTTTTTCACTGATGTCATTGCGATAGCTAACCCGCACCCGTAGGGGGAGACATGACCACATTCGAGACCAACACCGCGCCCGTTGAGGCGAGCGGTGAGGGAACCCGCACGCCTGAAAAAGCGGTGCGCTGGGCCATCCCGCTGTCGCTGCTGGCCTGCGTGCTGCTGGCGTTTTTCGACAAAATCAGCATTGCGGCGCTGTTTTCCGACGGCCATTTCCAGCAGGCGATGGGCATCGATTTTGACACCACGCGCCTCGGCATTCTGATGAGCGCCTTCCTGCTGAGCTACGGCTTTTCGTCGGTTTTTCTCAGCGGGCTGGGGGACAAAATCGCGCCGCTGCGCCTGCTCACCGGGATGATGGTGGTGTGGTGCGTGCTGATGGTGGCGATGGGCTTTACCCATAACTACACGCTGATGATCGTTCTGCGCATCCTGCTGGGCGTGGCGGAAGGGCCGCTGTTCCCGCTGGCCTTCGCTATCGTGCGCCACAACTTCCCGCAGCATTTGCAGGCGCGCGCCACCATGCTCTGGCTGCTGGGCACGCCGGTGGGCGCGGCGATTGGTTTCCCGCTTTCCCTGTGGCTGCTGAACACCTTCGGCTGGCAGAGCACCTTCTTCGTAATGGCGATGCTCACCGTGCCGGTGCTGATCTTCGTGCGCGTCGGCCTGCGCGGGATCCGTCTGGAGGCGAAGCCCTGCACCTCGCAGGCGTCTCAGGACGAGCGGCGCGCGGCGCGGCGCGAGCTGTTCGTCAGCCCGCACTTCTGGATCATCTGCATCTTTAACATCGCCTTCCTGACCTACCTGTGGGGCATCAACGGCTGGCTGCCGGGCTATCTCATCAAGGGCAAAGGCATTCATCTGGAGCATGCGGGCTGGCTGTCGTCGATGCCGTTCATCGCCATGCTGGCCGGGGAGGTGATTGGCGCGTGGCTCTCAGACCGGGTCGATAAGCGCGCGGCGGCCTGCTTTATCTCGATGGCGGGGGCGGCCGTCGGGCTGGCGGCGGTGATGCACCTTAATACCCCGCTGACCATCATCGCGGCGATGAGCTTCAGCACCTTTATGTGGGGAACCGGGGCGCCCAACATTTTCGCCCTGCTGGCGAAGGCCACCCATCCGCGGGTGAGCGCCACGGCGGGGGGCATTTTCAACGGGCTGGGAAACTTTGCCGGCGCGCTGTCGCCGGCGGTGATGGGGGCGCTTATCGCCTTCACCCACAGCATGGATTCCGGGCTCATTTTTCTGGCGGTGATGGCGGCGGTGGGCTGCGTCCTGTTACTGCCGCTGCTTAAACGTTACTGAGGAGAGTGTCATGACAGATTCAACCGTAACCAACACATCGGGCATCAAGCCTGACCACCTGACGATGGAAGAGTGGGTCGAGTCGCGCATTGCGCGCTTCGAAGGCCGCAAATACGACTGGAACGCGCTGAAGTTCCAGGCTGATTTTGACCCGAAATACCGCCGCGCGCAGATGCGCTACATCGGCACCGGGGCCACGGGCGTGGCGAACGACACCAACACCGTGCAGGCGGACCATTTTACCTTCTCCACCATGGTGCTGCCGTCGAAGTGCGAGGGGCCGCTGCACCTGCACGACGACGTGGAGGAGGTGTTCTTCATGCTCAAAGGGCAGATCACGCTGATGATTCAGGACGGCGAGAACTACACCGAAACCGTGCTGCGCGAGCGCGACCTGATCTCCGTCCCGCCGGGCATCTACCGCGGGCTGTTTAACCACGGGGAAGAAGAGGCGCTGATGTGCGTCATGCTGGGGACTAACAGGCCGGAAATCCCGACCTATCCGTCCGATCATCCGCTCTCAAAAGTGAAGCGCAGCTAAGGGGGCACGATGACGGGTTTTCGTGAACAGGGAAGCGGCATTCCGCTGATGCTGCTGCACGGTATCAGCTCCGCCGCGGCCTCCTGGCATAAGCAGATGGCGCTGGACGGTTTTCGCGTGCTGGCGTGGGACATGCCCGGTTATGGCGAAAGCCCGATGCTGGCGGTCGAGCGCGCAAGCGCGGGGGATTACGCCGACGCGCTGGCGGCGATGCTCGACCGCGCGGGCGTCTGGCAGGCGGTGCTGGTCGGCCATTCGCTTGGCGCGCTGGTTGCCAGCGCCTTTGCGGCGAAGTTCCCCGAACGCGTCCTGCATCTGGTGCTGGCGGACGCTGCCCAGGGCTACGGCCAGGCCGCGCCCGAGCAGCGCGAGCAGGTCTGGCGCAGCCGCGAGCAGCAGATGGCGCTCGGCGGCGACGTTCTCGCTCAGACCCGCGCCGCGAAGCTGCTGCGCCCCGGCGCGCGCGCGGAGGATATCGCCACCGTCGCGGCGGGCATGCGCAGGCTTCGCCCGGAAGGCTACCTTGCTGCCGCGTGGATGCTGGCGCATGACGACATTCACGGCTGGCTTACGCGCTACCCGGGCAGCTTTGAGGTCTGGTGCGGCGAGCAGGACGCGATCACCCAGCCCGAGCTGGTGCAGGGGCTGGCGCTGCGCTACGCCATGCCGTTTACCGCCATTCCGCAGGCCGGGCACGCCAGCTATCTCGACAACGACGCGTTTTTTAACCAACAGCTTTTACGTATTAACGAAGAGGTGCGCGATGAATGCACAAATTGACGGACGCGTGGCGGTCGTAACCGGCGGTTCTTCTGGAATTGGCTTTGAAACGCTGCGCCTGCTGCTGGGCGAGGGGGCAAAGGTGGCCTTCTGCGGTCGCGATCCCGACCGCCTCGCCAGCGCCCACGCGGCGCTGCAAAACGAACATCCCGACGGGGAGATTTTCTCTTACCGCTGCGACGTGCTGAAGGCCGACGAGGTTCAGGCCTTTGCAGACGCCGTTCAGGCACGCTTCGGCGCGGCGGACATGCTGATCAACAACGCCGGGCAGGGCTACGTGGCGCACTTCCAGGACACGCCGCGCGAGGCGTGGCTGCACGAAGCCGAGCTCAAGCTGTTCGGGGTGATCAACCCGGTGCAGGCGTTTCAGGCTCTGCTGGAGCAGTCCGATATCGCCTCTATTACCTGCGTCAACTCCCTGCTGGCGCTGCAGCCGGAGGAGCACATGATTGCCACCTCTGCCGCCCGTGCGGCGCTGCTGAACATGACGCTCACGCTCTCGAAGGAGCTGGTGGGCAAAGGCATCCGCGTGAACTCCATTTTGCTCGGCATGGTGGAGTCCGGGCAGTGGCAGCGCCGCTTTGAAAACCGGGCGGATAAAAGCCAGAGCTGGCCGGAGTGGACGGCGGATATCGCGCGCAAGCGCGGCATTCCGATGGCGCGCCTCGGCAAGCCGCAGGAGCCCGCGCAGGCGCTGCTGTTCCTCGCCTCGCCGCTGGCCTCGTTTACCACCGGCGCGGCGCTGGACGTTTCCGGCGGCTTCTGCCGACATCTGTAAGGACGCATCATGAAAAAGATCATGTTAATTGGCTACGGGGCGATGGCGCAGGCGGTGATTGAGCGTCTGCCCGCCGGCGTGGCTATTGGGTGGATCGTCGCCCGCGAGCCGCACCACGCGGCGATCCGCGCGCAGTTCGGCGATGCTGTAACGGCGCTGGCCTCCCCGACGGAATGTACGCAAACGCCGGACCTGGTGCTGGAGTGCGCCAGCCAGCAGGCGGTGGCGCAGTACGGCGAAGCGATCCTGCGCCGCGGCTGGCATCTGGCGGTCATCTCCACCGGGGCGCTGGCGGACAGCGCGCTGGAGCAGCGCCTGCAGAGCGCGGGGGGCAGGCTGACGCTGCTCTCGGGGGCGGTAGCCGGTATCGACGGTCTGGCGGCGGCGAAAGAGGGCGGGCTGGAGCGCGTCACCTATCGGTCGCGCAAAAGCCCGGCCAGCTGGCGCGGCAGCTACGCCGAGCAGCTGATCGATCTCAACGGCGTGTCAGCGGCGCAGGTGTTCTTCGAGGGCAGCGCCCGCGAGGCGGCGCGCTTGTTCCCGGCCAACGCGAACGTGGCGGCGACGGTGGCCCTCGGCGGCGTGGGGATGGACGACACGCGCGTGCAGCTGATGGTCGACCCGGATACGCAGCGCAATACCCACACCCTGCACGTTGAGGGGGCGTTCGGGGAATTCCATCTGGAGCTGAGCGGCCTGCCGCTGGCGTCGAACCCCAAAACCTCCACGCTGGCGGCACTCAGCGCGGTACGCGCCTGCCGCGAGCTGGCCCTGAGCTGAGGAGTGACGATGGACGATCTGAAGATTTTTATTGGCGGCCACTGGCGACGCGGCGGCGGCAACCCGATGCAGAGCCACTTCCCGGCGGACGCTTCGCTGAATGCGGCGCTGAACGCCGCGAGCCTGGACGATTTGGAGCAGGCCGTTGAGGCCGGAGAGCGCGCCTGGCGCGATCCCGCATGGCGCAACAGCCTGCCGCATCTGCGGGCGAAGCTCCTGCACAAGGTCGCGGATCTGATTGAGTCCCGCGCTGACGAGCTGGCGCGCATGCAAAGCCGCGATAACGGCAAACCGTTGGCGGAAGCGCGCGGCCTGGTGATGAGCGCGGCGGGCACCGCGCGCTATTTCGCCGCCGCCTGCGAGCTGCTGGAAGGGGAGCTGCCGACCCCGCGCCAGCCCGATGTGCTGACGCTGAGCCGCTATGAGCCGCTCGGTGTAGTTGCGGCCATCACCCCGTGGAACTCGCCGATTGCCAGCGAAATGCAAAAAGTCGCCCCGGCGATTGCGGCCGGTAACGCGGTGATCCTCAAGCCAGCCGAAGCCACGCCGCTGATGGCGCTGGAGCTGGCGCGAATTTTTGAGCAGGCCGGGCTGCCCGCCGGGCTGCTGAGCGTGCTGCCGGGCAAAGGCTCGGTGATTGGCGATGCGCTGGCGCGTCACCCTAAGGTGCGCAAAATCTCCTTTACCGGCGGCACCACCACGGGGCGCCATCTGGCGCACGTGGCGGCGGAAAAGCTGATCCCTGCCTCGCTGGAGCTGGGCGGGAAGTCCCCGACCATCGTGCTGGAGGACGCGGATATCGAGCAGGCCGCGCGCGGGATCTGCTACGGCATTTTCAGCTCGGCGGGGCAGGCGTGCATCGCCGGCTCGCGGCTGTTTATCCACGAGAGTATTTACGCTCCGCTGATGGCGCGGCTGCTGGAGCTCACGCGCGGCCTGCGCGTCGGGCACCCGTTTACCGACGGCGTACACGTTGGGCCGCTGATCAATGACAGGCATCGTCAGAGCGTGCAGGCGTATGTCGAGCTGGCGAAGCGCGAGGGCGGGCGCGTGCTGTGCGGCGGGGAGATCCCGGCCGATCCGAGCCTTGCAAACGGCAGCTTCTTCCAGCCCACGATTATCGAGGGGCTGAGCAACGGCGCCCGCGCCTGCCAGGAGGAGATCTTCGGCCCGGTGCTGGTGGCGATGCCGTTTCGCGACGAGGCCGCGCTTGTCCGCGAGGCGAACGACTCGGTTTACGGCCTGGCGGCGGGGATCTGGACGCGGGATACCGGGCGCGCCCTGCGCCTGAGCGAGCAGCTCGAAGCGGGCACGGTGTGGATCAACACCTACAAAGTGTTTGCGATTTCGACCCCGTTCGGGGGCTTTAAGGAGAGCGGCCTGGGCCGCGAGAAGGGTATCCAGGGGCTGAAAGCCTGGATGCAGCAAAAGAGCATTTATCTGGCGACGGGTAACGGCGTCAACCACTGGTGCGACTGAGAAAGGGTGAGCAATGAGCGAAATGATAACCGTCGGCGACGCCATCGCCAGAACGCTGGAGCAGTATCAGGTTGAAGCCATCTACGGCGTCATCTCCATCCACAATCTGCCGATTGCCGATGCGGTGGGGCAGCGCGGCCGGATCCGCTTTGTGCCCGCCCGCGGCGAGGCGGGCTCGGTGACCATGGCCGACGCCCACGGGCGTTTTTCCGGCCTCGGGGTGGCGCTGACCAGCACCGGCGCAGGGGCGGGTAACGCGGTCGGCGCGCTGGTGGAGGCGATGAACGCCTGTACGCCGCTGCTGCATTTGACCGGGCAGGTGGAGAAAACCTGGCTGGACGCCGATACCGGCTTTATCCATGAAACCCGCGACCAGCTGACCTTCCTGAAGGCCAGCTCAAAGCGGGCGTACCGCATCAGCAACGCGAATCAGGCGATAGCGATCCTGCACAAGGCCATTCAGGAGGCGCAAACCCCGCCGTGCGGGCCGGTCTCCGTTGAAATCCCCATTGATATTCAGGGCGCGAAAATTCCGCTGTCGCTGGTGACGAAGCCCGTGAAGCCGGCTTTGGTTGGCGATGTTGACGCCGAGGCCGTCGACGCGCTGTGGTCGCAGATGAAACAGGCAAAACAGCCGCTGCTGTGGCTGGGCGGCGGGGCGCTGGGCAGCGCTGACGCCGTGAAAAGGCTGGCGGATGCGGGCATCACCGTTATCTCCAGCACCCACGCGCGCGGGGTGCTGCCGGACGGCCACCGCGCCAGCCTGCGGGCGTTCCATAACTCGCCGTCGGTGGAAGCGCTGATCGCCCAGTGCGACTTTACGCTGGTGGCCGGTTCGCGCCTGCGCAGCAACGAAACCCGCTCCTGGACGCTGGAGCTGCCGCACCCGCGCGTGCAGATTGACATCGACCCGGCGGCGGCGAGCCGTAACTACCTGATGGACAATACGCTGGTCGCCGATTGTTCCGCCTTGCTGAGTGCGCTGGCCGAGAAGGTTCAGGGCCGTGAGTGGGGAAGTGCCCAGTGGGATACGCAGGTGCAGCAGGCGGTGGCCAAAGCCGAGCAGGGGCTGCGCGACCAGTGCGGCGCTTACGCGAAGCTCAACGACGCCATCGAGAAGGCGTTGCCGCAGGACGGCCTGCTGGTGCGCGACATTACCGTTTCCGGTAGCCTGTGGGGCAGCCGTCTGTTTCGCGCCAACGGCCCGCTGATGAACATTCACTCCCTGGCGGGCGCGATTGGTATGGGGCTGCCGATGGCGATTGGCACCGCGATTGCCAACCCGCAGCGCAAGGTAGTGGGGCTGGTGGGTGACGGCGGGCTGAGCCTGAACCTTGGCGAAATAGCGACGCTGGCGCAGGAGAAGGCCAACGTCACGCTGCTGGTCATGAACGACGGCGGCTACGGCGTGATGCGCGGCATCCAGGACAAGTACTTTGGCGGCCGTCAGTACTACAACGTGCTGCATACGCCGGACTTCACCCTGCTGGCGCAGGCGATGGGGCTACAGGCGTGGAGCGTGGAGCGGGCGGAGGATTTTGACGCGGTGATGACGGAAGCGCTGGCAATGCCGGGGCCGTCGGTGGTGGAGGTGCGGATGGAGCGGATTGGCGCGCTGAAGTTTGCCGGGCCACCGCAGAAGACGCTTTACTAGCCGTGTAGTGCGGTCTGAAGCCCTCTCCCAAAGGGAGAGGGTGTCTTAATTCCCTCGCCCCTTTGGGGAGAGGGTTAGGGTGAGGGGATAGCCGCCACCCGGCTTTTTTCATCAGAACACGTTAAACGGATATTCCACGTACACGCGGATCTCATCCCCGCCCACGTTGTAATCGCTGGCGTTGCTGGACACGCGCAGCACGGAGTAGCGCAGCTTCAGCTTCAGATCTTTTGCCGGGCCGTCCTGCACCTGGTACTGAACCTGGTTAAACCACTCGTGCTCTTTACCGTTGCTGGTTTCAGAGGTCTTAATGTTGTCGCCGCGCACGTAGGCGGTCGTCCAGCTCAGGCCCGGCACGCCCAGACCGGCAAAGTCCAGCCCGTAGGATGCCTGCCATGAACGTTCGTCTTCACCGTTGAAATCAGACCAGTAGGAGTTCGCCAGCCAGATGGTGTTGCCGCCGTCGCCCACGCCGCCCTGGTCGCGGTAGCCGCCGTAGTTGTAGCCGGTGCTGCCGCTGCTCTGCTGGTACGCCACTTTGAACGTGTGAATATCCCAGATGTAGCTTGCCGCCAGGCTCCAGATGGTGTTGCTGCGCCCGGTGTCGAGGCTGTCAGCGTAGCCCTGATCCAGACGGGAGTTGTAGCCGTTGAAGTCGAGAACCAGCTGCTGCCCGGTGCTGAACGGCTGTTTGAAGTTCATGCCCAGATACTGCTTGTTCATCACCTCTTCAACGTGTGACGCATACAGCGCACCGCTGAACTGGTCGTTAAACTGGTAGCTCGCGCCGCCGAAGGAGAGGCTCTTCAGGCCGCTGTCGTGGCGGTCGTCACTCTTGCGCTGTTCATCGGTAAAGTAGCCGGCGTTCACTTCCAGACCGTCGATCTCTTTTGAGGTCAGCATGGTGCCGGTGTAGCTCTCAAACAGCAGGCGGGAGCTGTCGGCATTGATGATTGGCAGCTCCGGGCGCTGGTTGCCGTAGCTCAGAACGGTATTGGAAATACGCATTTTGGCGGTCGCGCCAAATTTCGCGAGGTCGGATTTCGCACGGCCATCGTCTGCCTGTTTGAAGAAGTCGATACCGCCCGCGCCGCTCTTGCCGCGGCCGCCGTCCAGGCGCACGCCGTACTGGGCAATGCCGTCCACGCCAAAGCCGACCAGCCCTTCGGTATAACCGGACTCGAACGTCGCGATAATCCCCTGGCCCCATTCGGCTTTATCCTGCTGGCCCTGATGGTAGTCACGGCTGATATAAGCATTACGTAAAAACAGATCCAAATGGCTGTCGTCGATAAAACCCTGGCTGTCTGATTGTTGGCTTGCAACGGCCGGTAACGCGGAAAATAAGCTTAAAGCAACTAACGATAATTGTTTTTTCACGGAGGGAACATCTCTGTTTCGATATATTAATTTGAAAGACTGCGAAGGGATAATTACCGGAAAAGTTACCGATTGCAATAATTATGTGACTAAAGGTTACAGGGGCAGGGGGCTGATTTTACGGGGCTTGCAGCGGTGTTATCGATACGTGCGATTAAATTATCAATACGTGCGAAATAAAAAGGAGGCAAAAATGCCTCCTTCCAAAATTATTTAATTCCGTCTGCGGCCATACGGTCGCGAATATGTTGTGCGCGGGCTTCGGAGGCCGGGTGGTCATCAAACATGGAGCTTTGACGTCCCGCTTCCTGTTTTGCCAGCTTTTCGAAGCTGGTGGCTAAACCGACCGGATTAATGCCGCGTTTGCGCAACAGATCGTAGGAGTAATCATCCGCTTCGGATTCCTGGCGCTGGGAGAACTGGGAGTTCACCAGCTTTTCGCCCATATCACCCAGCTGAGACTGGGAGAGGCTGCCGACGATACCGCCCGCTGAGGCTGCCGCCGCGCGAACCGCGTTGGTACCGAGCGCGACCTGCATCCCTTTCTTCACGTGACCCAGCGCCACGTGGCCCATTTCGTGGCCGATAACCGCTTCAACTTCGTTGTCGGTCATCATGTCCATCAGGGCGCTGTAAACGCGGATACAGCCGTTCGCCATGGCGAAGGCGTTGACGTCTTTCGCCATGTAAACCTTGTAGTTCACCGGCTGACCGTTGATGTTGTCGCCCAGTGCGGAAGCAATCTTATTCAGACGCTGCGCGTAAGTGCTGTTGGCAGGGGCGATGGTGGCTTTACTATCCATATCTTTACAGGCCTGGTCGCTCAGCGCTTTCACCTGTGCATCGCTCAGGGAGTAAGCCTGAAAAGCTTCTGCGCCAGAGGTCATCAGGCCGTTAGAGTCCATATTCTGACAGCCGCTCAGCAGGAGCGTTGTACCAAGAGCCAGCACTATTGCACGCATTTTCATGATGTTGCTTCCGTACTCGTTAATCTGAATTTAATCCGAAAAATCCACCGCTCAGCGAGCCGGTGTCGGGCTAAGTATAAGGAATATCGGTGAGCCCGGGCGAGCAGATTGCGCAACATGCGAGCGTGATCCAGAGATTTCTGATGCGGCAAAAGAATGCTCCATGTACATGCTTTGCGGCTTGGGTTACATTGTTGGCACTTTTTTCCGGCGTAGCCCAAAACGCGCTGTCGTCAAGGGCATGGCCTTTAACAGTCCGATCTGGAGTTAAAATGTCCTCACGTAAAGAGCTTGCTAATGCTATTCGTGCGCTGAGCATGGACGCAGTACAGAAAGCCAAATCCGGTCACCCGGGCGCCCCTATGGGTATGGCTGACATTGCCGAAGTCCTGTGGCGTGATTTCCTGAACCACAACCCACAAAACCCATCATGGGCTGACCGCGACCGTTTCGTCCTGTCCAACGGCCACGGCTCTATGCTGATTTATAGCCTGCTGCACCTCACCGGCTATGATCTGCCAATCGAAGAGCTGAAAAACTTCCGTCAGCTGCACTCCAAAACTCCAGGTCACCCGGAAGTGGGTTACACCGCGGGTGTTGAAACCACCACTGGCCCGCTGGGGCAGGGTATTGCTAACGCCGTAGGTATGGCGATTGCAGAGAAAACGCTGGCTGCACAGTTCAACCGTCCTGGTCACGACATCGTTGACCACTTCACCTATGCATTCATGGGCGACGGCTGCATGATGGAAGGCATTTCTCACGAAGTGTGCTCCCTGGCAGGTACCCTGAAGCTGGGCAAACTGGTTGCGTTCTATGACGACAACGGCATCTCCATCGACGGCCACGTTGAAGGCTGGTTCACCGACGATACCGCGGCACGTTTCGAAGCGTACGGCTGGCACGTTGTACGTGGCGTTGACGGCCACGATGCTGACTCGATTAAACGTGCAGTAGAAGAAGCGCGTGCAGTCACCGACAAACCGTCCCTGCTGATGTGCAAAACCATCATCGGTTTCGGTTCCCCGAACAAAGCGGGTACCCACGACTCCCACGGCGCGCCGCTGGGTGATGCAGAAATCGCGCTGACGCGTGAAGCGCTGGGCTGGAACCACCCTGCATTCGAAATTCCATCTGACATCTATGCTCAGTGGGATGCGAAAGAAGCGGGTCAGGTTAAAGAAGCGGCCTGGAACGAGAAGTTCGCTGCCTATGCGAAAGCCTTCCCGCAGGAAGCCGCTGAGTTCACCCGTCGTATGAAAGGCGAAATGCCTTCCGACTTCGACGCGAAAGCGAACGAATTCATCGCTAAGCTGCAGGCGAACCCGTCTAAAATCGCAAGCCGTAAAGCGTCCCAGAATGCTATCGAAGCCTTCGGCCCTCTGCTGCCAGAGTTCCTGGGCGGCTCCGCTGACCTGGCACCATCAAACCTGACCCTGTGGTCTGGTTCTAAGCCAATCAACGAAGATACTGCCGGTAACTACATCCATTACGGTGTACGTGAATTCGGTATGACCGCGATCGCCAACGGTATCTCCCTGCACGGCGGTTTCCTGCCGTACACCTCTACCTTCCTGATGTTCGTCGAGTATGCACGTAACGCCGTGCGTATGGCTGCGCTGATGAAACAGCGTCAGGTGATGGTCTACACCCACGACTCCATCGGTCTGGGCGAAGATGGCCCAACTCACCAGCCGGTAGAGCAGGTTGCTTCTCTGCGCGTTACGCCAAACATGAGCACATGGCGTCCGTGTGACCAGGTTGAATCCGCCGTTGCGTGGAAATACGGCGTAGAGCGTCACGACGGCCCAACCGCGCTGATCCTCTCCCGTCAGAACCTGGCACAGCAGGATCGTACCGAAGCGCAGCTGGCAAACATCGCTCGCGGTGGTTACGTGCTGAAAGATTGCGAGGGTCAGCCAGAGCTTATCTTCATCGCCACCGGTTCTGAAGTTGAGCTGGCCGTGGCGGCATGGGACAAGCTGTCTGCTGAAGGCGTGAAAGCGCGCGTGGTTTCCATGCCGTCTACCGATGCCTTCGACAAGCAGGATGCGGCATACCGTGAATCCGTACTGCCGAAAGCGGTTTCCGCTCGCGTGGCGGTGGAAGCGGGTATCGCTGACTACTGGTATAAATACGTGGGTCTGAACGGCGCAATCGTCGGCATGACCACCTTCGGTGAATCTGCTCCGGCAGAGCTGCTGTTCGAAGAGTTCGGCTTCACCGTTGAGAACGTTGTCGCTAAAGCGAAAGAACTGCTGTAATCGCCGTTCTACCCGGTAGCGCATGCGCCTGCCGGGTCTGAAAATGGCACCAAAACCAGGCCGGTTGAGCGTCAGCGCTGAACCGGCTTTTTTGTATCTGTTATTCCTGAACCATGTAACAGCGCTGTGAATTATTCCATCAAAAATGTGACGCAAGTCATATAGCTGGCTTATTGCCCTGGCGTGACATTCCTTTTATTCCCCGTTTCGCTTATTCTGGCTGAAGCGTTTCAGTCGATTAAACGTTCGACAATTGACCAATCAATCGCAGTTTGTGACAGGCAAGGATTCCCCTTCGGGCGTAGCTGGATTACTCTTTCAGCCACCTCAAACCCAGGGATAGCTTTGCAGGAGATCTATGACCGTACGCGTAGCGATTAATGGCTTCGGTCGCATCGGGCGCAACGTGGTTCGTGCTTTATATGAATCCGGGCGTCGTGCGGAAATCACCGTGGTGGCAATCAATGAACTGGCGGATGCCACGGGCATGGCGCATTTATTGAAATACGACACCAGCCATGGCCGCTTTGCCTGGGATGTTCGCCAGGAAAGGGATCAGCTCTTTGTCGGTGACGATGTGATTCGCGTACTCCATGAGCGCAGCATCGACGCGCTGCCGTGGCGCGAACTGGGTGTGGATGTGGTGCTTGACTGTACCGGCGTGTACGGCAACCGTGAACATGGCGAAGCGCATCTGAACGCCGGTGCGAAAAAAGTCCTGTTCTCCCATCCCGGCAGCAACGACCTTGACGCAACCATCGTCTTTGGCGTGAACCAGCACGAGCTGCAGGCCGAACACCGCATTGTCTCCAACGCCTCCTGTACCACCAACTGCATTATTCCGGTCATCAAACTGTTAGACGATGCGTATGGCATTGAATCTGGCACCGTGACCACGATTCACTCCGCCATGCACGATCAGCAGGTGATCGACGCGTATCACCCGGATCTCCGACGCACCCGCGCAGCGAGTCAGTCGATTATTCCGGTAGATACTAAACTGGCTGCGGGGATCACCCGTATTTTCCCCCAGTTTAACGATCGTTTTGAAGCCATTGCAGTCCGCGTTCCGACCATCAACGTCACCGCAATCGATCTTAGCGTGACGGTGAAAAAACCGGTAAAAGCCTGTGAAGTCAACCTGTTGCTTCAAAAGGCAGCACAGGGTGCATTTCATGGTATAGTTGACTATACGGAATTACCGTTGGTCTCAGTAGATTTTAACCACGACCCGCACAGCGCCATTGTTGATGGCACTCAAACGCGCGTCAGTGGCGCACACCTTATCAAGACGCTGGTCTGGTGTGATAACGAATGGGGCTTTGCTAACCGTATGATAGACACCACGTTAGCAATGGCCGCGAAAGGTTTCAGGTAGAGCGCATGTTGCGCTTGCAAAACTTTTAGAATCAACGAGAGGATTCACCATGTCTGTAATTAAGATGACCGATCTGGATCTGGCTGGTAAACGCGTTTTCATCCGTGCCGATCTGAACGTACCAGTTAAAGATGGCAAAGTGACCAGCGACGCGCGTATCCGTGCATCTCTGCCAACCATCGAACTGGCACTGAAGCAAGGCGCTAAAGTGATGGTCACCTCCCACCTGGGTCGTCCGACTGAAGGCGAATACAACGAAGAGTTCTCTCTGCTGCCGGTTGTTAATTACCTGAAAGACAAACTGTCTAACCCGGTTCGCCTGGTAAAAGATTACCTCGACGGCGTTGAAGTTGCTGCGGGTGAACTGGTTGTTCTGGAAAACGTTCGCTTCAACAAAGGCGAAAAGAAAGACGACGAAGCGCTGTCTAAGAAATACGCTGCACTGTGCGACGTATTCGTAATGGATGCGTTCGGTACGGCTCACCGTGCTCAGGCTTCTACCCACGGTATCGGTAAATTCGCAGACGTAGCTTGCGCAGGTCCACTGCTGGCTGACGAACTGGAAGCGCTGGGTAAAGCACTGAAAGAACCAGCACGTCCAATGGTTGCTATCGTTGGTGGTTCTAAAGTTTCTACCAAACTGACCGTTCTGGATTCCCTGTCTAAAATCGCTGACCAGCTGATCGTTGGTGGTGGGATCGCGAACACCTTCGTTGCCGCTCAAGGCCACAACGTCGGTAAATCCCTGTACGAAGCAGACCTGGTTGACGAAGCTAAGCGCCTGCTGAGCACCTGCGATATCCCTGTTCCAACTGACGTGCGCGTTGCAACTGAGTTCTCTGAAACCGCAACTGCCACTCTGAAATCTGTTAACGACATCAAAGATGAAGAACAGATTCTGGACCTGGGCGATGTTTCTGCCGAGAAACTGGCTGAAATCCTGAAAAACGCAAAAACTATCCTGTGGAACGGCCCGGTTGGCGTGTTCGAATTCCCGAACTTCCGCAAAGGTACTGAAATCGTTGCTAACGCCATCGCAGACAGCGAAGCGTTCTCTATCGCAGGCGGCGGTGACACCCTGGCAGCAATCGACCTGTTCGGTATCGCTGACAAAATCTCCTACATCTCAACTGGTGGCGGCGCATTCCTCGAATTCGTGGAAGGTAAAGTTCTGCCAGCAGTAGCAATGCTCGAAGAGCGCGCTAAGAAGTAAGTCATTTAAGGGCAGGGAAACCTGCCCAATTTTCAGCGCGCTTTAGGGCACGCACCTCTTTCCAAGGCCGAAGATACAGGACTCGTAACATGTCTAAAATTTTTGATTTCGTAAAACCTGGCGTGATCACTGGTGATGACGTTCAGAAAGTGTTCCAGGTAGCTAAAGAGAACAACTTTGCTCTGCCAGCTGTTAACTGCGTAGGTACTGACTCCATTAACGCCGTTCTGGAAACCGCTGCAAAAGTTAAAGCTCCGGTCATCGTACAGTTCTCTAACGGCGGCGCTGCGTTCATCGCAGGTAAAGGCGTGAAAACTGACGTTCCTCAGGGTGCTGCCATCCTGGGTGCTATCTCTGGTGCGCACCACGTACACCAGATGGCTGAACACTACGGTGTTCCAGTTATCCTGCACACCGACCACTGCGCGAAGAAACTGCTGCCGTGGATCGACGGTCTGCTGGACGCAGGTGAAAAACACTTCGCGGCTACCGGTAAGCCACTGTTCTCTTCCCACATGATCGACCTGTCTGAAGAGTCACTGCACGAAAACATCGAAATCTGCTCTAAGTACCTGGCGCGCATGGCCAAAATGGACATGACCCTGGAAATCGAACTGGGCTGCACCGGTGGTGAAGAAGACGGCGTGGACAACAGCCACATGGACGCTTCTGCACTGTACACCCAGCCAGAAGACGTTGATTACGCTTACACCGAGCTGAGCAAAATCAGCCCACGCTTCACCATTGCAGCGTCCTTCGGTAACGTGCACGGCGTTTACAAACCAGGTAACGTTGTTCTGACTCCAACCATCCTGCGCGATTCTCAGGAATATGTTTCTAAGAAACACAACCTGCCGCACAACAGCTTGAACTTCGTGTTCCACGGCGGTTCCGGTTCTTCTGCTCAGGAAATCAAAGACTCTGTAAGCTACGGCGTAGTGAAAATGAATATCGATACCGACACCCAATGGGCGACCTGGGACGGTATCCTGCAGTACTACAAAACCAACGAAGCTTACCTGCAGGGTCAGCTGGGCAACCCGAAAGGCGAAGACCAGCCGAACAAGAAATACTACGATCCACGCGTATGGCTGCGCGCTGCGCAGACTTCCATGGTGACGCGTCTGGAGCAGGCATTCAAAGAGCTGAACGCAATCGACGTTCTGTAATTTGAGCTGCTAACAGCATCAGAAGGCCCGCAATCGCGGGCCTTTTTTTATGCCTTTTCAACGGGCTGTCCTTTTTAGGTTTTGTGATCTCTTTGGCAATATTTGCGCTTTTTGTTTACCCTTTACAGACCTGCCTGTCTCCGTGGGGGATGGATTTTTGTGTTTTGCTTTTTCGTAAGGATGGATGAATGGAAGATCTCGGTGTAGTAGATGGCATCAACAACGCGGGCACCTGGCTGGTGCGCAATCAGGCGTTGCTGTTGAGCTATGCGGTAAATATCGTGGCGGCAATCGCGATCATTATCGTGGGTATGATCGTGGCGCGTATCGTGTCGAATGCGCTTAACCGCGTGATGGTTGCGCGCCACATTGACGCGACGGTTGCTGACTTCCTCTCCGCGCTGGTGCGCTATGGGATTATCGCCTTTACGCTGATCGCCGCGCTGGGGCGTGTAGGGGTACAAACGGCGTCCGTGATTGCGGTGCTCGGTGCTGCGGGTCTGGCCATTGGTCTGGCTTTGCAGGGCTCGCTCGCAAACCTGGCGGCCGGCGTTCTGCTGGTAACCTTCCGTCCGTTCCGCTCGGGCGAATACGTTGATTTGGGCGGCATTGCCGGCACCGTACTGCAGGTGCAAATCTTCTCCACCACCCTGCGCACCGTTGATGGCCGCATCGTGGTGGTGCCAAACGGCAAAATCATCGCGGGCAACATCATTAACTTCTCCCGCGAGCCGGTGCGTCGTAACGAGCTGATCGTTAGCGTGGCCTATGATTCAGATATCGATCAGGTGAAGTCCCTGATTACCAACATCATTGCCTCTGACGATCGCATTCTGAAAGACAAAGAGCAGACCGTGCGTCTGAATGAGCTCGGTGCGTCATCCATTAACTTTGTGGTGCGTATCTGGAGCAAGAGCAGCGATCTGCAGAACGTTTACTGGGATGTGCTGGAGCGCATTAAGCGCGACTTCGATGCGAACGGCATCAGCTTCCCGTATCCGCAGATGGACGTAAACGTCAAAAAAGTAAAAGAAGCGGAATAACGTCACCCGCAGGCCCGGTAAGCGCTAGCGCTACCGGGCTTTATTCTTATAAGCTTTGCTAATCCCCAATTAATATTATCCATTTCCTCTAATGTTATTCTCGCAGTATAGTCTGCCCCCAGGACACATTTGTGAGAATTTCAGTATGTTATCTTATTATTTTCAAGGGCTTGCTCTAGGCGCAGCCATGATCCTTCCCCTCGGCCCGCAGAACGCGTTCGTGATGAACCAGGGCATTCGCCGTCAGTACCATCTGATGATTGCGCTGCTGTGCGCGGTAAGCGATTTACTGCTGATTTGCGCCGGGATATTTGGCGGCAGCGCGCTGCTGATGCAGTCTCCGTGGCTGCTGGCGCTGGTGACCTGGGGCGGGGTGGCGTTCCTGCTGTGGTACGGCTTCGGGGCGCTGAAAACAGCGATGAGCAGCAATATTGAGCTGGCGAGCGCCGAGGTCATGAAGCAGGGGCGCTGGAAGATTATCGTCACCATGCTGGCGGTCACCTGGCTCAACCCTCACGTCTATCTTGATACCTTTGTGGTGCTGGGGAGCCTGGGCGGGCAGCTGGACGTTGAGCCGAAGCGCTGGTTCGCGCTGGGTACGGTGAGCGCCTCGTTCCTGTGGTTCTTTGGCCTGGCGATTCTGGCCGCGTGGCTGGCGCCCCGGCTGCGCACCGCGAAAGCGCAGCGCATCATTAATACCCTGGTGGGGCTGGTGATGTGGTTTATCGCTTTCCAGTTGGCCAAAGATGGTCTCCATCATGTGCAAGGATTACTCAACTAAGCGTTGTCTTATGGACAACTGAGTCAGACCCGCTAAGCTTGCTGGCATGAGCCCTGTTTATGATGGGGCACTCTTCGCAACATGGAGGAATGACAGTGAAGTTTAAAGTGATGGCCCTCGCGGCATTAGTGAGTTTTGGTGCGGTGTCGGTACAGGCGAGCGAACTGCCTGATGGCCCGCACATTGTGACTTCAGGCACAGCCAGCGTGGACGCCGTACCGGATGTGGCAACCCTCGCAATCGAAGTTAACGTGGCCGCGAAAGACGCCGCTTCTGCCAAAAAGCAGGCAGACGATCGTGTTGCGCAATATCTCTCTTTCCTTGAGCAGAACGGCGTCGCGAAGAAAGACATCAACTCCGCGAACCTCCGCACTCAGCCAGATTACGACTACCAGAACGGCAAAAGCATCCTGAAAGGGTATCGTGCGGTACGTACCGTAGAGGTGACGCTGCGCCAGCTCGATAAGCTTAATTCACTGCTGGACGGCGCGCTGAAGGCGGGTCTGAACGAAATTCGTTCTGTCTCACTGGGCGTTGCGCAACCGGAGAAATACAAAGACGAAGCGCGTAAAGCGGCAATTGATGATGCTATTCATCAGGCGCAGCAGCTGGCGTCCGGCTTTAAGAGCAAGCTCGGCCCGGTTTACAGCGTGCGTTACCATGTCTCTAACTATCAGCCGAGCCCGATGGTGCGGATGATGAAAGCCGACGCTGCGCCGGTATCTGCTCAGGAAACTTACGAGCAGCCGACCATTCAGTTCGACGATCAGGTTGATGTGGTGTTCCAGCTGGAGCCAACTCAAACTCAGCAAACTCAGCAAACTCAGCAAACTCAGCAAACTCAGCAAACTCAGCAAACTCAGCAAACTCAGCCAGCTGAGGCGGCTAAGGCGCAGTAATTTGCCCTCACCCTAACCCTCTCCCACCGGGAGAGGGAAGTCACGCGATTAGTCCTGTCGCAACACCTTATGCCCAAATGCCAGCAGCGCGTCGGTGACGTTGCGCATCATGCGGCTTTCCGGCGCAAAACGGTGCCAGTAAAGCATCCGGCGCTGGTACAGACCCGGCGTTAAATCGATCAGCTCGCCGCTTTTCAACTCTTTTTCGATTTGCAGATGCGGGATCATGCAGCAGGTGGTTCCCTGACGCGCCAGCTGTACGAAGGCTTCCGAGGAGTTCACGATATGGCAGGGCACGCTGCCCGGCGGCAGATCGAAGTTTTGCTGTAAGAAGGCCTGATGCATATCGTCGAGATGGTCGAACGCTACCGCAGGTGCTTTCAGCAGGGCGGCGCGGGTCACGCCGTTGGGGAAGTAGCGCTCGGCAAAGGCTTTTGAACCGACAAACAGATAATCCAGCGCACCCAGCTGATCCACCAGACAGCTTGGCAGCGCCTGAGGCTGAATACTGACGGCGCCCACCACTTCGCCGCGGCGCAGGCGTTCCTGCGTGCGGGTTTCATCTTCAACCTGCAGGTTCAAGCGAATAGGGGAGTCGGCGAGCACCGGCGCCAGCGCCGGTAACAGCCAGGTTGCAAGGCTGTCGGCGTTCACCGCCAGAGAGAGCAGCAGCGGCGTGGAGCCGGTCTGCTCATCGCCCAGCCACTCATCTTCCAGCAGCTCAACCTGACGCAGCAGCGCGAGCAGCTTCTGCCCTTGCTCCGTTGGGCGAGGCGGCACGGTACGCACCAGAAGCGGCTGCCCGAACATGTTTTCAAGCTGTTTGATACGTTGTGATACGGCGGACTGAGTGATGCACAGCTTTTGCGCCGCGCGCTCAAAACCTCGTTCACGAATAACCGCATCAAGTGCCTGTAGTGTTCTGTAGTCCGGACGTTTCATTGCTCTGGCTTACTCCTTAATTTTGCTTATTCTGCACTATGACACAATTTTCCCCTCGTGGCAGACGAAATCCTTTCGACGTGTTCTATAATGCGCGCTGAGTTTTCACACCACAGGCAAAACGATCATGACGCAGGATGAACTGAAAAAAGCAGTAGGATGGGCCGCTCTCCAGTACGTGCAACCGGGTACTATCGTCGGTGTTGGTACAGGGTCGACCGCGGCACACTTCATTGATGCACTGGGCACAATGAAAGGGCAGATCGAGGGGGCAGTTTCCAGCTCCGATGCTTCCACGGAAAAGCTGAAAAGCCTCGGCATTACCGTTTTCGACCTGAACGAAGTCGATCGCCTGGGGATCTATGTTGATGGCGCGGACGAAATCAACGGCCACATGCAGATGATCAAAGGCGGCGGCGCGGCGCTGACGCGTGAGAAGATCATCGCTTCGGTCGCGGATAAATTCATCTGCATCGCGGATGCCTCCAAGCAGGTTGATATCCTGGGCAACTTCCCGCTGCCGGTTGAAGTGATCCCAATGGCCCGCAGCGCAGTGGCGCGTGAGCTGGTGAAGCTGGGCGGCCGTCCGGAATACCGTCAGGGCGTTGTGACCGATAACGGCAACGTGATCCTCGATGTGCACGGTCTGGAAATCCTCGACGCGGTTGCGCTGGAAAATGCCATCAACGGCATCCCGGGCGTAGTAACCGTAGGGTTATTCGCCAACCGTGGCGCGGACGTCGCGCTGATCGGTACGGCTGACGGTGTGAAAACCATCGTAAAATGATCTGACGGGGGGAGGCCTCCCCCCGCTAAAAAATTTTTGAAAAGCTAAATTCGGTGACTTGTGTCACGCTTTTGCGCCTCTATTGCCGATCCTGCCGCTTTCGTAATTCAACGCAGCATATTCCTCTGCCATTTCGCTCTGTATGACTTTTCTTCAGAGTCCCGACGCAAACGTTCATATTGCTGCAATAGTTTTTTTTGATATGTTGGCTGGAGCGGATTTAAATCCAGCACAACATCAGTTCAGACAAAAAACAGGGTCGGGTAAATGGCAAAGGTATCACTGGAGAAAGACAAGATTAAATTCCTGCTGGTTGAAGGCGTGCATCAGAAAGCGCTCGACAGCCTTCGTGCGGCAGGGTACACCAACATCGAATTTCACAAAGGCGCGCTGGATACTGAAGAGCTGAAAGCGTCCATCCGTGATGCCCACTTCATTGGCCTGCGATCCCGTACTCATCTGACTGAAGACGTTATCGCCGCGGCAGAAAAGCTGGTTGCCATCGGCTGCTTCTGCATCGGCACCAACCAGGTTGATCTGAACGCGGCGGCAAAACGCGGTATTCCGGTCTTTAACGCCCCGTTCTCAAACACCCGTTCCGTTGCGGAGCTGGTGATCGGCGAGCTGCTGCTGCTGCTGCGCGGCATCCCGGAAGCCAACGCCAAGGCGCACCGCGGCGTGTGGAACAAACTGGCCTCCGGCTCGTTCGAAGCGCGTGGTAAAAAACTGGGGATTATCGGTTACGGCCACATCGGGACGCAGCTCGGCATTCTGGCTGAATCTCTCGGCATGAACGTCTTCTTCTACGATATCGAAAGCAAGCTGCCGCTGGGTAATGCGACGCAGGTTCAGCATCTGTCCGATCTGCTGAACATGAGCGACGTGGTGAGCCTGCACGTGCCGGAAAATGCGTCCACCAAAAACATGATGGGCGCGGAAGAGCTGGCGCTGATGAAGCCGGGTTCGCTGCTGATCAACGCCGCGCGCGGTACGGTTGTAGATATTCCGGCGCTGGCGGATGCGCTGAAGCGTAAGCACCTGGCGGGCGCGGCAATCGACGTCTTCCCGACGGAACCGGCAACCAACAGCGATCCGTTTACGTCGCCGCTGTGCGAGTTCGACAACGTGATCCTGACGCCGCACATCGGTGGCTCAACTCAGGAAGCGCAGGAGAACATCGGCCTGGAAGTGGCGGGCAAACTGAGCAAATACTCCGACAACGGCTCTACGCTCTCTGCGGTGAACTTCCCGGAAGTGTCTCTGCCGCTGCACGGCGGCCGTCGTCTGCTGCACATTCACGAAAACCGCCCGGGCGTGCTGACCGCCATCAACCAGATCTTTGCCGATCAGGGCGTGAACATTGCCGCACAGTATCTGCAAACGAACTCGCAGATGGGTTACGTGGTTATTGATATCGAAGCCGATGAAGACGTGGCCGAGAAAGCGCTGCAGAGCATGAAGGCCATTCCAGGAACCATTCGCGCGCGTCTGCTGTACTGATCGTGTGAGGTAAATGCAAAACGGTAACAAGAGTTACCGTTTTTGATGTTTTCACCCTCTCCCTGTGGGAGAGGGCTGGGGTGAGGGCATCAGGCTGCACGCCTGTATTACCACTCCCACAACTTTGATGGCGTTATCACCGCCGGCAGCGGCACATCCCATTTCTCCACCGGCAATGCCTCCACGCCCTGACAATCATGCGCATAGCCCACCGGCTGAAGCCCATACTGCTGCCAGTTTTGCAGCGTTCTGTCGTAAAAACCGCCGCCCATTCCTAAGCGTTGTCCCTGCTCATCAAACGCCACCAGCGGCGTAATCAGCACGTCCAGCTGCGAAAGCGGCAGCACGTCGCGCACGTCGAGCTTAGGCTCGGTGATTTTCAGACGATTCACCACCAGTTCGCTGCGCGGATGGTAGTGGAGAAACAGCAGGTTTCCCGGGCTAAACGGATGCAGTACGGGCAGGTACACTTTTTTCCCGGCGCGCCAGAGCTGTTCGATCAGCGGCTGCGTATCCAGCTCGCCGTCAAACGACAAAAACAGGGCGACAGTGTGCGCCATCACGACGGGCGGATATGCCATCATGCGTGCAGCGGC
This sequence comes from Enterobacter soli, assembly GCF_964208575.1. Classification (GTDB taxonomy): domain Bacteria; phylum Pseudomonadota; class Gammaproteobacteria; order Enterobacterales; family Enterobacteriaceae; genus Enterobacter; species Enterobacter soli_A. Next base: position 124,313 of record NZ_CAXOFU010000010.1, on the reverse strand, counting down.
CTGTTGGGCGAAATGGGTTTGCTGTTCGGGAGTTAACGCGCGACGGCGTTTACGAATTAACTGACGGATTTCTTGTCGAGATGAAGAAACTTCAGGAAATTGAGTCATGGTAGTGGGTAGAGAAGAAAGAGGGAATCTCCGAGATGCCGCCGCAGGCTGTAACCCTTGAACCCTTGGTTCAAGGTGAATGTGTCGTCATAGTTTTAAGGCTTCTCGGACGAACCGAGCCTGCTCACCAACCATGGAGCGCCACATTCTTGTGGTATGAAATATCGGCTCAGGGGACTGGCCCGCTTGCGAACATCTCAGAGAAATTTTGTCTTCACAGTTACTCTACCATAGTCAACTGCGAAGTGTTATTCAAACTTTGGTCCCGGTCTTTCGGGATTGCGACCCTGATCAAGCAATGCCTGTTCAATGGTCTGCTGGAGCATTTTAATGCGTTGCTCCATGCTCGCCGCGTAGTCGCGGGTCTTTGCTTTTTCCTGAGTCAGTTCATAGCTGATGTTCAACGCGGCGATAAACACCAGCTGCTCAGTATTTGTGACTCTAGTGCGTTCTTTTAGATCTTGCAACCGCTGATTCAAATCGTCCGCAGCCTGATTCAAAGCATCCCTTTGTTCAGGTGGACAATTCACTCGCAGTGAACGGCCAAAAATCTGGAGATCGACGGGTTGTGCAGACATGCCACCTTCCTGCTGATTGACTGCGCTACCTTCGCTTACTGCCCCGGGGGCTGCGAAGGGGCGACACTATAGCTACCCTGATATGAAGATACAAGCCCTTTTCTGGTATCACCAGGGTCCAAAGTGGTAGCATATCATGAATATTCCTCCCTTTGATGACGAATGCGTATGTCTATACAGAACGAAATGCCTGGTTACAACGAAGTAAGCCAGTTACTGAACCAGCAGGGAGTCGGATTAACCCCTGCGGAAATGCACGGTCTGATCAGTGGGATACTGTGCGGCGGAAACAGCGACAGCTCTTGGCAGCCGCTGGTTCACGACCTGACCAACGAAGGTCTGGCCTTCGGTCACGAGCTGGCCGAAGCGCTGCGTAAAATGCACTCGGCAACCAGCGATTCGCTTGAAGACGATGGCTTCCTTTTTCAGCTTTATCTGCCTGATGGCGATGACGTCAGCGTGTTCGATCGCGCCGATGCGCTCGCGGGCTGGGTAAACCACTATCTGCTGGGCCTCGGCGTATCTCAGCCTAAGCTTGATAAAGTGACCGGTGAAGCGGGCGAAGCGATCGACGATCTGCGCAATATCGCCCAGCTCGGCTACGACGAAGAGGAAGACCAGGAAGAGCTGGAAATGTCTCTCGAAGAGATCGTTGAGTATGTTCGTGTTGCCGCGCTGCTGTGCCACGGCACCTTTACGCGCTCGCAGCCAACCGCGCCAGAAGTCCGTAAACCAACCTTACATTAAGAAAAACAACGCACAGGGGGTGTCATGGTTATCTCGAATCAAGAGTATTCTCGCCGTCGTCAGGCGCTGCTGGCGCAAATGCAGCCGGGCAGTGCCGCACTGATTTTTGCGGCGCCGGAAGTCGCGCGCAGCGCAGACACTGAATATCCTTATCGTCAGAACAGCGATTTCTGGTACTTCACCGGGTTCAACGAACCGGAAGCGGTACTGGTGCTGATTAAGAGTAATGACACCCATAACCACAGCGTGATTTTCAACCGCGTGCGCGATCTCACCGCCGAAATCTGGTTTGGCCGCCGCCTGGGGCAGGAGGCCGCGCCGGAAAAGCTCGGCGTCGATCGCGCCCTGGCGTTCAGCGAAATCAACCAGCAGCTGTATCAGCTGCTTAACGGTCTGGACGTGCTTTACCACGCCCAGGGCGAATATGCCTGGGCCGATGAGATCGTCTTTACCGCGCTGGACAAGCTGCGCAAGGGCTCGCGCCAGAACCTGTCGGCTCCGGCAACGCTCACCGACTGGCGTCCGATGGTGCACGAGATGCGCCTGTTTAAATCCGAAGAAGAGCTGAGCGTGATGCGTCGCGCGGGTGAAATCAGCGCCCTGGCGCATACCCGTGCGATGGAAAAGTGCCGCCCGGGCATGTTCGAGTATCAGCTTGAAGGGGAAATTCACCACGAGTTTATCCGTCACGGCGCGCGGTATCCTTCTTACAACACCATCGTTGGCGGCGGCGTTAACGGCTGCATCCTGCACTACACCGAAAACGAAAGCGAGCTGCGCGATGGCGATCTGGTGCTGATCGACGCCGGCTGTGAATATCTGGGATACGCCGGGGATATCACCCATACCTTCCCGGTGAACGGCAAATTCACCCCGGCCCAGCGCGCGATTTATGACATCGTTCTGGAATCTCTGGAAACGGCGCTGAGGCTGTTCCGCCCGGGCACCTCCATTCAGGACGTCACCGGCGAGGTGGTGCGTATCATGATTACCGGTCTGGTGAAGCTCGATATCCTGAAGGGCGACGTGGATACCCTGATTACCGAGAATGCCCATCGTCCATTCTTTATGCACGGCCTGAGCCACTGGCTGGGGCTGGACGTACACGACGTGGGCGTTTACGGCCCGGATCGCTCCCGTACGCTGGAGCCGGGAATGGTATTAACCGTCGAGCCCGGGCTGTACATCGCGCCGGATGCGGACGTGCCGGAAGAGTATCGCGGGATTGGCATTCGTATCGAAGACGACATCGTGATTACGGAAACCGGCAATGAAAACCTGACGGCGTCGGTGGTGAAAAAAGCGGACGACATTGAGGCGCTGATGGCGGCGGCACGCGTATGAGCGTGATTATCGTTGGCGGCGGCATGACCGGGGCGACGCTCGCGCTGGCTATCTCCCACTTAACCCAGGGGCAGCTTCCGGTTCACCTGGTTGAAGCCGTTGCCCCTCAGACTACCGATCATCCCGGCTTTGACGCCCGCGCCATTGCGCTGGCGCAGGGCACATGCCAGCAGCTTTCGCGCATTGGCGTCTGGCAGGCCATCGCCGACTGTGCAACCCCAATCGGCACCGTACACGTCAGCGATCGCGGCCATGCGGGTTTTGTGACCCTCGATGCACACGATTACCGTATCGACGCCCTGGGGCAGGTTGTTGAGCTGCATGACGTCGGGCTGCGCCTGTTTCGTCAGCTGCAGGACGCGCCCGGCGTGACCCTGCACTGCCCGGCGCGCGTTGCCAGCTTTAGCCGCCGCGACGATGCCGTTAGCGTGACGCTGGAAAATGGCACGACTCTTGAAGGGCAGCTGCTCGTGGCCGCGGACGGTTCGCGCTCTGCGATCGGCGCCCGGAGCGGCGTGGAGTGGCGCTCTCAGCCTTATGGGCAGGTTGCGGTGATTGCGAACGTGTCGACCGCGAGCGACCATCATGGGCGGGCGTTTGAGCGCTTCACCCAGCACGGGCCGCTGGCGATGCTACCGATGTCCGGCGGGCGCTGCTCGCTGGTGTGGTGCCATCCGCAGGAAAAGGCGGATGAAGTGCTAAGCTGGTCTGATGAACGTTTTTGTTCCGAGCTGCAAAAGGCCTTCGGCTGGCGGCTCGGTCGTATCACCCACGCGGGCAAGCGCGCGGCGTATCCGCTGTCGTTGACCACGGCTTCGCAGTCCATTTCCCATCGCGTTGCGCTGGTGGGAAATGCGGCGCAAACCCTGCATCCGATTGCCGGACAGGGGTTTAACCTGGGGCTGCGCGACGTGATGAGCCTGGCCGAATCGCTCTCACAGGCGTGGCGAGAGCAGCAGGACTGCGGCGCGTATTCCGTACTTAGCCATTACCAGAAGCGACGTCAGGCCGATAAAGCGGCGACGATTGGCGTCGCCGACGGTCTGGTGCATCTGTTTGCCAACCGCTGGGCGCCGCTGGTTGCGGGGCGTAACCTCGGGCTGATGGCGATGGAATTATTCATTCCGGCACGCGACGTGCTGGCGCAGCGGACCCTGGGTTGGGTCGCGCGTTAAGGAGTTAACACCGTGCATAATGTTGATGTTGCCATTGTCGGCGGCGGAATGGTTGGTCTGGCGCTGGCCTGTGGTTTACAGGGCAGCGGCCTGCGCGTGGCCGTGCTGGAGCAAAAACAGCCGCAGCCCGTCGCGCACGATGCGCCGTCCGAGCTGCGCGTGTCGGCCATTAATGCCGCCAGCGAAAAGCTGCTGACGCACCTCGGCGTGTGGTCAGATATCGTGGCGCACCGCGCCAGCTGCTATCACGGCATGGAAGTGTGGGACAAAGACAGCTTTGGCCATATCGCTTTCGACGATCAAAGCATGGGCTATAGCCATCTGGGCCACATCGTTGAAAATGCGGTGATTCACCACGCGCTGTGGCAAAAAGCCCAGAGCTGTAGCGACATCACCCTGATGGCCCCGGCGCAGATTCAGCAGGTGGCGTGGGGCGAAAACGAAGCCTTCCTGACCCTGCAAAGCGGCGACATGCTCACCGCACGGCTGGTGGTGGGCGCTGACGGCGCAAACTCCTGGCTGCGCAATAAGGCCGATATTCCGCTGACCTTCTGGGATTATCGCCATCACGCGCTGGTAGCCACCATTCGTACCGACGAGCCGCACGGCGGCGTTGCCCGCCAGATCTTCCACGACGACGGCATCCTGGCGTTCCTGCCGCTAAGCGATCCGCATCTGTGCTCTATCGTCTGGTCACTGGTGCCGGAAAAAGCGCAGCAGATGCGCGACGCGACTCCTGAGGACTTTAATCAGGCGCTGTGCATTGCCTTTGATAATCGTCTTGGGCTGTGTTCGCTTGAGAGCGAGCGTCTGGTGTTCCCGCTGACCGGGCGCTACGCGCGTCAGTTTGCGGCGCATCGTCTGGCGCTGGTGGGCGACGCGGCGCACACCATTCATCCGCTGGCCGGGCAGGGCGTGAATCTTGGCTTTATGGACGCCGCCGAGCTGGTTGAAGAGCTGCGCCGCCTGCATCGCGAAGGCAAAGATATCGGGCAGCACCTGTATCTGCGCCGCTATGAGCGCAGCCGCAAGCACAGCGCGGCCATGATGCTGGCGGGCATGCAGGGCTTCCGCGAGCTGTTCGCCGGTGCGAATCCGGCGAAAAAGCTGCTGCGCGACATCGGCCTCAAGCTGGCTGATACCCTTCCAGGCGTAAAACCTCAGCTTCTTCGTCAGGCGATGGGTCTTAACGATCTGCCCGACTGGCTTCAGTGATTTGACCCCCGTCACACTTTACTTTCCCGGCCTCTGCGCCGGGAAATTCCCCTCGTTTGAAATATTCTAATTCCACGCCATTTTTCGCATTAGATAATCTAATGTCGCGATTTTTATGTGACGGAAATTCCGCCCGTTTTTCCGCATGAAATATCACCATGTGCGCAATCCTGTGAACATGATGTTAATTTTATGCGGGGTAAATCGCATTTTGCCAGTGAATAACTCTGTAGGATTTTTAGCGTTTTTTGGTCATAAGCTAATGTGATGACCCGTTTTACCTTATGGTTAACCGCCGGTTTCGGTGGTAAGTTCAGGTATAAAGAGAACGTTTGCGTCGACGTCCACAGGTGATGCCGACGTCGGGTTTCGTGGCGAGTTTTAGGCGCATGAAACGCAAAACAGCCCTGCTTATTCAACGAGGAAAAGATGGCTCAACAGACTCCTTTGTACGAACAACACGTGTTATGCGGCGCACGCATGGTGGACTTCCACGGCTGGATGATGCCGCTGCACTACGGCTCGCAAATCGATGAGCACCACGCGGTGCGCACCGACGCCGGAATGTTCGACGTGTCCCACATGACCATTGTCGACCTGCGCGGCAGCCGCACCCGGGAGTTTTTGCGTTATCTGCTGGCTAACGACGTCGCCAAACTGAAGACGCCGGGCAAAGCGCTCTACACCGGGATGCTAAATGCCTCCGGCGGCGTGATTGATGACCTCATCGTCTATTACTTCACTGAAGATTTCTTCCGCCTCGTCGTCAACTCTGCCACCCGCGAAAAAGACCTCTCCTGGATTTCCCAACACGCTGAACCTTACGCCATCGACATCACCGTGCGTGACGACCTGTCGCTGATTGCCGTGCAGGGCCCGAACGCCCAGGCGAAAGCCGCTTCTCTGTTTAGCGACGAGCAGCGCAAGGCCACGGAAGGGATGAAGCCGTTCTTCGGCGTGCAGGCGGGCGATCTGTTTATCGCCACCACCGGCTATACCGGTGAGGCGGGCTACGAAATTGCGATGCCAAACGAGAAGGCCGCCGATTTCTGGCGTGCTCTGGTAGAAGCGGGCGTGAAGCCAGCCGGGCTGGGCGCGCGCGATACGCTGCGTCTGGAAGCGGGCATGAACCTCTACGGACAAGAGATGGACGAAGGTGTCTCTCCGCTGGCCGCCAATATGGGCTGGACGATTGCCTGGGAGCCTGCCGACCGCGATTTCATCGGCCGCGAAGCGCTGGAAATGCAGCGTGAAAAAGGCACGGAGCAGCTGGTTGGCCTGGTGATGACCGAGAAAGGCGTACTGCGCGGCGAGCTGCCGGTGCGCTTCACCGATGCGGACGGTAATCACCGCGAAGGCATTATCACCAGCGGCACCTTCTCCCCGACGCTGGGCTACAGTATTGCACTGGCACGCGTGCCGGCGGGCATTGGCGAAACGGCGGTGGTACAGATCCGCAATCGCGAAATGCCGGTCAGCGTGACCAAACCGATTTTTGTTCGCGCCGGTAAGCCGGTCGCCTAATCATTTTTATCAGGAGAACTTCAATGAGCAATGTGCCAGCAGAACTGAAATACAGCAAAGAACACGAGTGGCTGCGTAAAGAGGCGGACGGCACTTACACCGTGGGGATCACCGAGCACGCGCAGGAGCTGCTGGGCGACATGGTGTTTGTTGACCTGCCGGACGTGGGCGCGACCGTTAGCGCGGGCGATGACTGCGCCGTTGCCGAGTCCGTAAAAGCGGCATCCGACATCTATGCACCGGTGAGCGGCGAGATTGTTGCCGTGAACGACGCGCTGAGCGACTCCCCGGAGCTGGTGAACAGCGAGCCTTATGAAGGCGGCTGGATCTTCAAAATCAAAGCCAGCGATGAGTCTCAGGTTGCCGCGCTGCTTGATGCGACCGCGTACGAAGCCCTGTTAGAAGACGAGTAAGCCATTATCCCTCTCCCCTTTGGGGAGAGGGTAGGGTGAGGGGAACAGACGACACCCTCACCCCAGCCCTTTCCCTCAGGGAGAGGGAGAAAACACATTCACTGCACGTTTCAGGAACCATCGCTCATGACACAGACTTTAAGCCAGCTTGAAAACCGTGGCGCTTTCATTGAACGTCACATTGGGCCGGATGCTCAGCAACAGCAGGAGATGCTGAACACGGTTGGCGCGGATTCATTAAACGCACTGATCGGCCAGATAGTGCCAAAAGACATCCAGCTCGCCACGCCGCCGCAGGTGGGTGAAGCCACGACCGAATTCGCCGCGCTGGCGGAGCTGAAAGCTATTGCCGGTCTCAACAAGCGCTTTAAGTCTTATATTGGCATGGGCTACACCAACGTGCAGTTACCGCCGGTTATCCTGCGCAATATGCTGGAAAACCCGGGCTGGTACACCGCCTATACCCCTTACCAGCCAGAAGTGTCTCAGGGGCGTCTTGAAGCGCTGCTGAACTTCCAGCAGGTCACGCTGGATCTGACCGGTCTGGATATCGCCTCCGCCTCGCTGCTCGACGAAGCGACCGCCGCCGCCGAAGCAATGGCGATGGCAAAACGCGTCAGCAAGCTGAAAAACGCCAACCGCTTCTTCGTGGCGGCTGACGTGCATCCGCAGACCCTGGACGTGGTGCGCACCCGCGCGGAAACCTTCGGCTTCGACGTGATTGTTGACGATGCGGATAAAGTGCTGGATCACCAGGACGTCTTCGGCGTGCTGCTGCAGCAGGTTGGCACCACCGGGGAAGTTCACGACTACAGCCCGCTGATTGCCGAGCTGAAATCCCGCAAGGTGATTGTCAGCGTGGCGGCCGATTTTATGGCGCTGGTGCTGCTGACGGCGCCAGGCAAGCAGGGCGCGGACATTGTGTTCGGCTCGGCGCAACGCTTCGGCGTGCCGATGGGCTACGGCGGCCCGCACGCGGCCTTCTTCGCCGCGAAAGATGAATTCAAACGCTCTATGCCTGGCCGTATTATCGGCGTGTCGAAAGATGCCGCCGGTAACACCGCACTGCGCATGGCGATGCAGACCCGCGAGCAGCATATCCGCCGCGAGAAAGCGAACTCCAACATTTGTACTTCTCAGGTACTGCTGGCCAACATCGCCAGCCTGTACGCGGTCTTCCATGGCCCGGCTGGCCTGAAGCGTATCGCCAGCCGCATCCACCGCCTGACGGATATTCTGGCCTGCGGCCTGCAGCAGAAAGGCATTAAGCTGCGTCACGCGCACTACTTCGACACCCTGTGCGTTGAAGTGGCTGATAAAGCCAGCGTGCTGGCGCGCGCGGAAGCCGCGCGCATCAACCTGCGCAGCGACATCCTCAGCGCGGTTGGGATCACGCTGGATGAATCCACCACCCGTGACGACGTGGCAAACCTGTTTAACGTTCTGCTGGGCGATGCGCACGGTCTGGATATCGATGCGCTGGACAAAGAGGTGGCTCACGACAGCCGCTCTATCCAGGAAACGATGCTGCGTGACGATGCCATTCTGGCGCACCCGGTGTTCAACCGCTATCACAGCGAAACCGAGATGATGCGCTACATGCACTCTCTGGAGCGCAAAGATCTGGCGCTGAACCAGGCGATGATCCCGCTGGGCTCCTGTACCATGAAGCTGAACGCCGCCGCCGAGATGATCCCGATCACCTGGCCTGAGTTCTCTGAGCTGCACCCGTTCTGCCCGGCGGATCAGGCGGAAGGGTATCACCTGATGATTAACCAGCTCTCCGACTGGCTGGTGAAGCTGACCGGCTACGACGCGCTCTGTATGCAGCCGAACTCCGGCGCGCAGGGCGAGTACGCGGGCCTGCTGGCGATTCGCCACTATCACGAAAGCCGCAACGAAGGCCATCGCGATATCTGCCTGATCCCAAGCTCCGCCCACGGCACCAACCCGGCCTCTGCCCAGATGGCGGGTATGGAAGTGGTGGTTGTGGCGTGCGATAAGAACGGCAACATTGATTTGGCCGACCTGCGCGCCAAAGCCGAGCAGGCGGGCGATAAGCTCTCCTGCATCATGGTGACCTATCCGTCCACCCACGGCGTGTACGAAGAGACCATCCGCGAAGTGTGCGAAGTGGTGCATCAGTTCGGCGGTCAGGTTTACCTCGACGGCGCGAACATGAACGCGCAGGTAGGCATTACGTCGCCGGGCTTTATCGGCGCGGACGTGTCGCACCTCAACCTGCATAAAACCTTCTGCATTCCGCACGGCGGCGGCGGCCCGGGCATGGGGCCAATTGGCGTGAAAGCGCACCTGGCGCCGTTCGTGCCGGGCCACAGCGTGGTGCAAATCGAAGGCATGCTGACCCGTCAGGGCGCGGTGTCCGCGGCGCCGTTTGGCAGCGCCTCTATTCTGCCAATCAGCTGGATGTACATCCGCATGATGGGCGCGGAAGGGCTGAAGCAGGCAAGCCAGGTGGCTATCCTGAACGCCAACTACATTGCGACCCGCCTGAAGTCCGCCTTCCCGGTGCTCTATACCGGTCGCGACGGCCGCGTGGCGCACGAGTGCATTCTGGATATTCGTCCGCTGAAAGAGCAGACCGGCATCGGCGAACTGGATATCGCCAAGCGCCTGATCGACTACGGGTTCCACGCGCCAACCATGTCCTTCCCGGTCGCGGGTACGCTGATGGTGGAACCTACCGAGTCTGAAAGCAAAGCCGAGCTGGACCGCTTTATCGACGCGATGCTGGCGATCCGCATGGAGATCGACCGCGTGCAGGACGGCGAATGGCCGCTGGAAGATAACCCGCTGGTTAACGCGCCGCACACGCAAAACGAGCTGGTGGCCAAGTGGACGCACGCCTACTCCCGCGAGCTGGCGGTCTTCCCGGCAGGCGTGGCGAACAAATACTGGCCGACCGTGAAGCGTCTTGATGACGTCTACGGCGACCGTAACCTGTTCTGCTCCTGCGTGCCGATGAGCGAATACCAGTAATCGCGCTGATGCAGTAACGTAGGCCGGGTAAGGCGAAGCCGCCACCCGGCTTTTTTATTGGGAGAAAAGAATGGGCATTGCACTTGTGACCGGCGCCAGCCGGGGCATTGGTAAAGCGACCGCGCTGCTGCTGGCGGCAGAGGGCTACACCGTTGCGGTGAACTTTCACCACAACATTAAGGCCGCAACGGACGCGGTTGCGCAGATCGTTGAGGCGGGCGGTAAAGCCTTTGCCGTGCGCGCGGACATCAGCGATGAAGCGCAGGTCATGGCGATGTTTGAGAGCCTCGATCGCGAAGGCGAGCCCTTAACCGCGCTGGTAAATAACGCCGGCATTTTGTTTGAACAATCCACCATCGAAAATCTGTCCGCCGAGCGCATCAACCGGGTGCTCGCCACCAACGTAACGGGCTACTTTCTCTGCTGCCGCGAGGCGGTAAAACGCATGTCGCACAGACACGGCGGCAGTGGCGGGGCTATCGTCAACGTTTCGTCGGCAGCGTCGCGGCTGGGCGCGCCGGGGGAGTACGTGGATTACGCCGCGTCGAAAGGGGCGGTGGATTCGCTGACCACCGGGCTTTCGCTGGAGGTGGCGGCGCAGGGCATTCGCGTTAACTGCGTCCGTCCGGGTCTTATCTACACCGATATCCACGCCTCCGGCGGCGAGCCGGGGCGCGTGGATCGGGTGAAGTCTATGCTGCCCATGCAGCGCGGCGGCCAGCCGGAGGAAGTCGCTCAGGCCATTGCCTGGCTGCTGAGCGACAAAGCGTCCTACGTGACCGGCAGCTTCCTGGAGCTGGCGGGCGGCAAGTGAGGGCTACTCCGCCAGCCAGAGCCGCAGGCGCATTCCCCAGCCGCTCGTCCAGCCGGTGGTGATCGACTTCACCTCTCCGCGAGAGATCACCACCAGCGTGGGCGTGACCTGCACGTCCCATTGACGCGTCAGGCTTCCGCTAGGGTCGTTGACGGTGGGGAGCGCCATCGCCTTCTTCGCCAGCCATCTCTCAAGCGTCGCGTTATCCCCCGAGCGCAGCGCAACCGACATCACGTTGCCGCCGTCCGCCGCCAGCGCCGCGACGGATGGCGTGGTGTAGCGGCACACGCCGCACCAGGTGGCCCAGACGTAAACCAGCAGCGGGCGTTCCTCGCTCATGGCGATAAGGTCGACGGGCTGGCCGTCGAGGGTGTGCAGCGTGGAAGAGGCGAAATTTTGCGGCAGCGCGGGCTGGCGAAAATAATCCACCGCCAGGCTGACGGCAGCGCCAATCAGCAGCCACACTGCCAGCTCGCGCAGCAGGCGCAGGAGCTTACCGGCCACGGGCGTTCGCCAGCTGTTCCTTCACCAGCGCCTCCAGATCGTCATAGGGTATAGCGCCCGCGACCATCTGGTCGCCGACGATGGTGGCCGGGGTGCCCTGAATGTTCAGCACCTGCGACAGGATCAGGTTCATCTTCAGGCTGTCCATGGTTGTCTCATCCGTTTTAAGGCCGTCCGTGCCGGTTTTAACCCGCGCAGCGGCGATGCTGGCGTCATCGTGATAGCCCTTTTTCATCATCAGCCGCTCGTGCAGCGGCCAGAACTTATCGGGCTGCTGCCGCCATACCGACAGCGCCGCTTTTGCGGCGTTGACCGAGCTTTGTCCCTTGAACGGCAGCAGCTTAACGATGAGCTGCACGTCCGGGTTGTCCTTCACGATTTTCTCCAGCATGGGGTCGAACTGCTTGCAGTAAGGGCAGTTGTAGTCGGTGAACGAGACAATCGTCAGCGTCGGCGCTTTCGCGCCGGTTCGCGGGCTGTCGGGATCGTTAAACAGCAGCTTAGCCAGCTGGTCGTCGGTGGCGTCATCGGACGGTGCGGCGAAGCTGAACGTGGATAAAGACAGCAGAAGCAGGGCAATAAAGGCTCTCATGTTAGTTTCCTTTTGCATCTGACAGGGCGGTGAGCACCGCTTCGCGGCTTAACAACGCAGGCAGCCTGTGGCCCTGCGGGTAGCCCGGTCCGTAAATCTGGTTAAAGGGTACGGCGGCGCTGCCGCGCGAGGTCAGGAACTGGCTGATGCTGGCGGACGGGCGGCTCCAGTCTCCGCGCAGGGCGACGATATCCGGGGCGGAAAGTGCGTCCTGCACGTCGTCGCGCAGCAGCACGTTGTATTTATTGGCTTTACAGGTCACGCACCAGTCGGCGGTTACGTCGATAAACACCCGCTTATTGTCCGCCAGCGCGCGGGCAATCGCCTCTTCGCTGAGCGGCTGCCAGTTCACCCGGTCGCGACGGCCGTTCTCCCCGCCGGGGGCGGTAACAAAGGCGACCGCGCCAGCCACGACAATGGCTAACGCGCCGGCACGCAGCGCCGTTTGCCAGCGGTAGCGCCAGGCGGTTACCAGCAGCAGGATGAGGATCAGTATTGCGCCCAGCGTGATGACGGGCAGCGTGCCGATATGCACCGCCAGCAGGCTCAGCAGCCACAGGGACGAGCCGAGCATCATCAGCCCCAGCGCCACGCGCACCGCGTTCATCCAGCGTCCCGGACGCGGCAGCTTCTGCGCCAGCCCCGGCCAGGCCGCCACCAGCAGCCAGGGAAGGCTCATGCCCACGCCCATTGCAAAGAAGATGCCCCACAGCAGCGGAAGCGGTGCCGCCAGCGCGACCGACACCGCCGTTCCGAGGAAGGGGGCGGTGCAGGGCGTCGCCAGCAGGGTGGCAAATGCGCCCTGCCAGAAATGGCCCGCGAGCCCGCTGCCGCCGCGCGTGGCGAGGAAGGTGCTGGCAGAGGAGGGAAGGCGGATCTCAAACAGACCCAGCAGGCTGGCGCTGAACAGCACCATGACCAGCGCCATCGCCGCGATAAACCACGGGTTCTGGAACTGGATCCCCCAGCCGAGCGCCTGATTGCCCAGGCGCAGCACCGTCATCATCAGCGCCAGCGCGAGGAACGAGGTGACGATCCCGGCGACCGAGGCAATAAACTGCCTGCGTATCTGGCCGCGCGCCTGCCGTTCGGTTTGCACCAGCGTGCCGAGCTTCATGGCCAGCACGGGCAGCACGCAGGGCATCACGTTGAGGATCAACCCGCCGGCCAGCGCCATCAGCAGCACCCAGCCTAACGAGAAGGCGGGCGCGGACGTGCCCTGCCCGATGACCAGCCTGGACTCCTGCGCCTGACCGCTATCGGCCAGCACCAGCGACAGGCTTTTGCCGCTGAGGTTCGGCGCGGCTTCGCCCCAGCTGTCGGTCACCGGAACGGTCGCCACAAGCGAGCCGCCGCGCACGGAAAAGGTCGGCTTGCCGAAGTCGACGTCGTCCATGCTGTCGATAAACAGCGACGGCTGCGCCCAGCCTGCGTCGCGCTGCGCCGTTACGGTCAGCTTTCCGGAGGCGTAGCTGGCGCTGAGCGCCGACGTTAACCCGCTGCCGAGCGGCAGCGTGCCCATCGCCCGACCGTAATCGTAATCAAAGTCGCCCCCCGTGCTGGCCGTTAAGTCCAGCGAGAACGGGTAGTCGGTCAGAATACAGACGTTGCTGCAGGTGGACAGCGTCAGCACGCCGCTCAGGGTTTTGGGCACCTCGCCGCGCACCGTCATCGGGAAGGTCACGTCGCCGCGATAGCCCTGGGTGGTGATGCCCGCGACGTCGAAACGCTCGGGCGTGGGCCAGCGCCAGACCGCGTCGGTCGGTTGATGCCAGCGGATCTCGGGGGCTACGCCGCCTTCTCCCGGCGAGCGCCAGTAGGTTTTCCAGCCCTTTTCAAGCGCAACGTCGAGCAGCAGGCGGGTATCGCCATGATTGTCAGGCTGCGCGCGCAGCCTGACGCTGGCGTGCTGATTATCCGCGGCGCGCAGCCAGCCGCTGTCGGCGGCCTGGCTGAGGGGCAGCCATAGCCAAAGCAGGCAGACCAGCAGTCGCCTGAATACAGTAAACATAAATTTTCTCCGTAAATGATGAATTAACCTGATGTGTCAGGCGAATGCTCACTCACGGAAGACGCAAAGTCGCAGATGCACCCGTAGCCGGGGCGGGGAGATAACGCGGGGAGGCCACAGCCGCTCGCGGCGGGGCGGAGTGGCGGCCAGCAGCGCCAGAAGCAGGGTGACGGCAAAGAGCGCGCCTTCGAACAGCACCGGCGGAACGGCCATCAGCGATTTCGCGCTGAGTTCACAGGGCGTAACCGGTGCGTCGACGCTCTCCTGTCCCTGCTGGACAGACTGGCTGGCGGCGGTGACGTTCATGACAAGCGCGTGCATCCCGGCCATCCGCTGGGCGGTGCATATCAGCACCACCAGACAGGCCAGGGCAACAAGCAGGGTTGCGTTGCGTTGTCGTTTGATCATCTTCGCCTCAAATATTCACGAGGCTTATCTTATAGGGCGCAGGCTTTTTGGCAACGCTTAAGCTGTAAAGAAGTGTCTGGAAGGAAGAGCGCCCTCTCCCGAGCGGGAGAGGGCGGGGTATCAGAGGGTTTCGCCGTTGCTGGCGATGACGGCCTTGTACCATTCGAAGCTTTTCTTACGCGAACGAGACATATCGCCCGTGCCGTCGTCGTGCTTGTTCACGTAGATAAAGCCGTAGCGTTTGCTGTACTGACCGGTGGTGAACGACACGCAGTCGATGCAGCCCCACGGGGTATAGCCCATCAGGTCAACGCCGTCGTAAGTGACCGCTTTCATCATCTCTTCCACGTGCGCGCGCAGGTAGTCGATGCGGTAGTCGTCGTTGATGCTGCCGTCTTCTTCCACCTTGTCGTAGGCGCCAAAACCGTTTTCCACGATGAACAGCGGCTTCTGGTAGCGCTCGTACAGTTCGCACAGCGAGTAGCGCAGGCCCACCGGGTCAATCTGCCAGCCCCAGTCGGACGCCTTCACGTGCGGGTTCGGCACGCTGCCTTCGAAGCCGGAAATCGCATCCCCGGTGCCGCCTTCCGCCTTCACGGCGTTGGTCATGTAGTAGCTGAAGCCTAAATAGTCGCAGGTGCCGTCGCGCAGGATCTGCTCGTCGCCCGCTTCCATGTTGATGGAGAAGCCGCGGCGCTCCCACTCGTTCAGCACGTAGGACGGGTAGTAGCCGCGCAGCTGGACGTCGGTAAACACATAGCGCTCACGCATGGATTCCTGAGCAAACATTACGTCTTCGGGTTTGCAGGAGAATGGATAGAGCGCCACCATCGCCAGCATACAGCCGACTTTCATCTCCGGGTTGATGCGGCGAGCCGCCTTCACCGCCAGGGCGCTGGCGACGAACTGGTGGTGCAGCACCTGATACATGGTTTCCTCAGGGTTAGCGTGTTCGGTGTAGACCACGCCGGAGCAGCAGTAGCCAAACAGCGGCGCGCGCCAGTTGCGCTGGTTGTTGATTTCGTTGAAGGTCATCCAATATTTGACCTTGTTTTTGTAGCGCTCGAACACCACCTCGGCGAAGCGCACGAAGAAATCCACCACTTTACGGTTGGTCCAGCCGCCGTATTCCTGCACCAGATGCAGCGGCATTTCGAAGTGGGAGAGGGTGATAACCGGCTCGATGTTGTACTTCAGCAGCTCATCGAACATGTCGTCGTAGAACTTCAGGCCCTCTTCATTCGGCTGGGTTTCGTCACCTTTTGGAAAGATGCGCGTCCAGGCAATGGAGGTGCGGAAGCACTTAAAGCCCATCTCGGCAAAGAGCCTGATGTCCTCTTTGTAGTGGCCGTGGAAGTCGATGGCCTCGTGGTTCGGGTAGTATTTCCCTTCAATCACTTCCTGAGTGATTTCACGCGGAACGCCGTGCGCGCCGCCGGTCAGCACATCGCAAATGCTCGGCCCTTTACCGCCTTTGTTCCAGCCGCCTTCTACCTGGTGAGCGGCGACTGCGCCGCCCCATAAAAAATCTTTCGGTAAGGTGAGTTTTTTCATCGTTGCTATTCTCTCTTTATTCCTGATGGACCCGAGTCTAGCAAAGCGAATTAAAATGTCACGATATAACAATTTGCCCTAAATGTGATTTGTCACATCAAAAAAACAGGGTGTTTTATTCTGCTAATTTCTTCGCCAGCTTTCTGCCGAGGGATTCCAGAATATAGATAACCGGAATTTGGGTGGTAATATCGTAAACGCCCGCGATGCGGGTTTGCGGCACGTGCCAGGAGAGATTAAAGTCCGCGAGTTTCGCCAGGCGGGAGTGCTCGTGGCTGGTAATGGAAAGCACCTTGCAGTGGTGCAGGCTGAACTGGCTGGCAAAGCGCAGGATCTCTTCGGTCTCGCCGGAGACAGACAGCACAATCGCCAGCGCGTTTTTGGCCATATCGTTGGTGACCGGGAAATAGGGATCGTCGATGTGGTTGCTGAATTTTCCGATATTCGAGAAGAAGCGCGCGCCATATTTCGCCAGCGAGCCGGAGGTACCCGCACCGACGAATATAATACGCTCTGACGATAATATAATATCGACGGCGTTATCTAATAACGCATCAAATTCTTCATTGTTGACGCTTTTAAAAAAGCTGATAATTTCGCTGGTACCGAAATTCGCCTGCTGGGGTTCGTTTTGCTCCAAATATAATTTGAAGCGCACGCGAAATTCGGAGTAGCCGTCGCAGCTGAGCTTGCGGCAAAACCGCAGCACCGTAGTGGTCGACACGCCCGCCGCGTCCGCCAGCTCGCGAATGGTCATGTACATCACTTTGTCACGGTTCTTAATGACATAGTTGTAGACCAACATCTCAAGATTGTTGAGACTGGCAACGGCGGAATGGGAGAACATGCTCACAATGGCTAAACTCACTCATCAGATTTTCTTCAGGGAATAATAACATGCAGCCTAACGACATCACTTTTTTTCAGCGCTTTCAGGACGACATTCTGGCCGGGCGTAAAACGATCACCATTCGGGACGAAAGCGAGTCCCACTTCAAAAAGGGCGACGTGCTGCGCGTCGGTCGCTATGAGGATGAGGGCTATTTTTGCACCATCGAAGTCGTCGGAACATCGACCGTCACGCTGGATACGCTGACTGAAAATCACGCCAGGCAGGAGAACATGACCCTGGAGACACTAAAAAGCGTGATTGCTGAAATCTACCCGAACCAAACCCAGTTTTATGTGATTGATTTTAAATGTCTTTAGAAAGATAAAAGACATGTGTTAGCTGAAATAAAAGCGTAACTATTTGATTGTAAATTGGAAAATGGTGAATTAACTTTATTTTAGCTAACAGGTGTTCACTGGAATCATTCTCAGTTAGCATAGTCGTGCGATGAATAATCATCTTTCGTTTTCCCGGAGTTTCTTATGGTTAGCAAGCCATTAATCGCGCAGGGATACTCGCTGGCTGAGGAAGTAGCCAACAGCATTAGCCACGGCATTGGCCTGGTATTTGGGATTGTCGGGCTGGTTCTACTGCTGGTGCAGGCGGCGGATACCAACGCCAGCGCCATGGCGATTACTAGCTACAGCCTGTACGGCGGGAGCATGATCCTGCTGTTCCTGGCCTCGACGCTGTATCACGCCATTCCCCATCAGCGGGCTAAGATCTGGCTCAAAAAATTTGACCACTGCGCTATCTATCTTCTTATCGCGGGCACCTACACGCCGTTCCTGCTGGTGGGGTTAAACTCGCCGCTGTCGCGTGGCCTGATGATCGTTATCTGGAGCCTGGCGCTGCTGGGGATCCTGTTTAAGCTCACCATCGCGCATCGGTTCAAGATATTGTCGCTGGTGACCTATCTGACGATGGGCTGGCTGTCCCTGATTGTGGTGTATCAGCTGGCGATCAAGCTGGCGGTGGGCGGCGTAACGCTTCTGGCGGTGGGCGGGGTAGTCTACTCGCTGGGCGTGATTTTCTACGTCTGTAAGCGTATTCCGTATAACCACGCGATCTGGCACGGCTTTGTGCTCGGCGGCAGCGTGTGCCACTTCCTGGCGATTTATTTGTATGTGGGGCAGGTGTAGTTTTTGCTCCGTGCGGCCTGATGCCCTCACCCCGCCCCTCTCCCACAGGGAGAGGGGGAACATCAAAACCTTATAAAGGCTTACTCTTCCAGCGAATACGGCAGCGGTTCGATGCTCAACGTGTTGGCATCGTCGCGCACGCGGAACACGCTGTCGGCTTCCATATCGTTGTTCATCACTACCTGCACCAGCAGGCGGCCATCATCAAGCTGCACGGCGGCGAGCACGGTGCCCGTGCGGCGCCAGTTTTCACCCATTTTCAGCTCTAAATCTTCTCCGGCTTCCGGCACGCGGCTCGCGTGGCCTGCCAGCGTCCACAGCGCGCGCTTGTTGGCACCGCGGAATTTCGCACGCGCTACCATCTCCTGCCCGGTGTAGCAGCCTTTCTTAAAGCTGATACCGCCCAGCGCCTGAATATTGGTGGCCTGCGGAATAAACTGCGCGCTATTCGCCGCATCAATCACCGGAAGCCCGGCTTCAATGTTCAGCGCCAGCCACTGCTGGCTGTTGTTGAGCTGCGCTTCGCCGCGCAGGGCTTCGGTCACGCGCTCGGCGGTGGTGACATCGGTCACCAGCAGGAAACGTTCCGCCGGGTGTTCGAACCACAAAATCGAGGTTTCACCTTCGCTCACCACCTGCTTATCGGCATCCGGCAGCTCGGCGAACAGGTTTTTCAGCGCCGCACGCGCCTGGAAGCCCGCCACGCCCAGCAGGACATGCTCATCGTCTGCGGCAATGGTCACTTTGGAAAACACGGCGTACTTTTTCAGCTCGGTGAGCTGTGCGTCGCGCAGGCTGCGGCGTTCAATAAAGGCAAAGCCGCCGTTGCGGCGGAACAGGCGCAGGTTGCTCCACATTTTACCTTTGGGATCGCAGTGCGCCGCCAGCAGATGCTGGTGCTCGTTCATCTGGCTAACGTCAGCCGTAACCTGGCCCTGGAGATACTTTTCGCCGTCCGCGCCGGTGAGTGTCGCCAGCGCCCAGTCATCAAGAGTAATCAGCGTCAGCGGCAGTCGCGCGGTGGCGACGGGCTGGCGAGGAGAAAATGGAGTAAAAGCCATAGTGATATCCTGAATTGCTTAACGCTTTGATAATGCCTAATGGTAAAAGAGACTGGTGCCATTGCAAGCGCTTTCAGCACACCATTCGTGCCATAACGCCGTTCTGCGTGGCGCTACGCAGAATAGTGTAATCCACTGTCTTATTAAGGATTATTCTTGAAGAGTGCTCGTGGATTGCAATATTCCAGTAATGAAACAGCCAAAAACACGTTACACTAGCCAGAGTTCCCGAAAGAAATAAAGAACACCGAACGGGACGCCAATGTGCCAAACGTCATGCAGGAAACAGAACATGGATATTAACAACAAGGCCCGTATTCACTGGGCATGCCGTCGCGGTATGCGTGAACTTGATATCTCCATCATGCCTTTCTTTGAGTATGAGTACGACAGCTTAAGCGACGACGATAAGCGTCTGTTTGTGCGTCTGCTGGAGTCTGACGATCCTGATTTATTTAACTGGCTGATGAATCACGGCAAACCCGCCGACACCGAGTTGCAACGGATGGTGCAATTAATTCAAACACGGAATCGGGAACGTGGTCCTGTGGCAATCTGATCTTCGCGTTTCATGGCGCTCGCAGTGGATGTCTTTATTGCTCCACGGGCTGGTCGCGGCCTTTGTTTTACTGATGCCGTGGCCGCTTAGCTATACCCCGCTGTGGCTGCTGTTACTGTCATTCGTGGTGTTTGACAGCGTGCGCAGCCAGCGCCGAATTAACGCCCGTCAGGGTGAAATCAAACTGCTGATGGATTCTCGCCTGCGCTGGCAGGGGAAAGAGTGGGAGATTGTTGGCACGCCCTGGATGCTCACATCCGGCATGATGCTTCGGTTACGCGAACCGGGCGGCGGGCGTCGTCAGCATCTGTGGCTGGCGGCAGACAGTATGGATGCCGCAGAGTGGCGGGATTTGCGTCGGCTGGTGTTGCAACAACCGACGCAGCAGTAAGCGCGGTTAGCTGAACTTCTCCGCCATCTCGCCGAGGATTTGCTCGCACCAGTTTTGCAGGCGCTCGTCGCTGAGGTCGTATTGGTTGGTTTCGTCCAGCGCCAGCCCGACAAACAGCTGACCATCGGCAATGATCGGTTTTTGACTGGTGAACTCGTACCCTTCGGTCGGCCAGTAGCCGATAAAGGTCGCCCCTTTCGGTGCCAGCTTGTCGTGCAGCATGCCGAGCGCGTCCAGGAACCACTCGCCGTAGCCCAGCTGGTCGCCCATTCCGTACATCGCAATGATTTTGCCGTCGAGGTTAACGGAATCAAGCCGATCCCAAATCGCTTCCCAGTCTTCCTGGATTTCACCGAAATCCCAGGTAGGAATACCGAGGATCAGCACATCGTACTGCTCCATCAGCGCGACCGCGTCATCTTTCAGGTTGTGCAACGTCACCAGTTCCGGGCCAATGATGTCGCGAATTTTCTCTGCCGCCATTTCGGTGTAGCAGGTGCTGGAACCATAGAACAGACCAATATTCATCGCGTGTATATCTCAAATCTTGCTTTGACTTGGCGCGTAGTGTACCAGAAACGCGTGGCAATCAGGCATAATGCGCGGATTGCAGACTCAAAGGGGCTGATGTGGAAAAGGATCTCGCACTCATTGAACAGTTTCTCGATGCGCTCTGGCTGGAGAAAAATCTGGCCGATAACACCATCAGCGCCTATCGACGCGACCTCACCCTGCTGGTGGAGTGGCTGGCGCACAGAGGGCTGACGCTGGAGCAGGCGCAAAGCGATGACCTGCAAGGGCTGTTGGCGGAGCGCGTGGAGGGCGGTTACAAAGCGACCAGCTCCGCGCGTCTGTTAAGCGCGATGCGTCGTCTGTTTCAGCATCTGTACCGTGAGAAGATCCGCACCGACGATCCCAGCGCGCTGCTGGCCTCTCCGAAGCTGCCCCAGCGTCTGCCGAAAGATCTGAGCGAAGCGCAAGTTGAGAGATTATTACAGTCGCCCGCGGTTGACCTGCCGCTGGAGTTACGCGATAAAGCCATGCTTGAGCTATTGTATGCTACCGGTTTGCGCGTTTCTGAATTAGTCGGGCTGACGATGAGTGATATCAGCCTGCGTCAGGGCGTGGTGCGGGTGATAGGTAAAGGGAACAAAGAACGGTTGGTGCCGCTGGGCGAAGAAGCGGTTTACTGGCTGGAAACGTATCTGGAGCACGGGCGTCCGTGGCTGTTGAACGGCGTTTCCATCGATGTTCTGTTCCCGAGCCAGCGCGCGCAGCAGATGACGCGGCAAACGTTCTGGCATCGCATCAAGCATTACGCCACACTAGCGGGTATCGACAGTGAAAAACTTTCGCCGCACGTTTTGCGTCACGCCTTCGCGACGCATCTGCTAAACCACGGTGCCGATTTACGCGTGGTGCAGATGCTGCTTGGCCACAGTGATTTATCAACGACGCAAATCTATACCCATGTCGCGACGGAACGCCTGCGGCAGCTACACCAACAGCACCACCCACGCGCGTGAGTGCCGACGAATTGTAACAGGATCAAATATGAAAAAGTCTTTAGCGCTGTTCACTCTGCTGGCAGCCTCGTTTACCGGTTTTGCCCATGCGGACGACGCAGCCATTAAACAGTCGCTGGCAAAACTCGGCGTCACCAGCAGCGACATCCAGCCGTCACCGGTTGCGGGCATGAAAACCGTCATGACCAACAGCGGCGTGCTGTACGTGACGGAAGACGGTAAGCACTTCCTCCAGGGCCCGCTGTACGACGTGAGCGGCGCGCAGCCGGTGAACGTGACCAACCAGCTGCTGATGAAAAACCTGAACGCTCTCGACAAAGAGATGATCGTTTATAAAGCGGCGCAGGAAAAACACGTGATTACCGTCTTCACCGACATCACCTGCGGCTACTGCCACAAGCTGCATGAAGAGATGAAAGACTACAACGCGCTCGGCATTACCGTGCGCTACCTGGCCTTCCCGCGTGCGGGCGTGAATAGCCAGCCGGAGCAGGACATGAAGGCTATCTGGTGCGCGAAAGATCGTAACAAAGCCTTTGATGATGCCATGAACGGCAAAGGCGTTAAGCCTGCCTCCTGCGACATCAATATCGCAAACCATTACGCGCTGGGCGTGCAGTTTGGCGTGAACGGTACGCCTGCCATTGTGCTGAGCAACGGCTACGTTGTGCCGGGCTATCAGGGGCCGAAAGAGATGAAAGAGTTCCTCGACGCCCACCAGAAACAGCTTGGTGGTAAATAATACGCGTGAAAGCCCCAGTCCAACTCCGCCGTCGTGAAGTCAATGAAAACGCAGATCTTCCTGCGGACATGTCGCCCCTGCTGCGTCGGCTTTATGCCAGCCGGGGCGTGTTAAGTTCTGCCGATCTTGAGCGCAGCGTAAAAGGCATGTTGCCCTGGCAACAGCTGAGCGGCGTCGAGAAAGCGACCGAGATGCTCTACAACGCGTTCCGTGAAGGCACGCGCATTGTGGTAGTCGGTGATTTCGATGCCGATGGCGCTACCAGCACTGCGCTGAGCGTCCTGAGCCTGCGCGCGCTCGGTTGCGATAACGTCGCCTATCTGGTGCCGAACCGCTTTGAGGACGGCTACGGTTTAAGCCCGGAAGTGGTCGATCAGGCCCACGCGCTCGGCGCGCAGATGATCATGACCGTGGATAACGGGATCTCGTCCCACGCGGGCGTCGATCGCGCGCATGCGCTGGGGATCCCGGTCTTAGTGACCGATCACCACCTGCCCGGCGAAACCCTGCCCGCAGCCGAAGCCATCATTAACCCGAACCTGCGCGACTGCGACTTCCCGTCGAAATCGCTGGCGGGCGTGGGCGTGGCGTTTTACCTGATGCTGGCCCTGCGCACGCTGCTGCGCGAAAAAGGCTGGTTCGAGGCGCGCGGGATCGCGATACCGAACCTGGCGGAATACCTCGATCTGGTGGCGCTGGGCACCGTGGCGGACGTGGTGCCGCTCGATACCAATAACCGCATTCTGACCTGGCAAGGGCTGGGGCGTATTCGCGCCGGAAAATGCCGACCGGGCATTAAGGCCCTGCTGGAAATTGCCAACCGCGATCCGCTTAAGCTTGCCGCCAGCGATTTAGGATTTGCGCTCGGCCCGCGCCTGAACGCGGCGGGGCGGCTGGACGATATGTCCGTCGGCGTGGCGCTGCTGCTGTGCGACAACATCGGCGAAGCGCGCGTGCTGGCGAACGAGCTTGATGCCCTGAACCAGACCCGCAAAGAGATTGAGCAGGGGATGCAGGCCGAGGCGCTGACCCTGTGCGACAAGCTGGAGCGCAGCGGCGAGCAGCTGCCGGGCGGTCTGGCGATGTATCACCCCGAGTGGCATCAGGGCGTGGTGGGGATTCTGGCGTCGCGCATTAAAGAGCGCTTCCACCGCCCGGTGATTGCGTTTGCCCCGGCGGGTGACGGCACGCTGAAAGGCTCCGGGCGCTCGATTCAGGGGCTGCACATGCGCGATGCGCTGGAGCGTCTGGATACCCTTTATCCTGGGCTGATGATCAAGTTCGGTGGCCACGCGATGGCGGCGGGGCTGTCGCTGGAAGAGGCGAAGTTCGACGAGTTCCAGCGCCTGTTTGGCGAGCTGGTCACGGACTGGATCGATCCGTCGCTCCTGCAGGGCGAAGTGGTGTCCGACGGGCCATTGTCGGCGGCGGAAATGACCATGGAAGTGGCGCAAATGCTGCGCGATGCCGGCCCGTGGGGGCAGATGTTCCCCGAGCCGCTGTTCGACGGGCGTTTCCGTCTGCTGCAGCAGCGCATCGTTGGCGAACGCCACCTGAAAGTGATGGTTGAGCCGCTGAACGGCGGCCCGCTGCTCGACGGGATTGCCTTCAACGTTGACACCACCATCTGGCCAGACAACGGCGTGCGCGAAGTCGAGCTTGCCTACAAGCTGGATATTAACGAGTTTCGCGGTAACCGCTCCCTGCAGATCATCATCGATAACATCTGGCCAATTTAGCGTCAGTAATCTCTATAAAAAAGGGCGTGGATTCGGTACAATCCCGCTCTTATCACCGCATTTTGACAAGTCCATAAAAGAAAACAGACCATGTTTGAAATTAATCCGGTAAAAAACCGTATTCAGGACCTCACGGAGCGCTCCGACGTTCTTAGGGGGTATCTTTGACTACGATGCCAAGAAAGAGCGTCTTGAAGAAGTAAACGCCGAGCTGGAACAGCCGGACGTCTGGAACGAACCTGAACGCGCACAGGCGCTGGGTAAAGAGCGTTCCTCTCTCGAAGCCATCGTAGACACGCTGGATCAAATGGCTCAGGGCCTGGAAGATGTTTCCGGTCTGCTCGAGCTGGCTGTAGAAGCCGACGACGAAGAAACCTTTAACGAAGCCGTGGCAGAACTCGACGTTCTGGAAGAGAAGCTGGCGCAGCTTGAATTCCGTCGCATGTTCTCCGGCGAATACGATAGCGCCGACTGCTATCTCGACATTCAGGCTGGTTCTGGCGGTACGGAAGCGCAGGACTGGGCCAGTATGCTGACGCGTATGTACCTGCGTTGGGCCGAAGCGCGCGGTTTCAAAACCGAAATCATCGAAGAGTCTGAAGGTGAAGTGGCGGGTCTGAAATCCGTCACCATCAAGATCATCGGCGATTACGCCTACGGCTGGCTGCGTACCGAAACCGGCGTTCACCGTCTGGTACGTAAGAGCCCGTTCGACTCCGGCGGCCGTCGTCATACCTCTTTCAGTTCCGCGTTTGTTTACCCGGAAGTGGACGAAGATATCGATATCGAAATCAACCCGGCGGATCTGCGTATCGACGTGTATCGCGCATCGGGTGCCGGTGGTCAGCACGTTAACCGTACGGAATCTGCGGTGCGTATTACCCACATTCCAACCGGGCTGGTAACGCAATGCCAGAACGACCGTTCCCAGCATAAGAACAAAGACCAGGCCATGAAGCAGATGAAAGCGAAGCTTTATGAGCTGGAAATGCAAAAGAAAAATGCTGAGAAACAGGCGATGGAAGACAACAAGTCCGACATCGGTTGGGGCAGCCAGATTCGTTCTTACGTCCTTGATGACTCCCGCATTAAAGACCTGCGTACCGGGGTTGAAACCCGCAACACGCAGGCGGTGCTGGACGGCAGCCTGGACCAATTTATCGAAGCAAGTTTGAAAGCAGGGTTATGAGGAACCAACATGTCTGAACAACAAGCACAGGGCGCTGACGCGGTAGTCGATCTTAACAACGAACTGAAAACCCGCCGCGAGAAGCTGGCAGCGCTGCGTGAGCAGGGCGTGCCGTTCCCGAACGATTTTCGTCGTGACCACACCTCAGACCAACTGCACGCTGACTTCGACGGCAAAGAAAACGAAGAGCTGGAAGCGCTGAACGTAGAAGTGTCCGTAGCTGGCCGTATGATGACCCGCCGCATTATGGGTAAAGCCTCTTTCGTGACGCTGCAGGACGTGGGCGGCCGCATTCAGCTGTACGTTTCCCGTGACGACCTGCCGGAAGGCATCTACAACGAGCAGTTCAAGAAATGGGACCTGGGCGATATCCTGGGCGCGAAAGGCAAGCTGTTCAAAACCAAGACCGGCGAGCTGTCCATTCACTGCACCGAACTGCGTCTGCTGACCAAAGCCCTGCGCCCGCTGCCGGACAAATTCCACGGCCTGCAGGATCAGGAAGCGCGTTACCGTCAGCGCTATCTGGATCTCATCTCTAACGATGAATCCCGCAAGACCTTCAAAATTCGCTCCCAGATCATGGCGGGTATCCGTCAGTTCATGGTGAACCGCGACTTTATGGAAGTGGAAACCCCGATGATGCAGGTGATCCCTGGCGGCGCGTCTGCGCGTCCGTTCATCACCCATCACAACGCCCTGGACCTGGACATGTACCTGCGTATCGCGCCGGAACTGTACCTGAAGCGTCTGGTGGTCGGTGGTTTCGATCGCGTATTCGAGATCAACCGTAACTTCCGTAACGAAGGTATCTCCGTTCGTCATAACCCAGAGTTCACCATGATGGAACTCTACATGGCTTACGCGGATTACAAAGACCTGATCGAGCTGACCGAATCTCTGTTCCGCACCCTGGCGCAGGACATTCTGGGCACTACCGAAGTGCCTTACGGTGAAGAAGTCTTCGACTTCGGCAAGCCGTTCGTGAAGCTGACCATGCGTGAAGCGATCAAGAAATACCGTCCGGAAACCGAGATGGCGGACCTGGATAACTTCGACTCTGCGAAAGCGATTGCTGAAAGCATCGGTATCAAAGTGGAGAAGAGCTGGGGTCTGGGCCGTATCGTGACCGAGATCTTCGAAGAAGTGGCCGAAGCGCACCTGATTCAGCCGACCTTCATCACTGAATACCCGGCAGAAGTGTCTCCGCTGGCGCGTCGTAATGACGTGAACCCGGAAATCACCGACCGCTTCGAATTCTTCATCGGCGGCCGCGAAATCGGCAACGGCTTTAGCGAGCTGAACGATGCGGAAGACCAGGCGCAGCGCTTCCAGGATCAGGTTGACGCGAAGGCCGCGGGCGACGACGAAGCGATGTTCTTCGACGAAGACTACGTGACCGCGCTGGAACACGGTCTGCCGCCAACGGCGGGTCTGGGCATTGGTATCGACCGTATGGTTATGCTGTTCACCAACAGCCACACCATCCGCGACGTGATCCTCTTCCCGGCGATGCGTCCGGTGAAATAAGCCGTTAAGACGTAAAAAAAGCCCCGTGCGACGCTCGCCGGGGCTTTTTTATTGCGCCGCGAAGGCTCTGAGGGCGTCGCGGGCGGCGCTGGCCTCCATGACCATCCACGGGCTAAACGCCCAGGGCGTGGCGTCCAGCGCCTGAAACAGCGCTTCCAGCGCAACCCACTGATACTCCATCACCTCATCGTCGTTAATGGACAGCGCGCTGGTCACGCGCGCGGCAAACACCGGGCAAATCTCGTTTTCAACGATGCCGGACGGGTCGGTTTTACGGTAGCGAAACTCAGGGGCAATGGACGTGATGTCGGTGATTTCAGCGCCCACTTCAAAGCGGCAGCGGCGAATAATCGCCTGTTCCATCTCTTCGCCAGACTGGGGATGACCGCACACGGAGTTGGTCCACACGCCCGGCCAGGCTTTTTTGCTTAACGCGCGTCGGGTCACCAGGCATTCGCCGCTGGCGTTAAAGAGCCAGGACGAGAAGGCCAGATGCAGCGGGGTGTTGGACGTGTGGGCGGCATATTTTTCCTCAGTCCCAATCACCTCTCCCCGATCGCTGACTAAAATCACGTGTTCTTGAATACTCATTTATGCTCCTGTCTGAATGCCGGTAGCGCTGAATCCATTGCTGTGATGAATGAAGCAAGCCGATGCAGCGCCAGCAGGCGGTATTATTATACAGCATTCTTATACGAACAGTTTGTCCCTCAGAGCGGAAAGCGCCCGCGCTCGGGGCGCAGGCGCGTAATGAAATCCATTTACGTCACCTGTTGGGCATCAGGATTGAGGCTGCTATCATAGTGCGCCATTCACGCTGACCGAGGATCTGTTTTGTTTGCAGGAAGCCTGACGAGAAATCCCATCACTGCCGTACTCCTTCTGGCGCTAACGCTGCTGCTGGCGGGATGCTCGGGCAGCAAATCCTCCGACCTGGGCAGTTATTCCGGCGCGGTGTATACCGTTAAGCGCGGGGATACGCTGTATCGAATTTCCCGCGCAACGGGAACCAGCGTGAAGGATCTGGCGCGTCTAAACAACATCTCTCCGCCGTATACCATCGAGGTGGGACAAAAGCTGAAGGTTAACGGCGGCGGGTCTGCGGGCAAAAAGTCGTCATCTTCTAAAGGCAAAACCGCCAAAGTCACACCGTCTTACGCCGTACCGCAATCCTCCTGGCCGCCGGTCGGGCAGCGCTGCTGGATCTGGCCTGCCAGCGGCAAAGTGGTGATGCCGTATTCCACCTCCGAGGGCGGGAATAAGGGCATTGATATTGCGGCAGCGCGGGGAACGCCGGTTTACGCCTCCGGAGCAGGGAAGGTGGTCTACGTCGGCAACCAGCTTCGCGGGTACGGTAACCTGATCATGATTAAGCACGGTGAGGATTACATCACCGCCTACGCGCACAACGACACCATGCTGGTGAACAACGGGCAGAACGTGAAGGCGGGGCAGAAGATTGCGACGATGGGCAGCACGGGGACCGACTCGGTGAAGCTGCATTTCCAGATTCGCTACAAGGCGACGGCCATCGATCCGCAGCGCTATCTTCCGGCGCAGGGCAGCAAGCCTAAGTGCTAAGTGGTTATTTAATCGCCATTTAGTTGCGAAGAGGCTTGTGTGAACGTGCGTAAGGCCTATAATGCTTTACGCACTTCAAAGCGGGTGTAGTTCAATGGTAGAACGAGAGCTTCCCAAGCTCTATACGAGGGTTCGATTCCCTTCACCCGCTCCAAATCAACTCTTCGTAAGCCTCTCAGATTCACTTTCCTAAAAGTTATTACGTCGCTACCCCATTCTGTTCGTCTGTTGAACGCCAACGTCTTCTCGTCACGGCAACGATATCCGCATGACAAAGGAGGTGGTTCCTGTACCGGCACTTACGCCTTTACCATAGATTCTGGTGGTAATATTGCCGCTGCTGGCATAGGCGGGCGTATGGTCATTACACACTCCCTCAAGCTTGACTCGATATTTTGCAATATCCGTTCCGCTGGCGTTTTTCACATCCTGATATTCATTGGACGTTTGGCAATCGTCAGAATAAGTTTGGTCGAGTATTTCTATTTTGGGTCTCTCGTTCTGCGGGCATGACCAGCTCACCGAAGCCGTTGCCTGATCTTCTCTGCTGCCTGCAACATAGGTTGTAAGCGAAACGTTAGAGGCTGTTGTGGTAAATTTGCAGGGTTCTCGCTGAAATTCGGCTAAACAACCTGAAAACCAGCCTCCATCAGCTTTTCGGAAATAGTGGCACCATTTTGTTCTTCTGCTCCCAGTATTATTGAGTGGAAGAATAACAGGCCCGTCAATTAATGATTCACGATACCATCCAGGGTAATTCTTAACCTGCCCTGTGCAGTTCATACTATCCCATGCTATTTTGGTACATGTTGCCAATACTTTTTCGGTTCCTGATTCCTCTTCAACAAATTTATGAATAACCCAGGTTGCATCTGTAGGAATATTGTATGCATAAAACTTATAAGCCATGCTAACACTCACCGGAACAGAAACCTGGCCTGGATCCGCGTAGTTAAAAGTTATGTCGTCAGTCATGGCGATACCGGGGCTCAATGTAAGCATATTATTTACTGTTGCGGATTGCGCATCAAAGCTCAGTAAAATAAAAAGCATTATGTAAAGGTTGTTTTTTTTCAATGGGCTATTTTTCATGATTTCACCATTAATTATATAGGTGATCATTATGTGAGTCATGAGAAGTATATAAACAAGAGCACTCTCAAAATGAGCAATGATAGCGTTATCCCGATTTGAGAGTGCTCTTGTAGTGAACGGTATTCAATACGCTTAAGTTTATCTCAAGGACGTTAGACATCAATAACGCCCTAGCCAGATATCAATATTAATACCTTTGGGATAAATAAAATGACATTAAAACGTTTAGCACTGGCCGCAGTAATTGCTGCATCAATCCTCCCGGCTGCACAAGCCTCTACCGGTACCGTTAACTTTTCGGGTTCCATCGTAACGGCTTCTTGTACCATCGCTTCCGGCGAAGGTGGTGACGCCAGCAATATCGATATGGGCCAGGTGGGTAACGCGATCCTCGAAGCCGGCGGCAACACGGGTGAAACCGCGCCTAAGCCGTTCACCATTAAGCTTGAAGGCTGTGCTTTGGGGACCGGCGCGAATACCGTGAGCGCTAAGTTTACGGGCGTAGCCTCTTCCGCTGACCCGAAAAGCTTTGCGTTAACCGGTACGGCGACGGGTGCGCATCTGGTGTTGACCGAAAAAGACGGCACCAAAATTGAGCTGGGCGAAGAGTCCGCGGCGCAGCGCTTTGGTACTGGCGATAAGACGCTGGAATTCGCTGCCAAGCTGAAGGGCGACGGTAGCACTTCAGGCGATACTCCAGCGCTGATTCCAATTGTGCCTGGTTCGTTCACCGTGCCGGTGACATTTGCCCTGAGCTACAACTAATGATGCGTCTCCTTCTGTTAAGCAGAAGGGGACTGTCACGCTGCTTTAACTATTGCGCCAAACCAGAATGAAAAATCACAAACTCAGCGCAGCTCTTTTAGTGATGACTTTATCATTATTTATATCGCGTACTGCCCAGGCTGAATTGTTAAAGCACGGCCACGTCAGTATGCAGGGGGAAATATTAGGTTCTCCCTGCCTGATTAATTTGGCGGAAAGTACGGAAGAATGGCAAAGCGAGGATGTTGCATCCGAAGATCTGAACAACACCAGGCAATCCTTATCGCTGGCCATTAATTTGAACGGGTGTAATACCCCGATGCTGTCGCATCATCATGCGGACATTGGATTCGAAATATTACAGGGTGACGTTATTGCCGCGCAGGATCGGCAACTTAATTCTCCCGGGATGAGCATTCGTGACGCATCGGGAAATGACATGGTGAGTGAAAAAGGGTATCAACCTGTTCGGCACTCATTTGACACCAGAGCATTAAAATATACTTTCCATTTCAGGGGAGACAGCAGGCTTGCGGGGGATGACATTTATCGCCCGGCGGTCAGGTTTAGAGTGGATTATAACTGAGGTATCCCATGCGTATTTTTCGTCGTTCAGCGATGAATATTTACTGCCGTAAGGCGCTGGCTGCTGTGCTGGTTGGATCAATAAGTTCGGTCCATGCTGAGGATATTCAGTTCAATACCGATATTCTGGACGTGAAAGATCGCGAGAATTACGACTTAAGCCAGTTTTCGCGCAAGGGCTATATTTTACCGGGGATGTATAGCCTGGCAATACAGCTTAATGAACAGCGTTTGCCTGAGCAAAATATCGATTTTATTGCGCCAGAAAATGACCCTGACGGCAGTGAAGCGTGCTTAACCACGAATATTATCGCGCAGTTAGGATTAAAGAAGAGTGCATTACGCGATTTAACCTGGTGGCACGACGGCCAATGTTTGGCGACGGCCAGCTTGCCCGGCATGGAGATCCGCACCGATTTGTCCACCGTGACGCTCTACGTCAGCGTGCCGCAGGCCTATCTGGAATATAGCCACCCGGACTGGGATCCGCCGGTTCGGTGGGAAAACGGTATTCCAGGCGCGCTGTTTGATTACAACGTCAATGTGCAGACGCAAAAACAGAAAAAGTCCGATGCGGGAACCTCGCATTATCTGTCAGCGAACGGTACTGCAGGTATCAATGCCGGCGCATGGCGTTTGCGCGGTGACTGGCAGGCGCGCCATGAGAAAACCCCACACCAGACCGGGACCGAGCAACCCTGGCAGTGGAGCCGCATTTATGCCTATCGCGCCCTGGGCGAGATGGGGGCCAGGCTGACGTTAGGCGAGAACTATCTCAATTCCGCCATGTTTGACAGCTTCCGCTACACCGGCGTCAACGTGGCAACGGATGACGCCATGCTGCCACCCAACCTGCGCGGCTACGCGCCGGAGGTCACCGGCGTGGCGCGAACCAACGCCCGCGTCGTGATTTCGCAGCAGGGGCGTTTAATTAAGGAAGTACAGGTTGCCGCCGGCCCATTTCGCATTCAGGACCTGAGCAGTGCGGTAAACGGGACGTTAGACGTGCTGATTGAAGAGCAGGATGGCAACGAGCAGCGCCTGCAGGTCGATACGGCGACCATCCCTTATCTGACGCGCCCCGGACTGGTGCGTTACAAAGTGACGGTCGGACAACCTTCAGACTGGGAGCACCGTTTGAACGGTTCGCTGTTTGCCAGCGGCGAGTTTGCCTGGGGGGTCAGCAACGGCTGGTCGCTGTACGGCGGCCTGCTCGGCGACAGTAATTATCAGGCGATGTCCCTGGGGTTGGGCCGCGACCTGCTGATGTTGGGTGCCCTTTCCGCCGATATCACCGAGTCGCGAATGCGCATTGCCGACCGGGATTTGCTGACTGGTCGTTCGTATCGTCTGAGCTACTCGAAGCGCTTTGACAGTACGAACAGCCAGATCACCTTTGCGGGCTATCGCTTCTCGGAAAAAGACTTCGCCAACATGAATGATTATCTGGCGGCGCGTCTGCAGGGCGAGTGGTCGCGCTATGGTCGGAGTAAGGAGATGTATACGCTCAGTTTCAACCAGCATATCGCGCCGTTGGGATTGACCGCGTATCTCAACTACAACCACCAAACCTATTGGGATCGTCCGGAAAGCGATAGCTACACGCTGACGATGTCGCGCAGTTTTGATTTTTGGCGCTTTCGTAACGTGAATCTCTCATTAACGGGATTTCGCAATAAATACCGGAATGATACCGATGAGGGGATGTATCTCTCGCTCTCAATGCCGCTGGGAGAGCGTTCGCGCCTTAGCTACGGCGGCGCTTATAACCGCCGCGAGCAGCGCAACAACGTGAGTTTTTACGATCGTCCGAGCGATAACCAGAGCTACCAGATAGGCGTGGGCAAGACGCAGCAGCAAAAAGAGGTTAACGGCTTCTACGGCTATAACGGCTCGATTGCAGATGTGACGGCGACCGGCAGCTGGGTTGAGAATCAGTATGAGTCTTACGGGATGTCGTTGCAGGGCGGTGCGACCCTTACGCCGCAGGGCGCCGCGCTGCACCGCATTAGCTCGACGGGAGGCACGCGCATGCTGATCGATACGCACGGCGTGTCGGGCATTCCCATCGCTGATGCAGGCCGCAGTACCTACACCAACTATTTTGGTAAGGCCGTGGTGGGCAGCATGAATGACTATTCGCGCAATAGCGTGAGTATTGATGTGGCAAAGCTGCCCGACAGTGCAGAAGCCCTGCGCAGCGTGTCACAGGCCACCCTGACCGAAGGCGCAATTGGCTACCGCAGCTTTGAAGTTGTGTCAGGGGATAAAGCAATGGCGTTCATTCGTCTTGCTGACGGCAGCGTGCCTCCCTTTGGCGCCACGGTTCTCAACGGCAAGCAGCAGGAGACGGGAATTGTGAGTGACGATGGACACGTCTATTTAAGCGGCATTCAGCCCGGCGGCGTCATGTCGGTGCGCTGGGGCGGTGCCGTGC
Organism: Enterobacter soli; assembly: GCF_964208575.1. Classification (GTDB taxonomy): domain Bacteria; phylum Pseudomonadota; class Gammaproteobacteria; order Enterobacterales; family Enterobacteriaceae; genus Enterobacter; species Enterobacter soli_A. The sequence continues at coordinate 91,095 of NZ_CAXOFU010000010.1, read as the reverse complement.
AGTGCGATATTACCCTTCCTGCCGTGCTGGCCGAGGGGATGAACTCTGAACTGTTCCTGCCTTGCGAACGCAGGCGGGAAACGAATGAATAGTCTGTTGGCGCGACGCCGACACTGATGTGGAATGAACAAGCATGAATAAACGTTTTTTAGCCAGCGTGTTGACTGGCGCTTTACTGGCTTCACTGGCCCCTGTTGCGAACGCTGCGGTCGCGCTCGACCGTACCCGCGTGGTTTATCCCGGCAATGAAAAGTCGATCAGCCTCAGCATCAGCAATCAAAACCCGAAGTCGCCTTATCTGGCGCAGGCGTGGCTCGAAACGGAAGAGGGCAGCAAACTCACCGGTAGCGCGCCGCTGATGGTGCTGCCGCCGGTGCAGCGCATTGAGCCCAATGGAAAAGGGCAGGTGAAAGTACAGGCTATGCCGGGGGCAGCGCAGCTGCCGCAGGATCGTGAAACGCTTTATTATTTTAACCTGCGTGAAATTCCGCCAAAGGCAGATAAAGGCAACGTACTGCAGATTGCGTTGCAAACGCGCATCAAGCTTTTCTATCGCCCGGCGCCGTTAGCCGCCGCGGCCGCGAATCAAAGCAACGCGCCGTGGCAGGAAAAACTCACTATGACGAAAAGCGGCGATAGCTATCTGCTGAATAACCCAACGCCGTATTACGTCACCATCATTGGTGCCAGCAATAAAAAAGGAGGAGAAAGCGTTAAAGGTTTTCAGGCCGTGATGATTGCCCCCAACGGTAGCGAAAAGCTCAGCGTTTCGGCATCCAGTTTAGGGGCGAAACCTGTGCTGACGTATATCAATGACTATGGCGCTCAGCCGGAACTGGTTTATCAGTGTGCCGGTGCCAGTTGCAAAGTGGATAAAAGCGCCACCAAATAAGTTCTGCCAGCAAATCAGGATTATTTATGAAGATGAAAATATGGTCGTCAGGATTGCTGATGACGCTTTTCTGTAGCGCATCGGTACAGGCTGCGGATATTGATAAAAACGAAGTCACGATTAACATTACCGGAAAGCTTTATTATCCGCCTCCTTGTGTTGTTAATACTGACAATATTACGGTTCCGCTTGGCGATATGATCACCTCAAAGGTAGACGGTGCTGAATATATCAAAGAGATTGGCGTAACCATTACCTGTACCGCTGCCAAAAAGGATGCGCTTAAGCTTTCGTTTGCGGGCGATGCCGCAACGGGAACCGGCGTGCCGGCGGGTTTACTGAAAACAAGCTATGACCGTCTGGGCATTCGTTTTAAAACGGGGGCAACGACGCGGGTTGATTTAAATATCAATACCGATTTTAGCTTTACGAAGACCACCGTTCCTAAGCTGTGGCTCGTCCCCATTAAAATTGGTACCGCAGAAATGGAGCCGCGCGATATTACAGCGACGGCAACATTAAAAATTCAGCATAACTAAAACGGAAATCAGGAGGCGTAATGTTGCGTAAAAAATCAAAAATTGCCTTGCGCCAACTGGCTTATCTTTGTATTGGCCTGAGCTTGCCCGTATTCACGGCGCACTCTTCGGAAGTGGAAGTGAATTTTTCTGGGACATTACTCTATCCGCCTCCGTGTAAAGTTGCCTCAATAAAGGACATCGAGTTTGGCAAAATGAATATTGATACGGTGGCCAATACCACTCGTGATATTGACCTGGAGCTGGACTGTAGCGATGCGCAGAAGAATGCGCTTAAAATCGGCTTTGAGGGGGAAAGGGAACCGGATAATGCAAACGGGTGGTTCAAGACAAATGTTCCCAGGCTGGGTATTGGGATTGTGAATGGAGATACAGAGGTCAGGCTGGACTACTGGATTAATTTTACGAGTGATACTCAACCCAACCTGAAAGTGAGACTTAAGCGTTGGTCAGCGGCACAATCCTCATTTGTTCCGGGTAAAATTGAAGGCTCATTTACGATTATTATCATGCACCAATAAGCTGAGCTGAAGAGATATGTTATTTCGCTATCACGTTTTGAAGTTGATATTGCTAATGCTGACCCTTTTTAGTGGCTTAACGCTAAATGCTTACGCCGTTGACCGGAACCGGGTGGTCGTTAACGTCACGGGTGAAATGGTTTATCCGCCGCCTTGCACAATAAGCAGCGTGGTTGATGTTGAGTTGGGGGACGTTATTTTTGATTTAACGAATGCCTCATTTATAGACTTACCCATTTCATTCAACTGCGCTGCGGCCAGAAAGAACCAGCTTACCTATGCCATCCGGGGAGAGGGAATGGGGGGAGACCAGCAGTACGTGATTAAAACATCCATTGAACATCTTGGCGTCACTTTTCGCGATGCCGGTAATACGGATGAAGAGGACGGCGGTCGGGTAAATATCAGAAAAACGTACAATTTTGATAAGAATAGCGTGCCAAAAATACGCGTCGGCGCATTTCACTTTACCGCTATTCCATTTGAAAAAAAACCGATTCCCGGCCCGTTTACCGCGGCGGCTACGCTTGAGATTGGCTATCAGTAATAGCGCGGAACTGAGATTGAAAACAAAGAGTGAATGCGATTCATGAGAATATTTTCCAGTATCTGCTTATTGATAATTGCCACGGGCGTTTCACAGGCAAAAAGCAACGATTTGACGCTCAATATTACCGGCGAACTGGCCTATCCGGTGCCGTGCAAATTCAGTAGCGATACGGTCGAGGTCGACTTTGGCGACAATGTGCACCACAACGCGGTAGACGGCATCAGGTATGAGCAGACGCTGGAAGCCCTGGACTGCAGCGCCGCAGCGGTGAACGCCTTAAAATTACGCTACGTGGGCGAAGGGGCAGAATTCGATGGCGAGGTGCTGAACACCACCCATACCGATTTAGCCATTGAAATTCGTCAGGACGGAAGCAGGCTGGCAAACGGTGAATGGCTTAATTTTACCGCACCGCCGCCTAAAATCACTGCGGTGCCTGTCGTGAGACCGGGACGGATATTAACTCCCGGCCCGTTTACCGCAACGGCCACGCTGGAAGTGGATTATCAATAGCGTGCGTGTTTAAAAATAATCAACACAAATATTAATCAGCCCGTTGCCCAGACCTTCTAAAGACTGCGTTTTAATAATATTCAGGCGGTAAGATGAACAGCATAGTTAGTCAAAATAAGATTCAGCACTTCTGTATTTTCTTCGCCTTATTGAGTTTTAGTTCAATGGCGAAAGCAACGGATGCGAATGAAATTGAGGTCAGCATTACGGGCAAGCTGCATTATCCACCGCCATGCACCGTTTCGTCAGACCTTAATGTTGAGTTCGATGACATGCTGACGACGAATGCCAACACCCAGCGAAAAGATATACCGCTGACGTTAAACTGCGCTGGCGCAAAAAAAGATCAGCTTGCTTATCGCTTCACGGGGCGAGGCATGAGCGGCAACGTATGGCAGTGGTTTGAAACCGGCATTAGCGCGCTGGGCATAGGAATTTACAACCAGGATAATATTGAGCACAGAATTGGCTCGTGGTATTCGTTCGACAAAAACGATGTGCCCACTTTTTACGCCAGGACAAGACATTTTTCCAGCTCGACGATAGAGCCCGGAAATTTCTCTGCTACCATCACGCTTGAAATTAAACATGAATAAAAAAGTTCAAAACAACTTCATGGTGATAAAGAAAACGGCCGCAGCCTGCCTGTTTGCTTTTTTATCGCTCAAGCCGGCTTATGCTGATGAGCTCAGGGTTACGGTTAATTTTACCGTGCTAGAAACCCCCTGCACGGTCAATTCGGGTAAACCCATTTCAGTGGGATTTGGCGATGAAATTCTGACTACGGCCATTGCGGGGGATTTACAAAAACAGGATATCGCCATGACGTTCAGCTGTGCCGCCAATCATTACACGGGGAAAATAACCGTCGTACCGGGTACGATTTCTACCTTTGACGACAATGCTATCGCCACGAATATAGAAGGGCTCGCCATCAAAGTGAATCTTGATAATAGTCGGATAAAAATGAACGAGGCGCACGTCGTCGATCTCAATAAAGCGCCTAAATACGAAGCGGTATTGCTCAAAGACCCGACAGTGACGCTGACGGCGGGCAAATTTACTGCCAGTGCCACATTTCGTCTGACGGTTGATTGAGGCTGCATATGCGAATTCGTCTTCCCGCCCTTATTTTATCCAGCGTGTTTTTACCCGCTCATGCTGCTACCGATACGAACAGCGTAGCGATAACGTTATCAGGAAGTGTTTTTTATCCTCCGCCATGCGTTGTCACCAGTACGACAATTGAAGTGCCGCTCGGACGGCTCTTTACCGATGAGATCAGCCCTTCCACGGTGGGTTCAGATAAAAACACCAAAAAAATAGAGTTAGGCCTGGACTGTAAGGGCGCAAAAAAAGATCGGCTTAAAATTATGATCAGCGGTGATGCCGCTGAACAGGACGGTAACGTATTGAAGTCGGCACAGGAGGGCTTTTGGTTTCGCTTCGACGATGCTTCGGCAAAAAGCATCATGCCGGTCAACCAGTGGTACTCATTTGATAAAAACAGCATTCCTGACCTGACCGTTACGCCAGTACGCTGGATAAACCAACTTAACCTGAAGCCGCTGACCATTAGCACCACTGCCACGGTGCAAATTATGCATGATTAAGCGGCGCCACGCCTCTTGCCAGCTATGGGCAAGGAATGCGGATGCCGGTGACCTGGCTTAATAAAGGTCGCCAGCATACGCATTTCACCGTTCGGGCGATACGGGCTCTTAGTTTAGCAATTGCTCACCGCCCAGTTCGCGGGCCCGCCGCAACTGCTCCGGTGAAGTGATGCCGTCAATCTGAATGAACTTACCTTCTCGCTGATGCATTTTCAGCTCGACTTGCGCATCGTCCGACGCCGTTAGCGCCGAAATACTGTAGCGCACGCCGTCACTGAGCATTTTCAGACGCAGGTAGTGGCCGCAGCGTCCTTGCGCGCAGATAACAAAAGACACGCCCTGCTGTTTTAGATCGCGGATATTGGTAATTACCTGTTCTGTCAGCGTATCGCTGTTGCCGCTGTCAATGTTTAGCATCAGCCGCACGGGGTGCCGGGAGAGCGAGAGCGTCCGGAAAAGCAGGGCGGGTAAGCTGGCATGGGAGAGCCAGGCAAGACTGACGGTTAGGGACAGCGGCGCGATAGTGTGAAACCGCTGCTGCACCATCTCCTGCAGCAGGCGAAAGCTTGCGAACATCTCCAGCCCACTTTTGTTGAGGCGCAGGAACGTCACGGCGCTATCGTGAAGTTCAGGCTCACACGCCAGCACCTGGTTTGAATCAGCCCTGCGCCAGTAGCGTATTCGTGCAATCAGCGGGGCCGGATTAAGCAAGCGTCGCAGCAGCTCTGCTGACTGCTGCTGCTGTTTCAGGTGCGGTTTTAAAGCATGCAGTATCCAGCTGCGCTGCACCTCGGACAGCATCGCCGGCTGAAGGTAAATGGCACTTTGATGCGTGATGTCGGACAGCTGCTGACATACCAGAATAACGCTGCCTCCCGGCTGTCTTGGCGCGGCTGCCATAGCGTAGCGCAGGTTTTTCAGCGTCTTCATCAGCAGTTCGTAGCTGGCGGCATCGGGTAAATCATCGATGCACGCCACGCCCCCCGCCACGTTATTTTCATGCCATGCTTTGAGCGCTGACTGGCAGCAGGCGCAGCAGGGGGTATAGCTCATTTTCGATTGACGGATCAGCAGCAGCAGCAGCGTATTTTTGTCACTACACCCGGAGAAGGTACGCACAAAATTCATCACGATCTCCTTTATGGATCCGGTAAAAAGGGGATATCCACGTCGAATACCAGCGTCGCTGCGCCCTTCCAGCTCGAACCCGGATGCGAGGCCATTTTCAGACTTTCAACTTCATTGACCCTGAAATGAACCTGGCCTGTGACCGCATTAAGATAGCTGTCCGGTTCAATGATCACCCCCGGCGTCGTTGGCGTGGTAATCGGTATTGCCAGTCTTGTCACCGACTCGCCGGTGTCGCGCTCATGCACCCCGGGGATGGAGAAGTTAATATCAACGGCAACCGTTTCATCTCCTCCTTCGCGCTTGAGGGCACAGCTCTTTAACTGCTCATGCGTGCAATATGCCGTAATGCTGACCGGTGAAGAGGCCGTCATGGTGACCAGCCCCGTACCTTCCAGGCGAAACTGCGGGCTACTGCTGTTACTCCATGAACGCCAGCCGCCGGGAGGAATTAATTCAATACTGTTCGACCCCTGGATGGTGGCCTTAAAATCATGCTTAATTTCAGCGTTGATATAAACCTGTAAGGAAGAGTCGTTATAGGTTCCTTCCCCAAGATCAATATCCTTGTCCTTACCTACCGAATACTGAAATCCGCCGCTGTAATTGCCGTTAGGTAACGTTAAGGGGCTGGCAACACTTTTTAATTCATAGCCAATCGATATTTCATCAATATCCACATTGTTTAAATCAAGGGATGATGCCGGAACGCGGTTGCACGTTGATGTGGCGCTATTGGGATGTAGCCATGCGAAACGGTATGACGAACCGTCACTGAGTGCCCATCCTTGCGTGCCGGTACATCCGCCACCGGGATGTGTCCCGGCATTATTCATTTTTCCATGAAGCCCTTTGCCGCTATGGAGAAATCGTTGCCCCAACAACGTAATACGAAACTGTAAGACGATCGTATTGCCCGTTTCAGCATCGGTGAGAGCAACATATTGCCAGTTGGATTTTACTTTCTGGTAGCTTTGTTCTCGCAGAACACTCCCCGTACCTCGTAATATTTTATTAGTGACTTTAAGATCCGTCTCTACGGAGAAGGTTCCTTCAGGGCAGGTTTTGGCGCGATCGCCCACGCAAAAACCCGTTGACGGCGTGATATTGGTAAAGTCACCTACATCAGGATTGGTCGCCGACGGTTTAAATTCTGCATTTACCGTCACATCCGCCGCATAACCTGATGGCACAGACATAAGCGTGAGAGACACGCAGGATAAAAATATAAAGACGTATTTCATTTAACCTCGCACTGAAAACATCGATAGGTATCGTTAAAAATGATGTTCAGATGATGTCTCAAACTGTCTTAATGTAGATACAAGAGCACTCTCAAACCCGCCTAAAACAAAAATACAATTAAGAAAAAACAGTAACAATAAAAATAGATTTTAATTAAATATTTTCTATGTCATTGAAAGTATTGTTTGTTTTTTCGTGATTTAGAAATTCGAGAGTGCTCTCATATTTCTCATAAGTGGTAAAACCAGATACTTCGCCTCGTTAAATAAGTGCTGCCAGACAAGGAAAACGGTTTATTGGCGGTGCAGGTTAAAGAGGACCCCCATTTTGAAAACATTGTTTGCGACAGCATTATTGGCAGTGAGCTTTACGGCAGCTGCCATCCCACAGATTTCTGTTGGCCAGATGTATGAGTTTATTGAAGGCGATAAGAGCACGCTTCTGAAGAGAGTCATGAATAATGGCGATAATACCGCCTTTATTAAAACGGAAGTCAGTGAGATTACCTGGAGCGCCAGCGGGCAGAAAGCCGAAAAACGCGTCGATGCTAACGCTATATCGAATGCCAGCATTGATGGGCTGATTGTGACGCCCGCCAGGATGATTGTGCCGGCGAAAAATATGCAGCCAGCGCGCTTAATCGCTACGGGCAACCGGGATAAAGAGCGTTATTACCGCGTGCGTTTTATTCCCGTCATGCCTAAGGATCAATATGAATTTGGCCAGACTAAAAAAGATTTTGATGAATACAGTAAAAAACTAAACGCGGGCGTAAATGTCCTTACCGGCTTTGGCACTATCGCGGTAGTGAGGCCTAAAAACGCCACGTTTAATACTGCTATTCAGGATGCGGAGAAGAGTATCACCATCCGTAATAACGGAAACAGCACTATTGTCCTGGATAATATCAAACAGTGCACGGGAAATAATTGCTCGGAAAGCGTATCCACTATTCTCTTGCCGGGGAAACAACATCAACTCCGGAAAGAAATGAAAAAAAGCTGGCAATTTACGTTGCTGGAAGGCAGTAAAAAAACGTCGAAAACATTCGGCTAATCATTAATTTTAAATGAGATATTAAAATGAATATGTATAAAAAAACACTTTTCGCTGCACTGCTTGCGACAAGCACCGTTGCGATGGCCGATGAGCAAACGGAACTGGAGTTTCAGCTCGAAGCTAATGTTCCTGCTCAACAATATTTTGTCGAGTTTCAGGATCCCGCTTTTGGCACCACGACACAGACTATGGCCTGGGACAAAGTAAACGAAAAGCTGGAGGAGGTGAGCACTACGCTGCTGGCCAAAAATAATGTTGGCAAAATTACCGCGCACCTGGATTCCGCTGCGGCCTTATCAAAGGGCACCGATACGATCCCGCTGACGGTTTCCATTGACAGCAAAGCTCTGCCGGTAGGCGCAACGGGGGCGGTTGAGATCGTCGATGCCGCAACAATTACCACGCAGACGCTGCAGATGAAGGTCGCACCAACCGGCACGCCGACGTACGTCCCGGGCGATTACACCGGTGCAGTCAAAATGATGTTTGATTTTGAATTGCCGTAAGCCGTTCTCTTTCTGATACATGAAAGGACGCGCAGGCGTCCTTTTTTTAGCGGACAAACTCATGACGTTATCTTCAAAAACTCGCCTCGCGACATTTATTGCTTTTACGCTGATGTCACTGCAGGCCGTGGCGTTGCCTGTGGAAGATTTAATTTCTCAGGCAGAAAATTTGCCTGAGGATTTTAGCTCTCATTTCTTTAATGCGCCTTTGATGACTCGTATTGAACTCGATGGTCAATACCTGGGTGACGCCATGATTTTATTATCGCCAGAGAAAACGGTTCAGCTGGTTAATTTCATTCAGTCAAACGAGAGTCAATTCCCGCCTGCTACTCGCAGCCGCTGGGCGCAGGCGCTAAATAAGCCCTTACCGCTGGGAAGCTGCGACAAGCAGTGCCCGCCGGGGTTGGTCAGCCTTTTCTACAACCTTGTTAATACCACGCTTTCAATTGCCACCACTGAGGCGCAGGTAGTGCAAGGAGAGCAGCGGCATGTGGTGCTGCCAGAAGGTGGCAGCAGCGGTCTGATTTTGCGCAATCAGCTCAACATCATCGGCGGTGAACAACAGCCGTGGTCGGGCGCGCAGAACCTGAATCTGGAAAGCAGCCTTGGGAACTGGACGGGGGTAGCCGCCAGCCAGCTGAGCCGCAGCGACATCGAAAACAGCCAAACGGAAGCGCGCGTCAGCTCGCTGTTCGTTCAGCGTGAATTTCCCGGCCAGGCCTTCCGCGCGGGTCTGTTCCAGCCCGATAGCCAGGGTATTTTGCGCCAGCCGAACATGCCGGGTGGCAGCAGCGTGCAAACCGTGGCGGGGGGAATGCTGGCGTCATCTGACACGCTGTTGCTCCAGACCGCCCAGCCCAGTCTTTATCCCGTCATGGTTACGGCGAACCGGGACGCGATAGCCGAAATTTATCGCGATGGCGTACTGATCAACAGCCAGCCGGTTGCGCCTGGGTTACAGCAGCTCGATACAACCGTTCTGCCGGGCGGCATTTATGACGTTGAAGTGCGTATCGTTGAGGCCGGTAAAGAGATCGGCCGCAGCGCTGAAACGATTTATAAACCGTCGAACTGGAGCAATCCGAATCAGCGCTGGCAATACTCAGCGTATGCCGGCATTGAGCAGCAGCCAGGCAACAGCCGCTATAAAAATAACGAAGGCGAGCCGGCCCTGGGCGCCAGCGTCAACTATATGGCGCATCCGAAAGTGATTCTGGGTGCCGCTGCCCAGCATGCTGCGCAGGGCAACCAGTACGGTATTTCTGCCGATGTTCAGGCCGCTGACAACGTTCAGTTCTACGGCAGCCTGGGGAGCAGCGATCGGTGGGGGTCGCGATATGACACCCAGCTAAGCTGGAAGCTAAGCCAGCAAACGAGCCTGATGTTTAACCACAATCAGAGCTGGTATCAGCAAAGTAGCGGCCATCATTCACCCAATCGCCTGCAAAACAGTAGCGCCACACTGAATCACCGGCTCGGTAACGGCGATTCGCTGTCGCTGCGCGGCACGCACTACAGCCGCGAAAGTGGCGTGGGGGCGGATGCGACCTGGCGCACGCGGGTGAAGATTAAAGATACGCCGGTAACGTTAAGCCTGAACGCCTACGACCGTCCCTATAAGCAGGGCGAGCAGAAGCGTAATCGCGGCGCCAACCTTAACCTCTCATTCGCGTTGGGTAAGGAAAACCGGAGCATCAGCGCCAGTCTCGGGAGCCGTAACGACAACAAGGGCGAGCGCGAGCTGTTCGCGTCGGCCAGCGTTAGCCAGAGCTTTGAAGAGGGGATGTTCAAAGATCTTAGCGCAGGGGTGACGGGTGACAGGCACGGCGTCAGCACCAATTTTTTCACCCGTTTTGAAGATCGCTACGCCAGCGGCACGGCTTATGCCAACCACTCCTCGCAGGGAAAAGCCCTCAGCGGTGGCCTTAACATGAACAATACGTTAGCCGTGGGGGGCGGGAAGGTATCAGTGAGCCATAGCCCGGATGCGTATGGCGATAAAACCGGCATTATCGTGGATGTAGAGAGCGACGATCCGAATGTGCGCCTGCGCACCCGGGACAGTCAGGGAGGCAGCAGCACGCTGAGAGCCGGACGTAACTTTATCCCGACCACGGCCTATAAGGCAGGCAATCTGCAAATTGATTTCGACGGTAGCGACGCACCGCCGCTGAAAATCTGGCCTGCGGATCTGCCGTATCACCTTAATAAAGGCGGCGTGGCGCACGGCAAAGTCCGCGTGATGAAAACGCTAACGCTAATTGGCCGTGTGCTGAATAACGACGGCTCGCCGCTCTCCGGCGCAAAACTGGTTAATCATGCCGGGCAGGGGATCGCTGAGAATGACGGCTTTTTCGTCATGGATATGCATGAACATACCCCGGAGCTGGTCATTCATTCTCGCGATAAAGAACTGTGCTCGGTGAAATTCAACCTCCAGGACTATAAACGTGAAAACGATACGCTGATGATTGGCGATCTAAGCTGCAAACGTAAAACAACTGGCTGACAAGCGCTTAATCTCCAGCCTTCACAGGGGGCTGGAGATTAAATTTACTTAAAAAGGATCTCTCACAATGGGTAATCACTCGCTCAATCGGACCCGGATCGCCATTATTGATGACCAGGCTATCACCCTTCATGGCATGTATACGCTGCTCAATAAGCTAAATGACTTCCAGGTCGTTGGCCGCTATGTTCATAGCCGTGAATTACTGGCAGAGCTGGCCGGCTTAGACGCCGATGTTCTGGTGATGGATTTTGCATTGGCCGTCGACGACATGGACGGTATTAGCCTGATACGTCTCCTCCAGACGCAGCATCCAACGCTGGCCATCCTGGTGATTTCCGCGATTTACAATAGCGCCACGGTACTGCTGGCTCTGCATGCGGGCGCCAGAGGATTTATCAGCAAAAGCATGCATGCGGAAGAGTTAGCCCGGGCAGTGGGCAATGTCGCTAACGGCCAAATTCATCTGATGCCGGAAATGGCTCTGGAATTAACCCAGCTGTTTAATGCCGATCTGACGCCACATCCGCATCCTGCTGCGGACAACGTTACCCAGCCGTCGCTCGATTTTTCACTGCTCTCCCCCAGAGAGCAGGAGGTCATACAGTGCTTCATCGACGGGATGAGCGTTTCAGAAATCGCCGATAAGTTTAAACGCAGCATTAAAACCATCAGCGGCCAGAAACAAGCGGCATTGCGCAAGCTGGGCTTCAGCTCTGACCGGAACTTTTTACAACACTATGAAGCGTTGCATGGCGCCGAGCCGCCGTTGTCCTGAGCGGCCATTGACGACCGATCGTTTTAAACGTTTTATGATGCGTGTTTCAACAGCGTCATCGCCTTGTTCTGTCAGAAAATAATCTCAGCAATTCATTTACTCGCTCTCCTTTACCTGCCTAAAATTTCATAACTTACGAGATGACGTTTGAGCCGGTAAAGGATCGTTAATGCTACGTTGGTGGTTCCTGATTATGCTGATTGCCGTGTCCTTACCGGGCATGGCGAAACAGCAATTTACACCCCAGTTGCAGGCCTGGATTGATGCCCATCCGCGCGTGTTTTACACCGTAAAAAACCTCTGGCCCCAGGAATCCGTGCGTGACGGTAAGCATACCGGGCTGAGCCGGGAAGTGCTGGATGAAGTCACCCGGCGCACGGGCATTACCTTTATCTATGTTCCTCCTGAGCAGACCGGGGCGCATAAGCCCATGATGAACAGCGCCATTACCGCCAATTTACTGAACGACGATCAGCGTCGGCAGTGGCTTTTGACCTTCCCGTGGGTCAATACCATGCCCATTATCGTGTCCACAAAAGATCAGGTTCAGGTGCGTACGCTCGGCCAGATGCAGGGCAAAAACATCGCGGTGGCGGCAGACGGGGAATATGCCCAGTGGATCCGCCAGCACTATCCTGCCATTCGCCTCAGCGTTAAGCCGGACGTGGCCAGCGCGTTAAAATCCGTTCAGACGGGGGAGAACGTGGCGGCGATTGCGTCTGGGCTGGTGGTGTTGCCCATTTTGCAGCGCCACTACATCAACCAGCTCGGCATCGTGGCCCAGATCCCGGAAATGGTCAGCGGCGTAAATATGGGCGTCGATCCCGCCTATCCTGAGCTGCGGGACATTCTCAACAGCGTTATGGCGAACATCACCGCCCGTGACGCCGAGCGTTTATTCGCGCACTGGGTCAGCGTGGTGGATATTGGCACGCCGACTCTGCTGTTTGTTTTATGGCAATATCGCTACCCGCTGATCGTCATTGGTGTGCTGATCCTGCTGTTGCTTATGGCGATGCGCTTTGCCTGGGTTTCGCGACGCCGCGCTATCCGAAGCGAGCAGTATAAAAGCCAGTTCCTCGCGGTCATGAGCCATGAGGTGCGAACGCCGATGAATGCCATTATCGCTGCGCTGGAGCTGCTTCAGCAAAGCAGCAGCGATAAGCGTCAGAAGTATGCCGACCTCGCCTATGCGTCTTCGCAGGATCTGATGGAACTGCTGAACAGCGTGCTCGATCACGAGAAAATTAACCAGAATCGTCTGGCACTCACCCTTGAACCGGTTGAGCCCGGCGCGCTGCTGGAATCGGTTATCGACAGCCAGCGCCCCGCGGCTCAGCGTAAAGGGCTGTCGCTCGTGATGGAGGATGCCCGTCGCGAACCGCGGCAGTGGATCCTTTCCGATGCCCATCGCCTGCGGCAGGTGGTCAATAACATCATTTCAAATGCCATCAAATTTACCCACACCGGCAGCGTCAGGCTGCGAGTCAGTGATGACGATCGGACGCTGCGTATTTGCGTGCGGGACAGCGGGATAGGGGTATCGCCGGCGCTGAAAAGAAAGCTGATGCAGGCGTGGCAGCAGGGCGATCACCACGCGGGGGGCAGCGGTCTTGGCCTGTACATCAGCCGCTCTCTGGTCACACAGATGCAGGGCACGATTGAGCTTGAGAGCGACCCTGGAAAAGGGACGACGGTAACGATAGCACTGCCGCTGCAGCCAGCGCCAGCCGTAGAGGGGGACAGCGGCTCCGGTTCGCAGACAATGCCGGATTTCGCAGGGCAGCTTTCGGTGCTGGTGGTGGAAGATCACGTGGCGAACAGACTGCTGCTGGCCGAGCAGCTTGCTCTGTTAGCCTGCCATTACGAGCTGGCGGAAGACGGTGAAAGCGCGCTGAAGCTGCTTGAGGACGAGAATTACTACGACGTCATTCTTCTGGACTGCGGTCTGCCGGGAATGGACGGATACGCCGTGGCGCAGCAGGTCAGGCGGTTAGAACAACAGCAGCAGCGCGACCCGTCAATCATCATCGCCATTTCGGCTCTGCAGTCTGCCAGCCATCTCGCCCGCTGCCGTGAAAGCGGCATGGATGCGGTGATGACCAAGCCGATTCGGTTGGGCGACCTCGCCGCTCAGCTGCAGAAGTGGTTCCCGCCGGCAGGCGTAAAAGCGGTGGATAACGACATGCCCGCCCAGCCCTCGGAAGAGGTCTGGCAGTCGCTGCATGAAGACGTGCAGGATTTTGTCGCGGCCAGCGAGCGGCAGGACACTCGCCACATGATCCACCATATTCACCGCATAAAGGGCGTGGCGCTGATGTACCGGCTGGACGCCCTGGCGGAGTACGCGGGCTCGATTGAAAGCCGCCTGCGGGCTGAATGGCCCCCCGAGCAGTGGCGGCCCGAGGAGTGGCGTGAGCGGCTGACGGCGCTTTGCTCGCCCCTTAATCCCGGTAAAGACTAATGATTTAAGAGTGCTCTCGTAGTTAAGGTAAGACCATTTTTTGTTCAATTGCTGCTCATTGACACCGACACCTGTAGTAGCGAATTGAGAAAATGGTTATGCCGTCCAGCGTTGCAACGTTATTAATTGTAATAGCGATGTCCCTCCTGAGCATGAGCGCCCGGGCCACGTCCCTGTTCAGTGAGGAGGAGCAGGCCTGGATGGCGGCAAATCCCGTCATTCGCTATAGCGTGCAGCAGAACTGGCCCCTTGATTATATCGACCGGGGCAGGCACTTCGGCCTGAGCCGCGCATACCTCGACCAGATAGAAAAAATGACCGGACTGCGTTTCCGGCTCGCCGCCGAGCCGCAAAACGCGGCGCTGGTGACCAATCTCGCCCCCTCTTTAATGGCGGAAGCAGACCGCGCAAAGTGGCTTTCAAGCCAGCGCTGGATCACCATGAACGCGCTGATGGTGACACGCCACGATGCCAGCAATTTACGCACGCTTGAGCATCTGCGCGGTAAACGCGTTGCGGTACGTAAGGACAGCGAGTACGAGAGCTGGCTGCGCCGCTTTCATCCTGAGATAGATCTGTTTCCTCAGGAGGATATGCCTGCCCTGTTACGCAGCGTAAGAGAGGGGGAAGCGGACGTCGCCATTGGCCCGGAGCTGATCGTGCGTCCGCTGCTCTACCGCAGCCTGGGCAGCAAGTTGGTGGTGGCGGGGCAGCTTCCCTCGCTGGTGGCGGGCCTGCACATGGGCGTTGCGCCCGACTGGCCGATGCTGAAGGTCATTGTCGATAAGGCGCTGGCCGGGATGCCCGCCAGCCGCACCGACGCCATGTTCAGCCAGTGGATTGGCGATCTCAAGATCGGGCAGCTCACCGCCGCCATGATTTTTGGCCTTTACCCGCTGGAGCTGACGCTCATCGCGCTACTGCTTCTCGGGCTGGCATGGGCGCTGTGGCGCGCGCTCTGGCACCGCAAGCGGGCCGTGGCCAGCGAGGCGCGGATGAGCCAGTTTCTGGCCGTGATGAGCCATGAAATCCGGACCCCGATGAATGCAATGATTGCCGCGCTGGAGCTGCTCCGGCTGCCCGGGCCTCCGGCGCAGCGCAGCGAGTATCTGGCCCTGGCGCACAGCTCATCGAAGCACCTGATGGATCTGCTGAACGATATCCTCGATCACAGCAAGCTGTCGCAAAGCCAGCTTGTCCTGGGCAGGCAGTGCTTTTCACTGAAAAAACTGGTGGATGATTTGGTGGCGGTGCACCGTCCGCTGGCGGCTGAAAAGCGCCTGTCGCTGGAGGTGACGTTCGATACGATGCTGGTGGGGCAGTGGATCGTGGGGGACGCGAACCGCCTGCGTCAGGTCATCAGCAACCTGCTGCTGAACGCCATCAAGTTTACCGAAACGGGCGGCATCACGCTTCGGGTCTGCTCAGAACCTTATGATAAAGCCGAAGGTTTACGCTTTACCGTCCGCGACACGGGCATTGGGATCCCGTACGAGGCGCAGCCCACGCTGTTTGAGGCCTGGACGCAGGCTGATACTGCCGCCACGCGCTCCTACAACGGCAGCGGTCTGGGATTATATATCTGCAGGGAGCTGGTGAAATTAGCGGGCGGGCGGCTGCGCTTCACAAGCCGGCCGGGAGAGGGGGCGACGTTTATCGTTGAGCTGCCGGCTATCTTCTGCGACACGCCGGGGGAGGACGTCAGCGAACCCTCTACCCTGCAAAAATTCGTGAAAGGAACCAGCATTCTGATTGTGGAGGATCACCCCGCGAACCAGGTGATGATGGCGGCGCAGCTGGGGGCGCTTAACTGTCATTACGATATCGCCGGCGATGGGAGGCAGGCGCTGGCGCTGCTCGCCGAGGAAAACTATTACGATGTCATATTGCTGGACTGCAACCTTCCCGACATCGATGGCTATGACGTCGCGCGGCGAATACGCGCCTTCGAACGCGCTCAGGACATTGAGAGGACGCCGATTGTCGCCATTTCCGCCCTGAGCGGCTCTGCGCATCAGCAGCAATGTCTCGACAGCGGTATGCAGGCCTTGCTAACCAAGCCGTTGCGGCTGACCTGCCTCTCTTCAATGCTCATGCGCTGGTGTCAGCCGGACGGCAGCGTGCGGGTAGACGATATCAATGTGGTGCCGGAGGGGGAAATCGCGGGCTGGCTTTCGCAGGATATTGCGGGCTTCGCAGAGGCGCTAAAGCAGCAGGATACGCGCTGGATGCTGCATCATCTTCATCGCCTGCACGGCGCCGCTCTGGTTTATGACAAACACGCCCTGGCAGAGTGCGCCGCCGCGTTTGAGCAGCACGTGCGCGAGGACAATATACCCTCAGTAGCTGAAGGGGAGGGCTGGATTGAGCAGCTTAAACGCCACCTTTCAGCAGCTCATCCTTAATGATGAACAGCTCATGGTCGGCCTTCAGGCCCAGCTTACGCATCGCGCTTTGCTTCTGGCCGCTGACCGTCTTGAGGCTTCGGGAGAATTTTTCGGCAATGTCGGTGACCGTCATGCCGGTCAGAAAGCAGCGAATGACCTCTTGCTCCTTAGGCGAGAGCATTTTTAACGACACCGCGACCTTAATATTGTCGGTGCTGAGGTTACCGCTGATGAGCACCTCCCCGTGATGCTGCTGTTCGGCAAGACGCTGGGTCATTTCAGGCTCAAGGTAGACTCGCCCGGCGGTCAGCTCGTTTATCGCTTTATTCAACTCTTCAAACGGTCGGTTTTTACCAATGAAGCCTTTTGCGCCGCTGCGAAGGGAGAGCGCGACGGTGGCGGGATTGTAGTGGGCAGACACCACCAAAATGGCGATGTTGGGGTGACGGCGATGAATAGTTTTAATGAGATTCAGCCCGTCCATATCCGAGGGCGCAAGCTCGTAGTCCACAATCGCCACGTGGCAAGGGGTGGACTGGAGATGATTGAAAAACGCGTCGCTGGTGGTGAACGTGCCGGTGACGTTGAATGCCGGATTTTCGGTTAGAACGTCGCGTAATCCGCGTAAGACTAAAAAGTGATCGTCCAGTAAGGTAATGGAGATATTTTTTTTCGCGAAATCCTTCATCTCAAATCACTCTGTTTCATCTTTAAAATGGCTACAAGTATAAGGTATTTTCTGAACAAAGATCGGCTGGCGCTTCTTTTTTTACAAGCCCAAATTTAGCAGGGTTTCCGCCTTACGGCGCGTTAAATCATTACGCGCCGCACAGCCAAAATTCCGTTCTGCTCGGGAATGAATAATCCTCCCTCCGGTTTACTTTTTGGCGGTTTTGAGACTGCTCTTGTTTCGCCCGTCGCGCGCTTTTTCATATCATTTTCAGCGAGGCTTACTCCAATTAAAAATATTTTTTTATTACATCCGGGAATTAAATTATTTGTATTTGCTGACGCTTACCGATTTAAGTGAAATTCTGCGTGCGTTATTTTTTATATTACCGACAGCGTCGGCACCGCACGTCGAAATATTCAGCGAGTAAAATTAGCCCCCACTATACGGAAGTGAATATGACGCGTTTAACTGCCGATCTCAGACGACTTATGTTCGCCTGTGGTGTCCTGGTGCTGGCTGGCTGCGCCGGGTATACGGGTGCCCCATCGCCTGCCTCAACCCAGGCCGGGGCCGCAAGGCCACTGCAAGTCTGCCAGGACGAGCTGGCGGTAATAAAACAATACGATGCTGCGCGCTATGAACAGCATAACGGCAGATTGACCGTTTTGTTAAATAACAGCGCCAGGTATTTGCTCACGCGGGATCAGGTATCGAATGACATCACGAGCGTGGTTGATGGCGTATTTCAGTCACGGCTCGCGCAGGAATGTCAGGATATTCATATCACCCTGTATAAATCTATTCTGTCGCAATCTGGCGAGGGCGCTGGGCAATGAAAAGAATAACGCCGTTGCTGGGTATGGTGTTTCTGGCAGGCTGCAGCGCGAGCCATGTTGACCCCGTTAAATCCTCTCCGCCTGCGCTGCTCAATGAATTTCATCAGCAGGTGGCGGCGGTACACGCGCAGGCCGAGCGCGGCGACGTGCAGTCCCAGCAGCGTAGCGGTACGTGGCTGCTCTCTGCCGGAAAAGAGGCCTTAGCCGAGCCGCTGCTGCGCGCTGCGGCGGATAAACAGCAGCCGGAAGCCCAGTTTCAGCTTGGCAGGCTCCTTCTGGAACAGCGCTCCGCTGAGGGGCGCCGCTGGCTGGAGGCGTCCGCCGACCAGGGCAACGTCAGCGCCCAGCAGCTGCTGGCCCGCTATCATCGCTCAGGCCCGCTGGTTACCGATCCAAAGCAGGCATTTCACTGGCTGCTGATGGCCGCTCAGCAGGGAGACGCGCAGGCGCAAAACGATGTTGGGGCGGCATATACCCAGGGCGCAGGCGTAAAAAAAGACGCGCGGCAGGCGTACTACTGGTACAGCAAGTCGGCAATGCAGGGCAACGCCCTTGCGCAGTTTAATCTGGGGGGCGCGTACCAGGCCGGTGAAGGGGTGCCTGCACAGCCGGAGCTCGCCTTTGCCTGGTACAACGCCGCTGCCCACAACAGCCGCGACGAGCGCCTGAAGCGCACGGCGGAAAAAATGAAGTTACGAATGTATGCCGAAGCGTCGCGCAAGGGGAAAGCACTAAAGGCCCGCCAGCTGGCAGAACAGCTTCTTGAGACCCACTCCACATCATAAGGTGCAGAAATGACAAACATGAGATTAACCACACTCAGCTTCTGCATCGCTATCCTGGCGTTGAGCCCGCGGATCTCCGCGGCCGAAGCTCCTCTGACAGGCTATAACTCGGAGAATACCATTCCCTATTCGCTGTTTGATGACACGGAGAAAAAGCAGCCGTGGATCAAGCCTTCGGTGACCCGTGCGCCTGCGCTGCGGCCCGCGACGACCGGGCAGGTGAAAGAGAATCAGCGCGTGCAGGCGCTGGAAAAATCCCTTTCAGAACAGCAGCGTCTTAACAAAGAGACGCTGGATAAGCACGTCAGGGAAATCCAGGCGTTGCAAACTCAACTGCGTTCGTCAGAGGTTGACAGGACGGCAATGGCCGCCCAGCGCGAGAAGCTGGATGCGCTACAGCGCGCGCTGACGGAAGCACAGGCGCAGCACGAAAGTTCAGACAGAGAGCTGGCGGAGCTACGCACGAAGGTTGCCGCCCAGCAGATGCTGGAGGATTCCCGCACCCTGACCCAGTCGGCGCTGACCGAGCAGCTAAAGGAAAAAGAGGCCAGCGCACGTGAGATGGCGCAGCAGATTGAGGCGCTCAAGGCGGATAAAAACGTTCTGCTCGAAAAACAGCAGACGCCTAAGCCTCAGACCCCCGAGCAAAAAATGTCTTATGCCAACGGCGTGGCGTTTGCCAGCGATATCGTAAGGATCTTACGCACGCAGCAGGAGGTAGGGATTGAGCCCGACCGCCCGATGGTGCTCGCCGGTCTGAAGGATGCGTTTAGCCAGCGTATTGCGTTACCTAAAGATGAAATCGCCGAACTTGTCAGCGATCTTGACCGCCAGCTGAATGAAAAAGTGGGCGATCGCCAGCAGCAGCAAATGCAGACCGTCAGCGAGCAGAAGAAGGTGGGCGAGAAGCTGATTAAGGAAACGCAAAAACGGCAGGGCATGAAAGAGATGGATGGCGCTTATTACTTCGTCATTAAGAAAGGGGAAGGCGCAAAGCTGAAGGCAGACAGCACGGTGGAGATGCTCATCACGGGCAAGCTGGCCGACGGCACCGTGTTTGATAAAAGCGGGGAGCAGAATGACGTTCAGCAGCTCAAAATCGATACGCTACTTCCGACCGTGAGCAAAATCCTCAGTCAGAATACGGTGGGCAGCGAACTGGAAATTATTCTGCCGCCTGAGCTGGCCTTTGGCGAACAGGGCTCGGAACCCTTAATTCCGCCGGGCGCGACGCTGGTATTAAAAATAAAAATACTATCTGTGCTTTAACTTTCGGCAGGGGGCTGCCATTACCAAAAGGGATTTCCCTGCGCCATGTCTTAATGAATGGCGCTTTTTTTAATGTCCATATTCACTAAAAAAAGGAAATTATGATGATTAAAAACATCATTATTCTTGACGATCATCCTATCTTTCAGGCTGGTCTGAAAATGGTGATAGACCCGGAGCCTATGCTGAAGGTGATCGATATTTGCCGAACGGGCGAAGAATTACTTTTCTCACTGAGCATCGGGCCTGCTGACATACTGTTATTAGACTGTTCATGTCCCGGCGGCGAAACCAAAATACCGGCGCTGGTCCAGCGGCTGCACCAGCAGCAGCCGAATGCCGCGCTGATTCTGATGGGCGACAGCCTTTCCCATCAAAATATCGCCGAGCAATGCTATCCCATGATTGAAGGATATCTTTGCAAAACGCTGCCGGCAGAAAGTTTTCTCACCGTACTTCACCGCGTCCGAAGAAAGCTTGACGGGGGAGTTAGCCATAGCCGCATAAATAACAGGGTTATAAGATTTGACGTTCCATTCGTTAGCCAGCGTTTGACGATCAAAGAGAAGACCGTGATTAAGCATCTGCTTAATGGGCTGAGCGTGACGCAAATTGCCGAGCATTTAAACCGCAGCGTCAAAACGATCAGCACTCAAAAACGGCAGGCCATGATGAAACTGGATATCAAAAATAATCGCGACCTCTTCGAATTGAAGATACACGAGCTGTAAACCTTAATGCCCCGAACAGGATCCGAGGCTCTCGTGTATCCCAATCCAGACTTACCCCTGCAATAACGACATCACTGCATCCGGCTGGTGGTTTGATTTTGCCAGCACCGAGTTGCCCGCCTGCTGCACAATCTGCGCGCGGGACATTTTCGACACTTCCTCGGCGTAATCGGCGTCCTCAATGCGCGAGCGCGAGGTGCTGAGCGCGGTGGACGTCGCGGACTGCACGTTCTGGGCGGACTGGAGGCGGTTCATCGTCGCGCCAAGCTGGCTGCGGCGAGCGTCCACCCGGGCGATGGCGGCATCCAGCGCGGCCAGCGGGTTATCCGGGTTGCGAAGGCGGATCCCGTCGTCGGTTTCGCGCAGGTTGATGGTCGTCCAGCCGGTGGCGGCGTCGGTGAAGGCGGTGTAGCTGTTGGGATAGTAAATCTGCACGTCGCCGCTGCCGTTCAGGGTTTTGATCAGCATTGAGCCATCCGTCTGCTTCACCAGCGTGGCGGTTTTACCGTCGGCCCCAAGGTTCATCACGTAGTTCCCGTCGGCGTCGCGCGCGAGCACGTTCGCGAAGCTCTGACCCGCGTTGTCCGTGTAGTTGAGCTGCATTTTATCCGGGTCGATGGTCACGTATGAAGTGCCGCTGACGGTGGCGACGTCGGTGAAGGCGTTGTTCGCGGTGGTGTTTGCCTGCACGGTCACGGCCGGGGTTCCGCCGTCGCTGCTGACGGAAACGGAGGCGGCGTAGTAGCGAAAATCGCCGCCGCCGTTGTCCACTTCCATAAAGTAGGTGCTGCCGTTTCTCACCAGCCGCGCGGCGCCGGACACCGCATTCCCGCTGCTGTCGAGGAACGTCGGGGTCGCGCTGGTGAGATCAACGTCAGGCGTGGCGGTGACGTTAGTGGGGGACGGGATCGCCGTCTGGGCGGCAGGGTTGGTGACTTTGGCCTGCATGGTTCCGGTCGGCCCCCAGCTGAGTTCGGCTTCGAAATAGTCCGTTCCCTGCTGGATGTAGTATTTACCGCCGCTGCTCACCAGCGCGTCTGCGCTCATCGGCGCGCTGCCGTTGTCCACATACGAAAGCCCGGACACCGTGCGGGACGCCAGCGTGGAGATATCGGCGTAGAGCGGGGAAGACGTCACGGCGGACACGCTCACGCTGGCCGAGCCGGTGGCAGTGTTGTACGACGCACCGTAGCCTGCGGTCAGATAGGTGTTTTTCCCCTGCGCGTCGGTGCCCTGAATAAACATGATGCCGCTGCTGCTGCGCACCAGTTTGGCCGAGGTCAGCGTGACGCCTGCGGTATTAAAGGTCACGCTGGTACTGCCGCTGCTCAGCGAGATATTGCTGGCGGTGCCCAGCAGCTGATCGGTCGGCGTGACTTTGCCGCTGATCCCGCGGATCACTAAATCGGTCAGCCCCAGTTCATCCACGCTAAAGCCCGGCTTGCCGAGATACAGGCCCAGGGTTTCCTGGTCGTTCACGCCCACCTGAATGGGCACATTTCCCGCGCTGCCGTCGAGCACGTTTTTGCCGTTAAAGGTGGTCTGCGCGTTCAGACGGGCAATCTCTTTCAGGTTAACGTTGATTTCCGCCTGAATGCTGTCCGCGTCTTCGAGGGTGTAGGTTTCGCTCAGCGACTGCACGGAAAGCTCGCGAATGCGCTGTAAGCGCTGGTTAATTTCGCTGAGCGCACCTTCCGCCGTCTCTGCCATCGAGCGCCCGTCGCTGGCGTTCCGCTGCGCCTGGAGAAGACCCTTAATCTGGCTTCCCATACGGTTGGCAATCGCCTGGCCTGCGGCATCGTCTTTGGCGCTGTTGATCCGCATCCCGGACGAGAGGCGCTCAATCGACTGCTGCAGCGCCGAGCTATTTTTCAATGCTGTGTTTTGAACTACCAGAGAACTGACGTTTGTGATGATACTGGCCATCTTTCGCCTGCTTTTTATTAGTATGCTTTGGGATATCATCGACCAAACGGAGGATATATTTAGCTTAAATTCACCCCCAATATTGAGAGGTGACGTAAGCGAAATTTAAAATTAAATCCCCTTTCTTTTTACGGACTCTTTCTGCGCTGATATACCTGTCGCCGAAGACACGATTAAACGAGCCAGAAATGAAAAAGCGACGATTACTGTGCGTTGGCATGCTGGCGGCGTCATGCGCCCGCGGCCTTCGCCGGGCGCTACGACAATCCGCATTTGTGGTTCGCCAGCGTGAACTACAGCTACCGGTTCTGAGCAGACTAACGCCTTGTTTTTCTGGTCTATACTGGCAGGTAGTCGATGTTATCAGGTTACGTCATGCACATTTTACCGCCCGTTCGCCCCGAACAATCCATCGCTCGACTGACGGCGATCCTCGAACCCATCGCCGAAAAGGTGAAGGTTATCCCGCGAAAGCGCATCACCTGGACCTACAAAGGCCGCCAGCAAATGTACCTCTTCGTCGAGGGGGAGCTGTCGATGCTGCGCGCCTCGGACGGGCTGCTGCTGGTCACGGTGTATGAGCCGCACCTGTTCGGCATCGCGGAGATGATCCAGCCGACCCAGGGGCATATTCTGCGGGCGGAAACGGAATCGATCATCCTGCGGGCCGAAGCCGACCGGGCGGCAGAGCTGTTCCGCGAGCAGGGCGTCTGGGAGGACGTGGCGGCGCTGCTCTCCTATCACACCGCGTATCTGATTTATCGCGATGCCCAGGTGGTTCAGCAGCGCACCTATTCCGTGATTCGTAACCACCTTCAGGAGATGATATTGCTGTCGGAAGAGGCGCGAATGCGCACCACCATTCTGGACTATATTCAGGACCGGACGCTCTTATCCCGCAGCAGTATTCTCAACGTTCTCTCGGCGCTTAGGCAGGGTAATTATATTGACTTTAAGCGCGGGGGATATCTGATTTCCGTGGGGCATTTACCTGAATCATTCTGACGGGAAATTTAAAATTAAACAGAATTGGCGTTAACCTCCGCGCCGTTTGTCTATATCGTTTGCAGCGGTAAATAAATTATTCAAGCAAACGGGATTTCTATGAAAAAGACACTTTCCGCATTAATTATTGCAAACGCCTTTACCGCCACCACGGCTTTTGCCGCCGCCGACGCGGGCACCTGGTACAGCGGCGCGAAGTTTGGCTGGTCGCATTATTTTGATGCGAACACCGGCGCTAAAGCCCACGATAATAACGGCGGCTCCAATCAATATAATGTCGATCATGATAACGTCGGTGGCGGTATTTATACCGGCTATCAAATTACGCCGTGGCTGGCGGTGGAAGGGGGCTACGATTATTTAGGCAATATGCAGATGAAGGGGAATCACAGCGTTGGCGCGCAGATGAAAGCCCAGGGTTTGCAGATGTCCCTGAAGGCCAGCTACGCGGTAACGGACAGCTGGGACGTGTACGGCCGCGCGGGGGCGATGGCCTATCGCGCCGAGTCCGATGTAAGTGGTCACAATCGCTTTGATACCGGCGTACGCCCGCTTGCGGCGGTCGGAACCGAGTACGCGTTCAACAAAAACTGGGCGGGCCGCCTGGAGTACCAGTGGGTGAGCAACGTCGGTAACGCGAACCAGATTGGCGTCAGCAGCGACGTGAGTTCCGTCAACGCCGGATTAACCTACCGCTTCGGCCAGCACGATTAATATTCGCCCGTTCTCGATGATAAAAAAGGCCCGACCGCATTCGCAGTCGGGTTTTTTGTTTATTTTTAAATAAGCGGCGCGCGGCGGTAATTTATTTTTAAACGTTATTCGCGTGTGCCGATGCCAGAGCGGGTGATAACCTGATTGCATTAATTCAGACAAGGTAAATATTACCCGAAGAGGATTTATGAAGCTTAATATACTCGTTAGCGCAATGACCGTAGCCGGTCTGTTATCAGCGTCGCCCGCAATGGCGCAAGATATAACCAAAGAGGCCACGGCCAGCACGAAGGCCGCCAACGAGGCCTTATACGGCCAGCTGCCGTTTTTTGATAAAACCGATTTCAGCAATGCCCATAAAGGCTTTATTGCCCCGCTGCCGCAGGCATTAATTAAGGGTGAAAAGGGCAACGTTATCTGGAATCCGCAGCAGTATGCCTTTATTAAAGAGGGGCAGAAAGCGCCGGACACGGTTAACCCTAGCCTGTGGCGTCAGTCGCAGCTGATTAATATCGGCGGCCTGTTTGAAATTACCGACGGCGTATATCAGATCCGAAACCTCGACCTGTCGAATATGACCATTATGGAGGGTAAAGAGGGGATCACGGTTATCGATCCGCTGGTATCGGCAGAGACCGCCAAGGTGGGGATGGATCTCTACTACAAAAACCGCGGCAAGCGCCCGGTTGTCGCCGTGATTTACACCCATAGCCACGTTGACCACTACGGCGGCGTGCGCGGCGTGGTGGACGAAGCCGACGTGAAGGCTGGCAAGGTCAAAGTGTACGCCCCGGCAGGCTTTATGAAAGAGGCGGTGTCGGAGAACATCATGGCGGGGAACGCCATGAGCCGCCGCGCCAGTTATATGTACGGCAACCTGCTCAAACCGGATGCCAAAGGCCAGGTCGGGGCGGGGCTGGGAACCACCACCTCCGCCGGTACGGTGACGCTCATCGAGCCGACCAACTACATCACCCAGGATGGTCAGAAAGAGGTGATCGACGGCCTGACCTATGACTTTATGATGGCGCCGGGCTCCGAGGCCCCTTCAGAAATGCTCTGGTACGTGGAAGAGAAGAAGATGATTGAAGCGGCGGAAGACGTGACCCATACGCTGCACAACACCTACTCTCTGCGCGGGGCGAAGATCCGCGATCCGCTGGCGTGGTCGAAATACATCAACAGCGCCATCGAGCGCTGGGGCGATAAGGCCGAAATCATCATGGCCCAGCACCACTGGCCGACCTGGGGCAACGAGAACGTGGTCAAGCTGATGAAAAACCAGCGCGATATGTACCGCTACATCAACGACCAGACCCTGCGCCTGGCCAACAAAGGCCTGACCCGCGACGAGATTGCGGACAACTTTGCCCTGCCGGACGGGTTAGCCAAATCCTGGGCGAGCCGGGGCTATTACGGCTCGGTGAGCCATGACGTGAAGGCGACCTATGTCTTCTACCTCGGCTGGTTCAACGGCAACCCGGCAACGCTCAACGAGCTGCCGCCGGTGGATGCGGCGAAGAAATATGTCGATTACATGGGCGGCGCCAGCGCCGTGATGGAGAAGGCCAAAGCCGACTACGCGCAGGGTAACTATCGCTGGGTGGCGCAGGTGATGAATCAGGTGGTGTTTGCCGATCCGGGCAACAAACCGGCGCGCAGTCTGGAAGCGGACGCGCTCGAACAGCTGGGCTATCAGGCGGAATCCGGCCCGTGGCGCAACTTCTACCTGACCGGCGCGCAGGAGCTGCGAAACGGCGTGCAGAAGCTGCCGACGCCAAACACCGCCAGCCCGGACACGGTGCGCGCCATGTCGCCGGAGATGTTCTTTGATTTCCTCGGGGTTCACCTCAACGGGGTGAAGGCCGCCAACCTGAAAGCGGTGTTCAACGTGGATTTAGGCAGCGAGGGCGGTCAGTACAAGCTTGAGCTGGAGAACGGCGTGCTTAACCACACGGCGAACGCGGTGGCGAAAGACGCGGACGCGACCATCAAGCTTAGCCGCGACACGCTGAACCAAATCATCCTCAAAGAGACCACGCTGAAGCAGGCGCAGGAGAAGGGGGACGTGACCATCACCGGCGATGAAACGAAGATTGATGAGATGCTCAACAGCCTCGATACCTTCGCCTTCTGGTTCAATATTGTGACGCCGTAGGAAGAGGCACCCGGGTCGGGCGGCGGTGATGCCGTACCCGACCCGGGATGCTGAAGCCCGGCAGTCGCAGCGCGCCGGATCAGTTACCTTTCGGGAAGATCCAGACGTGTTTTTCCGGAAGCGACAGGTGGCAATGCTGCGGATCGCGAACCTCATGCCCGTAGGCGCGAACCACGAAATCCTCTGCCGCCGTGCGGAACAGGTACTCCCAGCGGTCGCCGAGGTACATGCTGGTCAGCAGCGGCAGCTCAAGCTGGTTCTCACCAGGGCCTTCCACCACGCTTACCCGCTCAACGCGGATCACCGCCGTGGCCTCGTGGCCGCTTTGCACTCCTTCCGCCGCCTGGCCCCACAGCACCCAGTCTTTCCCTTCGATACGCGCTCTGCCGTCGCGCACCTCCGTGACTTTGCCGTGCAGGCGGTTGTTGCTGCCCATAAATTCGGCCGTAAACAGCGTTTTTGGCGAGCCGTACATCTCCTGCGGCGTGCCCTGCTGCTCGATCTTGCCGTTGTTCAACAGCAGGATGCGATCCGAAATGGACATCGCCTCGTTCTGATCGTGCGTCACCATCAGCGCCGACAGCCCGAGCTTGATGATCAGCTCGCGCAGGAACACGCGGGCCTCTTCGCGCAGCTTGGCGTCGAGGTTTGAGAGCGGCTCGTCGAGCAAAATCACCGGCGGGTTATAGACCAGCGCACGGCCAATCGCCACGCGCTGCTGCTGTCCGCCGGAAAGCTGGTGCGGGTGACGCTTGCCCAGATGGCCTAAACCCAGCTGATCCAGCACCCCCTGCACGCGCTCGTTGATCTCTTTCGCCGGAACCTTTCGCAGCTTGAGCGGGTAGGCCACGTTTTCAAACACCGTTTTGTGCGGCCACAGGGCGTAGGACTGGAACACCAGCCCCAGATTGCGCTCCTCCGCCGGGATCTCGCTGCGCGGCGTGCCGTCGTAGACTTTGTTATTGCCGATGACAATCGAACCCTGGGTCGGCTTTTCCAGCCCCGCCACCGCGCGCAGCAGGGTGGTTTTACCGCTGCCGGACGGCCCCAGCAAAGACACCACTTCGCCGCGCTTCAGGTTCATGGAAACCCCCTTCAGCACCGGGTTGTCGCCATAGGTTAAGTGCAGATTTTCGACCGCTAATTCAATCATGTAATTTGACTCCAAAGCGAAGGGCAATTCCCAGACCTACCACGACCAGCAGGATGTTAATAAAGGAGAGCGCGGCCACGATATCAATGGCGCCCGCGGCCCACAGCGACACCAGCATGGAGCCGATGGTCTCTGTGCCAGGCGAAAGCAGGTACACGCCGGTTGAGTATTCGCGCTCAAAGATCAGGAACATCAGCAGCCACGAGCCGATAAGGCCGTAGCGCGACAGCGGGATGGTCACGTGACGGGTGATCTGCCCGCGCGTCGCCCCGGTGCTGCGGGCGGCCTCTTCAAGCTCCGGCCCTACCTGCAGCAGCGTGGAGGAGATAAGCCGTAGCCCGTAGGCCATCCACACCACGGTGTAGGCCAGCCAGACGCTGAAGATGGTGCTGCGCAACGAGCGCAGCCAGACAATGACGTTTTCGCGCATCCAGTCGGACCAGGCGTACCCGGAAAGCCAGCCGGACTTCAGCGAGTTGTCGAACCACATCGGCAGGAACAGGAACACCCACAGAAACGCCAGCCCGGCGAGCAGCCCCGGCACGGCGCGCGGCACCAGCACGCTGTAGTCGAGGAAGCGCGTGGTGTTGTCCGGCTTGCGGTGCATGGCAATGCCGACGAACAGATAGCAGACCACCGCCAGCGCGCCGCCGAATACCCCGATGGCCATCGAGTTCACAATCGCGCGCAGCAGGTTTGGCTGCTCCCAGATGGTGCGGAAGGTGGCCAGCGACAGCTCGTCCCAGACGGACACTCCCACGCCCCAGTTGGAAATAAAGGCGCGCAGCACGACCCCCAGCAGCGGAACGCCGATGGTGATGGTCAGCCAGAATGCCACGACCGCACCCGCCACCCAGCGCCATTTACCCAGCGGCAACGCGCGCGCCTGGGAAGCTTTGCCTTTCATGGTGACGAAGCGGTTGGCGGTGCGCATCAGGCGGCGCTGGAGCATCACCAGCGGAATGGTGATGCAGATCAGCACCACGGCCACCGCGGCCATCAGGTGATAAGACGGCGTGCCGAGCTTGTTGGTGAGCTTGTAGAGATAGGTCGCCAGCACCATGTTGCCCTCGGGATCGCCGAGCACCAGCATCAGGCCAAACACCTCCAGTCCGAGGAAGAACAGCAGCACCAGGGCATACAGCACCGACGGGCGAACCATCGGCAGGCTGACGGATGTCATCACCTGCAATGGCGAGGCGCCCGCGGTGCGCGCGGCCTCTTCAACGTCGCTGCCGACGCTGCGCAGCGCCGAGGAGATATAGAGGTAGGCGTGCGGGACGTGCGTCAGCCCGGCGATGACCACGATGCTGGTCATGTCGTAGATGTTCCACGGCACGAAGCCAATCAGCGCCTGCGCCCACAGGGATAAAAACCCGACCGGGCCGGCGGCAACCACGTAGCCAAACCCCAGAACCATCGGCGAGACAAAGATCGGCACGAGGATCAGCGGCTCGATAATGCGGCGGCCGGGCAGGTCGGTGCGCACCATCAGGAACGCCAGGATCCCCCCCAGCGGAATGGCGATCGCCACCAGCCCGAAGGCAAGAATAAAGCCGCTTCTGAGCGCTTTATAGAAATCAGGGTCGGTGAAAATAAACCCAAATGATTCAAGGCTCCACTCTTTAGACGGCGAGAAAAACGGAGCAGACAGGAAGCTCTGGATCACGATGAACGACAGGGGAACGTAGATAACCAGAGCGGTTATCAACACCACCACGCCGCGAGGCAGGCTTTGCCATTTTCTGTGTAATGCGTTCATAAAGAATCCCTGGTACTGGAACCCATCAGATGACATCAGATAGCGGAGAAGACGCGCGACGACGCGCGTCTCGCCTGATGAATGCCCTATTTACCGGCGGCTTCACGCCACTGTTTGATGTAGCCCAGACGCTTTTTCGGCTCCAGATATTCCAGCAGGCTCTCGTCCACCGGGATCGGCTTCAGCGCGTTGCCCAGCACTTTGGTCAGGCCGTCGATATCGTTTTTGCCTTCGATATCGTTACGAATGGAGGGGATATCCGCCTGGTTTGCCAGAATGCTTTGCCCTTTTTCGGAAAGCACATAGTCCAGCCACAGCTTCGCGGCGTTGCTGTTCTGCGACTGCTGGCTGATGAAGGAGACGCGGGACAACACGAGGGTGTAATCCTTCGGATAGGCAATCCCCAGCGACGGATCGTTCTTCGCGCGGGCTTCGGCGTAGGAGCCGAGAATGTTAAAGCCAATCAGGTTTTCGCCGGACGACACCCTTTCCATCATGGTGCCGGTGGAGGACTGCACGGATAAACCGCCTTTGGCGACGTCGGCCAGGGTTTTGAAGTAGTTTTTATCGGACTTGAAATCTTCCACGGAGAGCATAAAGCCCAGCCCGGACTTTTCGATGTCGTAGGTGGTGACTTTGTTTTTGAACTTATCGGTCTGGCTGGCGATCAGCTTTGCCAGCGCCTCGTGGGAATCCGGCACGTCGCCCGCCGGGATCAGGCGCTTGTTGTAGATAAACACCACCGGCTCGTAGGTGGTGCCGTAGGCTTTATCTTTCCACACCGCCCATTTCGGCAGCTGGCCCTGCTCCGGCGATTTGTACTCCATCGCGTAGTCGGTGGCGAGCTTCAGTCCGGTGTCCATCGAGGAGCTCCAGACCACGTCGCCGCTCCCGCTGCCGGAGGCCTGTTCGCTGATAAAACGGTTGTACAGCTCGGTACTGTTCATGTCGTTATATTCAACTTTGATGCCAGGATAGGTCTTTTCGAAGCCCTGCACCAGCGGCCCGGCGGCCTTGATGTCGGTGGTGGAGTAAATCACCACCTTGCCCTCTTTGGTGGCGGCATCGACGATTTTTTGATACTCCGCAGGGTAGCCCTGCGGCAGCGCAGACATTGCGGAAGAGGAGATCAGTACGGCAGCGGTAATCAGAGAAATACGGAATGTGTTCGCCATTATAATTAACCTTTTAGTTACATTTGAGGAACTAATGGTCAACATAGCGTAACGATCGCCACAGACAATAGGGTGGGAACAGCGCCGATCGCGAAGTGTGATAATCGGCGCTGTTTGGCTAATTAACACCATTAAATCCGCGAAGCTTAGCCAACGAAGGGTTCAGTTCAGGCTTTTTCCGGCACCTTTCGGTACAACCGCCGCGGGTGACCAATGTTGCCGTACAGCATTTCGACGCTGATAAATCCGCTCTCCACGCAATACTCCAGATAGCGCCGCCCGGTGGTTTTGCTGATCCCGACGTGTTCCACCACGTCTTCAACGGACAGGGTGCTTTCAGGGTTCTCGCTAAAGAAGCGCTTGATGTGTTCCAGCGTGTTGGGGTCGATCCCCTTTGTGGACGGGGCGGGAGAGGACTCCGCCGCAGGCAGGTGGAACAGGCGATCCAGGGCGTGCTGATCGACCACTTTCACCTGCTGCACGGTGTGGATGAAGCGCATAAAGCGCTCCAGCGAGGCGTGCAGGCGCTGAAAAAACACCGGCTTAATCAGGTAGTCAAAGGCGCCGCTGCGCATGGCGTGGCTGCAGGTCTGCATATCGCTGGCGGCGGTGATGAAGATGACCGAGCACTCAAAGCTCTTAAGCAGCGGGTGATCGATCAGATCCACGCCTTTCCCGTCCGGCAGGTAGTTATCCAGCAGGATCAGGCGCGGCCGGTGCTGGCTAATCAGCGCCCGGGCCTGCTCCAGCGACGGCGCAATGCCCACCACGCGCAGGTGAAAATTCTGCTCAATATACTCGCGATGCAGCTCGGCGAGGTGCGGCTCATCCTCAACGATGACAACATCAATGGCGCGGGTGGTAGTCATGTTTTAGCCCTGTTGAACGGTAGGTTTGAACGGAATAACTACAGTAAAAATAGTGCCCTGCGGCGTGTTGTCGGTGATTTCGATATTGCCCCCGGCTTTTTCCACATAGCCTGCCACCAGAAACAGGCCGATACCGTGCTCGGAGCCGATAATTTCATTCCCGGCGTCCGGCTTGCTGGTGAACCCCTGGCGGAACAGCTGCGGCTTCACGGCGTCTTCCACCCCGCAGCCCCGGTCGGCTATCTCGATCAGCAGCTCCTGATTTCGGTCAGAAATGTAGAGTTCAACGGGCGCGGTGGCCGGGGCTTTCAGGGTGGCGTCCACGGCGTTGTCCAGCAGGTTGCCAATCACCGACATCAGCTCGGTTTCGTTAAGGCCGGGCGGCATATGGCTGAGCTGGCAGGCCGGGTCGAACAGCAGCTCAACGCCTTTTTCCCGCGCGCTGACGTATTTCCCAAGCAGAAGCCCGCACAGCGCCGGGGAGGTAAAGCGGGCGGAAACAAAGTCCAGCACCCGCTGCGCGCCGTCGGACTGCGCCTGAATGTAGCGAATGGCTTCGTCGTAATGCTTCATCTGCAGCAGCCCGACGAGGGTTGCCGTCCAGTTCAGCTGCTCATGGCGCATGATGCGCAGGTTATCAGCGTAGCGTCGGATCTGGCTGAGCTGGCTGCTCAGGGTGTTGATATCGTTTTTATCGCGGAAGCTGTACACCCAGCCGCTTTCCACGCCCGGCTCCACCTCGATGGCCACGCGGTTGACGATCACTTCCCGGTGGTTGAGCACCGCAATCTGGTCGTGGCTGCCGCTGCTGATGGAGGCGTAGCGCTGTGAGAAAAAGCCGGGGGAGGTGTGCAAAACCGCCTCAAGCGGTTTACCGATCAGCTCTTTCTCGCTCTGGCGAATATCCAGCAGCTCGCGCGCCGCCCGGTTAATTAAGATCAGACGCTTTTCATCGTTCACCGCAAATATTCCCTCATACATAGCTTCCAGCAGGGCTTTTTGCTGTAAAACCAGCTGGGCAATATCTTTTGGCTCCAGGCGAAACATCTGCTTTTTAAGATTGCGGGTAAATACCCATGAAAAAAGAAACAGTAAGAGCAACAGTCCCAGCCCATATAATCCGGCCTGCCAGAGAATACGGGCGTTAATATTGGCGATATAAGAGGTGAGATAGCCCACGGAGACAATCCCGATAACCTGATGGTGAGCATTCAATATCGGCGCTTTACTGCGCAGGGACACGCCAATTCCCCCCTGGCGCACCGAAATAATGGTTTTGCCTTTCAGTACCTCGGCATTATCCCCACCAATCATGGGTAAATTCAGGCGTTCAGGTGACTCTGAGTGATAAAGATGCTGTTCGCGGATATCGCCGATCACAATATAGCTGGCGTCGCTTTCATTACGTAACGGCTGAATTAAGCGGGCAATGCCGGGGATATCTCTGGCGGCGACCTTATCCGCTAGCCCCGGCATTAGGGCTATCTGGCTGGCCTGCACCCGCGCCCGCTGCCCGAGGTCGTGGTGCAGCTGCCGGTCAATAAAATGAAACAGGATCGCCCCCAGCAGCGCTAATAGCAGGCAGGAGAAGAAAACCAGCGATAAAAAAAGCTTCACCTGAAAAGGAAGTCTTTGTTTCATATAGCCCGCGGCTGAAATATATAAACGATATATTTGCGGAGCCTGACATGGAGAAATGAGGCGCGCAATCTGACAAAAACAGAGTTGTGAGCTGGCTTTTCGTTTTGGCACCAATAGCCATCGGGATCCCACAGGGCTATGATTCATTCAGCATCATAATAACTACAGAGGCAATGTCATGGATAAAGAGCTACTGGAAGCGGGGTACCGGGCCTACACCGGTGAAAAAATTGACGTCTACTTCAACACCGGGATCTGCCAGCACTCAGGGAACTGCGTGCGCGGCAGCGCGAAGCTATTCAATCTGAAGCGCAAACCCTGGATCGTTCCGGACGAAGTGGATGTGGAAACGGTTATTCGTGTCATTGATACCTGCCCAAGCGGTGCGCTGAAGTATCGCCAAAAATAAGCGAGGAACTATGGATATTCTGGAAGGCCATAACAAGTTTTACGTGAACGACGCGGACGGCAATCAGGTCGCGGAGATCGTCTTTGTCCCGACCGGTGAGCATCTGAGCATTATCGAACATACCGACGTAGACCCGAGCCTGAAGGGGCAGGGGGTGGGCAAGCAGCTGGTGGCGAAAGTGGTCGAGAAGATGCGCGCCGAGAACCGCAAGGTTATCCCGCTGTGCCCGTTTGCGAAGCATGAGTTTGATAATACGCGGGAATATGATGATATTCGGGCATGACTAACTACCCGCAAGACTGAACGTGTAGGCCGGGTAAGGCGACGCCGCCACCCGGCTTCTTTCTGATGCCCAATCAGAGAGTTAACTGAGAAAAAGCTGCTATAGCGGTCTGTTTTTCTTCAGTGGGCTGGCTTTCCATCGCCTGACCAGCCATTCAAATTCCTGGTAAGTAGTCTCTGATTTAATGTGTTCCCGGATGGCCTTGATTAGCGGTTCAGCAATGTCGTAAGTCTCTATCACGGTTGTGAACGATGTCCGTTTGATCATCTTCTCGCTGTAAATACCTTCGCGAATACTGACGGCGACACGCTCGTAAAAATTGAGTATGTACTGAAATTTCCTGCGTTCCTCCATCTCGTCTTCGGTGATGGCGTGTCCCTCTGCCGGGAATACGTAGGAGCGGAAAGATTTTCCTGAACGGTGAATCTTTTTAAGGACATGCAGCGATTCTGTATATTGACGATCCTGGCGGCTTTCAAAGAGGAAGTTTGCAGTTTGCGTCTTCTTCGCCGTTCGGACATTGTAAATGATGGTGCCAACGGCGACTTCAACGCCAAGAAGGAGTAGCGCGTTACTGACGATTTGAAGGGCGTTTGCATCTATTATCATTTTTTCATCCATGAAAAAGCGCTATGAAAAAGGCGGGGTTGAAATCCCCGCCTTACAAGAGG
Source organism: Enterobacter soli (assembly GCF_964208575.1). GTDB lineage: Bacteria > Pseudomonadota > Gammaproteobacteria > Enterobacterales > Enterobacteriaceae > Enterobacter > Enterobacter soli_A. The sequence continues at coordinate 56,328 of NZ_CAXOFU010000010.1, read as the reverse complement.
CTAGCGCGGCTCAGAAGCCGTCAAACTCGTCATGTGCTTTCTTCATCATAACCTCCTTAACAATGTCTTTCCGATGACGACAATGTGTCGTCCGGGACGGGGATAAAACTACCCGAGCGTAACTATTTAGTCAATAAACGTACGGGTATTAAGGAGATGAAAAACCGGTAAAAAGATCAACACTGCGTACCTGTTCGCAATCCGGGTACGCAGGCTTTATTTAACCCACAAACATCACCGACACGCACAGCACCCCAACAATCAGCGTCAGCAAATTCCCTACCGAACGATACGGCTTCAGGGACGGGATAAGGTACGTTGACAGCGTCGGCATGATGAACAAAATCATCGCAATCAGCGGCCCGCTGATGGCATAAATCATCGAAATCGCGTTCGGGTTAATGCAGCACACCAGGAAGGTGATTAGCGACACGCCGAGAATCGAAACGGCGCGGTTAAAGGCGCGGCTTTTCTTCACTCCCACCTGGTGCAGGGAGGTCTTCACGATCTCGGTTGCCCCTTCGATCACCCCAAAATAGGTGCCGAGGAACGATTTCGACATGGCGATAATGGCGACGATAATCCCGGAAATGCCCAGCCAGGCAGGGGACGACGGCATCATGGAGAGGGCGGATAAAATCGTTACCCCTTCCTCTTTGGCCGCCACGATGTAGGACGGCGGAATCGACAGCAGGCAGCTGAACACGAAGAACAGCACGCTCAGGCAGATAATCAGGTAGGCCACCTTCATGATTTTTTTGCATTTACCCATGGCCTCGTCACCGTATTTCTCGCGACGATCGACGGCGAACGTCGAGATAATCGGGGTATGGCTAAAGGCGAAAACCATCACCGGGATCGAAACCCACACCTGGTGCAGCGTATGCCGATCGAACGCCATCTGGCTGGTGAGCAGCGACGGCTGCCAGCTTCCGGTCAGGTAAATCGATAAAAACAGGAAGTAGGCGATAAGCGGAAAGACCAGAAAACCCATCACCTTAATGGTGATGTGACGGCCCATCAGGAAGATCAGGTTCAGCGCCAGCACCACGCCAAAGCTCACCATCACCCGCACGCCGGTGTCGACCGTCATGCGCTTTGCCAGCTGTTCGGTGAGCGAGTTGGTGATCGCCACCGCGTAGATCAGCACCACCACAAAAAACGCCACGAAGTAGAGCGTGGTGATCAGGCTGCCGATTTTCTTACCGTAATAATGGGTAACGGCCCCGGTGATCCCCTCGCTGCCTTTGGTTTTCGACGACAGGATAAATTGCGCCAGCGCTTTGTGCGGCCAGTAGGTTAACGGATACGCCACGAGCGCGGTGATAAGCAGGACGATCGCGCCTGCGGAGCCGAGCTGAATAGGCAAGAACAGGGTTCCTGCGCCCACGGCAGTGCCATAGAGGGCGAAACTCCAGAGAGTCTCTTCTTTTGACCAAATTTTCGACATTAGAGCAACGTATCAACTATAAAACGAACAAAAAGGAGTGCAATTTACCATAATTATGAGAGGAGGGCGCAGTTGCTTCGAGGGAGTTTGGCCGGAACGGGCGTCCGGCCAGAGGAGGATTAGCCTGCGAGGGCGCGCCGCTGCTGGCGACGCTTGATAATTTTCTCGCGCAGCATGTCATACGCCCAGTTGTAGAACATGGTGTACGGCAGGAAGAACAGGAAGAAACCTATTTCCAGTGTGAATGCCTGAAGCAGCGTCACGCCGAGAACCGCCGCAACGATGCTCACGCCAATCACGATAAAGCCGCACTCAAACCCCAGCGCGTGCAGGGCGCGGACTTTTGCCGTGCGGGTTACGCGCTGCACCGGCCAGAAACGGTCAAATCCAAAGTTGTAGATGATGTTCCAGATCATCGCCGTGGTGGCCAGGATAATCGTCAGGCCGCCCATTTCCACCACGGAGCGTTGCATCAGCCACGCGGCTGTCGGGGCGAGGATCGCCGTGGCAATACCTTCAAAGCAGACGGCATGGAAGATGCGCTCCGGGAGTTTGCGCTGGAGTGTATCTTGATGTTGCATAGTGACCTCAGTAATTCGCCAGGATGGGCGGTGATGCGGCCTATTTTTATCGCTAAAGATGATATATAAAAGATGGTATCCATCGATAAAATAGATACATCATGCGCTACTCCCCCGAAGCCCTTACCGCATTTGTTGAAACGGTTGCCGCCGGTTCGTTCTCTGCCGCCGCGCGCCGCCTGCGTAAAAGCCAGTCCACCATCAGCACGGCGGTGGCGAATCTTGAGGCCGATTTGGGCATTGAGCTGTTCGACCGCTCGGCGCGCCAGCCGGTGCTGACCGCGCAGGGAGAGCAGGTGCTCGGGTACGTGCAGTCGATCCTCGCCGCCAGCGCGCGGCTCGACGAGCTGGCGGTGTCCCTGACGGCCCAAACCGAAGCGCGCCTGACCTTTGTGCTCTCCGATACCCTCAACCCCGACGTGCTGGAAGATCTGATGAACCAGTTCGACAGGCGTTTTCCCCATACGGAATTCGAATGCCTGGTTGGCGAAGAAGAGGATGTGATCGATCTTCTGCAAAAGGAGAGGGCGCAGGTGGGGCTGACGGAGGCGCGTGAAAGCTACCCGACCGGCATTGGCGCGATTCGGCTCCCCGTGCAGACCCGCATGGCGATTTATGTCTCCACCACCCATCCGCTGGCCGGGCAGCCGCATACCGAAGCGGACGAACTGCACGGCTGGCGCGAGCTGCGGCTCAACACCTATCTCGAACGCGAGCCCGCCCTGGCGCGGGGGCCGGTGTGGTCAGCGCCGAATTACCTGTTACTCTTGAGTATGGCGGTGCAGGGCTTTGGCTGGTGCGCGCTGCCCTGTGCGCTGGTGGACGAGTTCGCGGCGGCGAAATCCCTGGTGCAGCTGAACGTTCCCGGATGGCCGCGATCGATCGCTATCGATCTGCTGTGGAATAAACGCACCCCGCCCGGCATCGCCGGAAGCTGGCTGCGGCAGTATCTTCAGGACGCGCGCTAATCCTGTGACTAATCTCACTTTTTTTAAACAATTGCGTCAACTGTTGATAACAATACTCTACTATCGTCATGTCATTTTACCCAGAGGTCGTGATGAAAGATGTCGTTATAGTGGGTGCGCTGCGTACGGCTATCGGCTGTTTTCAGGGGGCACTGTCGCGCCACTCTGCCGTTGATCTCGGCAGCGTGGTGGTGAAGGCGCTGGTGGAACGCAGCGGGATCGCCGCGCATGAAATAGACGAGGTGATCCTCGGGCAGGTGCTGACGGCGGGTGCCGGGCAAAACCCTGCGCGACAGGCGGCGCTCAAGGGCGGCCTGCCGAACACCGTGTCTGCCATTACCATCAACGACGTCTGCGGCTCCGGCCTGAAGGCGCTCCATCTTGCGACCCAGGCGATCCAGTGCGGCGAAGCGGACGTGGTGATTGCCGGGGGGCAGGAAAACATGAGCCGCGCCCCGCACGTTCTCACCGACAGCCGAACCGGCGCGCAGCTGGGCAACAGCCAGCTCATCGACAGCCTGGTACACGACGGCCTGTGGGATGCCTTCAACGATTACCACATGGGCGTGACGGCGGAAAACCTGGCGCGCGAATACGGCATCAGCCGCGAGCTGCAGGATGCTTACGCCCTCAGCTCGCAGCAAAAAGCCCGCGCGGCTATCGATTCCGGGCGTTTTCGCGATGAAATTGTCCCCGTCAGCGCGCTGCGGCAGAACGGCGAATCGGCGGTTATCGATACCGACGAACAGCCGCGCACCGACGCCAGCGCGGAAGGGCTGGCGATGCTTAACCCGGCGTTTGAAACCCTGGGCTCGGTAACCGCCGGAAACGCCTCATCGATTAACGACGGCGCCGCCGCGGTGATGATGATGAGCGAAAGTAAAGCGCAGGAGCTGGATCTGCCGGTGCTGGCGCGGATCAAAGCCTTTGCCAGCGTGGGCGTGGATCCTGCGCTGATGGGCATCGCCCCGGTCTACGCGACCCGCCGCTGCCTGGAGCGTGCAGGCTGGCAGCTCGACGAAGTGGATCTGATTGAAGTCAACGAGGCTTTTGCGGCGCAGGCGATCTCGGTGGGCAAAATGCTGGAGTGGGATCCGCTGCGGGTCAACGTCAACGGCGGGGCCATCGCGCTCGGCCACCCCATTGGCGCATCCGGCTGCCGAATTCTGGTGTCGTTAGTCCATGAGATGATGAAGCGTAACTCTCGCAAGGGGCTGGCGACGCTGTGCATCGGCGGCGGGCAGGGCGTGGCGTTAGCCATTGAGCGATAATTACCGACCTCCTTAACACCAAAGCCTCCCTCCCGGAGGCTTTTTTGTGACGCCCACATTATATTCTTACACTTTTACGTTAAATCTCATCTTATCAGTAATGCTTGCGCGCTTAACTATATTCCTCGCTAACTTCTTTGTGTGATCTCTCTCCTGAAATTTACCCTTAGGCTCCCCCTTTTGTTGACGGGAGTCACGTCCCTCTTTGCCAAAAAAAATGAAACAAATAATTACGATCCTGGTCACTAAAATAGCGTTATTTAAAAAATAAACTTCAGTTTCATAAAAACGAAACGTTATTTTAATTGAGGGTTTTTTCATGTTAAAGAAATCTCTGGCGATTGCGTCCCTTGTTAGTGCGTCTTTTGCGGCCCAGGCCGTTACCGTCGATCTGCGTCACGAATATATCGATAGCGGCTCCAACGCAGACCGCGTATCGGTGTCGCATCGCTTTGATAACGGGTTAGGTTTTTCGGTGGAAGCAAAGTGGAAGTCCGGCGGCGACAAGGCTGACCAGCCGTTTGCGGACGTGGTGGGCAACGGTCACGAAGACCAGATTAGCTGGCGCTGGAAGGCCACGAACAATATTTCACTGACGCCTGCATTTACTATTGAGAGTAACGACAGCCGCACGATTTATAAACCGAACCTGCACATGCAATATAGCTTCGATAATGGATTCTACGTTGCCGCACGTTACCGCTATGAATATACCCGCTACCCGTCAAGCTCAAATAAAGAAGATGATAAAGTTAACCGCGGCGATGCGTGGGTTGGCTGGGTGTTAGGTGATTTCCGCACCGAGCTTAACTATGTTTACGCCAAAAGCTCGGAAGGCATGATTCGTAATAACAATAAAGACTACTCAAACGAATATAACGCCAAGCTGGCCTACAAATGGGATAAAAACTGGGCGCCATACGTAGAGGTGGGTAACGTGGGCGTTAAAGAGACCGACGAACGCCAGACCCGCTTCCGTTTAGGCGTGGCTTATTCCTTCTAAAAATATAAAGCAGTACCTCCGGGAAAAAGCCGGCTCCTCGTGAGCCGGCTTTTTTGTTGGCTCGCGCAGCGGCAGCGTCCAAAAAAAAAGCCCTCCACTAAGGAGGGCAAGGCCAGTTACAGAAACACTAACTCAAATCATGCACGCAACAGTTCAGGTTGCTCGGGGAGTTTCGCGATATAGAGCGCAGGCTTGCCGTCTTTATCGGAACTGTACAGCACCGCTTTATCGTCCGGGGTAAAGGACGGATGCGGGTGGGTGACCTGGCGGCTGTTCTCCACCGTCGCCCAGGAGGTATCGTGACGGGCGATGCGGAAGTAGGCTTTTTTCGCCACGTCAAAGGCATACAGATAAGGATCGTTATCGATGGTGTAACCGCCGGTGTCCTTCACGTCGACCGGCGTACCGGAGCCGTCGCCCACCAGCAGCGTGCCGTCGAAGTTGCTCATCAGGTGCGAACAGGACGGCATCTGCATGATGGCCTCATTCACGCCGGTTTCCGGGCTATAGCTGTAAACGGTGCGGCCCTGCTGGCCCTTAAGGTAGGAGACATACACCAGCGCGGAGCCATTCGGCACCCAAAACTCGTGGGTGCAGCTTTCGCCTTCCGCGTGTTCTTTAACTTTGCGCACGTTGCTGCCGTCTTCGTTGACCAGCCACATGCGGGCGTCCACCAGGTCGTGCGGCCCTTCGTGGCAGAAGGCCACGGTATTGTCGTCAAACGGGCGATAGATCGGGTGACCGAGCCAGTTTTTCTCTTCGTGGATGGTCGAGCTTGCGCCGGTTTTCAGGTCAACGCGCAGCAGGCGGCAGTGCGGCCCCTTGTGGAAAAAGTCGTGGAAAATCTTCCAGTCGTTCAGCGGCGTCCAGTCGCTTCTGGCGATCTCGATCCCCACCAGTTTGGTGCAATCGCTGTTGGCAACCCAGGTGCCATACCCGACCCACTCATCCGACACGCGGTACACTTCGCGCTCGACCAGCGTTTGCAGATCCACTTCCAGCAGCGTGCGGTCGTTCTTCACATAGTAGAACGATTTATCGTCTGGTGAGAGGAACCCGCCAAAGGTGTTGTCACCGCAGCCTTCGGTCAGCTGAACGGCCTCGGCGTTTTGCAGATCCAGCAGATAGTAGTTCCAGTTGCCGTCGAACGCCCCGGCGAACAGCAGGTGGCTACCGTCGTTAAAGAAGCACTTCTGGTAGAAGTAATTGCGGTGACAGGTTACTTCAGGTGGGGTCAGGCGGGTGACTTCCACGCCCGTATCCGGATCGCGGCTGACCTCGTAGTTCAGCTTGACCCGCATACCTTTAGCCATAATGTGCTCCTTGATCGCGAAATAAGATGAGTTAAAAACTGGGTATTAAATTATCAAAACAACGTTTCAATATGTGTGACTGATGGCGCAAATTGTAAGATTAATTGACGCGCGTGATGTCATCTTTGTTTTTCAACGCGGAATGTTTCCCCCGCCGTCAAAACTTAAAGGTTTTATAATGCGTTGTTTAATATGATTAATATTCTTTTTGCTTCGCATTAAATCTCCTCTTCTTCCCGCGTTAAATCGCAACAATCGTGATCGCAACTGCATTTCTGGTATTAAGATGCAGAAAAAGTGAAACGTTGTTTTAAATGTAATTGAAAACCCATTTCTCTGCGGATACTATGTGCTCATCGACAAAACGGAACGTCGTTTCGTTAATCATCTTTGCCTCAGGGCGCGATCAATTCTGGAGGGGAGTGTGGACATCAGACAAAGCATCCACAGTGCGCACGCTAAGACGCTGGATACCCAGGGCCTGCGCAGCGAGTTTTTAGTTGAGAAAGTGTTTGAAGCCGACGCTTACACCATGGTGTACAGCCATATCGACCGCATTATCGTTGGCGGCATTATGCCGGTGGGCAAAACGGTTTCGGTTGGCGGTGAAGTGGGTAAACAGCTTGGGGTGAGCTACTTCCTGGAGCGCCGCGAGCTGGGTGTTATCAATATCGGCGGGCCGGGCACCATCACCGTTGACGGTCAGTGCCATGAAATTGGCCATCGCGACGCGCTGTACGTGGGTAAGGGCGCGAAAGAGGTGGTGTTCGCAAGCGTTGATTGCAGCAAGCCCGCGAAGTTCTACTACAACTGCGCTCCGGCACACACCACCTATCCGACCAAAAAAGTCACGCCTGCCGATGTCGCCCCGGTGACGCTGGGGGATAACCTCACCAGCAACCGCCGCACCATTAACAAATACTTTGTTCCCGACGTGCTGGAAACCTGCCAGCTCAGCATGGGGCTGACCGAGCTGGCGCCGGGCAACCTGTGGAACACCATGCCGTGCCATACCCACGAGCGCCGCATGGAAGTCTATTTCTACTTCAACATGGAAGAAGACGCCTGCGTGTTCCACATGATGGGGCAGCCGCAGGAAACGCGTCATATCGTGATGCACAACGAGCAGGCCGTGATTTCTCCGAGCTGGTCTATTCACTCAGGCGTGGGCACCCGTGCGTATACCTTTATCTGGGGTATGGTCGGCGAAAACCAGGTCTTTGATGACATGGACCACGTTGCCGTTAAGGATCTGCGCTAGTCGCGGGCAGTTAACTAAACCTGCCTGTTCGTGACAGGCGTTGAAAGATTAAGGAACAAACATGATTCTGGATGCATTTTCTCTGCAGGGTAAAGTGGCCGTAGTGACCGGTTGTGACACCGGTCTGGGTCAGGGCATGGCGTTAGGCCTGGCGGAAGCGGGCTGCGACATCGTCGGCATTAACATCGTTGAACCTGCTGAAACCATCGAGCGCGTTACCGCGCTGGGCCGCCGCTTCCTGAGCCTGACCGCTGACCTGCGTAAAATCGACGCGATCCCGGAGCTGCTGGAGCGTGCCGTTGCCGAGTTCGGCCATATCGATATTCTGGTCAACAACGCGGGTCTGATCCGCCGCGAAGACGCCATCGATTTCAGCGAGCGCGACTGGGACGACGTCATGAACCTGAACATCAAGAGCGTGTTCTTTATGTCTCAGGCGGCGGCGAAGCACTTTATCGCGCAGGGCAACGGCGGCAAGATCATCAACATCGCCTCTATGCTCTCCTTCCAGGGCGGTATCCGCGTGCCGTCTTACACCGCGTCAAAAAGCGCGGTTATGGGCGTGACCCGTCTGCTGGCGAACGAGTGGGCGAAGCACAACATCAACGTCAACGCCATCGCGCCGGGCTATATGGCAACCAACAATACCCAGCAGCTGCGCGCCGACGAGCAGCGCAGCGCGGAAATTCTCGACCGTATCCCGGCCGGGCGCTGGGGTCTGCCGAGCGACCTGATGGGGCCGATCGTGTTCCTCGCCTCACCGGCGTCTGACTACATCAACGGCTACACCGTGGCGGTTGACGGCGGCTGGCTGGCGCGTTAATTCACGCCCGACGCAACAACCTCTGCCCTCGGGCGGAGGTTTTTTTTGCTCAAAAATTGCCTTATCCATATCGATAAACACGAAATATCCATACTGAAAAACCATGAATGACGCGCATCACAGTTTTATTGCTTATAAATTAGGTGATTAGTCTAATCAGCGGATTTTTCAGCATGAGTTGAAATTGTAATGTCCATCACATAACGCTGTGCCACAGCGAAATAGTCCATATCTTCACCAGTTCCCGCCTGACACTTTTTTTCGCCATCTCGTAATTTCAGTTAACGAAATTCGCTGTTCAGGCAGGAAAATATGACATCTATAAATGACTCTACCCTCATGCCCAATGCGCTGCGCGACACGCGCCGCATGAATCAGTTTGTCTCTATTGCCGCCGCCGTGGCCGGTTTGCTGTTTGGTCTGGATATCGGCGTCATCGCCGGCGCGCTGCCGTTTATTACCGATCACTTCACCTTAAGCAGCCGCCTGCAGGAGTGGGTGGTGAGCAGCATGATGCTCGGCGCGGCCATCGGCGCGCTGTTCAACGGCTGGCTCTCGTTCCGCCTGGGGCGTAAATACAGCCTGATGGTCGGGGCGATTCTGTTTGTCGCGGGCTCCATTGGCTCGGCATTCGCCGTTAACGTGGAGGTGCTGCTGCTTTCCCGCGTGCTGCTCGGCGTGGCGGTGGGGATTGCCTCCTACACCGCGCCGCTTTATCTCTCAGAGATGGCGAGCGAGAACGTGCGCGGCAAGATGATCAGTATGTACCAGCTGATGGTGACGCTCGGCATCGTGCTGGCGTTCCTGTCGGATACGTATTTCAGCTACAGCGGCAACTGGCGGGCGATGCTCGGGGTGCTGGCGCTGCCTGCGCTGGTGCTGATTGTGCTGGTGATTTTCCTGCCGAACAGCCCGCGCTGGCTGGCGCAGAAGGGAAGGCACGTTGAGGCGGAAGAGGTGCTGCGGATGCTGCGCGACACCTCGGAAAAGGCCCGCGACGAGCTGAACGAAATCCGCGAGAGCCTGAAGCTGAAGCAGGGCGGCTGGTCGCTGTTCAAAGCCAACCGCAACGTGCGCCGCGCGGTGTTCCTCGGCATGCTGTTGCAGGCGATGCAGCAGTTCACAGGTATGAACATCATCATGTATTACGCCCCGCGCATCTTCAAAATGGCCGGGTTTACCACCACCGAACAGCAGATGATCGCCACGCTGGTGGTGGGGCTGACCTTTATGTTCGCTACCTTTATTGCGGTGTTCACCGTCGATAAAGCCGGGCGCAAACCGGCGCTGAAAATCGGCTTTAGCGTGATGGCGCTCGGCACGCTGATCCTCGGCTATTGCCTGATGCAGTTTGACAACGGCACGGCGTCAAGCGGGCTGTCCTGGCTGTCCGTCGGCATGACGATGATGTGTATCGCCGGTTACGCCATGAGCGCCGCGCCGGTGGTGTGGATCCTGTGCTCGGAGATCCAGCCGCTGAAATGCCGCGACTTTGGCATCACCTGTTCCACCACCACCAACTGGGTGTCGAACATGATCATCGGCGCGACCTTCCTGACCCTGCTCGACGCCATCGGCGCCGCCGGAACTTTCTGGCTCTACACGGTGCTGAACGTGGCGTTTATCGGGGTGACGTTCTGGCTTATTCCTGAAACCAAGGGTGTTACGCTGGAGCACATTGAACGTAAGCTGATGGCAGGGGAGAAGCTGCGGGATATTGGCGTGTGATGCGTGAGTAACGCTTTGCTGTGCACAGAATAATAAGGTGAAGAGAACATACGGCACTGGCGGTCATTCCGTTCACTTCACGTTTCTTGCTTCTCTGTCATCACAATACCTGTGAACGTGTCAGGGCGGCTCAGTCGCCGCCGCCCTGACCACCCGGGCTCCCGGCAAGAAAATCGCCGCTTCGCGGTGCCCTCAGCGTTTGCTCCAGGCTTATCGGGGACGGGCGGATGAAACGTCCCTGTAAACCCGCCCTCGCCGCGCATCCATGCGCGTCGCCCCGGCCTTCCGTAAACGCTTCGGCGATTTTCAGCCGGAACAGAGCGTCGCTTTGAGCTTTTCTTCTATGTTGGCAATGGAATCGCTGTACTTGCTAAACACTCGATCGGTTCCCTCTCCCCGTGGGAGAGGGCTAGGGTGAGGGCATCAGACCGCACAACATCAGGCCGGGTAAGGCGACGCTGCCACCCGGCCTTTTTACAACTGAGGTTAACGCATCGCGCGTTTCAAAATACGCTCAGCCTGGCGCTGGAAATCCGCCGCCGTCTCTTCCACGGTTTTCTGACCATAGTCGAGATACTGCAGCGACGTCCCGAACTGCGCCACGATCTGCGGATCGTCAAAGTATGGTGATACGGAGAGTTTCGCCGGCAGAGACTGCGCCAGACGCAGGCCCGCCACCGACGGGTCGCTCTCTTTAATGGTGCCGTCTTCGGTCAGGTACTGCACCGCGACTTTACTCAGCGGCACGCCGCGCTCCAGACCCAGCGTATCCACCCCCTCTTTGCTGTTCAGCAGGAAGTTAATCAGCTTCGCGGCGGCTTCCGGGTTTTTGGTTGATTTCCCAATCGACAGCATCTGCGCTGGTTTAAAGAACAGGCCCGCATCCGTTGCGCCCGGCAGCATCGGGTAGCTGCCCAGCTCCAGTTTTGCCGGCGGCTTCAGGTTATCGGAATATTTGTTGATGGTGGAGTTCCACATATAGGTGCCGCCCCATTCGCCCTGGATCCACGGCTTCATCTCGTACATGTTGCTCTTACCAAACGACGCATAGTATTTGGTGTCCGGCATCACGTGGCTGTCGATCAGCTTTTTATAGGTCTGGAAAAACTCCACCCACTGCTCTTTGCTGTAGGAGAATTTTTTGGTCTTCTCGTCAACGGCAGGGATGTTGTACTTCTGGATCATGTACGAGTTCAGCAGCGCCAGGGTGTCCTGATGCTCCAGCACCACCGGGTAATACTGCTTGCCGAGCTTGCTCTCGAACGCTTTCCCGGCGGCCATCAGCTCGTCCCAGGTCTTCGGATACTCAACGCCCGCTTTTTTCCAGGTCTCGTCGTTGAAGTAGAAGACGCGCGCGGTCACGGAGATCGGGATCCCGTTCAGCTTGCCGTTCACCGTGGTGGACTGCAGCTCTTTCGGATCGAACTGAGACAGGTCTATCACGTCCTTCATTTTGTTCAGGTCGTAGAAACCTTCCCCGGTTTTGGAGAAGATCGGCAGCCAGTTCCAGTTCGTCTGCATCACGTCCGGCTCGGTGCCGCCCGCGATCTGCGTGGTCAGACGGGACAGGTGACCGTCCCACCCGGTATATTCCGCCTTCACGTTAATATCCGGGTTCTGCTTGTGGAACTCTTCCAGCGCTTTCAGGGTCACCTGATGGCGGCCGTTCCCGCCCCACCAGGACATGCGTAAATCAACGTTTTGTGCCATCGATGGCAAAGCTGTAAGGCCCAGAGTTGCGGAGATAGCGGCGCTTAAAAGCACTTTTTTCATTTTTATAGCTCCATTAAAGAGAGATGTTCTGCTCGGTTTTTGCGTCAAAAATATGACACTTATTCATATCAAACTTGAAATACACCTTGCGATGAAGGCCTTTATCAATCATTGGCTTAGCTTCATCGGAAGGAATTCGGGCGGTCAGTTCGTAGTCCGCAACCTTCAGGTAGACGAAGTATTCGTGGCCCATGTTTTCCACGCGCACCATCTCGCCGCTGCAGCCGCCGTCGGTGAACGGTTCGTCGGAAAGCGACACGAATTCCGGACGCACGCCGTAGAAGACTTCCTGACCCGCGTAGGCGGAGACTTTCTCCCGCTTCTCCGCGTTTAACGGCATGGTTTCATCGCCGATGGCAATGTGCAGATTTCCCTCTTTTTCTACCAGCCTGCTTTTACGGATGTTCATCTCCGGCGCGCCGATAAAGCCCGCCACGAACATGTTTTTTGGCTTGTGGTAGAGGTTGTCTGGCGTGTCCACCTGCATGATATGGCCGAGCTTCATCACGCAGATACGGTCGCCCATGGTCATCGCTTCGGTCTGATCGTGGGTAACGTAAACGGTGGTCGCCGGCTTGCCGGATTTTTTGAGCTGCTTGTGCAGGTCCGAAATGCGGATACGCATCGACGCGCGCAGCTTGGCATCCAGGTTGGATAAAGGTTCGTCGAACAAGAACACGTCCGGCTTTTTCACAATCGCGCGGCCTACCGCCACACGCTGCGCCTGGCCGCCGGAAAGCTGGCGCGGCAGGCGGTCGAGCAGCTCTTCCAGCTCCAGAATTTTGGCCGCTTCGTTCACCTGCGCCTCAATCTGCTCCTTCGGCATCTTGCTCAGCTTCAGGCCAAAGGCCAGGTTTTCACGCACGGTCATGTGCGGGTAAAGCGCATAGTTCTGGAACACCATCGCGATCCCGCGCTCTTTCGGCGCGAGGTTGTTCACAATCTTCTCGCCGATGCGGACTTCACCGCCGCTGATGGTTTCCAGACCCGCCAGCATGCGCAGGGTGGTGGACTTGGCGCAGCCGGATGGCCCGACAATCACCATGAATTCCCCTTCAGCGATTTTCAGGTCGATAGCATGTACCGCTTTGAAGCCGTTGGAGTAAACCTTTTCCAGTTTGTTGAAGATAACTTCAGCCATGATATTTCCCTCTTAACCTTTAATTCCGCTGCTGGTTACGCCCTGTACGAAGTAGCGCTGTGCCAGGAAGAAGACAATGATGGATGGCAGAATGGAGATGCTCGCCATTGCCAGAATTTCGTTCCACGGCGCACCTTCGGTGACGTCGATGGACATTTTCAGAGCCAGTGCAATCGGATATTTATCCACGCTGTAGACGTAAATCAGCGGCCCGATAAAGTCGTTCATTGACCACATGAACTGGAACAGGGCGACGGAGATAATGGCCGGCTTCAGGATCGGCACGACCACGTACCACAGCACCTGAATGGAGTTACAGCCGTCAATCTGCGCGGCCTCTTCCATGTCGCGCGGTACGCCGCGCAGGAACTGGATCAGCATGAAGACGAAGAACCCCTGCGTGGCGAAGGCCAGCGGCAGGTACAGCGGCATATAGCTGTTCAACATGCCCATTTCGCGGAACATCAGGTACTGCGGGATCAGCAGTACGGTGCTTGGCAGCAGCATGGTGGTGATAAGCGTGGCGAACCAGAACTTCTTCCACGGGATCTCGAAGCGGGCGAAGCCGTACGCCACGATGGTGGAGGAGATAATGGTCAGGATCACCTTCGGGATCACATACTTAAAGGTGTTCAGCATGTAATGACCGAAGTTGTACTCGGTGCCGGTTTTCCAGCCGTTCACGAAGCCGTCCCAGGTGGCGTGCGCCGGCCACAGGCTGAGCGTGGTGAAGATCTCGTGGTTCGGTTTGAACGACGCCGAGAACATCCACACCAGCGGATAGAGCATCAGCAGGCCAACGATCAGCAGAATCACGTAGCGAACGCTGGCGTTGATCTTCTCTTTGCGCAGCGTGCGGGCCACCTCGCGCTCGGCAATGCTTCGCGCCGTGGAGAGTTGTTGGATATCAGCCATTTTTGCCTCCTTTATCGGCGGAGTAGAACACCCAGTATTTCGAAGACTTAAAGGCGATGGCGGCAAAGACGGCGACCACCAGGAACAGGATCCAGGCCAGCGCTGCGCCGTAACCCATGTCAAAGTACTTGAACGCGGTGTCGTAGATGTAGAGCGAGAACAGATAGGTTGAATAGGTCGGGCCGCCGCCGGTGATGACGTATGGGCCGGTAAATTCCTGGAACGCCTGAGTGGTCTGCATGATGAAGTTAAAGAAGATCACCGGCGTAATCAGCGGCACGGTCACTTTCATGAACATCTGCCATTTGGACGCGCCGTCGATCATCGCGGCTTCATACTGCGACTGGGGCACGTTTTGCAGGGCGGCGAGGAAGATCACCATCGCAGAGCCAAACTGCCAGACGCGCAGCAGCGTCACGGACATCAGCGCGAGCGAAGGTTCGCCAAGCCAGTTCACCGGGTCGAAACCGAACACGCCAATAAAGCTGTTCAGCAGGCCGTCAATGGCAAATAGCGCGCGCCACAGAACGGCAATTGCCACGGAGCTGCCGAGAATGGACGGAATATAGTAGGCGGTACGGAAGAAGCCGATGCCGCGTAATTTGAAGTTAAGGACAAACGCAATCCCTAATGCGAAAGCGAGCTTCAGCGGGATGGTCAAAAATACGTAGGCGAAGGTCACGCCCATGGATTTCCAGAAGAGGGTATCTTCCGTAAACATGTAGCGATAGTTATCGATGCCGTTAAACACCGGCGGGCTCATCAGATCGTAATCAGTAAAGCTGAGAAAGAACGATGAGACAAAGGGAAACGCGGTAAAGAGTATCAGCCCGATGATGTAGGGTGATATCCACGCTAGCCCCAGCATTTTGTTTTCATTCATACATACCTACCTGGCAATCAATGGTTTTTAATACGGAATCCGATTGTGCTGCTGTAACCCCGCGCCCGGAGGCAGGCGAGGGGATGTGTGTTCGGTATGAAACGCGTTACGGTTACTCCATTACCTCTTGTTTTAAATGACTTTTCCTTGGGCCTGGCGGCGGCGTCCTGTCAGGGTTTTAAAAACTCGCGAACCGCTGTTCTTGAATACTAAAACATCGTTTTATTTTATTTTATTGCTATTTGTTTCCGCGTCATTCGCTTAATGATGGAAATGTGATCGCGGTCGAAACGCTGTTTCAATAAGGTGAGGAAGGTGGCAGTTTTGGCATTCTTAAGTGAAACTGGGCCGGGCGGAACGTCAGCGTAAGCGGGGTAAAAGCAGAAGAGTAATAACAATGGAAGAGGTTCAAAGCTAACTACTAAATTTGATAGATACCCCAAAGAAAATGCCTTTCGACATTCAGATAATTCTTACTTTCTTGTATCATCGGGTAACAGGGACCTCTCAGGCAGATTTATTGCGCCATCAAAAAGAAGAATTGCTATGTCAGTCATGGATTTTAAGAAAAATACGGATGTGGATTTCTCCCGTCACGCCTCTCCGACACATGAATACAAAGAAATCGACCTTTTCGGATTACTGAGCGTCTTGTTATCGGCCAAAAAACGCATCGTGCTCACCACGCTCGCGTTCGGGTTAGCCGGGCTGGCCGTGGCGTTTATCATGCCGCAAAAGTGGACCAGTAAAGCCGTCATCACGCCGGCGGAACAGACCCAGTGGAACCCGCTGCGCCAGATGATGGTTGCGCTGCAGGTGCTGGACGTGGACGTGAAAATTTCGCGCCCGGAAGTCTTCAACCTGTTCATCAAAAAATTCCAGTCCCAGTCGCTGCTCGAAGAGTACATGACTTCTTCTCCGTTCGTGATGGCCCAGCTTGAAGGGGCGGATATTGACCCGCTGGAGCTGCACCGCGCGGTGGTGAATATCGCCGAACAGATGAAGGCGGTGGATAACACGGCGGCGAAAGATGCCGAAAAAGCGCTGTACTCCTCCTGGACGCTGAGCTTTACCGCGCCAACGGCTGCCGATGCGCAAACGGTGCTGGAAGGCTACATCCAGTTCATTTCGGCGCTGGTTGAGCAAGAAACCATGCAGAACATCCGCAACCAAATCACCCTGAAAACGCGCCTGGAGAAAGAGCAGCTGGATCTGGATCGGGTTCGCCTGACCAACATTCACAATACCAACCTGCAGCGTCTGAACTACTCCCTGGAAGTGGCGAACGCCGCCGGGATCAAGAAGCCGGTCTACAGCAACGGCCAGGCGGTGAAGGACGATCCGGATTACTCGGTGGCGCTGGGTGCGGACGGCATTGCCCAGAAGCTGCAAATCGAAAAATCGATTAAAGACGTGGCAGAGCTGAACGCTGATTTCCAGAACCGCGAATACCACCTGGCGCAGCTGCAGAAGCTGTCCATCGAAGACGTGAAGCTTGAGCCGTTTAAGTATCAGCTTTCGCCGTCGATGCCGGTGAAAAAAGATGGCCCGGGCAAGGCGCTGATCCTGCTGCTGGCGCTGATGGTCGGTGGCCTGTTCGCCTGCGGTAGCGTGTTGCTGAACCATGCCATGAAAATGCGTCAGCCGCTGCCGGAGCCTCTTCCGGTTCCCGTTCCGGTGACGGAAAATTAATAAAAAAGGGCGGTCAACACCGCCCTTTTTTTATTTCAGAAAATCTTCCCGCACCGGGGTAAAGGTATCGAGCAGGGTGCCCGGCTTCAGGCACACGCAGCCGTGCATCACGTGCGGCTCTTTATAGAGCGTATCGCCCGCGGTGACCACGTGCTTTTCTTCCCCGATGGTGAACTCGAACTCCCCCGACAGCACATAGGTTAGCTGCTCGTGCGGGTGGTTATGCAGAGGGCCGACGGCGCCTTGCTCAAAATTCACCTCAACCGCCATCATCTTACCGTCATGTGCCAGAATACGGCGCGTCACGCCGTTGCCCAGATCCTCAAGCGTGGTCTGTTTGTGAAAAATAAACATAGTCAGATCCAGTTTTAATTAAAACAATGTTTCATTTAATTTATATTACTGCCGATTAAAAAGAAACGTGTCGCCAAAGAACTGGAAAGCGGATCACAAGTTTGCTTCACTGGAGCAAACGCAAAGGAGAGAGTATGAAAACGATCGGTCTGCTGGGCGGAATGAGCTGGGAATCCACCATTCCTTATTACCGCCTGATTAACGAAGGGGTTAAACAACGTCTCGGCGGGTTGCACTCCGCCAGCCTGCTGATGCACAGCGTGGACTTCCACGACATCGAAGCCTGCCAGGCGAGCGGCGAGTGGGATAAAGCCGGGGAGATCCTGGCGCAGGCCGCGCTCGGCCTGGAGCGTGCTGGCGCCGAGGGCATTCTGCTCTGCACCAACACCATGCATAAAGTGGCGTCGCACATCGAAGCGCGCTGCGCGCTGCCTTTCCTGCACATCGCTGACGCTACCGGGCGGGCGATAGCCGCGGCGGGCATGTCACGCGTGGCGCTGCTGGGCACCCGCTATACCATGGAGCAGGATTTTTACCGCGGTCGCCTGAGCAGCGAGTTTGGGATTGAAAGCCCGATCCCGGACGAAGCTGACCGGGCGCGCATCAACCAGATCATCTTTGAAGAGCTGTGCCTCGGCACGTTCAGCGAGCCGTCCCGGGCGTTTTACGTCAGCGTGATTGAGAAGCTCGCCGCGCAGGGCGCGGAGGGGGTTATCTTCGGCTGCACCGAAATCGGCCTGCTGGTGCCGGTCGAGCGCAGCCCGATCCCGGTGTTTGATACCGCGGCGATCCACGCCGCCGACGCGGTGGAATTTATGCTGTCATAAGCTCAGGCAAGCGCAACGCGACCTGACGCGCGTGCGTCAGCAGATGTTCGCTAAAGGCCTCCACCAGCGCGGACGCCGGGCGATGCTGCGGACGCACCAGGCTCACGGTAAAAGGAACCGACACGCTGAAGGGGCGAATGACAATGCCGCTTTCGGCGTAATCCAGCGCCGTGAGCGGGTTGACCACCGAAATTCCCACTCCCGCGCGCACCATCGCGCAAATCGACGCGGCGCTGTGGGTTTCCACCACCATTCGGCGCTTAACCTGATGGTCGGCAAACAGCGAGTCCAGCAGCTGGCGGTAGCTGTCGGTCTGGGACAGGCTGATGTAATTTTGCCCGTGGAAGTCCGCAGGCGTCAGCACGGGCTTGCCGGCAAGCGGGTGCCCGGCGGGCAGGACGCACACCTCATCCAGAGAAAGCAGCTCGGTGCGCGTTGTTCCGGCGGGCGTCGCCAGCGTTTCCGTCAGGCCTAAATCGTGGCGCTGGGCCGAAAGCCACTCTTCCAGCAGCGGCGACTCCTGCGGCACGATGGTGAGATTGACCTCAGGATAACGCGCCAGAAAAGGCTGGAGCAGCATCGGTAAAAACGACTGGGAAAAAACCGGCAGGCAGACGATGGACAGCTCGCCCTGGCGAAACTCCCGCAGGCTTTCCGCCGCGCTCACAATCCTGTCCAGCCCGTACCAGGAGCGCTGCACCTCTTCGAACAGCCGCAGGCCCTGCACCGTCGGATGCAGCCTGCCGCGCGCGCGCTCAAACAGCTTCAGCCCCAGCACTTTCTCAAACCGCGCCAGCTCGCGGCTCACCGTCGGCTGGGAGGTATGCAGCATCTGCGCGGCTTCGGTGAGGTTTCCGGCGGTCATCACCGCGTGGAAAATCTCGATATGGCGTAAGTTAACGGCGGGCATAGCGCACCTGACAATAAAAGGGGAATCCATATCATTTTTGCATAGACTCACGATAAAACGATATTTTTTATTCCCTTCGCGCTGTGGCGTAATCATAAAAAAGAACGATGACCCGGAGAAGACCATGCCACGCCCGCTCAGCCAGACCGATACCGATTTGAACGCCGATAACTTACTGCGCCTGCCCGCCGAATTCGGCTGCCCGGTGTGGGTCTACGACGCGCAGATCGTTCGCGAGAAGATTGCCGCGCTGCATCAGTTTGACGTGGTGCGCTTCGCCCAGAAGGCCTGCTCAAATATTCACATCCTGCGCCTGATGCGCGAGCAGGGGGTTAAGGTTGACTCCGTGTCGCTTGGGGAGATCGAGCGTGCGCTGGTGGCGGGGTTTGATCCGAAGGCCGACAGCGATGCGATTGTCTTCACCGCCGATCTGATTGATGACGCCACCCTGGCGCGCGTGCATGAGCTGCAAATTCCGGTTAACGCCGGCTCTGTGGACATGCTGGAACAGCTCGGCCAGGTCTCTCCCGGCCATCGCGTGTGGCTGCGCGTGAACCCCGGCTTTGGTCACGGGCACAGCCAAAAAACCAATACCGGCGGCGAAAACAGCAAGCACGGCATCTGGTATACCGACCTCCCCGCCGCGCTTGAGGTGCTCCAGCGCTACGGCCTGAAGCTGGTGGGTATTCACATGCATATCGGCTCCGGCGTGGACTACGGTCATCTGGAGCAGGTGTGTGGCGCGATGGTGCGCCAGGTGATCGACTTCGGTCAGGACATGGAGGCCATCTCCGCCGGCGGCGGGCTGTCTATTCCTTATCGTGAAGGGGAAGAGGCGATCGACACCGATCACTACTACGGCCTGTGGAGCGCCGCGCGCGACAAAATCGCCGCGCATCTGGGGCATCCGGTGAAGCTGGAAATTGAACCCGGGCGCTTCCTGGTGGCGGAGTCCGGCGTGCTGGTGTCGCAGGTGCGCAGCGTGAAGGAGATGGGCTGCCGTCATTTTGTGCTGATCGACGCGGGCTTTAGCGACCTGATGCGTCCGGCCATGTACGGCAGCTATCACCACATCACGGCGCTCGCCGCCGACGGGCGCGATCTAACCCAGGTGCCGCGGGTTGAAACCGTGGTGGCCGGCCCGCTGTGCGAATCCGGGGATGTCTTCACCCAGCAGGAGGGCGGTAAAGTGGAAACCCGCGCGCTGCCGGAGGTGAAGCCGGGTGATTATCTGGTGCTGCACGATACCGGGGCCTACGGGGCGTCGATGTCGTCTAACTACAACAGCCGTCCGCTGCTGCCGGAAGTGATGTTTGATAACGGCGTGGCGCGGCTGATTCGCCGCCGCCAGACCATTCAGGAGCTGCTCGCGCTCGAGCTATTTTGAGTGAAAATACGGCCCCGTGGTCACCGAGTCGCGCAGCACCAGCGTGCCGGTGAACGGCGGGATCGTTTCGACCGGCTGGTTTTTTGCCAGCCTGATCGCCTGATCGATCGCGGTCACGATCATATTATCGATAGGCAGATAGACCGACGACAGCGCAGGCTCCAGCCATTTGGCGCTTGGCGCATCGTCAAAGCCAAACAGCGAAATATCCTGCGGAATACGCAGCCCGGCCTGATGTAGCGCCTTCGATGCCCCCAGCGCCATATCGTCGTTACAGGCAAACAGCGCGGTAAACGACACCTGCTCGTCAACCAGCTCTTTGCACAGCTCATAGCCCCGCGTCATTCCCGCATCGCCGTACTTCACCCGCCTGTCGTCCCAGACGATCCCGTGTTTTTCCAGCGCTTTGCGATAGCCCATCAGGCGCGCTTTCCCGGTCGGCGTGTGGATAGGCACGGTGATGCAGGCGATCTCCCGGTGGCCCTGGCCTATCAGATAATCCACGGCTTTAAAGGCGGCGTCCTGCTGTTCGAAGAAGACGCAGCGATCCGCCGCCTGGCTCACCTCGCGGTTGATGATCACCAGCGGCGTTTGCACGGAGTGGATGAGCTTCATGATCGTCTTTTCGCTCATGTAGCGGGTGTAGAGCACGATGGCATCGCACTTTCTGTCCGCCAGCATCTGCACCGCCATCTCTTCCTGTTCGGGGGCGTCGTGGCCGTCGGTGACGATCAGCTGTTTGCCGTGGGTTTCCGTTTGCCGGGAAGCCTGCTGCAGCAGGCGTCCGAAGTAGAAACCGTCAAATGTCGACACCACCAGACCAATGCTGTTGCTGGTCTGGTTCGCCAGCGAGCGCGCAAGAAAGTTAGGCCGATAGCCCAGCTCTTCCATCGCCTTAAACACCTGCTGGCGCGTGCTTTCTTTTACCTGACCTGTGCCGTTCAGCACGCGTGATACGGTGGCTTTTGAAACCCCTGCGCGTAGTGAGACATCCAGCATTGTTGCCATTAGAAATTCCTGCATTCACGTAATCGCCCGAAGTTTATCACAGTCGCTCAGGCACATATGCGCAGCGGGGAGGGCAAAACCCCATCAGGATCACGCTTTCAGGCAACGGTGGGGCGCGTCAGCATAAAACGCAGCAAGTGGCATACCAAAGTGGTGATAAATCATGATTTGGAATACCTCTTGCCACTCTGGGAGCTTAATCACAGAACGATCGGTGTCTGAAAGCTATTTTTGGTATGCCAATAACAGGCGGCTGTAGATCTACTCCAATAAAAGCCCTTCACTGAGGTATAACCCTATGGCATTGCAGGAAAAACTGATCGACGCTCTGGGCAGTTTCGCCACAAAATTCAATAGCTATCGCTATATCATGGCGATCAAGTCCGCATTTATTACCCTCATGCCGGTCATCATCGTGGGCGCCTTCTCGGTGCTGATCTCCAACATGGTGCTGGATCCGAAAAACGGCCTCGCGAGCTTCCAGTCGCTCTCGTTCCTCGCCGCGCTTAAGCCGATCACCAGCGCGCTGAACTACGCCACCCTTAACTTCCTGAACATCGGCGCGGTGTTTTTGATTGGCGTGGAGCTGGGGCGCATTAACGGCATCAAATCCCTTTTCCCCGGCCTGCTGGCGGTGATCTGCTTTATCTGCGTTACGCCAACCACCGTCGAAATGCTGGTAGACGGCGAAATGCACGTGGTGAAAGACGTGCTGCTGCGCCAGTTCTCCGATACCCGCAGCCTGTTCCTCGGCATGTTTATCGCCATTCTCTCCGTTGAGGTTTACTGCTGGCTGGAGAACCGCAAGGGGCTGAAAATCAGGATGCCGGACACGGTGCCGCCCAACGTCGCCGCGTCGTTTTCGGCGCTGATCCCGGCGATCATCACCACCACCGCCATCGCGACCTTTGGCTTTATCTTCCACCAGCTCACGGGCATGTACCTGTACGACGCGGTGTACCAGGTGGTGCAACAGCCGCTGGAGCGCGTGGTGCAGAGCCTGCCGGGCATTCTGCTGCTGATGTTTGTCGCCCAGCTTTTTTGGGTGATCGGGATCCACGGCAACCAGATGATCAAGCCCATCCGCGAACCGCTGCTGCTGGGGGCGATCACCGTCAACATGAGCGCGTTCGAGCAGGGCAAAGAGGTGCCGAACATCATCACCATGCCGTTCTGGGACGTGTACATGAGCATCGGCGGGTCGGGGCTGACCATCGGTCTGCTGATTGCGGTGATGATCGCCACCAAACGCAAAGAGATGAAGGAGATCGCCAAGCTCTCCATTGGCCCGGGCCTGTTTAACATCAACGAGCCGGTGATTTTCGGGATGCCAATTATGCTCAACCCGATCCTCGCCATTCCGTTCATCATCACCCCGCTGGTCACCGGATCTATCGGCTACTTCGCCACCGCCGCCGGGTTCGCCGGAAAAGCCGTGGTGATGGTGCCCTGGACCACCCCGCCGCTGATTAACGCCTGGCTTTCCACGGCGGGCTCGATGGGCGCGGTGGTAACCCAGCTTGTCTGCATCGTGACCGCCGTCATTATCTATCTGCCGTTTGTGAAGATTGCTTCGCGCCGCGCAGAGCAGGCTGCGCTGCAGCAAGCTACCAATAACGCGTGAGGACGCCATGAGCACAAAGCAGATAACCATTCCGCAGGATTTCATTCTGGGGGCGGCGGCCTCCGCCTGGCAGACCGAGGGCTGGAGCGGGAAAAAGCCGGGGCAGGATTCGTGGCTCGATCTCTGGTACAAAAACGACAGGCACGTCTGGCACAAGGGCTACGGCCCGGCGGTGGCGACGGATTTTATCAACCGCTTTCGCGAAGACGTGGCGCTGATGAAGCAGGCGGGGCTGACCCACTACCGCACCTCGATCAACTGGTCGCGCTTCCTGACCGACTACGAAAACGCGACGGTGGACGAGGAGTACGCGGCGTATTACGACGCGCTGTTCGACGAAATGCACCGTCAGGGCATTGAGCCGATGATCTGCCTGGAGCACTACGAGCTGCCGGGCGTGCTGCTGGAAACCTACGGCGGCTGGGCGTCGAAGCACGTGGTCGAGCTATTCGTGCGCTATGCGGAGAAGGTCTTTGCCCGCTACCACACCAAAGTGACGCGCTGGTTTAGCTTTAACGAGCCGATTGTGGTGCAAACCCGCGTCTACCTCGACGCGCTGCGCTGGCCCTATGAGCAGAACACCGGCACCTGGATGCAGTGGAACCACCACAAGGTGCTCGCCACGGCGAAGCTGGTGAAGCTGTTCCGCGAGAAGGGCTATCGCGGCTCGGTGGGCTGCATTCTGAACCCGGAAGTGACCTACCCGCGATCCCGCGCGCCACACGACGTGAAGGCGGCAGAAATTTACGATCTGTTCTACAACCGGGTGTTCCTCGATCCGCTGGTTCACGGCCGCTATCCGCAAGAGCTGTTCACCCTGCTGGAGCAGCATCAGGTTGAGTGGAACTACTCGCCAGGGGAGCTACAGCTTATCGCCGACAACACCGTCGACGAGCTGGGGATCAACCTCTATTACCCGCACCGGGTTAAAGCGCCGTCCCGCGCCTGGCACCCGGAAACGCCTTTCCATCCGGCGTACTATTACGAGCCTTTCGAGCTGCCGGGGCGGCGCATGAACCCCTCCCGCGGCTGGGAAATCTATCCGCGCATTATCTACGACATGGCGATGCGGATTAAAAACGACTATCGCAACATCGACTGGTTCGTGGCGGAAAGCGGGATGGGCGTGGAAAACGAAGCGCAGTTCCGCAATCGCGACGGCGTAATTGAAGACAATTACCGCATCGCGTTTATCAGCGAGCACCTCTACTACGCGCTGCTGGCGCGGGAGGAAGGGGCAAACTGTCACGGCTACATGCTGTGGGCATTCACCGATAACGTTTCGCCGATGAACGCCTTTAAGAACCGCTACGGGCTCATTGAAATCGATCTGGAAAATAACCGCGCCCGCCGGGCGAAAAAGTCCGCCTCCTGGTTCCGGCAGCTACGCGATGCGCGCCTGCTCACGCTCTCGATTGACGATGAATGGAAGTAGGCGAAAACCGCGCGGCTTCTGGTAAAATAGCGCACAAACTGGCCGGGAGGACGCCCGGCCTGCGCATTAACTGATTAACAGGTGGTTACGTGGATAAGGCTGTCATCCTGCCGGAAAAGAAACAGTACCAGGAAATTGGCGAGGATTTGCGTGCGCAAATTATCCAGGGTCATTATCCCGTTGGCTCGCGCCTGCCGCCGGAGCGCAATATCGCGGAAACCTACGGCGTGAGCCGCACCATCGTGCGTGAAGCGCTGCTGATGCTGGAGCTTCAGGGCACGGTGGATATTCGCCAGGGGTCGGGCGTCTACGTGATGCGCATTCCCGAAGAGCATGAAAACGAAGAAGAGCGTTTTCTCAACAGCGACGTCGGCCCGTTCGAAATTTTGCAGGCGCGCCAGCTGCTGGAAAGCAACATCGCCGCCTTCGCCGCAAAAATGGCGACCCGCGCGGATATCGACAACCTGCGCCGCATTATCGAGCAGGAGCAGCGGGCGATTGCCGCGGACGATAACAGCCAGGATAACAACAAGATGTTCCACCTGGTGCTGGCGGGCGCCACGCAGAACCAGATGCTGCTGGCGACCGTCGAGAGCGTCTGGCACCACATGGACAGCAGCCCGCTGTGGCAGCAGTTCAACGTGCATATCGCCAGCCGGGCGTACCGCCTGAAGTGGCTGGGCGACCGTCAAACCATTCTCGCCGCCCTGCGCCGCCGCGACGTGATGGGTGCCTGGCAGGCCATGTTCCAGCATCTGGAAAACGTGAAAAAGAGCCTGCTGGAGCTTTCCGACGAAGACGCGCCGGATTTTGACGGCTATCTTTTTGAATCCGTCCCCGTTTTCCAGGGGAAGCTGGTGTGAAGATTGTACCGCTCTACGCCGCGCCGCAGTTTGCGGGGCAGGTTATCGACTGGATCTGGACCGCCTTTGGCGACGGCGTGCCGCGCGCGTTTTTCCAGAGCGTGGTTGACCACAGCCAGACGCCCGGCGCGCTGCCGCTGACCTTTATCGCCGTTGAGGGCGAAACGCTGCTCGGCACGGTGGGGTTATGGCGCTGCGATTTGATTACCCGCCAGGATCTCTGCCCGTGGCTGGCGGCGCTCTACGTTGATGATGCCGCGCGCGGAAAGGGTCTTGCGGGGCAGCTACAGGCCTATGTTCAGGACTACGCGGCGAAGGCCGGTTATCGCGAGCTTCATCTCTGGTCCGCCTGCCGCGATTTTTACGAACGCTACGGCTGGCAGTACGTTGGCGATGCGCTGGAATACCCGGATAAAACCGTGCATCTGTACCGCTATTCGCTGGCGGCGTCTGCGGGCGGCACAACGGAGTGACGGCGCACCAGCGTCGGGCTGAACACGTGCGTGATCTCTGGCGGCTGGCGCTTGTCTGCCAGGGCTAACGCCAGCTCTGCCGCCTGAGTCGCCATGGTGATGATAGGGTAGCGCACGGTGGTCAGGCGCGGGCGCACGTAGCGAGACACCAGCACATCGTCAAAGCCAATCAGCGAAATTTCTGCCGGAACATCAATCCCGTTATCGTTCAACACCCCCATCGCCCCTGCGGCCATCGAGTCGTTATAGCTGGCAACGGCGGTAAAGTTGCGCCCGCGTCCTAACAGCTCGGTCATGGCCTGCTCGCCGCCGCTTTCGTCCGGCTCGCCGTAGGCCACCAGACGATCGTTGCACGGCAGGTTGTTTTCACGCAGCGCGTCGTAGTAGCCCTGGAGGCGATCTTCGGCGTCTGAAATCGGATGGTTTGAGCAAAGGTAGCCGATGCGGGTATGGCCCTGCTGGATCAGGTGGCGGGTGGCAAGCCAGGCGCCGTAGCGGTCATCAAGCGCGACGCAGCGTTTTTCGTAGCCGGGAATAATGCGGTTAATCAGCACCATGCCGGGGATTTGCTTCATCAGGTGAATAAGCTCGGCATCGGGGAGCATTTTGGCATGAACCACCAGCGCGGCGCAGCGGTGGCGGATCAGCTGCTCGATGGCCTGGCGTTCTTTTTGTTCATTATGGTAGCCATTGCCGATCAGCAGGAAATTGCCGGTCTGGTAAGACACCTGCTCGACCGCTTTGACCATCGCGCCGAAAAAGGGATCGGAGACATCGCCCACGACCAGGCCAACGGTTTCCGTCGACTGCTGCGCAAGGGCGCGGGCGTTGGCGTTAGGGTGGTAATTCAGCGTTTCCATGGCGCTTTGCACTGCCTGGCGCGATGCGTCACTGGCTTTGGGGGAGTCGTTAATCACGCGCGAGACGGTCGCGACGGAAACACCAGCCAGACGAGCCACATCCTTTATTGTCGCCATTTAATACCTTCTTATTAGGGGTAAGCGTTTACACACCAACTAGTGTTGCGGAAAAGTAACGCGCATTCAAGGGGCGGGGGTGTTGGCCCTCCACAAACGTGATGCAGAACATGCCCCGCGCGTGTAATCGTTACACGGGCGGGCGTGACGGAATAATGTCAATCTGAACCTTTAGTTACACTTTGCCTCAGGCTGTTGCGATTGTCTGATAGCGAAGTCCGGCGCGAGATTGTTAGAGTCGAGATCCCAGAGGTATTGATAGGTGGAATCAACTCCGGTTGATTAACACGATTTACACCAACCTGCGTTTATACGCAGGTTTTTTTTTGCCTCACAGTTCAACCTGTAACAGCAAAAGAGAATATTCACACCTGGTTGCATTTCGGCTCATTCCCTTGCGTTTTCCCGCTGGCGAAGCCACTGCCGAAAAGCCACAATCAAGATCCCAGAGGTATTGATTGGTGAGAATTCTTAGTACGCATCCCGTACTCTTCTCTTGCACCAACCTGCGCGGATGCGCAGGTTTTTTTTCGTCCGGTTTTTGCTATCGCTCCTGCTGCACTTCTCGTGTAATCTGCCACCATTTATTGACTATCCCACACTGGCTGGCAAAGGGAGTTGAGATGCTTTTTGGGTTCTTTCGCACACTTTTCCGTATTCTCTTTCGCATCCGCGTGACGGGCGATACCCGTGCGCTAAGCGGCGAACGCGTCCTTATTACACCAAACCACGTTTCGTTTATTGACGGCATCCTGCTGGCGCTTTTCCTGCCCGTGCGTCCGGTATTTGCGGTGTATACCTCGATCAGCCAGCAGTGGTTTATGCGCTGGCTTACGCCATTCATTGATTTCGTGCCGCTCGACCCCACCAAGCCGATGATGATCAAACATCTGGTGCGCCTGATTGAGCAGGGCCGCCCGGTGGTGATCTTCCCGGAAGGGCGTATTTCGGTGACCGGCTCGCTGATGAAAATCTACGACGGCGCGGGATTCGTGGCGGCGAAATCAAAGGCCACCGTGGTGCCGATGCGTATCGAAGGCGCAGAGCTGAACTACACCAGCCGCCTGAAAGGGCTGGTGAAGCAGCGCATGTTCCCGAAAATTACCCTGCATATTCTGCCGCCGACCTCATTGCCGATGCCCGACGCGCCGCGCGCCCGCGACCGCCGTAAAATCGCCGGGGAGATGCTGCACCAGATTATGATGGAAGCGCGCATGGCCGTCCGTCCGCGCGAAACGCTCTACGAATCGCTGCTGTCGGCGCAGAACCGCTACGGCGCGAAGAAAAACTGCATCGAAGACGTCAATTTCACCCCGGACACCTACCGCAAGCTGCTGACCAAGACGCTGTTCGTTGCCCGCATTCTGGAGAAATACAGCAAGCAGGGCGAAAAGATAGGCCTGATGCTGCCCAACGCGGGGATCAGCGCGGCGGTGATTTTCGGTGCCGTCTGCCGGGGCCGTATTCCGGCGATGATGAACTACACCGCGGGCGTCAAAGGGCTGACCAGCGCCATCACCGCGGCGCAGATCAACACTATCTTCACCTCGCGCCAGTTCCTCGATAAGGGCAAGCTGTGGCACCTGCCGGAGCAGCTGACGCAGGTTCGCTGGGTATTTCTGGAAGATCTGAAAGCGGACGTGACCACCGCCGACAAGGTGTGGATCTTCGCGCACCTGCTGGCTCCGCGCCTGGCACAGGTAAAACAGCAGCCGGAAGACGCGGCGATTATCCTCTTTACCTCCGGTTCAGAAGGCAATCCGAAGGGCGTGGTTCACAGCCACAAGAGCATTCTGGCCAACGTCGAGCAGATCAAAACCATCGCGGATTTTACCGCCAACGACCGCTTTATGTCGGCGCTGCCGCTGTTCCACTCCTTCGGCCTGACCGTGGGGCTGTTTACGCCGCTGCTCACCGGCGCGGAAGTGTTCCTTTATCCAAGCCCGCTGCATTACCGCGTGGTGCCGGAGCTGGTGTACGACCGTAACTGCACCGTGCTGTTCGGGACATCCACCTTCCTCGGCAACTATGCGCGTTTTGCCAATCCGTACGACTTCTACCGCCTGCGCTACGTGGTGGCGGGGGCGGAAAAGCTGCAGGACAGCACCCGTCAGATCTGGCAGGACAAGTTTGGCCTGCGCATCCTTGAAGGTTACGGCGTGACCGAGTGCGCGCCGGTGGTGTCCATCAACGTGCCGATGGCGGCAAAACCGGGCACCGTTGGCCGTATTCTGCCGGGAATGGACGCGCGCCTGATGGCCGTGCCGGGCATTGAAGAGGGCGGGCGCTTGCAGCTGAAAGGGCCAAACGTGATGAACGGGTATCTGCGCGTGGAAAATCCGGGCGTGCTGGAAGCGCCGGTGGCGGAAAACGTCGACGGGGAAATGGAGCCGGGCTGGTACGACACGGGCGATATCGTTCGCTTCGACGAGCAGGGCTTTGTGCAAATCCAGGGGCGCGCCAAACGCTTCGCCAAGATTGCCGGCGAGATGGTGTCGCTGGAGATGGTGGAACAGCTGGCGACGGCGGTGTCGGCGGAAAAACTTCACGCGACCGTGGTGAAAAGCGATGCCAGCAAAGGTGAAGCCCTGGTGCTGTTCACCACCGACGGCGAGCTTAAGCGCGAACAGCTGCTGCAGTATGCGCGCGCGAACGGCATTCCAGAGCTGGCGGTGCCCCGCGATATCCGCTATCTGAAACAGCTGCCGGTACTGGGCAGCGGCAAGCCCGATTTCGTTACCCTGAAAAGCATGGTCGAAGAGGCGGAACAGCAAAATGCATAAGTCAGCGCACACTAACACCTCAATCTGGTCGAAAGGCATGATGGCGGTGATTGCCGCCCAGTTTCTCTCTGCGTTTGGCGATAACGCGCTGCTGTTTGCCACGCTGGCGCTGCTGAAAGCGGAGTTCTATCCCGACTGGAGCCAGCCGATCCTCCAGATGGTGTTTGTGGGTGCTTACATCATTTTTGCGCCGTTTGTCGGGCAGGTGGCGGACAGCTTCCCGAAAGGCCGGGTGATGATGTTCGCCAACAGCCTGAAGCTGCTGGGCGCGGCGAGCATCTGCTTTGGCTTCAACCCGTTTATCGGCTATACGCTGGTGGGCATCGGCGCCGCAGCCTACTCTCCGGCGAAGTACGGCATCCTGGGCGAGCTGACCACCGGGGACAAGCTGGTGAAAGCCAACGGCCTGATGGAATCATCCACCATTGCGGCTATCCTGCTCGGCTCCGTGGCGGGCGGCGTGCTGGCTGACTGGCACGTTCTGGCGGCGCTCGGCGTGTGTGCCGTGGTCTACGGCGCGGCGGTGGTGGCGAACCTGTTTATCCCGAGGCTGGCGGTAGCCCGACCGGGGCAATCCTGGCGCTTCACGCCCATGACCGCGAGCTTCTTCAACGCCTGCCGCGTGCTGTGGCGTAACGGCGAAACGCGCTTTTCCCTGATGGGCACCAGCATGTTCTGGGGCGCGGGGGTGACGCTGCGCTTCCTGCTGGTTCTGTGGGTGCCCACGGCGCTTGGCATTACCGACAACGCCACGCCAACCTACCTTAACGCGATGGTGGCGATCGGGATCGTTGCGGGTGCCGGTGCGGCGGCGAAGCTGGTCACGCTGGACACCGTCGCGCGCTGTATGCCTGCGGGGATTTTGATTGGCCTGGGGGTGCTTATTTTCGCCTTGCAGCACGCTCTGCTTCCGGCGTACGTCCTGCTTATTCTGATCGGTATTCTCGGCGGGTTCTTTGTGGTGCCGCTTAACGCGCTGCTGCAGGATCGCGGTAAGCAGACCGTCGGCTCCGGGAATGCCATTGCGGTGCAAAACCTGGGTGAAAACACCGCCATGCTGCTGATGCTGGGTCTTTACTCGCTGGCCGTGAAGGTGGGTGTGCCCGTGGTGGGCATTGGCGTTGGGTTCGGGGGAATATTTGCGCTGGCGATTGCCGGGCTGTGGATCTGGCAGCGTCGTCGATAATATCTGCGGCCCGAAACATTAAAAACGGCAACCTGGGTTGCCGTTTTGCATCTGTCAGGGTGCCGGGTAGGTATAAACCTGATGCACCGCCTCAATCTCCGCCAGCACCTCTTCGCTGAGGTTGAGGTGGAAGCTCTTAATGTTGGTTTTCAACTGCTCCATCGTGGTCGCGCCCAGCAGGGTGCTTGCCACGAACGGCTGGCGGCGCACGAAGGCCAGCGCCATCTGGGCAGGATCGAGACCGTGGCGTTTCGCGATATCCACATAGGCCGCAACGGCTTTTTGCGTCTGCTCGCCGCTGTAGCGGGTAAAGCGGCTGAACAGGGTGTTACGCGCCCCGGCAGGCTTCGCGCCGTTCAGGTATTTTCCGGTCAGGGTGCCAAAGCCCAGGCATGAATAGGCGAGCAGCTCGACCTCTTCATACTGCGACACTTCCGCCAGGCCCACTTCGTAGCTGCGGTTCAGCAGGCTGTACGGGTTCTGGATGGTGACGATGCGCGGCAGATCGTGCTTGTCTGCCAGATGCAGATAGCGCATCACGCCAAAGGCCGTTTCGTTCGACACGCCGATGTAGCGGATTTTACCCGCACGCTGACACTCGGCCAGCGCTTCCAGGGTTTCGAGCAGGGTGACGACCGGTGCGCTGTCGGTCCAGCTGTAGCCGAGCTTGCCGAAGCAGTTGGTCGGGCGCTGCGGCCAGTGAACCTGATAAAGATCGAGGTAGTCGGTTTGCAGACGCTTGAGGCTCTCATCGAGCGCGGCGCGGATGTTTTTGCGATCCAGCACCTGATTCGGGCGGATCCCGGCATCGTTGTTGCGTGAAGGGCCGCTTACCTTGGAGGCGACAATCAGCTTTTCACGATTGCCGCGTTTCGCCAGCCAGTTGCCGACGTAGGTTTCGGTCAAACCCTGAGTCTCCGGACGCGGAGGAACAGGGTACATCTCTGCCACGTCAATCAGGTTAATGCCCTGGCTGACGGCATAGTCGAGTTGTGCATGGGCATCGGCTTCGCTGTTTTGTTCACCAAATGTCATCGTGCCCAACCCCAGTTGGCTTATCTCCAGAGAGCTGTGGGGGATACGGTGATAATGCATAGCCGGCTTCCTTTACAATGGGCGTCAGGAACTCCCCGACGAAGGAATATAAACATGGCAGAGGGGAAGCAAAAGGGGAAGAAAAAAATCAAAAAGGCCAGCAAGCCACTGACCTTTATCTGTTTATCGCTCGATAATCTGAGAAACTTCGTCGCGATTGATCTGCATTTTATTGCCTTCCTGGTCGCGATAGCTGACCAATCCGGTATCGTCGTCAACTTCGGGTTTGCCATCGGTCAGGATCATGCGTCCATCTTTTGTCGACATCACATAATCACTGCTACAGCCCGACACGGCAAACGCTAAACCGACTGCAGAGATCAACACCGCCCATTTTTTCATCGTTATCATCCTCACCTGGCTCGTATCAAATCATAGTGTAGTAATAACCTGTTATAACGAAAGGAGAAAGCGGTAAAATCTTAAAAACCAGGTGATTATGTTTGATACCGCGCAAATTTCGTTAAAAAACTATGTTTTTAGTAAGAAATGTCGGGCAAGCAGGGCTCCGGTGAAATTCTTCTTCAGGTAAAAGCCGCGCGGAAGCGTCAGAATGGGCTCACCTTTTGCGCCAATCGCCTCCGTTAATGCCTTACTGTTGGCCGCTTTTGGGCGAAGCTGCATAACTTCGCCGTGGCGGGCGGTGATCCGTTCGACCTGCCCGAGCACAATCATGTCCATCAGCTCCTCCCAGTCCAGGCGAAGCTGCCTCTCTTCCTCTTCATCCGGGCTCCAGAGCAGCGGCGCCCCCACGCGGCGCGCGGCCAGCGGGATTTGCCTGTCACCTTCAACGGGAACCCACAGAACGCGCTTGAGCTTGTGGCGAACGTGGCTGGTTTCCCAGGTGACGCCCGTGTTGCCCGTCAGCGGCGCCACGCACACAAAGGTGGTTTCCAGCGGTTTTCCAAGGCTATCAACGGGGATCGTTTTCAGCTCCACGCCCAGCGCCGCGAAATCCTGCTCCGGCTTACTGCCCGCGCTGGCGCCTAGCCACAGCTCCAGCAGCATACCGATCCAGCCTTTATCGCGTTTCAGATCGTTGGGAATGGGCAAGCCCGCCATCGCCGCCAGCTCGCCCAGCGAATAGCCCGCCAGGCGCTGGGCCTGGTGCAGGAGTTGTTCTTCGCTGGAGGGAGGAGAGAGCAGCGGCGTGAGCGATTGCATGAGGATAACCTTTTGATTAAAAAATGAACTAAGTTTTTTCACCTTGTGGATAGAGTTTAACTTTTTCTGTACTAATATGCCATGTGCATGATTTTAATGTGATTTTGACATTTATACCGAAATCAATTTGCCGCAGAAAACAGGTTGTTCAAATCTGGTCACTGACAATAAACAGGATCTTACACCATGTTATCCACAGAAAAGTGGGATAACTGGGAATAACCCTGACTACTGTTTCAATTTACAGCCTTGACGTGCGACGAAAATCGAATTTTCACACAAATTGTGTCTAACTTATTGGCACAATCTGTGGATAAAACCGACGCTGTTCGATCTTTCATCAGCTCGACGATCTCGGGTGTGACGATCGTCACGTTATCGCGGTTTTATGCCCTGTGAATAACGCTATTGTTATGAATAGTATAGATTTATTTTTACACCCCGTTCAGGGGATATCATCGTCCGCTGAGGTTGTTCATGGGTAATTCCGTACTTCTTCACAACTATATCCACAGAAAACGTGAATAAAATTGCCGTTACGGCCCCTCATCTGTTTATAACTCGGCTGATATTTGTGAGTTATTCAAATGTTATTAGGTTGCAGCCCTGTAAGAGAGTGGTTTACCGCCTCCCTGGAGTGTGAAACAATCATTCATATATAAGGTTTAGTTTGGGGTAGTCCGGTGATTGATGACGATGGCTACCGCCCAAACGTAGGAATTGTAATTTGTAATCGTCAGGGTCAGGTCATGTGGGCCAGGCGATATGGTCAGCACTCCTGGCAGTTCCCGCAAGGCGGGATCAATCCAGGGGAGTCCCCAGAACAAGCGATGTACCGGGAGCTGTTTGAAGAGGTCGGTTTAAGCCGGAAAGATGTTCGCATCCTGGCTTCAACCCGCAACTGGTTGCGTTACAAGTTACCGAAACGTTTGGTGCGTTGGGACACAAAGCCGGTTTGTATCGGCCAGAAACAGAAGTGGTTTCTGTTGCAGTTGGTGGGCAACGATTCAGATATCAACATGCAAACCAGCAGTACGCCCGAGTTTGATGGCTGGCGTTGGGTGAGCTATTGGTATCCTGTTCGTCAGGTCGTGTCATTTAAACGCGATGTTTACCGTAGGGTGATGAAAGAGTTCGCAAGTGTTGTGATGTCGCTTCAGGAAACGCCTCCTAAGCCGCAAAGCGCACCTGCCTGGCGACGTAAAAGAGGTTAAGCAACGCAAATCATGCTCACCCGCCTGCGAGAAATAGTCGAGAAGGTAGCCAGTGCGCCTCGCCTCAACGAGGCGCTGAATATTCTGGTTACTGACATCTGTCTTGCGATGGAAACCGAGGTCTGTTCGGTGTATCTGGCCGATCATGACCGGCGTTGCTATTACCTGATGGCAACGCGTGGTTTGAAAAAACCGCGCGGACGCACCGTTACGCTCGCGTTTGACGAAGGCATCGTTGGCCTGGTTGGACGGCTCGCCGAGCCGATAAATCTTGCCGATGCGCAAAAACACCCCAGCTTTAAATACATTCCTTCCGTAAAAGAGGAGCGCTTCAAAGCCTTCCTCGGCGTTCCGATTATTCAGCGTCGTCAGCTTCTTGGCGTACTGGTGGTTCAGCAGCGCGAGCTGCGCCAGTACGATGAAAGCGAAGAGTCATTCCTGGTCACGCTCGCCACCCAAATGGCGGCCATTCTTTCGCAGTCTCAGCTCGCCGCCCTTTTTGGTCAGTACCGCCATACGCGGATCCGCGCGCTGCCGGCTTCACCGGGCGTCGCCATCGCCGAAGGCTGGATGGACGCCACGCTGCCGTTGATGGAGCAGGTCTACGAAGCCTCAACGCTTGATGAAGCCCTCGAGCGCGAGCGCCTTACCGCCGCGCTGGAAGAGGCCGCGAACGAATTTCGCCGCTACAGCAAACGCTTTGCCGCGGGCGCGCAGAAAGAGACCGCCGCCATTTTTGACCTCTATTCGCACCTGCTTTCCGATGCGCGGTTGCGCCGGGAGCTGTTTGCCGAGGTGGATAAAGGCTCGGTTGCCGAATGGGCCGTTAAAAAGGTCATCGAAAAATTTGCCGAGCAGTTTGCCGCGCTGACCGACGGCTATCTGAAAGAGCGCGCGGGCGATCTGCGTGCGCTGGGGCAGCGCCTGCTGTTCCATCTCGATGATTCCATTCAGGGAGCGAATGCCTGGCCTAAACGCTTTGTGCTGGTGGCAGATGAACTTTCGGCCACCACGCTCGCCGAATTGCCTCAGGACAGACTTGCGGGCGTCGTGGTACGCGATGGCGCGGCCAACTCCCATGCCGCCATCATGGTGCGCGCGCTCGGCATTCCAACCGTGATGGGGGCAGATATCCAGCCCTCGGTGCTGCATCGGCGTACGCTTGTCGTGGACGGCTATCGCGGCGAGCTGCTGGTCGATCCTGAGCCGGTGCTGCTGCAGGAATACCAGCGCCTTATCAGCGAAGAGAATGAGCTCAGCAAGCTGGCGGAAGACGACGTCAACCTGCCTGCGCAGCTTAAGAGCGGCGAGCGGGTCAAAGTGATGCTCAACGCGGGCTTAAGCCCGGAGCACGAGGAAAAACTCGGCAGCCGCATCGATGGCATCGGGCTATATCGCACCGAAATCCCGTTCATGCTGCAAAGCGGTTTTCCGTCGGAAGAAGAGCAGGTCGCCCAGTATCAGGGCATGCTGCAGATGTTCAACGACAAGCCCGTCACGCTGCGCACGCTCGACGTCGGGGCGGATAAACAGCTGCCGTACATGCCGATCAGCGAAGAGAATCCGTGCCTCGGCTGGCGCGGGATTCGTATCACGCTCGATCAGCCGGAGATCTTCCTGATCCAGGTGCGCGCCATGCTGCGTGCGAATGCGGCAACGGGCAACCTCAGCATTCTGCTGCCGATGATCACCAGCATCGACGAGATCGATGAAGCCCGGCGCCTGATCGAACGTGCGGGCCGCGAAGTGGAAGAGATGATCGGCTACGCTATTCCCAAACCGCGTATCGGCGTGATGCTTGAAGTCCCTTCCATGGTCTTCATGCTGCCGCAGCTGGCGAATCGCGTCGATTTTATCTCCGTTGGCACCAACGATCTGACGCAGTACATTTTAGCGGTCGATCGCAACAACACCCGGGTTGCCAGCATCTACGACAGCCTGCATCCCGCTATGCTGCGCGCGCTATCCCTGATTGCCCGCGAAGCTGACCAGTACGGTATTGACCTGCGTCTGTGCGGTGAAATGGCGGGGGACTCCATGTGCGTTGCCATTCTTATCGGCCTTGGCTTCCGTCATTTGTCCATGAACGGACGTTCCGTGGCGCGCGTGAAATACCTGCTGCGCCATATCGAACACGAAGATGCCCGGGAGCTGGCAGCCCGCTGCCTTGATGCGCAGATGGCAACAGAGGTGCGCCATCAGGTCGCGGCCTTTATGGAGCGACGCGGCATGGGTGGCCTGATCCGCGGCGGCCGCTAGTCTCTGCATTGCCCTCTCGCTGGAGAGGGCAACAACCTGCACAACACTCTATACACATCTTTTACAACTGAGGCGCATCCTCAACCTCTGGCTTATGCTATGATTCGCAACTTTGGAGCACCTGCCAGCGGCAAGGGCGCATTTCTACCGCTGTCCACTTTCAGCGGAATAACAACATCTTGTGGTGACAGATGAACGGTGGTTATCTGCATTTTCCGGAATTTGATCCGGTCATTTTCTCTATTGGACCTGTTGCGCTTCACTGGTACGGTTTGATGTATCTGGTGGGCTTCATCTTTGCCATGTGGCTTGCTGGTCGTCGCGCCAGCCGTCCTGGCAGCGGCTGGACAAAGAACGAAGTTGAAAACCTGCTGTACGCGGGCTTCCTCGGCGTCTTCCTCGGCGGTCGTATTGGCTACGTCCTGTTCTACAATTTCCCGGTGTTCTTGAACGATCCGCTCTATCTGTTCCGCGTCTGGGATGGCGGTATGTCCTTCCACGGCGGCCTGATTGGCGTGATCCTGGTGATGGTGATTTTCGCCAAGCGCACCAAACGCAACTTCTTCCAGGTCTCTGATTTCATTGCGCCACTGATCCCGTTTGGGCTGGGGGCTGGCCGTCTGGGCAACTTTATCAACGGCGAGCTGTGGGGCCGCGTTGACCCGAACGTGTCATTTACCATGCTCTTCCCGGGCTCTCGCGCGGAAGATATGGCGCTGCTGCCTTCACACCCTGAGTGGCAGTCTGTCTTCGACACCTACGGCGTGCTGCCGCGCCACATGTCTCAGCTCTATGAGCTGGCGCTGGAAGGCGTCGTGCTGTTTATCATCCTGAATCTGTTTATCCGCAAACCTCGTCCAATGGGGGCGGTCTCCGGTCTGTTCCTGATCGGCTACGGTGCTTTCCGTATCATCGTTGAGTTCTTCCGTCAGCCGGACGCGCAGTTTACCGGCGAATGGGTGCAGTACATCAGCATGGGGCAGATTCTCTCTATCCCGATGATCGTCGCGGGTGCCATTATGATGATTTGGGCGTATCGTCGTCGCTCACAGCAACAATTTTCCTGAGGAACCATGAAACAGTATCTTGAATTGATGAAAAAAGTGCTCGACGAGGGCACGCCGAAAAACGACCGTACCGGCACGGGTACGCTCTCCATTTTTGGCCACCAGATGCGCTTCAATCTGCAAGAAGGCTTCCCTCTGGTGACGACAAAGCGCTGCCACCTGCGCTCGATCATTCATGAACTGCTCTGGTTCCTGCAAGGCGATACCAACGTTGCCTATCTGCACGAAAACAATGTCTCAATCTGGGACGAGTGGGCAGATGAGAACGGCAACCTTGGCCCGGTTTACGGTAAACAGTGGCGTGCGTGGCCAACGCCAGACGGTCGCCATATTGACCAAATCACCACCGTGATGAACCAGCTGAAAAACGATCCGGACTCGCGCCGTATTATCGTTTCGGCGTGGAACGTGGGTGAGCTGGATAAAATGGCGCTGGCACCTTGCCACGCGTTCTTCCAGTTCTACGTTGCTGACGGGAAGCTCTCCTGCCAGCTCTACCAGCGCTCCTGCGACGTGTTCCTCGGCCTGCCGTTCAACATCGCCAGCTATGCGCTGCTGGTACACATGATGGCTCAGCAGTGCGAT
The DNA here is from genome assembly GCF_964208575.1 of Enterobacter soli. GTDB lineage: Bacteria > Pseudomonadota > Gammaproteobacteria > Enterobacterales > Enterobacteriaceae > Enterobacter > Enterobacter soli_A. The sequence goes on along the minus strand of NZ_CAXOFU010000010.1, from coordinate 18,315 downwards.
CTGGACGTGGGCGATTTCGTCTGGACTGGCGGCGATACCCACCTGTACAGCAACCACATGGAACAGACGCATCTTCAGCTGACCCGTGAACCGCGTGCATTGCCGAAGCTGGTGATCAAACGCAAACCTGAATCTATCTTCGACTATCGCTTCGACGATTTCGAGATTGAGGGTTACGACCCGCATCCGGGAATCAAAGCCCCTGTCGCTATCTGATACGGCAAATCCTGACACAGCCGGTGCTTCTTAGCGCCGGTTTTTTTTCGCCTTTCACCCGTATCTCGAGCCGTTATCCAGCTTTTTTGCAACGCCCTGCAACGCGATAACTTCACTGGAAAGCGCCTCGTAAATCGCTCATCTTTCTCTCGCCAGCGCCTTTTGGCTTCGTCACACTCCGGCCATGAAAAACGAGAAAGGCTTTACGCTGATTGAAACCCTGGTCGCCATTTCACTGGTGGTCATTCTCAGTACCTCGGGGATTTACAGCTGGAACCGCTGGCAACAGCAGCAGCGCTTATGGCAGACCGCCAGCCAGGTGCGTGATTACCTTGTGTTCCTGCGTAACGATGCCAACAGGCACAACCGCGACCATAAAATTTCATTTGTTGAAAACGGGGCTGGCGGGTGTCTGGCAAGTACCGGAGCAGTGCACTGTAATGCAGGCGGCGCGTTTGTTCTGAAATCTCAGTGGCGGGAAGTGACGTTCAGCGACGTCACGCCTTCACTGGGGTTTTTCGGGCTCAGAGACACGGCATGGGCCGGGCGCGTGCGCGTGCATAGCCCCGCCGGAGAGTGGCTGGTGATGGTCTCTAACGCAGGGCGCATCAGGATGTGCAATACCGCGGGAGGAAACGCATGCCGTTAAAACAGAAGGGCTTCTCCCTTACCGAAGTGCTTATTGCGATGGTAATTAGCAGTATTCTGCTGCTTGGCACCTCGCGCTTCTTGCCCGCCATGGAGAAAGCGGTGCTGTCGCTATCGGCAAAGCAGGCGCTGGAGGAAGAGATCTGGCAGCGCCTTTTTGCGGTGGGTAAGCAGATCCAGCGCGCCGGGTTCTGCGCGGGCAACTGTCAGGGGCAAGGGCTGGTCATCGGCAGGCAGGGAGGCTGCGTGATAGTGCAATGGGATGCAAACGGAAATGGCGTGTGGGATGTCACGGCAGCTGAAAACGACAGCACGGGGTTTCGCCTTGAGTCGGGCTCGCTGGAGCTGCAGCGCGGAGCAACCTCCTGCGAAGGCAAAGGGTGGGAGAAACTCACGGATCCGGAAAGGCTTATCGTCCAGACGTTCGTGGTCAGCAAGCGCGAGCGCGCGGGTTTCGCACCTGAGTTCAGCATTGAGCTGTCCGCCATACGAAAGGGCGAACGAGCAATCGCTTATCTGGCCCGGCATGTGGTGACGGGGTTTAACCTGTGAACCGACAACGCGGCATGTCGTCGCTGGCGATGGTTCTGCTGGTGCTGATGCTTGCCGGCACGATCCTCGCCGGTCTGAATCAGCAGCTTGAAACCTTCAGCGCTCTGGTCAGGAGTGAAAGCCAGGCCATGCGAGAACGGGCGGGGCTACAGTCGTCGCTGGAATGGGGAAAAGTTCAGCGATGGTCGCTGGAGCCTGAGCTTCAGTGTCGGCAGGCATCACCGCCGTGGCGGGTCTGTTTGCGATTGCTGGAGGAGGGGAACGTGTTGCTCATCGCCGGAAAAGGCGAGCGGCGGCTGTGGCGTTCAGGACACGTTATCGACGGACGGGTACGTTTTTCCCCCCACGGCTGGAGTGACTTTTGCCCGCTAAAGGAGAACGCATTATGTCAGCTGCCATAAACAGACAGCGTGGGTTTAGCCTGGTTGAGGCGCTGCTGGCAATGGTGCTTTTGGTGGCAATCGTCACGACGTTGTCAGGCTACCACCGGGCGCTGGCGCTGCGGTTTAGCGCGCTCAACCAGTATCGTCAGCTCTGGCATCATGCCTGGAATCAATCTCAGATGGATATCCATCCGCTGCCTGCGGGCTGGCAGGTGAGTCGGGTGGAGACATTGCAGTCGGGATGTGTCAGCATCACGGCTATTATTATTTCTCCTCTGGGGCAGCGCGGCGAGATGACACGTCTGCACTGCCCGGTTAGCCAGTAGTCGGGAGCGTTTATGCTAAGGGTCTACCACTCAAATCGTCTGGATGTGCTGGAAGCGCTGATGGAATTTATCGTTGAGCGAGAGCGTCTTGACGATCCTTTTGAGCCAGAAATGGTGCTGGTGCAAAGTACCGGTATGGCGCAGTGGCTGCAGATGTCCTTGTCGCAGAAGTTTGGCATTGCGGCCAACATTGCGTTTCCGCTGCCTGCGAGCTTCATCTGGGACATGTTTGTTCGCGTGCTGCCGGACATTCCAAAGCAGAGCGCGTTCAACAAACAAAGCATGAGCTGGAAGCTGATGTCGCTGTTGCCGGGTATGCTCCCGCGCGACGAGTTCGCCATGCTTCGCCATTACCTCACTGACGATACCGACAAGCGTAAGCTGTTCCAGCTCGCCTCTCGTACTGCCGACCTCTATGACCAGTATCTGGTTTATCGCCCGGACTGGCTGACGCGCTGGGAATCGGGGGGACGGGTTGAAGGGCTGCCGGAGGCGCAGGTCTGGCAGGCTCCGCTGTGGAAAGCGCTGGTGGAGCATACCGAGGCGCTGGGCCAGCCGCAGTGGCACCGTGCGAACCTCTACGACAAATTTATCTCTGTTCTGGAAGCCGCCTCTGAGCCTCCCGCGGGGTTACCGCCGCGCGTGTTTATCTGCGGCATCTCCGCGCTACCGCCCGTTTATCTGAATGCCCTGAAAGCACTGGGCAAACATATCGATATCCATATTTTGTTCACCAACCCTTGCCGGCACTACTGGGGTGACATTCAGGACGCGCGCTGGCTTTCGCGGCTGGTGACCCGCCAGAGAAAGCGTCTCTTTGAAGAGCGCACCGTTCCGCTGTTTAAAGACAGCGCAACGGCTTCACAGCTTTTCGATGAGGAGGGGATTCAGAACCTGCCCAATCCTCTGCTGGCCTCCTGGGGCAAGCTGGGGCGCGACTATATCCACATGCTCTCTGATATCACCTCGTCGGGAGAGGGGGACGTGGACGCCTTCGCTGAAATCACGCCGGACAGCCTTCTGCACAACATTCAGCTGGATATTCTGGATCTCGAAAACCGCGCGGTCATGGGCATTACGGCTCAGGAGTTTGAGCGTAGCGACGGCAAACGCAGGCTCGATCCTGAGGATCGCAGTATCGCTATCCACGTCTGCCACAGCCCGCAGCGTGAGGTTGAGATCCTCCACGACCGTTTACTGGCGATGTTGCAGGACGATCCTACCCTTACGCCGCGCGATATCGTGGTGATGGTGGCGGACATCGACAGCTACAGTCCGTTTATTCAGGCGGTCTTCGGTAGCGCGACGGGAGATCGTTATCTGCCCTACGCCATTTCTGACCGCCGCGCGCGCCAGTCTCATCCGGCATTGCAGGCGTTTGTCAGCCTGCTGTCGTTACCGGACAGCCGCTTTATCTCTGAAGACGTGCTGGCCCTGCTGGACGTTCCCGTTCTCGCCGCGCGCTTTGACATCGACGAAGACGGCCTGCGGTATCTGCGTCAGTGGGTTAACGAGTCCGGCGTTCGCTGGGGCATTGACGACGATAACGTTCAGGAGTTTGAGCTGCCGCCAACCGGGCAGCACACCTGGCAGTTTGGCCTGACCCGTATGCTGCTTGGCTATGCAATGGAAAGCAGCCAGGGCGAGTGGAATGAGGTGCTGCCCTACGATGAATCCAGCGGCCTGATTGCCGAGCTGGTGGGCCATCTGGCCTCGCTGCTGATGCAGCTTAACCGCTGGCGGCGCGAGCTGATGCAGCCGCGTCCGCTGGAGGCGTGGCTGCCGGTTTGCCGCGAAATGCTCAATGATTTCTTCCTGCCTGACAGCGAAACCGAAGCGGCAATGGCGCTGATAGAGAAGCAGTGGCAGGCCATCGTGGAAGAGGGTGTGGGCTCGCACTATACCGACGCGGTGCCGCTTTCTCTGCTGCGCGACGAACTTACGCAGCGCCTGGATCAGGAGCGTATCAGCCAGCGCTTCCTCGCAGGGCCAATCAACATCTGTACCTTGATGCCAATGCGCTCGATCCCCTTTAAGGTGGTGTGCCTGCTCGGTATGAACGATGGTATCTATCCGCGCGCGCTGCCTCCGCTTGGGTTCGATCTGATGAGCCCGCAGCCGAAGCGCGGCGACCGTAGCCGTCGTGATGACGACCGTTACCTGTTCCTCGAAGCGCTGATTTCCGCCCAGAATAAGCTCAATATCAGCTATATCGGCCGCTCAATCCAGGATAACAGCGAGCGCTTCCCGTCCGTGCTGGTGCAGGAGCTGGTGGACTACATTGGGCAGAGTCACTATCTGCCGGGTGACGAAGCATGCAACTGCGATGAGAGCGAAAAGCGGGTCAAGGCGCATATCACCTGCTGCCATACCCGTATGCCGTTCGACCCGGTGAACTACGCCGCGCATGAACACCAGAGCTACGCCCGGGAATGGCTGCCTGCGGCGAAAAACGAAGGGGCGGCGCACGCTGATTTTATTCAGGAGCTGGAGCCACGCGTCTGCGACACGCTGACCTTTGAACAGCTACAGCGGTTCTGGGGCCATCCGGTACGGGCATTCTTCCAGCAGCGGCTGCAGGTCAATTTCCGTTCCGAAGAGAGCGAAATTCCTGACTCAGAGCCGTTTACCCTGGACGGGCTCGAACGCTACAAGCTCAATCTGCAGCTGCTGAATGCGCTGGTTGAACAAGAAGATGCCACCGCGCTATTTCGTCGCTACCGGGCGGCGGGTTTGCTGCCGTACGGGGCCTTTGGCGAAATCGCCTGGGATGCGCAGTGCCAGGAGATGCAGGCGCTCGCAGAGCGCGTGGTTGAGTGCCGCCAGCCGGGCAAAAGCATTGAAATCGATCTGAACTGTAACGGCGTCCAGCTGACGGGATGGCTTCCTCAGGTGCAGGAGGATGGGCTCTTACGCTGGCGGCCTTCAATGCTAAGCGTTTCACAAGGTTTGCAACTCTGGCTCGAACACCTTGTCTACAGTGCTAGTGGCAATCAGGGCGAAAGCCGGCTGTTCGTGCGCAAGGACGGCGAATGGCGCTTCCCGCCAATGGAGGCCGAACAGGCGCGGGAGTATCTGTCACTCTACGTGGAGGGCTATCTGAAAGGGATGAACAAACCGCTCCTTCTCCTCCCAGAAAGTGGAGGGGCGTGGATAAAAGCCTGTTATGACGCGCAGAATGATGCCATGTTAACGGACGATGCCACGCTGCAAAAAGCGCGCAGCAAATTTGTGCAGGCCTACGAAGGGAACATGATTGTCCGCGGCGAAGGAGAAGATGTCTGGTATCAACGTTTATGGAGAACGCTTGAGCCAGAATACTTCGACGCTATCACGGAAGAAGCACAACGCTATCTTTTACCGTTGTTCAGATTTAATCAGTCCTGATGGCTGTATAAAAATTGCGCAAGTTTTGGCGTTCATTTATTATGCACTCCTTATCACGGACTGATGTACCTAAAGAAAGAGATGCTGGCGCGTCCAGCACGTAGTTTGTTAATGATGTAGCCGTGATAAAGAGGTCGTTAATGCCAGGCAGCACCTTGTTCAAAGCGTTCGTTTTGTTTGTCGCCCTTTGGGCTCCCGTCACTCAGGCAGATTCCGGTTGGCAACCCGTTCAGGAAACTATCCGTAAGAGCGAAAAAGATACCCGCCAGTATCAGGCGATCCGCCTTGATAACGGGATGACCGTGCTGCTGGTTTCCGACCCGCAGGCGGTGAAATCGCTCTCCGCGCTGGTTGTGCCGGTAGGGTCGCTTGAAGATCCTGAAGCCCATCCCGGGCTTGCGCACTACCTTGAACATATGACGCTGATGGGTTCAAAAAAATACCCGCAGCCGGATAGCCTGTCCGAATTCCTGAAAATGCACGGCGGCAGCCACAATGCCAGTACCGCGCCTTACCGCACCGCATTTTATCTTGAGGTAGAAAACGATGCGCTGGCAGGGGCCGTTGACCGCCTGGCAGACGCAATTGCCGCGCCGCTGCTGGATAAAAAGTACGCTGATCGCGAACGCAATGCCGTCAATGCCGAACTGACCATGGCGCGTACCCGTGACGGTATGCGCATGGCGCAGGTCAGCGCCGAAACCATCAACCCGGCGCACCCCGGCTCGCGTTTCTCGGGCGGTAACCTCGAAACCTTAAGCGACAAGCCCAACAGCCCGGTGCTGGATGCCCTGCACGCGTTTCGCGATAAATACTACTCAGCCAACCTGATGAAAGCGGTTATCTACAGCAATAAACCGCTGCCCGAGCTGGCCAATATGGCCGCCCAGACCTTTGGTCGCGTGCCTGATAAAAACATCGAATTGCCAAAAATTGACGTGCCAGTGGTGACCGACGCGCAGAAAGGGATTGTTATCCACTACGTACCGGCGATGCCGCGCAAGGTGCTGCGCGTCGAGTTCCGCATTGACAACAACACGGCGCAGTTTCGCAGCAAGACCGACGAACTGGTGACCTATCTGATTGGCAACCGCAGCCCGGGAACGCTGTCCGACTGGCTGCAAAATCAGGGGCTGGTGGAAGGGATCCGCGCTGATTCCGACCCGGTTGTGAACGGCAACAGCGGCGTGCTGGCTATCTCCGCGACCCTGACTGACAAAGGCCAGGCGAACCGCGATGAAGTGGTTGCGGCTATTTTCAGCTACCTCTCCCTGCTGCGCGATAAGGGCATCGATAAACGCTATTTCGACGAGCTGGCCCACGTGCTGGATCTCGACTTCCGCTATCCGTCGATCACGCGTGACATGGACTACGTCGAATGGCTGGCGGATACCATGATCCGCGTGCCGGTTGCGCATACGCTGGACGCGGTGAATATTGCCGATCGGTACGATGCCGACGCGGTGAAGGCGCGCCTGGCGATGATGACCCCGCAGAATGCCCGCATCTGGTACATCAGCCCGAACGAGCCGCACAATAAAACGGCCTATTTCGTCGATGCGCCGTATCAGGTCGATAAAATCAGCGAACAAACCTTTGCCGACTGGCAGAAAAAAGCGGGCGAAATCGCGCTGAAGTTGCCCGAGCTGAACCCCTATATCCCGGATTACTTCTCGCTGATCAAACCGGAAAAAGCGTACCCGCACCCGGAGCTTATCGTTGATGAGCCAACCCTTCGCGTCGTTTACGCCCCGAGCCGCTATTTTGCGAGCGAGCCTAAAGCCGACGTCAGCGTGGTGCTGCGCAATCCAAAAGCGATGGACAGCGCTAAAAACCAGGTACTTTTCGCGCTCAACGACTACCTGGCCGGAATTGCGCTGGACCAGCTCAGTAACCAGGCGGCAGTGGGGGGCATTAGCTTCTCAACCAACGCGAATAATGGCCTGATGGTCAACGCCAACGGCTATACCCAGCGCCTGCCTCAGCTGTTCCAGGCGCTGCTTGAAGGCTATTTCAGCTATACGCCAACCCAGGAGCAGCTTGAGCAGGCGAAATCCTGGTATGCGCAAATGATGGACTCGGCGGAGAAGGGCAAAGCCTACGACCAGGCCATCATGCCGGCGCAGATGGTATCGCAAATCCCTTATTTCCAGCGCGAAGACAGGCGTGCGCTTCTGCCGTCTATCTCGCTGAAAGACGTGCTGGACTATCGTAATTCACTGAAAACCAACACCCGGCCGGAGTTCCTGATTGTCGGCAACATGAGCGAAGCTCAGGCCAAAACGCTGGCTCAGAACGTGCGTACCCAGCTGGGATCGAAGGGTGAAGTCTGGTGCCGTAATCAGGACGTTCTGGTTGAGAAAAAGCAGAACGTGATTTTTGAAAAGCCGGGAACCAGCACCGACTCCGCGCTGGCTGCCGTGTTTGTCCCGACAGGCTATGACGAGTTCTCCAGCTCCGCCCAGAGCGCGGTACTCGGGCAGATCGTGCAGCCGTGGTTCTACAATCAGTTGCGTACGGAAGAGCAGCTTGGCTACGCGGTCTTTGCCTTCTCAATGAACGTGGGCCGTCAGTGGGGGTTAGGTTTCCTGCTGCAAAGCAGCGATAAACAGCCAGCGTATCTCTGGAAACGCTATCAGGCGTTCTTCCCGCAGGCGGAAGCAAAGCTGCGGGCGATGAAGCCGGAAGAGTTCGCCCAGATCCAGCAGGCGGTTATCGCTCAGGTCATGCAGCCACCGCAGACGCTGGGTGAAGAAGCATCACAGCTGAGCAAAGATTTCGATCGCGGTAATATGCGCTTCGATTCGCGTGATAAAGTAGTGGCCGAGATAAAACAGCTGACGCCTCAAAAGGTTGCCGATTTCTTCCATCAGGCGGTGGTTAAACCGCAGGGAATGGCCATCCTGTCCCAGGTTTCCGGCAGCCAGAACGGGAAAGCGGAATACGTTGACCCGAAAGGCTGGAAAGTGTGGAAGAGCGTCAGTGCATTGCAGCAATCTATGCCCTGGAGTAAGAAAGAATGACCGATACCGCTGAGTCCCTTGATCCCTTACGTTTGCCGTTACAGGGTGAACGATTGATTGAAGCCTCAGCGGGAACGGGAAAAACCTTCACTATTGCCGCGCTCTATCTTCGCCTGCTGTTGGGGCTCGGGAAAGACGCGGCTTTTTCACGCCCGCTGAGTGTGGAAGAGCTGCTGGTGGTGACCTTCACCGAAGCCGCCACCGCCGAACTGCGCGGCCGTATTCGTTCCAATATTCACGAGCTGCGCATCGCCTGCCTGCGCGAAAGCACGGACAACCCTCTTTACGCGCGCCTTCTTGAAGAGATTGTCGACAGGCAGCAGGCGGCGCAGTGGCTGCTGCTGGCTGAGCGGCAAATGGATGAGGCTGCCGTATTCACCATCCACGGCTTCTGTCAGCGCATGCTGAGCCTGAATGCGTTTGAATCTGGGATGCTGTTTGAACTGCAGCTTATTGAAGACGAATCTGAGCTGCGGTATCAGGCGTGCGCCGACTTCTGGCGCCGCCACTGCTATCCGCTGCCGCGCGATATCGCCGAAGCCGTTCATGCATTATGGAAAGGCCCGGAGGCGCTTCTGCGCGCTATCGACCGCTATTTGCAGGGCGAAGCGCCGGTGATTAAATCCCCGCCTCCGGCTGACGAAACGCTCGCCTCGCGCCATGAAAAAATCATCGCGCAGATTGCCGCGCTCAAGCAGCAGTGGAACGACGCGGTCGCGGATATCGATGCTATCCTGGAAAACTCAGGCCTCGACAGACGCAAGTTCAACCGCGGCAATCAGGCAAAGTGGATCGAAAAAATCAGCGCCTGGGCACAGGAAGAGACCCGGGGCTATCAGCTTCCCGACGCGCTGGAAAAATTCTCCCAGCGCTTTCTGACGGAACGCACCAAAGCCGATGGCATCGTCCCCGAGCACCCGCTCTTTGTCGCGATAGAAAACCTGCTGGCGCAGCCCTTAACCCTAAACGATCTGATGATCGTCCGGGCGATGGCGGAGATCCGCGAAACCGTGGCGCGTGAAAAACGCCGTCGCGGCGAGCTTGGGTTTGACGACATGCTGAGTCGGCTCGACGCGGCGCTGCGCAGTGAAAACGGTGAAGCGCTGGCAAGCGCCATCCGCACCCGCTTCCCGGTGGCGATGATCGATGAATTTCAGGATACCGATCCCCAGCAGTACCGCATTTTCCGTCGAATCTGGCACCGGCAGCCCGACACGGCGCTGCTGCTGATTGGCGACCCGAAGCAGGCGATTTACGCCTTCCGCGGCGCCGATATTTTCACCTACATGAAGGCCCGCAGCGAAGTCGACGCGCACTACACCCTCGACACCAACTGGCGTTCGTCTCCCGGCATGGTCGAAAGCGTCAATGCGCTCTTTGCGCGAATGGACGCCGCGTTTATGTTCCGGGACATTCCTTTTTTGCCGGTTAACTCCGCGCCTAAAAATGCCTCCCTGCGCTTTGAATTCAAAGGTGAACAGCAGCCCGCCATGAGCTTCTGGCTGCTGGAAGGGGAAGGCTACGGCATTGCGGATTATCAGAATGCGATGGCGCAGCACTGTGCCGCGCAAATTCGCGACTGGCTCAGCGCGGGCACCCGCGGCGAGGCGCTGCTGTGGAAAGGGGAGCAGTCCGCCCCGGTCAAGGCTTCGGACATCACGGTGCTGGTGCGCAGCCGTCAGGAAGCGGCGCTGATCCGCGATGCGCTGACGTCACTCAATATCCCTTCGGTCTATCTGTCGAATCGCGACAGCGTTTTTGAAACGCTGGAAGCCCATGAGATGCTCTGGCTGCTGCAGGCCGTGTTGTCACCCGAGCGGGAAAGTACCCTTCGCAGCGCGCTGGCAAGCTCGATGCTCGGGCTGAACGCCCGCGATATCGATGCCCTGAACAATAATGAAGTCGCCTGGGACAGGGTCGTTGACGAGTTTGTGCGCTACCGCGAGCGCTGGCAAAAACGCGGCGTTATGGCGATGCTGCGCGAGCTCATGACGCAGCGGCAGGTTGCCGAAAACATGCTTGCCACCCCGGGCGGCGAGCGTCGATTGACCGATATTTTGCACATCAGCGAACTGCTGCAGGAAGCGGGCACCCAGCTTGAAAGCGAACATGCGCTGGTGCGATGGCTGGCGCAGCATATTGCCGATCCCAACAGTAACGCCTCAAGCCAGCAGATGCGTCTGGAGAGCGACAAGCATCTGGTGCAAATAGTCACCATTCACAAATCAAAAGGGCTGGAATACCCGCTGGTCTGGCTGCCCTTTATTGCCAATTACCGCGCGCAGGATCAGGCGTTTTACCACGACCGCGACTCCTTTGACGCGGTGCTCGATCTCAGCCAGGCCGAGTCCAGCGTGGAGCTTGCCGAAGCCGAGCGCCTCGCGGAAGATTTGCGCCTGCTGTACGTGGCGCTAACCCGCTCCGTCTGGCACTGCAGCCTCGGCGTCGCGCCACTTTTCCGCCGCCGCGGCGAAAAGGCCGGCGAGTCCGATTTCCACTTAAGCGCCGTGGGGCGGTTAATCCAGCAGGGCGAACCAAAAGATGCCGCGGGCCTGCGCCAGTGCCTTGACTCCCTGTGCAGCGAGCACGTTGCGCTTCACATCCCAGGACAGCCGGACAGCCAGCGTTGGGAGATGCCGGAAAACCGCGAGCCGGATCTGGATGCCCGAACGATTACGCGAACCATCGCGGACGACTGGCGCGTGACCAGCTACTCCGGCCTGCAGCAGCACGGGCAAAGCATCGCGCAGGATCTGATGCCAAAGCTGGACGTTGACGCCGCAGGCGTAGGCGATATTCCGCATGAACCCGCGCTTACGCCGCACCAGTTTCCGCGCGGGGCGTCGCCGGGGACGTTTTTACACAGCCTCTTCGAGGAGCTGGATTTCACCCAGCCCGTTTCGCCGGACTGGGTGCTGGAGATGCTGCAAAAGGGCGGCTACGAAGAGGTCTGGCAGCCGGTGCTGACCTCGTGGTTAAGCGCGATTTTACGGGCTCCGCTGACGGAGGATGGCCTCTCGCTGAGCCAGCTTACGGCGAAAGACAAGCAGGTTGAGATGGAGTTTTATCTTCCGATCGCCAGCCCGCTTAAGGCCGAGGCGCTGGACGCTCTGACTCGCGCCTACGACCCGCTATCCGCCGGTACGCCGCCGCTCAACTTCCGCCAGGTGCAGGGGATGCTGAAAGGCTTTATCGACCTTATCTTCCGCCACGGCGGGCGCTATTACCTCCTGGACTACAAATCCAACTGGCTTGGCGAAAACAGCGAGGCCTACACGCAGCAGGCCATGGCCGCGGCGATGCAGTCCCATCGCTACGATTTGCAGTACCAGCTTTATACCCTTGCGCTGCACCGCTATCTGCGGCATCGCATCGCCGATTACGACTACGACACTCACTTTGGCGGCGTGATTTATCTGTTCCTGCGCGGCGTGGATGCCGATAACCCGCAGTCGGGCATTTTCACGACGCGTCCGGACGCTGACCTGATTGAAAAAATGGATGACCTGTTTGCCGCAGGCACGGAGGAGCTGGCATGACGATGCAGAAACTGTTGCTTGAGGCCGTCGAGCAGCGTCAGCTGCGCCAGCTCGACGTGCAATTTGCGCTGATGGTTGCCAGCGAAGAGCCCGCGGTAATGCTGGCGGCGGCCATGCTGAGCAAAGACGCGGGAGAGGGGCACGTCTGCCTGCCGCTTTCACGTCTGGTCTGCGATGACAAAACCCACGCCGCGCTGCAGGCCTGTTTTGCCCTGCTGGGGGAGGCGCTGGACTGGGAAAGCGCGTTGCTCAGTTCTCCTGCCGTCAGCAGTAGCGAAAGCCCGGCGCCGCTAATCCTCACCGCCGGACGCCTGTATCTTAATCGCCTCTGGCGCTATGAGCTGACCGTCGCCCGCTACTTTAGCGAGGCCAACGCGCCGCTTCCCTGCGACGAGGCCCGAGTCCGCCAGACCCTGGACAGCCTTTTTGCCTCTCAGGAGGCGCTGGACTGGCAGAAGGTGGCGGCCGCCGTGGCGCTGACGCGACGGATATCGGTAATTTCAGGCGGGCCGGGCACCGGAAAAACCACCACCGTGGCGAAGCTGCTTGCGGCGCTGATCCAGCTTTCGGGCGAGCAAAGGTGCCGGATCCGCCTGGCTGCGCCAACGGGGAAAGCGGCGGCGCGCCTGACCGAATCCCTGGGCGGCGCGATGCAAAAGCTACCGCTAACGGAGGACCAGCTTGCGCTGTTCCCCAAAGAGGCCAGCACCTTACACCGCCTGCTTGGCGCGCAGCCCGGCAGCCAGCGCCTGCGCTACCATGCCGGCAACCCGCTGCATCTGGACGTGCTGGTGGTGGATGAGGCGTCGATGATTGACCTCACCATGATGTCGCGCCTGATTGAGGCGCTGCCCGAGCACGCGCGGGTGATCTTCCTGGGCGATCGCGACCAGCTTGCTTCCGTTGAGGCCGGCGCGGTGCTGGGGGATATCTGTACCTACGCCAGCCTGGGATACACCCCGGCGCGCGCCGGGGAGCTGGCGCGCCTGACCGGATGTGCGCTGGAAGGCAACGACGATCCGCTCGCAGGGGCGCTTCGAGACAGCCTGTGCCTGCTGCAAAAAAGCTACCGCTTCGGCAGCGATTCCGGTATCGGGCAGCTTGCCGCCGCCGTGAACCGGGGCGATCGCCAGGCAACGCGCACGGTATTCAGCGGCGCGTTTGGCGACATAGAGAAAAAATCGCTGCAAAGCGGCGAAGAGTATCAGGCGATGCTCGAGGACGCGCTGCACGGTTATCAGCATTTCCTGACGCGCGTGCAGCAGCAAAGCGCGCCGGAGCAGGTTATCGCCGCGTTTGGCGAGTACCAACTACTGTGCGCCCTGCGTGAGGGGCCGTTTGGCGTCGCAGGTCTGAACGAACGGCTGGAGCAGGTGCTGGCGCAAAAACGCAAGATTGCCCGTTCGCAGCACTCGCGCTGGTACGAGGGGCGGCCGGTGATGATCTCCCGAAACGACAGCGCGCTGGGGCTGTTTAACGGGGATATCGGCATCGCGCTCGATCGCGGGCAGGGGCTTCGCGTGTGGTTCCAGATGCCGGACGGCAGCGTGAAGTCGGTACAGCCTAGCCGTTTGCCTGAGCATGAAACGGCGTGGGCGATGACGGTGCATAAATCCCAGGGGTCGGAATTCAACCATGCGGCGCTGATCCTGCCGACGCAGCTCTCCCCGGTGGTGACCCGCGAGCTGATCTATACGGCCATCACCCGCGCGCGCCAGCGGCTTTCGCTTTACGCCGACGAACGAATTCTGGTGCAGGCCATTGCCACCCGAACCGAGCGCCGCAGCGGCTTAAGCGCGATATTTGAAGCGCACTGAGCGTCAGCCCTCACGCGTTGAGGGCTGAACCTTATCCCAGATCGGCCATCAGCACTTTTGAACGCCGCTGATAGTTGTACATCTCTTTTTTGCTTTCCGGCAGCGAATCGATATCCACCGGCGTAAAGCCGCGTTCCTGGAACCAGTGAATGCTGCGCGTGGTCAGCACGAACAGCTTGCTGAGCCCAATCTGCCGCGCCTGGGCTGCCACACGCTCAAGCAGCATTTCGCCGCGCGATGAGCTGCGGTAGTCAGGATGAACCGCCACGCAGGCCATCTCGCCAATCTTCTCTTCCGGGAAAGGATAGAGGGCGGCGCAGGCGATGGTCAGGTTGTCGCGCTGGATAATGGTGAATTTATCGATCTCCATTTCCAGCTGTTCACGGGAGCGGCGTACCAGAATTCCCTGCTGCTCCAGCGGTCGGATAAGTTCCAGAATGCCGCCGATATCGTTGATGGTGGCGCGGCGGATCTGCTCGGCGCTCTCCATCACAATCTGCGTACCGATACCGTCGCGTGAGAACAGCTCCTGTAGCAGAGCACCGTCTTCCTGATAGCTGATGAGGTGGCTGCGGCGCACGCCGCTGCGACAGGCCTTAACTGCACCGCGCAGGAAACGTACCGTGCCAGAGTAGTAATCGCCCTCGGCTTCCAGAGCTTCAACGCGGGCCTGCGCTTCGTTCGGGAACAGTTCCGGCACGATCGTCCCTTCGTCGTTGACCACGCCCTGGGAGGAGCAAAAGCCAATCATCTTCTCTGCCTTCAGCTTGATAGCCAGCTGCGTGGCGATTTCTTCGGAGGTGAGGTTAAAGCTCTCGCCAGTGACGGACACGGCCACCGGCCCCATCAGGACAATGGCGCCGCTGTCCAGCTGGCGGTGGATGGCTTCTTCATCGATACGACGAATACGACCGCTGTGGCAATAATCCACGCCATCGTCCACGCCGAGCGGCTGCGCGATGATAAAGTTGCCGCTGACAACGTTGATATGCGCACCCTGTAGCGGCGTGTTGTTGAGGCTCATTGACAGGCGAGCGGTGATGTCCAGCTGCAGCAGCCCGGCGGCCTGCTTGACCAGCTCAAGGGTTTTAGCATCCGTCACGCGGGTGTTTTTGTGATAGATCGGCTCGTGGTGATGCGCTTCGAGATTGGCATCAATCTGCGGGCGCGCGCCATACACGACCACCAGACGAATGCCCAGGCTGTGCAGTAATCCGATGTCGTTGACGATACTGGAAAAGTTTTCATGCTCAATGGCTTCGCCGCCGAGCATGATGACAAACGTTTTTCCCCGGTGGGCGTTGATATAGGGAACAGAATGGCGGAATCCCTGGACCAGTTCGGTTCTACGTTCCTTCACCATGGCACAACCCTTAATGAATGTTTATTCGTAATTTCTGTATTTTTATTCGATTAATGCCGCGCGTGCAAGCCTAAATTTTCTGCGAACCACAGAAATTAATAAGTAATCTGTGCGTTAACGTATGAATGTTTACCCTTTTATAGATGACAGTTTATGCGTCATTCGTTAAAGTTTTCGGTCAATTTGGCATTTTTGATTATCAATTTGATTTCTTGCTCGGGAGAAGCATGTCGGGATCCAAATCAGCAATAAGCCGCCGCCGCTTGCTACAAGGGGCCGGGGCGATGTGGTTGCTCAGCGTCAGTCAGGTTGCGTTTGCTGCTATCAGTCAGGTAGTGGCGGTGCGCGTCTGGCCGTCGTCGACCTATACACGCGTGACGGTAGAGTCCAATCAGGTGCTTAAATACAAACAGTTTGCCCTGAGCAACCCGGAACGCGTCGTGGTGGATCTCGAAGGTGTTAACCTCAACTCCGTCCTGAAAGGCATGAGCGCGCAGATCCGCGGCGACGATCCCTTTATCAAATCTGCCCGGGTGGGGCAGTTCGATCCGCAAACCGTGCGTATGGTGTTTGAGCTTAAGCAGAACGTTAAGCCGCAGCTGTTTGCCCTTGCGCCCGTTGCCGCCTTTAAGGAGCGCCTGGTGATGGATCTCTATCCGTCGAACGCGACGGATATTCAGGATCCGCTGCTGGCGCTGCTTGAGGATTACAACAAAGGGGATCTTCAGCGTCAGGTTCCACCTGCGCAAAGCGGCCCTAAGCCGGGTAAAGCGGGGCGCGATCGCCCGATCGTGATCATGCTCGATCCGGGGCACGGCGGGGAGGACTCCGGTGCCGTAGGGAAATACCGCACCCGAGAAAAAGACGTGGTGCTGCAAATTGCCCGCCGCCTGAAGGCCCTTATCGACAGAGAAGGCAACATGCGCGCCTATATGACGCGCAACGAAGATATCTTCATCCCGCTGAAGGTGCGCGTAGCAAAAGCGCAAAAACAGCGCGCGGACCTGTTCGTCTCTATCCACGCCGACGCCTTTACCAGCCGCCAGCCGAGCGGTTCGTCCGTGTTTGCCCTGTCAACCAAAGGGGCGACGAGTACCGCGGCGCGCTATCTGGCAGACACGCAGAACGCCTCGGATTTGATTGGTGGCGTCAGTAAAAGCGGCGATCGCTATGTCGATCACACCATGTTCGATATGGTGCAGTCTCTGACGATCACCGACAGCCTGAAATTTGGTAAAGCGGTGCTGGGCAAGCTCGGCAACGTCAACAAGCTGCATAAAAACAGCGTTGAGCAGGCCGGTTTTGCGGTGCTCAAAGCGCCAGATATTCCGTCCATTCTTGTCGAAACCGCGTTTATCAGTAACGTGGAAGAGGAGCGCAAGCTCAAGACCGCGAAATTCCAGCAGGAAGTGGCTGAGTCCATTCTGGCGGGGATTAAGGCGTATTTCTCAGACGGCGCAACGCTTGCCAGAAGAGGGTAGAAGCGATGGCCGGGGCGTTAGTCAGCATAGTGATGGCTAACGCCCCGGGTAGGATAAGAAGCTATTCTTTGGGGAAAGATAATATTTTAAATTATCTCGTGAAAGAAAAGCTCCGTAAATCGAATAATCCGAAAGAAGACTTTTCGCTGCAAGTCTGTGTCTGGAAAGAAAAATAATATTTCACTACAATTGCTCAACGCAGTATCTTTTCAATATTGAAATGTTTTTTTCTGCAGTGCAATACAATTGTCTAAGAACGATTTTGATTCTTGAGGGAAAAACACTTTTCAAAAATCTTATTTTTATATTTCATAGTGATATTAAACGCGCGTTTCATTCATCGATTTAATGGATTGAGGTTTGTTTTACTATTCTTGCCAATTTAATATTTTGAAACTTATATAATTAAATGGAATTTATAAGGATTTAGTTATGAATAGGGAAAATCCGTTTTGTATACCAACAGTTTCTTCTTTTCCACGATGGAACGGCGCTGATATTTTAGTCTGGAGGCTGATGCAAGACAATCCTGCAGAGTATAAAGGCCAATCGTATTTATATTTGTACAAAGATTCGTATCTTAAATTCCATAAAGACACGATTATAAAATATGCTAAAGAAGCGGGAATCCATCCTTTACTGTTAGCCGGGGTAGCCTGGCAGGAGGCCGGCGGCAAACCGGACCGGCTAAAAACATTTATTTTGACGTTCAGGCAGGCTGTTGATTCTTTGAAAGTGAATAATGATTTCTCTAACAGAGTTTCTATTGGCATCATTGCAATACAAATTCGGGCAGCGGCAGAATCTTTGGGTGTGGATCCTAAAAATCTTACCAGAGAATTACAGGTACAGTTAAGCCGTTGTCTACAGAGTGATGACTTTAACATCAAGGTGGTTGCTTTACATCTAAAAGATCTTATTTTATTTGATTATCCAAAAGCTGACCCTGCAAATCTCAATCAGGAGCAAACAATTTTAGTCGGCTCCCGTTACAATCGTGGGATTCAACGAAAAAAAGAGGATTTTATTAAAGCCATGTCAGCTAAAGAGCACGCTCCTGAGCGAGATTATATATCTTATGGGCTTGCCATTATCAAACGAGCCGAGCGTGTTCGTAAAATCATGGGGATGTGATATGAAAGATAAATATAAATTCCTTAAACCAATATATTATTTTTATTATGTATTTAGCTTTATTGTTATTTGGTTTCTGGCTTTTCTGGATGATGTTGATACGTTCGGTGACGATGCTGTTCATCACGTTTGTGACGTTATCTCTGATGAAAACACAGAGAGCATGAGAGATGTTACGGTACCTTTTTCATTTTTGCTTATCACCCCTTTCATTTTTCACTTTGCGAACGCTTTAAGAAAACGACGGGATTTCAGGGAATTACTTCCAGCTGGAGTGATTATTGTTGCCTGGTTTTGGCTTTTCTTTGGGGAATATATTAAGTGCTATTGAGAGCCTTCACATGAAGGTCAAAGTCTGGACTAACAGACTGCGTTACGCAGAGGGAAGGGGATGAATAAACAAAAAAACCGCAAGCTATTTCTAGCGTTGCGGTTCTTATCAAAGT